>NZ_CP139979.1:2505000-3705000 GCF_034424525.1 Sphingobium yanoikuyae
TCTCGTTCGACTTGCATGTATTAGGCATGCCGCCAGCGTTCGTTCTGAGCCAGGATCAAACTCTCAAGTTTGATGTCCGATCTCCAACCAGGCGGAATAAGCCCGATCAGAAACCGCTCATTTTCAGGAGCCATTCCTGCACAATATATTCTAGTGGAATATATCGAGACATATAGGAACGGCCTAAATTTATCTGAATCCCTACGCCTGAAAGCCGTAAGAACCCAGGGCCGCCGCCCACATGTCCCTTCATCTAAATCACAATGTCAAAGAGCCGTCCAAACATCGAAGCGGACAGTGATCGTTCCCCGCTATTTCTATCGGGGGACATACTGTCCTGCTATGTTGGCGACCGTGCGTGGCGAAAACCGTTGGTCATCACCGCGTCGGTGGAGTGGCATCTAGGCCCGTCAGGCGAACCCGTCAACACCTTTCTCGCAAAAAATGGCTCAGAAGCCGAAAATCACCGCGCAACGCCCCATCTGCATGCCCTGGAGGCTGCGCCACGAGGCCGACTTGTAGAAGGAACAGAATAACTTAATTCACGCCCCTGCCCCTTTCGGTTAGCAATCCGGCCGCGATCCCATCGCCCTCGCCTCCGCAAAGACGACGACGTCATGCGCTTCCTTTCACATTGACGGGACAGCAGCGTCGAAACCGGCGCAGCCGCCTGGGGACAGTTCATGACCTTTGCACAATTTGCGCAATCTTCCGACGCCACGCCGGATATGCCGTGATGGAAAGTGGGGGGTCGCTCGTTCTGGACATCGGGTCGGAAGAATAAGGCGTGTCCGTGATACGAAGGTGCAGAAGAGCCGGTGTCGCGCGGCCGGGGCGGTATGCGCTGCGCCGGATCGCGACAATCGGCGCGCCCCTATTCCTGGCCATGCCCCTCATCACCGCCCCGGCATTCGCGCGCAACGGCAGCGACACGGCATTCGACATACCGCGTCAGAAGCTGGAAACCGCAATCCAGCAGCTCGCCTTGCAGGCCGGCCGGCAGATCGTCTTCCCCTCCGCCCTGGCCGGTTCGGCGACATCGCATCGGCTGTCGGGCGCCATGTCCTTTTCGAGCGCGCTGCGCCGGCTGCTCAAGGGCAGCGGCCTGACCTTCCGGGAGACGGACGCCCATGTCATCCTGATCGAACCGGCCTCCCCGGTCCGCGGCACAGCCGACATTGCAGCCGCCCCCCTCCCATCCCCCCTGCCCCCGGCCCGCCCGCTGATCGTCACCGCCCAGCGCCGAACCGATCCGGTCAGCTTTGCCGGCGACCTGCGGTTGCGGCCCAGCGCGGCGGGGATTGCCGCCCTGGTCGAAGCCAGTCCGGGCATCAGCAGCGAACCGGGCAATGCCGGGCAGCGCGCGCTGATCGTGCGCGGCGTCGGCATGGCGGGAGAATCCACCACTCTGGTCTATTTCGGTGATGTGCCGATCGCCGGCCCGTCGGGCACCGGCAGCGACGCCGCGCGCACGACCAGCGACCTGTCGCTGGTGGACGTGGCGCAGGTCCGCATCGCGCGCACCGCACGCAGCGCCGAACATGGCGTCGGCGCGCTCGCCGGCGAGATCGAGATCGCGCCGGAAGAACCGCATCTGGGCCAATGGGGCGGCGGCGCCAACCTGGGCCTGGGCATGCAGCAGGGCGGCGATCCCGACCTGTCGGCCTCCTCCACGCTCAATATTCCGCTGGGCGCGCGCGCCGCCCTGCGCGCGACCGCCTATGCCAGCCGCGCGGGCGGCTATGTCGACAATGTTCGCACCGGCGCGCGCAACGTCAATGACGACGACATATCGGGGCTGCGCCTGATCGCGCGGATCGTGCCGCAGCCCGATCTCGACATATCGGCGCTGCTCACCTGGCAGCATCGCCGCATCGCAGACGCCTCCTCCTGGTTCCAGTCGCTCGGCCCCTATCGCACCGATCGCTATTTCGCCGCGCCCACCACCCATGACTTCCTGATGGGGCGGCTCAAGATCGGCTATGGCGGCGGCCCGGTCCGTCTGACCAGCATCACCGCCGCCTATCGCTGGTCGCTCGACCGGCGGTATGATCGGACCAAGGCCACCTTGCTGCAGGGGCAGGATCCCGAAGCCTGCCAGCGTTATTTCGGGCTCGACAGTCCATCCTGCGATCCGGCCCAGACGCAGCAGTTCGCCGATTATGCCGCCGGCTTCGCGCCATCGCTGCTGCATATTCCGATCGTGTCGACCCGCATCCTGCAGGAACTGCGCCTGGGGCATGACAATGCCCATGGCCTCGGCTGGGTGGCGGGCGTGCTGATCGATCATCGCAGCGAGCGGCTGCGCAGCGAACTCTCCTCCTACAGCGGTGATCCCGATGTGACTGGCGAACTGTTCGGTGCCCGCCGGCTGGCGATCAGCCGCGATCAGGCGGCGCTGTTCGGGACGCTCTCCTATCGGGAGGATGATCTGCTCGTCTCGCTCGGGCTGCGCTATGATGATTATCGCGTCGCGTCGCAGAATGACGTGGTCGTGCCCAATCTGCTCAGCGGATCGATCGACTCCTGGCCGCGCACCGTCAGCCGCTCGGGCGGGCTCAGCACCCGCGTCCATATCGACCTGCCGATCGCGCCGGGCGCCAGCTGGCATACCCAGCTGACGCGCAGCATCCGGCCGGGCGGGGTCAACACCGCATCTGTGCTGCTGCCCGACCGGCGCACCTATGATGGCGACAGCCTGTGGGGTGCTGAACTCGGCTTCAACCTGCATCTCTGGCGCGACAGCGAGATGACGCTGACCGCCTATATGAACGACTGGCGCGACATGCAGTATCGGGCCCTGTCGGAAAATCGCTCGCACGCCTATCTGGTCAATGTCGGCAACGCGATGATCCTGGGCACCGAGTTCGAACTGGTCGCCCGGCCGCTGCCGGGCCTGACCGCCCGGCTGGAAGCCAGCCTGATCCGCGCCGACCTGACCCGCGTGTCCGACGCCGCGCCGCTGGTCGGCGGCGCCGACAAGGGCGACAGCATCCCCTTCGTGCCGCATCGCCGGTTGCAGGCCAGCTTGGCGCGCAGCTGGTCGGTCGGCGGCCATGGCCAACTGACGGTCGAGGGCGACTGGCAATATCAGTCCGGCTCCTGGTCCACCTTCACCCGTGACGATCCCGATTTCGTCGAGACGTCGAGCTTCTCGTTGTTCGGTGCGGGGCTGAGCTGGCGCCGGGAACGGACCAGCCTGTCGCTGCGCGCGCGCAATATTTTCAACCGCGTCGCGAATTTGCGCGCGGTGACTAACGGATATGGGGTCGGTCAAACGTTCAGTTCAGGACCGCGATCGATCCTGCTGAGCTGGGACCGGCATTGGTGATGCGGGTCGCCGGGGCGGCCCGCAAGGGGTTTGAAAGCGCGGACAAGGGGTTTCGGGGTTGAACCGTCTATCAGGATCGTCGTTGCCGCAACCGGGCGGGGCGGAAAACAGGGCGACCGACTATTCCGCCTATATCCCGGCGCTGCGCCGCTATTTTGCCCGCCGCGTCACCAGCGCCCATATCGTCGACGACCTGGTGCAGGATGTGATGCTGCGCATGCATGTGCGCCAGTCGCCCGACGGCATCGACAATCTGGAAGGCTATATCTTCCGCACCGCATCCAGCGTATTGCGCGATCAGGCGCGGCGCGATCAGGTCCGTCATGCCAAGGGGCATGATGAACTGACGGAAAAGGATCATCCTGCTGAGGAACGGACCGCCGACCGCGTCTTACAGGCAAGGGAAGAGATCGCCCAGGTCGTCCGCGCGCTGGAAGAGCTGCCGGAACGGACCCGCGACATCTTCCTGATGCGGCGCTACGAAGGGCTGGCCTATGGCGATATTGCGGAAAGGCTGGGCATTTCGGTGAGCGCGATCGAGAAACATGTCGCCAAGGCCGTCGCGCATATCGCCCGGCGCATGGCACGATAGGATAGCGGTCACTTCATGACCCAGGACGGGGACGACCCCTTCGACATCGCCGCCGCCCATTGGGCGCGGTTGCAGTCCGGCACGGCGACATCCGCCGAGCGGGCGGCGATTGCCGCCTGGTGCGACGCGGCCCCGGCGCATCGCGCGGCCATGGACGCGGTCGAGCGCGGCTGGGACGTCGCCGGCGCTGCGGAGCAGGATGATGCGATGGCGGCGATGCTCGCCCAGATGCAGGCGCGCCAGACCGAAGCTTCCGCCCCCTCGACCAGCCGCCGCCCGTGGCGCGCGGCCTTGCTGGCAGCCTCGCTGACCGCGCTGCTGGCGGTGCCGGCAACGCTCTGGTTCACCAGCCGCCCTGCCGAGCATCCCGTGCCGCCCGCCCTGTCCGGCGAACAGGTGGCACAGGCGACGGGCACGCGCCTGTTCAGCCCCGCCGGCCGCCGCCGTAATATCCAGTTGCCCGACGGATCGCGCGTGATCCTGGACGCCGACAGTGCGATCCGCTTTGCCTTCTCTGCCGACAAGCGGGCGGTCGCGCTGGAATCGGGGCGCGCCTATTTCGCCGTCCAGAAGGACAAGAGCCGCCCCTTCAGCGTGTCGGCCGGCAAGCTGACCGCCACGGCAGTCGGCACCGCCTTCGACGTGTCGCGCCTGTCGGGCCGGGAACAGGTCACCACGACCGAGGGGCTTGTCCGCGTCGTGACGGCTGCGGCAACCCACAATGGCAGCCGCGCCACCCTGCTGCCCGCCGGCATGCGGCTGACGCAGAAGGATCAGAGCGTTTCGGTCGACCCGGTCGACGTGACCCGCGAAAGCGCCTGGCGCGACGGGCGCATCGTCTTCACCGGTCGCTGCCTGTCCGATGTCGCGGCGGAAATGAACCGCTATGGCTCGGGCCGGCTGGAGGTGAAGGAGGATGCCGCGCATATCGCCATCAGCGGCGTGTTCGACATCGACAATGCCGATGGTCTGGCCGAAGCGCTGGAGCAACAGGGCCTTGTGCATGTAGCACGTAACGCCGACCGGATCGTCCTGACCCGCGGCGATCAGATCATCCCCGGCGACTGCGCCGTCCGGGGATGATCCGGAAGAACGGGGCGCCTGTCGACGCCCCGTGTCTTTCCCTTATTTCCGATCGGCCGCGCCATAGAGCAGCGCGTTGAACAGGAATTTGAACGTGCCATAGGATTGGGCGCGCTGCGCCACTTCCGGCCCCATCACCAGCAGCTTGCCCTTGCCGACATCGACATCGGCGACGGCGATCGTGCCGGCCAGCTTCTCCTGTCCCACGGCCCAGCCGCTGCGCAGCAGATCACGACCCTCGAACCAGGACACCTGGCCATAGGGGGTGGCATTCGCCGTCACGAAGGTCTGCGAGCGGTTGAAGAACATGTCCACCTGGTCGGGCAGGCCATAGGCCAACGGCTGGCGGTTATCGACGCGCGCGCGCAGGATCGATCCGGGGATGAAGAAGCTCTTGGTATCGAGCGGCTTCATCGCCCCCTCCACTTCCCGTGCCAGCGCGGGCTTGAGCGGCGTGCCTAGCAGGTCGATGAAGCGGGCCGAATTGCCGATCGCCACCACCGCGCCGCCATTGCGGGCGAAGTCCGCGACCGCCGGCACCGTCTTGGCATCGGTCAGATCGCCCAGCATCGGCACGAACTCGGCCGGCGTGTCCTTGACGTCCGGCTGCTTGCCGGCGCGGGCGGTTCCCCAGGCACCGCTCGGGGGCAGTGCGCCGTCGGCGAACAGCAACACATCATAATCCTTCGCCAGATTGGCCGCATCCAGACGCTTGGCATAGACCGGCGCGAACGGGAATTCGAACTTCTCCAGCAGGAAGCGGGTCCAGCCGGTCGGGATATTGCCGCCATAGCGATCGACCAGGCCGATGCGCAGGGGCTTGAGCGCAATGCGTTCGCCCTGCGGCGCGGCATCGAGCGCATGGGCGGTCAGGCCCAGCTCCGTTACCGCGTCACCGACGATCTTCTGCGCGCCGGCCGATGCCGGGATCCAGATCGCGCCGGCCTGCATCGCCTCGCCATCGGCGCTCACCGCCTGCTTCAGCCAGGCGGGACGCACGCCCGCCTTCAACAGGCGGTTGGTCAGGATGAAGCTGTTGTTGCTTTCATGGCCGACGATCCAGCCCGCCTTGCCCTGCCCCACGATCCGGCCGGGCGGCGGCGCCAGCAGGTCGGGCACCGGGGTGAAATGCTGGTCCAGCCCGTCGAGCAGCCGATCAAAGCCGATCCCCATCTGATAGGCCAAAGTATAGCCGGTAATGTCATAGGGCGCCTTGGGCGGGCCACCGGGGAAATCCGTGTCATGCGGATGGTCCTGCGGCTCGAACATGTCGATCACATGCGGGCGATAGGCCTGGTCGGTGCGCACGATGTAGGAGCCGGCGGCATAGCTTTTCCCGCCCGCCTGGAACGGCGCGTCGGCCCGCTCCACCTCGACGCCATTCTTGATGAGCGCATTGAGGAAGGCGATGGCCGTCGGCATGTCGCGCTGGTCGGCGGGGATGATATAGGCGCGCGGATCACGCTCGGCCGGGGCTTGCAGCATCGTCTTGTAAAGGCCGGGATCGACCTTCTTGGGGCCACGCCCTTCATCCAGCGCCTTGGCATTGGCCAGCCGGTCGACCTTGGACGGGGTGATGGTCCAGCTATCCCTGCTGCCCTTCTCGATGCTGTTGGCGCCCATCTTCCAGATGTTGAACAACAGCCGCTCGCGATTGCGCGAGGCATAGTCGATGACGGCACGGTCCAGCGTCCACTGATAGTCGAGCGAATCCTGCAAATGCCAGTCGCGCGGGCCGATCGGCATCATCTCGTCACCGCGCGGCAACTGGGTCGATGGCACCAGCGGGATCTTCGCCGGGGTCGGCCCGCCGATGATCTCGGTCAGCAGGCCGATGCTGTTGTGGAAATAGGCGACCGATCGTTCCATGCCATTGTGCCAGGTCGAATAGGGCGCCGCGCTGCGCGTGCCGGACCCGGCCTTGCCCTCGGAAATCAGGCGCGAATGCATGGCGAAGCCGACTTCGTTGAGCTGCGCCATGACGATCGGGTCATAATTGAAATTGAACGGATCGCGGAACGGCGGCACGAACACCACCATGCCCTCCGGCCCGGTCTGATGCTGGTTGTAGACGATCTGCGGATACCATTGGCGGAACAGCACCCGATTGACATTCTCGGTCTCGGGCATCGCCGCCATGAAGCTGTCGCGGTTATTATCGTGGCCGATATATTTCTGGTAGAGGCGCGGCAGTGTCGCCATCTCGCGCTTCTTGGGATCGGCCGAGCGCATATACCAGTTGGCGACCAGTTCCATGCCGTCGGGATTGTCATGCGCGAACAGGATGATGCAGTCGTCCAGCATGCGCATCGTTTCCGGGTCCGACTGGGTCAGCATCCGGTAAAGCACCTGGATCTGCCCCTGCGACGTCACCGTCTCGGTCGCGTGCATGCCCGCGTCGATCCAGACCACCGCCTTGCCCTGCGCCGCCAGCGTGCGCGCCTGCGCCTCGTCCACGCCATGGGCGCGGGCCAGCTTCTCGGCAATCGTGCGATACTCGTCCAGCTTGGCGAGGTTCGCGGGCGAGGAGACGATCGCCATCCACTGGCTGCGCCCTTCCGCGCTCTTGCCGATGTCGACCAGCTTCATCCGGTCGCTTTGGGTCGCCAGCTTCTGGAGATAGGCCTCATATTCGCTGTAATTGGCGAGATAATAGTCGGTCCCCGGCGGCTGCTTGAAGAAGCGTTCGGGCGGGGTCGGCGTGCTGGTCCGGGCCACGGCAGGCACGGCCTGCAACAGCAGTGCGCCCGACAGGAAAAGCCAATGGGGTTTCATGCAATCTCTCCAGATATCTGGTCGTAAGCGGGCAGAAAGAGGAAAGGGCGCGATGCTCGATCGCGCCCTTTGAAATAGGCCGTCAGCCCTTAGTAGAAGCGGACATTGTCGATCTGCAACCACATGCGCTTGCCGGGACCGCGCGATCCGCCGAACTCGACTTGGGTGATGCCGTCACCGGTGAAGGCCGGGCCAGTCTTGCCGCGCCGCTCGACCGGCTTGAACTGGCTGAACGGCACCTCGACCGCAGCCCAGCCGGCGCCGCCCTGCACCTGCGCTTCCCAGACGCCGTCCAGGCCGTTCAGGCGAACGGTATAGGCGCCGTCGCCCTTCAGCTCGAACCGCAGGCCCTTGTAACCGCTGATCTTCGCCGGGGTGATCGACCCGCGGCTCAGCGGAATGGCAAAGCCGGCATAAGCCGCTTCCTTCACCGCCATGCGCGCCGACAGCGACAGCGCCTTGCCGCCCTCGTCGCGCGGCACCGTCTGGGTGATCTCGACCGACCGGTCGATGCCGCCATCGGGCGTGTCGACGCGCAGCGTGTCGATCGACGAGCGGCGATCGTCGCGCTCGAAATCGTCGATCAGCGCAGGCACGCTGATCGAGGGCAGACGGTCGGTCTTGTTGGCGACGGGCAGCGCCGGGGCGCCGGCGCCATAGGCCAGCTTGCCGTCGATCAGCACCTGCGAGACCTTGTAGACATCCTTGATGTCGGTCCAGGGCGTGCCGTCGATCAGCACGATGTCGGCGCGCTTGCCGACCGCGATGGTGCCGCGATCGGCGTCGATGCGCATGATCTTCGCGCTGGTCTGGGTGCCGGCGACCAGCGCCTGGCTCGGCGTCAAGCCGGCCTGCACCAGCAATTCCATCTCGTGCAGGGTGGACGGACCATGCGGCGTGCCCGGCATGCCCGCATCGGTGCCCAGCGCGATCGGCACGCCGGCATCGAACAGCGCCTTCACATTGCCCAGCGCAAAGCCGAACTTGCGGAATGTCTGCTTCAGGCGCGGATCGTCCGCCTTCACGTCGCCGCGCTTATAGGGATCATAGACCGCCAGCGTCGGCGCCATAGCCATGCCGCTCTGCTTGATCGCGGCGACTTCCTCGGCGGTGATCGGCCGGTCCTGCAGGCCATGGGCGAGCGAGTCCACGCCCGCCCGCGCCGCGACCAGGCCGCGATCGACGGTGACAGTGTGGGTCAGCACCGGCCAGTTCTGGACGTGCGCCGCCTCGACCGTGGCCTTGAGCGTCCATTCGTCCATGCTGGTATTGTCGGGCGACACGCCATAGCGCCAGCCGTCGGAAAAGATCTTCACCAGATCGGGCTGATAGGGCACCAGGCTCTCGATCGCGGCCTTGCCGGCGCCGGGCGTGTTGACCCAGATGGTGGTCGCCTGATCGGCCCAGTCGGCGCCATGGCCGCCGGGCGTGCTGATGCGCGCGGCAAAGCGGACATGGGGAGCGTTCATCTGGCCCAGCCAGGCGCGCAGCGGCGCAAACGCCTCGGGCGCCTCGTTGAAATCATTCACCGTGGTCACGCCGGCCGCGACATAGGCATTGGCGATCTGCGGGAAGGTGCTGGGGCTGCCGCCGGCTGTCCAATGGGTATGGACGTCGAAGAATCCGGGCAGCAGCGCCTTGCCCTTGGCGTTGATGACCCTGGCGCCGCGCGGCACCTTCACATCGGCGCCAACGGCGGTGATGCGGCCATCCTGGATAAGCACGGTGCCGGGCGCGGGCGCCGCGCCAGTGCCGTCGAAAATGGTCGCGCCGACGATGGCGACCGTGCCGCCATCGGCCGGGGCCGAGACGGAGGCGGCGGAATGCAGCGCGATCGGCAGGGCGATGGCCGAGGCCAGCAGAGCAGTGACAACAGATTTACGCATGGGACTTCCCCCTCAAAGGCAATGATTATTCTTCGGTCGCCGGCACCGCCGGCATGCAGAACCAGCATTCGGCATCGCTGCCGATCGGCGCGCCCGGCGGGATCGGCGGCGGCGGCGCGATCGGCTCGGCCAGCTTGGCGCGCTCCTCGGGCGAGGCCGTCAGCATTGTGGCGAGATAGCGGTTATGCGCGGCATCGGCGGCGGCGCCGCGCTTGCCCAGACGCCCGGCCAGGCTCTCCATATGGGCCCGCACGATGGCGATCGCGGTCGACGACAATTGCTTGTCGTCGGCCAGGCTGATGAGGCGCAGGACATAGCGGGCACGAACCTGCCGCGCGATTTCCGCCTGCCGGCCGGGTGCCGCGGCGGCCATCACCCGATCGTCGATCGCGCCCAGATATTCGTCGAGCGAGAGCTGGCCGGCATCGGCGGCATGCTGCGCCACCAGCCGGTTGAGCCGCTCGGGCGCCAGCATCGCGATGAAGCTGCCGTCGGCCGCCACTTCGGCCGCGCGCGCCCAGTCGAAGGCGGCGGCGGTGCGGCCGGGCAGCAGTTCGATGTCGGTCTGGCGGTCGCTCATGCCCGACTGGATCGATGACAGCAAAGGTGACAGGCGATCGGGCAGATCGAGCGCGGCAGGATCGAGCGTCGCGAGCAGGGCGCGCAGCGCCGCCCGCTGCTGCGCGGCGTCGACCGGCAGCGCCTGCTCATGGCCGTCGCCCTTCACCGCATAGCTGTAATCCACCCCGCCAATCAGCTTCGACGCGGCCGTCACTTGGTAACGGTGGAACAGATAGATCGGCACGATCATCCGGCGCAGGTCGGCGGCGGCCGCCCCGGCCGGCAGATTGTCGAGGCCGAAGCGGTCGAGCGCGATCCGGCGCACATCCATGATATGGGTGAGCTGCGCGGCGGCATCCGTGCCGTCATCCCACATATTGCCCCAGGGCTGGGCATCGCCATCGCCGCGTGTGTCACCATCGGCGACAAAGCGATAGCCCTTGGCCTGGACCGCGCGGGTCATGGCGTCGAGCGCCCCCTTCTCGTCGGTGCCGGCCGGGAACTGGCGATAGAGCCAGTCGATCGCGAACCTGTCCCAGGCGCCGACGCCGGTGGCATAGGCGTCGGAAAAGTCGAGCGCCCCGTCGCGCACGGCGATGCGCGGCGCGGGATAGTCCATCACCGACGCCCGGTTCTCGAAGGTCGAACCGGCGAAATTGTGCGACAGGCCCAGCGCATGGCCGACCTCATGCACGGCGAGCTGGCGCAGCCGCGCCTTGACCAGCATGATCGGGTCGTCGCTGGCGCCGGTGCCCTCCTTCGCCGCGCCGGCCAGCCCCTCGAAGATCAGCTTGTCCTGCCAGGCCCGCAGCGATCCCAACTGCACCACGCCGCGCACGATTTCGCCGCTGCGCGGATCGACGATCGTGGTGCCGGTCGACCAGCCGCGCGTCTCGCGATGGACCCAGGCGATGACATTGTAGCGCGCGTCCATCGGATTGGCGCCGACCGGCAGTTCCTCGACCCGGAAGGCGTCGACGAAGCCAGCGGCGTCGAACGCCTGCGCCCACCATTGCGCGCCTTCCTTCAGCGCATCGCGGATCGCTTGCGGCGCGGCGCGGTCGACATAGAAGATGATCGGCTTCTTGACCGCCGAACGCGCGGCATTGGGATCGGTCTTTTCCAGCCGGAACCGGCGGACCAGCCGGGTGACGATCGGCTCGTCCAGCGCGGCGGCATAATTGTTGCGGATGACCTGGACCGATGTGCCGGTGCGCGGGTCATGGGCGCGGGTGTGGAAATTGGCGTCGGGCAGGCGGATGAAGCTGTGATGCACCCGCACCGTCAGCCCGCGCGCATCGGGCAACACCCGCTCGATGCTGCGTCCCGGCTCGTCGCTGGTGAAGGTCAGCGCCGCCTCGAACTCGACATTGTCCGGGAAGGCCAGGCTCTGCGCCGGATCGACATAGGACAGCGCCGGCGCAATCTTGAAATTGCCGGCCTTGGTCGCCTTCAGCCGTCCGGCGACGTCAAAGGCATCGCGCATCAGCAGGCCGGACAGGTCGAGCGTGATGCCCTTGTCATCTTCGCTGACAATATCGCCCGACCAGATCGGCGAATTGGAGAAGGAGCGCGCAACCGCCTGTTCCTCGCCGGCATCGCCGTTGAGCGCACGGAAGCGGTAATTCTCGAACTCGGCCAGCACCTTGTTGCCGACCTTGCGGAACAGCAGCACCTGCGTCTCGCCCAGCCGCGCGCGATCCAGGCCGATTTCGGCTGCGCCAAGCCCCCCGGCGATCGAGGGGGTGTAGAGATAGCGGGCGATGACGCCATTGGCGCCGGCCCTGGGCAGGACGATCTTTTGCCCGCCCGCCAGCGTGAACAGGCTGGCCGGGGCCGGACTTGCCGCCGGCGCGGGCTGGGCCAGCGCGGTGCCGGCCGGCACGCTCAGGATCATCAGGGCGACAAGCGGCAGCGCGCGCAGCGATTTCATCAATAACATGTCCCGAAAGCAAAAAATGGGCACCGGCCGAATGGCCGGTGCCCCAGGAGGCATCAGAATTTGTGGCTGACGTTCAAGTACCAATAGCGACGCAGCGGCGAATAAAGCTGGCCCTGATAGCCACTGGACGACAGCGGCGGCGCCTTGTCGAACAGGTTGCGCACACCGATGCGCATGCTGGTGCCGCTCAGCGATCCCTCGGTGAAGCGATACTGGCCATAGAGGTTCGCCGTGGTGGTCGCCTTGACCGTCCAGTAATCGCCGTCCGCATCGATCAGGCCGGTGTCATAGACCTTGCCGGTATATTGGGCGAAGGCGCCGACCGTCACATTGTTGAGCGACCAGGTGAGCGAGGCCGAACCGCGCCACTTGGGCTTGCGGTCGAGCTGCAACAGGCTGCGGCCGCCCGAGATGTTGACGGCGGCATCGATGTCGCCCGCGTCCTGCGCCGCCAGCAGTTCGGCGATGCCCGGCGAGGGTTCCTGATAATATTTCAGGAAGTGCGACGCATTGACCGCGAAGTTGAAGCTGCCGACGCTGGTTTCAGGCGTGCGATAGGTCAGGTTGAAGTCCAGACCCTTCACCGTCTGCGGCTGCAAATTGGTATATTGATCGAGGACGTAGAGAACCTCGCCCGCCGGGGTCAGGCCGGTGCCGGCAAAGGCTTCGACATCCGAAGCGGTCGCCGCGGCGCGGATCACGTTCGGATTGCTCGAACCCTGCTTGCGCAGCAGATAGTCGAGGATCAGCGCATTGCCTTCGCCGAAAATGCCGACCAGCCCGGTCTGGCGCACCCGCCACCAGTCAGTGGTGAAGGTCAGATGACCCATGCCGTCGGGCAGCGGCGGCTCCAGCACGACGCCGAAGGACAGGGTCTTTGCCCGTTCAGGATCGAGATCCGGGTTACCCGAGCGCCGGGCCGAGGTGGTCTGCGCCCGCGAACATTGCGAGAAGTCGGTAATGCGGCCGGCGCGGACATCCGCCTCGCACATGATATAGTCGGTGCGGCTGTTCGCGCGCGTCACGACCGTCGCGTTGGTCTGCTCCAGGTTCGGGGCGCGGAACGACTTGGCCCAGGAGCCACGGAAGCGGATGCCGCGCACCACTTCCCAGGCACCGGCGATCTTGGGCACGGCGACATCGCCGAAATCGCTATAATGTTCGTAGCGGCCGGCCAGCTGGAGATCCAGGCTGCGCACCAGCGGAATGTCCATTTCCGGCGAAACCAGCGGCACGGCAAATTCCGCATAGGCGCCGAACACTTCGCGATGGCCGCTGGTGTCGTTGTTGAGCGCGGAGTTGACGAAGTCGCCCGAGACCGCGCCGGTCAGCGGATCGGTGTAGGTGATGGTGCCGTCGATGCGCGGATCGCGATCGTCAAGCTGGGTCTCGCGCCGTGCCTCGATACCGGCGGCAAAGCCGACATTGCCACCCGGCAGGGTGAAGAGGTCGCTCTTGGAAATGCGGAAGTCATAGGTCGCCAGGGTCGACTTGGTATAGCGGACCAGCTCCTCGCGCATCGCGTCGATGGTCGACTGGCTGTTCACCGACGTGCCGAAGATGTTGTAGGCGTCCGGGGTCGAGAGCGACAGATATTCCTGCAGCTTGGTACGGCTGATATTGTCGCTGACGTCGCGGGCCCAGGCTTCGGAATAGCTGACCGCACTTTCCCAGTTGAAGCCGTTGAACTCGCCGCGCAGGCCGGCCAGCAAGCGATATTGCTGGTTGGTCACGGTGACGTTCATCGGACCGAAGTCATCGAACAGATAATTGTTGATGGTGAGCGGCAGGCCTTCGGTCGGGGCGTTGGTGCCGGCCAGGCGGTTGGGATTGACGGTGCCGTTGGCGAACACGGCCTGGCCCAGCGGGTTCCAGTAATTGCTTGCCGGCACATAGATCGGGATCGAGCTCAGCGTCGCGACCGGGCTCTGCTGCGCCTTGGTCTTGCTGCGATAGAAGCCGGCTTCGGCGAAGAAGGTGACATCGTCGCTGATGTCATAATGGCCGGTCATGAACAGGTTGAGGCGGTTGAGGCGCGGCATGATCGACGTGCCCTGCGCCAGCGAGTCATAACGCAGGTCGCGGTCAGCACCGGTGGTCGCCATCGTGCCGTTCTGGATGCAGCGATCATTGCCGATCGCGGCGACGCAACCAGCGCTGCTGGTGGGCTGCACATGGAACTGGCCCGATGCGTTGGTCAGGGACGTGCCGTTGATGGTCACCGCCCGATTGCCATAGGTGCGCAGGTTGGCGAAGGGCGTGGTGGTCGACCGGCCATCGAGCGAGGTCGAGCCTTCGAACGCGGTGCCTTCGAACAGGCCGCGGCGATCGGAGGACTCGGTATAATATTGCTCGGTCGAATCCAGGCCGGTGCCATGATCATAGCTGCCGAACAGGGTGATGTTGCCGCGATTTTCGGCAAAGTTGGTGCCGATCACGCCATTGGCGTTGAACTCGCGCAGGCCGGTGCCTTCCGCGCCGCCATATTGCAGCGACAGTTCCGCGCCCTGATAATCGGTCTTGAGCACGGTGTTGACCACGCCCGCCACCGCGTCCGCGCCGTAAATGGCGGCCGCGCCGTCACGCAGCACTTCCAGCCGCTCCAGCCCGTTCACCGGGATGGCATTGGTGTTGTAGCTCAGCACCGGCACCAGCTGGTCGTTCGCCTGGCTGGTCGGGTGGGCAACGACACGGCGGCCGTTCAGCAGCACCAGCGTGTTGCCGATGCCCAGGCTGCGCAGGTCGAGCGAACCGACGTCGCCGCGCGCGCCGTTGGAGCTGCCGGGCAGATATTGGCTGTTGAACTGGACGTCGCCAAATTGCGGGATCGAACGGAACAGTTCGTCGCCCGATACGGCGGCCGCGCTCTTGATCTCGTCGGTCGATACCACCGTGACCGGCAGCGCCTCATTGATCTTGGCGCCCTTGATCTGCGAGCCGACGACGACGATGCCGTCCGCTGCATCCGCCGCCGGGGCGGCGTCCTGCGCCAATGCGCTGCCTGCGGCCATGGCCCATCCCATGGCGATCAGGCTCGCCGCGCAGGCTCCCTTGTTCCGATACACACCCATATGTCTTCCCCTGGCTCCCGCCATCCGATCCCTTCGGATGGGCTCTGATCTTTTGAGGTTGTCCCCTCGTCCGGCTGCGTGGCCGGAAACCCTCTCATTGTCGGAGACGCAGGCCCGAAAATTTCCCCCATCAAAAATTTCACTTTTGTGATGGTGGTATCCATCACCCTGATCGATAAGCCGTTTCACCAGTGGGGGATGGTGCGGACCGCCCCGCTTCATGCAGCCAGGGGATCCATCCATGTCACGCTTCGCCCGCTCCTTCCTCGCCCTCCTCGCGCTCGGCGCATCGGCGCCCGCCCTCGCCGGGCCGCTGGCCGATGGCGACAAGATGGCAATCATGGCGGATGTCGATCGCGGCGCGGACACGCTGGCCAAGAACGCGCTGCAGATCTGGAACTATGCCGAAATCGGCTTTCAGGAGACCAAGAGTTCTGCCCTGTTGCAGCAGCAGTTGAAGGCCGCAGGCTTCACGGTCGAGGCCGGGATCGCCGGCATGCCGACCGCCTTCGTCGCGCGCTTCAGGACCGGCGACGGTCCGGTCATCGGCCTGCTCGCCGAATATGACGCCCTACCCGGCCTGCCCCAGGCGGCCGAGCCGGTGCGCAAGCCGATCGAGGGCATTGCCGGCCATGGCTGCGGCCATAATCTGTTCGGCGCCGCCTCGGTCGCGGCCGCCATCGCCACCAAGGACTGGATGGTCGCGCACAAGATCAAGGGCGAACTGCGCCTCTATGGCACGCCGGCGGAGGAAGGCGGATCGGGCAAGGTGTTCATCGTCCGCGCCGGCCTCACCAAGGACGTGTCGGCGATGATCCACTGGCATGCCGCCGACAGCAACAGCGCGTCGCAGAATACCGCGCTCGCCAATATCAGCGGCAAGTTCCGCTTCCACGGCACCGCCGCCCATGCCGCCGCCGCGCCCGAACGTGGCCGCTCCGCGCTCGACGGGGTCGAGGCGATGGATGCGATGGTCAACATGATGCGCGAACATGTGCCGCAGGAAACCCGCATCCATTATGTCATCACCGATGGCGGCAAGGCGCCGAACGTCGTGCCCGACACGGCCGAGGTCTATTATTATGTCCGCCACCCCAATCAGCAGGTGGTCGCCGACATCATGGACCGGGTGAAGAAGGCGGCCGAGGGCGCGGCCATGGGCACGGGCACCACGGTCGAGTTCAACCAGGTCGGCGGCACCTTCGACCTGCTGCCCAACGACACGCTCGGCCATGTCATGTATGACAATCTGAAACAGGTGACCCTGCCCAGCTATAGTGCGCAGGAACAGGCCTTCATCACCCAGATCCAGTCGAGCTTCCCCAAGGGCACGCGCATGGGCGACGGCAGCGTCGAGGCTTATAGCAGCGGCGGCCTGACGCCGGCCTCCACCGATGTCGGCGATGTCAGCTACACGACGCCGACGGTCGGCATGGTCGCGGCCACCTGGGCGCCGGGCACCCCGCCGCACAGCTGGCAGGCCGTCGCCGCGAGCGGCACCAGCGTCGGCACCAAGGGCGCGGTCGTCGCTGCCAAGGCGATGGCACTGACCGCCGCGCAACTGTTCCAGAGCCCGGACACGCTGGCGGAGGCCAAGGCCGAACTGGATCGCCGTCGCGGCAAGGATTTCGTCTATCGCTCGCTGCTGGGCGACAAGGGACCGGCGCTGGAATATCGAAACGGGAAGTGACGGTCCCGAAGCAGGACGATTACTCGCCCGCCTCCTTATAGGCGGGCAGACCCAGCCCCCGGCGGATCGCGAGCGCGCGCAGGCCAAATCCCAGCAGCGCCGCGATCACGCCAGCGACCGGCACATCCAGTCCGGCCAGCCGCAACAGTACGAACAGGCCGGAGGCGAACGCCGCGGCCGTGACATAGAGTTCCGGGCGCAGCAGGATCGACGGCTCGCCGGCCAGCGTGTCGCGCATGATGCCGCCGACGCAGCCGGTGACCACGCCCATCATCCCCGCGACAAAGGGCGGCACGCCAAAGCTCATTGCCTTGGCCGCGCCAAAGACCGCGAAAGCGGCCAGCCCGATCGCATCGAGCCAGTCGAGCGCATGATCGCTCCACCAGCGGCGCGGCGTGATCCAGACGGTAATGGCAGCGGCCATACACACGATCGACGGCGCCGGATCATGGATCCAGAAGACCGGCGCATCGATCAGCAGGTCGCGCACCGTGCCGCCGCCCACCCCCGTAAGCAGGGCGAAGAAGGCAAAGGTCACCAATGTCTGGCGCAGGCGTGCGGCAGCCAATGCCCCGGAAGCCCCGAAGACGAAGGTGCCGATCAGGCTCAACGCCTCCAGCACGGGTCCGATATGCGTGGCGATCGTCGGGGTCGGCGGCAGCATGGCTTTCCATAGCCGCTATCGGGCGCCAGCGGAAGCGGGCGCCCGAAGGTCGATCATTTCCGGCCCTTCTCGGCCGACAAACGGGTCATCAATATGGCCGCCCGCTTGGCCTGGCGCGGCATGCTGGACAGGTCCGCCTTTTCCGCCGGGCTATGGTCACCCGTCGAGGCGAGGCCAAGACCCACCAGCCCGTCGACATCCTGCGCGACGAAGCTGATATCGCCGGCGCCGCGCTTGAGCGGATCAAGCTCGGGCATTTCGGGCAGGCCCAGATCCTTGTTGATGCCATTCAATTTGCCGAGCAGCGCGCGATTGCCCGCCGTTGGCGCCATGGAGGGATAGCCCAGGTCAAAGGCGATGCTGGCGCCGGTGCCGGGCAGATGGCCGCTATCGACGATCGCCTGCATCTTGGCCCGCACCCGCTCGGTCTGGTCCTGGCTGAGGGTGCGGAAATCGCCCTTGGCGACCGCCACCGGGGGGATGATATTGGTCTTGCCGGTGACAGCGATGCGCACGCCATCCTTGTCGACATCGGCGCTCTGGCCGCCACCGATCAGACCGACATTGAAGGTCAGGTTGGGTTCCGGCAATTCCTTGCGGAAAGCGGTGATGATCCGCGCCATTTCATAGACGGCGCCGTCGCCGGCGGCCGCAGAGAAGATACCCGAGCTGTGCGCCGACTTGCCGCTGGTGGTCAGCGTCCAGCTGTTGGAGGAGCGGCGCGCGATCGAGCCCATATCCTTGCCGTCCTCGCGGCTCAGCCCCTCAAAATCGAGCGCGACGTCGGCGCGCTTGCCGGCCGCGATCAGATCAGCGCGCGAGATCGAGACCGGATCGCCCGAATCCTCCTCGTCACCGGTCAGCACCACTTCGATATTGGCGTTCTTCAGCGTGCCCGCCGCCTGCATCGCCTTCAGGGCGAGCAGCATCGTCACCACCCCGCCCTTGTCGTCGCCGACACCCGGTCCGGCGGCCCAGTCGCCCTCGCGCTTGAAGGTCTGGAACGGCGAGTCCGGCTCGAACACCGTGTCGAGATGGCCGATCAGCAGCATCTTCGTCGTGCCCGCCTTGCCCTTGTGGACCGCGATGAAATGGCCCGCGCGCTTGACCTGATCCATCGGTTTCCAGCTAACGGTGAAGCCCAGCGCCTCGAACTCGGGCCGCAGCATGTCGGCCACCGCCTTGACGCCGGCGACATTCATCGACCCGCTATTCTGGTTCACGATCTTTTCGAGGAGGGCGATCGCGGGTTCATGACCGGCATCGACGCTGGCGCCGATCTTCTGTTCGGCCGGGCTCAGCGCCGCCTGTGCCGTGGTCGCCAGCAGCATCGCGCCGCACAGCGCCGCCTTCACAATAGTCTGTCGCATGGGTTCGTAACTTCACCGAAACAAGGGAAAAATGGGCCGCTCCGGGGCAGCCGTAGAATAGAACGGGTTGCGCGCGCAGACACGCCACCCGTCGGATGCTTATTTCGCCAGTTCGGCTTCGATCGCGGCAACCAGCGCCGGATCGTCGGGCGCGGTCGTCGGCGCGAAACGGGCCGCGACGCTGCCATCCTTGGCGATCACGAACTTCTCGAAATTCCACAGGATTTCCGGCACCGGATTGGGCGTCATGCCATAGCCCTTGAGGCGCTCGCGGAAGCTGTCGCCATCGCCCTGCGCTTCGGGCAGTGCGCTCGTCAGCGCGGCGTAGAGCGGATGCTTGTCCGGCCCGCTAACCACGATCTTCTCAAACATCGGGAAATCGACACCGAAATTGGTGGTGCAGAAGGTGGCGATCTCGTCATTGCTGCCCGGTTCCTGGGCGCCGAAATCATTGGCGGGGAAGCCCGCGACCACCAGCCCCTTGTCCCGATAATCGGCATAGAGCTTTTCCAGCCCCTCATATTGCGGCGTCAGCCCGCATTTGGAGGCGACATTGACCGCGAGCACCACCTTGCCGGCATAATCGGCCAGGGTCGCGTCGGCCCCCTTGATGGTCTTGAGCGGTATCTGCTGGATTGCGGTCATGCATCGTCTCCCTTGGATATCAGGCGGCGGACCTTGCCATCATATGGCGGCGCCGAAAAGATGGCCCGCCGCAGCAGTCACAGCCATCGCCAGCGCGCCCCAGAAGAAGGTACGCAGCATCGACCGCCCCGGCCGCGCCCCACCCAGCCGCGCCCCGAGATAGCCCAGCAGCAACAGGCAGAGCAGCGACACCGGCACGACGCTGATCCCGGCCAGCGACGGCGCGATGGCTGCGGCGACTACCGGAGGCGCGGCGCCACAGGCGAAGCTTGCCGCCGAGGCCAGCCCTGCCTGTACCGGCCGCGGCGTGCTGAGGTCGGAAATGCCCAGTTCGTCGCGGGCATGGGCGCCCAGCGGATCGGTCGCCATCAACTGGGTAGCCACCTGCCCAGCCAAATCCCGGTCCAGCCCGCGCTCGACATAAATGTCGCGCAACTCCTCCCATTCCGCATGGGGCTGCGTCGCCAAAGCCTTCTTTTCCTTGGCAAGATCGGCACGCTCGGTATCCGACTGGGCGCTCACCGACACATATTCGCCCGCCGCCATCGACATCGCGCCGGCCACCAAGGCGGCGATGCCCGACAATAATATGGACTCGCCCGTCGCGCCCGATGCGGCGATCCCGGTCATCAGGCTGGCGGTCGATACAATCCCATCATTGGCGCCCAGCACGGCCGCGCGCAGCCAGCCGACCCGGTTGACATAATGGACGGCATGATGCGGCCGTGGCGGCTCGACGCGCGGCGTGGTCATATGATGGAGCCCCCTGTCAGATCATCCAGCCCGTTGGCTATCAGATGCAGAGGGCAGCGCAAGGGGTTCAGCCCAAGCCCTCGGCCTTCTCAGCCAGTTCCAGCCAACGTTCCTCGGCCGCGTCCTTTTCGCCCCGCGCCCTCTCGATCGCAGCCGTCAGCGCCGCGAATTTCTTCGGGTCGCGGGTATAAAGCGCAGGATCAGCCAGCGCCTCCTCGTCGCGGGCGATCGCCGCTTCCAGTTCCTCGATCTTCTTGGGCAGCAGATCGAGGTCGCGCTGGTCCTTGTAGGTCAGCTTGGTCGAGGCCGGCTTGGGCGGCGGCGGTGCCGCAGCCTCCTTCTTCTCCGCCTTGGGCGCACGGCGCGGATCGCGCTTGGCGATCCAGTCGGCATAGCCGCCGACGATCACGTCGACCTTGCCCGATCCGTCGAGGCCGAGCGTCACGGTGACGGTGCGATCGAGGAAATCGCGGTCATGGCTGACGATCAGCACCGTGCCATCATAGTCCGCGATGACTTCCTGCAGCAGGTCGAGCGTTTCGAGGTCAAGGTCGTTGGTCGGTTCGTCCAGCACCAGCAGGTTGGATTCGCGGGCAAATTCGCGCGCGAACAGCAGGCGCGAACGCTCGCCACCCGACAGGGTGCCGACCTTCGCCTCGGCCAACGAGGGATCGAACAGGAAGTCCTTGAGATAGCCATGGACATGTTTGCGGACGCCGCGCACGTCGATCCAGTCGCCGCCCTCGGCCAGCACATCGCGCACGCTCTTGTCGCCCTGCATCAGGCTGCGCTGCTGATCGATGAAGATCATGTCCAGCGTCTTGGCCAGCGTCACCGCGCCGCTGTCGGGCGCCAGTTCGCCGGTCAGCAGCTTGAGCAAAGTCGACTTGCCCGCACCATTGCCGCCGACGATGCCGATCCGGTCGCCGCGCTGCACGCGCAGCGAGAAGTCGTTGATGATGGTGCGGTCACCAAATGTCTTGGTGACATGCTCGGCCTTGATGACGCTCTTGGTCTTGCTGTCGTCGCTCGCCACCGCGATCTTGGCAGTGCCCTGCGGCCCCTGCATCGCGGCGCGTTGGGCGCGCATCTCCCATAGCTTGGCCAGGCGGCCCTGGTTGCGCTTGCGCCGGGCGGTCACGCCGCGCTCCAGCCAGTGCGCCTCGATCTTGAGCTTGGCGTCCAGCTTCTCGGCGGCGCGCGCCTCTTCGGCATAGACCGCTTCCATCCAGTCCTCGAAACCGCCGAAGCCGATCTCGTTGCGGCGCATCTGGCCACGGTCGAGCCACAAGGTCTGGCGGGTCAGGCGGGTCAGGAAGGCACGGTCATGGCTGATGACAATGAAGGCGCCGGTATAGCGGGCGAGCCAGCTTTCCAGCCAGTCGATCGCCGCGATATCCAGATGGTTGGTCGGCTCGTCCAGCAGCAGCAGGTCCGGTTCGCTCGCCAGCGCGCGGGCGATAGCGGCGCGGCGGCGCTCACCGCCGCTCGCGGTCGCGGCCTCGCGCGACAGGTCGATGCCCAGCTGGTCGGCGATCGCCTCCACCTCATGGGCGGGCGGCGCGAATGCGCCGGCCAGCGCGAAATCATGCAGCGTCTTGAAGGCGCTGACGTCGGGATCCTGTTCCAGCGTCACCACCCGCGCGCCCGGCTGCACCGAACGAATGCCCTCATCCGCCTCGATCTGGCCGCCGATCAGCTTGAGCAAGGTGGTCTTGCCCGCGCCGTTGCGCCCGATCAACGCCAGCCGGTCGCGCTGGCCGACATGTATGTCGATATGCCGGAACAGCCAGTGACTGCCCTGCGAGAGGCCGAGATTTTCGAAGGAGAGAATGGGTGCTGCCATGGCGGTGCAGCTAGGGCCTATCGGGCGTCGGGGCAAGAGTGGAACCGGAAAGCTGTCGGACGGCTTTCAACGCAGGACAGCGTCCATTCATCGCACCCAGGCCAAAAACGGGTGCAGGACTTACAGAGGAGACCATGTCCATGAAATCCGCTCTCGCCCTGATGGCGCTTGGCGCCGCCGCACTGCCTGTCGCGGCTGTTGCCCAGACCAGCGTCACCATCGCCGAGACCGCGCCGGTGGTGACGTTGAACGTCACCGAAAGCGTCGAGGCCGCACCCGATGTCGCGACCATCGGCACCGGCGTCCAGACCAAGGCCCCGACCGCGGCCCAGGCGATGAAGGACAATGCCGCCAAGATGGACGGGCTGATCGCGGCGCTAGCCAGGGCCGGCATCGCCAAGACCGACATCCAGACCAGCGGCATCAACCTCAACGCCCAATATGATTACAGCAATCGCGATGGCCAGCCGTCCGGTCCGCGTTTCCTGGGCTATGAGGCGTCGAACCAGCTCAGCGTCAAGGTACGCGACGTGAAGAAGGTCGGCGCGCTGCTCGATACGCTGGTGCAGGCCGGCGCGACCAACATCAACGGGCCCAGCTTCTCGATCGAGGATCCGAGCCCGCTTCAGGCCCAGGCCCGCGCCACCGCGCTCAAGACCGCCAAGGCCCAGGCCGATTTCTATGCCCAGGCGGCAGGCTATCGCTCGGCCCGGCTGGTCTCGATCTCGGAAAGCAGCAGCGGCGGCAATGCGCCGATGCCGCTGATGGCGGCCCGGTTCAAGGCCGACGCCGCACCGACCCCGGTGGAACCGGGCCAGGTCAGCGCATCGATCAGCCTGACGGTCCAGTACGCGCTGGAACGCTAAACCGTCATTCCTCGACGCGCCAGTGCGGCACCGCAAGGTCCGCGCTGGCGCCTTTGACCAGCCGCGCGTCGATGCCACGATCGGCAAAGGGCCTGAGCAGCCCCTCATGCCCCTCACCCTTGATCGACAGGTCGATCGGCAGGCCGGTGCGCTGCACTGCCCACAGGACGAGCGCCAGCCGATCCTTGTCCGCCACGGCCCCTTCATCATCCAGCGCCAGTGACGGCAGGGGCAGGGTCGGCGGCGTAATCTCGATCGCCCAGCCCGGCGTTGCCGCCGCCGCCCGCCGCTCCAGCGCCCAATAGGCGCCAAGGCCCGCATCCGGCAAAGCCCGCGCCCGCACTACCGCCCGCTTGCGCGCGGTATCGACCGTCACCGCATCGGGATTGACACCGGCGACCAGTGCCAGCCGGTCGGTCAGGCGATCGACCTGGCCCTGCACCTCACGCCGGGCGGTCTGGGCGGCGAGCAACTGGGCATTGTCGGCCTCCGTCCCCTCACCCACCCGGATCTGTTCGATATCCAGCGACACCGGCTTGCCCAGCATGTCGCCCAGGATATGGCCTGCCCGCGCAGACGCATCGCGCTCATAATGGCTGGTGAGGACGCTGGCGGTCACGGCAAGCGGCCTGGCGGCGAAATCCAGGTCGAGCTGCGCGATCCGGGCGCCATCGGGAAATTCGCGCCGGATGACATCGCGCGCATCGCGGGCGGCCCGCGCTTCCCAGGCGATCTGGCCGAGCGACAGGCCGAGCGGCACTGCCAGTGCGACGAAGATTGCGCCTATGAAAACCATCTGCAGCCAGCTCTGGCTGGGCGACAGGCGCCGGCCAAAGCCATAGAGCCGCGCCATGATCGCCGCGGCCAGGGCGATCGTCACGAAATTGGTGAAGAAGAGGAGGAACGCACCGCCCGCGACTGTTGCGTTAAGCGTCGCCAGGCCAAAGCCGACAGTTGCCAGCGGCGGCATCAGCGCGGTGGCGATCGCGACACCGACGATCGTCCCCGCCTTGCCGCGAATCATCGCATAGGCGCCCGCCAGCGCGGAAAAGAGCGCGACCATCAGGTCGAACAGATTGGGCCGGGTGCGCGCGGCGATTTCACTGGTCACCGTCTGCAACGGCGACAGCAGGACGATGAAGGCGGTGAACGTGATCGCCACCAGCGCCCCGCCCGCCAGCGCGATGATCGTCCGGCGGATTTCGCGCGCATCGGTCATGGCAAGGCCAAAGCCCAGCCCGACGATCGGCCCCATGAGCGGCGAGATCAGCATCGCACCGATCACCACGGCCGGCGAGGAGAGCAGCAGGCCGAGCACCGCAATGCCCGCCGACATCAGGATCATGAAGGCGTAGGACGGGCTCCAGCCATCATCGGCCCGGACCCTTTCGAGCACCGCCTGATGATCGATCCCGCGGATCACATGGCTGCGCCACCAGCGCGGCACGGAGCGCCACAAGAGCGCATCGGCTACGGGCCTGTCATCTTCCATCTGCATGGCTGGCAAGCTTAATTCGCCCGACCGCTCCTTTCCAGCGCGGAATGACCGGTCATTCACCACCTGTTCAATGCGCTTCGCCTATGCCATGCCCATGACAATGATCGCCAAAAGCCTGACTGCCGGACTGGCCGCAATTATGGCCCTATCCCTTATGACACCGGTCGCCGAAGCCGGTGGCCGCCGTGACGAGCAGGATGCCGCGCGCCGCGCGATGCTGGACGGCCAGGTCATGCCCTTTTCGATGATCAAGCGCCGGGTCGACGCCCAGGTGGGCGGTGCCACCTATGTCGGCAGCGAGTTCAATCCCTCCACCAATCGCTATCGCCTGAAATATGTGAAGGACGGCAAGGTGATGTGGGTTGATGCCGACGGCCGGACAGGCGATATCATCGGCTGGGCGCGCTGACCGCGCGCCGCCCAACCTCTTTGCGTCGATAACAAGAAACGGAACCCTATGCGCCTGCTGATCGTCGAGGATGAACCGAGTCTGGGCCAGCAGCTCAGGAACACGCTGGAAGGTGCCGGCTATGCCGTCGACCTCGCCACCGATGGCGAGGATGGCCATTTCCTGGGCTCGACCGAAAATTATGACGCCGTGGTCCTGGACCTGGGCCTGCCGACGATCGACGGCCTGACAGTGCTTGATCGCTGGCGCAAGGAAGGCCGCAGCTTCCCTGTGCTGGTGCTGACCGCGCGCGATAGCTGGTCCGACAAGGTCGCGGGCCTCGATGCCGGCGCCGACGATTATCTGGCCAAGCCGTTCCAGAGCGAGGAACTGATCGCCCGCCTGCGCGCGCTCATCCGCCGTGCCAGCGGCAACGCGTCGAGCGAACTGATCGCCGGCGACGTTCGCCTCGACACCCGTTCGGGCAAGGTGACGCTGAAGGGCGATCCGGTGAAGCTCACGGCGCAGGAATATAAGCTGCTGTCCTATCTGCTCCACCACAAGGGCAAGGTGGTCAGCCGCACCGAGCTGATCGAACATATTTACGACCAGGATTTCGATCGCGATTCCAACACGATCGAAGTGTTCGTGACGCGCATCCGCAAGAAACTCGGCGCCGATGTCATCACCACCATCCGCGGCCTTGGCTACAGCCTGGACGAGCCGGGGCGCTGATCCGCGCTCCATCCGCCTCCGTTCGCTGCGGGCGAAGTCGACAGGCAAGCAGGTCCGTCCCATCGGCCATGTTTCTCGGCTGCGCCAGCAGTGAACGGGTGTAGGATCATTTCGCATGGCCAGCCCGTCGCCCTCCCCCGTCCGGTCCACCGGGTCGATCAGCCGCCGCATGATCGGCATTGCCGCGCTGTGGATCAGCGTGCTGCTGCTGGGCGGTGGCGTCGCGCTCGACCGGGTGCTGTCGGACGCGGTGACGCGCAATTTCGACGATGGCATGAATTATGTGCTGACCGCGATGATCGCGGCGGCCGAGATCGGCCCGGACGGCGAAGTGCTGTTCAACCGCGAACTGGCCGACCAGCGCTTCCTGGAACCCAATAGCGGCCTCTATTACCAGATCAGCGCCAAGGGGCATGAGGATTGGCGGTCGCGATCACTTTGGGACCGGGCGCTCAAGGTGCCGGGTGACCATGCCGACCGCAATTTCCATGTCTATGACAGCAAGCAGTTTCCCGGCGAGGATCTGCGCGTCATGGAGCGCAGCGTCATCCTGCCCGGTTCCGATGCGCGCTGGATGTTCATGGTCGCGCAGGCGCGCCAGGGCCTTGATGGCCAGATCAAGACGCTGCGATCGACCCTGTTCAAGAGCTTCGCGCTGCTGGCGCTGGGCCTGATCCTGCTCGCCACCTTGCAGACCATCTATGGCCTGCGGCCGCTGCGCAAGGTGCGGCTGGAAATCATCAAGATGCGCGATGGCGACAAGAGCCGGGTGACCGAACCCATGCCCGCCGAAGTGCTGCCGATGGTCGAGGAACTGAACGCGCTGCTCGCCCATAATGAGCGACAGGCGGAGGAAGCGCGCACCCATGCCGGCAACCTCGCCCATGCGCTCAAGACGCCGCTGACCGTCATCATGAACGCGGCCACCGCCAATGCGCCGGACCTGGGCGAAACGGTGGTGCGCGAGGCGACGACGATGCGGCGCCAGGTCGACCATCACCTCGCCCGCGCCCGCGCCGTTGGCCGGCGCGGCGCAGCGCAGAGCCGGGCCGAGGTCTGGGCCAGCCTGGAGGCGGTCGAGCGCGCGGTGCGCCATCTCTATCAGGATGCGCGGGTCGACATGGACGGCGACAAGCATGCGGCGGTCCGCGTCGAGCGGCAGGATCTGGACGAAATGCTGGGCAATCTGGTCGAGAATGCCGCCAAATATGGCGGCGGCAGCGTGTTCGCGACGGTCAGCCGGGTTGGCGCAATGGTCGAGATCATGGTCGAGGATGACGGCATGGGCATTCCCGAAGCCGACCGGGTGCGCATCTTCGATCGCGGCGTGCGCCTCGATTCGGGCAAGCCCGGCACTGGCCTTGGCCTCGCCATCGTCCGCGATGTCGCCGAAATCTATGGCGGGTCGGTGGCACTGGAGGAGAGCGAGGATCTGGGCGGACTGCTGGTCCGCCTGCGCCTGCCGGCCGCCTGACAAAAGGCGCGCGACGAAAGGCAATTGCGTTCCTGCAAATCAATAGCATAGACAGGACAGACCGGGCCGCATCGGCCCATTCCAGACGGGATCGACGGGTGCGGCGCCATCTCTATCTCATTGCCGGCTTCCTCTCGATCGGATTGGGCACGCTAGGCGCCTTCCTGCCGCTGCTGCCGACCGTCCCTTTCATGATCCTCGCGGCCTATTGCTTTGCCCGCTCCAGCCCGGAACTGGAGGCAAAGCTGCTGGATCACAAGCATTTCGGTCCGCATATCCGCCGCTGGCGGGAACGCGGCGCGATCAGCCGCAAGGGCAAGAAGGCCGCGCTCGGCGCCTTCGCCTTCAGCGCAATCCTGGCGCTGATCTTCTCCCCCTTCCCCTGGTATCTGATCCCGCTGGCCGCAGCGCTGATCGGCGGCAGCTGGATCTGGACCCGCCCGGAAAGCTGAGCCGCCTCGGCGGGATCAATATCAGCCCCTAGCCCAGCGCCTTTGCATAATCGCGCAGCGCGCGTAGATCGCGGGTAATCCACTTGGCGTCGCGCGCGAAATCCTCGTCGCTCATACCGGGCTGGCGAAAAAGCGTCAGCATCACCTCTGCCCCATCCCCATTCTCGATCACGCGCAGCGGGACATGAACCTCCCGACCATCACCGGTCTCGACGAAATGGTCCATCACGCCAAATTCATTGTGCGGCGTGAAGCGAACCACGATCGGCCCATCGGGACCGTCGGCAATCCATCCGGTGCCGCCCCTGCGCAGATCGGCCTCGGTCAGGCCCGATGCCCATTTCGGGAATATCTCCGGCTGCCAGATCGCTTCGTAAAGCTCGCGCCAGTTGCGCGCTATCGTGACACTGTAGGTTCGCGCGGTAAGCATGCAGAATTCTCTTTTAGAAGTGGAACTGCGCTGTACCGCCGCCAGGCCTTCTTGTCACCGCAACGGATGTTTCTTGGCTAGATACCGCCCGGCACCGGGAGCCAGCCGCCGGAGGTCAGCGCGGCGCCAAGGTCCGTGACGCACGCATCCAGCACCGCCTGATCGGTCGAGCGGATGACGAAATTGGCGCCGGTGCGCCCTTCGCGGAAGAAGGGGTAGCTGCCGATCTGGACGCCGTCATGCGCGCGCTCGGTGGCGCCGAGCAGGTCGGCGATCTCGCTTTCCGCGACCCAGCAGCCGATCGTCGCGGAGAGGACGGGCAAGCCGCCTTCCAGCGTGCCGGTCAGGCTGTCGAGCATGCCGGCGGTGATGTGCGGCACGCCGGCCATGATGAAGATATTGCCGTGGCGGATGCCCGGCGCACCCGACATGCGGTTTTCGATGAGGTCGGCGCCCGCCGGCACCCGCGCCATGCGCAACCGCGCGTCGGTGAGGCCGCCGCGCGTGACATAATAGCGCTCCAATATCGCCCGCGCTTCGGGATGGATTTCCACACCGACGCACAGCGCCGCCGCGATCGCATCGACCGTGATGTCGTCATGGGTCGGCCCAATACCGCCGGTGGTGAAGAGATAGTCGTTGCGGGCACGCAGCGTGTTCACCGCCTCGACGATCGCGTCCTGCACATCGGGCACCACCCGTACCTCGCGCAGGCGGATGCCCTGGACATTGAGCCAGGTGGCGATCTGCGCGACATTCTTGTCCTGGATGCGGCCGGACAGGATTTCATCGCCGATCACGATCACGGCGGCGGTCCAGATACGGTCGCTCATGCCAGCGGCTCCGCACGGGCGGCAAGCGCCATCAGCCGGGCCAGCCGATCGGGCGGCAGGACGTCCGCCGGCTTGTAGCTGGCCTCGAAGACCGGCACGTCGGCCGGCAAGGCGGTCCAGTCCGACCGGTCCGCCACGAAGATCGCGGCATCGGGCCGGATCGCCGAGCGATCGTCGAGCGTGCCGACGCGGATCGCCGCGCCCGCCCGGCCGAGACGGGGATAGAAGCTCCAGACCGCGGTGCCGCAGTTGGCGCAGCGCACGATCACCTGGGTCTTGCCGCTGCCGGTGGGGACCACATGTTCGCTGAGGTCGCCGGACAGGAGATGGAGATGATCGACCTCGACAAAGGCATTGACCGCGGACGCCGCGCCGCTCTGCCGCTGGCACAGGCTGCAATGGCAGTTGTTGACGAAGATTGGGTCTGCATCGACCCGATAGCGCACCTCACCACAGGCGCATCCGCCTTCCATCACCATGTCCGTTTCTCTTTTCCTGATAGCGACCGCGGGGCTGAGCGAAGACACTCGCAATGCCGGATCGCAGGGTCTATATCAACCACATGACCGAATATATGACGATGACGGCCGACGCGCCGGTTTCCCGCTCGACCGCGATCAAGCTCTATGACGCGGCCGGTTTCGAAGGCATGCGCAAGGCCGGCCGACTGGCCGCCGAGATCCTCGACGCGCTGGTGCCCCATGTGGTGCCGGGCGTGACCACCGGCGAACTGGACGACATTGTCCGCCGCATGACCCTGGACGGCGGCGGCGTGCCGGCGACCCTGGGCTATCGCGGCTATACCCATAGCTGCTGCATCTCGCTCAACAATGTCATCTGTCATGGCATTCCGGGCGACTATAAGCTCAAGGACGGCGATATTCTCAATATCGACGTCACCCCGCTGGTCGATGGCTGGCATGGCGACACCAGCCGCATGTTCATCGCCGGCGATGCGCCGATCAAGGCGAAGCGGCTGGTCGAAATCACCTATGAATGCCTGATGCTGGGCATCGAGCAGGCCAAGCCCGGCAATCATCTGGGCGACATCGGCCATGTCATCCAGCGTCATGCCGAAAAGCATCGTTATGGCGTGGTCCGCGATTTCTGTGGCCATGGCCTGGGCCGCGTCTTCCATGACAGCCCTGAAGTGGTCCATGTCGGCCGTCCCGGCACCGGCCCGGAGTTGAAGCCCGGCATGTTCTTCACGATCGAGCCGATGATCAATATCGGCAAGCCCGGCGTGAAGATGCTGGACGATGGCTGGACGGCGGTGACGCGCGACCGCACCCTGTCGGCGCAGTTCGAGCACAGCATCGGCATCACCGAAACCGGCTGCGAGATCTTCACCAAGAGCCCGACCGGCCTCGATTGCCCGCCCTACGCGCGCTGATTTCTGCCTGCCCATGGCGGTCCCAAAGGCCCGCTCCGTTCATGCCATCGAGATCATGACCGATCGGCGTCGACGGGGCGGGCCTTTTGCATGACGGGCCGTTCAACCACTGCCCAAAAAACAGGCAGAATGACATGATATTGCCCGGAATCCGGGCAATATGGACAAAGATTGCTGCATCGCCGAAAGCAGGCCTAGCGATTCGCCACTTGGCACGGTAATTGATTGTTAAGGGAGACGGCGCTTGCCTCGGGGGGCATGATGATCGTCGCTTGAAGGTTGAAGGATGCGGGCCAACCCGCGTCCGTTCGTGCGTCATGGGTTGGGATTAAGTGATGAAGAAGATCGAGGCGATCATCAAGCCGTTCAAGCTGGACGAGGTGAAGGAAGCGCTGCACGAAGTGGGCGTGTCCGGCATCACCGTCACCGAGGCGAAGGGCTTCGGCCGCCAGAAGGGCCATACCGAACTGTATCGCGGCGCCGAATATGTCGTCGACTTCCTGCCCAAGGTGAAGCTGGAGGTCGTCGTCGACGACGCCCTGGCCGACCGGGTCGTCGAAGCGATCTGCAGCGCCGCCCAGACCGGCCGCATCGGCGACGGCAAGATCTTCATTTCCGCCATCGAGGGCGCGGTGCGCATCCGCACCGGCGAACGCGACAGCGACGCCATCTGATTTTCGACAGGTTCTAGCCGGCGGACAGGGGTCCGGCGGACACAGGCTTCAACGACCCCTTCGGGGGGGTATCCATAGAGAAGGGCAACTGCACATGGCCAACACGCCAAAAGACATCCTGAAGATGATCGAGGAAAAGGAAATCGAGTGGGTCGATGTCCGTTTCACCGATCCCAAGGGCAAGTGGCAGCACCTGACCATGGTGTCTTCGGTCCTCGGCGAAGATGAGCTGACCCAGGGCCTGATGTTCGACGGTTCGTCGATCGAAGGCTGGAAGGCGATCAACGAGTCGGACATGATCCTGAAGCCCGACCTGGACGCCGTCTATGTCGATCCGTTCAGCGCCACCCCGATGCTGATCATCTTCTGCGACATCGTCGAGCCCGACACCGGCGAACTCTATGCGCGCGACCCGCGTTCGTGCGCCAAGCGCGCCGAAGCGTTCGTCAAGTCGGCTGGTTTCGGCGACACCATCTATGTCGGCCCGGAAGCCGAATTCTTCATGTTCGACGATGTGCGCTTCGAGAATGACTACTCGCAGAGCTACTACAAGATCGACGACATCGAACTGCCGACCAACACCGGCAAGGAATATGAAGGCGGCAACCTGGGTCATCGTCCGCGCGCCAAGGGCGGCTATTTCCCCGTCGCGCCGGTCGATCCCTGCACCGACATCCGCGCCGAAATGGTGTCGACCATGCTCGAAATGGGCCTGCCCTGCGACAAGCATCATCATGAAGTCGCCGCCGCGCAGCACGAACTGGGCCTGACCTTCGGTACGCTGGTCCAGACCGCCGACCGCATGCAGATCTATAAGTATGTCGTGCAGATGGTCGCCCAGGCCTATGGCAAGACCGCGACCTTCATGCCCAAGCCGATCGCGCAGGACAATGGTTCGGGCATGCACACCCACATGTCGATCTGGGAAGGCGGCAAGCCGCTGTTCGCGGGCGAAGGCTATGCCGGCCTGTCCGACACCTGCCTCTACTTCATCGGCGGCGTCATCAAGCACGCCAAGGCCCTCAACGCCTTCACCAACCCGACCACCAACAGCTACAAGCGCCTGGTGCCGGGCTTCGAAGCCCCGGTTCTGCTGGCCTATTCGGCCCGCAACCGTTCGGCCTCCTGCCGTATTCCCTACGGCGCCGGTGCCAAGGCGAAGCGCGTGGAATTCCGCTTCCCCGACGCGATGGCCAACCCCTATCTCTGCTACGCCGCGCTGCTGATGGCCGGCCTCGACGGCATCGAGAACAAGATCCATCCGGGCGCCGCGATGGACAAGAATCTCTATGACCTGCCGCCCGAAGAGCTGAGCCAGGTGCCGACCGTCTGCGGTTCGCTGCGTGAAGCGCTGAACAGCCTCGAAGCCGATTATGAGTTCCTGCTCAAGGGCGACGTGTTCACCAAGGACCAGATCGATGCCTATATCGAACTGAAGTGGCCCGAAGTGTATCGCTGGGAAATGGCCCCCTCGCCGGTCGAATTCGACATGTATTACAGCGCCTGATCCTTTCACAGGTTGCTGGAGGACGGGCCCGGTCGCGCAAGCGGCCGGGCCTTTTCCGTTGCGGCGCGGCAGACGTGCTGTTCTATTCCTGCACCACGCATCGACGAAGGGAGACTCGCCTTGCAGATCAGCGGAAAGCTTGCCCGCGCCGCCCGCGCCCTGGTGGAATGGCCGCGTGATCATGTCGCGCGCCTTGCGGGGATCGATACGCCGATGCTGGCCGATTTCGAAGCCGGGCGCGCCGATCCGGGTGACGATGCAAAGGCACGACTGCGCCTGGTACTGGAACAGGGTGGCGCCGTCTTCCTGCCGGAGGATGGCGAACAGGGCGCTGGCGTTCGCCTGAAATTCACCGCACGCGACGTGCGCGCAATCAACCGCATGGAAGGCGAAGGCGGCCCGGTGGGTACCGACGACGTCTGATCCGGCTGTTGCAGGATCGATCGCCACCGCCCACATGAACTGCATGAACCCGATCGACGCGCTAGACCTTTCCCTTCCCCTGATCCAGGCGCCGATGGCGGGCGTATCGACGCCGGCGATGGCCGCCGCCGTCAGCAATGCCGGGGCGCTGGGATCGATCGCCGTGGGGGCAACCGACGCAGCGGGTGCGCGCGCCATGATTGCGGCAACACGCGCGCGCACTGACCGGCCGTTCAACGTCAATCTGTTCGTCCATGCGCCGCCCCGCGTGCGCCCGGCCGCGGAGCAGGCGTGGCTGGCGGCGCTGACGCCGCTCTTTGCCGCGCAGAATGCGGCGCCGCCCGCCAGCCTGGAGACCATCTATCGCAGCTTTGCCGAAGACCCGGCGATGCTCGACCTGCTGGTCGAAGCGCGCCCACGCGTGGTCAGCTTCCATTTCGGGCTGCCCGGCGCGCAGCAGATCGCGGCGCTCAAGCAGGCGGGTTGCCTGTTGCTGGCATCCGTCACCAATTTGGACGAGGCAGGCGCCGCGCGTGCCGCCGGGATCGACGCGCTGGTGGCGCAAGGATTTGAAGCCGGCGGCCATCGCGGCATGTTCGATCCCGATGTGCCCGATGCGATGCTCAGCACCTTCGCGCTGACCCGCCTGTTGGTGGCGAAGGCCGGCCTGCCGGTGATCGCGGCCGGCGGCATCATGGACGGACGTTGCGTGCGCGCCGCGCTCGACCTGGGCGCGGTGGCGGCGCAACTGGGCACGGCGTTCATCGCCTGCCCGGAAAGCAGCGCCGACGCCGCCTATCGCGCCGCCCTTGCCGGCCCGGCCGCCCAGCACACGGTCATGACCCGCGCCATTTCCGGCCGCCCGGCCCGCTGCCTTGCCAATCATTTCACCCAATGGGGCACTGAAAATGGTGGCGATGTGCCCGACTATCCGCGCGCCTATGCCGCCGGGAAGGCGCTCAACGCGGCTGCCAAGATCCAGGGCGAAGGCGGCTATGGCGCGCAATGGGCGGGCCAGGGTGCGCCTCTCGCCCGCGCCCTGCCAGCCGCAGAGCTGATCGCGGCGATCGCGGCGGCGATGCGCGAGGCATGAGCCGCGTCCCGCATGACGTCGCGCTGCAACGCACCGGCGCCCTGACGTTGTTGGCGCCCTATGATCCGCATGTTGCGGGCACGCCGCCGCTTGGCCTCGACCTGCCGGGCAGCGACATCGATATCGTCTGCGAAGTGCGGGATTTCGATGCCTTTGCCACCTTGCTGACCGAGCATTTCGGCGATCGCCCCGATTTTGCGGTTCATGCACGACCCGACCTTGATGCCATGATCGTCCGCTTTCGCGCATGGGACTGGCCGTTCGAGATTTTCGGCCAGGCCTTGCCGGTTGCGCAGCAACATGGCTGGCGCCATTTCTGTGTCGAGCGACGCCTGCTCGATCTGGGCGGTCCTGCTTTGGCGCAGGCGATCATGGCCTTGCGCCATCGCGGCCTGAAGACCGAGCCCGCCTTTGCCACGCTGCTCGGCCTGACGGGCAATCCCTATGTCGCGTTGCTGGAACTGGAGAAACAGGACGACGCAGCCCTGCGCGCCCTGCTGCCCTGAGTTTTTCCGACCCGAATTATTCTGCGCGGTCGGGGATGGCGGCGCCGAACAGCAGCACCGAATCGCCCGGCGGCGACAGCACGATCTCGCCGCCAGCCTCCATCACCAGCGCGCGCACCATCCAGGCCGCCGCCGTGCGCGACGCCAGGCCACCGGCCGGCAAGGTTCCCGCCAGCGCCGCGCGCAGTTCGGGGTCGAGAATGACCTTCGGCCCCTCGCCCCGCACCACGATCTCCGTCACGCCCGGCCGCTTCTCCGCGCCGATGTCGAGCTGCCCGCCGCGCACCAGCGCATCGCCGGCGATCAGCGCGAGATTGAGCAGCACCTTGACCGCGAGCTTGGCCAGCATCTGTTCCTCGACCATCCAGCCAAGCTTCACCCGACCCGAAGCGAACATGCCCTCGATCGCGACCTTCGCCTCATGCGGCGGCACCGCATCGCCAAAACCGCCCGCCGAACCGAAGGCCAGGCGGAAGAATTTCAGCTTGTTGGCCGACGTGCGGGCGCTGTCGGCCAGCAGGTCCAGGCAGCGCTGGCGCATGTCCGGGTCGGTTTCGTCAGCCATAAGTTCCAGGCCATTGTTGAGCGCCCCGACGGGGCTCAGCAGGTCATGGCAGAGGCGCGAGCAGAGAAGGCTGGCAAATTCGATGCTGTCGATCAGATGGGTCATGGAGATGGAGGCCGCCGGATTTACGGAAAAAGACACCTTCCCGGCTAGGCTTCCCCAGCCGATGATGCAAGCCCGGCTCACCCCCTTTGCATCACCTTATGTCGAGCAACGCCTCCACGAAGACCACGCCCCCCTCCCCGTCCGGTCCAGCCACCCATGCGCGCACCGTCCCTCCGCCGACTATCAGCCACAAGGCGCCGTCCGGCGCGGCGCAGGCCCGGTCCGTTTCCGACGGAATCGGAACGCCCGATGGGTGGGAATGATAATGACCAAGCACCGCCGGTCCGCCCCGGCGCGCGGCCCGATGCGCGTCCAGCAAGGTGGCTGGCGCCAGTTCGAAATGACGGGCCGGGTCAGGCGCGACATTGGCCGCTGGCAGGATCACGTCGATGCGCGCGCCCTGCCCCAGCAACAGGCCGCAGACCTCCCCCGGCTCGGCCGCAGCCAGGGCCATGATTTGTTCCAGCAGCACCCTTGAAATTTCGGCCTTCATTCCTACATCCCTAGGCAATGATTCCGGGGGTTTCCATCATTGAAACGACGATAGGCGAAGCCCAGGCGGGTTTGCGCCTCGATCGCGCATTGGCCGAACTGCTGCCCGACCTGTCGCGCGAGCGGATCAAGGCGTTGATCGTCGAGGGACAGATCGTCTCTGGCAGTCGATCGCTCAACCCGTCGATGAAGGTGGCGGTGGGGCAGGATTACAGCATCACCCTGCCCGCCCCGGTCGCGCTCGACGCCGTGGCGCAGGATATTCCGCTCGACATCGTGCATGAGGATGCCGACCTGATCGTGGTGGACAAGCCTGCGGGCCTGGTGGTCCACCCGGCGGCCGGCAATCTGGACGGCACGCTGGTCAATGCGCTGCTGCACCATTGCGATGGTCAGTTATCCGGCATTGGCGGCGTGGCGCGTCCCGGCATCGTTCATCGCATCGACAAGGATACTTCCGGCCTGTTGGTCGTTGCTAAGTCGGACAAGGCCCATGAGGGCCTGGCCCGGCAGTTCAAGGATCACAGTATCGACCGGCTCTATGCCGCGATCGTCTATGGCATTCCAACGCCGGGGTCCGGCACGGTCGATGCCTGGATCGGGCGGTCCGACGCTGATCGAAAGAAGATGGCGGTTCATCGGGAAGGGCGCGGCAAACATGCCGTCACCCATTACCGCGTGATGGAGCGCCTGCGTGGCGCGGCGATGGTGGAATGCCGGCTGGAAACCGGCCGCACCCATCAGGTTCGCGTGCATATGGCGCATCTGGGTCACCCCTTGATCGGTGACCCGGTTTACGGTAGAGACAGAAAAGGTTTCAAATCAATACTGGAAACGCTGGGTTTCAAAAGGCAGGCATTGCACGCGAAACGGCTGGGGTTCATACATCCTGTGACGGAGGAACCCCTGGCTTTCGACAGTCCCCTGCCTGCAGATATGCAGGAACTGTTAAGCGAGCTTCACGTATAGGTTCTGACAAGTTTGCGCGGCCAGCGGATGCCACTTTCGGGTTCGCCTGGCGCGCATGTAAAGGGAAGGAATTGTGACATGGCCAATCGGAGCAATGTCCCCGCGGTTCCGGCGCTGGGCGGTGAAGCCAGCCTCAACCGCTATCTGTCGGAAATTCGCAAGTTTCCGCTGCTGACCCCCGAGCAGGAATATATGCTCGCGAAGCGCTACGAGGAACATCAGGATCCCGAGGCGGCGGCCCAGCTCGTCACGTCTCACCTGCGCCTCGTGGCGAAGATCGCCATGGGCTATCGCGGCTATGGCCTGCCGGTCAGCGAACTGATCAGCGAAGGCAATATCGGCTTGATGCAGGGCGTGAAGAAGTTCGAGGCCGAACGCGGCTTCCGCCTGGCGACCTACGCCATGTGGTGGATCCGCGCGTCGATCCAGGAATTCATCCTGCGCAGTTGGAGCCTGGTCAAGATGGGCACCACCGCGTCGCAGAAGAAACTGTTCTTCAACCTGCGCCGGATGAAGAACAATATCGAGGCGTTCGAGGATGGCGATCTGCGCCCCGAGGACGTGACCAAGATCGCGACCGATCTGGGCGTGTCGGAAGATGACGTGGTGTCGATGAACCGTCGCATGGCGATGGGCGGTGATACCTCGCTGAACGTTCCGATGCGCGAGGATGGCGACGGCCAGTGGCAGGATTGGCTGCAGGACACCGATCCGCTGCAGGACGAACGCGTCGCCGAGGAGCAGGAACGCACCCAGCGTCACGAGATGCTGGTCGAGGCGATGACCGACCTCAACGACCGCGAGAAGCATATCCTGGCCGAGCGTCGCCTGGCCGAGGAGCCCAAGACCCTTGAGGAACTCAGCCAGGTCTATGGCGTGTCGCGCGAGCGCGTCCGCCAGATCGAGGTTCGCGCCTTCGAGAAGCTGCAGAAGGCGATGATGCGCATCGCCGGCGGCAAGCTGGAAAAGATGGCACGCTTCGCCGCGGCCTGATCCGGCGACACAAGAAAAAGAAGAAGCCCCGGAGCGATCCGGGGCTTTTTTTTTTCGTCTTAGAGCATCCGCACCATCGAGACACTGTCCGCGCCATAGCTGTCGGCGGCAACCGGCGCGTCGACGAAACCCTGTCGGCGCCAGAAGGCGTCCGCGCCGTTGACGGCTGTCAGGGTGATGCGATCGAAGCCGGCGGCGCGGGCCTGTGCCACGGTCAGGTCGACGGCGGCCGCAGCGGCGCCAGTGCCACGCGCTTCGGGCAGTAGCGCCAGGTCGTGGAGATAATAGCGGTCGAGTGCGTCCGGCAGCCTGCCCATCAACTGATCCAGCGCTGGCGGCCGGTCCCCGGCCCAGGGATGGGTGACGAGATAGCCGAGCGCCTGCCCGTCCCGCTCCAGCAGGAAGCCACCCGCCGGATAGAGGCGCAGCCGTTCGGCATAGATGGCAGGCTTCTCCGTATAGGCGCCATGAACCCGATCGGAAATGGCCGCCACTGCGTCCACGTCCCCCTGCCCCATCGGTCGCCATTGGGCGCTGCCGCTCATGCCTCAACACCCAGGGCGCGGCGATTGGCCGCCAGCAATTCCTCCGACAGCGCCGGATCGTCCACCGCGCGGGCCAGCACCATCGTGCCGACCAGTTGCGCCATGCGGGCGAGCGCTGCGTCGCGATCGGCAATGCCGGCATTTTGCAACGCGGCGGTCAGATCCTCAAACCCTTCGCGAAAGGCAGTGGCGAGCGGCCCGCCCTTACGCGCGGCATCGGGGCCAAGCGCGATCAGCGCGCAGCCGGTTTCGGGCGCATCGCGGTTGCGGGCGCTCAGATAATCGGCGGTGATGGCATCCGGGCCATCCTCGGCCGACAGGCGACGCCACTTGGCCGCGCCGCGCGCGAGCGACGTGGCACAGGCTTCGGCCGCCAGCGCCTCCTTCGATTCGAACTGGTTGTAGAAACCGCCATGGGTAAGGCCGCATTCGCGCATCACCTCGCCAATGCCGACGCCCTCGACGCCGCGAGCGCGGAAGAGCCGGGATGCGGCATCCACCACCTTCTCGCGATTACGTTCGGCCTGTTCACGGCTGACTTTCATGATTCCGACACTCCAATTGGCCTCTTGACCTTATATATGATACCCATCATTTAACGCCAGTCCGTTTTCCGGCTCAAGAAGCAGTTCAGGGGCCAGTCCAAGGGCCAATCCAAGGGGAAGTCGATGCTGTCCACCATGTTCGCCCGCCGCCTGGCCGCGCGCAATGTCCATTATGGCTGGGCCGTCGCGGGCACGACTTTCCTCACCATGCTGGTGGTGGCCGGCGCGGTCGGCGCGCCGGGCGTGTTCATCGTGCCGCTGCAGAAGGAATTTGGCTGGAGCGCGGCGGATATTTCCGGGGCGCTGGCGATCCGTTTCCTGCTGTTCGGGGGCATGGGGCCTTTTGCCGCCGCTTTCATGAACCGCTTTGGTGTGCGGCGGATGATGCTGATTTCGCTGTCGATCGTCATTGGCGGCCTGCTGCTGTCGCTTGGCATGACGCAATTGTGGCAACTCGTCCTTCTCTGGGGCGTGGTGATCGGCGTCGGCACCGGCCTCACCGCCATGGTGCTGGGCGCGACGGTCGCCACCCGCTGGTTCAGCGAGCGGCGCGGACTGGTGATGGGGCTGCTGTCGGCCAGCACCGCGACCGGCCAGCTCGCCTTCCTGCCGCTGCTGGCCAGCATGACCGGCAGCTATGGCTGGCGCACGGCGATGCTGCTGGTGTGCGGCGCGATCCTGGTCGCGGCCGTCGCGGTCATGCTGCTGATGCGCGACCGGCCTTCGGACCTGAACCTTGCCCCCTATGGCGAACAGGCGATCCAGCCCGTTCCTGCCCAGCCGGCCAGCCTGGGCGCGCTGCTGGCGACGCCGCTGATCGTGCTGCGCGACGTGGCGAAGGTGCCGACCTTCTGGATCCTCTTCTTCTCCTTCTACATCTGCGGTGCCAGCACCAATGGCCTGGTCCAGACCCATTTCATCTCGCTGTGCGGCGATTATGGACTGGCAGCAGTGGGCGCGGCGTCGATGCTGGCGATGATGGGGCTGTTCGACTTTGCCGGCACGCTGGCATCGGGCTGGCTCAGCGACCGCTATGACAATCGCTGGCTGCTCTTCTTTTATTATGGCCTCCGCGGCCTATCGCTCCTCTACCTGCCGTTCAGCGACTTCTCGATCTACAGCCTGTCGCTGTTCGCCATCTTCTATGGCCTCGACTGGGTGGCGACGGTGCCGCCGACGGTGAAGCTGACGGCGCAGCGCTTCGGCCCCGAAAAGGCGAATATCGTGTTCGGCTGGATCTTTGCCGGGCATCAGCTGGGCGCGGCGAGCGCCGCGCTGGCCGGCGGCCTGTCGCGCACCGCCTGGCAAAGCTATATGCCCGCCTTCATCGCGGCCGGCATATTGTGCCTGATCGGCGCAGCGCTGGTCCTGCTGATCAACCGGGGCCGTACGCCGAGCCTGGCGACCGCCTGAAGGAATCGATGACGACGGCGCGCGGGGACGCTAGTTTGCGGCCCATGAAAAAAGCCAAAGCCGCGCCCAAGCCTGCCTCCGCCCAGAAACGTCGTTCCCGCTGGATCAGCATCCCCCTCAAGGTCGCCATCGGCTTTGTCGGCCTGTCGGTCGGCACCGTGGTCATCTATCGCTTCGTGCCGCCGCCGGTGACCATTACCATGCTGCTCGATCCCAATGGCATCACCAAGGAATGGAAGCGCCTGGACGCGATCGACCCGGACATGCCGCGCGCGGCGATCGCGGCGGAGGATAGTCGCTTCTGCAGCCATCATGGTTTCGACGCGGTCGCAATTGCCCAGGCCATGCGCCACAATGCCAGCGGCGGGCGCATTCGCGGCGGCTCCACGATCAGCCAGCAAACGGCGAAGAATGTCTTCCTGTGGCAGGGTGGCGGTTTCGTCCGCAAGGGCTTCGAGGCCTGGTTCACCGTGCTGATCGAGGCGATCTGGGGCAAGCGGCGGATCATGGAAGTCTATCTGAACGTCGCGGAGACCGGCATCGGCACCTATGGCGTGCAGGCCGGATCGATCCGCTATTTCGGCCATGGCGCGGGCAAGCTGAGCCGGGCCGAGGCAGCGCGGCTGGCGGCGGTGTTGCCGCTGCCCAAGAAGCGCGAGGCGATCGATCCGCATGGCTTCACCCGCCGCTATGGCAACAGCATCTCCGCGCGCATCCCCGTGGTGCAGCGCGACGGGCTGGACGACTGCCTGAACTGAGGCAGCGGCCGGGCGCCCGAAAATAGGAAATCGGGCGCTTAACTTCCCATATTTCCCGCACATTTCGACATTTTATTGCGCTGCCCTGATCCTATCGGAAAGCGCACACTGCCCGGTCCCCGATCATAATCGAGCGGCGGCGAATAGGACATGAAAAAGGGAGGCGCGGATCGCTCCGCGCCTCCCTTCCTTTTTACCTGCCGGCGCCTGACTTAGAAGCCGATCACCAGCGAGCCGCTGATCGCGCGCGGAGCACCGAAGTTGACGTTCGTGCTCGACGCGGTGGTCAGGCCGCCGCTGAACGAACCGATGTAGAACTTGTCGAACAGGTTCGACACGTTCAGCTGGAAGAAGGCCTTGTCCAGACCCATGTCCTTCAGGTTATAACGCAGGTCGAGGTCGACAACGGTGTAACCCGCCACCTTGAAGGTGTTGATGTCGTTCAGCCAACGCGAACCGGTGCGCTTGATCTGGGCGCCCAGATCAACCGGACCCAGCGTACCCTGAATGCGACCGCCCCACAGATAGCCCGGAGCGCTGCGTTCGCGGTTGCCCTTGGTCGCTGCGAAGCTGTTCGCGCCAGTCTGGACGTCGGCACCGATTTCCGATTCGATCCACGAACCGAATGCGTAAACCAGCAGGCCATCCATCGGGCGAACCGACACGTTGGCGTCGATGCCATACTTCTTCACGCCACCCAGATTGGTGTCGATCGAGCAATCGCATTCGAAGCTGTAGGCCGAAGCGATACGGTTCTTGTACTTCGCGTACCAGCCGGTGACAGCCGCCTGAACGATGTTGTTCTGGTAGCGCAGGGCCAGGTCGAAGCTGTCCGACGTTTCGGCAACCGGCTTCGATGCGGCGTTGGTCGCCGGCAGGAAGATCGAGTTGTAGAGCGTGTCGGTGCCCGGAACCGAGATGTTGGCGGCGTAGCTACCCGCGACGCTCACTTCCGGCGTGATCTTGAAGATTGCGCCGACGTTGGGCAGAAGCTTGTCATACTTGTAGACGCGCTGCTGCGGCGCGGCGAAGGTCGGATTGGCCAGAGCATAAGCCGCGACGTCGCCACTGGCGACGCAGTTCACATTGCCGTTGGCGGCCGTGGTGAAGCAGTTCTGGTTCAGTTCGCGCTTGAAGAAGGGCGCGCGAACGCCGAGGTTCACGATCAGACGTTCATCGACGAACATGCCGCGATATTCGCCAGCGACCTGGTTCAGGGTCGCGTAGGACTTGCGATCACGCTTCTGCAGGATGTTGCCGACGGAATCGGTCAGCGGATCATTGACCGGGAAGACGTCCAGCGGCTCGCCGTTATGATCGAGCAGCGCAGCTTCGCCGGTCTGGCGGTGACGGGCGCGATCGAAGCTGTACGACAGACGCAGACGGTTGTTTGCGTCAAATTCATAAGCGAGGTTCGCGATGGCGACCCAACGACGGGTGTTCGTCTGGCTGGGATTGACGATCGCGGTGCGATCCGATTCCGTCGGGTCGACGCGGCCATTGCCATTCGCGTCAACGCCGAGTTCGCCGTCACCATTCAGGTCGTTGCCGAAATAGGCCGAGCCGCCGAAATAGCCGGTATAGGCCTGGCCGTTCTGATAGTAGAAGCTTTCATAAGCTGCCACGCCGCCGCCGCCATTGGCCTTGGTGGTGCTGTAGGCAGCATCGGCCGAGAAGATCAGCTTGTCGGTCAGCGTCAGGCGCGTGCTCATGCGCTGAATGCCGGTGTTCGACGGATTGTAGCGACGCTCCCACTGCGAGCCGCAATAGCCCGAAGGAAGCTGGTCAGCGACACCAGCAACCGGCGTCGGCAGGACGCAGGGTGCGCCCGCACCGCCGACGTCATAGAAACGGGCGCTCTTGTCACCCGAGAAAGCGGCAGCCGAACCGGGCGAACCACCGAAGTTGTTGCGGTTCACGTTATAGTGCGCAGCCAGCGAGATGAAGTCGCCATTGCTGCCGATCTCCTGGTAGATCTTGCCGTTATACTGGGCCTTGTCGACCTTGCCGTAGTTGGCGAACGACGCTTCGTTATAAGCGCGCGAGGCCGAAACCCACGCCTTGGTGCCATGGCCGGTGAAATCGCCGGTCTGGATCATGCCGAACACGCGGTGCATCGGACGATCGCCGGCACCCTTGGCCGCGATGTTGCCGTAGCTGACGCTGGCCAGCGCACCGAAATCGTCGCTGGGGGTCAGCGAGTTGATGTTGACGGTGCCGCCAACCGCAGCAGCGGTCGGGCTGTCGACATCGGTCGCGCCGAGGTTGACGTTGATGCTTTCGACCAGTTCGGGGTCGATCTGCTGGTTGGTGTAGATGGCATAGTTACCCGAGTCATTCATCGGAATACCATCGAGGATCTGGGCGATACGATCCGAGCTGAAGCCACGGATGGTGAAGCTGCCGCCCGACGACCCCCAGGGATCGTTGTTGGTGAAGCTGACGCCCGGCACCAGGTTAATGATTTCGTTGACGGTCTGGCCGGGGCGCTGACGCTCGATGATTTCCTGGGTCAGAACGACCTTCGCCTTGGGCGAGTCAGGGATCTTCACGCCGCCGACACCCTGGTTCACCACTGCACCGGTGACGACGATCGAATCTTCGAAATCCTGCGAACCGGTCGACTGCGCGAAAGCGACAGCCGGGGCAGCGACGGCGAGAATCGCGGCGCTGCACTTGAGAAACTGCTTCATTGACCCTTGTCCCTTTTTCAAGAGTGCGCCCCACGGCGCCATAACCATTTTGCTCTTCGAGCCGGCGCCGCATCTGGCGGCCACTGGCGACGCCCCTGTGATGCTATGATTGCAATTATGTTACAATGCAGGTGCGGGACTGTCACAATTGGAAGAGCATCTGGGCAAGGCACTGAAAAACAGGCCGAAACATCAAACTATCATATTGATTTTATTGCATAATATGTCGAAATTTTACACACGCCAACACTGGTGCAATTATGCAACGGCGCAGGAAATTTTGTGCAGTGCGAAAGACTTGCACGAAAAAGGGGCCGGTGGATGGTCCACCGGCCCCTTTTGTTCCAGCCTGAACGGCGAATGAACTAGGCGGCGTCTTCCGCGCGCTTGTCCTTCTCGCTGAACACGCGAATCGGTTCCTTGGTCCCGGCGACGACATCCTTGTCGACCACCACTTCACCCACACCCTCCATCGAGGGCAGGTCGAACATGGTATCGAGCAGGATCGCTTCCAGGATCGAACGCAGGCCGCGAGCGCCGGTCTTGCGCTCGATTGCCTTCTTCGCGATCGCGGTCAGCGCATCGTCGGTGAAGCTCAGTTCGACATTCTCCATGTCGAACAGCTTGCCATATTGCTTGACCAGCGCGTTCTTGGGCTCGACCAGGATCTTGACCAGTGCGGTCACGTCCAGATCCTCCAGCGTCGCGATCACCGGCAGACGGCCGACGAATTCGGGGATCAGGCCGAACTTCAGCAGATCCTCCGGTTCGCTCTGACGCAGCAGTTCACCGGTCTTGCGCTCTTCGGGGGCCGCAACATGGGCGCCGAAGCCGATCGACTTGGCTTCCAGACGGTCGCCGATAATCTTTTCCAGACCCGCGAACGCGCCGCCGCAGATGAACAGGATGTTGGTCGTGTCGACCTGCAGGAATTCCTGCTGCGGATGCTTGCGGCCACCCTGCGGCGGAACCGAGGCGGTCGTGCCTTCCATCAGCTTGAGCAGCGCCTGCTGCACGCCCTCACCCGACACGTCGCGCGTGATCGACGGGTTTTCGGCCTTGCGGCTGATCTTGTCGATCTCGTCGATATAGACGATGCCGCGCTGCGCCTTCTCGACATTATAGTCGGACGCCTGGAGCAGCTTGAGGATGATGTTCTCCACGTCCTCGCCGACATAGCCGGCTTCGGTCAGCGTGGTGGCATCCGCCATGGTGAAGGGCACGTCGAAGGTCTTGGCCAGCGTCTGTGCCAGCAGCGTCTTGCCGCAGCCGGTCGGGCCGACAAGCAGGATGTTCGACTTGGCCAGTTCCACCTCGCCCGGCTTGGAGCCGTGGTTGAGGCGCTTGTAATGATTGTGGACCGCAACCGACAGGACGCGCTTGGCGCGCTTCTGACCGATCACATAATCGTCGAGCACATCGCAGATTTCCTGCGGGGTCGGCACGCCGCCATCCTTCTTGCCGACGAGACCGCCCTTGGTCTCCTCGCGAATGATGTCGTTGCACAGTTCCACGCATTCATCGCAGATGAAGACGGTCGGCCCCGCGATCAGCTTGCGCACCTCATGCTGCGACTTGCCGCAGAAGGAGCAGTAAAGCGTGCTTTTTGAATCGGAGCCCGTAAGCTTAGTCATTCGCCAATCTTTCCTCCCCGCCGTCGGCACCATGCCGGATCTGGCCGGGGATATTCTGGTCCAAAGGCCATCCTAGACCGGGGCACGGCGGTTTCACAAGAGGTGATGTACCGCGCCCCGGTAAAGATCGCCTTTAGGCTTCTGCGGATTCCGCAGCGGCCGGGCGGCGATCGAACACTTCGTCGACCAGACCGAACGCCTTGGCTTCGTCAGCCTCCAGGAAGGTGTCGCGGTCCATCGCCCGTTCCACCGCTTCCAGCGACTGGCCGGTATATTTCACGTAGAGATCGTTGAGGCGGCGGCGAATCCGAAGGATTTCCTTGGCCTGGATCTCGATATCGGACGCCATGCCCTGGGCGCCGCCCGACGGCTGGTGGACCATGATGCGGGCGTTGCTGAGCGCGATGCGCTTGCCCGGCTCGCCAGCGGCCAGCAGGAAGCTGCCCATCGAAGCGGCCTGGCCGATGCAGACGGTGCCGACCTGGGGGCGGATATATTTCATCGTGTCGTGGATCGCCATGCCCGCCGTGACGACGCCGCCCGGCGAGTTGATGTACATCCAGATGTCCTTCTTCGGATTTTCCGATTCGAGGAACAGAAGCTGGGCGACGATCAGCGAGGCCATATGGTCCTCGACCTGGCCGGTCACGAAGATGATCCGCTCGCGCAGAAGACGCGAGTAAATATCGAAGCTGCGCTCGCCACGGTTCGATTGCTCGATGACGATGGGAACCAGCGCGGCCATGGGATCATGCATGATGTTGGTCATTGTGCTCTTTCAGTCAGGTGCTTTTGCCCGGCCCCCTACATCGGCACAAAACCCGACTGGTTCAAGGGGGAACCATGTGTCACCCCTACCGTTCCACAATCGTTTCAAATCGCGACAGGGGGAACAAGCCGATGGTTTCCGACGTGCATTCCGATATTCCGCCCCATGACGGTCGGGCCGGACCGGGGCTGATCGCCGCCTTCTCCTTCGGTTGGAAGGCGCTGGCGCTGCGTGGCGTGGTCTCGATCATCCTGGGCATCATCGCCCTGGCCTACCCGTTCAGCGCACTGTTCGCGCTGACGCTGATCTTCGCGGTCTATGCCCTGGTCGACGGCATATTCTCGGCCATCAGCGCCTTTCGCCGGATGGGGCATGGCCGCCACTGGGGCGCGATGCTGCTGCGCGGGCTGCTGGGCATTGCCGTTGGCATCATCTTCATCGTCACCCCGATCGCGATGACGATCACCTATGCGCTGCTGACCGTGTTCCTGATCGCAGGCTGGGCGATCATCGCCGGCGGGCTGGAAATCATCGCCGCGATCCGACTGCGCAAGGAGATAGAGGGCGAATGGCTGCTGGCGCTGAGCGGCCTGCTTTCGCTGCTGCTGGGGCTGTTCGTCCTCTATTTGGCCCTTGCCAACCCGCATGTGTCGGTGGCGATGCTGGGCTGGGGCATCGGCTTCTACGCGCTGGTGACGGGCGTCACCCTGCTGATCCTGGCGATGCGACTGCGCCGCCGGGTTCAGTCCTTCAAGGCGTAGTCGCTCGGCGCACGGAAGGCGAGATAGGCGAGCCGCCGCACTTCGCGGCGGCCGCGCACCACCGTGTCGAGGATGAGGCCGCACATGCCGCTCAAGGTCGCCAGGATCATGAGGCCGGTGACCAGGATCGCGGTCGGGAAGCGCGGCACCAGCCCGGTCTGGGCATAGGTGACGATCAGCGGCGCCGCGAGGCCAAGGCCCAGCGCTGCCAGGAAGGCCGCGATGATGCCGAAGAAGAGGATCGGCCGTTCGATGCGATAAAGGGTGATGATCGTGCGCAGGATGCGCCAGCCGTCGCGATAGGTCGAAAGCTTGCTCACCGACCCTTCGGGCCGCGCGCCATAGGCGGTCATCACTTCGGACACCGGCATCGCCAGTTCGAGCGCATGGACGCTGATCTCGGTCTCGATCTCGAAGCCGGCGGACAGCACCGGGAAGCTTTTGACGAAACGGCGCGAGAAGACGCGGTAGCCCGACAGGATATCGGTGAAGCTGCGGCCGAAAAGCTGCTTGAGCAGGCTGGTGAGCGCCCAGTTGCCGAAGCGATGGCCACGCCGATAGGCTGCCTCCACCTGGTCGCGTCGACAGCCCACCACCATGTCGAGATTATCCTGCAGCATGGCGGCGATCATCTGCGGCGCGGCGGCCGCTTCATAGGTCGCGTCGCCATCGGCCATGATGTAGATATCGGCATCGACATCGGCGAACATGCGGCGCACGACATGGCCCTTGCCCTGTTGCGCGACGCGGCGAACGATCGCGCCCGCGCCGGCCGCCAGTTCGCGGCTGCCGTCGCTGCTGTTATTGTCGAAGACATAGATTTCGGCATGGGGCAGCGCGCGGCGGAAATCCTCCACCGTCTGCACGATCGCCCCGGCCTCATTATAGCAGGGCAGGATAACGGCGACGCGGGGGTGGCCCACGCCAAGGTTCGAAAGATTGTCCATATCCATAAATTGCCCCAACCTATGCTGACCAAATATGGCCGCCGCCCGTCAGACCGGCGGCGGCAACATGTATCGCGCAACGACGGTCAGCGCCAATATGGCTGCCGGCACACCCACCGTTGCAACCGCCAATGCCGAATGTCGCCGCATCATGGCCCTTATCGTCGCATCGGACAATGCGAGCGGCAGGGCCAGACAAACCGCCAATGTCGTAAAGAAGAAATAGCGCTGATCGGTCGCCACCCCGACAAGCAGGAAGGTGCCTGTATATATCAAGGCAAGCCATATCAATATCGCGCAGACACGCAGCAGCGCATCGCGCGAGACGTACAGCGCGGCGATGATCCAGGGCAGCAGCACCAGCGCGATCGCGACCATCATCACGGGCGAGGTCAGCGGCGAATAACGGACCTGGTCCAGCAGCCGGTTCTTGAACGACCCGCCGCGGTTACCGGCGGTGTTCAGCTTGCGCACGGCTTCGGTATGATGGACCGGCACCCAGAAATAGAGGGTCGAATTATAATGGATCAGGCGATGGCGCAGATAGGCCAGCGGATGACGCCGGATCGCGCCAGTCCAGCGTGACGACAGCGATGCGCCCCCGCTATCCCGGATCGCCTGCTCGACATTCTTGAGCACATGGCAGTTCCAGTGGGCATAGGCCAGCGTGTCCCACATGATCGGGCTGTAGCAGCGATGGACATCCTGAGTCAGCGCCTGCGCGCCGGGCAGATCGGCCAGGACATCATCCCCGCCCCGCACCATGATGCCGGCGATGTCGAATATCTGCAGCGACCGGATCGCCCCGGCATCCGATGCGCCAAGGATGCGATGATTGACGATATTGCTGGCCGGGACCAGCAACACTCCGCCGACCGCTGACAGCGCCAGCATCAGCACCGGCCGTGCCATCAGCGCCGGCCGGCCGGCAAAGATCAGCATCGGCGCAACCAGGAACACGGCATTGCTGCGGACCAGCGCCGCCATGACGACGATCAGCAGCGCCAGCACCCAGCACAGCGTCCGGGCCGGCCGCGCGGCGACAAGCCCTTCCTGCACCGCGCCGATGATCGCCACGGCCAGCAGCAACATCACCGCCATCATGATGTCCTTGGCGATGTTGACGCTCATCATCAGCAGCATCGGCTGGGCCGCGAGGAAGATCATGCAATAGGCGCAGAGCCACCGGCCGCGTCGCGCCGGCAGGCTGGCCAGCAGCGCAACGCCGCAGCCGTAGAAAATGGTGTCGAAGGCGAAGATCGGCCCGGTGCCCGCGCCGAACAGGGTCAGCGCTTCCCAGATCCGCGCCATCAGCGGCGGATGCCAATCGTTGAACTGGCCAGTGACGATCTGATGATATTGGCTGTTGCTGTCGCTGTTGGGCTCACCGGGAAAGCGCAGGAGGAAGAAGGCGAGAAACAGGAGCAGGCAGACGCCCACCAGGAGCCACCTGTTCATCAGCAATTGCCCAAGACCCCGACCAGAACCGCCCTTGACGACTTGCATAAGCCCTCCGCGATCAGTTCATCGCCTGATCCCTAGTTTCGGGCCTTCATCAGAATATATTGCAGCGCAAAAATAAAGATCAGGAAAAGCGCGTATGATCCCGGCGTTCGCGCCGAGGGCTGATCGCCACCCGAGACACCATGCAAAACGCCCGCCCTTCCCTGTCGGGAAGAACGGGCGTTCCGATTTGCTGGCTGGAAAGGCTTATTCAGCCTTGGCAGCGGCCTTCTTGGCGGGAGCCTTCTTCGCCTTGGGCTTTTCCTCGGCGGCAGCTTCCTCAGCCGGGGCTTCGTCCTTCTTGGCGGCAGCCTTCTTGGCCGGAGCCTTCTTGGCGGGCGCTTCCTCGGCTACGGCTTCGGCCTCGGCGGGCTCGGCCTTCTTCTTGGCAGCGGCCTTCTTCGCCTTGGGCTTGTCGTCATGGTCGTGATCATGGCCGCAGCCCGGACCGTGGACATGGGGCTTCAGATCGCCATCTTCGGCTTCGATCGCGGCTTCCAGTTCCTCACGGCTGACAGCGCGGTCGCTGACTTCCGCCTTTTCGAACAGGAAGTCGACGACCTTGTCCTCATAGAGCGGCGCGCGCAGCTGGGCGGCGGCCATCGGATCCTGGCGGACATACTGCACGAAACGCTCACGATCCTGCGGGCTGTACTGCTGGGCAGCCTGCATGATGAGACGGTTCATTTCATTGTCCGAAACGACGACATTGTTGGCCTGGCCGATTTCCGACAGCAGCAGGCCCAGGCGCACGCGGCGCACAGCGATACCGCGATAATCTTCCTTCTCGGCTTCCATTTCGGCCAGAGCCGCTTCCGGATCGGCTTCATGGCTGGCTTCATGCTGAAGCTGCTGCCAGATCTGGTTGAATTCGGCTTCCACCATGCTCGGCGGAACGTCGAAGTCGTGCGAAGCGGCGAGCTGGTCGAGCAGCTTGCGCTTCATGTAGGTGCGGGTCAGGCCGTTATGCTCCTGCTCGATCTGGCCCTTGAGCAGATCCTTGAGCTGGTCGAGACCTTCCAGGCCCAGCGACTTGGCGAAATCGTCATCGAGCTTGGGCTTGTCGGCGTTCAGCACCGACTGCACGGTCACGTCGAAGGTCGCGGCCTTGCCGGCGAGGTGCGCGGCGCCATAATCTTCGGGGAAGGTGACTTCGATGGTCTTTTCTTCGCCCTTCTTCACGCCGCCGAGCTGCTCTTCGAAGCCGGGGATGAACTGGCCCGAGCCGATCTTCAGCTTCACGCCTTCGGCCGAACCGCCTTCGAACGCTTCACCGTCGACCTTGCCGACGAAGTCGATGACCAGCGTGTCGCCGTCCTTCGCCTTGTGGCTGGCGGCATATTCTTCAAGCGCGCCCTGCTGGGTCGCGATGCGGCCGGCCTGTTCCTCGACCTGCGCGTCGCTGACTTCGGCGGTCAGGCGTTCCAGCTTCAGACCGTCAATGCTCGGGGCTTCGATCACGGGCAGAACTTCCAGTTCCACCTTGACCTGCGCGTCCTTGCCGAACTCGAAGCTTTCGTCCAGCTCGACCGAAGGCTGCATCGCGGGACGCAGCTTCTGGTCGGCGATCAGCTTCTGAACGCTTTCCTGGATGGAATTGTTGAGCGCGTCACGCTGCAGGCTTTCACCATGCATCTTCTTGACGAGGTTCGCCGGCACCTTGCCGGGGCGGAAGCCGGGCATGCGCACCTGCGGCGCAATCGCCAGCACTTCCTTCTCAACGCGGGCGTCGATATCCTTCGACGTGATGGTCACGGTGTAGGCGCGCTTCAGGCCCTCGTTCAACGTCTCGACAGTCTGCATCTCTTCTCTCAAACGCTTTCTTAGCTGAATCTCGTTGGCGCCGGATCAAGCCAAGCCTGACACTGGTGCGGGCGAAGGGACTCGAACCCCCACATCTTGCGATACCAGAACCTAAATCTGGCGCGTCTACCAGTTTCGCCACGCCCGCATCGGTCGCCGGTCGGCGCGGCATAGAGAAAAGCATTGGCGAGAGCAAGGGATATGGATGCATTGGTGGAACCGGCGTCCTTGCCCGCGCGTAGCTTCTTCTTTGCAGGAGAGCATAGCATGGCCACCCAGCCCGATCCAGCGCCCGACACCCTGCCCCCGCCCGACCGGATCGAACCCCAGTCGCCGCCCGAAACGCCGCCGCCCGCGACTCCGGACGAGACTCCGATCAACGAGCCGCCCGAAATCATCCCCGGCGAACCCGATTATGACCAGCCCGACAGCGCGCCGGACGAGGTTCCGCCTGACATAATTTCGTAACCACGCAACAAAAGAAGGCCCCTGAAAACTTTTTTGCAACAGGGTGGAACTTTTTATGGCGGATTACGGAATATGCGTAATCACGTGCTGGACACCCCCCGGAATCCATGATTGAAATGTGACAACAAAAAGAAATTCAGGAGAGGCGCGCTGACATAAAAGGGGGTCGACGTGCATAGGGTTCGCGCCAAGCTAGAGTGGTTCAAGACCGTGATTTTGCCGCAGGAAGCTGCCCTGAGGGGCCGCCTGCGTCGCATTTTGCCCTCCACCCACGAGTTGGAGGACATGGTCGCCGAAGTTCTTGCCCGTGCCTATGCCACGGAGAACTGGGAAAATGTCACCACCGGGCGCGCCTATCTCTTCACCATCGCCCGCAACCTCGTCATCGACACCGCCCGCCGCAACAAGGTGGTGAGCTTCGAGACGATCGCCGATCTGGAATTGCTGGGCGGCGAAAACACCATCGAGGCACAACTCCACGCCCGCGAGGCGCTCCGCCAGGTCGAGGCGATTGTCGATTCGCTGCCCACCCAGTGCCGCCGCGTCTTCATTCTTCGCCGTATCCACGAAAAATCGATGCTGGAAATAGCGGAGGAAATGTCTCTGTCCGTTTCTACTGTTGAAAAACATCTGGCCAAAGCGATCGGCATAGTTATGCGGGCCTGGGCAGAACGTGAGGAAACGGATTTCGAACGTGCAGGCGTCGGGACCAGGTTCAAACAGCGGGGACAGGGACGCGATCGCGTTGGAAGCCGCGCGCCTGCTGGCCAGGCTTAACAGCGACCCTACTCCCCAGGACGAAGACGAGATATGTGCGTGGATCGAGGCCGATCCGCGCCATGGTGTGGCCTTTGCCCGCGCCGAAGCCGCCTGGGACGCGGCCGAGCGGCTGAAGAGCGCCGCCGCCGAAGTCAATCTGCCCCCGCTCGAAGCGATCGTCAGCGAGGAACAGCAGCGCCGCCTGTCGCGCAACATCATGATCGCCGCCGGCATCGCCATCGCCTTCTTCATCGTCGCCGCGATCGTCACCATCCGCACCTTCAGCGGCGTCGACCGCTATGAGACGGCGGTCGGCCAGATCCGCGACGTCGCACTGGCCGACGGCTCCATCCTGCACCTCAACAGCAATAGCGAGGCGGAAGTCCGCTTCACCGACATCGGCCGCAAGGTGCGCGTGCTGAAGGGCGAAGCCTCCTTCGACGTGGCCCATGACAAGGGCCGCCCGTTCGACGTGGAGGTGCGATCAGCCCAGATCCGCGCCGTCGGCACCGCCTTCAACGTCCGCATGCGCCCGTCGGTGGTGGAACTGACGGTCACGCAAGGGACGGTGACGGTCCATTCGGGCAATAGCGGGCTGGAAAAGGTCAGCGCCGGCAGCGGCGCCGTGATCCAGTCGCGCAGCATCGACCTCACCCATCTCAGCCCCAAGCTGATCGACCAGCGCACCGCCTGGCGCGACCAGATGGTCGAGCTGGACGGGGAAACGATCGAGCAGGCGGCCAGCGAGTTCAACCGCTATCGCCGCGCGCCGATCCTGATCGGTGACGCCCGCGTCTCCTCGCTGCGGGTCGGCGGGCGCTTCCGCGTCAGCGACAGCAAGGAATTCCTGTCCGCCCTGCAATTGAGCCTGCCGATCCGCGCGGTGAATGGCGAGGACGGATCGGTGATGCTGCTTTATCGCGACGAACCCGATGGCGCCGACATCATGGCGGCACCCGGCGAATAAGGCCGGTCAGCCGAGCAGGTCGCGGACCAGCGCGGGCACAAGTTTGCTTGCCGGGCCAAGCCGGCTTTCCTCGAAATAGCTGCTGCCCGCAGACGGATCGAGATTGAGCTCCAGCGTGCGGGCACCATAATGGCGCGCCATCTGGACGAAACCGGCGGCCGGATAGACCGCGCCCGACGTGCCGATCGACACGAACAGGTCGGCCTGTGCCAGCGCTTCCTCGATCCGCTCCATATCATAGGGCATTTCGCCGAAGAAGACGATGTCGGGCCGCAGGCTGGGCGCGCCGCAACCGGCGCAGGCACTGCCGGGCGGCAGCGGATCGGCCCAGGCCACCGCCTTGCCGCAGGCGGCACAGAGGGCGGACTTCAATTCCCCATGCATGTGGAGCAGCCGGGTCGCCCCTGCCCGCTCATGCAGGTCATCGACATTCTGGGTGACGATCAGCAGGTCGCCGGGCCAGGCGCGGTCGAGCGCAGCCAATGCCTCATGCGCGGGATTGGGCGCCACCTCCGCCAGCTTCGCCCGCCGCTCGTCATAGAAACGATGCACCAAGGCCGGATTGCGCGCCAGCGCTTCGGGGGTGCAGACAACCTCCACCCGATGCCCCTCCCACAAGCCATCCGGCCCGCGAAAGGTGGCAAGCCCGCTCTCGGCCGAAATACCCGCGCCGGTGAGGATGACGATGTTGCGGATGTCGGTCATGCAATCACCCTTAAAGAAGTTGCTGCATATCGCAGCACATAAGGCTTCTCCTCAGGCTTGCCTTGGGGAAAGCTGGCACCGAAAAAAGCGACATAGCAATCGAACATTCCAATTTCGTCGTCGCGCCAACAATGCACCACGACGCCAAGCTCTGTGGTAACGGCACCTTCGTCGTTGACCAAACTATCGAGGCGCACTCGCGTGCCTGGCGCCAGATAGATGTCCCCACCCATAGTCTCGCCAAGAACATTCATCAGAACCGCCCCAACTCAATCCACGGTGCATATCGCATGTAGGCGCCAATCCTGCGCACTTTGTCCCTTACGCCTTGGTCAGCATCTTCTGGGCGCTGGTCTTGATGAAGTCGGAGATCGGGCCGGACATCATCTTGAGGAACATCGGGATCGATACGGTGCCGCGTACCTTGTCCTCCTCGATCAGCAACTTGACCGGGATGGTCTGGGCCATGGCCGAAATTTCCATGTCCAGCGCATAGTCGGACGGCCAGGTCGCGGTCATGGTGCCACCGCCGGGGATATGCTGTTCCAGCTTGGGCAGGCCCTGCTCCACCCGGCGCTTCGCCTCGTCACGGCCGAGGTCATGGGGAATGTCGATATCCATCCTGTTTATCCTTGTTCTGATGGTCAGTTCTGAAAGGCGATGTCGAGCGGCGGCAGGCCGGCGATGGTCGCCTGCACCGCCTGGCCGGGCGCGATCGGGCCGACGCCGGCAGGCGTGCCGGTGAAGATCAGGTCACCGGGCGCCAGTTCCACATAGGTGGAGAGATTGGCGATGATTTCGGGCACCGACCAGATCATGTCGGCCAGGTCGCCCGACTGGCGCGGGTCGCCGTCGATGCTGAGCGCGATGGCACCGCTGGCCGGTGGGGTGCCGGGATGGATCGGGCCGATCGGCGCGGAGCGATCAAAGCCCTTGGCCATGTCCCAGGGACGCCCCGCCTTCTTCGCGACCGCCTGCATGTCGCGGCGCGTGAGGTCGATGCCGACCGCCCAGCCATAGATCAGCGCCGGCGCATCCTCGACCGCGATATCCGTACCGCCCGCGCCGAGCGCGACCACCAGTTCGACCTCATGATGCAGATCCTGCGTGCGCGAGGGGAAAGGCAGCGACGCGCCATTCTCGACCACGGCATCGGCCGGCTTGGTGAAGAAGAAGGGCGGCGCGCGATCGGGATCGCCGCCCATTTCGCGCGCATGTTCGGCATAATTCTGCCCGACGCAGAAGATGCGACGGACGGGAAAGCGATCGGCGCTGCCGTCGATCGGCAGGGTCGGAACGGAGAGTCGGGGAAGATCGAGCATGGCCCTCTCTTAGAGCCAGTTCGAAAAATCGCGAAAGAGCGATTTTTCGGTACGGTACCGGCTTTCTCAAACGAACGCCTAGCCATGGTCGGTCCCCTTTCCCAAGAAATTCATGGTGCCGGATGACAAAGGGCCGCCGCTCTGGCATCGCGCGCTCACTTATCTTCAAGGAACGGATCAGGGCATGACCAGCATCGGGATTTTCGGCGCCGCCGGGCGCATGGGCCGCGCCATCGCGCAGGCCGCGGCGGAAGCCGGGCTGACCGTAGCGGGCGGCACCGATCGCGACGGCAGCGGCGAACTGGCGCCGGGCGTCGCCATCACCAGCGATCCGCTGGCATTGGCCCAGGCGGCCGATGTGCTGATCGACTTTTCCGTGCCAGCCGCGCTTTCCGCCAATCTCGACGCCTGCATCGCCGCAAACAAGCCCATCCTGATCGGCACGACGGGGCTGGAGGGCGAGCATCATGCGCTGATCGATCAGGCGGCCGCCCGCATCCCGGTGCTGCAGACCGGCAATACCTCGCTCGGCGTCAACCTGCTCGCCGCGCTGGTGGAGAAGGCCGCCGCCAGCCTGGGCGACGATTGGGATATCGAGATCGTCGAAATGCATCACCGCCACAAGGTGGACGCGCCGTCGGGCACCGCGCTGCTGCTGGGCGAAGCGGCGGCGAAGGGGCGCGGCATCGCGCTGGCCGATCATAGCGAGCGCGGCCGCGACGGCATCACCGGCGCGCGCGCCAAGGGCGCGATCGGCTTTGCCGCGCTGCGCGGTGGATCGGTCGCGGGCGATCATCAGGTCATCCTGGCGACCGAAGGCGAGCGGATCGAGCTTGGCCATCGCGCCGAGAACCGCAGCATCTTCGCGCGCGGCGCGATCAAGGGTGCCCGCTGGCTCGCCGGCCAGCCGGTCGGCCGCTATGACATGAAGGGCGTATTGGGGCTCTGATGCCATGAACAAGGGCCAGATCTTCGACTTTTTCAGCCGCCTGGCAGAGGCCAATCCCGCCCCGGTGACGGAGCTGGAATATGGCAATGCCTATCAGCTGCTGGTCGCGGTCACCCTGTCGGCGCAGGCCACCGATGTCGGCGTCAACAAGGCGACCCGCGCCCTGTTCCGCGAGGTCGAAACGCCGCAGCAGATGGTCGACCTGGGCGAGGATGCGCTCAAGCAGCACATCAAGACGATCGGCCTGTTCAACACCAAGGCGAAGAATGTCATCGCCCTGTCCGAGATATTGGTACGCGATTTCGGCGGTGAGGTGCCGCAGGATCGCGACGCGCTGACCACCCTGCCCGGCGTCGGCCGCAAGACCGCCAATGTCGTGCTCAATACCGCCTTCGGGCAGGAAACCTTCGCGGTCGACACCCATATCTTCCGCGTCGGCAACCGCACCGGCCTGGCGCCGGGCAAGACCGTGCTGGCGGTCGAGGACAAGCTGGAAAGGCGCGTGCCCCAGCCCTTCCGCCGCGATGCGCATCACTGGCTGATCCTGCACGGCCGCTATGTCTGCAAGGCGCGCAAGCCCGAATGCTGGCGCTGCATCGTGTCGGACCTGTGCCGCTTCAAGCCGAAGACGCCGGCACCCGGCAGCATCGCGAAAGCCGCCTGATCGCGCCCGACGGCGGTGCTAGGATCGGTACGGAAATCAGCTCCGCGAATCGTCTTGTCAGCACGAAGGAGAGAGACAATGTCCATCCGCCCCATTCTCACCGCCGGCCTGCTGCTGGCCTGTGGCCTGACGCCTGCTTTCGCCAAGACCAAGGACAAGCCGGATCCCTATGTGCCCAGCGGCAATCCGGTCGATTGCATCTCGATAAGCCAGATCCGATCGAGCAGCGTCCGCGACGATCGCACCATCGATTTCGAGGTGAGCGGCAAGAAAATCTACCGCAACAGCCTCCCCAACAGCTGCCCCAGCCTGGGCTTCGAGCGACGCTTTTCCTATCGCACCAGCATCTCGCAGCTCTGTTCGGTCGACATCATCACCGTGCTGTTCAACGCCGGGCCGGGCCTGCAACCGGGCGCCAGCTGTGGCCTGGGCAAATTCCAGCCGATGGTGAAGGCCCCGAAATAAGTTTCGGGAACAGGTGATTTTGTGGCTGGCGCGGTTCGAAGCCCTTTGCTAAGCGCCCCTTCTGACCAGCGTCATGCACCCATAGCTCAGCTGGATAGAGCGTTGCCCTCCGAAGGCAAAGGCCAGTGGTTCGAATCCACTTGGGTGCACCACAACGCCGCATAGATCGGCCGGCTGACGCGCAGTTCCATATGTTAGCATTACAGAATGCTGGCGCCGATTGGTCCATTTCCGATCCAGTTCGACTGGCGCATATCCCGCCCCCCTGTACGTTCGCCATCCGAAACATTTGCTGTTTTGGAGGCACGCATGGCGAATTTGTTGCATGTCGAACCCAGCGACGATGTCCTGGCATGGGCGATTTTCATCGACCACCGCCCGATCACCAACTTCAATCGCGACTTCGAAACGCTGGTATCGCTGGCAAAGGGCGAACATCGACTGGTGATCGATGCCGATGGCAGCGGGGCGACGGTGACTGTCACCATTGATGGGGCCACGTTGCTACCTGAAGGCTCGACCTGGCCCCTGACTTTGGACGTGCCCGGCAACCGGACTGGCCAGCATCTCGTCGCCAAGTTCTCCGTATGAAACCAGGCGCCCACCTCCTGCTAGGCCTTTCTCTGGCGACCTTTCCCGCCATCGCGGCCGCGCAAACCGATTTGCCCTCCTGCCCCGGCGCGTCGGGAATGACACAGGATGAAAAGGCAACGGCGCAAAGGCTGGCGCCGTCCTTGCAACAGATGGCAGCGCCCACCGCCCGAACCGCGTCGCTGCTCCAGGGTCTGGGCGGCGAGATGGAAGTCAATAATGGCGAGGCCCGAACCAGCCTCAGCTATGGCGGGAAGCTTCCGCCCCGCATTTGCCCATCGGATGCCGATGGCGCCGTCCGCTTCCGTCAGACCAGCTATGGCCTGACATTGTCGGTCCCGCTGGCCAACGACACCGACCTCATCGACCCGCAATTGCTCGATGGGCTGTCGGACGGCCCGTCCCTGTCTTTCAGCCTGTCCCGCTACAGCGCGACCAAGCGCGATGCGCCAACGGGCTTCCAAAGCCACGCCTGGCAATTCGGCAGCGAAGTCTCGATCGGCATGAACCAATTTCATTATCGCGACCCGGTCAGCCTGGCGAAGCATAGCGATTGGAAGCCACAACTGGGCATTGGCGGCTTCCTCGCCTTCTACCCCAAAGATCGCAGGAGCATGGTAAGTTTCGGCATCGACTATCAGTCCAGCTATGAGGCGGCGGAAGAGCAGATATTGTGCAAGCCAATGGTGACCGATCCGGACAAGGATTGCGCCAAGGCGGCTCCGAAAGGCCCCGATCGCGAGGATTCGCTGAACCTCTCCATCGAATATCGGCGCGCGCCGGAACTCAAGATCGCCGGAGCGAATATCGGCTATTCGCCCAAATTCACCTATGACAGCCTAAACGATGATTTCGGCGTCGAACTGCCCTTCTATTTCCTGCCATCAGAAAAATCGCCTCTGCTGCCCGGCTTCAAGATCGGCTATGCATCCGATAAGGATGATGTGATCCTCGGCGTCTTCCTCAAGGCCAGCTTTGGCATGATGCATTAGCTTTGAACGGCACAGGGCAATGCGCCCACAATGGTAAGACCGTTTTGAACTATCTCGCTTCGGCATCGGCAAAAGCTGTCGACGCAAGGGAAAAAAGATCAGTCCGTCCCTGCTCCAGGTCGAGCAGATATTTCTTGGTTTCCACCCCGCCAGCAAAGCCGGTGAGCGCGCCATTACTGCCGACCACCCGGTGACAGGGCGCGATGATCGAGATCGGGTTGCGGCCATTGGCGGCGCCGACGGCACGGGTCGCGGTCGGGCGGCCGATGGCGCGGGCGATGTCGGCATAACTGCGCGTCTCGCCGAACGGGATGTCGAGCAGCGCGGCCCAGACCTGGCGCTGGAAATCCGTGCCCTGAAAATGCAGCGGGACACAGAAACGCTGCCGCTGGCCGGCGAAATATTCCGATAGCTGGGAGGCCGCTTCGCGCAGCACCGGATGGTCGGTCGCTTCGGACCGGGCACCCAGGCGGACGCGGGCGGGATCATCGTCGGGCCACAGGACCGCCATCAGTCCTTCGTCACTCGCGACCAGCGTCAGGTCGCCCACCGGCGAGGGCATCGTCATACAGGCCAGGGTCATCGTCATCCTCCATGCGTCACCGCTGGAGATAGGCGATGATCCCCGCCCCCGCTTCCTGCCGCTTGCGGTCAAAGTCCGCAAGCGGCAGGCCGCATCATTTCAGGCCGCCACCCATGGCGCGATACAGCTCGATCATGTTGGTGAGCCGCGCCAGCCGCGTCGTCACCAGGCTCTGCTCCGCGCTCGACAGGGTCCGCTGCGACACCAGGGTCGGCAGGAAGCCGTCGACACCCGCGCGGAAGCGGGCCTGCGTCAGGTCATAGGCCTTGCGCGCAGCATCGCGCTGCGAGGTCTGCGCCTCGACCTGATCGGTCATCGTGCCGCGCCGGGCGAGCGCATCGGCGACTTCGCGGAAGCCCGTCTGCACGCTCTTTTCATAGGTGGCCAGCATCGCGTCATAGGTCGCCTTCGCATAGCGAAGATTACCCTTGTTCCGGCCGAAGTCGAAGATCGGCAGGGTCGCACTGGGCGCCACCGACCAGGTGTCGCTACCCGACTTGAACAGGCCGGACAGGCCAAGGCTGACCGTGCCCAGCGCCGCCGTCAGCGACAGCTGCGGGAAGAAGGCCGCCCGCGCCGCACCGATATTGGCGTTGGCCGCGATCAGCTGATGCTCGGCCGACGCGATGTCGGGCCGGCGCAGCAACAGGGTCGAGGGCAATTCCGCCGGCAGATTGTCGAGCGTGACATGGCCTTCCGGCAGAGCCGAGGGCAGATCCTCGCTGCCGAGCGTCGTGCCCGCCAGCAGGTTCAGCGCATTCTGGTCCTGCGCGACCAGCGTGGTGGCGCTGGCGATGGCGGCGCGCGCCTGGTCATAGCTGGTCTGTGCCTCACGCACTTCCAGTTCGGACGCGATGCCCTTGTCGAAGCGGGCCTTGTTGAGGTCCAGCGTCTCCTTGAACGCGGTCGCCAGCGTCCGCGCGATCGACAGCAATTCCTGATCGGCGGCCATGTTCACCCAGGCCGTCGCCACTTCCGCCACCAGTGCGGTCTGGGCCGCGTTGCGGTTTTCGACCGAGGCGAAATATTGCTCCTGCGCCGCCTTGGTCAGGTTGCGCACCCGACCGAACAGGTCGATTTCCCAGGCAGAGATGCCGACCTGCGCCTGATAGACGTCGGTATTGAGGCGCTGGCTCTGGCCGAACTGGACCAGCGGCTGTTCCGAATAGGTCGCCGTGCCGGTGGCCCCGACGGTCGGCAAAAGATCGGCCCGCTGCACCTTATATTGCGCCCGCGCCTGTTCGACATTGGCGACCGCAATGCGCAGATCGCGATTGTTGGCGAGGCTCGTCTCGATCACCCGCACCAGACGCGGGTCGGTGAAGAAATCGCGCCAGGCGGTATCGGCCGGCACGATCGCCGCGCCGCCGTCCGCCGCGGCCGCATAGGCCGGCCCCTGGGGGCTGGCCTGCGGCACCGGCATTTCGGGGCGGGCATATTTGGGCGCCATGTCACAGGCGGCCAGCGTCAGCGCCAGAGAGGCGACCGACATTGCTTTGATATTACGCAACATTCTTATGCCTCCTGCGGTGCGTTCGGCGTTTCGCCGTCGGCGTTACGCTGTTCTTCCCCTTCATGATGTTCGCGGAACAACCGCTTCACCACGGTGAAGAAGACCGGCACGAAGAAGATGGCGAGGACGGTGGCGGACAGCATGCCGCCGACCACGGCCCAGCCGATGGCGTTCTGGCCACCCGCGCCCGCGCCCTTGGACACGGCCAGCGGCAGCACGCCGAAGATGAAGGCGAAACTGGTCATCAGGATCGGCCGCAGACGCAGCTTGCCCGCTTCCAGCGCCGCCTTGGCGGGCGGCAGCCCTTCGCGCATCTTCTCTTCGGCAAATTCCACGATCAGGATCGCGTTCTTCGCCGACACGCCGATGGTCGTGATCAGGCCCACCTGCAGATAGATGTCGTTGTTGAGGCCCGCCAGCGTCGCCGCGATCACCGCGCCGAGCACGCCCAGCGGCACGACCAGCATGACCGCGATCGGCACCGACCAGCTTTCATACAGCGCAGCCAGGCAGAGGAAGACGATCAGCATCGAGAGCGCATAGACATAGGGCGCCTGTCCACCGGAGGTCTGTTCCTCATAGGAAATGCCGTTCCAGGCATAGCCGATACCGGCCGGCAGCTTGGCCGCGAACTCTTCCATCGCCTGCATCGCGGTGCCGCTCGACACGCCAGGTGCCGGGGCGCCCTGGATGTTCATCGACGGCACGCCGTTGTAGCGCTCCAGACGGGCCGGGCCCTGGACCCATTCCGTGGTGGAGAAGGCGGAGAGCGGCGCCATCACGCCCGTGCTGCCACGCACATGATAGGCGTTGATCGCGTCGGCCGAGGTGCGGAACGGTGCATCGGCCTGGACATAGACGCGCTTCACGCGGTCGCGGTCGATGAAGTCGTTGACATAGGATCCGCCCAGATTGGTGCTGATCGTGTCATTGACGTCCGACTGGGCGATGCCCAGCGCACCGGCTGCGGCCTGATCGACATTCAGCTTCAGCTGCGGCGTATCTTCCAGACCATTGGGACGGACCTGCGCCAGGCGCTTGTCGCCCATCGCCATGCCCAGCAACTGGTTGCGGGCTTCCAGCAGCTTCTCATGACCAAGATTGGCCTGATCGAGCAGCTGGAAGTCGAAACCGGACGCATTGCCCAGTTCCTGCACGGCCGGCGGCACGAAGGCGAAGGCCATGCCCGACGAGATCTTCTGGAACGCCATATTGGCGCGCAGGGCGATCGCGGGCACGCGATTGTCCGCACCCGACCGTTCATGCCAGTCCTTCATACGGGCAAAGACGATGCCGACATTCTGGCCCTGGCCCACGAAGCCGAAGCCGGCGACCGTGAACACGGCCGAGACATTCTTCTTCTCGTCGACCAGATAATGGTCGCGCATCCGGGCGAGGGCCCGCTCGGTCTCTTCCAGCGTCGTGCCCGCGGGCAGCGACACCTGGTTGATGATGATGCCCTGGTCCTCGTCCGGCAGGAAACCGCTGGGCAGGCGCAGGAAGATGAAGGCCATGCCGACCACCACCAGCCCATAGACCAGCATGGTCCGGACCCAGCTGCGCTCGACCTTCTCGACGCCCTTGCCATAGCGCACCACGCCCTTGTCGAAGGTGCGGTTGAACCAGTCGAAGAAGCGGCCGAGGATCGAACCGATCGGCCCGTTCCAGCTATGCCCGTGCGAGGCGGGCTTGAGGATGGTGGCGCACAGCGCCGGGGTCAGGATCAACGCGACCAGCACCGACAGGATCATCGACGACACGATGGTGATCGAGAACTGGCGGAAGATGACGCCGGTCGAGCCGCCGAAGAAGGCCATGGGCAGGAACACCGCCGACAGCACCAGGCCGATGCCGATCAGCGCGCCGCTGATCTCGTCCATCGACTTCTTGGCCGCTTCCTTGGGGCTGAGCCCTTCATCCTGGATCAGACGCTCGACATTCTCGACGACGACGATCGCGTCGTCGACCAGCAGGCCGATCGCCAGCACCATGCCGAACAGGGTCAGGGTGTTGATGGTGAAGCCGGCTGCGCTGAGGATCGCCAGCGCGCCCAGCAGAACCACCGGCACCGCGATCGTCGGGATCAACGTGGCGCGCCAGTTCTGCAGGAACAGGAACATGACGACGAACACCAGCAGCACGGCTTCGAACAGGGTATGGACGACCTGCTCCACCGACAGCTTGACGAAGGTCGAGTTGTCGACCGGGAAGTCATATTTGACCCAGCTAGGGAAATTCTTCGACAGCTGGTCGACGCGCGCCTTGACCGCTTCCACCGTGTCGAGCGCGTTGGCGCCCGGTGCCAGCTTGATGCCGAAGCCCGATGCCGGATGACCGTTGAACTTCACGCCGAAACCATAGGTTTCCGCGCCCAGCTCGACCTTGGCGACATCCTTCATCAGCACGACCGAACCGTCGCTGTTGCTGCGCAGGCGGATATTCTGGAATTCCTCCGGCGTGCGCAGGCGCGACTGGGCGGTGACGGTGGCGTTGAGCGCCTGGCCCTTGGGCGAGGGCGAACCACCGATCTGGCCGGCCGACACCTGGGCGTTCTGCGCGGTGATCGCCGACTTCACGTCGCCGGTGGTCACGCCCAGATTGGCCATCTTGTAGGGGTCGAGCCAGATGCGCATCGCATATTGCGAACCGAACAGCTGGGTATCGCCGACGCCGGTGACGCGGCTCAGCGGATCCTGAAGGCTGGACGCGATGAAGTCCGCCGCGTCTTCCTGATCGTGGATGCCATCGTCCGAATAGGCCGCCATGATGAGCAGGAAGCTGGACGTGGACTTGCCCACGCGCAGGCCCTGCTGCTGCACTTCCTGCGGCAACAGGGGGGTCGCCTGCGACAGCTTGTTCTGCACCTGCACCTGCGCAATGTCAGGATCGGTGCCCTGCTCGAAGGTCAGGGTGATGTTGAGATTGCCCGAACCATCGCTGGTGGACGAGAAATAGCGCAGATTGTCGATGCCCTTGAGCTGTTGCTCGATGATCTGCGTCGTCGTGCTTTCCAGCGTCTGGGCGTTGGCACCGGGATAGGTGGTCTGGATCGTCACCGCCGGCGGGGCGATTTCCGGGAACTGCGCGACCGGCAGCGACCGGATCGCGAGCAGGCCCGCGAGCATGATGACAATGGCGATGACCCATGCGAAGATGGGCCTGTCGATAAAATAGCGGGCCATGGCTTAGTGCGCCTCGCCCGCGTTCGACGCGCCTTGTGCAGCGGCCGGCTTCGCGCCGCCTTCAGGCGCGGTCACCTGCTGCGGCGCGCCGGGCTTCACCACCGTGCCGGGGCGCAGATTGACCAAGCCTTCAACGATCAGCTGATCGCCCGGCTTCAGGCCGCTGGTGACGATCCACTTGTCGCCGATCGCGCGGTCGACGGTGACCTGGCGCATCTCGACCTTGTTGTCCTTGCCCACGACCATCGCCGTAGCCCGGCCGCGCGCGTCGCGCGAAATGCCCTGTTGCGGGGCCAGGATCGCCTGGGTGCGCTCACCCTCGATCAGCTTGGCGCGGACATACATGCCCGGCAGCAACAGCCCGTCGGCGTTGGGGAAGATCGCGCGCAGCGTGACCGCGCCCGAACTGGAATCCACCGTCACATCGGCAAATTGCAAGCGGCCTTCACCCGGATAGACGCTGCCATTGGGCAGGATCAGCTGGATGCGGGCGCCCTGCGCCTCGCTGATGCCGCCGGCCTTCATCGCCTGCTTGAGGTCGATGATCTGCGCGGCCGACTGGGTCACGTCGACATAGACGCGGTCGGTGCGCTGGATGGTGGTAAGCGGATCGGCCTGACCGGTCTGGACCAGCGCGCCCGGCGTCAGAAGCGAACGGCCGATGCGGCCCGAAATCGGCGCGCGGATGCGGGTGAAATTCTGGTTCACCTGTGCCGCCTGCACCGCGCCCTGCTGCGCCGCAACATTGGCGCGCGCCTGCTGGGCCGCGGCCGCCGCGTCATCATATTCCTGCTTCGACACGGCGTTGATGCCGACCAGATCCTTGTAGCGCTGGGCCTGCAGCCCGGTCGAGCGGATCGCCGCCTGGGCATTGGCCAGCGAGCCCTGGGCCTGGGCGAGCGCCGCGCGATAGGGCGCGTCCTCAATCTCGTAGAGCAGCTGCCCGGCCTGGACAGTGCCGCCTTCGGTAAACAGGCGGCGACGGATCACGCCGCTGATCTGCGGCCGGACTTCGGCCGTTTCAAAGGCCGAAATGCGGCCCGGCAGTTCGTTCAGCAACGGTGCCGACTCGGTCTTGAGCGTCACCACGCCCACGCTCGGCGGCGGCGGTGCGGGCGGCGCTTCCTGACCGCAAGCGCTCAGCGCAAGGGCCGAAACACAGGCCAGCAATCCGAAGAAGTTCCCCTTTTGCATCAATTTTCCCAATCCGATAAATATCGCAGGACCGGAATGAACGTTCATTCCGCTTGCCGCGCACCTAAGAAGCTGTCAGAGGGAATTCAAGAGAAAAACAATTTTCCGAGGGTAAAATGGTTGCAGCGCAGCATGAAAAAAGCAGTCGCGACCGTGTACTTGCAGCGGCGCGAGACCTGTTCAACAGCCATGGTTTCCACCAGACGTCCATGGCCGAACTCGCTTCCGCCGCACAGGTATCAGTGGGGCAAATATATCGGCTTTTCAAAGGAAAGGAAGATATCATCGAGGCTATCGTCCATGCCGACGCCGATCAGTGGGCGGAGGACGTCGATATCCTGCGCAAACGACTCGACAGTGGCGAGTTGAGCATCGACGATACGTTCGAGCAACTGATGCTGCACGTCATTGACGAAAAGGATGAGGCGCTGTCGTTCGACATCCTGGCCGAAAGCTTCCGCAATCCGACCGTCGGCGAGATGATCGGCACCATGTGCGGCCGCTTCCGCGACGATATTCGCGACTTTGCCTGCGCCGCCAATCCGGAGCTTTCGGGCGAAGCGCTGGACGGCGCGGAGGAGATGATCCTGGCCTGTATGTTCGGCCTTGGCCATCGCAGCTTGTCGCGCCCCAATCTCAGCCCGGAAGCGTCGGCCCGACGCGCCGCCCAGATGATCGTGGCAGGCCTGAAGGCCGTGCGCTGATCGAAGCGAAAGCCGGTTCACGCCGATCGTGAACCGGCAGCGGCGGATCACTCCACCAGTTCGCCGCCCTTCACCACATCGCTGACATGCTGCAGCAACGTCACATCCTTGAGCGGATCGCCCTGCACCGCAACGATGTCGCCATAGCGGCCGACGGCGATCGCGCCGACATCGGCTTCCCAGCCCAGTGCCTTGGCGCCGCTGACGGTCGCCGCCTGGATCGCCTGCATCGGCGTCATGCCCCATTCGACCATCTTGGCGAATTGCTTGCCATTGTCGCCATGGGGATAGACGCCGGCATCGGTACCGAACAGCATCGGCACGCCCGCCTTCACCGCCTTGCGGAACGTCTCGCGCTGGAGACGCCCGATCAGTTTCTCCTTGTCCAGGCTTTCCTGTTCGGTGCCATTGGCCGTGCCGGTCGCCAGGATATAATCGTCATTATAGATATCCATGTCGAACCAGGTCTTCCTGCTCGCCGCCAGCTTGATCGTCTCGTCATCGGCCAGGCTGCAATGTTCGATCGTGTCGATCCCCGCCTCGATCGCGGTGCGGATGCCATCATTGCCATGGGCGTGCGCCGCGACCTTGAGGCCCAGCATATGCGCCTCGTCGGCAATCGCCTTCATCTCGTCAAAGCTCAATTGCTGGGCGCCGACCGCGTCGCCCAGCGAGAAGACGCCGCCGGTCGCGCAAATCTTGATGACGCGCGCGCCATATTTGTGCAGCCAGCGCACCTTGGCGCGGCCCTCCTGCGGGCTGTCGACAACCGAGGGTTCCTTGCGATCCATCGATGGCGGCAGGCCACCGCCATCGCAATGGCCGCCGGTCGCACCGATCGCATAGCCGGCCGGGATGATGCGCGGCCCGACAATCTGCCCCTCCTCGATCGCCTGTTTGAGGCCCACATCGGCGAAATCGGCCGACCCGACATTGCGCACCGTGGTAAAACCGGCCTTCAGCGTGATCCGCGCATTCTTGACGCCCACGGCTGTCCAGAAACTGTCGGTGTAGCGCAGCCCCTGATAGCCGCCCACTTCCGCCAGGCTGGTCAAATGGACATGCATGTCGATCAGCCCCGGCAGGATGGTCTTGCCCGACAGGTCGATATGGCGGACGTCGCTGCCCCAGCGCACGGTGCGCGCGTCGGCGATGCCGGTAATGCGACCGTCGGTAATGAAGATAGCCGGATGATCGACCGTCTTGCCGGCCAGCACATCGACCATATGGTCCGCGGTGACGACCACCTGCTCGGCCAGCGCGGGCGATGCGGCCAGCGACAACAGGATGGTGGCGGCCATGGCCGATGCCCGGACAGTCTTCAACATGCGATGCAAATCCCCCTGGGCGATCGACGTCCAGACCGTGCATGGCCGGATCATCATTGCCCCAAGTCCCTGACCTAGCGACCAAGGCCGGCAAGCATCAAGGGCAAAGATGGATGGCGGCATCGCGCCACCCGCCCCTGTTTCACCCCCGTCCACCGCAAGCCCCCGCCCTGCCCGCAACCTGTTGGCGCCCCGCCCATTGGAGGATCAATCGAGGGAGGTATTTCATGGATCTGGAAGCGAATTTCGGCCGCGCCTATTTCGAGCATCGACGCGACCGCAACCGCCAGTTGGCGGCGCGATCGGCCACACCGGCGCTCCGCAACATGCATCTGGAATATGCGCGGCTCTACGAGCAATTGCTGCAGGCGGAGGACGCGCAAGCCGCCTCCGCCTGATCCAGCCGCCTATTTGGCGGCCACACCCTGTGGCAGCACCACCGCCGACCAGCTCTTGCCCGGCACCAGATATTTGGTCGCCAGCGCCTGGATATCGGCCGGTGTGACGTTGAGCAGATCCTGGCTCATCGTCTGCATCGCCTGCACATAGCGGGGGTCGTGGGTCGCCCCTTCCATCTGCCCCATCCAGAAGGCATTGCCGGTGCTGGCGCGCATCAGCAACTGTCGCATCGGCGCCACCGCCCGTTGCAGTTCGTCGGCGCTGATCGGCGTCTTTGCCAGATCGGCCGCCGTTTCCTTCACGACGCTGTAGAAATAATTGACCCGGTCCGGCCGCACCTGGCTCGTCACCAAGATATAGCCGCCACTGTCATAGGAGAAGGGCCAGCTATTCTGCACGCTCGGCGAATAGGCCGCGCCCTCGGTCGAGCGCAGCTTGTCGAACAACCGGTCATTGAAGATCTGGGTCAGGATTTCGAGCTGGCGCGCCTCCTTCGTCAGCGCAAAGCCGCCCGAGGTCGGCCAGGCCATGACGGCAGCCGCCTGTTCCTTGTCGCCATCATGGCGCAGGATGACCGGCTGTTCGACATGGGCGGGGAAACGCTGCACCTTGTTCGCGGCGGGCACCGGCACGTCCGGGCGGGCCGGCATCGCGCCAAAGGTCGCCGCCACGGCCTGGATCGCTTCTTCCGCCTTCACCTGGCCGAAAATCTGGATCTCGATCGGCCCCGAAGCCAGGATCGGCTCCCAGGTCTGGCGGAAGCTCTGCGGCGTCAGCGCGTTGATTTCCGCCTTGGACGGGGTGCGGAACCGCACATCCTTGTCATGCAGCAGCCAGTTGAGGTCGCGCCCCAGCACGCCATCGGGCGCGCGCGACATCGCGTCATAAGCGACCGAGGCGCCGGTCTTCACCCGCGCGATCGGTGCCGGATCCCAGCCGGGCTGATACAGCTTGGCGGCGAACAGGCGCAACTGGTCCTTGTAATCGGCCGGGCGCGTCACCGCCTGCAATTCGAACGCATCATCATCGGTCGAAAACTGCATGCCCATGCGCCGACCATTGGTCAGGTCATCCAGTTCCCGCTGGCCCAGCTTGCCGATGCCGCTCGCCACCAGCGCATAATCGCCAGCCCAGCTTGCCACCGGCTTGGTGGGTGAAAAGGCCTGCTGCCCATGACCGAAGCGGACGTTGATCCGCACCTTCTCGGTCTCCGCATCATTGGCGAACAGCGTCAGCTTGACGCCGTTGGAGAAGGTGATGCTCTCCATGCCCTGCAACCCGACCGGCGTGCGCGACACGACGGTCGCGGGCACACCGAATTTGGGCAGGTCGTCCATCGTCACCGCCTTGTCGGCGAGGCGGGCATTGGTCGCCGCCTTGACCGGCGCGGCGAGCGCAGCGGCCAGCTTCTGGTCCTGCCCCGCCTCGACCTTGCCGGTGATCAGCATCGCCCGGAACACCCCGGCGGAAAAGAGGCGGCGGGTGCAATCCAGTATCTTCTGCGGCGTCATCGCCGGCTTGCCGGAGCGGAAGATGTCGAGCGCGGCCTGCGGGCTGACCGTGGTTTCGCGAATGTCCACCGCGCTCACCAGATCGCTCGCCTGCTTGGCCCCGGCTTCCGTGTCGGCATTTTCGACCTGGATCGCCAGCGCCGTGTCGAGCTGCGCATATTCGCGGTCAATTTCCTGCTGGGTCGGCGGCGCGGCCTTCGCATCCTCGATGATCGCACGCACATCGGCCAGCGCCTTCTCCCAATTCTCGCCGGTGGGCGTGATGGTGATGAAGGTGCCGTCGGCCGACCGGCTGATATCCTGCTGGTCGACACCCGCCGCCAGGAAGCTGCCCCCGGCCCGTGCCGCCTGCTCCAGCCGTCGGCTGACGATCTGCAGCGCCAGCATGTCAGTCAGCTTGTCCTGATTATAGACGATCGTGTCGGCATGGGGCTTCCACGGGCGCAGCCAGGCCATGGTGAGGCCCGTCGGCGAGCCCGGCTCCACCACGACGCGGGTGGCCGGCGCCTTGGGGTCCGGCTCGCCGAAATCGGGCTGCTCGGCGCCCTTGCCGCTATCCTGCCAACTGGCAAAATTATCCTTGAGCAATTGTTCGGCCAACGCCGGGTCGATATCGCCGGCAATGGCAATCACCGTGTTTTCCGGGCGATACCAGCGCTGGTGGAAGGCTTCGGCCTTGGCCGCGGTCACCGCGTTGAGCGTCGCGACCGTGCCGATCGGCGCATGGTCGGCCAAGGGCTGGCCGGCGAAGAAATGCTGGCGACTTGCGTCGGAAATGCGCATCTGCGGCCCGTCGCTCTCGCGCCGTTCGGCCAGCACCACCGCCCGCTCGGCATCGACCGCGCTGTCGACGATATTGGGGTCGGTCATCATGCCGGCCAGGATCTTCAGGCTTTCGCCAAGGCTCGTCTGATTGGCCTGGGGCAGGTCGAGCGCATAGGTGGTGCCGGTCGGCGTGGTCGCGGCATTGCTGTCGCTGCCAAAGGTTACGCCCAGCCGCTGCCAGATGCGCTTCGATTCGCCATCGGGCACATGGCGCGACCCACGCATCGACAGATGTTCCATGAAATGGGCATAGCCCTGTTCATCGGGACGCTCCATCAGCGATCCCGCATCGATGCGCAGACGGATCGACACCTGCCCCGGCGGCACGCCATTGCGGCGGATGGCATAGCGCAGCCCGTTGGACAGCGTGCCGAACCGCCACTCCGTGTCGATCGGCACGTCACTATTTTCGTAGAGCCAGGGGCGGATATCCGCCTGGCTGCCGCCCGGCGCGGCCTTTGCCCCGGCGACCGAAGGATCGGTTCTGGCCGCCAGCGGCAGGGGAGAGCCCGACAGAAGCAGGGCAAGAATGGTGAGCGAAGCGGCCGAACGGCGAGAGGTCAAACGCATAGGCAGGGGAGCCTAACGGCATTTTCCTGAATGACCACTGACAAAGATGGTCACGCCGCGGCATCGGAGCATCGCGCACAGAAGGGGGAACCGGTCTTGCGCCCCACGCGATGCGACAATGAAGATATGGCGCGGAAGCAAAATGGAGCGCGCCAGACCGGTTCGTCCCGGACGCCCCATGGGGAGCGCCCGGAACGCCTCAGCTATTAGCCGCGCGGTGCGCCGGTGCGCTGGACCGCGCCCTTGTGCGTGCCGACGGCGCCACCGCCGCCGCCACGACGACGACGGAAATTCTTCTTGGCGCCGGCACCATCGCCTTCGCCACGATGCGCACCCTCGCCACGATGCCCCCCTTCGCCACGGCGAGCCTTGTCGGGGGCGCCGCGCTGGGCCTTCTGCCCTTCCTGATAGCGACGCTGGCCTTCGGCGCGCTTGGCCTGCTGGGCCGGGCTCTGGCTCGGCCCCTTGCGCTGCGGCGCGGGCTTGGGAAGGTTGCGCACGGCCTCCAGAAAATTCTCCGGCAGGGGCACGATCTCGGGCTTCACCTTGGTCGCCCGCTCGATCGCCTTCAGATAAGGCCGTTCGTCATCCGCCACGAAGCTGATGGCGATGCCGTCCGCGCCGGCACGCGCCGTCCGGCCGATGCGGTGGACATATTGTTCCGGCACATTCGGGATTTCAAAGTTGATGACGTGGGACACGCCCGACACGTCGATGCCGCGCGCGGCGATGTCGGTCGCGACCAGCAGCTTGCAATGGCCATGACGGAACGCCTGCAGCGCGGTGGTGCGCTGCGCCTGGCTCTTGTTGCCATGGATCGCGAAGGCCTGGATGCCCGCGCCCTCCAGGAAGCGCACGACGCGGTCGGCGCCATGCTTGGTGCGGGTGAAGATCAGCGCGCGGTCGATCTCCTCGGTCTTCAGCACGATATGCAGCAGCGCCTGCTTCTCCGCCTGGTTGACGAAGGTCAGCTGCTGGCGGACGCGCTCGGCCGTGGTCGACTGCGGCGCGACGCTGACCTTGACCGGATCATTGAGGAACTGGCCGGCCAGCGCCTCGATCTCCTTGGGCATGGTGGCCGAGAAGAACAGGTTCTGGCGATCGCGCGGCAGTAGCTTGGCGATACGCTTCAGGGGATGGATGAAGCCCATGTCCATCATCTGGTCGGCTTCGTCGAGGACGAAGATTTCCGTGTCCTTGATGGTGAAGGCGCGCTGGTCGATCAGGTCGAGCAGGCGGCCGGGGGTGGCGACGACGATGTCAACGCCGGCCGACAGGGCACGGATCTGCTTGTTGACCGGCACGCCGCCGAACACGGTTTCCACCGACAGGCGCAGGAAGCGGCCATAGTCGCGGAAGCTCTGGGCGATCTGGGCGGCCAGCTCGCGGGTCGGCGACAGCACCAGCATGCGACAGCCCTTGATCGGCGTCGGCTTGGGATTGCGCGCGAAATAGTCGAGGCTGGGCAGCGCGAAGGCTGCGGTCTTGCCGGTGCCGGTCTGGGCGATGCCGCACAGGTCGCGGCCTTCCAGCAGGACCGGAATGGCCTTTTGCTGGATCGGCGTCGGCTCGGCATATTTCTTGGCGGTAAGCGCCTTGATGATCGGCTCGGAAAGACCAAGTTCATTGAAATGCATGAGAAACTCACAAGTCGGCCGGGCGCCAACCTGTCTGCGGACGCAGCAAGGGCGCAAGGCGGGTTAGGAAACGACCCGCGTGAATAGGGAAGCCTCAAGCTTGGCGCAGACTGTCATTGGCCGGTTCCCAGGGCCTGTCAGAGCCGGGAACGATCACGCTGCCAATCGCTATCGGGCCCAAAGGGCCATGCTGCGCTGCCGCACATATGGGGCAAATGCCGCCGAAAAGCAAGCGGCCACGGGATTTCGCCCACGGCCGCCCAACATCATGTCAGTCCTTTAGAGGCTGACCTCGGCATGCTTGTCGCGCAACTCTGCCCTGACATCGCCGCCGAACATCATCTTGAACACCCCGCCGATCGACAGATCGGCGCGCCAGATCTCCGCCGTGCCAAGGTCAAAGCGCAGCATCAGCAGGTTGGGATCCTGCCGTCCGCCCGGATACCAGGCCTCGACCTGCTTCGACCAATAACGGTCGATCACCGTCTCGTCGGTCTCCGGCACCAGCGTGCCGTTGATGCAGGCGAACAGATAATGATCCTTCGCCGCGAACTGCGCCATGGCCGGCCCGCCGGCGGCCAGCCGATTGTCGCGACTGGTGTAGAACCAGAAGCAATGATCGGCATCCTTGTCCAGCTGCGCGGTCATCGGCACGCTGTGCGCATGGCTGCCCTGCAACCCCACCATCAGGAACGGGCTGCTCGACAGGTCCGTCCAGAAACGCTCGCGAATATCCTTGTCGTCGCTCATCTTTCTATCTCCTTATCTGGGGCTTCACCAAAGGAAATGGCCCGACGCCGCCGAAGTTCCCTTTGACCGCTTGATCTCGCGCGCGCACGTCGCCACATAGCGGCCATGCTGATCGAGACCGAACTCACGCCCAATCCGGCGACCGTCAAATTCCTCCCCGGCCAGGCCGTCATGGGCGCCGCGGGCACCCGCGACTTCGCCAGCCCCGAAGAGGCCGAAGCCTCGCCGCTGGCTGATGCGCTGTTCGGCTTGGGTGACGTGACCGGCGTCTTCTTCGGCGCCGACTTCATTTCGGTGACGATCGCGCCGGGCGCCGAATGGAGCGACGTAAAGCCGGAAATCCTCTCGATCCTGCTTGACCATTTCTCGGCCAACATGCCGCTGTTCGCCGCCGGCACGGCCGCAGGCTTCAGCGTCCCGGCCGAAGAAGAGGCTTTCACCGATGATCCGGAAGATGCCGAGATCGTCGACCAGATCAAGGATTTGATCGAAACCCGCGTGCGCCCGGCCGTGGCCAATGACGGCGGCGACATCATCTATCGCGGCTTCGACAAGGGCACCGTCTATCTGCGCATGCAGGGCGCCTGTGCCGGCTGCCCCTCCTCCTCCGCCACGCTCAAGAACGGCATCGAGCAGCTGCTCAAACATTATGTGCCGGAAGTGACGGAAGTCCGCGCGGTCTGACGCTGCGATGACCGGATTTGGCAAATCGCCCCGGATCGATTAACCGCAGCCATATCCATATCGGCACCGCGGCTTCGGGGGAGTGAATTTGCGCATATTGGTCATCGACACCGCCACGCAGGCGCTGTCCGTTGCGCTGCTGGAAGACGGCCAGCCAATCGGCCATTTTCATGAAATCGTCGGCCGCGGCCATGCCGAAGCGCTGCTGCCCGCGATCGCCGCGCTGCCCGATGGCGGGCGCGCCGACGCGATCGCGGTCGATGTCGGGCCGGGCAGCTTCACCGGCGTGCGCATCGGCATCGCCGCCGCCCGCGCCTTGGCACTCGCCTGGTCGGTGCCGCTCCATGGCTATAGCGCCTTTTCGCTGATCGCCGCGATGGCGGCCGCCGACCATCAGGAAGGTCCGATCGCCGTCACCATCACCGGCGGCCATGGCGAACTCTTCTGGCAATTGTTCGAGGCCGATGGCCGCACCGCCACGACCCAGCCCGCCTCCACGCCGATCGCCACGCTCGCGACCCAACTGGACATGACGCAATTTTACGGCACCGGCGCCGAGGCGCTGGTCACCGCACGCGGCGACGGCACCGCAATTGCCCTCTATCCCGAAGCCGCGCGCTACAGCCTGATTGCAGCGCTGCCGCCGCTTGCCCCCTCCCCGCTCTATGGCCGCGAGGCCGACGCCAAGACGATCGCGGAGCGCACCGCTTCATGATCCCCGCCGGCCTGACGCTCGACACCTATGATGAGGGCGAGCGCAATGCGCTCGCCGACGCCATGGAAGTGATGACCCGCGCCTTCGACCCGCTGTTCGGCGAGGCCTGGACTCTGCCCCAATTGTCGGGGGTCATGACCATGCCGGGCACATGGCTGACCGTCGCCCATGTCGATGCGGCCCCGCTCGGCTTCGCCCTGGTCCGTTCGGTGCTGGACGAATGCGAACTGCTGCTGCTGGCGGTCGATCCGCTATGGCGTGGCCGTGGCATTGGCCGGTCCCTGCTGGGTCACAGCCTGACGCTGGCGCGTCGCCGCGGCATCACGTCGATGAACCTGGAAGTCCGCGCATCGAACATGGCGGTCAAACTTTATGAGACTATTGGTTTCGAATATGTACATCGTCGCCCCGGTTACTATCGGGGCAATGATGGAAAGCTTCATGACGCTTTGAGTTTTCGCATCGACATGCTTGTTTAAGCCAATCTTCTCTTGCGAAGGCAGGCCACAGGGTCTAGCCAAGATATACCGCTCTGAATCCATTTCCTCAGGCGGGTCGCACAATAGAAGCCTTTGCAGGAAACAAGAAAAATGGAAAACGAATCGGCACAGAGCGAACTGCTCGTCACTCTGACCTCCGACATTGTCGCTGCGCACGTCTCGAACAACAGTGTTGCTGTTTCCGACGTCGCAACCCTGATCCAGAATGTTCATGCCGCGCTGACCGGTCTTTCGACCCCGGCGCCCGCCCCCGAAGTCAAGCCGGAACCGGCTGTTTCGGTGCGTGCATCGATCAAGCCGGATTACATCATCTGTCTGGAAGACGGCAAGAAGCTGAAGATGCTCAAGCGTCACCTGATGACCCATTATCAGATGACCCCCGAAGATTATCGCGCCAAGTGGGGCCTTCCGGCCGATTACCCGATGGTCGCCCCCAATTATGCCGAACAGCGCCGCTCGCTGGCCAAGAAGATCGGTTTGGGCACCAAGCGCCGCCGGACCCGTGGCGGCAAATAAGCCCCACAACTTCGGCATTTACCTATTGCGAAAGGGGCGCATCGACGATGCGCCCCTTTTCCGTTGGAACAAAAGCGGCTAGGCAATGTCCGACTTTTCCATTTTTGAAGCGAGCCAGCCCCCCGCATGAACCGCAAGATCGACGTCGAAGCCCTTTGCCACGAAAAGGGCCTGCGCATCACCGAACAGCGCCGGGTCATCGCCCAGGTGCTGAGCGACGCGACCGATCACCCCGATGTCGAGGAACTGCACAAGCGCGCGTCCACCATCGATCCGGGCATCTCGATCGCCACCGTCTACCGCACCGTGCGCCTGTTCGAGGAAGCCGGCATTCTGGAACGCCACGATTTTGGCGACGGCCGCGCCCGCTACGAAGCGGCCCCGGAATCGCATCATGACCATCTGATCGACGTCGAAACCGGCAACGTCATCGAATTCGTCGATCCCGAGCTGGAACTGCTGCAGAAGCAGATCGCCGAAAAGCTCGGCTTCCGCCTGGTCGACCATCGCATGGAACTGTACGGCGTCGCCCTCGACCGTAAGGACTGACGCCTTGGCGCCACTGCGCCGGGCAGGCCGCATCGCCGCCCTGCTGGGCAGCCTGCTGCTCTGCCTGCCCCCGCACCTCTTGTGGCGCCTGCTTCGCCGTCCATCCCCCTGGCCACGCCGCTTCCTGGGGATGGCGGCCCGCTCGGTCGGCGCCAGCGTCCGGGTGGAAGGTCGCCCGGTCGACAGCGACATGTTCCTGGTCGCCAATCATGTCAGCTGGATCGACATTCTCGCCCTGGCCGATGCCACCGGCGCCGCCTTCGTCGCCCATGACGGCATTGCCAGCTGGCCGGTGATCGGCTGGCTCGCGGCCCAGAACAACACCTTGTTCGTCTCGCGCGAGAAGCGCGGCAGCCTGTCGGGCCAGCTCAATGCGTTGCGCGCCGCGCTCGCCGGTCATCAGCCCATTGCCCTCTTCCCTGAAGGCACGACCAGCGACGGCAGTGGCCTGCTGCCCTTCAAGCCCTCGCTGCTCGCCGTGCTGATGCCGCCGCCGCGCGCAGTGATGATCCAGCCGGTCCATATCGACTATGGCGCGGCCACGGCGGAGATCGCCTGGCACGGCGACGAACCGGCCGGCGCCAACGCCAAGCGGCTACTGGAACGAAAGGGCCGCCTGCCTGTCACCATCCGGTTCCTGGAGCCGTTCGACCCGGCAAGTTGCGCCGATCGCAAGATATTGGCGGCCACCGCGCACCAGCGGATCGCTGCGAGCATTGCCGCGCACCTGCCACCTTCCTCTTCGGGCCAAGCGCCTGTATAGCTGGACGGCATGAATCGTAACGACGCCCCCGAACATAAAGCCGGCAAGGGCCCGGCCACCTTCCAGGTCAAATCCTTCGGCTGCCAGATGAACGTCTATGATGGCGAACGCATGGCCGAAATGCTGGGCGAGCGCGGCATGACCGCTGCTGCCGATGGCGCAGAAGCCGACCTCGTCATCCTCAACACCTGCCACATCCGCGAAAAGGCGGTGGACAAGGTCTATTCCGACATTGGCCGCCTGACCCGCGAGGATGGCACGCGCCCGATGATTGCCGTCGCGGGCTGCGTCGCCCAAGCCGAGGGCGGCGAGATCCAGCGCCGTGCCCGCAATGTCGACATCGTCGTCGGCCCGCAGGCCTATCACCGCCTGCCCGACCTGATCGGCAAGGCGCAGCGCGGCGAGGATGCGGTCGACACCGACATGCCGGCCAATTCCAAATTCGCCGCCCTGCCCGGCCGCACCAAGCAGGCCCGACCGACCGCCTTCCTGACGATCATGGAAGGCTGCGACAAATTCTGCACCTATTGCGTCGTGCCCTATACCCGCGGCGCGGAAATCAGCCGCAGCTGGACCGCGATCCTGGACGAGGCCAAGGCGCTGGTCGATGGCGGCGTGCGCGAGATCACCCTGCTCGGCCAGAACGTCAATGCCTGGACCGGTGAGGATGACAAGGGCCGGATGCAGGGCATGGATGGCCTGGCCCGCGAACTGGCGAAGCTCGGCGGGCTGGAGCGCATCCGCTACACCACCAGCCACCCCAACGACATGAGCGACGGCCTGATCGCCGCCCATGGCGACGAGCCCAAGCTGATGCCCTTCCTCCATCTGCCGGTGCAGTCGGGCAATGACCGCATTTTGAAGGCGATGAACCGCAGCCACACGGTCGACAGCTATCTGCGCATCATCGAACGCGTGCGCGCGGCCCGGCCGGACATCGCCTTGTCGGGCGATTTCATCGTCGGCTTCCCCGGCGAAACCGACGCAGAGTTCGAAGATACTCTCAAGATCGTCGAGCAAGTGCGCTATGCGCAATGCTATTCCTTCAAATACAGCCCCCGCCCCGGCACCCCGGCGGCGGACATGGATCACCAGATCCCGGCGGCGGTGATGGACGAACGGCTGGCCCGGCTGCAGGCCGCGATCAACCGCCATCAGGTCGATTTCAACAGCGCCACGGTGGGCCGCACCACCAGCATCCTGCTCGAACGCAAGGGCCGCTATCCCGGCCAGCTGATCGGCAAGACGCCCTGGCTGCAATCCGTCCACGTCACCGCGCCCGAATATGGCATTGGCGACATGGTCGATGTCGATATCATCAGCGCCGGCCCGAACAGCCTGGCCGGCGAAATCAGCAGGAGGAAAGCCGCTTGAACCAAAGCCTCGTCATTCCCGCACAGCCGGGAAGCCATCTCCCCGACCCACGGCGCCTGCCGGTCCTTACGAGATGCATGACGAGCCAGGGAGGCTTTTGAATGGGCAAGAAACCGCACCATCCCCGCACCGACATTGCCGAGCGCGCGTGCCTGGAAGTGACGTTCGAGAAGCCGCATCTTCTGGGTGCGCTGTTCGGCCAATATGACCAGAATCTGGTCGCGATCGAGAACCGGCTCGGCGTCTATATCGCCGCGCGCGGCAACAAGCTGCAGATCGAGGGCGAGGCCGAAGCCGCCGCCCGCGCCCGCGACGTGATGACCGGCCTCTACAACCGCATCGTCGCCGGGCAGGAAATCGACAATGGCGCGGTGGAAGCCGTGATCGCCATGTCGGCCGAACCGACGCTGGACGGCATCATCCGCCATGACGTCGCCGAACCACCCAAGGTGATGATCCGCACCCGCAAGAAGACGATCGTCCCCCGTTCCGCCACCCAGGTCGCCTATATGGAGGCGCTGACCCGGAACGACATCATCTTCGCGCTTGGCCCCGCAGGCACCGGCAAGACCTATCTGGCGGTCGCCCAGGCGGTGAGCCAGCTCATCACCGGCAGCGTCGACCGCCTGATCCTCTCCCGCCCGGCCGTCGAGGCGGGCGAGAAGCTCGGCTTCCTGCCCGGCGACATGAAGGAAAAGGTCGATCCCTACCTCCGGCCGATCTACGATGCGCTGCACGACACGCTGCCGGCCGAACAGGTCGAACGGCGCATCGCCAGCGGCGAGATCGAGATCGCGCCGCTCGCCTTCATGCGCGGCCGGACGCTGGCCAATGCCTTCATCGTGCTGGACGAGGCGCAGAACACCACCATCGCCCAGATGAAGATGTTCCTGACCCGCTTTGGCGAAGGCAGCCGCATGGTCATCTGCGGCGATCCCAAGCAGGTCGACCTGCCGCAGCCGGGCATTTCGGGCCTGGCCGACGCGGTCGCGCGGCTGGACGGGGTCGAGGGCATCGCCATGGTCCCCTTCGGCATTGGCGACGTCGTGCGCCATCCGGTGGTCGGCCGCATCGTCCAGGCCTATGAGGGGCCGGATGCCTAAATCTTCACAACGGATCTCAACATTATGATCGAAGTCGCTGTCCTTCATGAAGAAGGCTGGCCCGGCGCGGACTGGGAATTTCTCGCGCAACAGGCGGTTTCGGCCGCCATTGCGCACAGTCCCTATGCCGCTTTCGCGACCGACTCCACCCTCTATGAAGTTGCGGTCAAGCTGACCGACGATGATGAGGTGCATCAGCTCAACCGCGCCTATCGCGAGAAGGACAAGCCGACCAACGTCCTGTCCTTCCCGATGGTGCAGGAAGACCTGCTGGAAGTGACGGCGAACACCGACGATGGCGAGGTTCTGCTGGGCGATATCGTGCTGGCCGAGGGGGTCTGCGCCGCCGAAGCCGCGGAAAAGGGCATATCGGTCGCCGACCATGCCACGCATCTGATCGTCCACGGGACTTTTCATTTGCTTGGATATGACCATATGGACGACAATGAAGCCGAGGCGATGGAAGCGCTGGAAATCCGCGCGCTCCTCAGCCTTGGCCTGGCCGATCCCTATGGGGATCGGGACAATGGTTGATCATACTTATTCGGATCCGGTCTATCACCGGCTTCGACAATGTTCTGAAACAGGGGAATAGGAAGTAAGATGGCTGAAGGCAGCCCGAAGGATAGCGCCGGTTCCAAGGAAGCGGACAGTAGTAACGAGGGCGGTTTATGGAGCGGCCTGAAGTCGCTCCTGTTCGGCGAGAATGAAGCCCCCAGCCTCCGCAAGGAACTGGAAGAGGCTCTCGACGAATATGATGAGGAAGAGCAGGAAGAGGGCGCGGCCCCGCCTGCCAAGGGCGATCTGTCCGCGATCGAGCGGCAGATGGTCCGCAACCTGCTGCATTTTTCCGAACATACGGTCGACGACGTCGCCCTGCCCCGCGCCGACATCGTCGCGATCGAGGAAAAGGCAAGCTTCGCCGAACTGGCGGAACTGTTCGCCGAGGCCGGTCATAGCCGCATCCCGGTCTATCGCGAGACGCTCGATACGATCGTCGGCATGGTCCATATCCGCGATGCCTTCGCCATCCTCGCCGGCAAGGCGCCGGTGCCCGACACGCTGGCGCCGCTGATCCGCCAGCCTCTCTATGTGCCCGAAAGCATGGGCGCACTCGACCTGCTCGCCGAAATGCGCGCCAAGCGCACCCATCTGGCCATCGTGCTTGACGAATATTCGGGCACCGAAGGGCTTCTGACCTTCGAGGATCTGGTCGAGGAAATCGTCGGCGAGGTCGAGGATGAGCATGACGACGCGCCCGAAGCGATGCTGGTGCCGCTGGAAGGCGGTATGTGGGATGCCGATGCCCGCGCCGAACTGGACGATGTGGCCGAGGAAATCGACCCGCGTCTGGGCGAGATCGAGGAAGATGTCGATACGCTGGGCGGCCTCGCCTTCGTGCTCGCCGGCCGCGTCCCCGAACCGGGCGAGATCATCCCGCACGAACAGAGCGGCTGGAAACTGGAAGTGCTGGCCAGCGACGGCCGCCGCGTCACCCGCCTGCGACTCCACCCGCCGGTCGAACAGGAACTGGAAGCGGAAGAGGCTTGAGGGTAAGGCCTTCGCCACGGTGATGATATTCAGTGGCGAGCAGACGTTCCGCCATTCCTCTCCCGCCTACAGGAGAGAGAGGGGCCCGCACCGAAGGCGTGGGAGGGTGAGGGTCTTCTGGAGTCAGCAGCCCTCATCCAACTTCGCCTAGCCGGCTTTGCCAGCAAGGCTTCGTATCCTTCTCCCGCCAGCGGGAGAAGGAGTGTTAGCAGTTGGCCATTAGTCTCGCTGCCCTTGTATCGTCGCTGCGAGTACAGCGAGGCACTTCGACATCGCTGCCATTCAACTTTCGTCTTTCGCATCGCAAAATGTTAACGGGGCATATCTAGGGCGTATCAATACTCATTCGAACGGCGGGCATGCGCAGCGCACAATTTCCTTTCAGGCACCATCCTTATGACGACATGGCTATCGCCGCGCCATGGTCGCGTCTCGAACGGATAGTGTTTCTTGCCGTCTGCCTCGCGACGTTGTTCTTCGCGCTCCTGACGCCGCCCTTCCAGGCACCGGACGAGAACCAGCATTATATGAAGGCGCTGGCCCTGTCGCAGGGCCATGTGGTGACGGAAGTCCATGGCGACCGGATCGGCGCGGAACTGCCGCGCGCGGCGGTCGATCTTCATGCCGTCGATTTCCCGACCGAACCGGACGGCCAACGCCACCGCTATGACAAGACGATGATCGAGCGGGCCTGGGCCGCCGACGCCGCCCGCCCCGGCACGCGCTTTGCCGAATTTCCCAATGTCGCCAGCTATGCGCCGACCCTCTATGCCCCTGGCGCCGTCGGCCTCGCGATCGGCGACGCGCTGGGCCTGCCGCGCATCGGCGCCTTCTATGCCGGCCGCATCGTCAATGCGCTGACCGCGTTGCTGCTGCTCGTCGCCGCGCTGCGCCTCATCCCCTTTGGCCGGATGGCGCTGCTCGGCACCGCGCTGCTGCCGACCTTCTGCTACCAGATCGGCTCGCTCTCGCCCGATGCCGTCATCAACGGCGTCGGCTTTCTCGGCCTCGCTCTGGCGCTGCGGATCGGCTTCATGGCGCCGGACCGCGCCAGCATCGCCGCCACGCTGATCACCGCACCGCTGCTGGCGTTGGCCAAGGGTGTCTATCTGCCCCTGATGGCCGCCGGCCTGCGCTGGCCCGCCCGTTTCACTCTGTCGCGTAACGTCCTGATCCTTGGCACGATGCTATTGGGGGCTGTCATCTTCGCTGTCTGGATGAAGGCGAACGGCGGCAGCCAGGCGCTCTATCACATCACCTCGCGCAAGACCGGGGAGAGCGTGCTGACCGCGCCGCTGGCCCAGCAACTCGCCGTGATCCTGGCCGATCCGGCCGGCTATGCCCGCATCCTCGCGTCCAGCATCGTCGAGCGGGCGCCGGTCTATGCGCTGCAGATCGTCGGCCGCTTCGGCTGGAACGCGATCCTGCTGCCGCTGCTCGCCTACCCGCTTGCCCTGCTGATGCTCGGCAGCGCGGTGCTGAGCGGATCGGCCGCGCGCTTCAGCCTTGGCCAGCGCCTCTGGTGGCTAGCGATCGCGCTTGGCACCGCGCTGCTGATCGAAACCGCCATGTATCTCACCGGCACGCCGCTGGGCGCCGATTATGTCCAGGGGACGCAGGGTCGCTATTTCCTGCCGCTGCTGCCGCTCGTGTTGCTGGCACTGATGCCGGCCGATCCGCTGCGCGGCGCCCGTCTGCTCTGCGTCGGCGCGGGGCTGGCCCTGCTCATCATCGCGATACTCAGCGCCTGGGACAGTTTCTGGGTCCATGGCTTCGTCACCGCCGACGGCATGCCGCCGCACAGCAGCATCACCCGCGCCTTACTGCTGCCCTCGCCGCGCTGGTAGCCAGACCGCGCACAGCATAAGCCAGCCCAGCCCCTCGATCCATCCGGCCATCACGTCGCTTGGCCAATGCACGCCCAGCCATACCCGGCTGGCGCCGATCAGCACGATCATCGCCCCGCCAGCGCCATAGGCCCAGCGCCGCCCGGCCAGCATCGCCAGCGCACCAAAGAACATCATGTTCCCCGCCGCATGGCCGCTGGGGAAGCTGTAGCTATGCACGATGTCGAGATGCGGCAGCAGGTCGGGCCGGGGCGCGGCGAATATCTGCTTGAGGATCAGGTTGAGCAGCGTGCCGCCAATCTCCACCCCGGCAAACCACCAGGCCGCCGCGCGCCGCCCGGTGAAGACCAGCACGCCCAGCACGACCAGCGACAGGATGATGCGGATCGCCGTGCCGCCGATTGCCGAGGCGAGCCGCATGACCATGGTCACCTGCCCGCCCAGCGCGGTCTCGCGCCCCTGCCCGGCCCAGCCCATCAGGCCGATGTTCAGATCATCGAGCAGCCCATTACGCTGCGCCAGCGCGATTCCCAGCACGCAAAAAAGCGCGAGGATGAATATCCCCGCGCCCTTTTTCAGCATCTTCTGCCGATCAGATATGGAGCGCACGCCCATAAGCGGCGAGCACGCTTTCATGCATCGATTCCGAGATGGTCGGGTGCGGGAACACCGTCTGCATCAGTTCGGCCTCGGTGGTCTCCAGCGTCTTGCCGATGGTATAGCCCTGGATCATCTCGGTCACTTCCGCGCCGATCATATGAGCACCCAGCAGTTCGCCGGTCTTGGCGTCGAACACGGTCTTGGTGAAGCCCTCGGCCTCGCCCAGCGCGATCGCCTTGCCGTTGCCGATGAAGGGGAACATGCCGACCTTCACGTCATAGCCGGCTTCCTTGGCCTTGGCTTCGGTCAGGCCGACCGATGCGATCTGCGGATGGCAATAGGTGCAACCCGGAATGTTGCGCACGTCCATCGCATGCGGGTGGACATCCTTGTTGCCCAGCGCCTGCGCGATCGCCTCGACCGTGGTGACGGCTTCATGGCTTGCCTTGTGGGCCAGCCATGGCGGCGCGGTGACGTCGCCGATCGCCCAGATGCCGTCGACATTGGTGCGGCCATAGGGGTCGGTCTTGATGTGGAAGCGCTGGTCGGGCTCGACGCCGACCTCTTCCAGACCGATATTCTCGACATTGGGGACGATGCCGATCGCCACGATGACATGGCTATATTCGGCGGTGATGTCCTTGCCGGCCTTGTCCTTGATGGTCGCGGTCACGGCCTTGTCGGTCGCGGCGATCTTCTCGATCTTGGCACCGGTCAGGATGGTCATGCCCTGCTTCTTGACCGCCTTTTCGAGGAAGGCCGACACATCGGCATCCTCGACCGGCACGATCCGGTCCATCATCTCGACCACGGTCACGTCAGCGCCCATGTCGTTGTAGAAGCTGGCGAATTCGATACCGATCGCGCCCGAACCGATGACCAGCAGCTTGGTCGGCATTTCCGCCGGGGTCATGGCGTGGCGATAGGTCCACACGCGCTTGCCGTCGGCTTTCAGCTGCGGCAGGTCGCGGGCGCGGGCGCCGGTCGCGACGATGATATGCTTGGCGGTCAGCTCTTCGCTCTTGCCGTCCTTGGTGACGGTCAGCTTGCCCTTGCCGGTCAGCTTGCCGTCGCCCATGTGGACGGTGATCTTGTTCTTCTTCATCAGGTGCGTGACGCCCTGATTGAGCTGCTTGGCAACGCCGCGCGAACGCTTCACCACCGCCTCGATGTCGGCGCTGATCTTCTCGGCCGCCAGGCCATAATCCTTGGCATGCTGCATATAATGGAAGATTTCGGCCGAGCGCAGCAGCGCCTTGGTCGGAATGCAGCCCCAGTTGAGGCAGATGCCGCCCAGATTTTCGCGCTCCACGATCGCGGTCTTGAGGCCCAGTTGCGCCGCCCGGATGGCGGCAACATAGCCGCCCGGGCCGGAGCCGAGGACGATCAGGTCATAGGTATCAGCCATGGTCTCTCTCGCTATTCGATATCTTGGTCAGGCCGCGCCCTTATTGAGCAGGCAGCGGCGGCACGGAACGGGGTTGGCGATCCTCACCGATCGCCACGAAGGTGAAGGTCGCCTGGGTCACGCGATAGGATCGATCATCGTGACGGGCACGGCGCCACGCCTCGACATCGATCTTCATCGACGTGCGGCCGACTGACTTCAGCGTCGCGAATACCGACACCTCGTCGCCGACGATGACCGGACGGTGGAAGGTCATGCCTTCCACCGCGATCGTCACCGCACGGCCGTGGCTATATCGCGCCGCGACCGAACCCGCAGCCGAATCCATCAGGCTCATCAGCCAGCCGCCGAAGATATCCCCGTGGGGATTGGTATCGGCCGGCATGGCGATGACGCGCACCGCCGGGCTATGTTCCGGCGGCTGCTCGTCGATCTTCGCCATCAGGCCAGCATGCCCAGCGGATTTTCGATCAGTTCGCGGAACGCCTTCATCAGGCGAGCGCCATCGGCGCCGTCGATCGCGCGATGATCGAAGCTGCCGGTCGCCGACATGACGGTGGCGATCTGCAGGCTGTCATCGACCACGAAGGGACGCTTCTCGCCCGCGCCGATCGCCATGATCATGCCCTGCGGCGGGTTGATGACGGCTTCGAACTGCTTGATGCCGAACATGCCCATGTTCGACAGCGACGCGGTGCCGCCCTGATATTCGCTCGGCTGCAGCTTGCCGGCCTTGGCGCGATCGGCCAGATCCTTCATCTCGTTCGAGATGGCGGCCACGCCCTTGATGTCGGCACCGGTCACGATCGGGGTGATCAGGCCACCGGGGATCGACACCGCCACCGAAATATCGGCGCGCTTGAACTGAAGCATCTGGTCGCCGGCGAACTGCACGTTGCACTCGGGCACCTGCATCAGCGCGACGCCCAGCGCCTTGATCAGCAGGTCGTTGACCGACAGCTTGACGCCACGGCCCGACAGGCCGGCGTTCAGCTCGCCGCGCAGCTTCAGCAGCTTGTCGAGCTGAATGTCCACGGTCAGGTAGATGTGCGGCACCTGCTGCTTGGACTCGGTCAGGCGGCGCGCGATCGTCTTGCGCATGCCGTTGAGCTTGATGACTTCGTGCGGAATGCCGAAATCCTGCGCGGCGGCGGCCACCGGTGCCGGGGCAGCGGCAGGCGCGGCAGCGGCCGGGGCGGCAGCCGGCGCAGCGGCCTTGGCCGGGGCAGCAGCGGCGCCATCCAGGTCGGCCTTGACGATGCGGCCATTGGGACCAGAACCAGCGACAGCAGCCAGATCGACGCCCTTGGCTTCGGCCAGGCGACGGGCCAGCGGGCTCGCCTTCACGCGGCCTTCCGCCGGAGCGGCAGCAGGCGCAGCCACCTTCGCCGGCACCGGATCAGCCTTGGCGGCGGGGGCAGCCGCTTCGGCCTTGGCGGGGACCGCATCAGCCTTGGGCGCGGGGGCAGCGCCACCGCTGGCGGCCGCTGCGGCGACATCCTCGCCCTCTTCGGCGATGATCGCGATGACGGTGCCGACCTTCACGCCCTCGGCACCTTCCGACACCAGGATCTTGGCGACGGTGCCTTCATCGACCGCTTCGAATTCCATGGTGGCCTTGTCGGTCTCGATCTCGGCGAGAAGGTCGCCGGACGATACCTTGTCCCCTTCCTTGACCAGCCACTTGGCCAGCGTGCCCTCCTCCATGGTGGGGGACAGGGCAGGCATCTGGATCGTCTTGCTCATGCGTTCGGGGCCTCTTCTTGATTATCTGGCACGCGCCGTTTCGGAGCCCGTTTTCACCCTTTGGCCGGAACGGTCAAGGCCACGCCTTGCGCAAGGGCCCATAATGCCCCACATTTCACCTCGTTGGTTCGTCGGGGCAGTTTTGACGGGCCGGCAAGGCCGATTTTTGTTTCTCGGGGATATCGAACAATGCGGACATATCTGGTGGTCGTGGACGAATCGCCCGAAGCGGAAACCGCGCTGCGCTTCGCCGCGCGCCGCGCCGCCAAGACGGCCGGGACGATCCGCATCCTGGCCCTGATCCCGCCGTCCGAATTCGTCCAGTGGGGCGGCGTCCAGGCGACGATGGAGGATGAGGCGCTGCAACGGGCCGAAGCGCTGGTGACCAGCGCCGCCGGCACGCTGACCGACGAATCCGGCATCCGCCCCAGCATCACCGTGCGCCAGGGCGATCCCGTCGCGGTCGTGCGCAAGACGCTGGAGGAAATGGACGATGTCGCCGCCCTGGTCCTGGGCGCCGCCGCCAGCGGCCCGCCCGGGGCCCTGGTATCCCACTTCACCGGATCGGACGCGGGCAAGATGCCCTGCCCGATCATGATCATCCCCGGCGGTCTCGACAGCGACGCGATCGACCGGCTGAGCTGAACCAGGGCCGCAAGGCTTCTCCGCAGCAAAATGCGTCGCGCCCGCTCGCGTTGACGCCGCCCCATCAAGCGCCGGCCTCTCGCCGCTGCCGGCAATATCATGATGCCGCACGGTTGCGGCCAGCGCGGCATCCGACAATCGCGCAAGGGGAGAATGGTGCGCATCGAAGATCAGCCCCGACCGAAACACCGCATTGCGATCTTCTTCATCGCACCGGAACGGAAACATAACAGAAATCATTGTCGCAATTATCTTGGTTCAAATCGACTTTTCCGCATCGCCATTTCAATTCCGCTCAAACACAACAAAAACTTCATATTTCCTGAAATACAGGAAGACGCGCACCTTGTTTAACGCGATCTTCAACCTTGCAGGACAAGTTTGCGGCAATTCATCTCGTCATTGCGGAAGAACTTCCTCCATGAGCTTTGTTGCGCCGTCCAGTCTCGGTCCTTTCGCCAGCGCCTATCCGCTGTCGCCGACCATGCTGCAGCATAGCCTGACGGACCATCCGCTGCTCTCATTCGAAGCCCTGGCAAAAGCCAGCATCGACCTGCCACCGCAATTTGTCGAACGCCGGATCGGCAACGCCCCCAATGGCGGCGAATTCGCGATGGACCGCTCCGACGACACCGATGTCGCCACCGTCATTCGCTCGATCCAGACCAGCGGCAACTGGATCATGCTCCGCTTCGTCGAGCAACTGCCCGCCTATCGCGAGTTGCTGGCCAGGCTGATGGAGCAGATCGGCCCCGCAATTTCTCCAGCGACCGGTCCGGGGCTGACGGTGCGAGGCTTCATCTTCATTTCCGCGCCGGGAACGCTCACCCCGTTCCACTTCGATTGCGAATATAATATCCTCTTCCAGATCGCAGGCGACAAACAGTTCGCGACCTATCGCCCGATGGCACCATGGCTGCCGATCGACCGGCACGAAGCTTATTATGGCGGCGGCGACAATATGCTGCCCTGGAACGACGCCTATGAGGCGGATGCCGACATTCACCCCATGCAACCGGGCGACGGCCTGTTCATCCCCTATGCCTCGCCCCATTGGGTCAGGGCAGGCGCGGAGCCATCCATTTCGCTGTCGATCACCTGGCAGAGCCAGTGGAGCCAGGCGCTGGGCGATGCCATGCAGATCAATCCGCTGCTGCGGCGATGGGGCTTGCCCACCGGCGACGTGCCGATATGGCCCAAGGCGGCCAAATGGCGCTCGATCGGTTGCCGCGTGGCGCGCAAGGCCGGGCTGTTATGAGCCACCTTCCCGCCTCCGGCAGTTTCCAACCGGACGCCAGCCATGCCTGGCCGATGTCGGATGCCGCCCAACCCGTCGTCCGCATCCTGCGCCATACCGATCTGACGGCCGATGATCGCGCGCAGTGGGCAGCCCTGTCGGCCCTGGCCGGGGCCGCCAATATCTTCGTGCAGGACTGGTTCATGGACGCCGCCCTGAGCCACGCGCCTGATGGCGCTGACGTGCTTCTGGCCGTCGTCGCCCCCATCGATGGACCATGGCTGGGCGTCATGCCACTGATCGCTGCGCCACGCTTCGGCCGGTGGCCCGTTCGCATCTGGCGCAACTGGTCGGCGACCAACCAGTTCCTGGGTACGCCGCTGGTCATCGCGCAGTCCGCCGATCTGTTCTGGAAGAGCCTGTTCGCCTTCCTGGACCAGCGCGCAGGCGGGGAGATCATGCTGCATGTCGCCGGACTGGACGCCGACGATCCGGTCAGTATCGCCCTGTTCGACCGCTGCGAACGGGAAAGACGAGCATTCCACACCATCCATTGCCATGAACGTCCGGCCTATCGCGCCGGCAAGGAAGGGGAAGGCCGCGGCGACGCGAAAATGCGGAGCCGACTGCGCAGCCTGTCGAAGCGGCTGGAACAGGACCATGGCCCGGTCACGATCGACATTCTGGCGCCGGACGCGCCATGCACAGCCTGGATCGACGCGTTTCTGGACCTTGAGGCATCGGGCTGGAAAGGCCGGGGCGGCAGCGCATTGGCAAGCGACGGCGCGACCCAGGCCCTGTTTTGCGAAGTGATTGAGCGCGGTCATGCGAACGGCAGCGCCCGCCTCGCCACCCTGTCGGTCGGGGGCCGCGCGATCGCCATGTCGAGCTGGTTTGAAGCCGCCATCTGGGGCCATGGCTTCAAGATGGCGTTCGACGAGGATTATCGCGCTTATGCGCCGGGCCAGCTTCTGATGCGCGACATCAGGGATCGCATCGGAGTCCGCCCCGGCATGTCCTTCGACAGCTGCGTCCCACGCGGCGCCGGGCACTGCCATCGACTATGGGGCAGCAACCGGAAGATTGTCGATGGTGCCGTCGCGATCGGCTCGCCCTGGCAGCATGTCCAGTTCGACGCCCTGATGAAGGCGAGAGCTGCCTATGCGGCGATCAAGGCGCGCTTTCCCGACCGACCGGCGACCTGACACCAGGTCGTAACGACATGCCGCCTAGCTGCGGTCCAGGCCCAGCGCCCGATCATCGGCCGTTGCCGCCGCCATTTCGGCCTGGGCCGCGGCGATGCGTGCCTGCGCCTCGATCAGCTTGACCGCGGCATCGGTGGCCGCTTCCTCGCGACTATTGACCAGGAAGAAGTCGCTCGATCCCAGATCAAAGCGGCGCCGCTCTGCCTGGGCCAGTCGTTCGGCCAGATCGCGCTGCCGCCGGGTCGTATCCACCAGCACGCGCGCGGCGTCGACCTCGATGCCGATGCCGGCCACTTCGGTGCGGATCTTTTCCGCCAGATAGCGCTGCTTGACGGTGAGTTCGTCGATCTTCGCCTGGCTCTCGGCGACCTTGCCCCTCGCCTTGCGGTTCTGCAGCGGCACTTTGAAGGTCACGCCGACGATCACCTCCAGCGGCGTGCGGCTATAGCCCCCCAGACCCTGGGCACCGACATCCTTGGCGACCTGCCCCTCGAAATCCAGCTTGGGGCGGGTGTCGTTCTGGGCCAGCGCCAGCTTGACCGAGGCGTTATCGATTTCCTCCAGCAGGATGCCGAAGTCGGGACGATCCTCGATCGCGAACAGAGGGTTGATCCGCAGGCCGTCGAACGCGGCAGCGGACGCGGGCAGGCGCGCGGCATCGACGAGGATCGGCAAGCCGTCCGCATCGCGATAATAGAGCGAGAAGCTGTTGGCCGCCGCCATGAACTCCTGCCGCGCCTGCACCACCAGCGCCTCGCGCTTGACCATGTTGGCTTCGTTTTCGGTCAGCAATATCGCGGATTTGGCACCCAGCTGCACCTGACGCGCAATGCCCTGGCTGCGGCTTTCGGCCAGATCATAGAGCGCCTCATAGGCCTTGAGCTTGAGGCCGCTCGCCACCCATTTCTGATAGGCGGCAATGGCGCGCGCCTGCACGCCGATGGCGGTCGCCCGCGTTTCGAAGCGCGCAATGTCGATATCGTTGCCGGCGATTTGCGACGCGGATCGCCGTGCGTCGATCAGGCGATCGCGCATCAGGGCATAGAGCGCCCCGATCTTCAGTTCGCCCGCGCGATTGGTATAGGCCTTGTCCTCGTAGACCGGGAAATCCCCGCGTGAATTGCGATATTGGCCATAGACATAGCCGCCGTTGGCGGTGAGCGGGCGTTCGACCTTGCTGTCGATCAGCGTGCCGTCATAATAGCCCTCGACCCGGCTGCGGGCATCCACGGAAAACACCGTGTCGAACGCGCCCTGTGCGCTGATCGCGCGCCCTTCGGCCTGACGCGCGCGCGCCAGGGCGGCAATGATATCGGGCGCCGAGCGGGCCGAGGATTGCAGCACCTCGTCCAGCGTCAGCGGCGTCGAGGGCTGTCCTGCGGTCGGCGCAGGTGTCGCATCGACCGACAGGGCTGCACCGGCCGCGCAGGGCATGGTGCCCGCCCCCATGACCGCGACCAGCATGGGCAGCGCCATCGCGCGCCACATCGTCACTTCTTCTTCTCGATCGAACTCTTGTCGTCCTTGGGCGCTTTCACCTCGCCCTTGCCGGCCACCTGATCCTGGCCGAAGTTGAGCGGGAAGTCGTTGAGCTGGCGCCACAATTCATACCAGACCGGCACCGTGTCGCCCTGCACCCAGCCCAGCACCTTGCTGCCCTGACGGACGAAGCGTCGCTCCGGCCAGGCGGTCTTGCCCGGCGCCTGTTCCACCAAGATGCGGAACAACCCGTCGGTGCGCGGCGTGGGGTCAACCGACCGCACCTGGCCGTCATAGATACCAACAGCAAAAGCCGGCCAGCCACTGAACTGGAAGGCCGGGAAGCCCTCAAATTCCAGCCGCACGGAGCGCCCCGGCTCGACCAGCGGCACGTCGCGCCCGTCGACATACAGCTCGACCGCGCGGGTGATATTCTCGGGCGCGATCGTCGCCAGCACCGTGCCGGACGAGATCAGCGCGCCGCCCGCTGCGGCATTCAGATCCTGCACCCGGCCTTCGCGCGGCGCCGAGACGATCTGCGCCGAACTTTGCGCGAGCTTGATCTCGATCTGCTTGAGCTTCGCGCGCGCTTCGGCGAGCTTCGCGTCCACGTCGGCGACCTTGATCTGGGTCTGCTCATAATCGCGCCGGGCGGCCAGCCCTTCGGCATAGAGCTGGCTGGTGCGATTGACGTCGATCATCGCGGTGGCCCGCGCCTGCTGGACCGCCGCGATCTGCGCCTCGACCTGCGCCTTTTCCCCGGCCAGCCGGGCGAGGAAATCGGGATCGACATCGACCACCCGGACGATCGGATCACCGGCGCGGACATGATCACCGTCCCTGACGTAGAACTCGGCGACGCGGCCGCTCACCAGCGAAGATACGTCGCGGGCGCGGTCCTGCGCGCTCAGCGTCGTGACCTGACCACCGCCCTGCGCCGTCTGCTGCCAGGGCACGAACAGGATCGCCAGCACGAGCAGGACGCCCATCAGGATGAGCCAAGCGACGGTCGTCACCAGTCGGGGCGGCCGCAACTGGGCGAGCGATGGGAAATGTTCGGCCTGGGCGCGATCGAGCGTCATGGCTGCGCCTCCCGCGCCGCAACGAAGCGGGCAAATTCATCCTTGTCGGTGAACCGTTGCTGCGCGCGCGCGCCAACCCAATACCAGGCGTCAAGGTCGAGCGCTTCGGGGCGCCCGCTGCTCAGCAGCACGGTCGTGCCCGCTGCCCGCAGTTCGGCCAATGTCGCCTTGAGGCTGGCAATCGGCATCATGTCGTAAAGTTGCGACAACAGCAGCACGCGCGGACGGCTGAGCAGGGCATTGGCAAGCTTGAGCTGCATCACTTCGACGATCGACAGCGGCGAGCCGGAGCTGGCGAGCTGGGTATCCAGCCCATGCGGCAGCCTGGCGAGCCGTGCGCCCAGGCCAACCCGTTCCAGCGCATTCATGATCCGCGCCCCATCCATGTCGCGGCCTTCGGCGAACGAGAGATATTCGCGCAGGGTGACGTCGATGATGGTCGGGCGATTGAGCACCATCACCGCCGATCGCAGCAGATACATGTCGAAACTGCCTAATTCGCTGCCGCCGATCAGGACGATGCCGCTGTCGGGCGCGGCGTGGCGCTTGAGCAGCAGCGCCAGGGCGCTCTCCATGCCCGGTTCGGCCAGGATCACCGCCTGTTCGCCGCTCGCAATCTCGAAATTGATCTGGGCCTTGTCGATCTCGACATCGCGGAAGCGCACCGATCCGTCGCGCGGCGCCTCCCCGCGCTGGCCCAGCCGCTCCTGCGGGATGGCCAGGATTTGCGACAGCTCCTCGCTGCTCGCGACCAGATCATAGAAGGTGTCGAGATAGGAACCGAGCTGGTAGATGCCGTAGAAGACGCCGGACAGGATCAGTTCCGCCGCGACCAGCTGCCCGATCGAAAGCTGGCCGGCCAGGATCAGATTGCCGCCGAGCGCGAGCAAGGCAGCCGCCGCAAAGGCATAGACCAGGAAATAACCGAGCGTCTGCGCGAAACTATAGCGGAAATAGCGGCGATGCGCGGCAATATAGTCGGCAATGACCGTTTCGGAGCGGTCCATCGCGAAATTGAGATGGCGGGCCGATTTGTAGAAGCCGTTGGAACCGCCAACGCTTTCCAGCCAGTGCGCGGCATTATGCTTGGCATGGCTGACGCCCACTGCGCCGGTGATCGCGCCATGCCGCCAGGCCAGCCAGATCATCAGGCACACCGTCACCAGCACCAGGTTGAAGGCCAGGAAGAAGGGATGGTAGAAACTGGTCACCACCAGTCCCACCGCCCCCTGCAGCACGATGGTGAAGGCGCCGATCACCAGGCTGGGCACCGATTTCTGGACGATCACCATGTCGAAATAGCGGTTGAACAGGCTGCCCCGGCTTTCATCGACGAAGAAGGGGTTCTGCGCATGGACCGCGCGCACGGTGATTTCCGCGACCACCCGCGCAAAGATGCGGCGTTCGAAGATCGCCAGCAGATAGACGCGCAGCGCGCTCAGCCCCGCCACGACCAGCAGCAGCGCCAGCAGCACGCCGGACAGGATCCACAAGGGCGCGACCAGCGCGGTGCGCGCTACCGAGTTGATCAGCAGTTGCACGGAGATGGGGGTAGCAAGCGACAACAGGCTGATCGCCACCGTATAGACGATCCCGACATTCACATAGCTGCGGTCAGGCCCGACGACCTCCGACAGCCACGCGGCCGCCTGCCGCAAGCCGAAACGCTCACTCGCCAACTCGACACCTGTTCCCTGCCAGCCTCATCGAAAGCGCCCCTAACCGCGGCGATTACGGCCCACAATGGCTTATGCTGCACAGCAACATAAACTTATGAAGCGTTTGCAGAATGGTGCAGGCATCGGGGCAAATGCTGCCCTCCCGGCCAGAAGTTCCCCGCTCTGGAGGGGGCAGATCGGTCCTTCAGCCAAATTGCGCGAGGAACTCCCGCCCGGTCATTGGCAGCGAGAACATCGGAAAATCCTTGGTGATGGCCACGCGCTGTTCCTCCTCGCCGATGGTGGCGCAGCAGTCGATCAGCGTCGCGACATGATAGCCGCGTTCATAGGCGGAGCGCATGGTGGATTCGACGCAGCAATTGGTGAGAAAGCCGGCAATGGCCAGGTGCGTGATGCCGTGCTGGCGCAGGATGAAGTCGATATTGGTGCTGGCGAAACAGTCCAGGCCACGCTTGCCCTCCACCACGATCTCGCCATCGATCGGCGCCATCGCATCGGCAATCTGCGCGCCCCAACTGCCACGGCGAAAGGCCCTGGCGGCGATCACGCCGGCAAGGATGCCATAGGGCCGGGTCGACAGTTCGGGATAGCCCTCCGCAAAGCTGATCGGCACATGAAGGATGGTGAGCCCCGCCTGGCGCGCGCCATCCAGCAGGGCGACGCTGTTCGCCAGCATATTGGTGGCGCGCATCACATCCCGGACCGCCTCATGCTGGGCACCGCCCTCGCTGACGAAATCATTCTGATATTCGATCAGGACGATGGCGGTCTTGTCCGGCTTCATGCTCTTGCTCCGGTTGAGGGTCAGGCCATGTCGGGCATCTGGTCGAGATATTTGTCGAGCGTCAGCGGATAGTCGCGCACGCGGATGCCGGTGGCATTGTAGATGGCGTTGGCGATTGCCGATCCGGGACCGCATATGCCCAGTTCCCCCACACCCTTCGCCTTCAGCGGCGAGACCACCGGATCGAGCGTGTCGAGGAAGATGCATTCCTGATGCGGGATGTCGGCGTGGACCGGCACTTCATAGCCGGCAAGATCGTGATTGACGAAGAAGCCGAAGCGGGTGTCGACCGCCAGTTCCTCCATCAGGGCGGAGCCGGCCGACATGACCATGGCACCGATCACCTGGCTGCGCGCCGACAGCGGATTGAGGATGCGGCCGGCATCGCACACCGCCAGCATGCGGCGGATGCGGGTTTCGCCGGTATAGGCGTTGACCGCGACTTCGGCGAAATGGCCGGCATAGGTGCCGACGTCATAGCCCTTCTTGAAATCGCCGAAGCTGATTTCATCCTCCGCCGTCAGGGCGCCGGCATCGGTCAGCGCCATGCGGCGACCGCCCGCATCGATCCGGCCGTCGGCAAAGGTCGCGCTATCGGCGTCGAACCCCAGTTTCTGGCCGATCGCGCGGCGCAACGCCACGCAGGCGGCATAGACGCCGGCGGTCGAACTGGCCGCGCCCCATTGGCCGCCCGAACCCGATGAAGCGGGAAAATCGGAATCGCCCAGCACCACTTGGACCCGATCGAGCGGCACGCCCATGGTTTCCGCCGCGGTCTGGGCGATGATCGTGTAGCTGCCGGTACCGATGTCGGTCATGTCGGTTTCGATGGTGATACGGCCATCCGTGCCGAGCCGTGCGCGCGCGCCGGAGGTCGCCGTCGGCCCGCCGCGATAGCCCGCCGCTACGCCCATGCCGATCAGCCAGGCGCCCTCGCGGCGCTGCCCCGGTTTGGCGCTGCGCTGCGTCCAGCCGAACCGCTCCGCCCCTTCGCGCAGGCAGCGGACCAGATTGCGATCGGAAATGCGCTGGTTCGCGTTAGCAGGCACCGTCCCTTCGGGCTCATTGCGGATGCGCAGTTCGATCGGGTCCATGCCAAGCTTTTCGGCCAGTTCGTCGATCGCCACTTCCAGCGCCAGATGCCCCGGCGCTTCGCCGGGCGCGCGCATCGCATTGCCTTCCGGCAGGTCGAGCATGGCGACATGATTGGCGGTCATGCGATTGGCGCCGGCATAGACTTTGGGCGTCTGGGCCGTGCCATCCTCGCCATCGGTGCCGTTGATGTTGCTCGACCAGTTTTCATGACCGATCGCCGTGATCCGCCCGTCGTGCTCCGCGCCGATACGGATGCGCTGGATCGTCGCCTGGCGGTGGGTCGCGTTATTGGCCATCAGCGGGCGCTGCACGGCAATCTTGACCGGCCGTCCGGCCGCCTTGGCGCCCAGCGCCGCCAGCACGGCATCCGCCCGCACGAACAGCTTGCCGCCGAAACCGCCGCCAATATAGGGCGAATCCACCCGCACATTGGCAGGGTCGATGCCCAGGATCTTGCTCATGCTCTGCTTGGCCCAGGCGATCATCTGGTTGGACGTCCAGAGCGTCAGCCTGTCGCCCTCCCAGGCGGCGATGGTGGCGAACGGTTCCATCATCGAATGGCTTTCGTTCGCGGTGCTGTACCGCGCGTCGAGCTTCACCGGTGCCGCGGCGAAGGCGGCGGCGAAATCGCCCTGACTGCTGGTGTCGGGCTTGCCCCCCTGCCCCTTGGCCAGCGGCGCGGCCGGGGCGACGGCAGGAAAATCGAACACGCCCTTGTCGCGCACATAATCGGTGCGGATGAGCGCCGCGGCGGCGCGCGCCTGCTCGAAGCTTTCGGCCACCACGCAGGCGATCGCCTGATGATAATGATGGATGTCGCTGCCGCCGAACAGCGGGGCATAATTCATCATGCCCTTGCCGACCGGCTTGGTATCGGGGGCGGTGACGATGGCAATCACGCCCGGCGCGGCGCGCGCGAGGCTGGTGTCCATCGCCGCGATCCGTCCCTTGGCAATGGCCGATCCGACGACGAAGCCATAGGCCTGGTTGGCGATGACATCATGGCGTTCGGCGGCATAGGGCGCCTGGCCGGTCGTCTTGAGCGGGCCGTCGATCCGGGGCGTCGACTTGCCGACGATCTTGGCCTGATCGAACAGATTGGCCTTGGCGGGGGCATCGAATTTCATGGGATCAACTCCTCGCCTGGGCCATGAGCGACGCCAGCGTCCGCTCGGCCAGTTTCAGCTTGAACCTGTTGTCCTCGGTTGGGCGGGCATCGGCAAAGACCTTCTCCGTCACGGCGCGCGCGCCGCCTGGAAAGGCGGCTTCGGCCGCTTCCACTCGCCAGGGTCGATGGGCGACGCCGCCAAATGCCACGCGTCCGCTACCGTCCTTCTGGATAATGGTGGCGACCGAAACCAAAGCGAAGGCATAGGAGGCGCGGTCGCGCACCTTGTAATAGAGCTGGGTGCCGCCGATCGGCTTGGGCAGGGTGACGGCGGTGATCAGTTCGCCAGCCTCCAGCACATTGTCACGCTGCGGCTCATTGCCGGGCAGGCGATGGAAGTCGGCAAAATCGATTGCGCGCTTCGCGCCATCGGCCTTCACCGTCTCGACCTTCGCATCGAGCAGGCGCAGCGCCACGCCCATGTCGCCGGGATAGGTGGCGATGCACTGGTCCGACGAACCGATGACGGCCAGCTGCCGGGAAAAGCCGCCGATCGCCGCGCAGCCGGTGCCGGGCCGACGCTTGTTGCAGGGCATGTTGGTGTCGTAGAAATAGGGACAGCGGGTTCGCTGCAGCAGGTTCCCCGCTGTCGTCGCCTTGTTGCGCAGCTGGCCGCTGGCGCCGGCGACGATAGCACGGGCCAGGACGCCATAGTCACGGCGGACCGCCATGTCCGACGCCAGCGCCGTGTTGGTAACGAGCGCGCCGATCCGCAGCCCGCCCTCCGCCGTCTTCTCGATCTGGTCGAGCTTCAGATCCTGGACATCGACCAGATGGGTCGGCGTCTCGATCTCCAGCTTCATCAGGTCGAGCAAATTGGTGCCGCCAGCCAGATATTTGGCGCCAGGCCGGCCGGCCACGGCGGCGGCGGCCTGCTCGGGCGTCTTCGCCCGTTCATAGGTGAAGCTCTTCATGCCTTTGCTCCCGCGACCTGCGCCATGGCCTGCGCGATGTTGGAATAGGCGCCGCAGCGGCAGAGATTGCCACTCATCCGCTCGCGCATCTCGATATTGGAATAGTCCGGGGCGCGGGTGATGTCCGTCTGGACATGACTGGGCACCCCCTGCTCTATTTCCTTGAGCACGGCAACGGCAGAGCAGATCTGCCCCGGCGTGCAATAGCCGCACTGATAGCCGTCATGGGCGATGAAGGCGGCCTGCATCGGATGCAGATTGTCGGGCATGCCCAGCCCTTCGATCGTGGTGATCTCGTCGCCCTGATGCTGCAGCGCCAGGCTGAGGCAGCTGTTGATGCGGGTGCCGTTGACCATCACGGTGCAGGCGCCGCACTGGCCATGATCGCAGCCCTTCTTGGTGCCGGTCAGCTTGAGATGTTCGCGCAGCGCGTCGAGCAATGTCGTGCGGGTGTCGAGCTTCAACTGCTGTCGCTTGCCATTCACGACGAAGTCCACCGCCATCATTGGCGGCGACGCAGCGGCAGACGGCTGCGCCTGCACTGGCGCTGGAATGACGGCAACCGTCGCGGAGGCGGCACCGCCCGCCAATATGCCGCGTCGCGACACGCCCATATCCGGAAAATCGGCCATGAAAATCTCCCCTGCAGACGCTGGTTGCGCGCTCTATCGAAGAAAAACTGGCGGCCGTCTTCCGGCCTGCCATCTACCCAGATGGAGGATAACACAGGAAAGGCCGTTCAGGTTCATGCGATGATCGGCATGATGTCATGATCGGGAATCATGAATGCCGCGAAGATTGCAACAGCTTCCGATGGCTGTCCATCATGCAGAGCGGCCCCTCCCCGGCCGATCCAGCCAACAAATCTCCAGCTATTTGGGTTCGAAAATACTGCCTAATAGAATCAGCAAACGTTTGCATATCTATCATCACTCTGTATGATCGACGACAGAAAGGTCGCAAGGGCGACGGAGAGGATCTATGCGGGACAGAGCCAGAAAACCACGAATGCATCTGTCACGCATCGTCGAAATGAATCTCGGTTTCCTCGGCATCCAATTCTCCTTTGGCCTGCAACAGGCCAATATGGGGCCGATCTATCGCTATCTTGGCGCGGATGAGACGCATTTGCCGCTGCTCTGGCTGGCGGGGCCGGTTACCGGCCTGCTCGTGCAACCGATCGTGGGCGCATTGAGCGACCGGACGGTCAGCCGCTGGGGGCGGCGCACGCCCTATTTCCTGATCGGCGCCATATTGTGCAGCCTGGGCCTGCTGATGATGCCCTACAGCCCGACGCTCTGGTTTGCGGCCAGCCTGCTCTGGATGCTGGATGCGGCGAACAACATCACCATGGAGCCCTATCGCGCCTATGTCAGCGATCGGCTGGACGAGAGCCAGCGATCGGTCGGTTTCCTGACGCAAAGTGCCTTTACCGGCCTTGCCCAGACGCTGTCCTATCTGGCGCCCACCCTCCTGGTGTGGTGGGGCTTCGATGCCGATCTGGTCGATGCGAACGGCATACCGGACGTGACCCGGATCGCCTTTCTGATCGGCGCAGTCATTTCCATCTCGACGATCCTGTGGTCCGTGCTGCGCGTGCCCGAACTGCCGCTGCCGGCGGAGGAGATTGCACGCATGCGCGGCGAGCGGCTGTCCTTCGGCACGGCGCTGCGCGACTTCATGGCGGCTGTGCGCGACATGCCTGTCGCCATGCGCCAGCTTGCCCTGTCGATGCTGCTGCAATGGTTCGCCATGTTCGCCTATTGGCAGTTCATCAGCTTCGCGCTGGCCCGCTCCATTTTCGACACGGCCGATCCGAAGAGCAGCGGCTTTCGCCAGGCGGTGCTGCTCACCGGCCAGGCGGGCGCGCTCTACAATGCCGTCGCCTTCCTCGCCGCCTTCGCCATGGTGCCGCTCAGTCGGCGGATCGGGTCGCATTATGTCCATGCCGTCGCGGTCGCCTTGTCCGGCGCTGCGATGCTGGCCATCCCCGGCACCAGCGATAGCACGCACCTGTTCCTGCTGATGATCGGCATCGGCATTGGCTGGGCCAGCATGATGGGCAATCCCTATGTCATGCTGGCCAACGCCATCCCGCCCGAGCGGACCGGGGTCTATATGGGCATTTTCAACATGTTCATCGTCATTCCCATGCTGCTTGAAACGCTGATCGTGCCGGTCATCTACCACCCGCTGCTGGGCAGCGATCCGCGTAACATCCTGTTGATGAGTGGTGTGATGATGATCGCCGCCGGGGCCGCCACCCTGATCGTCAGGAAACCCCGAAAGAATTGATACAGCCGCGATCCGGATTGTCCCCCGTCCTTCCCTGGCCTAGACGATAGGGCATGACGGATCATCAGAACGAACCTGTCCGCAGCATAACCGACCTCGCCCGGATCGCCGGGGTTTCGGTATCGACGGTATCGCGTGCGCTGACGTCGAAGGGCGCACTCAACAAGGATACCCGCCGTCGTATTCAGGAACTGGCGGCCCAGCATGGCTTCCAGTTGAATGTGGCTGCGCAAAATCTGCGGCTGGGCCGAACCGGGGCAATCGCTGTCCTGCTGCCCCTGGGTCATGAGCGCGGGCAACATCTGTCCGATCCCTTCTTCATGGCGATGCTGGGCTTTCTGGCCGACGAACTGACGGAGCGCGGCTATGATCTGCTGCTTTCGCGCGTCCTGCCCGATGGCGAGGATTGGCTGGACGCCTTCATCCGCGCCGGCCGGGTTGATGGCGTCATCATCATCGGCCAGTCCAACCAGAGCGCCGTGCTGGACCGTACCGCGAGCCATTATCGCCCGCTGGTGATCTGGGGCGCCCATGCCGAGCGCAATCAATATCTGACGATCGGAACCGACAATGTCGCCGGCGGCGCGCTGGCGGCGCGCCATCTGCTGGAGCGTGGACGCGGCAAGCTCGCCTTTTTCGGCAATGTCGCGGTGCCGGAATTTGCTGCCCGCTATGAAGGCTTTCTGTCCGCCCTGCCCGCCGATGCGCGCGATCGGGTCGAACTGGTTCATGCGCATGTCACGCCAGAGGCCAGCTATCGCGTGGCGGCCGACTATTTCGCGGCGGGCCGTCGCCCCGATGGCGTGTTTGCTGCATCCGACGTCACCGCCATGAGCGTCATCACCGCCGCCGCCGAACAGGATATCCGCGTGCCCGACCAGTTGTCGGTCGTGGGCTTTGACGATGTCCCGCTGGCACGACTGTCCAACCCGCCGCTTACCACCATCCGGCAGGATATCCGCCGCGGTGCCGCCCTGCTGGTCGAGCAGCTGTGTCAGCGGCTCGCGGGCGAGGAGGTCGGATCGATCCAGATCGCGCCGGAGATCGTGATCCGGGAGTCAAGCTGACAAGAAAAGGCCCGGCGCCCTGAGGGAGCCGGGCCTTCGAGGTAGCCGAAACATAGGTTCCGGCATCGGATCGGGTCAGAAATTATAGCGGATCGAGGCCGTCACGGTGCGGCCATAGACCGCGCTATTCTGGAAGATGCCAGTCGTTGCGCTGATCGGCAGCAGTTGGCCGCCACCGCGATAGCCAAGCGTATCGAACAGATTATTGGCGTTGAGGCCCAGCTCCAGATTCTCGATTGGCCGCACCTTCACGAAGCCATTGAAGAAGGTCGTGCCGCGCACGGTGTAGAGATTGAAGTCGTCATTGGGTGCGCTGGACTGCCCGCTGGCCGACAGGCCGACCGCGAACAGGCCCGCATCATAGGATGGCGAGATCAGATAGGTGAGCTTGGGAATGCCACCGGGCCGGTTGCCGACCAACGCCGCCGTTGCGCTGTCCTTGATCTTCGGGTTCACCCAGGTCGCATCGACCGCCAGGCGGAAATTGCCGAGATTGAGGCGCCCGGTCAGTTCCACGCCCCAGGAGCGATAGTCGTTGGAGATGTTGGGATCATTGTTCGGCGGCGGATTGTTGATCCGGGTAAAGTCGTAATTATTTTCGGTGAGGGTCGAGCGAAATCCGGTGACTTCCACCGAATAATTGCCCGACCCACCGACGAAGCCACGATGCTTCACGCCCACTTCCTGCTGATTGAGGAAGTTGATCGCCGTGCTGGCACCCTGGCTGTTGAGCGACCCGTCGGCATTGAAATTCCCGCCCAGCGTGCGCCGGTCGGCATTGAAGCGCCCGCCCCGGCTGACGCGGGCGAAGATGCTGGTGCTGGTGTCGAAGGCATAGAGCGCACCGAACGACCAGCTGGTATAGCTGCGCCGGTAATTGATCCGCTCGATCGCGCCGCCCGGCACCATGGACGGGATAGTCGCGCTGCCCACTTCATCGCTGACGATATAATCGGGGCCAACGACGCCCGCCTGCGCCGTGCCTTCGCCGCGCACCCGATCGAAGCGCACGCTGGCGTCGAGGTCAAAGCCGCCGCCCGAATAATTGGCCGACAGGAAAGGCGCATCATCGGTATATTTGAGGTCTACACTGCGGGCGCAGCAATTGCCCCAATTGTCGTTGAAGCCCGCCTGGCCCGCTGCGGTTATCTGCGAACCGGTGGTGGAATAGAGATTGAGCGGCGCGGCATTTTCGCCTTCCAGCGCGCTATATTGGCGGTTTACATGCCAGTCCTGAACGATGTTCTGGCTCATGTGGAACCAGCCCGCCTGCACCGTGATCTTGCCCGCACCGACATCGAACCTGCCGGTCAGCGCCAGATTATTGGCGATGCTGCCCATATCCTTCATCACCGTGTTGATGTTCGGATTATTGTTCAGATAGGTGCCGGTATAGGCCTGCCCCTTGTTCGGCCCCGCCGCATAGCGGATCGCTCCCACCGTCTGCCCGTTGACGGTCGATCCCAGCACGCTGGCGGTCGTCGCGACATTCAGGAACTGGGTGGTGAAATTGCCGCTCATGTCGGTGTAGCGGAAATTATTGTCGACGGTCAGCGCGTCGTTCAGCTCATAATGGAATTGCGCCCCGACGGAGGTGACGCGGGGGTGGATGCCCTCCACATCGGCATTTTTGAGCACGCCATTGATGTCGACATATTGGAAGCTGCGCTGGTAGATGGAATAGGTCGATCCGTCACGCGCATCGAAGCCCGGCAATGGCTTGAAATTAGTGATCTTGTTTCCATCGATCGTCACCAGCGACGGCATGGTGGTGTTGGTCGGCGCCTGTTCGTCCAGCCGCTTGAAATTGAAGCGGATATATCCTCGGCCGTCGCCCAGATCCTTGGTCAGATTGGCCTTCACCTGATAGCCGCGCAGGATGTTGAAATCCTCATTGGTCGGGCCGCCGCCTTCGCGGGCATAGCCACCGACATGAAAGCGCAGCGTATCGCTGATCGGGCCGCCATAGTCGAAATCGACGCGCGTCTCGCGGAAACCGACGCCCTTGGACAGGCCGATCGAGCCGCCCTCCTTCTCGCCAGTCTTGCTGATATAGTTGACGACGGCGCCGGGCGCCTGGCTGGCGAAGGTGGAGGCGGAGCCGCCGCGCACGGCTTCCACGCGCTCGACATTCTGGTCGAAGCGCAGCCAATAATCGTTGTTGCCGAACTGGATGTCGCCGAACAGGGTGACAGGCAGCCCATCCTCCTGCAGCGCGACATATTCCGAGCCGCCCGTCGAAACCGGGATGCCGCGCACACCGATATTGGCGTTGCCGCCCGGCCCCGCCGTATCGGAGGGCTGGAGGCCTGGGATGGAGCGCAGCACTTCGGCTTCGGAACGCGGCGTAAAATTCTGGATCGCTTCCTGGCTGACCTGCGACACCGAAATGGACGATCGGAACCGCGACTTGTCGCCGGCTGCGGCGGTCACGACAATATCCTCGCCATTGACGGGTTCGGCATTCCCGGCCGCCGCGGCCTGCGCTTCGGCAGGTGCGGCATCCTGCGCCAGGGCAGGCCCGCCGAGGCAGGCCATGGCCAGCGCGAGCGTGGAAATGCGGCTTGGCTGAAAGCTGGTCTTCATCATCCCCTCCTTAGGGCCGCCGCGCATCGCTTCGCGGTCGGTTGAAGGCTTGCATAACCACCACTGCAAACCTTTGCAACATATTACAGCAAACGTTTGCATTTCATATCGTCAGCCCGGCGTTTATGGCTATATTGCGATTAGACAAGCGGCGGCGGCGGCCCAGAAACAAGAGCAAGCAGGTTGAGGATGAAAGACGATAACAGCCTCGTCGATCTGGTCGCGAACCAGCCAACATCGCCGTCTTCTCCCGATGCCGCCGCCTGGCTGCGATCGATCGAGTCGGCCATTTTGGACGCCTTGCGCGCCGGGGCTGGAGACCAGATCCCCTCGCGATTGGAAAAGGTCGGCATAGCCTGGCCAGACCATCCCCGCCTCCTCTGGCTCAAAGCACTGGTTCTGCGCGAAATGCAGACGCACGAGCCTGCGCTAATCGCCGCCGAGCGCGCGGCTGCTCTGGCGAAGGATGATCCGCCGGCGCAGGCGCTGTTCGCCCAACTGCGCTATGAAACCGGGCGGAGCGCCGCCGCGCAATTCGCTGTCGCCCGCGCGCTCGCGCCTGGAGACATGGCGCTGGTTCGTGGCCATGCCGGCGCGCTTGCAGCGGAAGGCGACAGCGATGCGGCACTGGCCCTGATGACGGCGGCGCTTGACGAGCATCCCGACTGGATCGAGGGCCAGACCTATCGCGCAACATTGCGGCGTCTGACTGGTGCAGGTGCGCGCGCGGATGAGGGCTTTGCCGAGGCGCTGGGCACCGAGCCGCATAATCTGGCGCTTCATCTGGCTCGCTTCCACTGGTTGGCCAAGGCGAAGTCATGGGATGATGCCGGCGCCGTGCTGCACGATGCTAACCGCGCCTGCGGCGATGCCGGCGCGCTGGAGGTGGCGCGCCTCTATCTGGAGGCGGAATCGGGCGCAGCGTCGAACAGGCCCGATCTGTTCGACGGGCTGGCCGACCGCCCCGATCCTGGCCTAGCCCTTGCCCGTGTCCGTCACGCATTGCGCTGTGGCGCGCCGGAGCGGGCGGTGCAAATCGCGCTCGCGCAGCTTGGCTCACCATCCGCGCCCCTGTTCTGGCCCTATCTGTCGATCGGCTGGCGCTTGCTGGGGGACGACCGGGCGACCTGGCTCGATCGACCAGAACAACTCATCCATGCGGCCGACATCGGTCTGGACGCCCGAGAGGTGTCCGATCTGGCCGACCTTCTCCGCACGCTGCACACCGCCACCGCCCCCTATCCGGATCAGTCGGTGCGCGGCGGTACCCAGACCGACCGGCCGCTGCTGTTCCGACATGAGCCGATCATTCAGCGCACCCGCGCGGCGATCGAGGCAAACGTGCGCGACTATATCGATCGCTTGCCTGCCGCCGAGCCGGGCCATCCGCTGCTAGGAACGCCACGCGGCGAGGTGAAATTTGCAGGTAGCTGGTCCGTGCGCCTCCATGCCCAGGGCTTTCATGTCACCCACACCCATCCGGTCGGCTGGATCAGTTCGGCGCTGCATGTCGCCTTGCCCGACCCGGACGCTATGGGGAAAGAGCCTTCGGGCTGGCTGCGTTTCGGTACACCGCCACCGGAACTGGGGCTGGATCTGCCGCCCTATTGCGAGATCGAGCCGAAGGTCGGGCGGCTGATCCTCTTTCCGTCCACCCTGTGGCACGGCACCGTGCCGTTCGCGGATGGCGAGCGGCTGTCGATCGCCTTCGATATCCGCCCACCGCGCCGCTGAGCGCTCAGCTTTCGAACAGATAGGCCGCGCCTTTATAATCGCCCTTCAGTTTCACGCGCAGCCCCTGTTCCATCCAGTAGGCGCCGCTCGCCTCCGTCGGCACATCATCGGGCAAGGCCGATCCGTCCAGCATCCGCACCCGGTAGCTGCGGAGCGGATCAAGCCCCTCAGGATGGAGCGCCTCCACATTGTCACGGAAGGATGAACTGTGCAGCATCTGGAACAGTACGGCCCGGCGCTTGTCCGGGGAGACATGGAAGGTCGCAGAGCTTGCCGCATCTGGCCGAGGTGGCGCGATGCGGTAGAGATCGCCGCGCTGCACGATATCCCGAATGGACTTGTAGGCGGCGATCCATTTCCTGGCCGTGGCAAAATCCGCCTCCTGCCAATGATCCAGATTGGCGCCTATCCCCAGGCTGCCCTGCATGGCGGACAGGAAGCGATAGTCGAGACTGGTTTCCCGGCCGTTCCCCCAGTTGGGGCTGTCCGTCACCCAGGCCATCATGATCGACGGCGCATAGGCCTGGGTAAAGCCGTCCTGAATGATCAGCCGATCATAGGGATCGGTATTGTCCGACGTCCAGCTCTGGTCGGTCAGGCCCATAATGCCCAGGTCGATGCGTCCGCCGCCACCCGAACAGCCCTCGATTTCCAGTCCCGGATGCCGCCGCCGCAGTTCGGACAGGATATAATAGAGGTTGCGGACATATTGGACCTGCACCCGCTGCTGATCCTGCGGCGGCACGCCCGGCCAGCCGGCCTCGGTCCAGTTGCGATTATAGTCCCATTTGAGGAAGGCGATGTCGTTCTGGCGCACCAACCGGTCCAGAACCGCCAGAAGATGATCGCGCACATCGGTCCTGGCAAGGTTCAGGACCAACTGGTTGCGGCCCTCCGTGCGCGGCCGGTCCGGGAAATTCAGCACCCAGTCGGGGTGGGCGCGGTAGAGATCGGATTTTACGTTCACCATCTCCGGCTCTACCCAGAGGCCGAAATCCATGCCCAGCACCTTCACCCGGTCGATCAGAGGCTTCAGGCCATTGGGAAATTTGCGCGGATTGACCGTCCAGTCGCCCAGCCCCGCCTTGTCGTCGTCGCGCGCGCCGAACCAGCCGTCATCGACGACGAAACGCTCGACGCCGATCTTCGCCGCCTTCTCGGCCAGTGCCATCTGTCCGGCCTCTGTCACGTTGAAGGTGGTCGCCTCCCAGCTATTATAGAGAACCGGCCGGATCTTCGCCTTGGCACCGCCGGGAATGATCGCAGCGCGCTGGAACGCATGAAAACGGCGCGAGGCGTCTCCCATGCCCTTGCTGCTGTAACCCGTGTAGAAAATCGGTGTGTCCAGGCTCTCGCCCGGCTTCAGCGCCCAGCTAAAATCATAGGGATTATAACCGCCGCTGATCCGCACCCGGCTGAGATTGTCGAGGCCCACCGACAGGCGGAAGGAACCGGACCAGGCCAGCGCCCCATACCAGACAGGACCATCCGTCTCGCTGCCCTTGCCGTCCTTGACCAGCGCAAACCAGGGCTGATTGCCATGGCCGGTCGATCCTCGGCGACTTTCCAGCACGGTCAGGGCTGGCGTCACCGGCGTTTCTACCTGCGACCATTCCGACGCATGGCGCCCCGTCAGATAGCGGAGACGATAGCCGTTGCCGACCGGCAGCGTGTAGGTCGCCGCCGCAATCTGGTCGATGCGCACCGGCTTGCTGTCGCCATTGCGAACGCTGGCCGATCGGGCGATCACGCCCGTCGCCGGATCAATCGCATAATGCAGTATCACCGTTAGCGGCCGGCGGATATCGGCCAGTTCCACGGTCAGAGTTTCGCCCGAAATCTTGTGACCGCGATATTTGAGAACCAGATCGCGATTGCCGTCGGCGAACACCGCCTTGATGCCCGGTTCGCTGACCAGCCCCTCCCCCTGCCCGGCATATTCCTGCGCCGTGATCGATCCGGCCGGGTCGAAACCCGACAATTCGGTGGGATGCCGGGCTATGAGCGGCGCCTTCTCATCCAGCGCCTGCCCCCAATAGAGCGGCTGGAGATAGCCCTGTTCGTCCACACCCATGGCATAGGTCACGCCGCCGCCATCGAGCCGCATCACCCGACCATCCGCTGTGGCGCTGACCTTTGCCCAAAGGACGCCAGGACAGGCAAGAGCCGTGAAGACGGTAGCCGCCAGGCACAATGACCGAAGGGATCGCATATTCATCGTCCTTGCCTTTCCGCCAGGGCATCAAGTGCCAGCGCGACCGCGCCGAGCGGCCCTGCCTGATCGCCCAGCGCGGGGGTGCGCACGATGGCCGCGATAGTGTCCGGAGTTACAAACGGCAGATAGCCAGCCAGTTGCGCGACAACCTTGGCCCGAACGCGATCGAGCAGATCGGCGCGCCCCATGCCCACGCCGCCGCCAATCAACACCTGCCGCGCTGCTGTCATGAGCAGGATCGTGGACACGAGCTGGGCAAGGTCATGGGCGACATGATCCCAGCGGGGATCCTCCGCATCGATCTGGTCACCCGGCTGGCCGAAGCGCCTTGCCAGGGCCGGGCCGGACACCAGCCCTTCGATACAGTCGCCATGAAAGGGGCAGGCGCCAGGGAAATCATCCCCCTTCGCCCGGCGAATGGCGATATGCCCCAGTTCCGGATGCATCGCGCCATGCAGCGTTTTGCCATTCAGGGCGAAACCGCCGCCCAGCCCCGTTCCTACGGTGAGGTAGCAGAGGCAATCGAATGGTTCCTGTCCCTGTGCCCCCGCGCCCCAGCGCGCTTCGGCCAACGCCGCCGCATTCACATCGGTATCGATCGCTGCCGGACAGGACAGCGCGCCGGCCAGCGCACCAAAAATGTCCGTATCGCTCCAGCCAGGCTTGGGCGTTGGCAGCATCCGGCCGAAATCCCCAGCATTGCTGTCGAGCCGCAAAGGACCAAAGGAGGCGATGCCCAAAGCGGCAAAGGCCTCTTCCGCGTGCCAGCGGGTCAGGATTTCCCGTGCCGCGCCCAATGTCACGTCCGGTGTCGTCGTTGGCACCAATTGTCGCTCGACGATCTCGGTTCCGCGTGCGCGCAGGACGAAAACCTTGGTCCCGCCCAGCTCGACACCCGCGACCAATGGGGGCGTCATGCCGCCACTCCAGCAGCATCGCCATCGAGCCACAACTGAACGAACGGTGCAAAGGCGCCACCGAACCGCCGCTTGCGTCCTCCCCCTCCCCAATTATCGACAAAGCTGGTGACCCGCAGATCAGGCAGCACCATCCAGCTATAGCTTTGCGCAGGCACTTCATGCGGGTTGGCGAAGACCAGGCCACTGCCGTTGATCGGGTGCCAGGGGCCGCTCAACATATCTGCGACCATGCCGTAGAGGCCCGTCGGCCCTATTGGCCCTTTTGGATTGAACACATGGGCCTGGGTCGACCAGAACAGATAATAACGCCCCTGATGGAACACCACATGCGGTCGTTCCAGCTCATTATTAATGTCGTCGGCGACGATCAGCGGCGGCTGGACGGTCCAGTCGTCCGGGCGATCGGCCGGGGCGGTGGCAACCCCGATTACCCCGTTGAAAGCCGATGCCGTTCCCGCCAGCGAGCCGGCGAAAAACAGATGATGGCGACCATCTGCAGGGTCGCGAAAATAGGCGGGATCGCGATAGGCCTTGATCGTGCCGATGGCGCCGCCGCCCGTGGTGGGCATATACCAATCCGGCATAGGTGGGATCACTTCGCACAGGTCGCGCCAGTCCGCCAGGCGATCGTCATCGCCAAAACTGGCCCGTGCGCTGAACATGCGCTGCTCAAAGGTCAGTCCATTGTCGCCGCGCCGCCCAGCGGCCGTGAAATAGAGGATCACATCGCCGGTGGCATCGTCGACGATGGCCGATCCAGACCATTCCCGGCTGCCCGGCGAAAAGCCATCTGGCATGGCAGGCCCAAGGTCGGACCAACCGCCATCCTCGTGGCGAAGCAGATGAATGCGTGCATGACCATGGCGCGCGTCCGGATCATCAAATCGCGGCGCCCCGAGCGCCATCCAAAGCTCGCCCCCCGCAGCATTGGCAAAGGGCGCGCCATCCCGGCGCTGGATCGGCCACGCATCCCAAATGCCCAGGTTGAAGGCGACCGGGGCAAAATCCTTGTCGGCGATTGGGGCAATGACGATCGGCGACGAGGGAATTGCAGCAACATGCGCAGCCGTCCAGGATATCGTCACATCAGCACCCTCTTCATGGGAGGAGGACGCCGTCAAGCGTGCAGTCCCAACGACATCCTCCCCAAGATAGAAGCAGGCCCATTCGCGCGGATACACCCGTCCGACCGTGCTTCATCGAAGGCGATAAAGTTTTATGCAAACGTTTGCAAGCATCAATCAAGCGGGTAGCATCGAAGGACTGCTGGCCTCTCGACGCTAAACTTTCAATTGCCCCCAGTTGAGCGGCGATGCCATTTCCCGGATCATCGGCCATCCGCCTGCGCCAAAACCGGACGCTGGCATCTGCCCCGAATGAAGGGTTGGATGCGCCTTATATCAATCGGCCAACCAGCCGGATATGATCTCGCCCCTATGCCCTTCGGGCGCCAACGCCGCGCGCAATGCCTCCAACAAGGGCGGCAGTGCCTGCGTGAAAGCATAGGGCGGATTGACGATGAAGAGGCCTGCGCCATTATAGATGCCGGGTTGCTCGCTATCGTACAGCCAATGCTCCACGCACAGCAGCTTGGGGATGCCGAGCTTGCGTAACTGCTCCTTCCACCGCCAATGCGTGGCATGGTCTTTCAGCGGAAACCAGATAACGGTCACGCCATGCGCCCATTTGCGCTGCGCGGCGGCGAGGGTCGCAGTGATGCGTGCGCGCTCGTCCGTTTGCTCGTAGGGCGGGTCGACCACCACTACGCCACGCGCGGTGCGGGGCGGCACCATGGCCAGCCAAAGCTCATAGGCGTCGCGTTCATGCACGGCCGCGCTTGTGCCGCGCATCACACCCCGCAGGGTGTAGGCGTCTTCCGGGTGCTTTTCATTGAGGATCAAGACATCCTGCGGGCGCAAAAGCTGCGCCAGAAATTGCGGCGAGCCGGGATAAAGGCGCGGTTCGTCACCCACATTCACCGCCTGCACGGCGGCGCGATAGTCGTCCAGCAAGGGGGTCGGGTCGGCAAAGGCCCGCAGCACGCCCTGCGTTGCCTCGCCGGTGCGTTGGGCATCGTCGCCGCCAAGATCGTACAGACCGCAGCCGGAATGGGTGTCGATCAGCGTGAGCGGGCCCGGCTTGTGCTGCAAGGCCCGCACCAAGGCAATCAGCAGGCTGTGCTTGACGACATCGGCGCTGTTGCCCGCATGGAAGGAATGGCGATAATTCATAGTGATTCAAAATCCTGACGATCTGCCTTTACGAGTTGCAGGGCCTTCTGCAAAGCGAAGCTAGGCCTTGTCCGCGAGCACGATCATGCGCCCGTCCAACGGCAGTCGGAGCCGGATTGGCAGACCTTCGCCGTTATGGGCAGCGGTAATGGCATCCATCATCCCGTCCCAGGCGCCCGCCTTCCGGCACCGCCCGAAGCGGTTGTGGTAGGTCGTGCGCGGGGCATGGCAGGCGGACAGAACGCGCCATGGCGCACCAGAGCGCAGCCACCAGCTGCTCCCCTCGCCAAGTCCTGCTTCCCTGCTTGGCTAAGGGCACCCACACCTTAGCTCGCTCGCATAAACCTCTGAAGTTTATGGGGTCGCGGCCCAGGTGCCGACCGCCCGCCTTTTCCATGCAGTGCAGGCGCTAGACGATGGAACAAACGCATCAGACGTACGCCATCTCTTCGATCACTGTGCCAACGATAGCTTCCTGTTGCCCCTTCAACGCAGAATGACGCCGGTCAGATCTTCGCTCCGCTTATGTCCCTCGCGGATCAGGTCGATCAGTGCCTGCAACTTGCGCGGAATATGGCGACGCCCGGCAAAATAGAGCGACAGGCCGGCAAAGGGTGGCGTCCATTCGTCGAGCAGCGGGACCAGTCGCCCTGCCGCGATGTGGGGCAGCGCGCCGCGCTCCTCGACATAGGCAAGCCCCGCGCCGTCGACGGCCGCGTCCAGGATCAGGTCGGTCGCGTCGAGGACGAGATTACCTGGAGCGTCAATCAGCGTCGCCTCTCCATGCCGCTCGAACTCCCAGCGATAAAGGCGCCCGCTGGATAGCCGCATGCCAATGCAGCGATGGTCCAGCAGATCGGCTGGCACGATCGGGGCACGACGCCCAGCCAGATAGGCCGGTGCGCCGACGACTATCATCCGCAGTTGCGGAAAGATCGGCACGGCAATCATGTCGGGCGGGATCGCATCGGCCAGCCGCGCGCCCGCGTCGAAGCCCTGCCCGGTAATGTCGACCAACGCGCTTTCGGTCACGATTTCGACCATGACCTGCGGATAGCGGCGGCCATATTCGAGGATGATCGGCTGCAGCATCATCCGCGCCGCGCCCGGTGATGTGTTGATCCGCAGCGTGCCGGACGGTTCGCTGGCATCGGCGCCCAGATCATCCACAATTTGGGCGATCGCCTGCAAGGCAGGTCCGATCCCTGCCACGAACTGCTCACCCGCGGCGGTCAGCACCACGCTGCGCGTCGTCCGGTTGAACAAGCGCACCGCCAGCCTCTCCTCCAGTGCGGCCACCGCATGGCTGAGCGCGGAGGAAGACAGGCGCAGATCGCGCGCTGCCGCGCGAAAGCCGCCGTGCCGGGCGACCGCCAGTACCGCCTCCATCTCCGCGACGCTAGGCATCATTGCGCGAAATTCCTTATCAGTTTGTACGATATTGTCCTTCTTATCAGATCGACGGCGCGAGTCCACATATGGCGCAGATGCATAATGGAGGCTTCATGCCATGCAGATGATCAGCGAAAACTATATCGACGGCCGGTTCCAGCCCGTTTCGGGCGATGAACAGGCGCCCTTGTTCAACCCCGCTACGGAAGAGCAGATCGGCATTGTCGGCCTGTCGAACGCGACGGATGTGGACGCCGCGGTGGCGGCGGCGAAGCGGGCCTTTCCCGTGATGGCCCACAGCACGGTGGCCGAGCGCATCGCGATGCTGCGGCGCCTGGCCGATGTGGTCGCCGCCCATGGCGATGCGATGGCATCCGCAATGGGCCAGGAATATGGCGCCCCGACCTATTTCATCGACTATAGCGCGCGGCGCGCAGGCTCAGTCTTCCTCGACATGGCCAATGTGCTGGAAAGCTATGCCTGGCAGCGCCGGATCGGGGCTGCGGAGGTCGAAATGCGCCCGATCGGCGTCGCGGCGGCGATCACGCCATGGAACAGCAATTTCGGCTTTATCTGCGCCAAGCTGGCGACCGCGATCGCGGCGGGCACATCCATCGTCATCAAGCCGTCCGAGATGAGCGCGCTGCAGACCCATGTCCTGCTGCAGGCGCTCGACCGGGCCGACCTGCCGGCCGGCGCGCTCAACATCGTCAACGGATCAGGTGCGGTCGCAGGCGCCGCGCTCACGGCCCACCGCGATATCGCCAAGATCAGTTTCACCGGATCCACCGGCACCGGCCGGGCGATCCTGCATGCCGCGGCAGAACGGATGGCCCGCGTCACGCTCGAACTGGGCGGCAAGGGTGCGCAGATAATCCTCGACGATGCCGATCTCGGCGCCGCTGCCGCGCAGGCCCTGACGAGCGGCTTCATCAACAGCGGCCAGGCCTGCATTGCCGGTACCCGCATCCTGGTTCCCGCGCGGCTGAAGGGCGCGTTGCAGGATTGCCTGATTGCCGCGCTGGCACACTGGCCGGTCGGTCCAGCCAGCGATCCAGCATCGCGCATCGGCCCGATGGTCAGCCAGAAGCAGTGGGACCGGGTGCAATCCTATATCCGGCTCGGTCGGAACGAGGGCGCAATCCTGCTGGCGGGAGGCGAAGGACGTCCCATGGGCCTGGATCGCGGCTGGTTCGTGCGGCCCACCTTGTTCACCGATGTCGACAACAGCATGCGCATCGCGCGCGAGGAAATATTCGGCCCGTTGCTGTCGATCATCGCCTATCAAGGCGAAGCGGATGCGATCCGGATCGCCAACGATAGCGATTATGGCCTGCAAAATTATCTGCTGGGTACCGACCCCGACCGGCTGAAGCGCGTGGCAAGACAGCTGGACTCAGGCCGGGTCGTCATCAACGGCGCGGCACATGAGCCGCTCGCCCCCTTTGGCGGGGTCAAACAGTCAGGCATCGGCCGCGAATTTGGCAGCTTCGGCCTCAACGCCTTCCTCGAACCGCGCACGGTGCTGGCATGAGCCGGATCGCGTTCGTCACTGGCGCCAACAAGGGGCTGGGCAAGGAAGTGGTGCGCCAGCTCGGCCAGGCCGGCATGACGATGCTGCTCGGCAGCCGCGATGCCGGGCGCGGCGCAGAGGCGGTGGCGGAACTGCGCGCCGAGGGGATCGACGTCCAGTCGATCCGCATCGACGTGACCAGCGACGCCAGCGTGATCGCGGCCGCCGCTCAGATCGAGGCGGAGCATGGCCGGGTCGACATATTGGTCAATAATGCCGGCATGTTGCGGCGCGTGCCGACGATCGAGACGTCGGCGGCGAACATGCGTGAAACCTATGACACCAATGTCTTTGGCCTGGTACGGGTGACGCGGCAGATGCTGCCGCTGCTGGTCCGATCCGACGCACCGCGCATCGTCAACGTCGCCAGCACCAGCGCCTCGCTCGCACTCACCAGCGATCCCGCCACGATGTTCGGCCAGTCGGACACGATCCTGGCCTATGCCTCGTCCAAGACCGCGATCTTGATGCTGACGCAACATTATGCCCACGCCTTCCAGCGCAGCGCGACGCACCGGCACATCCGCATCAACAGCGTGACGCCCGGCCATATCGCCACCGACCTCAACGGCCATGCCGGCACCCGCACGGTCGAACAGGGCGCGCGGGTGGTCATGACCTTTGCGACGCTGCCGGACGATGGCCCCAATGGCGGCTTCTTCAATGAGGATGGCCCCCTGCCCTGGTAGGACGAGGCCGCCCCTTATTCCGCATAGTCGGTGAAGACGAAATCCTTGCCCTTCTCCAGCCGCTCCAGCTTCTGGTGACAGGCAAAGCAGCTCTGCACCACGGCCGGGTCGGGATTGGGTCGACCGCCCTCGAACTGGCCATAGCCCCAACCGCCGGTCGCGGCATAGCGCTTCGCATCCTTGACGCTGACCTGCACATTGGTCGGCGCGCCGGCGACGAAGGATTGCGGGGCGGGAAACACCGCGTCGTTGCGCGGTGAGGCCTGATAACGCCAGGCCAGCCGGACGATCACCGCGCCATCGGGAAAAGGCCGCTTGCCATCGCGAAAGGCCTTCACCGCAATGGCATTGCCAAGGATCGCGCGGATATCGTCATTCCTGCCATTTTCCTGCGCCACGCTGATCAGTTTCCAGTCGCGATAGCCCTTGGGCAGGGTCACGCCATAGATAGGGGACGCCTGCGCCTTGCGGGCCGGGCCGGCGAAGACCACCGATCCGCCCAGCAACAGCGCGGCCATGCCTAGCGCCAGAATGCCGATCCGTGTCATCGCTGCCCCCCTCATCCTGCCATGCGTGCGGCGTCGAGCACCGCCTGTGCAAAGGCCGCCGGCGCCTCATGCGGCAGATTATGACCGATGCCGCCTTCGATCAGCCGATGGTCATAAACGCCCGCGAACTTCGCGCGATAGGCGGCCGGATCGGGGTGCGGCGCGCCATTGGCATCGCCTTCCATCGTAATCGCCGGGATCGTCACCGGCGGGCCGGCGGCCAGTTTCGCTTCCAGTCCGTCATATTGCGGCTCGCCTTCGGCCAGGCCCAGCCGCCAGCGATAATTGTGGATGACGATCGCGACATGATCAGGATTGACGAAGGAGGCCGCCGACCGGGCAAAGGTCGCATCGTCGAACGCCCAGCGCGGCGACGCCAATTGCCAGATCTGCTTGTTGAAGGCGTTGGTATTGGCGGCATAGCCGGCCTTGCCGCGCTCCGTCGCGAAATAATATTGATACCACCATTGCAGTTCCGCGGCGGGCGGCAGCGGCTTGGCATTGGCGGCCTGGCTGCCGATCAGATAGCCGCTGACCGACACCAGCGCCTTGCACCGTTCGGGCCACAGCACCGCCATGATGTCTGCCGTGCGCGCGCCCCAGTCGAAGCCGGCCACCACCGCTTGGCGGATGCCCAGCGCATCCATCAGCGCGATGCCATCCGCGCCCAGCGCCGCCTGCTGTGCATTGCGCGGGGTGGCTGCGTCACGGAAGACGGTGCTGCCATGGCCGCGCAGATGCGGGATGATGACCCGATGCCCCTGCGCCACCAGCAGCGGCGCGACCTCGGCAAAGGCGTGGATGTCATAGGGCCAGCCATGGAACAGCAGGATCGGCGCGCCATCGCGCGGCCCCATGTCGACATAGCCGATATTGAGCACACCGGCGTCGATCTGGCGGATCGGGCCCAGCGCAGGCGGGTTCGCCCCGGCAACCGGAGCGGCAAACGCCCGACCAGCCGACCCGCCAGCCACCAGCGTCGCGGCCATGGCGGCTGCGACACGAACGAAATCCCGGCGAGCGGGGTCTGCAATATCCTGACGCATCATCATTCTCCCATCCATGGGCTGAGCCGGGTTCAAGCTAGCCGGCACTCACGGCGACGGTTTCCTGATAGACGCATCGCCGACGATGCGCCTGTTAATCGCTGTGATCTGCTGTGAGCCGGCATGGTTCCCGTTGTCAGTCGGCATTCGCCGCCTTTTCGATCAGCCGGGCGACTTCGGGTGCGTGCGACACCATCACGACATGCGATGCGCCGCGGATCACCACGCTCTGCCGCGCCGCTGCGCGCTGCGCCATGAAGGCCATGGCGGCGGGCGGGATGTTGCGGTCGGCGTCGCCATAGATGAACCAGGACGGCACGGTCTTCCACGCTGCCTGGGTCGCGGCTTCCGACAGGGCGGCCTCGGCAATCGGGCGCTGCCCCGCCGCCATCAGGCGCGCTTCGGCCGGCGGCACATCGGCGGCGAACTGGTCATGGAAACGGGCCTGCAGGATATAAAGATCCTTGCCTCCCGAACCGAGCGAGACCGGCGGTGCCAGTGCCGGCCCTAGCGTGCTGCCGGGGAATTTGCCGGTCAGGCCGATGGCGGTTTCGCCGACGTCCGGCGCGAAGGCGGCGACATAGACCAGCCCCTTCACATTGGCCTGGCCGGCCGCAGCCTCGCTGATCACCGACCCGCCATAGGAATGACCGACAAGGATCACCGGTCCCGCGATGCTGCGAACCAGATCGGCCACGACATCGGCATCGGCGCGCACGCCTCGCAGCGGATTGGGCGCGGCGACCACCCGATAGCCGTCCTGTTCAAGGAAGGGAATCACGCCGTTCCAGCTGGAACTGTCGGCAAAGGCGCCATGGACCAGGACGATGGTCGGCTTGATCGGTTGCGCCTGCGCATTGCCTGCGGCGAGACCCGCCAGCAATGCGCCCATGATGAGAGTCCGCATGTCAAATCTCCTGATGTTCGGGGTTTCAGACGAGCGTGACGAGGGCATCGATATTGCCCTTGATCGCCTTTGAATAAGGGCAGGTGCGGTGCGCCTGCTCGATGATCTGCCGGGCTATGTCGGGCGCTAGGCCGGGCACCGAGACATTGAGCCGGGCGGCAAGCGAATAGCCTTCGTCGCCATGGCGCAGCGACACCTCCGCATCGATGGCCAGGTCGTCCGGCAGGGTCACGCCCTTTGCCTTCGCGGCGATCGCCATCGCGCCTTGGAAACAGGCAGACCAGCCGGCCGCGAATAATTGTTCGGGATTGGTCCCCTGCCCCTGTCCGCCGGGCGTGGTGAGAGGGAGGTCAAGGCGACCGTCGGAACTGCGGGCGTGGCCTTCGCGTCCACCGGTCACATGGACCTGGGCGGTATAGAGCGTCTTGGTGTCGGACATGGCAAGTCTCCTTTATTGAGGGGGTTCAGCGCAGCGGACGAAAGGCGGTGCGCAGTTCCTGTGCGAACAGCATCGGCTGTTCCCAGGCGGCGAAATGGCCGCCATCGGCCACCGCGTTGAAATAATGGAGGCGGCTGTAGCAGCGCTCGGCCCAACTTCTGGGCGCACGGAAAATCTCGCCGGGGAAGACGCTGATCGCGACCGGCAGGTCGATGACGCCACGCGCGTTGAAATTATTGCTATGGTCTTCCCAATAGATCCGGGCGGCCGAGGCGCCGGTGCCGGTCAGCCAGTAGAGCGAAAGATCGTCGAGGATGGCATCGCGGCCCAGCAGCTTCTCGGGCTGGCCGTCGCTATAGGTCCATTGCGCGATCTTCTCATACATCCACGCCGCCATGCCGACCGGCGAGTCCACCAGCGCATAGCCGATCGTCTGCGGCCGCGTGTTCATCATCGCGGCATAGGCGGCATTGTCGCGGTAGAAGGCGGCGAGTTGGTCGAAGGCCCGGCGTTCCGGCGCGCTCAAGGTGGCGGGGGCGGGATCGCCGGCGGCAAGGATATGGGCGGTCTCGGCCGGCACCACGGCCGGCATGTTGAGATGGATGCCGATCAGGCCCGGCACATGCTGCAACGCCATCCGCTGCGAGATCACCGATCCGCAATCGCCGCCCTGGCTGACATAGCGATCATAGCCCAGCCGCCGCATCAGCACTGACCAGGCCCGACCGATATGGTCGGATCCCCAGCCCGGCACGCGGGGCTTTTCGGAAAAGCCGAAGCCAGGGATCGAGGGAATGACGAGGTGGAAGGCATCGTCGACCGTGCCGCCATGCGCGGTCGGATCGGTCAGCGGACCGATGACCTTCAGAAATTCCAGGATCGAACCCGGCCAGCCATGGGTCAGGATCATCGGCAAGGCGGCGGCATGGCGCGAACGGACGTGGATGAACTGGATGTCGAGCCCGTCGATCCGGGTGATGAACATCGGCAGCGCATTGAGCTGCGCCTCGACCCGGCGCCAGTCATAGGCGCCCGCCCAGTAGCGCATCAGCGGTTCCAGCGTCTGGCGACGCACGCCCTGGCTGTCGTCGGCGACCGGCTGGGTGTCGGCCCAGCGGGTTTCGGCGATGCGCCGCTTCATCGTTGCAATGTCCGCCTGCGGGATGGCGACGCGAAAGGGCCGAACAGCCGTGTCGTCGATCGCGGCACGCAGCGCGGACGGCATGGCGCTGGCCGCGCCTGCCAATGCAGCACCTGCCATGAACCGGCGGCGTGATGTCGAATGGGGTTCCGTCATGTTCATTTCCTCGATCCGGGAAGTCATGGTCCCGGAGATAGAGGAGCGGGTGCGGAACGCCCGTTAGTTGGGATGATGGGGCGTTAGCCGTTGCAAATGCGATCTGCCGCCCGCGCCACTGCCGCCAACTAATGCGCCCGCACAGGGCCTAACAGGCATCCGCGCAACCGGCCGCTACATTGCAGGCAAGAGAGCAACCACAAGGCCGCCCGCCATGACCAGAACCCGTTCGATCCGTTTCATCGCCGCCGCCCTGCTGGCAGCCGGTGCCACCACCATCGCCTGCTGCGCCGATGCGATCCGCGCGGCTCCCTTCAACGCTCCACGAAAGGCCATTGATGTGCTCGATCATGCAGGCCCCTGGCTGATGCCCGTGCCCGGTGGCGTGGCCTCGCTGCGCGGCAAGGTGGTGCTGGTGAATTTCTGGACCTATTCCTGCATCAACTCGCTGCGCGCCCTGCCCTATCTACGCGCCTGGCAGGAACGCTATGGCGACAAGGGGCTGGTCGTGGTCGGCGTCCATGCGCCCGAATTCCGGTTCGAGCATGATCCTGCCAAGGTCCGTCAGGCCACCGCCCGGTTGGGCGTGGACTATCCCAATCTTCAGGACAATGACTATGCCGTCTGGCAGGCGTTCGGCAATCAGGGCTGGCCCGGCTTCTATTTCATCGACGCCAGGGGGCAGGTGCGCGGCTATCGCGTCGGCGAGGGCGATTATGCCGAGTCCGAACAATTGATCCGCCGCCTGCTGGCCGAGGCCGGTCACGATCCTGCGGCCATTCCCGTGACGCCGATCCAGGGTCGCGGAATCGAGGCCCCGGCCGACTGGCGCAATCTGGCATCGGGCGAAGCCTATCTGGGCCATGACAAGGCAACCGGCTTCCGGTCGCCCGGCGGCCTGCGCCGGGATGCGACCGCAAGCTACAACGCGACAACCGATCTGCCGCTGGGCGGATGGGATCTGTCCGGCGATTGGACCGTCGGATCGGAATTTTCCCGGCTGGATGCACCCAATGGCACGCTGCGCTATCGCTTTCATGCCCGTGACGCGCATCTGGTCCTGGGCGGCGCCCCCCATGGCCGCCCGATCCGCTTCCGCGTGACGATCGATGGCGCAGCGCCCGGCGCCAGCCATGGCGCCGATACCGATGCGCAGGGCTGGGGCGAAGTGCGGGACGACCGGCTCTACCAGCTTGTCCGCCAGACCGGCCCCATTCGCGATCGCACCATCGCCATCCAGTTCGCCCGGCCGGGGGCCAGAGCCTATTCCTTCACCTTCGGCTGATTCCCCGGTCCATCTCTCGCCATTCCACTGGTCGTTGCCTTTCGCTAACGATATGGCAATGCAGCAGACAGCGGCGCGAACGTCGCCGGAAATGGGACGGTGCAAGCGTGGCAGACGGAGACAGGCAGCTTCTGGGCGAACGGCGCAGCTTCGGCCCCTTCGCGCTGCTGCCGGCCGAAAGGCTGCTTACCCGCGATGGTGTCCCGGTCGAGATTGGCGGCCGCTCCTTCGACCTGCTGGTGGTGCTGACCGAACAGCCGGGGCAGATCCTTTCCAAGCGCGACCTGTTGAAGCGGGTCTGGCCCGATGTCGTGGTCGAGGATGGCAGCCTGCGCTTCCATATGGCGGGCCTGCGCAAGCTGCTGGGCGAAGGCACCGATGGCGCACGCTATATCGCGACCCAGGTTGGGGTCGGCTATGCCTTCGTCGCCCCGGTCGCGGTGCAAGGGCCGGCAGCGGGTCAGACCGTGACGCCCGCCCCTGCCCCGCTCGCACCGACGCATAATATCCCGCCGCGCCTGCCGCACCTGATCGGCCGGACGGAGGATCTGGCGCTGTTGCAGAACAGGGTCGTCGATACGCCGCTGTTCACGATCGTCGGCGCCGGCGGCGTCGGCAAAACTTCGCTGGCGATCGAGATCGGCCACGCCCTTGCCCCGCAATTCTCCCATCGCGTCGCCTTCGTCGATTTCAGCATGTTGGAAAATCCCGGCCTGGTGCGGCCGATGATCGCCGGCGCCATGGGCCTGACCGTGCAGAGCGACGATCCGCTGGCGGTGATCCTGGGCCATCTGCGCGATCAATCCTTTCTGCTGCTGCTCGACAATTGCGAGCATCTGATCGCCCCCACAGCCGAACTGGTCGAACATATCATCGACGCCGCACCGCAGGTGCGCATCCTTGCCACCTCGCGTGAGCCGCTGCGCGTCCGCGGCGAACATGTCCATCGCCTCGACGCGCTCGGCTATCCCGATGATGCACAGGCGCTGACGCTAGCGGAGTTGCGCGCCTATCCCGCGATCGAACTGTTCCTGGAGCGGGCGCGCGCGGCCGACAGCCAGTTTCGGGTCGATGAGGGTGACGCGCGCCTGATTGGGGATCTCTGCGCCCGGCTGGGCGGCATGGCCCTGCCGATCGAACTGGCGGCCGTGCGCGCCGCATCTCATGGGCTGGAAGCGACGGCCCGGCAACTGGGCGAACGGTTCAGCCTGATGTGGCCGGGGCGGCGCACCGCCCTGCCGCGTCAGCAGACATTGCAGGCGACGCTCGACTGGAGCCATGACCTCCTGCCCGACGTCGAGCGGATCGTGCTGGAGCGGCTGGCCATCTTCGTCGGCCCCTTCTCGATCGACGCGGCGCTCGCGGTGGTGGCCGACGCGCTGGTCGGCGCGGACGATATCGCCGCCGCCGTCGATCAACTGGTCGCCAAGTCGCTGATCGCGCCAAATCGGATGCGAGGCGCGGGTACCTATCGCCTCCTGGAAATGACCCGTGCTCATGGGCGCCAGCATCTGCTTACCCGTGGACAGGCCGAGGTTAATGCCAATGTCCGGCGCCATGCCGCCTATTATCTGGCGGAACTGGAAGCCCTGCTCGCGCAGGAAGATGACGTCCTTCAGGACCAGCGCCCCCTGCGACAGCAACTGGGCAATATCCGCAGCGCGCTCGACTGGGCCTTTGGCGAAGACGGGGATCGGCGCATCGCCGTGCGCCTTGCCGCTGCCAGTGCGCCGGTCTTCCTCAATCTCTCGCATCTGATCGAATGCCGCAACTGGTGCAGCCGGGCGCTGGCCGAAATGATGGACAGCGAACGCGGCACCGCGATCGAGCTGGAACTGCAGGGCGCGCTCGCCATCGCGCTGATGTTCACCCGTGGCAATCGGCCGGAAGCCGGCAAGGCGCTCGACCGCGCGCTGGAAATCGCCCGGCTGTTGGAGGATCGCTGGAGCGAGCTGCGCATTCTTGGCCGACTGCACATTTTTCATGAGCGGATCGGCGAATATCAGGTCGCGATGGATCACGCCGCGCGGGCAATCCAGGTGGCCGAGGCGGTCGGCGAGGATGAGGCCATCGGCGTCGCCTATTCGCTGTCAGGCATTTCGCACCATCTGGCCGGCGACCAGATACAGGCGCGCACCGATCTGGAAATGTCCCTGGCGCATGCTCCCCAATCGCTGCGCAGTCAGACGGTGCGCTATGGCTTCGACCATCGCAATCGCTCTATCATCGCACTGGCCCGCACGCTCTGGCTGACCGGTGACGAACGACGGGCCAAGGCGCTGGCGCGCCAGGCCGTCGAGGACGCCGCGACGCTCAATCATCCCGTGACGCTCTGCATCGCGCTGATCTGGTCGCTGTCGATCCATAGCTGGATGAGGGACTTTGCTGCCGCGGAGGAGACGCTCGCCACCTTTGCCGACTGTGCCGAAGCCAATGCCCTAGGCCCCTATATCGCCGCAGCCAGCGGATTTGCCGGCGAGTTCGCGATCCTGCGCGGGGAAGCAGGCGGCGACGCGCTGACAGCCATCGAGCAATGCCTCGTCCGGCTGCGCACTGCCCGTTATGACCTGCTGACGACGCCTTTTTCCATCGCACTGGCGCAGGGCTTGATGCTCGACACGCGTTTCACAGAGGCTGGCAAGGTGATCGACGCCACCATCCGGCGATGCGAGGCAAATGGCGAACAATGCCTGATGCCCGAATTGTTGCGGATCAAGGCCAGGATCGCAATCGGACTCCTCGACAGCGCAACCGCGAAATCCTCCCTGGATAACGCCATCACGCTCGCGCGCCGGCAAGGCGCTGTCGCATGGGAGTTGCAGGCCGCCGCTGATCTGGCTTCCTCGTAACGGCTGTTAGCGGATAGGTTCTGGCCGCAGGAGAAACGCGCGACAGGCCTATTGATTGCGTTGCCGCTCCCGTTCCTCCGTCTGCCAGACGGTATCGCCGTTTTGCCAATGGGTCGGGCAGCCCCGGCAATCCTTCATCCAGGCATCCTGGAACACGGCAAAGCGCAATTGCACGCCATCCATGACGGCACGTTCCAGGTCGGCTTCGTAGAATTTGGCTTCCATGAGATCGGTGTTGATGAAGCGCGCATCCTGGAAGCTTGCTCCCTTCAGCAGCGCCTTTTCCAGCGTGGCGGCGGTCATGTCGCTGCGGTCGAACCGCGCCTTGGCTGCGCGGACGAAGGACAGATCGGTGCCGCGCAGCGATGCCCCTTCCAGACGGGTGCCGCCCATGAAGGCCGTGCTCATCCGGGCGCCGTCGAGGTCGGCGCTGGTCAGCTTGGCGCCAGTCAGATTGGCATGGCGCAGATCGGCGCGCGCAAGCTTTGCTCCGGTCAGGTCGGCGCCGCTGAGGTCGGCATTGGCCAGATCGGCAAAGCGCAGGTCGGCGCCGGGGCAACTCGCCTTCGGTCCGATCCGGCAGCCATTGACGATCCAGGGATCGGGGCGCTCCTCGACATTGGTGATGAGCATCTGGGCAGTGGCTGGCGGGACAGCCAGCGATGCGGCCAGCAGGGACAGGATGATGCGCATGGCAGGTTCCCTATGAAAACGGAGTCCGCCCGGTCGGTCGGCAAGGGAGGCGCCGGCCGACCGGGCGGATCGGCACCGGGGGTGATGAGGCCCCGGTGATGCCGGAAGGGAATCAGCCTTCGGGCAGTTCGAACACCCAGAATGAGCCACCCTGGCTGACCGAGCGCGTCAGGTCCGCCATGTCACCACCCCATAGCGGCACCGCGCCGCCATAGCCCGAGGCAAGGCCGATATATTGCTTGCCGTCCATCTCCCAGGTGATGGGCACGGACACCACGCCCGACCCGGTCTGGAATTTCCACAGCTCCTCGCCAGTCTTGGCGTTGAACAGCTTCACATAGCCGTCGCTTGTGCCCTGGACGACGATATTGCCCTTGGTCGTCAGGTTGCCGCCCCATAGCGGCAGATGCTCCTTCGCCTCCCAGGCGATCTTGCCGGTCTTGGGGTCCAGCGCCCGCAGCACGCCGACATGATCGTCGAACTGCTTGCGGATGCGGAAGCCCTGACCGAGATAGGCGGCACCCTTGTTATAGGTCACATTCTCGGTCCAGTAATCTTCCGACCAGTCGTTGGACGGGATGTAGAACAGTCCGGTTCCCGGATTGTAGGACATGGGCATCCAGTTGGTGCCGCCCAGGAAATTGGGGGTGACCTTGATCACGTCCCCCTTGTCCTGGCCTGGTGCGGGCGGCGGCGGACGCTGCCCCGGATTTTCGATCGGCCGGCCATTGGCCACATCCCATTTGCTGGCCCAGCTGATGTTCGGGACGAAGGGATAGATGCCCAGCGCCGATCCTTTCTGCTTGCTGATCTTGCCATCGCGCTTGGTCAGCTTGTCGAGATCGGTCAGGAAGAAATAGCCGTTGCGATCGGCATGGGCGCCGGCGCGGATCGTCTTGCCGTCCTTTTCCAGATCGAACAGCACGATCGGGTTGTTGCCCGAAAAGTCCCAGGCGTCGTTGGGCGTATGCTGGAAGAAGCCCACCGGCTCGCCGGTCGACGGTTCGATATAGACCTGGCCCGATGTGTAGAGGCTGTCGCCCGGCGAACGCTTCCAGGTGTTCCATGGCGCGGGATTGCCGGTACCGATGACGATCGTGTTGGTCTTCACGTCAAAGGTCGCCGACTGCCAGGGGGCTCCGCCGCCATGGTTCCACGCCTCGACCTTCTTGCCATCCTTGTCATTGGGCCAGCTCGGCGCCTTGGGATCGCCAGTGAAGCTCGACGGCTTGCCGTTGAGGCGGCCCTGATGCCCCTCAACCATCGGCCGCATCCAGATTTCCTCGCCGGTGTCGGGATCGCGGGCATAAAGTTCGCCCACCACGCCGAATTCATCACCGGACGATCCGTGGATCAGCATGACGCGCCCGGTCTTCTGATCCTTCACGATCGTCGGCGCGCCGGTCATGGTGTAGCCGGCCTTGTGATCCTGGAACTTCTTGTTCCACACCACCTTGCCGGTCTTGCGGTCGAGCGCGATCATGGAGGCGTCGAGCGTGCCGAGGAAGATCTTGTCGCCATAGATGGCCGCGCCGCGATTGATGACGTCGCAGCAGGGACGGATGTCATCGGGCAGGCGCGCGGTGTAGGACCAGATCTTCTTGCCCGTCGCCGCGTCCAGCGCGAATATCCGGCTGTAGGATGCGGTCACATAGATGACACCGTCATAGAAGAGGGCCTGGCTTTCCTGTCCGCGCTGCCGCTCGTCGCCGAAGGAGAAAACCCATTTCGGCACCAGTTTCTTCGCAGTGTCACTGTTGATCTGGTCGAGCGTGCTGAACCGCTGGGCCCGCACGCCCAGGCCATACATCAGCACATTGTCGTTGCTCTGCTCGTCATTCAGGATGTCGTCCCAGCTGACGCCCGGCAGCTTGAAATCATGCTTGGCCGCAGCCCCATTCTGGCCCAGCGCCGGCCCCGCCAGCATCGTTGCCAGCGCCGTAATAGCCGCCAGCCGCCCCCTTGCTCCTCGCATCGCATCCTCCTTGGCAGTGCGGCTTGATCGCCGCTTACCCGGAGAAGTGTAGGAAGGCTTTCTGAGAGCGTCCTGAGCGCTTCATGAGATCCCTCTCAATATCGCTCATGCTTTGGTCCCATGCCGCAGCATGAAACCGACCCCACGCACCGTCAGCAGGTCGGGCGCGCAGGCGTGCGCGGCCAGGCGCTTGCGCAAATAGCCGACATAGACGTCGACGCTGTTTTCCGTGACGTCGGCGTCGGTGCCCCACGCCATGTCCAATATCTGGCTGCGTGATACCACCTGTCCAGCCTGACGGGTCAGGCACAACAGCAGGTCGAACTCGCGCCGGCTGCAATCGAGCGGCTTCCTCTCGATCTGCGCCGTCCGGGCACGAATGTCGATCGCCAGCGATCCCAGCGACAGGCGCTCGGCATCGCGGCCTTCGCGACGTCGAACCATGACCGCCAGCCGCGCCAGCAATTCCTCGAAGGAAAAAGGCTTGGTCAGATAATCATCGGCGCCGCAGCGAAACCCCTCCAGCTTCTCGTCCAGGCTGGCACGCGCGGTCAGCATGCAGATCGGCAGATCGACCCCGTCCCGCCGCACCTCACGGCACAGGTCGGCGCCATCCATGTCGGGTAGGCCAAGGTCCAGGATCGCAGCATGGAACAGACCGGATGCCAGTCGTGGACGGGCCCGCCGTCCCGATGTCTGCCATTCGACCATATAGCCTTCGGCCATCAATCCGCGATGGACGAAACGGCCGATGCCCGGATCATCTTCCACCAGCAGGATGTTCATGACACCACCGGCAAGGTCAGCGACACGCACAGGCCCTCCCTCATGCGGTGATTGGCAGCGTCCAGATGGCCGCCATGCCGATCCGCGATCCATCGCGCGAGCGCAAGCCCGAGCCCGGTGCCGCCCCGGCTGCGTCCGACATCCGCCTGGAAATAGGGATCGAAAATCCTGGCCAGATCGGCCTCCGCTACGCCCGGACCATCGTCGCTGATCGCGATGCGCGCGCGATCGCCGTACGATCGCATATCCAGCCGGATCATGCCCTCGGGCGGCGAGAATTTTATGCCATTATCGATGATGGCAACGAGGGCCTGGCGCAATCGATCAGGATCGCCGACGATCGGCACCGCATCGCTTGCCGCTTCAAGTTGAAGCCCGATACCACTTGATCGGGCGAAGGGGGCCACCATGGCATGGGCCTCGCGCAGCACGAGGGCAAGGTCGATCGGCCGGGGCGCGACCGACAAGGCGCCGTCTTCCGCCTGGGCCAGCGCCAGCAGGTCGTCCAGCCGCCGATGGAGGAACTGGCCGCTGTCGACGATATGGACCAGCGCATCCTCCAGTGCAGCGCGATTCTCCGGCCGGCGCAGCGCCACTTCTGCTTCACCGCGCATCACGGTGACGGGCGTGCGCAGTTCATGGCTGACCTTGGACAGGAACAGCCGACGCCGGCCATCGATATCGCGCAGCCGTTGATTGGCCTGTTCCAGGGCCGTCGTGCGGGTGGCCACCTGCGTCTCGATCGCTTCCGCCATATCGTTGAACTGGGCGGCCAGATGCTGTAGTTCGTGCAGCCCCTGCAGCCGAACGCGTGCAGGGCCCCGTTCTGCCCTGAGCCTGTCTGTGCCATCGATGAGCGCAGCGATGGGCGCCACGATGCCGCGCCACAGCAGCCAGCCGGTTGCGCCACACAGCAGCAGGATGAAAAGCGCCACGCTGCCAATCAGCCAGCCGCTCCAGCGCTGCGCCTGCGCGATCGATTGCGCGGCCTCCCGCGCCTCCCCCTGTTCCCGGACGGCGATGTCATGCGACAGAGCGCGTGCCGCCCTCCATCCCGCTCGATCGGAATTGCCTATGATCCCGGCGAGTTCTAGCGCCCTTGCCCATTCATGGGTTTGCTGGGCCTGACTTTCCGCGTCGGTTTCGATCAGGTGCCGTTCGTTTTCAATACTGCCCAGATAGGCTCGCATGCCGACTGCAATGGCCTGATCCATGGCAACATGCTGTGACCGATCGGCCAGTTGCCGGGCGACGATGTCCGCCTCCAGCCGGGTGACCAGCAGCGCCTGATGCTGGGCCATTTCGATCCGCGAAAGCAACCGAGCGGCGAGCCTGTGATGCCAGATAGATGTCGCGATCAGCACAGCGAGCGACAATATCAGCGCCAATGCGCCCGCGACCATCGCCTTCCTGAAGCTCACCGGCACCTCCCCGATGCGCTGTCATCCGCACCTGCATGGATGCCGAACATAATGGGCCAGGCCGCGCGGTTGGATCATACTTTGGTCCAATAAGGTTTTCCTGACCCAGGCCGGACGCTCAGTTCCTAATTTTCGCGGACCGGAAGCAGACATTCCGTTTAGTCGCATGGGCGCCTAATCACGATAGCGCACGGCTTCGACAAACAGCTTGAAAGCGGCGGAGGCATGCCGCCGGTTGGGATAATAAAGCTGATAGCCCGGCAGGTCGGGCGTGAACTTGCCCAGAACCTGGATCAGTCGCCCGGCATCAAGATCATCCTGGACCTGATCGGTCGGCAGATAGGCGAGACCGTGACCATCGAGCGCCGCAGCACGGACGAGTTCAATCGTCGTCAGCACCAGCGGTCCGCCGACGCGCACCTTCGCCTCCCGCCCGCCGCGCATCAGACGCCAGCCCAGGGGCACCCGAGAACCGGGCAAGCCCAGATTGATGGCGCGATGATCGACAAGGCCGGCCGGAGACGCCGGCGCGCTTCGTCCGGCGAAATAGGCGGGCGCGCCGACGATCGCCATTGGCACATCCGCGCTGATGCGAACCGCAATCATGTCCTTGGCGATCTCGCCGCCCAACCGAACACCGGCGTCGAACCGATCGGCCACCACATCCGCGAGCGCATAGTCGATCGTCAGTTCAACCGTGACATCCGGATTTTTCAGGGAGCAGCTTGCGCATCGCTGGCAGAAGGATCGTCTTGGCGGCATGCTCCACCGTCGTCACGCGGATCGTGCCCGATGGCCGATCCCGCAAATCCCCCAGCGACGCAATGGCGCCGTCCAGATCATGCAACATTGGCCCCAGCGTGGCGATCAACCGTTCCCCCGCCTCTGTCGGGGCGACGCTGCGCGTGGTGCGGGACAGGAGGCGCATCCCAAGCCGCTCCTCGATCTTGCGCACGATCTGGCTGAGCCCCGATTGCGCCATGCCCAGGCGTGCGGCCGCCTTGGTGAAGCTGCGTTCTTCCGCAACGATCACGAATGCCGCCAGATCAGCGATCTCATCGCGCCTCATTCATCACTCCAGTGATAGGACCAAGCAGTATTACCTGTCTAATCCACGCAATCGGCAGGGTCTATATCTCCCTTATCGGCAGACGGTCCCCCGTCGCCAGCCCTGAGGAGACCGAGACATGAGCAAGATCAGCTTCGCCAATTCGAACAACCCGTCGATAGCCATGTCGGCCGTCATCAACCTGCCCGAAGGCTTTGATGCAACCCGGCGCTATCCGGCGATCGTCGTTTCGCATCCGGGCGGCGGGGTGAAGGAGCAGACGGCCGGCACCTATGCCCGCAAGCTGGCGGAGCAGGGCTTCGTCACGATCGCCTTCGACCGCTCCTATCAGGGCGAAAGCGGTGGCGATATTCGTCAGCTGGAAAATCCCCATATCAGCACCGAGGATGTAAGCGCGGTCATCGATCATCTGACGACGCTGCCCTATGTCGACCGGGACCAGATCGGCGCGATGGGCATCTGTGCGGGCGCCGGCTATACGGCCAATGCCGCGATCCAGGATCGCCGGATCAAGGCGATCGGTACGGTCAGCGCGGTCAATATCGGTTCCATGTTCCGCAATGGCTGGGACAATATGGTCAAATCGATCGACGCGCTGCCCTATGTCGAGGCGGGCTCGAACGCCCGCACCGCCGACGCCGAGGGCAAGGGCCATGCGACCATGCCGCTGGCACCGATGAACGAAGCGGACGCGCCGAACGAGGAGCTTCGTCAGGCCTGGGAATATTATCATACTCCGCGCGCCGAATATCCGACCGCGCCCGGCTTTGCGACGCTGCGCAGCCTGAACCAGATCATCACCTATGATGCCTATCACATGGCCGATGTTTATCTAACCCAGCCGATCCAGATCGTCGCCGGCAGCATGGCGGGCTCGAAGTGGATGAGCGATGATCTCTATGATCGCGCGGCCAGCACCGACAAGGCATTCCATGTCGTCGAGGGCGCCAATCATATGGATCTCTATGATGGCGAAGCCTTTGTCGACGAGGCCGTGTCCGTCCTCGCCCCGTTCTTCACGGCCAAGCTGACGGCCGCCGTGAGCGAACCCGCCGAGTAATCGAGCAAGCAGGCGCCGGGAGCATTGCGCTCCTGGCATCCACTGTCTTTCCCGAGGAAATGATCATGGAAAGCGTTCAGATCCGGAACCGCGACATGGCATGGCACATCGCCGCCAACATACTGTTCCCGCCGAATTTCGATGCCGCAAAGAGCTGGCCGGCAATCATCGCCGTCCACCCGTTCGGCAGCTGCAAGGAGCAGATGATCTGCCCCCACCGAGTGGACCGATTGGTTTGTTAGTGCATTAAGCTCATCGCCGCCATATCCGGACGGAGGTGGAGCGAAGCGGAACCGGAGGCCGGATATGGCGGTGTCGCCGTTTCTGGTGCCGGTGGCCGATAGCCAAGACTGCTGTGCGGGCGGACGGTGTTGTAATGCCGCCGCCAGGCTTCGATCAGCACCCTGGCCTCGGCGAGGCTGTAGAAGATTTCACCATTGAGCAGTTCGTCGCGCAGCGACCCATTGAAGCTTTCATTATAGCCATTCTCCCATGGCGATCCCGGCGCGATGTAGAGCGTCTTCACGCCGATCTGCCGCAGCCATTGCTGGACGGCATTGGCGATAAATTCGGCGCCATTATCTGACCGTATATGTGCAGGCGGGCCGCGCGAGATGAACAGGTCCGCCAAGGCCGCCAGCACATCCTCATGTTTGAGCTGTCGCGCAACGATAAGCGCCAGACATTCCCTGCTGGCCTCGTCGATGATCGTCAGGATGCGGAACTTGCGGCCGTCATGCGTGCGCCCCTCGACGAAGTCGTAGGCCCACACATGCCCAGGATACTCAGGCCGCAGGCGGATGCATGATCCGTCGTTGAGCCATAGACGCCCGCGTTTGGGCTGGCGCTGCGGCACCTTGAGCCCTTCGCGCCGCCATATCCGCTCGACCCGTTTATGGTTCACCGTCCACCCCGCATGGCGCAGCAACGCCGTGACCCGGCGGTAGCCGTAACGACCATATTGCTTTGCCAAGGCGATGATGTCCTCCGTCAGCGCCTGTTCGTCATCCGCCCCACGCGGCACTTTACGCTGTGTCGATCGATGCTGCCCCAGAACCCGGCATATCCGTCGCTCGGATAGCCGGACTGGCAGATCCCGTCGTATATGATCGATGCAGCGCCGTCGCCGCGCGGGGCTCAGAAGTTTCCCCGTGCAGCTTCCTGCAATATCAGCTTGTCCAGCGTCAGGTCCGAGATCGCCCGGCGCAGCCGTTGGTTTTCCTTCTCCAGATCCTTCATCCGCCGTGCCTGGTCGGTCTTCAGCCCGCCATATTCCTTGCGCCAGCGATAATAGGTCTGCTCGCTGACCCCGATCCGACGGCAGGCTTCGGCGGTCGAAGCCCCCTGCGCCAGCACAATCTCAACTTCACGCAGCTTGCCGATGATCTCTTCCGGCTTGTGCTTCTTGCTCGGCATTCAATGTCCCTTTCGCGGTCCAGACTATCATAGTCTCTGGGCCACTCAGCGGGGGGCAGATCACATCATGGGAGGGTCAGCGCAAAGTCGCCCACGCGCGGCCTCACGATCATGCTCCAATTCCCGATCGCGAACATCGGGCGCATTGCCAGTGGTGGCAGCGAGCGAGGATAGGCGATCTTCGACAAGGCGGACAGTTTCGACGCGATCATCCGGGTCTTGCCCGGGCGCACGATGGCCCGGGCCGCGTCGCGCTGGTCGCGCGCGTCTGCTAGCGTGACATCGGGGAACAGCCCGAAGGTCAGCCGCTTCTGTTTGCCGGCAAATCGATTTGAAACGCCAGGACTTCGCCCCTTTCGTGGAGACGAACAGGTGCAGGCCGGCGGAATCAGCGAGCTATAGTCCCGCTCCCCCGGTCTGGCGTTCTTCACTTCGGCGACGGTCAGAGCAACGATGCCCCCACTTTGAAATCCGATGCCCCCACCAATGTCCCCGCATGGGGTGCGCTAGAGCGTTTTCTAATCAGGTGGAACACCTGATGACTCGGAAAACGCGTTAAACCAAAAACTTAGAGCAACCGATCTGACGCAGTCGGATCGGAATTTGCTCTAGAGCGAGATAGAGTGAGACAAAGTGTAATTCGAGTGCGCCGGAATAGACGGGGCGCGGAGTCTCAATGAGAACAAATGGCTAACATGATCGGAAAATCTGGTGGGCCCGGCAGGACTCGAACCCGCAACCTAGCCGTTATGAGCGGCCAGCTCTAACCATTGAGCTACAGGCCCCACCTTGAACGCGGCGATAAGGAGCATCAGGCGGCTTGGCAAGCCTTCGCGCGCGCCGGAATAGCGTCCAGCAACTGATCCAGGCCGACCGCCGTCACGCCGCGCCGCGCCAGATGGCTCAGCACCCTATCCCACCAGCCGTAAAAGGCGGTGCGATCGGCCTCGTCACGGACATAGGGCGTGTGCCCCGGCTCCAGCGTGGGCGAATGGAAACTGAAATTGAGGACGCGCACGCCTTCCTCGATCAGTGCATCGATCGCCGTCGTCGCTTCGGCTGCGGTGATGCCCTCGGGCGTCAGCGGCACGCGCGAGAGCATCCGCGCCCGCGCCAGCGCACCGGCCAGCGGCCCCATCGCCTGGGTCGCGCGATAAAGCCCCTCGCCTCCGCCCCGTAACAGGCCGGTGATCGCGGTCGACAGCGGCAATTCGACCAGGCTGCGGGTCGGCCCCGCCCAATAGGGATTTTGCGGCAGGCCATGGAAATCGGGGCCATGCTGATGGCTGTAATCGAACCGGCTGCGCACCGAGGTATCGAGGCGAAAGCCCGCCGCCTCCAGCAGCCGCGCACTATTGGGGCCGACGCCATAGCGCCCCGCCCGATAGGCAATCGGCCGCCGACCGAAGCGATCCTCGATCCGGCGGCACAGCGCCTCCAGCTTTGCCGCCTCCACCGCCTCGGGCAGCGAACCGACATAGGAATTGGCGGCATTCACATCCTCGACATGGGGCGGATTGACCCAGGGGTGGAGATGCGCGCCGACATCGGCCTCGCCCGCTGCCACCCACGCCCCCATCATCCCGGCGGCGGCATCGCTGTCCACCACCGGATAGTCGGTCACATAGACGGGCTTCACCCCGGCCGCCGCAAAATAGGCCTGGCCGCGTGCCATGCCGGCCAACGCCGTCACGCCATGGCCTTCCCGACGGAAGGGCGCATTCCAGTCGAATTCCTCCTCGGTATCGACGAACAGCATGAAGCGGGTGCCGAACGCGGCCGGAAGCGCAATCATGTCCTCGGGCAGCGGCGCCCGAAGCAGATTGCCGTCATGATGATGAGCTGATTGCATCGCCCTTCCCTATCCCGCAATGGTTGCGATAGGGTTTCGTTCCGGTCAAGCCCGCGCCCGACCAGCCCGAAAATCAGCCATTGCCAACGACATCCTCTTCCATCCCGTCGACCGGGATGCGCAGCAGGAAACGGTCCGGGCCGACATCCAGGCTGCCGCCGCAACCCGCCGCCAGGCTGCGGATCAGACGCAGCGAGAAGCCCAGCCCCAGCAACGGCCCGTCCGCCCAGTCGCCCTCGGGCGTGTAGCCCGGATCAAGCAGATGCGCCTCGTCCATGCCGCTCAGCGTCGACGGGCGATCGATCGCCAGCACCACCTTGCCCGACGCGCCATCGGGCTGGAACCAGCAGGCGCCGGTCACCGCCTCGCCCTCGGGCGCGACCGAAATCAGCGTGCGCAGCAGATGTTGCACCATGCGCTCGCCCTGCACCGGATCGATGCTGATCTGCGGCAGATCCTGCGACACGGCGATTTCGATCGGCGTCACCGCCCGGCCATCCTGATCGCGGAAACGGGCCGCGACCTGCATCACCAGCAGCGCCGGATCGATCGTCTGCGGCGCACCGATGCCGTCGCCCCGCGATACCTTGGCGGCCAGATCCAGATCGTCGAACGCCGCCAGCAGATGGCGCGCATCGACCGCGATATTGCCGGCCATCTCGCGATATTCGACGCCGGCCGCGCCGAACAATTCCTGTTCGATAATCTCGGCAAAGCCCAGGATCGCGTTCAGCGGCGTGCGCAGTTCATGCACCAGCTGGCGCAGCGAATCCGCCGACAGGCCGGCAATCGTCACCGGGCCGGACGGCGTCGTCGCCACTTCGTGCAGATAGGGGCGCCGTGCCTGGCCGCGATAGCCCTGGAACCGACCGGACCGCGGATCGAAGAAGGGGGTTGCCGACAGGCGCCATTCGCCTGCCATCATCCCGCCGATGATGGTGAAACGGCCATTCTGGAAGCCGCTGCGACGCTGGAAGGCGCCCGCGACATGGCCATCGGGACCGCTTGCCCCTTCCAGCGCAATTTCGCCGAGCGACAGGCCGACCAGCGCGGCACGCGGCCCCTGGTCGACCCAGACCAGCACGCCGGTCGAATCCGTCTCGAACGCGAAGAAATGCGGCTGTTCGGCGCGCAGCGCGGGCTGCGTCACCGGCGCGACGATGATGTCCTGCGGCGGCGTCTCTTCGGGCGGACGCCGGGTACTGGTGAAGCGCGCAATGCGGTCGACCAGGTTGCGGATCTGGTCGGGGCCGGGTTCAGCCACCGGCTGCGGCGCCACTTCCGGCTCGACGACGGGCTCGGCCGCGAGCGCCATGTCCGCGGTCAGCAGCATGTCGGCTTCACGGACGCTCGTGCCGCTAGTCAGCACCAGGTCCGTCGGGCCGAAGGCTTCGAGCCCCTGCCGCGTTTCGGGGCCGATGTCGCGACGGCCGCGCAGCACACCGCGCGCCGTGGGGCTGAGATGCGGCAGCAGTGCGGCCCACAGCGGATCGGACAGGCGGGCGCGTGCCATAGCCGCGCCGGCGATCGCCGGACGGTCACCGGCAAAGAAGCGGATCAGGCTGGCCGAACGCAGCCGGCCGCCCAGTTCGACGACGGTCGCGATTCGCTGCATTTCAGACAGTTGCGGCCGCAACTGGGCCAATCGGCCGAGCAGAGCCTCGCGATCGGGTGCGTCCATGGGGGGACGATCATAACGATCATGCTGCGCCAGCAGGTCGACACATTGCCGCCACAGCGTCACCGCGCCCACGCCGCTGCGATCGTCGGCAGCCAGCACGGTTTGCATGATGTCGTTGAAGCGCAACCAAAGTCCCCATATTCAAGCGGTAACAGGCGGCATGCCCGCATCGCTGTTCGTTACATCCTAACCGATAAGCAGTCCTTACCCAAAGCGAAAGCGTGTTTTCGACGCACAATATGAGCGTCGCATAGTGGGACAATTGCATTGCGCTGAAATATTATTATGATGCGCCCGCAGTAACAGGTAAGGAAATAATCAATCTGATGGCGGGGCCCAATATCGACGACATCGACCTGCAGATCCTGGGCGAATTGCAGGACAATGGCAGGATGACCAATGTGGATCTGGCGCGGAAGGTCGGGCTGACCGCACCGCCGTGCCTGCGCCGCGTCCGTGCGCTGGAGGAAGCCGGCGCCATCACCGCCTATCATGCCGTGGTCGATCCGGCGATGCTCGGCTATACCATCACCGTGTTCGCGATGGTCAGCCTCAAGAGCCAGGCCGAGGCCGATCTGAAGGCGTTCCAGGACCATGTCGACGCCCTGCCAGAAGTGCGCGAATGCCATATGCTGAACGGCGAAATCGACTTCATCCTGAAGGTGGTCGCGCGCGACCTGCAGAGCTTCCAGCAATTCCTGACGTCGAAGCTGACGCCGGCGCCCAATGTGGTGAGCGTCAAGACGTCGCTGACGATCCGCACGTCGAAGAATCTGCCCGGCGTCCCGCTGCCGGTCTGATCCGGTCAGCCCGCGACAGCCGGCACGCAGGCACAACGAAAAAGGGCCGGCCCCGCGGGGGGACCGGCCCTTTTGCATATCATGTCGCGCCGCGATCAGCTGGCGGTCTGCGCCGTGCCCTGCTGCGCCGACTTGCGATGCTGCAGATCGACCCACACCGACCAGAAGCCGGCGACATTGCTCCAATTGCCGCTGGTCACCTGGGCCAGCGTGGTCTTGCCACCGGCCAGATCGCCCGAACGGGCCAGCGCGATGCCCAGGCGCGCATTGGCATGGCCCTGATCGACCCCGCCCTTGCTCAGCGCCAGCCGATACTGCTCCACCGCCTGCGGATATTGACCGAGCGAGAAATAGCCGTCGGCCGCATTCAGCGCCGCCTTGCCATCGCTCGCCGCCGCCGCCTTCTTCGCCAGCGCGGGCATGGCGGCAATATCCTTGGTCGCCTTGGGCGTCACCGCCTTCAGCAGCTGCGCCGTGGTCGCCTGGCTGGTGGTCAGCTTGCCGGCCGAACGGCCCGCCTCGATGATCGCCTTGGCTTCGGCAAAATTGCCGGTCTTCTCGGCCAGCTGGGCATAGGTCTGGTAATCGCGCTCGCTCGCCATCGCGCCATTGGCAGCCTGCAGGCGATAGAGGTCGAGTTGGACCTGCGGGTCGCTTTCCTGGCCGGCCAGATAGTTGGTCAGCGCCGAACGCCATTCAGGGGTCGACGGATAGACCTCCAGCCGCTCGCGATAGAGGCTGCTCACCTCATCCCAGTCATTGGTCTGATAGGCCATGGAGATAGCGCGGTCATACCAGGCGGCCGGGATCGGCTGACCCGATGCCTTCTGCTGCGCCAGCGCCTCCTGCACATAGGTGCGGGCTTCCTTGGACTTGTTCTTGCGCATCGCGATATCGGCGCGCAGCATGGTGGCGTCGATGCCCGAATAGCCCAGCGTCTTGGCATAATCGAGCTGCGCCACCGCATCGGTATAGTTCGCGACCATGTAGGACAGATAGCCGGCGATGAAGCGCAGGCGCGGCGCGTCCGCCTTGGGCACCGAACTGGTCTTGAACATGTCGGTCAGCGCGATCCGCTGGGCCTGGATGTCCCGGCGCAGCACCGCCACCTCGAAACGCAGGCCGGCCGCAGCATAGGCTTCCATGTCGGTGGTCGGGTTGAGCGACGCGATGCGCAGATTGGCGGTCGACGCGTCACGCGCCTTGATCGCGGTTTCGGCGGCCTGCACATCGGCGCGGAAGGCGTCCGACATCTCGATCGGCGGCCCTGCCACCACGATCTTCTTCTTGGCCGCAGCCGGCGTCGCCAGCATGGCGCCGGCCAGCACCACCGGCAGTCCGATAGTCAGAAAAACAGGATTCCGCTTGGCCATGACAGGCCTCCCCCACTGCAATATCCCGGCCCCCGGCCGGTCATTCAAAAAAATATAGGCGCACAGACCGCCGAACCAGCGACGATCTGCGCGCCTTATACTAGATTCAGGCCTTGGTGCCCAGATAGGTCAGCCACAGATCGGCGATCTGCTTGCGCGCACCGCCCTGGACTGCCTCGAACGCCGACTTGGCGCCGGCATTGTCGCCACCCATAGTCTTGGCAATGCCCAGGCGGGTGTTGATCTCGTCGGCGTCGACGCCACCCTTCTGCTTGGCCAGTTCGAACATCGCCGCCGCCTTGGCATAGTCGCCATAGCCCAGATAGGCGTCGCCGGTCGCAGCCGCGACCTTGCCATTGGCGGCCTTGCCGGCATCCGCTTCGGCGGCACCCAGCGACGACTTGTCGCCCGGAATGCGGCCCACGGCGGCCTGATAGATGTCGCCCGCCTGGCTGGCGTTCAGCACGCCCTTGGCGCGACCGGCGTCGATCGTCGACTTGACCTCGCCATAGATACCCGTCTTCGACGCCATTTCGGCCAGTTCGGTGAAGTCGGCAGCGACCACCAGCCCCTTGGCCGCCGACATCAGGCGCAGCACGTCCAGATTTTCGCGGTTGGTGATGTTCGGGTTCGCCTGCTGGAACAGACGGATCAGCGTGCGCAGATTTTCACCGCTCGGATTGGCGGCATAGGCCCACTTGGCCCAGTCGGTGACTTCCGGCAGGCGCGCGGCAGCCGCACGGCTGACGCCGATCTGATACCATTGCGCCGGCACGGGCTGGCCCGACGCCTTGGTCGCATCAGCCGCCGCCTTCAGCGCGGCGAGGCCCTGCTGGTTGAAGCCACGCGCCGGTTCGGCCGAGGCGTTGCCGGTGCCGGCCTTGCCGAAATACGCCTGCGCAATGGTCGGGTTGACCTGCTCCGCCTTGTAACCGGCGGCCAGCGCCGCCTGACCGCGCGAAATGGCGACGTCGTAATTCTTCTGGGCAAGAGCCGCGTCGGCCGCCACCATGTTGAACTGGCCGGTCTGCTCGGGCGGCGTCAGGCCGCTGTCGAGCATCTGGTTGAGACCTTCCATCTTCAGCGCGTCATCCTTGCTCTGGATGCCGGTGTTCAGCTTGATCGCGCCGATCTGATACTTGTCATCGTTCGACGCCGCCTTGCCGTCGGCCTCGGTCAGCGCCGTCTTGGCACCGGCGAAATCCTGGGCATCGGACGCCTTCTGGGCAGCCTGCAGCGACTTGAGCACTTCGGGCGACACGTTCAGCTTGCGGCCGGCCGGCTTTTCTTCCTTCTTCGCGGCGGAGGCGGGAGCCGAAACGGCGCCGCCGGTCAGCGCCAGAGCCAGCGCGAGCGACAGCGGGGTAACAAAACGCATGATCCTCATCTCCTTTTCGCGCCTGACAGGGGGACCACAGGCGACATCCGGGTTGAACGCCGATTAGGGGTCGGCGCGTGAACGGGCTTTGAACAAGCCTATATCCGCGCATTTTGCAACTGTCATGCTGCCGCTTCGTTCCGCTTTTCTTCACGCCCGCCAATCACCGCCTTGGCTGCACATGCGGGCGCGCGGGCGCGCGCGAGGGGTGACAGATTTGTTTCGCTCGGCTAGTGCAATGGGAACGCATCACACCCATCCAAAAAGAGAATCGCCTTGACCGACGAGACCGTCCTCGCCGACCCTTCGGACATCAGCCCCATCAGCATCGTTGATGAGATGAAGTCGAGCTATCTCGACTATGCCATGTCCGTGATCGTCTCCCGCGCCCTGCCGGACGTGCGCGACGGCCTGAAGCCGGTGCATCGCCGCATTCTCTTCTCGGCCCAGGAATCGGGCTTCGTCTACAACCGTCCCTATCGCAAGTCGGCCCGTCTGGTCGGTGAAGTCATGGGTAAATATCACCCCCATGGCGACAGCTCGATCTACGACGCATTGGCCCGCATGACCCAGGACTGGTCGATGCGCGTGCCGCTGATCGACGGCCAGGGAAACTTCGGCTCGATGGACCCCGATCCGCCAGCCGCCATGCGTTACACCGAAGCGCGCCTGGCCAAGGTCGCGACCGCGCTGCTGGACGATCTCGACAAGGACACCGTCGACTTCACGCCCAACTATGACGCGTCGGAAAGCGAGCCGCAGGTGCTGCCCGCCCGCTTCCCCAACCTGCTGGTCAACGGCGCCGGCGGCATCGCCGTCGGCATGGCAACCAACATTCCGCCGCATAACCTCGGCGAAGTGCTGCGCGCCTGCCTTGCCTATATCGAAAACCCGGCGATCTCGACCGACGAACTGATCCAGATCGTCCCCGGCCCCGATTTCCCGACCGCGCCGCTGATCCTGGGCCAGTCGGGCGCCCGCAACGCCTATCATACCGGTCGCGGCTCGATCCTGATGCGCGCCCGGCACGAGGTGGAGGAAGGCCGCGGCGACCGCCGCTCGATCGTCCTCACCTCCATCCCCTATCAGGTCGGCAAGAGCGGCCTGGTCGAAAAGATCGCCGAAGCCGCCAAGGACAAGCGGATCGAGGGCATCAGCGACATTCGTGACGAATCGAGCCGCGAAGGCGTGCGCATCGTCATGGACCTGAAGCGCGACGCCACCCCGGACGTCGTCCTCAACCAGCTGTGGCGCAACACCCCGGCCCAGTCGAGCTTCCCCGCCAACATGCTGGCGATCCGTGGCGGCCGCCCGGAACTGCTGGGCCTGCGCGAGATCATCGAAGCCTTCGTCAAGTTCCGCGAAGAGGTCATCACCCGCCGCACCAAGTTCGAGCTGAACAAGGCGCGCGACCGCGCCCATATCTTGCTCGGCCTGGTGGTCGCGGTCACCAACCTCGACGAGGTGGTGAAGATCATCCGCAGCTCGGCCAGCCCGGCTGCCGCCCGCGAATCACTGCTGGCGCGCGAATGGCCGATCGGCGAGATCGCGCCCTATCTCGCCCTGGTCGAGGCGATCGAGACCGAAGTCAGCGGCGAGAGCTACAAGCTCAGCGACGTGCAGGTCCGCGCCATCCTCGACCTGCGCCTCCACCGCCTGACCGCGCTCGGCCGTGACGAAATCGGCAAGGAACTGGCCGAACTGGCCGAAGCCATCGCCGAATATCTCGCCATCCTGGGTGACCGGGTGAAGCTCTACGCCGTGATGCGCGAAGAGTTCGAAGCGATCGAGAGCGAATTCGCCACGCCGCGCGTGTCGGTCATCGCCCCTGCCGCCGACGGCATCGATGACGAGGATCTGATCGAGCGCGAGGAGATGGTCGTCACCGTCACCGTGCAGGGCTATATCAAGCGCACCCCGCTGGAGAGCTTCCGCGCCCAGGGCCGTGGCGGCAAGGGCCGTTCGGGCATGGCGACCAAGGATGAGGATGCCGTCACCGAATTGTTCGTCACCTCGACGCACACGCCGGTGCTGTTCTTCTCGACCGCCGGCAAGGTCTATCGCCTCAAGGTCTGGCGCCTGCCCGAGGGCGGCCCCGCCACCCGCGGCCGGCCGATGATCAACCTGCTGCCGCTGGCACCGGGCGAAACCATCCAGACCGTGCTGCCTCTGCCAGAGGACGAGGAAAGCTGGAAGGAACTGCACGTCATGTTCGCCACCGCGAACGGTACCGTGCGCCGCAACAGCATGGACGCCTTCGCCAATGTGCCCAGCAACGGCAAGCTCGCCATGCGCTTCGATGAAGGCAGCGACGATCGCCTGATCGGCGTTGCGCTGCTGACCGAAGAGGATGACGTGCTGCTCGCCACCCGCCAGGGCCGCGCGATCCGCTTCGCCGCCACCGACGTGCGCGAATTCCAGAGCCGCACCTCGACCGGCGTGCGCGGCATGACGCTGAAGGATGGCGATGAGGTCATCTCGCTCTCGATCCTCAAGGGCTTCGACGCGACCACCGAGGAACGCGACGACTATCTGCGCGCCGCGCCGTGGAAGGAAAATGAAGCGACCCCGGCGATCAACAGCGCCGAACGCATGGCCGCCTTTGCGCAAGCGGAGCAGTTCATCCTGACCGTCTGCGCCAATGGCTATGGCAAGATCAGTTCGGCCTATGATTATCGCCGCACCGGTCGCGGTGGCCAGGGCATCACCAATATCGACAATATCGCCCGCAACGGCCTGGTCGTCGGCAGCTTCCCGGTCGCGCATGAGGATCATCTGATGCTCGTCACCGATCAGGCCAAGCTGATCCGCATGGGCCTGTCGTCGATGCGCGTCATCGGCCGCAACTCGGCCGGCGTGCGCCTGTTCAACGTCGCCAAGGACGAGCATGTCGTTTCCACGGCCCGGATCGAGGACGGCGAAGACGACAATGCCGAGGCTACGACCGAAGGCACCGTCGAAGTCGCGCCCGAAACCGCCCCGGAAACCGGCAGCGAGGGTCGCGAGGCGTGAGCGAGCTGTTCGCCTACAAGATCCTGACCGCCGAGCAATATGACCAGTTCAAGGCCGACGGCGTGTTCAAGGGTGCGCCGATCGACCTGCAGGACGGCTATATCCACATGTCCACGCGCGATCAGGCGGCCGAAACGGCGGCCAAGCATTTCGCGGGACAGGATCGGCTGGTGATGCTGATGATCGACCTCGCCCCCTTTGGCGAGGCGATCAAATGGGAAGTGTCGCGCGGCGGCGCACTCTTCCCCCATCTCTATGGCGACCTGCCGATCAGCGCCGTCGCCGGCAAGGTGATCCTGCGCCTCGACGAGGCCGGCAATCATTTGTTCCCGGCCGGGTTCTGATCCATTCCCCTTCCTTCCCGAGCCAGCCTCGGGGAGGAAGGGAACTACCCCCGCCCCATCTCCACCACCCGGCCACGCACAACGCGATAGGTCCAGCCGCCCCAACTGATGCGATTGGATGTGGCAGCCTGTAGCTGCACCGCCAGATGCGCCCAGCAGACGGCAAAGGGCGTCACCATGTCCCACCAGAGCGATCGGCGCGCCCGCGCCGCCTGCTCTGGCTCCAGCACGGCCGCCAATATCCGCCGCCGCGCCGCCGCCCGGCCCCAGGCCGCGCCATAGCCGATCGCGATCGCCGGCCAGCTGCCCCAGCCCAGCGCCCACAGCCAGAAGCCCGATTGCAGCGCGACGGCACCGGTCGCCACCGCCCACATGCGCGGACTGTTGGTGAGGATATGGCGATATTGACGCACCCCAAAATTCCAGAGCGCGCCAAGCCCACCATCCAGCGGACTTGCCACCAGCAGGTCGCGCACCGGCCGCATCCGCAGCTTCGCGCGCCATCCAGCCAGGCCGATCGCCATGTCGTCGGACAGGCGCCCGGCCAGCGCCGCGTCGATGTCGATCCGCTCGGCCGCCACCCGCGTCATCGCCATTGCCCCGCCCCAGGGCATGGTGGAACTGGCCGCGCGCGGCAGCGTCGCCAATTGCTGCTCGACCGCGCCGACCAGCGCCGGCATGCCCTGCCCGGCCGGCAGCAGCAGCCGATAGCCTGTCACGATATCGGCCTTGCCCCGCACCAGCGGGAAGAGCAGCCGTCCTGCCAGCCGCACCGGCGGCGCGATATCCGCGTCGATGAAGATCAGATAGCGATCCGCGTCGCGCAACGCCTTGAGCGCCGCCCGCAGCTTGTGGACCTTCTGCCCCTCGTCGCTGGCCACGCCGGCGCGCACGATCTGCACCCAATCCGGCTCGGCGATCGCCAGCGCCTCCGCCGCCACACAGATCCCCGACGTCGCCAGCAGCAACCGGAACGGCGCACTCTGCGCCTTCAGCCGGGTGACAAGTTCGCTGTCACCTTCCCAGTCATCGCGCACCGACAGGATCATGACCGCGCCGCCGGGCGCCTCCTCCTGCCGGTCCGTCGGCAGATGGCGCCAATAATTGACCACGCCCATCAGGCTCAGCGCCTGGAGCAGCAGCCACAGCGCCAGCATCATCGTCACCACCAGCCCCCTTCGCGGCTCTTTACCGCCTCAACGGCTCCTGTATGACGGGCAGGACCATGCTCTCCAACCCCTTTCTCTTCACCCTGCTCCGTCTGCTTCCCGCCAGCCTCGCCTCCTGGCTGGGTGGCTGGCTGTCGGCGCATGTCGCCCGTCCGCGGATGAAGCTGCGCGACGCCCGCGCCCGCGCCAATCTGGCGCTGCTGCGGCCCGACCTGCCGCAAGCGGAACGCGAAGCGATCCTGACCCGGCGTTGGGTGAATGTCGGCCGCACGCTCGCCGAACTGGCCAATATCGACCGGCTGGTGAATGCCGACCATGTGACCGTCATCGACCAGCCAGCCTATCAGGCGGTGCTGGACGGTCCCGGCCCGATGATCGCCTTCACCTGCCATATCGGCAATTGGGATCTGCTCGCCGCCCATATCAAATGGTCGACCGACCGACCGGGCCTTGGCGTCTATGAAGATCCCGAAGACCCTCGGATCGCCGCCCAGCTCAAGAAGGCGCGATCCAGCTATATGGGCGAGGCGATCGGCGGCGATGGCGCGGCACGCGGCGTGCTCAAGCATCTGACCCAGAAGGATCGCGCCACCCTCTATATCCTGGCTGACGAACGACGCGACCGGCAGGTCTGGTTCCCGACCTTCGGCCGCGCGCTCGAACCATCGGGCAACCTCTCGATCGCCCTGCGCCTCGCACGCAAGGTCGGGGCGCAATTCCTGCCTTTCTATCTGGTCCGCACCAGCGGCCCGCATTTCGCGCTGCACTGGCATCCGCCGCTCGATCCCCGGACGATGAGCGATGCGGAGATCGTCGCTGTCCTCGATCGCTTCCTGGGCCAGGCTTGCATCGACCATGCCGATCAGTGGCTGGCGCTGCACGACATGGACCTGACCCAGCCTGTCTGAATGTGACTTCCCTTCCCTTACGGTCTAAAGGCCCGCCCATGTCCCGAATCGCGATCAAGATCTGCGGCCTGTCGACGCCGGAGACGGTGGGCGCCGCCGTGCGCGCCGGGGCGAGCCATGTCGGCTTCGTCCATTTCCCCAAAAGCCCGCGTCATGTCGAACCCGACCAGATGCGCGCGCTCGCTGCGGCCGTTCCGGCCCATGTCGATCGCGTCGCCGTGGTCGTCGATGCCGATGACGAACAGCTTGCCCGCCTGACCGGCACCGGTGCGCTCAGCGCCCTGCAACTCCATGGCAAGGAAAGCCCGGAGCGGGTTGCCGCTATCCGCCAGCGTTTCAGCCTGCCGGTGTGGAAGGCGATTTCGGTAAAGACCCGCGCCGATATCGACGCTGCCCAGGCCTATGCCGGCACGGTCGACCGGCTGCTGTTCGACGCGAAGACGCCCGATGGCGCGGCGTTGCCGGGCGGCATGGGCCTGCGCTTCGACTGGACCTTGCTACGCGGCGTCGCCATGCCCGCCCCCTGGGGCCTGTCAGGTGGCCTTGGCATCGACAATGTGTGCGATGCGATCCGCCTGACCGACACGCCGCTGATCGACGTTTCTTCGGGCGTCGAGGATGCACCGGGCATCAAGAGTGTGGACAAGATCATGGCCTTCTGCAAAGCGGTGTCGGCATGTTGACGCTGAACGCCCCTGCCATGCGCATCGAAGGACGATGGCGCTGATCGCTTCCTGACCACAAGCGAACGCCCATCATTTGTCCCCGGAAAGATATTCATGACCGACACCATCACCCTGCCCAACAGCCTCCGCAGCCAGCCGGATGACAATGGCCATTTCGGCGCCTTTGGCGGCCGCTATGTCGCCGAGACGCTGATGCCGCTGATCCTGGAGCTGGAAAAGGTCTACAAGGCGGCCAAGGCCGATCCCGAATTTCACGCCGAATATGCCGAGCTGCTGCGCTCCTATGTCGGCCGCCCCAACCCGCTTTATTATGCCGAGCGGCTGACCGAAGCGCTGCGCGCCAAGGCCGAGCCGGGCAAGGGTGCCAAGATCTACCTCAAGCGCGAGGAACTCAATCACACCGGCGCGCACAAGATCAACAATTGCATCGGCCAGGCGCTGCTTGCCCGCCGCATGGGCAAGAAGAAGGTCATCGCCGAAACCGGCGCGGGCCAGCACGGCGTCGCCACCGCGACCGTCGCCGCCCTGTTCGGCATGGAATGCAAGATCTTCATGGGCGCCAAGGATGTCGAGCGGCAGAAGCCCAACGTCTTCCGCATGAAGCTGCTCGGCGCGGAGGTGATCCCGGTCCATTCCGGCTCCTCGACGCTCAAGGATTCGATGAACGACGCCCTGCGCTACTGGGTGTCGAACGTCCATGACACTTTCTACATCATCGGCACCGCCGCTGGCCCGCACCCCTATCCGGAGTTGGTGCGCGATTTTCAGTCGATCATCGGCAAGGAAATCCGTTCGCAGATCATGGAGGCCGAAGGCCGCCTGCCCGACATGCTGATCGCCCCGGTCGGCGGCGGCTCCAACGCCATCGGCATGTTCCACCCCTTCCTTGACGATCCCGAAGTCGCGATGATCGGCGTGGAAGCGGCCGGCGAAGGCCTCGACAAGAAGCATGCCGCCTCGCTAGCTGGCGGCGCATCGGGCATCCTGCACGGCAACCGCACCTATCTGCTCCAGGACGAGGACGGCCAGATCACCGAAGCACACAGCATTTCGGCTGGCCTGGACTATCCCGGCATCGGCCCGGAACATAGCTGGCTGCACGAGATCGGCCGGGTCAAATATCTGCCGATCAAGGATGACGAGGCGCTGGAAAGCTTCCAGACCCTCTCGCGCCTCGAAGGCATCATCCCCGCGCTCGAATCCGCCCATGCCGTGGCCGCCGCCGAACAGGTCGCGCCGACGCTGGACGCGGACAAGATCATCGTCGTCAATCTGTCGGGCCGGGGGGACAAGGATATCTTCACCGTCGCCGACGCGCTGGGAGTGGAGATGTGAGCATGACCGACCGTCTCGCCACCCGCTTCGCCGCCTGCAAGGCGCAGGGCCGCGCCGCGCTCATCACCTTCGTGACCGCCGGTGACCCGGACGTCGCCTCGACCCCTGCCATCCTCGATGCGCTGGTCGCGGGCGGCGCCGACATCATCGAACTGGGCATGCCCTTCACCGATCCGATGGCCGACGGCCCGGCGATCGAACTGGCAAACCTGCGCAGCCTCGGCTCGGGCACCAAGACCAAGGACGTCTTTACCCTGGCCGCTGCTTTCCGCACGCGCCACCCGGAAACGCCGCTGATCCTGATGGGCTATGCCAATCCGATGCTGGCGCGCGGGTCCGACTGGTTCGCCGACCAGTGCCAGGCCGCCGGTGTCGACGGCGTGATCTGCGTCGATATCCCGCCGGAGGAAGATGCCGAACTCGGCCCCGCCCTGCGCACCGTCGGCGTCCACCTCGTCCGCCTGGCCACCCCGACCACGGACGCCGCCCGCCTGCCCGCCGTGCTGAACGGCGCCAGCGGCTTCCTCTACCATGTCGCCGTTGCCGGCATCACCGGCAAGCAGCAGGCGGCACAGGCCAATATCGAAATGGCGGTCGATCGGCTGAAGGCCGCCACCGACCTGCCGATCGCGGTCGGCTTCGGCGTGCGCACGCCCGAACAGGCGGCCGCCATCGGCCGCGTCGCCGATGGCGTGGTGGTCGGTTCGGCGATCGTCGACATCGTCGGCTCGCACGGCGATGCCGCCGCGCCCTTCGTCCAGGAATTCGTCGCGTCGCTCAGCGGCGCCCTCACCACTTCTATCCGGGAGACCGCAGCATGAGCTGGATCAACCGCGTTCGTAACGCCCTGCCCTTCACCAAGAAGGAAACCACCGCCGAAACGCTCTGGCACCAGTGCCCGTCGTGCAAGGAAATGGTCTTCATCAAGGAATGGGAGGAAAATCTCTCGGTCTGCCCGCGCTGCGACCATCATGGCCGCATCGGCCCGTCGGAACGGTTCGAGCAGATCCTCGACGCCGGCTTCATCCTGCTGCCGACGCCCGGCGTGCCGGAAGATCCGCTCAAGTTCCGCGATAGCAAGCGCTATCCGGACCGGATCAAGGCCGCCCGCGCCTCGACCGGGGATCAGGACGCGCTCATCAACGCGCGCGGCGCGATCGACGATGTGCCGCTGGTCATGGGCGTGCAGAATTTCGCCTTCATGGGCGGCTCCATGGGCATGGGCGTGGGCGCGGCCTTCATCCAGGGCATCAACGACGCGATCGCGCATAAATGCCCCTATGTCATCTTCACCGCCGCCGGCGGCGCACGCATGCAGGAAGGCATCCTGTCGCTGATGCAGATGCCGCGCTCCACCGTGGCGATCCAGAAGCTGCACGCGGCCGGCCTGCCCTATATCGTCGTGCTCACCGATCCGACCACCGGCGGCGTCACTGCCAGCTACGCGATGCTGGGCGATATCCAGATTTCGGAGCCCAATGCCCTGATCGGCTTCGCCGGCCAGCGCGTCATCGAAAGCACGATCCGCGAAAAGCTGCCCGAAGGCTTCCAGCGCGCCGAATATCTGCTCGACCATGGCATGCTCGACATGGTGGTCCATCGCAGCGAACTGCGCGACACGCTGGCCCGCGTGATCGGCTATCTGACGCCGCGCGCCGCCGCCTGAGCCTCAAAAGCGCGATAGGGGGATCAGCGCGCCATGGCCGACCATGCCGTTTCGGACGACCCGCAGGTCCAGGCCCAGCTTGACCGGCTCTGGTCGCTGTCCCCCGGCGCCGACATCTTGGGACTGGAGCGGATCACCCGGCTGCTGGAGCGGCTGGATGATCCGCACCATCGCCTGCCGCCAGTCTTTCATGTCGCCGGCACCAACGGCAAGGGGTCGACCTGCGCCTTCCTGCGTGCCGCGCTGGAGGCGGACGGCCGCACCGTTCATGTCTTCACCTCGCCCCATCTGGTCCGCTTCAACGAACGCATCCGCATCGCCGGCAAGCTGATCGACGATGCCATGCTGGCCGCCTATCTCGCCCGCGTGCTGGACGTGGCCGAAGGGATCGGCGCCAGCTTCTTCGAGGTGACGACCGCCGCTGCCTTCCTCGCCTTTGCCGAACATGATGCCGATGCCTGCATCATCGAGGTCGGCCTTGGCGGGCGGCTGGACGCCACCAACGTCATCGTCGATCCGGTCGTCTGCGGCATCGCTCAGCTCGGCATCGATCATCAGGCCTTCCTGGGTGACACGCTGCCGGTCATCGCCGCGGAAAAGGCCGGCATCGCCAAGCCCGGCGCGGCGCTGGTGACGCAGCGTTATGACGCCGCACTCGCCCCGGTGATGCAGGACGCCGCCGATCGTGCCGGTACCCTATGGCTCGCCATGGGCACCGCCTGGGACGCGGCCGTCTATCGCGACCGGGTCCATTATCGCGACGAACAGGGCCATGTCGACGTGCCGATGCCACGCCTGCCTGGCGCGCATCAGGTCCAGAATGTCGCCCTCGCCATCGCCATGCTCCGCCATCAGCAGGCCGTGCCGGTCAGCGAAGCAGCCCTGAAGGCCGCGCCGCTCTGGGCGCACTGGCCCGCCCGGCTGCAACGGCTGGAGCGCGGCCCGCTGCTCGCCGCCCTGCCCGAAGCGGCCGAAGCCTGGCTCGACGGCGGGCATAATGAAGCCGCCGGCCAGGCGATCAGCGCCTTCTTCACCGCCGACCGGTTGCACAGCCGCCAGATCCAGCTCGTCATCGGCATGCTCGCCAACAAGGATATGGACTCCTATCTCGCGCCGTTCGGCGGCCGCATCGCCCATATCCATGCGCTGCCGGTGCCGGGGCATGATCATCATCCGCCCGAACGCTTCGCCGCCATCGCCGCCCGCTGGGGCATAGGCTGCACCGCCCATGACGACCCGGAAGCGGCGATCGCCGCCATCGCACAGGATGCCGCCCAGGCCCAGGATGCGGCACCGATCATCCTGATCGCCGGCTCGCTCTATATGGCCGGAGAGATTTTGCGGTTGAACGGACAATTGCCCGACTGATTTAGACTTGCGAATGCCTCGCAATAGCGTAGCTTGTGTGTCCCCGAGTCACATAAAGGCGCACCCGCATGGCATATGGAGAAAGCTACCCCGTCGAACTGCCCCGGCCCATTCCGGGCGGCTATGGCAATCGGCTGTTCCTGTTCGTCATGCGCCGCATGGCGACGGCCGGGGTCAATGATGCCCATGCCGCCAATGCGATGCTGGGCGCCTTCGGCAAAAGCTATCGCCGGCCCCTGGTACTGATGCGCGCGATGATGCTGGAACTGGCGCGCGCCGCCAGCCGCAAGATATTGGTCGCGCCCTGTTGCTGCGCGCGGATGACGGCGGACGAGGCGGCGATCATGCAGGCGGTGGGCGATGCGCTGCGCGATCCGCATACCGCCTTCGACAATGTCTCGGGGCTGCTGGGCAATGACGACGCCCTGGGCGCGCTCACCTGCTTGCAGGCGGTGGCGCAGGCGCATAGCGACCTTGGCCGGCCGCTGGACCTCTACGCGGCAAATTAAGCCGCCGCCTTGCGCAACTCCGCCAGCTGCTCGCCGGCCCAGCGATACATGTCGGCCTGGGCGGCGCGCTGGGTGCGGTCGAGCCGCCTGGCCCGCTGCTCGACCTCCTCCAATATCTGCCGCGCGCGCAGCCGGTCGCCCTGCGCCAGCAGGAAGGCGGCATAATGGCAGCGCGCCTCCTCGCCGGCATAGCGGCTCATCACATCCTCGAACAGCAGGCGCGCCTGCGCATCCTCACCGATATCGGCCAGCATCCGCGCCCGCAGCAGCGCGCGCCGATCCCATTCGCTGCCCCGGCCAACGTCGGGCACATCGTCCAGCTCCGCCAGCCCCTCGCGGCTGTGCCCCAGCTCGAACAGGGTCTGCGCCAGCTTGACCTGCGTCGTCGCGTCCTGCCCCGGCCCCAGCGCCAGCCCCTTGCGATAGGCCGCCTCCGCCTCGGCAAAGCGGCCCAGGTCCAGCAGCGCATCGCCCAGCGCGATCCGGTTGGCCGCCGTCTCCGCCAGGTCCAGATCAGCCCGCGCCTTGCGCAGGCCGCGTTCGGGATCGACCTTGCCGACCACCTGGCTGCGCGCCGTGCGCAGATGGCGATTGCCCCAATAGGCCGGCAGCACTTCCAGCATCAGATAGGCAAAGCAGCCTGCGAGAGAGAAAAGGAAGATGAACAGCATCCAGATCTGGTTGCGGCCGCTGCGCACGACATCGACCGCACAGATGATCTGGATACAGATGGACGCGACGAGGAAGATCATGCGGCGCTTCCGCTCGCCTTGCCGCCATCAGCAGTCGCCGCCGTGCCGATGCTCGCGTCGATCAGCCCGGCCCGCATCATCAGCCAGAACAGCAGGATGCCCGGCACAGCCAGTGCCGTCGTCAGCAGGTAGAAATCGACATAGCCGAACCGCTCGATCAACGCGCCGGCGGTCGTCCCGGTCAGGAAACGGCCGACGATGCTCGCTGCGGCCGAGATCAGCGCATATTGGGCCGCCGTGAAGCGCAGGTCGCACAGCGCAGAGAAATAGGCGACGACGGTGACGCCGCCGATGCCGCTCGCGAAATTCTCGAAGCCGATCGCCCCGGCCATGCCCCAGTTGCTCTTGCCCAGCGCCGCCAGCGCGGCGAAGCTGAAATTGGACACGCACATCAGCACCAGGCTGATCAGCACCGACCGCTTCATGCCCAGCCGTGCATAGAGGATGCCACCGACGAAGATGCCGATCAGATAGGCCCAGAAGCCGATGCCGACGTCATAGATGGCGATCTCGTCATTGCTGTATCCCATGTCGTCGAACAGCAGGCGGAAGGTCAGGTTGGCGAGCGTGTCGCCGATCTTGTGCAGCAGGATGAAGCAGAGGACCAATACCGCGCCCCGGCGACGGAAAAACTCGACCAGCGGACCGGCGATCGACTGCCACACTTCGCCCATGCCGCGCCGCGCCGCCGCCTCGCGGTGCCGTTCGGGTTCGCCCAGCACCAGCCCGGTCAGCATCGCCGGCAGGGCGAAGACCGCGCAGGCCAGATAGGCGCCATGCCAGCCGATCCGCGCCGCCAGCACCAGCGCCAGCGCGCCGGCCGCCACCGACCCGATCCGCCAGCCATATTGCGACATGCCAGAACCAACGCCCAGTTGCTCGGGCTTCAGCGTCTCGATCCGATAGGCATCGATCACGATGTCGAAGGTCGCACCGGCAGCCCCGACCAGGATCGCGGCATAGGCGGTCTGCAACAGGCCGGTGGTCGGATCGACCAGCGCCAGATTGGCGACCGCGGCCATCACCAGCAGCCCCGTCAGCAACAGCCAGGATACGCGCTGCCCCAACCGGCCGATGATCGGCAGGCGCACGCCATCGACCATCCAGGCCCATAGCCATTTGAGGTTGTAGACGAGGAAGGCGAGCGTGAAGGCGGTCACCGCCTTCTTGTCGATGCCGTCCTGCGCCAGCCGCGTCGTCAGCGTGGCGCCGATCATGGCATAGGGAAATCCGGACGAAACCCCCAGGAAGAAGGCCGCCAGCGGCTCCTTCTGCACATAGGGCTTTACCGCGTCGCTCCAGCTGCGCGTGCCGCCGGCCAATTCCGTCATGATCTGTGATGCCCCCGATGATGCGATCCGGGCGCCACCATATGAGCAAATGCGGCAGAGGCAAGCGGCACGGCCGCCTGCCTGCCCCGGATCAGCCCGGCGTCAGGCGATCTCGGCGAACAGCTTCATGCCGCGCGGCTTGCGTGGTGGCGCGCGACCGGCCAGCACCGCATCGACCACCGCGATCGCCGCCAGCAGGTCGCGCGGGGCGAAGGGCTTGGCGAGACAGCCGACCGCCAGCGATCGCGCATCGGCGGGACAGGCACCGGTGACGAACAGCACCGGCAATTGGCGCGCATGGGCATGACGCGCGACCTCTATGCCGCAGCGCCCACCGCGCAGATTGATGTCGGTGACGACCAGATCGACCGATCCCATATCGATCACGCGGGCGGCGTGGGTGTGGCTGTCGACGGTGGCGGCGATGCGATAGCCTGCCTGGGACAGGATATGCTCATGGTCGAAGGCGACGAGCGGTTCATCCTCCACCACCAGCACGCTGCGAATGGCGTTGCGCGGCGCACCTGCCCCGTCTCTCGCTCCGTCCCTGGCGGTGTCGTCCCCTCTGATTCGCCCGAAAAACATTTGCTGTCCTGCCCCGTTTCCGCCATGCAACCGACCAACGCCGCGCCCCGGCGCCGGGTTGCGCCCGGCCGGGGCTTTGCCGTTCACATGGACGGCGCTATGGCACCGTTCATCATATTGCACATGCCGCCCTGATATGGGGATGGCCACCCGTCACGAAAAGGAATGCATCAAGTGGAACCGCCAAAAAAATCTGGTCCGCCGCGCCGGTCAGGTCCGGGCGGTCCCAAGCGTCCCTCCGGCCCCGGATCGCGTGGCGGCGCCGATCGCGGCACTGGCCGTGGCCCCGCCCGATCGGACGCCCGATCGGACAGTCGCAACGAAGGTCGTTTTGACAGCCGGAGCGAAGGCCGTCCGGGCCGCCCCGCCCCGCGTGGCGAGCGCCCCGATCGCAATGGCCCCGGCGAGGCCCGTGGCAATCGCTTCGGCGAAGGCCGTGGCGAACGCGGCGAAGGTCGCGGCGCCCGCCCCGATCGCAGCGCTTCGGGCGAAGGCCGTGGCGGTCGCTTTGCCGGAAACCGCGAAGAAGGCCGTGGCGACCGCCCGGCCCGTGGCGCGCGTCCCGATCGCAACGCCACCGGCGAAGGCCGTGGCCGCTTCGGCGAAGCGCGCGGAGAACGCAGCGAGCGCCCGGCCCGTGGCCGTCCCGATCGCGCCGCCCAGCCGGATCGCGCCGAACGCCCCGCCCGCAGCGGTCGCCCGGTCGAAGGCCAGCGCCCCGAGCGCGCCGCCGCTGGAGATCGCCCCGCCCGCGCGCCCTTTGGCGATCGTGCCGCCCGTCCCGCTTTCGGTGACCGCCCGGCCCGCCCGCGCCCCGAAGGCCGCACGCCCGGCACATCCTATCCGCCGCGCCGCCCCGGCAGCAAGAAGCCGGCTGCACCCCACACCGCCAACCCGCACCCGGCCCGCGCCGCCGCGGAAACCAGCGGCAAGGGCGAACCCCAGCGCATCGCCAAGCTGCTCGCCCGCGCCGGCATCGCCTCGCGCCGCGAGATCGAGCGGATGATCGAGGAAGGCCGTATCGCCAGGGACGGTGTCACGATCGACACCCCCGCGACGCTGCTGACCTCGCTCCATGGCGTGACCGTCGACGGTGATCCGGTCGCTGCGCCGGCCCCCGCGCGCCTGTTCCTGTTCCACAAGCCGACCGGCTTCCTCACCACCGAGCGCGACCCCGCCGGGCGGCCGACCATCTACGACATCCTGCCCGACGACCTGCCGCGGCTGATGCCGATCGGCCGGCTCGACATGAATACCGAGGGGCTGTTGCTGCTCACCACCGATGGCGAGTTCAAGCGCGAGATGGAATTGCCCTCGACCGGCGTGCCGCGCACCTATCGCGCCCGCGCCTTTGGCGAGGTCAGCCAGCAGCAGCTGGAGGATCTGTTCGACGGCATCGAGATTGACGGCATCCAATATGGTCCGATCGAGGCCAATCTGGAACGGCGCACCGGCCGCAACCAGTGGATCGAAATGACCCTGACCGAAGGCAAGAACCGCGAAGTGCGCCGCGTGCTCGAACATTTCGAACTCAAGGTCAATCGCCTGATCCGCACCAGCTACGGCCCGTTCGAACTGGGCGAACTGGCCGGCGGCGCGGTCGAGGAAGTGCGCCAGCATGATCTGGTCGCCTTCCGCAGCAGCCTGAAGAAAGCACAGAAATGAGGATCATATCGGGCCAATGGCGCGGCCGTCCGCTGGTCGCGCCCAAGGGCGACGCCACCCGTCCCACCGGCGACCGCACGCGTGAGACGCTCTTTTCGATGCTGGCGAGCCGGCTGGGATCGTTTGAGGGCCTCGCCGTGGGCGACTTCTTCGCCGGATCGGGCGCGCTGGGCTTTGAAGCCCTGTCGCGCGGCGCCGGCTCCTGCCTGTTCGTCGAGCAGGACAAGGCGGCGATCGACGCGATCCGCGCCAATGGCGACAAGCTCGGCCTGCGCCCCGACATTCGCCAGACCAGCGTGCTCTCGCTCGGCCCGACGAAGACGCCGCTCGACCTCATCTTCATGGACCCGCCCTATGACACCGGTGCGGGCCAGGTCGCACTCGACAAGCTGGCGCGCCTGGGCTGGACCAGCCCGGCCACCTGGATCAGCATCGAAACCGACCGTCGCGAGGACGTCGCGGTCAAGGGCTTCATCGTCGACGCCGTGCGCGACGTCGGCAAGGCGCGCCTCACCCTGCTCCGCGCAGAGGATAGCGCGCCCGCCGCGTAACGATCAGGCGAGATATCAGGCGGCCTCCGCGTAGGCCGCCTGTTCCTTGCCGATCAGGATATCGGCCAGGAAAGTATAAGCTTCCGCCCAGGCGGCCAGCACTTCATCGGTCGCCACTTCTTCGCCCAGCACCTCGCGGATGGCGGGCAGCAGGGCGGCCGCCACCTTGGGATAATGGTCCGGCTGCACGCCCGTATCGACATGGCGCTGCACCATGCGCGCAATCGCGCCGTCCAGCGCCTGCAACTTGTCGACATTCTCCGCAAAGCCCAGGATCGCCGCCGCCAGCCGGCGCGGCTGCTCGCCGCTGGCCTGCGCCGCCTGATCGAACATGTCCTTGATCGACGCATCCTCGAACAGCCGTGCATACATGCGGGTGGTGATCTCGACGCCATGACGGCGCAGCGCCGGGCCGGTCGCTTTCACGATGGCGATGGTTTCAGGGGACAGATTTTCGCGCATGACAGGCTCCTTATCGGGGACTCGATAAGATCCATTTAATATGCATCTTTTAAGATGTAAATTGAATATATGTTTAAGACGGTCTACGCGCAGGATAGGAGGGCGCGATGCAATTGACCCGCCACACCGATTATGCGCTGCGCGTGCTGATCCATCTTGCCGCCGTGCCGGGCGGACGGGCGACGATCCCGGAAATTGCCGATGCCTATGGCCTGTCGCGCAATCATCTGATGAAGGTGGTGCATGGCCTGGGCCAGAGCGGCTTCATCCGCACCCAGCGCGGTCGCGGCGGCGGCTTCGCCCTCGCCGCCGATCCTGTCGATATCCGCATCGGCGCGGTCGTGCGCCATAGCGAACCGGACATGGCGATGGCCGATTGCGCGTCCTGCGCGATCCGCCCGGCCTGTGGCTTGTCGGGCATATTGGCACTGGCGGTCGGCGCCTTCCTGACCGTGCTGGACGGCTATAGCCTGGCCGACGCGGCGCGTGACCGGGCTGGCCTCGCAGCGCTCATCGCCGCCCTGCCCGGCCCTTCAGCCGCCGATCCCAATCCAGATCTCAGCCCGGCCTGCGCATCCTCTTCTTCGCCTCGCCCGGATTGACGCAACCGTCCTGCACGCCCTTGCCGCAGACCGGATAGGCCTTTGCCTCGGTCGGCGGCGGCGTCATGTTGCCGCCGACCGTCACCGGATTGGCCGCCGTGCCCACCGGCGCGGCCGGATCGCGCGGCACGTCCGCAGGCGCCGGCACCATGCCCGTCTCGGCCGGCACCGCGCCGGTCGGCTGCGCGGCATTGGGATCCTGCTTCTGGGCCGGCGGTGACATCGGCTGCGCCCCGGCCTGACCGGGCATCGCCGCCATCGACAGGGCGGCAAAGCCGGCGATCATGATGATCTTCATCGGGTTGGTCCTTCTACTCCTTGCCCCGAGCAAGGGAGAAACCGGCCGCCCCGCGTCCCTGTTCCGCGTCAGCGACGAACCGTGCCGCCGCTGACGCCGGCCGCGCGCTCAGTCCGACGGGTATCGATCGAACCGGGGCAGGTCATGCGCCGCCGCCATCCACGGCGCCGCCTCGGCATATTGGACATGCACCGCCGGCGGAAAGGCGCTCTGGTCGTCCAGCGTCGCGCTCTGGATGTCGATCATGCCGGGAAAGACCGTCGGGTTGGTGTAGAACAGCCCGGTGCCACAGGTGCCGCAGAAATGGCGGGTCGCATTGTCCGACGACTGGTAGGTGACCGGATCGCCCTCTATCGTCACCTTGTCATGCGCGAACAGCGCCCAGCCGACCATCGGCGCACCCGCGCTCATCCGGCAATCGCTGCAATGGCAGAGCGCGCTGTAAACCGGCTCGCCCTCCGCCGCATAATGGATCGCCCCGCACTGGCACCGCCCCGTCACCATCATCTTGCTCCATTCGCATCTTGCGTGATTCCCTTTTTGTTCTCATAGATTGCGTCCCGCTGCAAGGCCATCCGCCCTTGCCCCCGCAACCACCCATCCCTAGTTGATCGCCCATGACCGTGCCTGCCCCCTCTCCCAATGACCCGCCCTATCTGAAGGGCCTCAACGAACCGCAGCGTCAGGCTGTGCTGACCACGGAGGGGCCGGTGCTGGTGCTGGCCGGCGCGGGCACGGGCAAGACCGCAGCGCTTACCGCCCGCCTCGCCCATCTGGTCGCGACCCAGCGCGCCTGGCCCTCGGAAATCCTGGCCGTCACCTTCACCAACAAGGCGGCACGGGAAATGCGCGAGCGTGTCGGCCGGATGATCGGCCCGGCGGTCGAGGGCATGCCCTGGCTTGGCACCTTCCACGCGATCGCCGCCAAGATGCTGCGCCGCCATGCCGAACTGGTGGGCCTTCAGTCCAATTTCACCATCCTCGACACCGACGACCAGTTGCGCCTGATGAAACAGTTGATCCAGGCGGAGGGGATTGACGAGAAGCGCTGGCCCGCCCGCCAGCTCGCCGGCCTCATCGACCAGTGGAAGAATAAGGGCCTCACCCCGGAGGAAGTCGGTGCCGGCGAGGCCGAGGGCTATGCCCATGGCAAGGAGCAGAAGCTGTACGCCGCCTATCAGGCCCGTCTGCGTGAAGTGAATGCCTGCGATTTCGGTGACTTGCTGCTCCACTCTCTCACCATCTTGAAGCGCCACCGCGACGTGCTGGAGCAATATCAGCAGCGCTTCAAATATATCATGGTGGACGAATATCAGGACACCAACTCCAGCCAGTATCTCTGGCTGCGGCTGCTCGCCCAGACCCGCAAGAATATCTGCTGCGTCGGTGACGACGATCAGTCCATCTATTCATGGCGTGGCGCAGAAGTCGCCAATATCCTGCGGTTCGAAAAGGATTTTCCGGGCGCCGTGATCGTCCGGCTGGAACAGAATTACCGCTCCACCCCGCATATTCTGGGCGCCGCCTCCGGGGTGATCGCGGAAAATGGCAATCGCCTGGGCAAGACCCTATGGACCGACATCGGCGTCGGCGAAAAGGTGCGCGTGCTCGGCGTGTGGGACGGGCCGGAGGAAGCCCGCCGCGTCGGCGACGAGATCGAGGCGATCGCCCGCGCCGGTGGATCGCTCGACGAGGTCGCGATCCTCGTCCGTGCCCAGCACCAGACCCGCGAATTCGAAGATCGCTTCATCCAGATCGGCCTGCCCTATCGCATCGTCGGCGGCTTCCGCTTCTATGAGCGCGCCGAAATCCGCGACGCGCTCGCCTATCTGCGCCTCGTCAACCAGCCGGCCGACGACCTGGCGTTCGAGCGGATCGTCAACGTGCCGAAGCGCGGCCTGGGCGACAAGGCGGTCGAGAAGCTGCACCGGCTGGCGCGCGCGGAGGGCATTCCCCTAGCCCTCGCCGCCGCCCGCATCCTCGACACCGACGAACTGACGCCTCAGGCGCGCCGTGCGCTCGGCGCCTTCATCGGCGATCTCGCCCGCTGGCGCGATCGCGCCGCACAACTGCCCCATGCCGAACTGGCGCGCCAGATATTGGACGAGAGCGGCTATACCGCCACGCTCCAGGCCGAACGCACCACCGAAAGCGCCGGCCGCCTCGAAAATCTGAGCGAACTCACGCGCGCGATGGAGGAATATGAGACACTGGGCGCCTTCCTCGAACATGTCAGCCTGGTCATGGACAATGAGGCGCAGCAGGACGAGCAGAAGCTCACCATCATGACCATCCACGCCGCCAAGGGGCTGGAATTCGACAATGTCTTCCTCGCCGGCTGGGAGGAAGGCATCTTCCCCTCGCAGCGCGCGCTGGACGAAGGCGGGCTCAACAGCCTGGAGGAGGAACGGCGCCTCGCCTATGTGGCGATCACGCGCGCGCGCAAGCGCTGCACCATCCTCCATGCCGCCAATCGCCGCATCTATGGCCAGTGGACCAGTAGCATCCCCTCCCGCTTCGTCGGCGAATTGCCACCCGAACATGTGGATGAGGAAAGCAGCATGTCCGGCGGCGCCTCGCTCTGGCGCGCCAACTGGTCCGAACGGGACGATCCCTTCGCCAATGTCGCGCGCGGCTCGTCGCGCGGCCCCGGCTGGCAGCGCGCCCAGACCAGCGGCCAGTTCAGCCGCGAACCCGTGCGAATCGTCGAAGCCCGCACCTCCGCCGTGTCGCTCGGCAACAAGGGCCGCGACGATGTGGCCGTCGGCCAGCGCGTCTTCCACCAGAAATTCGGCTATGGCACGATCGCCGCGATTGAGGGCAACAAGCTGGAAATCGACTTCGAAACCGCCGGCCGCAAGCGGGTGATGGACAGCTTCGTCACGCTGGCCTGAACGGCGTTGCCCCGTCCTCATTCGCAAAAGCAGGAATGGCCTAAGAGGGTGGCTTACGGCCATTCCTCCCCGGCACGGGAGGGGGACCGCTCGCGCAGCGAGTGGTGGAGGGGCACAGGCCGGATAGCGCAGCGTTAATAGGCTCCTGCCCCTCCGTCAGGCGCTCCGCGCCTGCCACCTCCCCGTGCCGGGGAGGAATGACTGCGATTGGTCATCAGCCGTCAGAACCCGACATCGCCATTGCAAGCGTAGTGAAATTTGCCACCAACCGACACCGCAGCCAGCCCGACCGAATCCGAAGGCCATCAACGCAATCCCATGGGTTGCGTGTGCATGATGCTATGTGAAGAAAAATGGTGGAGCCTAGCGGGATCGAACCGCTGACCTCCTGCATGCCATGCAGGCGCTCTCCCAGCTGAGCTAAGGCCCCATCCTGATACGGCGCGAACCGCGTCCCGATGGATCAGACCATGTCCGGCAAAAGCCGTCGGCCGAAAAAATTGGTGGAGCCTAGCGGGATCGAACCGCTGACCTCCTGCATGCCATGCAGGCGCTCTCCCAGCTGAGCTAAGGCCCCATCCTGATACGGCGCGAACCGCGTCCCGAATGGATCAAACCATGTCCGGCACAAGCCGTCGGCCGAAAAAAATTGGTGGAGCCTAGCGGGATCGAACCGCTGACCTCCTGCATGCCATGCAGGCGCTCTCCCAGCTGAGCTAAGGCCCCGTACCATCTTGAGGCGCCGTTGGGTCCGGCGCCCCGGAGGTCGCTGCCTCTAGGATCAGGCGATCCCGTTGGCAAGCAGAATTTTCACTTAATTGTCGTCGTCGCCGTCATCATTGCCGGCATCGACGCCCAGGTCGTCATCGCCGCCCAGATCGACGTCATTATCCGGCGAATCGCCGTCATCATCGACGTCCAGATCGATGTCCAGATCATCGTCCGCCGTCTCCAGCTCGCCATCGGCCGTTTCCACGACCTTCTTGGGCGCGGCCTCTTCATAGGGCAGCGGCTGCTTCGACTTCAGCACCGGCTCAGGCTCCCAGGCGGCGCCGCAGTTGATGCAGGTCACCGGGTCATCCTTGCCCAGGTCATAGAAGCGAGTCGCGCATTTCGGGCAGGTCCGCTTCGTGCCCCATTCAGCCTTCACCATGTCCGGCCTGTTCCTTCTTCGATGCTCAAACAGAAATCACGCGGCGCGACGGAAGTCGGCCACGAAACGTCGGGCGCCTTGCCATAGCGAAACCGCGCTGTCAAAAGCCGGGCGCATTTTTTCGGTTCCAAGATGATGGATACCCCGTGACGAGCCATAATGACCAACCCAGCCCGATGACCTTCACCACCGCCCCTGCCCTGTCCGGCAGCGTCGCGGTTCCGGGCGACAAGAGCATTTCCCACCGTTCGCTGATGCTGTCCGCCCTGGCCGTGGGCGAAAGCCGGGTCGAAGGCCTGCTGGAGGGCGAGGATGTGCTGGCCACCGCGGCCGCGATGCGCGCGATGGGCGCCGACATCCAGCGCGACGAAGACGGCATCTGGCATATTCATGGCGTCGGCGTCGGCGGCCTGCTCCAGCCGCAGGAAGCGCTCGACATGGGCAATAGCGGCACCTCGACCCGCCTGCTGATGGGCCTGGTCGCCAGCCATGGCATCACCGCCACCTTCGTGGGCGACGCATCCCTCAGCAAGCGCCCGATGGCGCGCGTCACCGAACCGCTCTCCCGCGTCGGCGCCCGCTTCACCACCAGCCCCGGCGATCGCCTGCCGCTGACCATGACCGGCGCCTGCCCGGCCGTGCCGCTCGACTATGTCCTGCCGGTCGCCTCGGCCCAGGTGAAGTCGGCGATCCTGCTCGCCGGCCTCAACACACCCGGCATCACCCGCGTGGTCGAGCCGATCCCGACCCGCGACCATAGCGAGCGCATGCTCAAGGGCTTCGGCGCCGACCTTGATGTCGAGGTCCAGGCCGACGGCACCCGCATCATCACGCTCAAGGGCGAGGCCGAACTCAAGCCGCAGAATATCGTCGTGCCGGGCGACCCCTCGTCGGCCGCCTTCCCGATGGTCGCGGCGCTGCTGGTGCCGGGGTCACAAGTGACGATCGCCAATGTCGGCCTCAATGCCACCCGCGCCGGCCTGATCGACCTGCTGCGCGAAATGGGCGGATCGATCGAGATCATCAACGCCCGCGAAGTCGGCGGCGAGCCGGTCGGCGACCTGGTCGTCACCGCCTCCGCCCTCAACGGCGTCGAGCCTGATCCCGCCCGCGCGCCCAGCATGATCGACGAATATCCCGTCGCCTTCGTCGCCGCGGCGTTCGCGCATGGCCGCAGCATCTTCCGTGGTCTCGACGAACTGCGCGTCAAGGAATCGGATCGCATCGCCACCATGGCCACCGGCCTGCGCGCGATCGGCGTCACGGTCGAGGAACTGGAGGATGGCATCATCATCGAAGGCAGCGGCGGCCAGCCCCTGGCCGGCGGCGGCCCGATCGCCACCAAACTCGACCACCGCATCGCCATGAGCTTCGCGGTCGCCGGCCTGGTCTCGCGCGATGGCGTCACCATCGACGACATGCGCCCGGTCGCGACCAGCTTCCCGACCTTCACCACCCTGCTCCAGACGCTGGGAGCCATTGCATGATCATCGCCGTCGACGGCCCCGCCGCGTCGGGCAAGGGCACGATCGCCAAGGCACTGGGGCGCCATTATGGCCTGCCGGTGCTCGACACCGGCCTGCTCTATCGCGCCGTGGGCCTGTCCGTGTTGAAGAATGGCGGCGACCCGGATCATCAGGCCGACGCGCTGGCCGCCTGCGGCTTCGACGACGCCATCCTGGCCGATCCGGCGCTGCGCAGCGAAGCGGTCGGCAGCCTCGCCTCGCGCGTGTCGGTGCATCAGAGCGTGCGCGACGCACTGGTCCAGCGCCAGCGCGACTTCGCCACCCAGCCGGGCGGCGCCATCCTCGACGGGCGCGACATCGGCACCGTGATCGCGCCGGATGCCGACGCCAAGATCTTCGTCACCGCCAGCGTCCATGTCCGCGCCGAACGCCGTTTCAAGGATGCCCAGGCCCATGGCGGCGCGCCCGACATGGACAGCCTGATCGCCGACATCCAGGCGCGTGACACCCGCGACATGAGCCGCGACCATGCCCCGCTCAAGGTGGCCGATGGCGCCGACTTGCTAGATACCAGCAATTTGACTATAGACGCCGCCGTCCAGAGGGCCATCGCGCTTGTGGACGCCCAGCTTGAAGGTCGCCCGTAGGCGTGCGACCCGATAAGGCGCGCGGAAATTCCGGGCGCCCTTTTCGCTTTTCCAGGCTTGGCGTTCCAACGCCCAACCCCTTGGATACGCAGGCGGTATTCGGCCGCATGCGTGGTTTGGCCAAAGACCATCGGACACAACCGATTGGCCAGCAATGATGAGTGAAGGACCAACCATGGCCTCTACGGCATTCCCCTCGCGCGACGATTTCGCCGCGCTTCTCAATGATTCTCTCGGTGGCGAAGACGGCGGCTTTGAAGGCCGCGTCGTAAAGGGCACCGTCACCGGCATCGAAAACGACATGGCGCTGATCGACGTCGGCCTGAAGTCGGAAGGCCGCGTGCCGCTGCGCGAATTCGCCGCTCCCGGCCAGAAGGCTGACCTCAAGGTCGGCGACGAAGTCGAAGTCTATGTCGACCGCGTCGAAAACGCCCATGGCGAAGCCATGCTGTCGCGCGACCGCGCTCGCCGCGAAGCCGCCTGGGACAAGCTCGAAGCCGAGTTCACCGAAAGCGCCCGCGTCGAAGGCGTCATCTTCGGCCGCGTCAAGGGTGGCTTCACCGTCGACCTCGACGGCGCCGTCGCCTTCCTGCCCGGCTCGCAGGTCGACATCCGCCCGGTTCGCGACGTCACCCCGCTCATGGACATCCCGCAGCCCTTCCAGATCCTCAAGATGGATCGCCGTCGTGGCAACATCGTCGTGTCGCGTCGCGCCATTCTGGAAGAAACCCGCGCCGAACAGCGCTCGGGCCTGATCCAGACCCTGGCCGAAGGCCAGATCATCGAAGGCGTCGTCAAGAACATCACCGACTATGGTGCGTTCGTTGACCTGGGCGGCATCGATGGCCTGCTGCACGTCACCGACCTGTCGTACAAGCGCATCAACCACCCGAACGAGATGATCAACATCGGCGACACCGTCCGTGTCCAGATCATCCGCATCAACCGCGAAACCCAGCGCATCAGCCTCGGCATGAAGCAGCTGGAAAATGATCCGTGGGAAGGCGCCGCCGCCAAGTATCCGGTCGGTGCGAAGCTGTCGGGCCGCGTCACGAACATCACCGAATATGGTGCGTTCGTCGAACTGGAGCCGGGCATCGAAGGCCTGGTCCATGTTTCGGAAATGTCCTGGACCAAGAAGAACGTCCACCCCGGCAAGATCGTTTCGACGAGCCAGGAAGTGGAAGTCATCGTTCTCGAAGTCGATCCCGAGAAGCGCCGCATCTCGCTCGGCCTCAAGCAGGCCCAGTCGAACCCGTGGGATTCGTTCGCAGAACGTCACCCGATCGGCTCGACCGTCGAAGGCGAAGTCAAGAACGCGACCGAATTCGGCCTGTTCATCGGCCTGGACGGCGACGTCGACGGCATGGTCCACATGTCGGACATCGCCTGGGGCATCTCGGGCGAAGACGCGCTGGCGCTGCACCGCAAGGGCGAGACGGTTCAGGCCGTCGTTCTCGACATCGACGTCGAGAAGGAGCGCATCAGCCTCGGCATGAAGCAGCTTGAGCGTGGCGGTCCGGCCGCCGGCGGCACCACCGCCGCTGCTGCCGGCCTGAACAAGAACGCGATCGTCACCGTGACCGTTCTGGAAGTTCGCGACGGCGGCCTGGAAGTCCAGGCCGGCGAAGATGGCGCCACCGGCTTCATCAAGCGCAGCGACCTGGGCCGCGACCGCGACGAACAGCGTTCGGAACGCTTCCAGATCGGTCAGAAGTTCGACGCCATGGTGACCGGTTTCGACCGCGCCAAGAAGCCGACCTTCTCGGTCAAGGCGATGCAGATTGCCGAAGAAAAGCAGGCTGTTGCACAGTATGGCTCGTCGGACAGCGGCGCGTCGCTGGGCGACATCCTGGGCGAAGCGCTCAAGGCCAAGAACGAAGGCTAATCCCTTCCTTCCTGCCAACAGGCAAAAAAAGCCCGCCGGAACCCAGGTTCCGGCGGGCTTTTTCATGCCCGTCCACCACTTCCTTGCCCTATCGAAACGATTTCGTTGCTCCCCGATTGTCAACAGCTTTCCAATTGTTTATAAATGTCGGCAGGGGAAATTAGGGGTGCTGGAGGAACTATGATCCGTTCTGAACTGATCCAGAAACTCGGCGAAGAAAATCCGGGCCTCAGCCTGCAGGAAGTGGAAAGGATCGTCGATCTTTTCTTCCGCGAGATTGTCGATCGCCTGTCGAGCGGCGGCCGGGTCGAACTGCGCGGTTTCGGCGCCTTCACCACCCGCGCCCGCGATGCCCGCACCGGCCGCAATCCCCGCACCGGCGAACAGGTGCCGGTCTCGGCCAAGCGCGTGCCCTATTTCAAGCCGGGCAAGGAAATGCGCGAACGGCTGAACGGCAAGGCCGCCGACTGATCAGCCCCTTGACCTGCCGCGCCTGAGCCTTCAGGGGAAGGCGCAGCGCGGACGTGGCGAAATCGGTAGACGCAGCGGACTTAAAATCCGCCTCCCCCTGGGAATATGGGTTCAAGTCCCATCGTCCGCACCAGGCGGCTTTTCTCGACAATTAGAAATCGGCGCTGATCAGCGCCAGGCGATCGAGCGCCAGCATTTCCCGGCGGGTCGGATGTTCGGGATCGTCGGCGCCCAGCCACAGCCTGACCAGTTGCCCCTCTTCCATCCGCGCCAGTTCGGACGCAATCTCGACATCGGCGGTGGGGCTCATGCTGCGGCCGCATCCGCGGGCATTGATCTGCGCCGCAAGGGCGGCATTCTTGCCGGCCAGGGCCTGCTCGACCCTTGCCCAGATCAGGATATCCCCGGCACTGATCGGCGCATCTTGCAGCGGCGCAGCCATCATTCCCATCACCATTCGTCCATAGCAAATCCGACCGCCCTTCTAGCGCCGCCGATTTTGCGTCGGGATGTCCGGAAAATTACAGGCCGGTAACGCAAATGTCACATCGCCCCGCGCCCGCCCGAGCCCGCCTGTACCGGCGATTTGCCCGGAATTCTTTTGGCAAAAGGCTGGTATTTCCGTGCGCCACCCGCAATGATGCCTCATGACCGATGCAATCAATCCGCAAAGCTTCAGCGACTCCCTCGTCATCCTGGGCGCAGCAGGATTGGTCATTCCCGGTTTCGCCCGCTTCCGCATCAGTCCCGTCATCGGTTTCATCCTTGTGGGACTTGCCGTCGGCCCCGCAGGACTTGGCTCGCTGGTCGGCCAATATCCCTGGCTCTATCATGTCACCATCTCCAACCGGGCAGCGATTGAGCCATTTGCCGAACTGGGCGTCATATTATTGCTCTTCTCCATAGGTCTGGAACTGAGCTTCCGGCGATTGTGGAGCATGCGCGCGCAGGTGTTCGGCGTCGGCGCGACCGAATTGCTGGGCAGCGCCGCGCTCATTGCCATGGGCCTCTATCTGCTGGGCCAGCCGACCGCCGGCGCGATCGGCCTCGGCCTTGCCCTTGCCCTGTCCTCCACCGCCGTGGTGCTGCCGATGGTCGGCACCCAGAGCGCGGTCGGCCGCTCCGCCTTCTCGATGCTGCTGTTCGAGGATCTGGCGCTGGTGCCGATCATCTTCATGCTCGGCGCGCTGGCGCCATCGGTCGCGACCAGCCCGGACGCCGCCTGGAACGAACTGGCGACCACCCTGCTCAAGGGCGGCCTCACCATCGCGGTGATGCTGGTCTTCGGCCGCATCTTCCTGCCCCATATCTTCCGTCAGGCGGCGCGCACCAAGAGCCCGGAAGTCTTCCTCGCCGCCAGCCTGTTGGTCGTCATCCTCTCCAGCCTCGCCACCTCGATAGCCGGCCTGTCGCCGATCGTCGGCGCCCTGCTCGCAGGCCTGCTGATCGCGGAGACCGACTATCATGGCGAGGTCGAGGTAATGACCGCGCCGTTCAAGGGGCTGGCCCTCGGCGTCTTCCTCATCACCGTGGGCATGAGCCTCGACCTGCGCGTCATCCTCGCCAACTGGCCCAGCCTGCTGCTCGCCGTGCTGGGCGTCGTCGTCGCCAAGACGCTGGTCACCGGCCTGCTTCTCTATTTCTCGGGCGTGCGCAAGGGCGTCGCGCTGGAAGTCGGCGTGCTGATGTCCAGCCCGTCGGAAACCACGCTGATCGTGCTGTCGGCGGCGGCGGCGGCCAAGCTGATCCTCCCCTCCACCGCCGCCTTCTGGCAGATCGTCACCGCCATCGGCCTCACCATCACGCCTTTGCTCGCGCGCTTCGGCCATGACATCGCCCAGCGGCTGGAAAATGCCATTGGCGAGGAACGGGTCGAGACCGAACCGGACCAGACCGAGGCGGCGGCCGTCGTCATCGGCTTCGGCCGCGTCGGCCAGATGGTCTGCGACCTGCTCAAGACCCATGGCCAGCGCTTCATCGTCGTCGAATCCGACCCCGATGTCGTCGCCGAGGCCCGCCGCCTGGGCTATCCGATCCTCTTCGGCGACGTCGCGCGGGCGGAAATGCTCGACCGCCTGCGCCTCGGCCATGCCCGCGCGCTCATCCTGACGATGGACGATCCGGTCCTGTCGGTGCGCGTCACCAAGCGGGTGCGTGGCTGGGTGCCCGACCTGCCGATCATCGCCCGCGCCCGCGACGCCGATCATGCCGCCCAGCTCTACAAGGCCGGGGCCAGCGACGCCGTGCCCGAAACGCTCGAAAGCTCGCTGCAACTGGCCGAAACCGCGCTGGTCGACCTCGGCGTCGCCATGGGGCCGGTGATCGCCTCGATCCATCAGGCGCGCGAGGATCTGCGCGTCGGCATCAAGGAAGCTGCCCAGCTCCAGTCCGCCCCCCGCCTGCGCCGCCTGCGCCAAGACGAAGTGCCCTGAGGCGCTAGGGCTTTCCTATTTCGCCTGTCTCTGTTCTATCCTTGCCGATGGAACGCACGCACCACATCGCGGCTGATCGGCAGTGACTGTTGCGTCGCTGTCGCCTGGCTGTCGCTTCCCTGTCGCGTCGAAGGCGCGTGGCCGTGACCCGATTGTTACGTCACTGTCGCGTCGGTGGCGCGTGGCAGGCGCGTTTCCGGTGCAAATGGCCCAAATCCATGCTGACGACACTGTGAACTTCGACTGTCGCGTCGCCGCGTCAGCCCTGATGCACTTCGGGCGGGCTGAACACCGACCAGCCGGTCCGCCGCGCCAGCATCTCCAGCGCTTTGGTGCCCAGCGCACTGTTGCCGCTGGTGTTGAGGCCGGGCGACCAGACTGCGATCGCCGCGCGGCCGGGCACGATCGCCAATATGCCGCCGCCCACGCCCGACTTGCCGGGAATGCCGACCCGGAACGCAAAATCGCCCGACGCATCATAATGGCCGCAGGTCAGCATCAGCGCGTTGATGCGCCGTGCCCGGCTGGGCGACACGACCCGTCCGCCCTCGGGATGCCGCCCGTCGAGCATCAGGTAACGCCCCGCCAGCGCCAGTTGCCGGCAGTTCATCTCGATCGCGCATTGATGGAAATAGCTGCCCAGCACCAGATCGACCGGATGACGGACATTGTTGAAGGCGCGCATGTAATTGGCGAGCGCCATGTTGCGATAGCCGGTGGCGGTTTCCGACGCGGCCACCTCCTCATTGATGCGGATCGCGTCGTCGCCGGCCAGATAGCGCACGAAACGCAGCATCTCGCCGATCGCCACGCGCGGCTGATGCCCGCCCAGATTGACATCGGCCACCACGATCGCCCCGGCATTGATGAAGGGATTGCGCGGGATGCCATGTTCCTGCTCCAGCTGGACGATGGAGTTGAAGGCATTGCCCGACGGCTCACGCCCGACCCGGTCCCACAGCTGGTCGCCGACCTTGCCCAGCGCCAGCGTCAGCGCGAACACCTTGGAAATGGACTGGATCGAAAAGCCGGTGTCAGCGTCGCCGCCGGTCAACAGCCGCCCGTCGGCGGTGGCGATGGCGACCCCGAACTGGCCGGCATCCACCTTCGCCAGTTCGGGGATATAGCTGGCGACAGTGCCCCGCTCCGTCTCCCTGGCCATCGCGGCCACGATATCGTCGATCAAAGCTGTCAGATCCATGGCAGCCTCTTAGAGCCTGTTTCAAAAATCGCGAAAGGGCGATTTTTTGGGTACGGTACCAGCCCGCGCCCCCGCCCAACCACCCGATCCAGTGTCATCCTGTCGGGTGGTTGGGCGGGGGCGCGGGCTGATACCGGCTTTCTCAAACGGCGATTCAGCCAAACAGCCAGTGGCCCAGCATCCGGTCGAACGGGAAGGTGAAGAAGCCGGCGATCAGCAGCGCGCCCGTCACCATGCCGCGCACCGACCGACGGTGGCGCTTGAGGTCATGGCGCCGCGCAGACAGCACGATGATCGGCACCTGGATCAGGGTGAAGATCGACAGGATATGGATGATGCTGAACCGGCCACCCGGTCCGTGCAGCAGGAAACTGTCGAGCGCGGTCAGGAACAGCGCGCCGCTCCACACCCAGCCCAGCCAGCGATGCCGCCCGTCGCCGCGCCGCCGCAACAGCATCACCGGCGTCAGCGCCAGCGCGACCAGGATCGTCAGCAGATGGAACCAGACCAGGCCCGGCACCTGCCCCCACTGCCCATGCCCCCGCCCGATCGCGGTCAGCACCACGGCGAGCAGGATGACGGACGCCACCGCCAGGACGCGTTCATAACGGTCGGGCGCAATCCCCTTGGGCTGCGACGATGTGCTTGCAATGCTGGCCATATATCCCCCTGAACCGCACCCTGTCAGGCGCGCAGGGGCGGGTCAATTGGCTGCGGACAGCGCCCTGTTGACCGCGCCGATGCGCCGACGGACCACGGCGGTCAGTTCCTCGATCGTCGACACCTGTTCCACGCCATAGCGGGCGGCAGTGATGTCGACATTGCCCTTGCGCCAGAAGCCGTCGGGACACAGCACGATCAGCTTTCCGCCGCGCGCATGCAGGCCCATTTCCAGCAGGCTGACCGGGCTCTGCGTGCCCGGTGCCAGATAGAGGATGATGATGTCGGCGCTGTCCAGTGCGGCCAGTTCCCATTCCACCTGCTGGCGAAAATGGGGATCGCTCGCTTCGGGCTTCCAGGCCGGGTTCCAGTCCGCCCGGCGCGGGTTCAGGATCGTCACCTTCTCGTCGGCCAGCGCCGCGATCATGTCGCGCTGCCAGTCGGTCGCCTTACCCATGTCGATGCTGCCGCCCAGGAACAGGCGCGCGCGATCATGCGCGGCCGGCAAAGGCGCGGGCGAGGTGATGGTCACCGCCTCACCCGCCCGCGCCGTCATCGGCAGGGCGAGCAGACAGGATGCAAGGATCAGGCGCAGCATAGGGACGTCAAGGCGCACCGGCGGCGCGCCTTCCCATCGCGTCAGGCCGGAACGCTGGCGAGCGCGGCCTTGACCGCGTCGATCGCGGCCTGCGCCTTGTCGCCATCGGGGCCGCCGCCCTGGGCCATGTCGGCACGGCCGCCGCCGCCCTTGCCGCCCAGCGCCTCGACGCCCGCACGGACCAGATCGACCGCGCTAAAGCTGCCGGTCAGGTCGTCGGTCACGCCCACCGCAATGGTCGCGCGGCCATCGACCACGGCCAGCACCGCCGACACGCCGCTGCCGAGCGTCTTCTTGTTGCCGTCGACAATGCCGCGCAGTTCCTTGGGGTCGAGGCCGTCGATCACCTGGCCCAAAAAGTCGACGCTGCCGACCTTCTCGGGACCGGCCGGCTTGGCCGAACCGCCACCGCCCAGCGCGAGCGCCTTCCTGGCCTCTGCCAGTTCCCGCTCCAGCTTGCGGCTCTGCTCGACCAGCGCGGCGATGCGCGCGGGCACCTCTTCCGGCGTGGTCTTGAGCGCCGCCGCGGTCTGGCGCAGCTTCTCGTCGCGCTCGACCAGCCACAGGCGCGCCGCCTCACCGGTCAGCGCCTCGATCCGGCGCACGCCCGAGGATACGGCGCTTTCCGACACGATCTTGAACAGCGCGATGTCGCCGAGCGCGCGGACATGGGTGCCGCCGCACAGTTCGACCGAATAGCTATGGTCGTCGCCCTTACCCATCGAGAGGACGCGAACCTCGTCGCCATATTTCTCGCCGAACAGCGCCATCGCGCCGGCGGCAATCGCGTCGTCCGGGGTCATCAGCCGGGTCATGACCTCGTCATTATGACGGATCTGCGCGTTCACATCGGCCTCGACCTTGGCGATCTGCGCCTGGGTCAGCGCCTCGGGATGCGAGAAGTCGAAGCGCAGGCGGTCGGCCGCGACCATGCTGCCCTTCTGGGTGACATGGCCGCCCAGTTCCTTGCGCAGCGCGGCATGGAGCAGATGGGTGGCGCTGTGATTGGCACGAATGCGATCGCGGCGCTCGACATCCACCGTCAGGTTGACGGTGTCGCCAACCTTGACGCTGCCCGCGCTGATCACCGCCTGATGCGCATGCAGGCGGCCGAGCGGCTTGGACGTGTCGGCCACCTCGGCCACCAAGCCGCCCAGCGTGGTGATCGTGCCAGCATCGCCATTCTGACCGCCGCTCTCGCCATAGAAGGGCGTCTGGTTGGTGATGATCGTCACCTTGTCGCCGGCCGACGCCGCATCGACCCGCGCGCCATCCTTGAGGAGGGCCAGCACTTCGCCCTCGCCCTTGGTCGAGGCATAGCCGATGAACTCGGTGCTGCCGAGCGTTTCGGCGATGTCGTACCAGATCTCGTCCGACGCCTTCTCGCCCGATCCCTTCCAGGCGGCGCGCGCGGCGGCCTTCTGCTCGGCCATGGCGGCGTCGAAGCCGGCGCGATCGACCGACAGTCCCTGGGTGCGCAGCGCATCCTCGGTCAGGTCATAGGGGAAGCCATAGGTGTCATAGAGCTTGAACGCAGTCTCGCCCGGCAGGGTCGCGCCCTCGGCCAGATCGGCGGTCGCCTCGTCCAGCAGCTTGAGGCCGTTTTCCAGCGTCTTGCGGAAGCGGGTTTCCTCGCGCAGCAGGGTTTCCTCGATCAGCGGCTGGGCGCGGACCAGTTCGGGATAGGCGCCGCCCATTTCCGACACCAGGCTCGACACCAGGCGATACATCAGCGGATCCTTGGCACCGATGATGTGCGCGTGGCGCATGGCACGGCGCATGATCCGGCGCAGCACATAGCCACGGCCTTCATTCGCCGGCAGCACGCCATCGGCGATCAGGAAGCTGGTCGAGCGCAGATGGTCGGCGATGACGCGGTGGCTGGCCTGGAATTCGCCGTCGGTCGCGGTGCGGGTCAGCGCCCCGCTCTCTGCGATCAGCGCCTTGAACGTGTCGATGTCATAATTGTTGTGGACGCCCTGCATCACCGCGGCGATGCGCTCCAGCCCCATGCCGGTGTCGATCGAGGGCTTGGGCAGTTCCGAAACAATCTCGTTGGCTTCCTGCTCATATTGCATGAAGACGAGATTCCAGATCTCGACGAAGCGATCGCCATCCTCTTCCGGCGATCCGGGAGGGCCACCCCAGATATGGTCGCCATGGTCGTAGAAGATTTCCGAGCAGGGACCGCACGGGCCGCTGTCGCCCATCGCCCAGAAATTATCCTTGGTCGGGATGCGGATGATCTTGTGATCGGGCAGGCCCGCGATCTTCTTCCACAGGTCGAACGCCTCGTCGTCCGTGTGATAGACGGTCGTGGTCAGCTTTTCCGCAGGCAGGCCCCATTCCTTGGTCAGCAGGCTCCAGGCATGATGGATCGCCTGTTCCTTGAAATAGTCGCCGAAGCTGAAATTGCCCAGCATTTCAAAGAAGGTGTGGTGGCGCGCGGTATAGCCGACATTGTCCAGATCGTTGTGCTTGCCGCCGGCGCGAACCGACTTCTGGCTCGACGTCGCGGTCTTGTAGGGGCGCGTTTCCAGACCGGTGAAGACATTCTTGAACGGCACCATGCCGGCGTTCACGAACATCAGCGTCGGGTCGTTGTGCGGCACCAGCGGCGCGGACGGAACGATGGTGTGGCCATTGGCCCCGAAATAATCGAGGAAGCTGCGGCGAATGTCGTTGGTCGAGGTCATGCGCGCGATTTAGTGGGAAGCGGCCCGCCGCACAAGCGGGGGATTTGGTCGCGATGTCACAACCCTGTTCAGATCAATTGCAGCGTGACCTCCACGCCATAGTCACGCCGGGCATCGGCGAACACAGTTGTTACCCGCGCCATGAAGTCTGCCATCTCGGCCGACAGGTTGTCGATATTTGCTATCGTCACAGTGAAGGGCGGCTCAACGGCGTTAATGTCGCCCAACAAACTGTCATATAGGGCATCCAGATTAAGACCATGCCATTCGGGCGCGCCCAGTCGCGGCAACAGCGCGAGATAAAAGTCCAATGGCTTTGCCCAGCCGGAAGCATCAAGTTCAATCAGCTGCATGGCCCGTCGCTTACCCCATCGGTTCCTCGATCGACATCGGCGGCCTGGAGAACCATTGCGGCCCCTGCGCGGTCATGTGGAAGCAATCCTCCATGCGCACGCCCATCGTGCCGGGCAGGTAGAGGCCCGGTTCGTTGGAGAAGCACATGCCGACGTCCAGCTTCGTCGTCTCGCCATGGACGAGGTTGACCGGCTCATGCCCCTCCATGCCGATGCCATGGCCGGTGCGGTGGGACAGGCCGGGCAGCTTGTAGCCGGGGCCGTAGCCCAGTTTCTCATAATAAGCGCGAACCGCGTCATCGACGGTGCCGGCCGCCACGCCCAGCTTCGCCGCACGGATCGCGACCTGCTGGCCCTGCGCCACCTCGTCCCACAGCTTGCGCTGCTGCGCCGTGGGCGCGGCGCCATAGACGAAGGTGCGGCTGATGTCGGACTGATAATCCTCGACGGTGCAGCCGCAATCCATCAGCACCACCTCGCCCGCGCGCACCGACTGCGGCTTGCCCGAGCCATGCGGATAGGCGGCCGCTTCGCCGAGCAGGATCAGGTTGAACTCGCCCTTGCCGCCCAGCGCGCTGGTCGCCGCGCTCATCAGCGCGCCGATATCGGCCGGGGTCATGCCCGCCTTCACCTGCGGATGGGTCCAGCGATAGGCGCCCATGGTGACATCCGCCGCCTTCTGCATCAGCGCGATCTCGGCCGCCGTCTTGCGCATGCGGATGGCGCGGGTCACCGGGTCTTTCGCCAGGGTCGCGGCGGGCAGCGCGGCCTTCAGCCCATCGACCGCGAAATAGCGGACCGTCTCCTCGATGCCGATCCGCCCCTTGTCGAGGCCCTGCGCCTTCAGATAATCGGCGATCGGCGCATAGGGGCTTTCATGCTCCTGCCAGACGCGAACCTCGGCCGGAATGGCGAGCGATTCGTCGATCGAGGGCTTCTCGAAAAAGGGACAGACGACCAGAGGCGTGCCGCTGGCCGGAATGACCAGCGCGGTCAGCCGCTCGGAACGCCACCAGCGGATGCCGCTATAATAGATGAGGCTCGCGCCCGGCTCGACCAGCAGCGCGTCGATGCCCTGCGCCTGCATCATCTTCTGCGCCCGCGCCAGCCGGTCGGCGCGCTCGGCCTTGCCGATCGGGGTGACGTCGCGGGTGATCGACTGAAGCGCCTCGACCGCCTTTTCCTGCGCGAACAGGCGCGGGCTGACCAGCGCGGTGGCAACCCCGGCAGCGGCATAGCGAAGCAAGGTGCGGCGATCAGGCGTAAGCATAATGTCCCCCGGTGCGCAGCGCGGCCTGATAGGCGGGCCGCGCCTGTATTCTCTCCAGCCACCCGATCAGATGCGGACGCGATTCGTCAAGCCCGCCGCGCGCCCGCGACGCCTCGATCGGAAAGCTCATCATCATGTCGGCAGCGGAAAAGTCCGGTCCGGCGAAATAGGGCCGGCTTGCCAGTTCGCTTTCCAGCCAGTCGAGATGATCGTCCAGCATCCCCTGAACCGTCGGCCGTGCCGGTCGGCCAAGCAGGCCCAGCTTGCCGACCACCAGCAGGGCCATCAGCGGCGGCATCATCGATCCTTCGGCATAATGGAGAAACTGGCGCCAGCGGATCGCGCCCTCTGCATCGGCCGGCGCGCCGAAGCGACCACCGGCCCGCGCGACCAGATATTCCATGATCGCCCCGGTCTCGATCAGCCGATGGCCATCCACCTCCACCACCGGCGACCGGCCGAGCGGATGGATGGCGCGCAGAGCGGCGGGTGCCCGCATCGTCTTGCGGTCCCGCTCATAGCGGCGCACGTCATAAGCCTCGCCCAGTTCCTCCAGCAGCCACAGGATGCGCTGCGAACGACTATTGTTCAGATGATGGACGATGATGGTCATGGCGCCTCTCCCCTGCTGCGACCCGATCAGGGCTAACGCAGCATGGGAAAGAGTGACAGCGAAGTTTACGCTATCTCGAGGACTTCCTCCGCCTTGGCGCGGGCGCGATAGGCGTGCAGCAACGGCTCGGTATAGCCATTGGGCTGCGCGACACCCTCGAACACCAGGGCGCGCGCAGCCTGGAAGGCCAGGCTCTCGCCCTCCCGCCCGCTCATCGGCTGATAGAGCGGATCGGCTTCATTCTGCGCATCGACCTTGGCCGCCATGCGGGTCAGCGCAGCATCAACCTGTTCCGCGGTGCAGACGCCGTGCAGCAGCCAGTTGGCCATATGCTGCGAGGAAATGCGCAAGGTCGCGCGATCCTCCATCAGGCCGACATCATGGATATCGGGAACCTTGGAACAGCCGACACCCTGGTCGATCCAGCGGACGACATAGCCCAATATGCCCTGCGCATTATTGTCCAGTTCCTGCGCGATCTCTTCGTCGGAGAAATTGCGGCCGACCGCGACGGGAATGGTCAGCAACTTGTCGAGCGACGCAATGCCCTCGGCCTTGCGTTCTTCCTGACGGGCAAAGACGTCGACGCGGTGATAATGGGTCGCGTGCAGCGTCGCCGCCGTCGGGGACGGAACCCAGGCGGTGTTGGCGCCACTCTTGGGATGGCCGATCTTCTGCTCCAGCATGTCCGCCATGCGATCGGGCGCCGCCCACATGCCCTTGCCGATCTGCGCCCGACCCGACAGGCCGCAGGCAAGGCCGATCTGGACATTGCGATCCTCATAGGCCGTGATCCAGTCGCTCGCCTTCATCTCGCCCTTGCGGATCATCGGCCCGGCCTGCATCGACGTGTGCATCTCGTCCCCGGTGCGGTCGAGGAAGCCGGTATTGATGAAGACGATCCGGTCGCGGACGGCGTGGATGCAGGCCGCCAGATTGGCCGATGTGCGCCGCTCCTCGTCCATGACGCCAACCTTGATTGTGTGGCGCGCCATGCCCAGCATATCCTCGATCGCGTCGAACAGGCGGTTGGTGAAGGCGGCTTCCTGTGGCCCGTGCATCTTGGGCTTGACGATATAGACGCTACCCGCGCGGCTGTTGCCATCCGCCTTGGCCAGATCATGCAGCGCGATCAGGCTGGTGACGATGCCGTCGATGATCCCCTCGGGCGCGTCCTGCCCATCGGGCAGCGCAATCGCCGGATTGGTCATCAGATGGCCGACATTGCGGACGAACAACAGGCTGCGGCCCGGCAACGTGAAGCTGCTGCCATCGGGCGCAGCATAAGCGCGATCGGGATTGAGCGCGCGGGTCATCTGCCGCCCGCCCTTCTCGAACGTCTCGGTCAGGTCGCCCTGCATCAGCCCCAGCCAGTTGGCATAGGCGGTAACCTTGTCCGCCGCATCGACCGCCGCGACCGAATCCTCCAGGTCGCAGATGGTGGTCAGCGCGGATTCCAGGATGACGTCGGATATGCCGGCGGGATCGGTCGCGCCGATCGGATGCGCGGAATCGAAGACGACCTCGATATGCAGGCCATGATGACGGAACAGCCTGCCCTTCTCGCTGGTGCCGACAAACTGCGCCGGATCGGCCAGGACGATTTCTCCGCCCGCCAGATCGGCCCAGCGTCCCGTCGCCAGCGGAACCGCATCGTCCAGAAACGCCTTGGCCCAGGCGATGACCTGCGCCCCGCGCGCCGCATCATAGCCCTTGCCCGAAGCCGCGCCCGCTATGGCATCCGTGCCATAGAGCGCGTCATACAGGCTGCCCCAGCGCGCATTGGCGGCGTTCAGCAGGAAACGGGCGTTGAGGATCGGGACGACCAGCTGCGGCCCGGCCGTGCGGGCGACTTCAGCGTCGACATTCTCGCTGCCGATCGCGAACGGCGCGGGTTCCTCGACCAGATAGCCGATCTCGCGCAGGAAGGCCTGATAGGCGGCGGCGTTGTGCACCTGTCCCCGGCGCACCTGATGCCAGGCATCGATCTGCGTTTGCAGGTCATCGCGCGTGCGCAGCAGCGCCGCATTGTCGGGGGTGAAGCGCGCCAATATGTCGGCAGTGCCCGCCCAGAAGGCGTCGGCATCAATGCCCGTGCCCGGCAGCGCGCGCTGCTCGATGAAGTCGGCCAGCGTTGCGGCAACCTTCAGGCCGGCGCGGTCCGTCATACGGTCGGTCATGCAATCCACTCCTTGCTATGCCGTCCTTTTACGCCTTTCCAATTATGCCGTGTAGGCGCTATTATTCGAATAGAGACTTTCCTGTGGTGAACGAATATGATGGACCCGGACCATGAATTGTTCGTGAGCATCGTCGATGAAGGCGGGCTGGCGGCCGCTGGACGGCGGCTCCACATATCGCCGGCGATGATGTCCAAGCGGCTGGCCCGGCTGGAGGACAGGCTGGGCGCCCGGCTGATCCACCGCACCACCCGCCGGCTCGCGCTGACCCCGGCGGGCGAGCGGCTCCATGGCGACCTGCGCGCGATCCTCGCCTCCCTCGACGAAGCCGAACGTCGCGTGTCGGGCGTGTCGGCGATTGCGTCCGGCCCCCTGCGAATCACCGCTCCGACATCCTTTGGCCGCATGCATCTCGCGCCCTATCTCCAGCCTTTCCTGGACGACCATCCCCGTATCGAGCTGCGGCTCGACCTGTCGGACGACTATGTCGATCTGATCGAAAGCCGGGCGGACCTGGCCATCCGTATCGCCGCCGATCCGGGTGCCGGCCTCACCGCCCGGCGGCTGGCGCCCAATCGCCGCATCCTGTGCGCCGCGCCCGCCTATCTTGAGCGCTTCGGCACGCCGCGCCGCATCGCCGACCTCAAGCAGCACCGCCTGCTCGCCGCCGACGGCCAGCTACCCTGGCGCCTGATCGGTCCCAAGGGGCCGGTCGCGATCGATGGCCACAGCCATATCCGCACCAACAGCAGCGAAGTCGTGCGCGAACTGGCGCTGTCGGGCAGCGGCATCGCGCTGCGTTCGCTGTGGGACATCAGCGACGCGCTGGCGCAGGGCGACGTGCGCCAGATCCTGCCCGATCATGAAGGGTCGAGCGACGTCGCCCTCTATGCCGTGCAACTGCCACAGGCCAATCCGCCGCTGGCCATCACCGCCTTCGTCGACTTTCTTGCTGCGCAATATGCCCTTGCGCCGCCGTGGGAGTCGCGGACGGACCGCACTGGCTTGCCCTAGCGGAACACAGTCTCTAAGGCGCATCGCATGGACGATAACACCCGCCGCGCCGCCCTAGACTATCACCGCCTTCCCCAGCCCGGTAAGCTCGCGATCGAGCCGACCAAGCGCATGGTGAACCAGCGCGATCTGGCGCTGGCCTATTCGCCGGGGGTGGCCGCTCCTTGCGAGGAGATCGCTGCCGATCCCGCCAAGGCGCTGGACTATACCGCGCGCGGCAATCTGGTCGCGGTCATCTCCAACGGCACCGCCGTCCTCGGCCTCGGCGCGATCGGCGCGCTGGCGTCGAAGCCGGTGATGGAAGGCAAGGCCGTCCTCTTCAAGAAGTTCGCCGACATCGACGTGTTCGACATCGAAGTCGACACCACCGACACGGACAAGTTCGTCGAAGCCGTCGCCCTGCTGGAGCCGACCTTTGGCGGCATCAATCTGGAAGACATCAAGGCGCCCGAATGTTTCGAGATCGAACGGCGCCTGAAGGAACGGATGAACATTCCGGTCTTCCATGACGACCAGCATGGCACCGCCATCGTCGTCGCCGCCGCCGTACGCAACGCGCTGGTGCTGCAGGGCAAGACCCTGGCCGACGCCAAGCTGGTCACTTCGGGCGCCGGTGCCGCCGCGCTCGCCTGCGTCGACCTGCTCGTCTCGATGGGCCTGCCGATCGACAATGTGACGATGACCGACAAGGACGGCGTCATCCATTCGGGCCGCGAAGGCATGCTGCCCAACATGGCGCGCTATGCCCGCGACACCAACGCGCGCACCCTGCCCGACGTGCTGCCGGGCGCCAACCTGTTCCTGGGCCTTTCGGCGCCGGGCGTGCTGAAGCCGGAATGGCTGCCGCTGATGGCGCCCAATCCGCTGATCTTCGCGCTCGCCAATCCGGAGCCGGAAATCCGCCCGGAAGCCGCGCGCGAAGTGCGTCCGGACGCGATCATCGCCACCGGCCGGTCGGACTATCCCAACCAGGTCAACAACGTCCTGTGCTTCCCCTATATCTTCCGCGGCGCGCTGGATTGCGGCGCGACCCAGATCAACGAAGCGATGAAGGTCGCCGCCGCCGACGCGATCGCCGCCCTCGCCCGCATGCCCGCGCATGACAGCGTGGCGCAGGCCTATGGCGGTCGCAAGCTGGTGTTCGGCGCCGATTACATCATCCCGACCCCGTTCGATCCGCGCCTGATCGGCGAGATTGCCGGTGCCGTGGCCAAGGCGGCGATGGACAGCGGCGTCGCCACCAAGACGCTGGACCTGGAAGAATATAAGCGCGCCCTGTCGCACCAGAACACCCGCTCGGGTCAGCTGATGCTGCCGGTCTTCCATGCCGCGCGCGGTAGCCAGTGCCGCATCGTCTATGGCGAGGGCGAGGATGAGCGCGTGCTGCGCGCGATCCAGGATGGCCTGGACGAAGGCATCGTCAAGCCGACCATCGTGGCGCGCCGCCGCCTGCTGGAACAGAAGCTGGCCGACATGGGCCTCAGCTTCCAGCTCGACCGCGATGTCGAGGTGATCGATCCCGAGACGGATCATGACATCATGCGCGAACTGGTCGAGGCCTATCGCGCCATCGCCGCGCGCAAGGGCGTGCCGCCAGACGAAATCCTGCGCCATGTCTATCGCCGCCCGACCGTCACCGCCGCCATGCTGCTGCGTACCGGCCGGGTCGACGCCGCGCTGGTCGGTGGCCGCTCCGAATATTGGGGCCAGGTCGAACATGTGCTGCGCATCATCGATCGCGCGCCCAACCACAGCCGCATCTATGCGCTGTCGGGCCTGATCCTGGACGCCGGCGCGCTGTTCATCACCGACACCCATATGGTGCCGGACCCGACCCCCGACCAGATTGCGGAAATGACGCTGCTGGCGTCGACCGAGTTGCAGCATTTCGGCCTGAAGCCGCGCGTCGCGCTGCTGTCGCACTCCAATTTCGGTGCGTCGAACAGCCCCAGCGCCCGCAAGATGCGCGCCGCGCTCGATCTGGTGCGCCAGGCCGCACCGGAGCTGGCGGTCGATGGCGAAATGCACGCCGACGCCGCGCTCAGCCAGGCGCTGCGCGAACGGCTGATCCCCGACTCCCGGTTCGAGGGGCCGGCCAACCTGCTGGTGATGCCGAACCTCGACGCGGCCAATATCACGCTGACGGCGCTCGGCGCTTCGTCCAGCTCGCCCACGGTCGGGCCGATGCTGATCGGCACCGCCCAGCCGATCCATGTGCTGACGCCCGGCGTCACCGCGCGCGGCATCCTCAACCTGACCGCCATCGCCGCCGCCGAAGTGGCGCGCGAAGGCTGACCTTAACCTTTGCCGGTTAGGCTGTTAGCTTGACCGGCAAAGGATGAAGCGAGGAAGATCATGGCAGGCGTCATCGGCACATTGGCTCGCAGCCTTGGCCCGAAACTGCTGATCGGCGCCGTCCTGGGCGGCGGCGCGCTGCTGCTGACCGACAAGATCGATCGCAACGCCGGCACCGCGACCCAGGCCAAACCGGCCGAGGCCGCCGCCGCGCCCAAGCCGCTGCCGCTGGTCGAGCGACGCAGCGATCAGGGCATGAAGGTCGATCCCCACGCCCTGGCGGTCAAGCGCGTGCTCAAGATCGAGGGGCCTTTCGAGCATGGCGACTATGCCTGGGACGAGGAAGGCGCACCGGCCAAGGGGCCGGTCATCATCACCGTCGACCTGAAAGCCCAGACCCTCTCCGTCTTCCGCGACGGCTATGAAATCGGCGCCGCCGTCATCCTCTATGGCGCGACCGACAAGCAGAGCCCCTTGGGCGCCTTCCCGATCATGCAGAAGGACGCCGACCATTATTCCAGCACCTACAATAACGCGCCCATGCCCTATATGCAGCGGCTGACCAGCGACGGCGTCGCCATCCATGGCAGCGACGTCAAATGGGGCTATGCCACCCATGGCTGCATCGGCGTGCCCAAGGAATTTGCGCAGAAGCTGTTCGGCGTCACCAAGGTCGGCGACATGGTCATCATCACCAATGGCAAGATGCTGGACACCAGCAAGGCTGTCGTCAGCGGCTGACCGCCCTATTGCGGCGCATCCTCGATCGCAGGCGCATGACGCACCGTCAGCGCGCTGCCGCCTGATGCCGCGATGATGCAGAATATCGCCACGCCCTGCAGCGCCGTCAGCCGCTCGCCCAGCACGACGAAGCCGGCCAGCGCGCCGATCGCCGGCGCCGCGCTCAGCAACAGGCCGAACACCGGCGCGGGCAGGCGCCGCATCGCCTCCATCTCCAGCGAATAGGGCAAGGCGCTCGACAGCAGGGCGATCGCCAGCCCGACCATCAGCACCCAGGGCGAAAAGAGCGACGCGCCGGCATGGGTCAGCCCGACCGGCAGCACCAGGATCGCCGCCGCCAGCATGCCCCAGGCAACCGCATCGCCGCGCAGCGCACCCGACACCCGCTTGCCGGTCAGGATATACAGCGCCCAGCAGGCCGCCGCCCCGACAGCGAAAATGACACCCAAAGGATCAAGCACGGCGTCGCTGCGCAGCGGCAAGAGCAGCAGCAGGCCGATCACCGCCGCTCCCAGCCACAGGAAATCGCGCGGCCGGCGCGACCCGAACAGCACGATCGCCAGCGGCCCCGTCACCTCGATGGCCATGGCGATGCCGAGCGGGATGCGGGCGAATGCCTGATAGATGAGCAAGTTCATCAGCGCGAGGGTCGCGCCATAGATCAGCAGCGGCCAGCGCACATCGGCCGGGATCGGTCGGCGCCATGGCCGCCGGAACAGCATCAGCAGGATCGCCGCCAGGAAGATGCGCAGCGCCGCGATGCCAAAGGCACCGACGATCGGGAACAATGTCTTGGCAAAGGCCGCGCCCATGTTCATCGACAGCAGCGACGCCAGCACGGCTCCCGCCCCCGCCAGCACGGCGCCCTGCCCGTTCATCTCGTTCCTGCCCATGCCTGTCGAATACCATATACGATAAAATGAAAAAGCGTCATTCGATGCCGCGTTGCACCAGATGCGTTGCCAGTTGCAAGAATCTCATACGTATGCAGCCTTGACCAACGCTGTCACTCGGCCCATCTGGCGGACTTCCGTCATTTTGCATTGCAGCATGGAGCTTGTCATGGGCAGCCAGTCCCACAAGGCGCACCCCGCGCTCGTCCTTTTCGCGCTGTCCGTGGGCGCCTTTGCGATCGGCACGACCGAATTCGCCTCCATGAGCCTGCTGCCCTTCTTCGCGCGCGACCTGCACATCGACCTGCCGACCGCAGGCCATGCGATCAGCGCCTATGCGCTGGGCGTGGTGGTCGGCGCGCCGCTGATCGCCGCCTTTGCCGCGCGTCTGCCGCGCCGCACGCTGCTGATCGCGCTGATGGCGATGTTCGCGGTCGGCAACGGCCTGTCGGCGCTGTCGCCCAGCTATCACTGGATGCTGCTGTTCCGCTTCCTTTCGGGCCTGCCCCATGGCGCCTATTTCGGTGTCGCCGCCCTGGTCGCGGCCAGCCTGGTGCCGATCGAGAAGCGCACGCTAGCCATTGCCAAGGTGATGTCGGGCCTGACCATCGCCACGGTATTGGGCGTGCCCGTTGCCAACTGGATGGGCCAGATACTGGGCTGGCGCTCGGGCTTCTTCGTGGTCTGCGCGCTCGCCGTGCTGACCATGAGCCTCGTTGCCCTCTACGCCCCGCGCGATGCCGGCGACCCGAAGGCCAGCCCGATGCGCGAACTGAGCGCACTCGGCAAGTCGCAGGTCTGGCTGACCCTGCTGACCGGCGCGATCGGCTTTGGCGGCCTGTTCGCGGTCTACACCTATGTCGCCTCGACCATGATCGAGGTGACCCATGTGTCCGAAACCCTGGTGCCACTGATCCTGATCGTCTTTGGCCTGGGCATGACGGTCGGCAATCTCGCCGTCGCCTGGCTCGCCGACCGCGCGCTCAACCGCACCGTCATCGGCATCCTCGTGTGGAGCGCCGTGGCGCTGGCCCTCTTCCCCTTCATGGCCGGGAATATCTGGAGCCTCAGCCTCATCGTCTTCCTGATCGGCATTGGCGGCGGCATGGGCACGCCGTTGCAGGCGCGACTGATGGACGTTGCGGGCGACGCCCAGACGCTGGCCGCCGCACTGCACCATAGCGCCTTCAACATCGCCAATGCGCTCGGCCCCTGGCTCGGCGGCCTGTCGATCGCGGCAGGCTATGGCCTGGTGTCGACCGGCTGGATCGGCTGCGCCTTGTCGCTGGGCGGCCTGGCCATCTATCTGGTCGCCATCGCCACCGCACGGCGCAGCGCCCAGCCCGCGCTGGTGCCCTGCGAATAAGCCGCTTCCTTCCATCCGTTCCGCTGGTTAAGGCGGGTGGATGACGGATCGGGCACGCGAACAGACTTTGCAGGACGCGGCGATCGCCGCATTGCGCCGCGGCGACGCGGCCGTGGCGCGCGCCACCCTCTCCGAAATGGCCGATCCTCCGGCCATGCTGCTGGCCCAGGCCTGCAATCGACTGGGCGATCTGGACGGCGAGCAGGCGGCACTCAACCGCATCCTGCAACAGGATATGCGCAACCTGCCCGCCATGCTGGCAATGGGCCAGAACCTGATCCGGCGCGGCGACGAGCGCGGTGCATCGATCTGGTTCCGCGGTGCCCTGGCGCAGGCGGCCGCCACCGGCGCGCCCCCCGCGCTGCAACCGCTGCTGCAACAGGCGCAGGCCAGCATCGCCCAGTCCGGCCGCAAGTTCGAGGATCATCTGAGCGCCGCCATCGCCGATCTGCCCGCCCTGCCCCGGATTACGCACGCGACCGACCTGCTGCTGGGGAAAAGCGAACTCTATCTGCAACAACCCAGCATGTTCTATTTCCCCGGCCTGCCGCAGCGCGCCTTTTACGAGCGCGACGAATTTGCCTGGGTGCCGGCGGTCGAGGCGGCAACCGACGCCATCATCGCCGAACTGAACGACGTCCGTGCCGGCGCGCCCGATTTCGCGCCCTATGTCCAGACGCCCACCGATCGCCCGGCGCCCAACAACCCGCTGCGCGACGATCCCTCCTGGGGCGCCTATTATTTCTGGCAACAGGGCGAGATCGTGGCGGACCATGCCGCCCGCTGCCCCGCCGTCATGGCCGCGCTCGACCATGCCGATCGCCCGATGATTACCGGCCGTTCGCCCATGGCGCTCTGGTCGCTGCTAAAGCCCGGCACCCATATCCAGCCGCATCATGGCCTGCTCAACACCCGCCTGATCTGTCATCTGCCGCTGATCGTGGCCGACAATTGCGCGCTGCGGGTCGGTGCGCAGACCCGCGCCTGGGTGCCGGGCGAAATGCTGATCTTCGACGACAGCATCGAACATGAGGCCTGGAACCGGGGCAATGACACCCGCGTCATCCTGCTGTTCGAAGTCTGGCGCCCGGAAATCCACGCGGAGGAACGGATCGCGCTCACACGCCTGTTCGAGGCGATCGACCGCTTCGGCCCGAAACAGGTCGACGCCGGTTAACGCCCCTTTTCAGAATGCCCGTCTGCGACTATGGGCGCGGACAAAGACGACAAGAGAGGATGGCACGGGGCGCTCACGCTTTTCGGACATGCCATGACCTCGATCGACCCGACGCCCCCGGCGCCGTCTCCTGCCCTGCCCGTTCCGCCCGCCCATGTCGCGCGGCCGCATAGTCCTGCCGAGGATTTCTATGCGATCGCCATCGGCTGCGCCTTCATCGCCATGGGGCTGATGCTGCTGAAACAGGCAAAGCTGGTGACCGGCGGCATGGCCGGAATCGCGCTGCTGCTGTCCTATCTGATCCATCTGTCGCCCGCGACGCTGTTCCTGCTGATCAACATCCCCTTCTTCCTGTTCGCCGGCCGGGCGATGGGCATGGCCTTCGGCCTCAAGACCCTGTTCGCCAATATCGCGATCATGGGCGTCGGCCTTGCCATGCCCTATGCGATGGAAATCGCCCGGATCAGCCCCTTCTTCGCCGCGCTTTTCGGCGGCTCGATCATCGGCTTCGGCATCCTGGCCATCGCCCGCCATGGCGCGGGCGTGGGCGGCGTCGGCGTGGTCGCGCTGATCCTGCAGAAATCGCGCGGCTGGAATGCCGGTCGCACCCAGATGGCCTGCGATGTGCTGATCCTGCTCGCCTCGCTGCCGATCCTCAATGCCGAGCGTTTTGGCCTGTCCGTCCTGTCGGCCGCCGCGATCAACGCCGTGCTGTTCGTCAACCACCGCCCCGGCCGCTATATCGGCCATTGATGCGCGCCGGCCTCCCCGGCTAGACGGACCCCGGCGCCCACGCCGGTGCGCCCATCATAAAAGGGGTCCAGAATGAAGCGGTTCGCGCTCTGTATAATATTGGCCAGCACGGCCCTGTCGGTTCCGGTCCGTGCCGCCACGCCCACCAGCGCGACCGCACCGGCCGATGCCCGCGCCATTGCCGCGATCCGCGCGCGCCCGGCGGTCAAGGCCGCCTTCGCCGCGCTGGAGGCCGAACATGAGCAGTGGGTCGACAATATCGTCACCCTGACGCAGATTCCGGCGCCGCCTTTCAAGGAAGAGGCACGGGCCAAGGCCTATGCCGACATGTTCCGCGCCGCCGGCCTTACCGATGTGGAGATTGACGAGGGCGGCAATGTGCTGGGCCTGCGCCGTGGCAGCGGCAAGCCGGGCGGCAAGCTGATCGTCGTGTCCGCCCATCTCGACACCGTCTTTCCCGAAGGCACGCCGGTCACGGTCCGGCGTGAAGGCAACAAGCTCCACGCGCCCGGCGTCGGGGACGATGTCGCCGGCCTCGCCACCCAGTTGAGCCTGATCAAGGCGATCGTCGGCGCCAACATCAGCGCGCCGATGGACATATTGTTCGTCGGCGATGTCGGCGAGGAAGGCCTGGGCGACCTGCGCGGCATGAAGCAGCTGTTCCACAAGGGCAAATACAAGGACCGCATCGCCAGCTTCTTCTCGATCGACGATGGCTCGGTCGATGGCCTGATCAATGGCGGCGTCGGGTCGAAGCGCTATCGCCTGACCTTCACCGGCCCCGGCGGCCACAGCTTCGGCGCCTTCGGCCTGGTCAATCCGATGGCGGCGATGAGCCAGGCGATCGTCGACCTCTACAAGATCCCGGTGCCCCAGTCGCCCAAGACGACCTACAGCGCCAGCGTCGTGGGCGGCGGCTCGTCGGTCAACGCCATCCCGCAGGAAGTCTGGCTGCAGGTCGACATGCGATCGGAAAGCGCGGCTGAACTGGCCAAGCTGGAACAGGCGTTCCTGGCCACGGTGGACAAGGCGGTCGAGACCGAAAACGGCGCCCGCTCGATCAAGGAAGGGCCGATCCGCGTCGACAAGAAGGTCGTGGGCGATCGTCCGGCCGGCAGCACCGCCGCCGACACGGCGCTGGTCCGCCATACCGCCGCCGCCTATGCCGCCGAAGGCGTCACCGCGCGCATGAGCTTCAGTTCGACCGACGCCAATGTGCCGATGAGCCTGGGCATCCCGGCCATCACCATCCCGCGCGCGGCGACCGGCGGCCGGGGTCACTCGCCCGACGAATGGATCGACGTGTCGGCGCCGGAATCGCTCAAGGTCAAGCGGATGGACCTGGTCGCCCTGCTCGCCGCAGCCGGCTATCGCTGATCAGCATGGCGGGGCTGGCAGACATGCCAGCCCCGTTCAGTCCGCCTCGCACAGCGGTTCGTCCTCGCGATCGCGCGCGCGCAATGCCGCGCCCGCATCATTGGCGATGCGCGGGAAGGTCACCCCTTCCAGATTGCCGCGCCCGTCGCACAGCCGGTCACAGGCCATGTCGACCACGCCGGGCAGCGCCACCTGGTCGCCATCATATTGGGCGACGATGATGCACTTCCTGCCCCCGGAAAAGCTCAGGATCAGCTTGTCGCCGGCCCGCCGCGCCGTGCCTGCGCCATGGCAGCTCTGCTCGGTGCCGAAGATCGCCTCCAGCCCGAAACGATAGTCGCCCGACTTGGCGGGTAGGACGCAGAGCGAATCCCGCCCTGCCTCATGCCTCCGCTGATACAGCCCGACCGGCGCGACCTTCGACGCATCGGCAATGGCGCCGGTCGCGATCGCCGCGCGCTCCAGCCCCGAAGCCGCAGCCCCGGCGCGATCGGGCGCGGCGGCGCCCGGCGTCGCGGCCTGCTGGCACCCGGCCAGAAGACATGCCAGGAAAAGGCTAGTGCGCCGCATCGACACCCGGTTCATCGACCGCGCTCAGCCCATCGGGTCCGATCCGGCGGAAGAAGCAGGACCGCGCACCGGTGTGACAGGTCGGCCCCGCCGGCTCGGCCAGCACCCAGACGGCATCCTGGTCACAGTCGATCCGGATGTCGCGCACGCCTAGCATATGGCCGGAGCTTTCGCCCTTCTTCCACAGTGATTGGCGGCTGCGCGACCAGAAATGGGCCAGGCCGGTCTCGACCGTCAGCGCCAGCGCCTGCGCATTCATATGCGCCACCATCAGCACTTCCCCCGAGGTGACATGGGTCACCACCGCAGTGATAAGGCCATGATCGTCATATTTGGGGTTGAGAGTCAGCCCCCGGTCGCGTGCGTCATCCATCCGCGCGCTATAATCGCCAATGCGGCCCGTGCGAAGTCCCTTCGGCGCTTTGCACTGGGGCACGGCCTGACAGCGCCATCGGGTCGGACTGTCGCATTTTGGCAAATCTGTTGCACGGATGCTACAGAATGGCGACAGTCCTGCTTGCTCCCAGGCCCGCGCGCGCATAGCGTCGCGCGCGATCCGCAACAGCGGACACCAGCAGGGAAACGGATGCCAGGCCAATCAAGGGGGCCAAATATGACATCTTCGCATATCTTCACCAGCATTTCGCGCGGCGCGCTCGCCGTCGCTCTCACCGCTCTGGCGCAGATCGGCGCCGCCCATGCCCAGACCGAAGCGCCCGCCGCATCGGGCGAAGGCCTGGGTGAAATCGTCGTCACCGCCTCGCGCCGGGCTGAAAATGCCAAGGACGTGCCGGTCGCCGTGACCGCCATCGGCGGCGAAAAGCTCGACGCGCTCAACAGCAGCGGCCTCGACGTCCGCTTCCTCGCCGCGCGCACGCCCAGCCTTCAGGTCGAAAGCTCGTTCGGCCGCACCTTCCCGCGCTTCTACATCCGCGGCCTTGGCAACACCGATTTCGATCCCAACGCCGCCCAGCCGGTCTCGGTCGTGCTCGACGATGTCGCGCTCGAAAATCCGATGCTCAAGAGCTTCCCGGTGTTCGACCTTGCCAGCGTTGAAGTGCTGCGCGGCCCGCAGGGCACGCTGTTCGGCCGCAACACCCCGGCGGGCGTCGTCAAGATGACCTCGGCCGCGCCGACCGATCATTTCACCGGCTATGCCAGCGCCTCCTGGGCCACCTACAACACCGTCAATGCCGAAGCCGCGATCGGCGGCCCGATCGCCGACGGCCTCAGCTTCCGCGTGTCGGGCCTGCTCCAGCGTCGCGACGACTGGGTCAAGAACGACAATGAAGGCGGCAACGCCGCCAGCGAGCTGGAAGGCTATCGCGACATGGCCGGCCGTGTGCAGCTGGCCTATGAAGCCGGCGACTTCAAGGCGGTGCTGAGCGGTCATTATCGTGACCTGGACGGCAGCCCGCGCGTGTTCCGCGCCAACATCTTCAAGCAGGGCAGCAACCATTTCGTCGACGGCTTCGACAAGGATCATGTGAACCTGGACGGCTATACCAGCCAGTCGATGAAGCAGGGCGGCGGCAATCTGCGCATGCAGCTCCATGTCGACGGCCTGGGCACCTTCTTCTCGACCACCGGCTATGAGAAGGCCAGCGTCGAAAGCACTGGCGACATCGATGGTGGCGGCTGCTACCCCTATACCGGCTGCACCGCCGGCCAGCTCGGCGTCGGCTCGTTCGACTCCAACACCGGCGGCGTGACCAAGCCGGAGGAATTCAGCCAGGAATTCCGCTTCGCGACGGACGACATGAACGGCATCCGCCTGCAGGCGGGCACCTATTTCTTCCACCAGCGCCTGAAGTATAACGAATATGCCTATGATCTCGCGGGCAACCGGGTGAGTGCGATCCTGCACAACAACACCAACGAGAATATCGGCCTGTTCGCCTCGGGCGAAGCCAAGGTGACATCGGCCCTGACGCTGCGCGCCGGCGTGCGTTATTCGCACGACGACAAGCGCGACACGATCACGCTCGATCCGGCACTCGCCGCCAGCAGCATCTCGTCGCAGCTGATCGGCGTCGACCTACCGCTCAGCAACACCGCGCAGGGCAGCAACCTGTCCTGGGACGTCAGCGCCACCTATGCGCTCAGCCCCGACGTGAACCTCTATGGCCGCGTCGCCACCGGCTATCAGGGCCCGGCGATCCAGGACCGCGTGACCTTCTTCAGCGTCCCCTCGGTCGCCAAGAAGCAGACCACCATCTCCTATGAAGGCGGCATCAAGGGCGCGATCGCCAACATGGTCCGCTTCGACCTGTCGGCCTATTACTGGAACACCGACGATCTGCAGCTGACGGCGGTCGGCGGCGTCGGCAACTCGGCCCGCCTGATCAACGTGAACAAGGCGGTCGGCTATGGCCTGGAAGGCAATCTGGAGGCGCAGCCGCTCGATCACCTGAACCTGACCGTGGGCGGCAGCTACAACTTCACCGAAATCCGCGACAAGAACGCCTTCGTGGCGGTCTGCGGCTCGGGCATGTGTACGCCCACCGGCAACACCTTCGTCGATGGCGGCACCACCTACAGCTATCTGGACGGCAATGACCTGCCCCAGGCGCCACGCTACATCGCCAATGCGACCCTGCGCTATGGCATTCCGGTCGGCGACGCGGGCGAAGTCTTCGCCTATACCGATTGGGCCTATCGTAGCAAAATAAACTACTTCCTCTACTCGGCGGCCGAATTCCGCGGCCGTTCGTCGCTGGAGGGCGGCCTCAAGGTCGGTTACAAGTCGAACCATGGTTATGAGATCGCGGCTTTCGCCCGCAACATCACCAACCAGATCCGCGCCGTCAGCGCGATCGACTTCAACAACCTGACCGGCATGATCAACGAGCCGCGCATCATCGGCGGCATGATCAAGGCGAGCTTCTAAAGCTTGATCGCTTGAGGTGGGAGCGGTTCGCGCTTCCACCGATAGCGTCAATCAGGCTCTAGACCGAAGTCTAAGCGCCCCATAGGCGTTAGTCGGCAGAGGAAGGGCGTCCCGCAAGGGGCGCCCTTTCTTGTTGCGCCCAGGGCAGCGGAAAGCCGCCGCCACGCGCCAGGAAAATCACCGAATCCAGAAACGCGAAAACCCCATCCTGCCAAGGCAGGACGGGGTTTCATTTCGCGCATTCCCGAAGGAAATGGGGCGATCGACGGGATCCGAACCCGCGACCTCCGGTACCACAAACCGGCGCTCTAACCAACTGAGCTACGATCGCCACAGGGGCTGTTGCCCCGCGAGAAGGGCCACATATGCGGCCGCCCCTCCCCCGTCAAGCAGCTTATGTCAAAGGATGAAAATTATCGCCCGGCATCGTTGCCGGACGCCGCCAGACGGGCGCGCAGCACGGCCAGTTCGTCCGCCCCGACGCGCGGCCGCCCCTCCGCCGGCTTGCCCTTGCGCAGCTTCTTGCGATCCTTTTCCGACGGATCGACGGCGCGAACCCGGACCGCCGCATGGCCCTGACCGCGAATCCCCAGTTCCTCCGCCGCGCCACGCGACAGATCGATGATCCGGCCGCGCGAAAAGGGGCCACGGTCGTTGATCCGCACCAGGATCGTCCGCCCGGTATCCAGCGCCGTCACCTCGACATAGGCGGGCAAGGGCAGGCTGGTATGTGCCGCCGTGATCCAGCCCGGCCGGAAGCGTTCGCCATTGGCGGTGCGATTGCCCGATTCCGATCCATACCAACTGGCATAGCCGACCAGGTCATAGCCCGGCTGGTCGGCCGGTACATAGGTGGTGCCGCGCACCGTATAGGGCTTGCCGATGCGCACCGGCATGTCGCTCACCGGACGGAAATTGCCCCCGCCACAGGCCGACAATGTACCCAGCAGCGCCAAGGCCGCGCCCGAAGTCCCGACACCCCGTCTGATCGCTCTCATGCCCCCTCCTACCCCCGCAGGCGGAGCAGGTCGAGGGCAGCGGACCGGTCATCGCCGCGATCCGCCGCACAAGGCCATGAAAAAAGGGGCAGAGGCCCCCGGCCCCTACCCCTTCCTTTCGACATGCATGCGCCGGGCGGGTTTCCCCTGCCGCAGCGCCACTCTCCCGCAAACCTACTTCCGACCGCGACGCCGGCAGATCATCAGACGTAAACGCGCCCGAGCGGGCGCGCCTGCATCCTTAGTTGACCGAATCCTTCAGGCCCTTGCCGGCCTTGAACTTCGGCTGCGACGACGCCTTGATCGTCATCGTCTCGCCGGTGCGCGGGTTGCGACCGGTCGAAGCCTTGCGCTGCGACACGGAGAAAGTGCCAAAACCAACCAGGCGCACTTCGTCGCCCTTCTTCAGCGCGCCGGTGATGGCGTCGAACACGCCCTCGACCGCCTTGCTGGCGTCGCTCTTGCTGAGACCGCTGCTTTCAGCGACCGCGCTGATAAGATCCTGCTTGTTCATGCCTTGGGAACCCCCTTTATAGATGTTGGATAGTCAAGGAATCGCGGCGTAGGCGGGGCAATAAGGCCCAGCTTTCAAGCGGTGTCAAAGGGAAAGCGTCAAAAAAGCCGGCGTCGGCGCGTTTTTGCCCCCATGGGCATAAACGCGCCGAAAACCGGGCTTTTAGTGACGGATAGCGGGATCGCCGTCACGACCCTGGCCGGCACTGGGCTGCGCCGCCAGATCATCTTCCTCGGTCCAGGTGATCGCCTCGGGCTTCGACACCAGCGCGCGCGCCAGCACCTCGTCGACATGGGACACAGGAACAATCTCCAGCCCCTCGCGGATGTTGGCCGGAATTTCCGCCAGGTCTTTCTCGTTTTCCTGCGGGATCAACACCGTCTTGATGCCACCACGCAGCGCCGCCAGCAGCTTCTCCTTGAGGCCGCCGATCGGCAGCACCCGGCCGCGCAGCGTCACCTCGCCGGTCATCGCCACATCCTTGTGGACGGGAATGCCGGTCAGGGTCGACACGATGGTCGTGACCATACCGATGCCGGCCGACGGACCATCCTTGGGCACCGCGCCCTCGGGCAGGTGAATATGGATGTCCTTGCGGTTGAACAGGCTCGGCTTGATGCCATAGCCGGGCGAACGCGCCTTCACATAGGAGAAGGCGGCCTGCACCGATTCGTTCATCACCTCGCCCAGCTTGCCGGTCGTCTTGATGAGGCCCTTGCCGGGCACGGTGACCGCCTCGATCGTCAGCAGTTCGCCGCCCACCTCGGTCCAGGCCAGGCCGGTGACGGCGCCGATCTGGTTCTCTTCCTCGCCCACGCCGTGACGGAATTTCCGCACGCCGGCATAGTCGGCCAGGTTTTCGGGCGTGATCTCGACCTTGTCGAACGCGCCTTCCAGGATCTTGCGCAGCGCCTTGCGGGCCAGACGCGCCACTTCCCGCTCCAGCGTGCGGACGCCGGCTTCACGGGTATAGTAACGGATCAGGTCGCGCACCGCGGCCTCGGTCACCTCGAACTCGCCATTCTTCAGGCCATGGGCGTCGATCTGCTTGGGCACCAGATGGCGCTGGGCGATCTCGACCTTCTCGTCCTCGGTATAGCCTTCGAGCCGGATGATCTCCATGCGGTCGAGCAGCGGCTGCGGCAGGTTCAGCGAGTTGGCCGTCGTCACGAACATCACGTCGGACAGGTCGACGTCGATCTCCAGATAATGGTCCTGGAACTTGCTGTTCTGTTCGGGATCCAGCACCTCCAGCAGCGCCGATGCCGGATCGCCGCGGAAATCCTGGCCCAGCTTGTCGATCTCGTCGAGCAGGAACAGCGGGTTCATGGTGCCCGCCTTCTTCAGGTTCGACACGACCTTGCCCGGCAGCGATCCGATATAGGTGCGGCGATGGCCGCGGATCTCGGCCTCGTCGCGCACGCCGCCCAGCGACTGGCGCACGAACTCGCGGCCGGTCGCCTTGGCGATCGAACGGCCCAGCGACGTCTTGCCGACGCCCGGCGGGCCGACGAGGCACAGGATCGGCCCCTTCAGCTTGTTGGTGCGCGCCTGCACCGCCAGATATTCGATGATCCGGTCCTTGACCTTCTCCAGCGCGAAATGATCCTCGTCCAGGATCGCCTGCGCCTTCTTGAGGTCGGTCTTGACCCGGCCCTTCTTGCCCCAGGGCAGGCCCAGCAGCACGTCGAGATAGTTGCGCACCACCGTCGCTTCGGCCGACATGGGCTGCATGCCCTTGAGCTTCTTGAGCTCGGCCGTCGCCTTGGCGCGCGCTTCCTTGCTCAGCTTCGCCTTGGCGATCTTGTCGGCCAGTTCGGCAAGCTCGTCGCCTTCCTCGCCCTCGCCATTGCCCAGCTCGCGCTGGATCGCCTTGAGCTGCTCGTTCAGATAATATTCGCGCTGGGTCTTTTCCATCTGGCGCTTCACGCGGCCACGGATCTTCTTCTCGACCTGCAGCACGCCCAGTTCGCCTTCCATGAAGGCGAACACCATCTCCAGCCGCTTGACCGGATCGGGCTCGACCAGCAGCGACTGCTTGTCGGCGACCTTGACGTTGATGTTGGCGGCGACGGAATCGGCCAGGCGACCGGCATCGTCGATCTCGCGCAGCTGCACCGGCGTTTCGGCCGGCAGCTTCTTGTTGAGCTTGGCGTAATTCTCGAACTGCTCGGCCACCGAGCGCATCAACGCAGCGGCTTCCGGACCTTCGGCGACGATCTCCTCGACCGGCGCGACCTCGGCGACCAGATAGCCCGCTTCGGCCGGCGCCAGATCGGCCAGCTGGGCACGATGCTTGCCCTCGACCAGCACGCGCACCGTGCCGTCGGGCAGCTTGAGCAGCTGCAGCACCACCGACACCACGCCGGTGTCATACAGCGCGTCCTTGCCCGGATCATCCTCGGCCGGGTCCAGCTGGGACACCAGGAAGATTTCCTTATTGCCCTCCATCGCCGCTTCCAGCGCGGCGACGCTCTTGTCGCGACCGACGAAAAGCGGGACGATCATCTGCGGGAAGACGACGATGTCGCGCAGCGGCAGAAGGGGATATTGCGTAGTCATTCACTCTCCAGGGCCGGACTTGCGGCCCGTCATGCGGTTCATCGCCTTTATGGGGATGCCCGTCGCGTCAATCAATCAGCGATCACCATATTGCTGCAACGATGAACAAGGGCTTATCCGCCAGCGGCAGCCCCGGAACGGCAATGCGCGCCGGCTCAGAAGGGCAGCTTGAAGCCCGGCGGCAGCGGCAGGCCGGCCGTCATCTTGCCCATTTCGGTGTTGCTGACCTCGTCCGCCTTCTTGCGCGCATCGTTGAACGCGGCAGTGATAAGGTCTTCCAGCATCTGCTTTTCCGACGGTGCCAGCAGGCTGTCGTCGATCGACACGCCCAGGATGCGGCCCTTGGCCGACGCCTTCACCTTGACCAGGCCGCCACCGGCCGCGCCCTCGACTTCCAGCTTGTCCAGATTGTCCTGCGCGCGCTGCAGCTCTTCCTGCACGCGGCTGGCCATCCCCAATATTTCGTTCAGATCCTTCATGCTTCGGCACTCCATTGTTCCGGCTCGTCCGAATGGACCAGCTCGGCATCGGGGAAGGCGTCCATTGCCGCCTTGACCACCGGGGTTTCCAAAATTGCGGCGCGGCTGTCGGCCAGCTGGCGCTGTTCATTGGCCAGCAGGGTCGGCTGCGCCTCTCCCTCGCCCTGCGTCACCGTCCAGGCGACACCGGTCACTTCACGCAGCGCCGGAATGATCCGGGTGGCGAAGTCGGGCGACAGGCTGGCCGTGCCGCGATATTCCAGCATTGGCGGATCATAGCGGATGATCCCCACGCAATCATGCATTTCCTGCGCCAGATGGCCCTTGCTCTTCTGCCAGAAGGCTTCGATCAGATCCTCGAAGCTGGCGGGCAGGCTGGACGCAGGTTCCGGCGCGGGCGCGGCGGCGGCGGGCGCCTGGCCCGGCAGCGCCGGCGCGGCCGCCGGCACCCCGCCCTGCAGCATCCGGGCAAGGTCGCTGGGATCGGGCATGGTCGCGGCATGCATCACGCGCAGCAGCGCCATCTCGCACGCCTCGATCGGCAGGGCGGCGGTCGCCACCTCGTCATGGCCCTTGAGCATCAACTGCCACAATCGATGCAGCGGGCCGAAGCCGATCTGCGACGCCCAGTCGGCCAGCGCGCCGCGCTCCTCGTCGGACTGGCCCGGCGTTGCAATGTCGCGCCCGGCCTTCACCAGCGTGACGGCATGCACCAGTTCCAGCAGGCCGCGCATCAGCGACAGCGGCTCGACCCCCAGCGCATATTGATCGCGCACCCCGCCCAGCAGCGCGGCGGTATCGCCCTCCAGCAGCAGGCCGAGCAGCCGGCGCGTCGAGCCACGATCCGACAGGCCCAGCATCTCGCGCACCTGCGCCGCCGTGACCATCGGCTCGCCCTCGCCCATTTCGGCGTGGGCGATCGCCTGGTCCAGGATCGACAGGCCGTCACGCGCGGAGCCTTCGGCCGCCTGCGCGATCAGCGACAGCGCATCGGGTTCGGCCGCAACCTGTTCGGCTTCCACCACATGGGCGAAATGGCCGGCCAGCATCTCTGCCGGGATGCGGCGCAGGTCGAACCGCTGGCAGCGCGACAGCACCGTCACCGGCACCTTGTTCACCTCGGTCGTGGCGAACAGGAATTTCACATGAGCCGGCGGCTCCTCCAAGGTCTTCAGAAGCGCGTTGAACGCGTTCTTCGAAAGCATATGGACTTCGTCGATAATGTAGATCTTGTAGCGCGCCGACACGGCGGCATAGCGCACCGCCTCGATGATCTCGCGCACGTCGTCGACGCCGGTATGGCTGGCGGCGTCCATCTCGACCACGTCGATATGCCGGCCCTCGGCAATCGCCATGCACGGTTCGCACACGCCGCACGGGTCGATCGTCGGCCCGCCCTGCCCATCGGGGCCGATGCAGTTCAGCGCCTTGGCGATCAGCCGCGCGGTCGACGTCTTGCCGACCCCGCGCACGCCGGTCATCAGGAAAGCATGGGCCAGGCGCCCGCGCCGGATCGCATTGCCCAGCGTCTGGACCATGGCGTCCTGCCCGATCAGCTCGCGAAAGTTGCGCGGACGATATTTGCGCGCAAGCACGCGATAGGGCTGAGGGGAATCGGACATGCCTGTTTCCTAACCGTTCAGATGCGGCTTGTCGAAGCCCGTTCGGACCTTGCGAAGAGATGATGCTGTGCGGAAAGGTGGGAGCCGGAACGACCCGCAGAAAAATCGTTGTGGCTGCTTCCGTCAGGACCTGACCAGGTTGGCGACGACTACGTCCGCCCGACTCCCGGCCGGGCATATGGCGAACTCATGACAGGAAGGCAAGGGGCATCACCGCACCGACCCGCGCACGCCGGCGCGCCACGGCACGGATCGTCATTGTCGGATGCCGCCAGCCGTCCCAGCCAGTCAGGGTCGTGCCCCAACATAGACAGCAATGACCATCCCAAAAAAATGGGACAACTGAAAAAACAAGCCTTGTTACAAGGGATAAACCGAAAATAAGACCAACATATCGCAAATATATTTGACAAAATATCTATCTTTGAAGAGCTTTTCCAGCACCACGCGAGGATGAAGGTTTTACTTGATATAGCGACTGATGGGAGGTGCATATATGTCTGTTTCCGACGAAACTGTCTTGCATTGCTATCGTTTCCTACTCGGACGTGAACCGGAAGATCCCGCGGACATCGCGCTCCACGCCAAGGCGGCGAACTGGCAGGATCTTCGCCACGCCTTCATCAACAGCGCAGAATTTCATCAGGGCGTCGGCAAGGAACTGACGGCCAACATCGCCGCCATCGGGCAACTCATGGGCGAAAAGGACAATAATGTCGAAGTCCGCTGCACGCCCGAGCAGTTGCAGGCCATGTTCAACGGCATCGCGGCGAACTGGACCAAGTTCGGTGAAACCGAACCCCATTGGTCGGTGCTCACCAACCCCGTGTTTTTCCAGGACACGCTGCAGGAACATCTCGACTCCTTCTTCGCCTATGGAAAGGTCGATATCGAGATCGCGCTGAACTATCTCAGCCGCGCCGGCCTGCCTGCAACGGGCTTCGACAGCGTGATGGATTTCGGTTGCGGCGTCGGACGCCTCACCGCCGCGCTCGCGCCGCACACGCGCGAAATCCTCGGCGTCGACATCTCACCCAGCCATTTGCGCGAAGCGGCGAAGAGCATGGAACTGCTCTCCGTCACGAACGCCAAATTTGCCCAGATCAAGACTGTCGACGACATCCTGGGACTGGGCACCTTCGATCTGGTCTACAGCCGCCTGGTGCTTCAGCATAATCCGCCGCCGATCATCGCGGCGGTCTATGAACGACTTCTGGGCACGCTGCGTCCGGGTGGCGTGGCCATCGTGCAGATCCCCACCTATCTCAAGGGCCAGAAATTCAGCGTGACGGACTATCTGGCCGGAACCGCGCCCACGATGGAAATGAACGCCCTGCCGCAGCACGAGATTTTCCGCATCATCCAGCAGCAGAATTGCGTCACGCTGGAAGTCCGGGAATGCACCGACCTGCGCGCCATTGAAGGTGTGTCGCACACCTTCGTCGTCCAGAAGCAATAAATGGCCTGAAGGGCGGGATCGCCGACTGACGATCCCGCCCTTCTTGCAACTCAGTCCAGCCCGCTCTTCTGCGCCTTGCTGACGAATTCCAGCGCCGAATGGGCGGCCTCGGCGATCGCCGCCTCGGCCTTCTTGTCGTCCACGGTCGGCCGGTCGAGATAGATGGCCAATATATATTCCTCGCCCGCCGGCGACTTCACCAGTGCGACGTCATTATAGGCGGTGCCGCAGCTGCCGGTCTTGCTGCCCGACGTCCAGCCTTCGGGCAGGCCCGCCTTGATCCTTTTGTCGCCGGTGGTGCTGGCATTGAGCCAGCCGCGCAGCCTGTCGGCATCGGCCGCCTGCATATCGCGGAACAGCAACCGTCCCATCAGCCCGGCCATCGCCGCCGGACTGGTCGTGTCGCGGGGATCGCCGGCGACATTCTCGTTCAGCTCGGGTTCGATACGGTCGAGCCGCGTGATCTTGTCGCCATGGGCACGAATGAAGGAGGTCAGCCCCTCCGGCCCGCCCAGCATCGGCAGCAACAGGTTGGCGGCGCTGTTGTCGCTCACTTCGACCGCCGCCTCGGCCAGTTCGGCCATCGACATGCGGCCGCGCTTCTTGTTCTTCTTCACCACCGGCGCATAATCGAGAATATCGTCCTTGGTGAATGGTATCTCCCCCTCCAGCCCGAACTTGCCGCCCTGGGCGCCGATCAGCACGGCGGCGGCCAGCGGCGCCTTGAAGGTCGAGCACATGGCAAAGCGATCATCGCGGTTGAAGCCCAGGATCAGCGCGCCCTCGCGATCGACCAGCGCGATGCCCATGCGCCCGCCCGTTTCCTCCTCGATCTCCTTGGGATTGCGGACGGAGGTGAGCGCGGATTGCGGCACCAGATAGCGTGGTGCGGGCGGCATCAATGTCGGCAGGGTCGGCACCTCTTCGGCCTTCTTGGCCGGCGCCTTCTTCTTGGGCGCGGCCGACAGCGGCAGGGTCACGACGAGACAGGCGGTCAGCGCCGCCAGCGACAGGGATTTGCGCAGCGCCATGGCTTACATACCTTGCATATTGTTGAATTCGCCGGGGATACGGACGGTCAGCGCGTCCAGTTGCTCGGACAGGATGATCTGGCAGGCCAGGCGGCTGGTGCGGGTCGCCGCAGCGGCCAGGTCCAGCATATCCTCCTCATCCTCGCTCGCGCGCGGCAGCCGGTCGAAATCGGCGGCATCGACGATGACATGGCAGGTCGAACAGGCCATCTGCCCTTCGCATGTTCCTTCCAGCGGCTGACCCGCCGCCTGTGCAACCTCCAGCAGGACGGCCCCGGCAGGCGCATCGACCTCCAGTCGATTTTCGCCGTCGGCGCTGATGAAGGTGACCATGGTCATGCTATGCGATGCTCCCTGCTCACGGCGCCGCTTGTGCGGTCGCCGCCCCGTTAATCACCTTCGCAGCCTCCTCCAGTTCGGCCGATGTCGTGTATCGGCCAAAACCGATCCGCACCGATCCGCGCGCCTGACTGTCTGAAAGACCCAAGGCGCGCAGCACATGGCTAGGCCGCCCGGACCCGCTCGCGCAAGCGCTGCCGAGCGAAAAAGACATATTGCGGCAATCGGACAACAATCGCGCGCCGTCGATCCCGGCGCGACGAATGTTGAGATTGCCGGGATAACGCGCGTCGGCGCTGCCGTTCAGCGTCCAGTCGGCGAACAGCGCGTGCGCCTGCGCAGACAGCGCCGCGATGTGCGCGCGATCGGCTTCGGCCTGTTCTCGCATCAGGCGCGCCGCCACGCCAAAGCCCGCGCACAGGGCGGGCGACAGCGTGCCCGACCGCAGCCCGCCTTCCTGCCCGCCGCCATGGATCAGCGGGTCGATCTTCACCCCGTCGCGCAGCCACAGCGCGCCGATCCCTTTTGGCCCATGGATCTTGTGCGCGCTGATCGCCACCATGTCGCACGGGTCGGGGATCGGCACCCGGCCATAGCCCTGCACCGCGTCGCACAGGAACAGCGCGCCCGCGCCATGGGCCAGTTCCGCCAGCGCACCGACCGGCTGGATCACGCCAATCTCGTTATTGACCAGCATCGCGACGACCAGCGCCACGCCAGGCACAATCGCCCGCGCCGCCGCTTCCATGTCGACCAGCCCGTCGCCATCCACCGGCAGGACCGTCACCGCCCGGCCCATCCGCCGCATCACCGCCACCGTATCCAGCACGGCGGCATGTTCGGTCGCGATGGTGACGATGCCGCCCGCAGGCGCGCCCTGGATCGCGATATTGAGCGCCTCGGTCGCGCCGGAGGTGAAGAGCAGCCTGCCGCCCGGCGGCAGCAACTGGCCTATGGCATCGCGCGCCAGTTCCACCTGCGCCGCGACCATGCGGCCGGCGCGGTGCGCGCTGTGCGGATTGGCGAACTGGTCGCGCAACAGCGGCACCATCGCCTCGAAGGCTTCGGGCGCCAGCGGCGTCGTCGCCTGATAGTCGAGATAGATCACCGGCCCGCCCGCTCCGCCATGGCGGTCCATGTGGCCAGGAAGCGATCGACATCGCCCGCGCTGGTCTGCGGGCCGAAACTCACCCGCACCACTTCGCCCGCCGCCGCCGCGTCCCAGCCCATCGCGCCCAGCACATGGCTGGTCTTGAGCGATCCGGACGAACAGGCGCTGCCCGCCGACACGGACATGCCGGCCAGGTCGAACTGGATCAATTGCGCCCGCGCCGACAGGCCGGGCATGCGATAGCTGGCGATCGCCGGCAGGCGCGGCGCGTCACGCGCGACGATCTGCCCGCCCGCCGCCTCGATCCCGGCGTCCAGCCTTGCCCGCAGCGCGGCCGCCACCGGCATCCAGTCGCCCCGTGCCTCCAGCGCCGCCGCCATCGCCATGATCGCCGGCAGATTTTCGGTGCCGGCGCGATAGCCCTGCTCCTGCCCGCCGCTGGGCTCCACCAGCGCCAGGTCGCGGATCAACAGCGCGCCGATCCCCGGCGGCCCGCCGAACTTGTGCGCGCTGATCGCGATCATGTCGGCGTCGGGCAGGGCCAGCTTGCCCGCACTCTGGGCGCAATCGGCAAACAGCAGCAACCCCGCGCGCCGGAAATCCGCCAGTGGCTGGATCACGCCCGTCTCGTTGTTCACATGCTGGATCGCGAATATTGCGTCATCCCAGCGAAGGCTGGGATCTCTCTTTTCTTCATCCGACATCCCACAAGAAGCGGGATCCCAGCCTTCGCTGGGATGACGAGGGGGAAGGACGATGCCATCCCCATCCACCGCCAGCCGTTCGGCATCCCTGGTCACGCGCAGCACCGCATCATGCTCGACCGGCGAGGTGATGATTCGCGCGGCCTTGGCGCGGGTCAGCGCGATGGCGATCGCCTCGCTCGCGCCGGAGGTGAAGAGGACATGGCCATCCCATCCCAGCGCCGCCGCGATCCGCCGCCGCGCATCCTCCAGCATCGCCCGCGCCGCGCGCCCGTCGCTGTGCGGGCTGGAAGGGTTGGCCCAGCCGGCCATCGCGGCGACCATCGCGGCCTGCGCCTGCGGCAGCATCGGGGTGGTCGCGGCATGATCGAGATAAAGGCGGTCGGCGGCCAAGCGGAACTACTCATTGATTGCGGAAATGGCGGCGGCATCTATATAGGCGGATTGCCGCGCTGCGCCAGCGTGAAGGCCATATGGCCAAGCCCCGGCGCGCGCACGGACCCTTTCCCCGCTGCCCCGTGGCAGCCCAGACCATAACAGGTGCCATGCCCGACGTCATTTTCCCCGGACCCGAAGGTCGCCTCGAAGGCCGCTTCAGCCCCCCGCCCCGCCCGCGCGCACCGGTCGCCATGATCCTGCACCCGCATCCGCAGGGCGGCGGCACGATGAACGACCGCATCACCCAGGCACTCTACAAGACCTTCGTGAAGCGCGGCTTTGCCGTGCTGCGCTTCAACTTCCGTGGCGTCGGCCGCAGCCAGGGCACGTTCGACAATGGCATCGGTGAACTCAGCGATGCCGCAGCCGCGCTCGACTGGGTGCAGAGCTTCCACCCCGAAGCGCAGACCACCTGGATCGCCGGTTTCTCCTTCGGCGCCTGGATCGGCATGCAGCTGCTGATGCGCCGCCCGGAAATCCGCGGCTTCATCTCGGTCGCGCCGCCGGCCAACATGTATGATTTCTCGTTCCTGGCGCCCTGCCCCTCGTCGGGCATCATCGTCCAGGGCACGGCGGACGAAGTGGTGACCGCCAGCGCGGTGCAGAAACTGGTCGACAAGCTGCGCACCCAGAAGGGCATCACCATCCATCATGACGAGATCAAGGGGGCCAATCACTTCTTCGAGCATGAGCTGGACCAGCTGATGAAGTCGGTCGACAATTATCTCGACATGCGCCTGTCGCCGGACTCGCCGATCCGCTGAGGACCGGCCCGATCGGGATCATGGAGGGGCTGCCGCCGCGCAGCCCCTTTTTCTTTGCCCGCACGATCCGCCTGGCCGCCAGGACCGGAAATCTGCCGAGCCGCATCCAGCACCGGCCCGCAACCGAATGTCGATCAGCCTGACCTTCGTGATCTCCAGCCCCCGCCTCTGGCCTTTTGCAGCGGGACGCCCACCGTCTCCCGCCATGAAGCCTTGATGGCTGGCGCCCAGAAAGAGCGCCCTCCACTTACTCCACGGCTTCTCCCAAAAACTGACCTTGGCATATCCGTCATCCCGGACTTGATCCGGGATCCATTCAGCAGTCCCTATCTGGCGTAGTGCAAAATGGATCCTGACCTCCGTCAGGATGACGCCCGTTGCGATTGGCAGGTTTCGACCACTTGTGGCCGTTGGAACATCCCCCCTAACTTCTCGGTAGCGGACAGTCGCTTGTGAACGTAAGCATGGCCACATGCGGACCGGCTTGATTTGCATTGCTACGTTGACGCTATGCGCATGCAACAGCCACGAAGACGTGGCTATTCCCATCGATCAGACCACCGGATTTCGAGACGGTTATCGTGTCGAAATCAAACGTTCAGGGAGCCTCGAATGGAACGGCCAGAACCTAAATGACGCTGAATTCGTATCATACATGCGAGAGTATGCGGCGCAGCCGAAAGGAGCCGGTCGTCTGTGGGTAGAGTTTGAACCCGGCGTTCCGGCGGCCCGCGCTTCCGAAATTCGCCAGCAGGTAATTGCAAGCGGCCTATGCAAACAGAAGCGATGCGTGGAAGGACGTTGGGGCGTTCAGCGACCAGTAGTTAACTAACTGCTATATACCGATGCTTCCCGTAAGCTGCCATTCCGCTACCCACCCATTCCCGCCCTTCCTTCTTTCCCCTCCGCGCTCTTCGCGGCTCCGCGCGAATAATGAATCACGCGGAGCCGCGAAGAGCGCGGAGAAAGAGGCCAGCCGTCTCGCGCTATCTGCTTAGGCGGCGTTCGCCTGCCTGGAATGCCAGCCTCCGCTGGCATGACCGGATAAGGACCAGTCCGCTACCCACCCTATTTCCGATCGCGGACCACCTCAATCGCAGCAGCTATTGCCCAGCGACCTTCCTGCTTCTCCAACCGCGCAATTTGAAAGGAACGCCGCTTCCCGTATTTCACGGTGAAACGGCAGGTGATTGAAGGTGGATCGGAAGAAAGTTCATCGCTGCATAGCACATCTGATAGGCCGGTAATCCGGATAGCATGAACGAAAGTTATGTGATCAGGATAGTCATTGGCGTATTGCGCTGATGCCGAATAAACCGTTTCATCATCCTGACTGCTGACAGCTTCCAAGATTTCTGCATCTGTTGGGCACAGTTGTGCCGATGCACACCGGGATATAGCAGCCAGAATGACAAGGGGTAGCATCGAGTCTCCATGAGCGTTGTCATCAGCAGTCAAATGCTCGCATCCTGCATATCGTGACGCAACGGCCTTTCGGATTAAAAGCAGCCCGGCAGTCATCGACCAAAATCAGTCTTTCAGGTTGCCCTTTGCTCCGCCCCATTGAAGACAATTCGAGTGCGCCCTATTGCCTTGGCACAGACGAAATTTTGTTGATGGATGCAAAGATGAAATCCCGCTTTTTCGCGTTAATCAGCGGACTTCTTACCATGACAGGATGCGTTGACCCCAATGCACCCATCAAAACTCGCGCGGGCAAGCTTACGCAGATGCAAGTTGATGCCATCGTGCACAGTTGCGGGGGCAATCCAGAAATGGTGAGGATCGAAAATGACGATCTGATAATCTATCCCGCAAAAGACTTGAGCGTCACTGGGTGCGTGCTCAAGGCACTGCAAGCGACCGGCCAGACAACGCTAAGTCGGGTCGAAAATCAGCGACATAACCCGCCGGAAAGTCAGTAAAACCGCCTTCTTTGCTGCTGTTTTATCGTCAGCTTTTTGATCAAAGTGACGCTGAACCCGCCAGTCCGCAAACCACCCAACTCCGTCATCCCAGCGAAGGCTGGCATCTCACTTCCTTCTGGGCTCTGAGAAGAACAGAGAGATGCCAGCCTTCGCTGGCATGACGGGATAAAGACCTGTCTGCGACCCACCCAATCCCACCCGGTGAAGGCTGTGGTTTTCCTGTTCTTCGAGAGCAAGAGATGATGGAGTACAGGTGCGCGCCGCGCGGTTCATGCGCGCGGCGCCGTGAAGAAGGCGGAGGAAGGACAGGCCGAATGCCGCCGCCAGACCAGCAACCAAGCCGCCACCCCGCCCGCGCCCTCCCCAGGGGCGCCGGCAGGATTAGGCCGGATCAGTTGGCCTTGGACAGGTCCACCTTCTCGACCCATTCGGGGTAGAAGGTCGGCTCGCGGTTGGACCAACCGACCGCCGTGGCTGCCGCCTCGCTGATCGACTGCAACAGCAGCCGGCGCTTTTCGGGATGCAAATGCGGCAGGCTCGCCGCCGCACAGAAGGCGCCCGGCAGCCAGGGCCGCGCCCCCGCCCCCAGCAGCCGCTCATAGAGGAAGCGATAGGCCGAGAAGCTCGCCAGCCGGTCCTGCCCCAGGTCGAAGGCGGACACCGTCACCAGCGGCGCCATGAACGGCTCCACCTGGTCCAGCCCGCTATCGTCGGGAACATGCGCCTTGATCTCGTCCAGCCGGCCATAGATGCGCGCCTGGGCGCGGATGCTGGCTTCCTCGACCATGTCGCGCGACCATAGCTTCATCGCGTCGCGGCGATGCAGCCCGATGTCCAGCGATCTGCGAATATATCTTTGCGTGGCCGACGGGAAACTGGCGAATTCCCGCAATTCCGCCAGGGTAATGGCCCCGTCCGCCGGTCTTGCACTCGTGCCCATTGCTCATGCCCTCCGACTTGAAGTCGATCAGCAGAACATGCGCCTCACATGGTTAGCAAAGGCTTAACGGGCACCTGTCCCACCGATTGTCACAAGGGACCAGATTTCGTTTTGCAGTGCAACATGATATTTTTGTGAAATGCGACGGACGGAGGATTATGCCTGCGCTTCAACCGCTTCGGCTTCCAGCAACCAGGCGAGGCCGGCCGTCGCATCATCGAAGATCCGCAGATAGGGCTGCGTCATTTCGCGCTTCACCTGCAACCGGGTGATCGCGCTGCCGGTTATGATGGCGATCCGCCGGGCCTTGGGAAAATCGCCCAGATTCGCGCGGAAGGATGCGACCGCCTCCTGCGGCTGGGCGCTGCTGGCGCTCATGTCCATGCGCAACAGATAGCCCGGCTTGAACCCTTCGGCCAGGAAGCGGGCCTTGCACTCGCGGGCATAGGCCGCGACTTCCTGCGCCGTGAACAGCTTGGACCATTTGATGTCCAGCAGGTTCAGATCATGGCGAAATTCGATGTGGTACATGGCGCAGTCTCCTGCGCGCTCCCTGCCACGACCGGGTTAATATTTCGCGTGTCGCCGGTTCAGCCCGCACGCCGCTCCAGCACCGCGCCGATCATGCTGCGCCACACCGCCACATCGCCGGCCCGCGCCATGTCGGCATCGGGCTCGCGCAGCGTGTGCAATATCGCATAGGCATCGTCGACATGGTCGGGCCAGGCCGCATCCACCGCGCCCGCCGCATGGGGATCCTGGCCGCCGCCATTCAGGCTGAGCTGGCGCCCGGCCAGCACGCGGGCAATGCGTTCGATCGCGGGGGTGGTGGAAGTCGGCATCGTCGTCTGCTCCTCTCGCGCGGGGAAGCCGGCCTGCCGCCTGATGGCGGTCGGGGCCGCGCTTGCCCGACTGGAATAACATGGATCTTCGCGGTCCGCTATCAGGGACGCTCGGGCTTTTCGGGCCGGGGCTTTTCGGGAAACCCCGATGACGGCACCGGTTCGCCGTCATCGTCCGGCCGGCTGGTCGCGGGCGGGTCCGACGCGTCCATGCTGTCTTCCAGCGCCTCGTCCAGCTTCTTCTCGCTCTCGCGTCTGGTATCGCTCATCTGCGCGTCTCCTTTTCTCCTGCCGGATCAACCGACAGGGACCAATGCCGGTTCCCCACGCCGCCGCTTCGACCAACCGCCAAGCCGCTTCGACCAGCATCGCGCGCAGGGGGCGACAGCGCCGGCAAGCTGGCGTAGATATCCTCCATGACACTTCCCACCGAAGACGGGCCACGCGGCGTGGCGCCTGCCGTCGCCCTTTATTCCATCATCGGCTTCTGGTTCTTCTACGCCGTGCTGATCAGCCTGCGCGCGGCGGTGGTCGGCTTCGATTCCCAGATCGAGATGGCGGCCCGCCGCGCGGTGGTGACATTGATCGGCATCATCGTCACCTGGGTGCTTTACCTGGTGCTGCGACGGTTCGACGGCAAGCCGCTGACGATCCGGGTGGTGGCCGCCTTCTCGCTCGCCGCGCCCTTCGCCCTCGCCATGGCGGCGGCCAATTTCTATGTCTTCAACATCTATGATCCGGTCAGCATGTTCCCCGATGCGGATCATGAGAAATATACCCAACAGGGCTATGCCCTGACCGCGATCCTGGAAGATGCGCTCAGCCGCTATTTCTTCCTCGCCGCCTGGGCCGGCCTCTATCTCGCCCTCTCCTATGCCAGCGAGGCGCATCGCACCGAACGCCGCGCCGCCCGGCTGGAACGCGCCGCGCAGCAGGCCGAACTGCGCTCGCTGCGCTATCAGGTGAACCCGCATTTCCTGTTCAACACGCTCAACTCGCTTTCCTCCCTGGTGATGAAGGACCGGCGTGACGAGGCCGAACAGATGATCATGTCGCTCTCCAACTTCTACCGCACCAGCCTCACCGGCGATCCGCTCGATGACGTGCAGCTGGAAGAGGAAGTCCATCTCCAGAAACTCTATCTGGATATCGAGGCGGTGCGCTTCCCCGACCGGCTGGCCACCCGGATCGACATTCCCGCCGACCTGCTGACCGCCTGCGTGCCGGGCCTGATCCTCCAGCCTCTGGTCGAAAATGCGATCAAATATGGCGTCTCGCGCACCTCCAGCCCGGTCGCCATCACCATCCGCGCGCGCGAGGAGCATGGCCTGCTGCACCTCACCGTCGCCGACAATGGCGACAAGCCGCCCAGCCCCGGCGATGGCGGCAGCGGCATCGGCCTCGCCAATGTGCGCGACCGCCTGTCCGCCCGCTTTGGCGATCAGGGCCGGATCGACTATGGTCCGCAGGCCGATGGCGGCTTTGCCGTCAATCTCTTCCTTCCGCTCAACCGCCGGGGGTGCTGACGCCCATGTCCATCCGCACCATGATCGTCGATGATGAGCCGCTTGCGGTCGAGCGATTGCAGATGCTGTGCGCGCGCGAACCGCGCATCGCGCTGGTCGGCACCGCCAATGATGGCGAGGCGGCGTTGCGCCTGGTCGAGGCCCTGAAGCCCGACCTGCTGCTGCTCGACATCGCCATGCCGCTGCTCGACGGCATCGGCGTCGCCCGCGCGATCAGCCAGATGGGCATCCGCCCGGCGATCATCTTCGTCACCGCCTTCGAAAGCTTCGCGGTCGAGGCATTCGATCTCGCCGCAGTCGATTATCTGCTGAAACCCGTCGCCCATGATCGCCTGACCCGCGCGGTCGACCGGGTCGAACAGGCGCTGCGCAGCCGCGAGGGCGAGGAGGACGCCCCCCTCGCCCCGGCCGAACCCGCGCCGGAATGGGCCGAGGAATTCTGGGTGCCGCACCGTTCCGAACTGGTCCGCATCGCCGCCGATCAGATCGACCGGATCGAGGCGGAGCGCGACTATATGCGCCTCCATGTCGGCGCCCATAGCTATTTGCTGCACCAGACCATCAGTTCGCTGGAGGAGCGGCTCGATCCGCAGGCGTTCGTCCGTCTGCACCGCTCGCACATCGTCCGCCGCCCGCATATCGCGCGGCTGCGCCATGATGGCAGCGGCGTCTGGTTCGCGGCGCTGGCCGACGGCAATGAAATCCGCATCGGCCGCACCTATCTCGCCAATGCACGGGCCATGACCGGCCGCTGAGAGGCCTTTTGGACGTGCGCCGCCGGCGCACCCGCACCGGCCCGAACTGAAAATGCGCCCTTCCGCGCATTTTCCAAAACACGCTCTTCCGCGCTCAATAGATCCACTGGATGCGGGTCAGCACCGTGTCGCTCTCGCCGCGCTCGCCGAACCGGTCGAGCCAGGTATGGCCCCAGGTCGCACCGAATTTCCAGCGCGTCGTTGCCCACCAGTTGAGCCCCAGCATCGTCTTCTTGAAGCGGCCGCCCTCGATGCCATTATCGTCCAGGTCCATTTCCGAATAGCGCGCCACCAGTTCGGGCGCGCCCCAGCGGCCCTTGGGAATGACGCGCCGGGCATAGCCGACATTGCGGTCATAGGGCCGGGTTTCGCCGGTCAATATCCAGCTGCCGGTGACATACCAGCCATGGAAGACCGGGTCGCGAAATTCGCGCGAATTGGTCCGGTTCAATATATATTCGCCCAGGAACGACACCGGCCCGACATTCAGCAGCGCCTCGCCGGCAAAGCCGTCGCTGCTCTGCGCCGCGAATTTCCCGGTGTCGATCGCGACGTCGCCGACATTGGTTTCCGCCCGGCCGCTATAGCGGATCGTGCCGTCCGCCGCGGCATGGCGATAGGCCATGCCGACATGCAGGAATTCATTATGATCCGGCCGGTCCCAGATCAGCCCGGTCATGCGCGCCGAATAGTCCCAGCCACGGTCGGTCGAACTGCCGAAATCCCAGCTATCCTTGTAGGCACCCGCCGAAAAGGTCGCCGCCTTGTTCGCGCCCAGCACCTGGACGAAGCGGACGCCGAAATTGCGCGACGTGAAAAAGGGCGTCAGCACGCGCTCGCTATGCGGCAGGTTCGCCGAATCCCCGACCATTTCGTAGGAGAATGTCTCCTTGGTCTTGCCCACCGTCATCTTGGTGCGGCTGCCCAGCGGAAAGGTCAGCGACGCATCGGTCAGCTTCCATTTCTGCTCGGGGTTGGTGTCGAACCCCTTATATTCGCCGCTGACCTGATAGCTCACCCGATAATCGCCGCCGACCGATCCGATCAGGCTAAGCCGTGCCGATCGCACCTGAAACTCGTCCTCCTGCCGGCCGATCTGGCTTTCATTGACTGCATCCTGGCTGAAATCGGTCCAGTCGCCGATCAGCGACAGGCTGAGACGGATCTTGAAGAAGGGTTGTTCCTTGTTCGGGTCGGCCGGTTTGGCGGGCGCGAAATCGGGAATGATATAATGGGGCGTCTCGTCCACCGCATGCACGTCGCCACCGCTATGATGGCCGATCGGTTCGTAGAGCGATTCCGTACTCTGCGCCCAGGCATGGGGCGCGCACAGCCCCCCGGCCAACAGCGTTGCCATGATGACGGGCGAAGTGCCGGGAAGACGCGCGCGCATGACCATTATCCCCTTGAGCCTGTCCCTTCTGATCGTCGCAAATCCGGGGCTCCGCCATCGGGAGAAATACCGAGAATGGCCGGGGCGACGGGCCTTTTCCCACGCAAAAAAGGGCCCGGCTCGCGCCAGGCCCTCTCCCTCCCTTGGCGGGATGATAGGCGTCAGTTGCCGACGACAGGCCGGGCATCCTTGGCATCGGCATAGCGCTCGTTGGTCTGGGCGCGGGCGATGGCGGTCGCGATCGGCGCCTCGACCTGGGCGATCGCCGCCGCGCGGCACGCGCTCATGGTGTTGATGTCGGTGCTAAAGCAGACCCGGCTGGCCGCACGGGAGATGCGGGTGCGCAGTTCCTGCTGGTCGGCGTGGCGCGTGAGGTCCAGGTCGCCGAAGCGGACCTCGGTGGTGCGGCCGTTGGACGTGAACTCCTCGGCCGAAGCGATGCCGGAACCTGCCAGCAGGGCGGCGGCGGCACTCAGGGCAGTGATGATCTTGGCGGTGGCGAACATGGCGTGTCTCCTCAAAACTGTCATGGCATCCGGCCTGCGTCGTCAGGGGGCGTCGACGCGCCGGATGCGAACGGTTCGGCGGGGGTCTTGTGGGGGCGTTGCGCCATATCCCGTTCGCCCATCCTGTGTACGCGCCCGGTCCTCTCGCCGCCCGTCCGCTTCGACCGGCAACCCTCGTCATCGGCCAACGACCGATCCATCGACCAAGCGCGGATTTGCGGGGACGAACGACCGGACGAATGGCATTCGTCTACGAAACGACAGGCTATTCCCTAAGGGAATTTACGGAGATTCAAGGCAAGCGGACATGAAAACGCCCCCGGCGCAAGGGAATGCCGGGGGCGTATCCGGATGCTGTCGGGCACTCCAGATCTTGTCTCAACTGTTACCGTCAACACGGCACCATCGGCCGTGAACCGTCGCTTAACGCGCTGCTCTCTGGCCTGTTTCGATGTCAGAATAGCGACAGTGCAGGCATGCGGGACGATGCTTCGATGACCGGCCGACAAGACGCGGCCGGCAGCATGGCCCAGGGACGAACGACCGATGCCGCCCGATGGACGACATCGGCACGCTCATGTTCCCCCGATCACCCCAAAACGATGAAGTCGAAGTTGCTCAACGTCAGCCCCGGCGTGACCTGCGCGAACAGCACCGCCGCGCCCGCGCCGCTGCCATCGGCATCATAGAAGATGTTGCCGCTCGCCGCATCATAGAGGATGCGGTCGTCCGCCTCGGTTGCCACCGATCCGGTCTGGAACGCGCCGAAGGCCAGCGACCCATTGTGTCCGCCCAGTTCGCCAAAGGCCGACCGGAACAGGCTGATGACATCGTCCACCGGCGTAAAATCGGTAATGCGGTCGACATTATTGGCCCCGAGCGCGGTGTCGAACACGAAATTGTCGATCCCTGCACCGCCGGTCAGCACGTCATTGCCATCCCCACCCCACAGGGTGTTGCCGCTGGCATTACCGCGAATGTTGTTCGCCGCATCATTGCCATGGACGACCAGATGCCCGCTGCCGATCAGTCGCACATCCTCGACATTGGTGCCGCGCAGGTCGACGTCTACCGAACTCACGATCAGGTCATGGCCCTCGCCCGCCTTCTCGACCACCCGGTCGCCGGCATTGTCGATATAATAGATGTCGTCGCCCGCGCCGCCGATCATGGTGTCGGCGCCCGCGCCGCCGCGCAGGCGGTTGTCGCCGACATTGCCGGTCAGCACATTGTCCAGACCATTGCCGATCGCGTCGATATTGGCCCGGCCGCTCAACGTCAGCGCCTCGACATGGGCGCTCAGCGTGTAGTCGACGGCGGCAATGACCGTGTCATAGCCGTCCCAGGCCTTCTCGACCACCTTGTCGCCGACATTGTCGACATAATAGACGTCATCGCCAAACAGGCCGATCATCACGTCCGCGCCGTCCAGACCACTGATCGTGTTGGAATGGTCATCCCCGGTCAGCCGATCGTCGAACGCCGACCCGCGGATATTCTCGAAGCCGGTCAGCGCGTCCACGCCCGCGCCGCGCGTATTCTGCGCGCCGCTGACCGCCAGCGACACAACGACCCCCGCCGCCGCATGCTCATAGCTCACGCTATCCACGCCAGCCCCGCCGTCCAGATAGTCGCGCCCCGCGCCCCCCTCCAGCCGGTCATTGCCATCGCCGCCGAAAATCCGGTCATCGCCCGCACCGCCATTGACCTGATCATTGCCCAGCCCACCAATCAGCCGGTTGGCTCCATCATCACCGGTCAGACGATCATCAAAGGCCGAACCCTCGACATTTTCGATCTGATTGACGACAATGCGGAGCGCGCCGTTCTCGATCAACCCGCCACGCGACAGATCGACCGTCACGCCAGCCGCAAAGTCTGCAAAGGTCACCCGGTCGATGCCCAGACCGCCAATATAGCGATCATGGCCTTCACCCGCGATAAACACATCATCGCCGCCGCGCCCCAGAAAGATCTCATGATTGGAGGTGCTGACAAAACGATCAGCCGCCGTATCGGCCCCCACGACAGTCGTACCGATAATACCCGACGAAGTCGTGTCTTCGCCAATATCTCCCGTCAGTTCGGTAATGCTGACGACATAATCGCCCTGCTCGCCACTGACATCCAAATAATAGATACCCGACGTCGCTGGCGAAACGACAAGGTCGGCATCCGACGCATTGTTCAGCGCGTTACCCTGCGCATCGCGGATCGTTATGTTGCCGCCATATACGGCATAGCTCTTGTGGGCGGTCAGGGTGACGGCGAACCAGTCGCTGTCGCCATTGCCCTCCAATGTTCCGGTCGCGGTTCCGCCGACCGCAATGGTTCCAGTGGTAAGGCTGCTTGCCAGATAATCATCCGACCCGCTCTGGCTCGTCAGAATATAGTCACCGGCTCCCGCCGCCGACGCAACCGTCAAATAATAGGTGCCGTTTTTCGCAACGCCCACGTTGAGTGTCGATGACGTCGCATCCACCCAATATCCGCTGGCCACCACATTTTCATCTTTGTCCATCAACGCAATAATGTAGGATTCCGGGCTTTCTGGAGTGCTGATTGTAAAGCTGTAAGATTGGCTGTCCGTCAACGTGACCGAATAGACGTCTCGCTCTCCAACGCTTTGCCAGTCCGCCGCTACGGTTTCGCCGATGGCCATCGCAACCGACGGCGGCGGGAGCAGGACGGCGACCGAGACGCTATACTGCCAAATATGGTCTGGCTGACTAAGGCCGACGCTGTTGGTCACCTCCAGATAATAGACGCCATCGGCAGCCGCTGTGAAATCCAGCGGCGAATAGCTTCGGTCGCTCGCCGCCAAGACCTGCCCATCGGCGTCGAGTATCCGCGGCGAACCCCAGCCATCGCTTTCGCCTGTCACGCTGGTCACGAACCGATAGCGAGTGCCTGCGGTCAGGCTTACCGCGAACCAGTCTCTATCGGCCGCCGCTTCCCAAAGCCCCGTTGCCAGGCCGTCCACCGTCAAGTTTCCAGCGGCCGCTGCCGATGTGCCGTAATCGTCGGCCACCGCGTTCAGCGACAGGGTGTAATCATTGCCACCAAAAGGTCGGATGCCGACATAGTAGCGGCCTGTATCCGTCGCGCTGAAATGCAACTGACCGAAAGACACGTTGCTGACCAAACGGGCCTGTGCATCCATGACGTAGAGCGTGGCGAGGCCGGTATCCAGGAAATAGGACTGGCCGCCTGTCAGATCAACCGCATACCAATCGTCGGCAACGGCGCCAGTCATCGCCACCTGTTCGCCTACAGCAAGGGTCAGTGTCGTTGCCGACGACGCCGGATTGGCATCCTCTATTTCAAAGGCGTTGATGCTGTAGAATGTCGCGCCGGTGTAGCTGTCCGACGCCGCAAGCCAGTAATCCCCGCTCACGGGCGCGACGAACGTGATCTCGTTGCTATAGGCGCCCGGCGGGCTATATTCGGTGCCGTCCGCAAGCATCAGCTTTAGGAAGGCCCCGCCATTGCCTGAACCGATCCGGTAGGTCTTCCCGGCCTCGAACTGCACACGATACCAGTCCGTATCACCCCGCGCTTCAAAGCGGCCGCTCACGCTACCCGTCATTCTTCGAATCCCCCAAATCGAATATGCACGACGACTTCACCCCAATGAAGCATCGCCATCCCACTGAAATCAAATCTATTTGTGACGTCTCTCAACTTCAAAAAACAATCACTTGGCGCACACCGCATATCATCGCAATGGCCGATGAATTGGCGCGCGAACCGCCTGTCTCCTCACCCCAGGACGATGAAGTCCATATGGGTCAGGCCCAGCCCCGGCGTGACCTGTGCGAACAGCACCGCCGCGCCCGCGCCGCTGCCATCGGCATCATGGAAGATGTTGCCGCTCGCCGCGTCATAGAGGATGCGGTCGTCCGCCTCGCTCGCCACCGATCCGGTCTGGAACGCGCCCTGCGCCAGATAGCCCGCCGGTCCCGCCGCGCCGAAGATCGCCGCATTGAGCAGGATCGTGTCGTCCGCCACCGAAAAGTCGGTGATCCGGTCGACATTGTTCTTGCCCAGCGCCGTGTCGAACACGAAATTGTCATAGCCCGCGCCGCCGGTCAGCACGTCGTTGCCGGCATCGCCGCGCAGCACATTATGCCCCGCATTGCCGGTCACCCGGTTCGCCCCGGCATCACCTTCCGCGTTCAGCGCCGCGCTGCCCAGCAGCTTGATATCCTCCGCCCCGGTGCCATGCAGGTTGAACGATACCGAACTCACCACCAGGTCATGGCCCTCGCCCGCCTGCTCGACCACCCGGTCGCCGGCATTGTCGACATAATAGATGTCGTCGCCCGCCCCGCCGATCATCATGTCGGCGCCCGTCCCGCCGCGCAGGCGGTTGTCGCCGGCATTGCCGGTCAGCACATTGTCCAGGCTGTTGCCGGTCGCCTCGATATCATCGCTGCCGCTCAGCGTCAGTGCCTCGACATTGGCGGCCAGCACATGGTCGATGCTCGACACCACAGTGTCGAAGCCGCCCCCCGCCTTCTCGACCACCTTGTCGCCGATATTGTCGACATAATAGACGTCGTTGCCCGCCCCGCCGATCATCACGTCCGCGCCATCCAGGCCGTTGATGACATTGGCGCCCGCATCGCCGGTCAGCCGGTCGGCAAAGGCCGATCCCTCGACATTCTCGATCCCCAGCAACTGGTCCACGCCCGCGCCGCGCGTATTCTGCGTGCCGCTGACCGCCAGCGACACCACGACCCCCGCCGCCGCATGCGCATAGCTTGCCGTGTCGATGCCAGCCCCGCCGTCCAGATAGTCGCGCCCCGCGCCACCCTCCAGCCGGTCATTGCCATCCCCGCCGAACAGCTTGTCGTCGCCGATGCCGCCGGTCAGGATGTTCGCTGCACCATTGCCGACGATCCGGCTGCCCATGTCGCCGCCGCGGATCGCGATCGCTGCCGTGCCGGTCGCGCGGATTTCCTCGACCGACTGGCCGGCCAGGTCCAGCCCCACGCTGGTCCGGACGATGTCATAGCCCTCGCCGGCGGTCTCGATGACGCGCGTGCCCGCGCCATCGACGATATAGACATCGTCGCCCGCGCCGCCGATCAACAGGTCCGCGCCGCCCTTGCCGTCCAGGATATTGGCGAACTCGTTGCCGACCAACGTATTGGCATTGGCATTGCCGGTCGCGTTCAGCGGCCCCATGCCGGACTCGAGGAACAGCGTCTCGACGTCCCGCCCTGCCAGGCTGTAGGATACGAAGCTGTAGATCGCGTCATTGCCGCCGCCGGCGAGCTCGACCACATTGTCCAGCACGTGGTCGACGATATAGATATCGTCGCCACCCAGCCCGACCATCGTGTCGCCGCCCCAATAACCGTCAAAGACATTGTTGCCGTCATTGCCGGTCAGATGGTCGGAATAGAGCGACCCGTGAATATTCTCGAACCCGCTGATCGTGTCGGTGCCCGACCCTCCGGTCACCTGCGGACCGGTGACGGCCAGCGAAATCGTGACGACGCCGGTCGCAGTCTGATAGTTCAGCGTGTCTAACCCCTCGCCGCCGATCAGCACATTGTTCCCGGCATTGGCCAGGATGATATTGTTCAGCCCATTGCCGATGCCGTTCGCATTGGCGCTGCCGGTCAGGTAGAGATATTCGACGAAATTGCCCGACAGGTCGACGCTCGCGCTGGCGAAGACGCTATCATAGCCCTCGCCGTCCAGTTCCACGATGACGTCGCCAATATTGTCGACATAATAAGTGTCATCGCCCGCACCGCCGATCAGTGTGTCTGCCCCGGCACCACCGTCGAGGCGATCGTTGCCGCCAAAGCCTCTAATCTGATCATCGCCGTCTCCGCCCCAGATCTGATTGTCTGCATCATCTCCGTCCAGCACGTCCCCATGCGCTGAACCGATAATGTTTTCGACACTGATCAGCGTGTCGCCGCCCGTGGCAGCCCCACTGGTTGCAGAACCGCGCGCCAGTTGCACCTGAACAGCACTCGCAGCAGTTGAATAATCGATCGTATCATGCCCCTCGCCGCCGTCAAAGCGATCGGCCCCTGCGCCACTCACGAAACGGTCATTGCCCGCTCCGGCCGTCAAATATACGGGACTGGCGCCGGCTATCACCACATCGTCGCCACCGGCACTGTCCACGTCGACCGATCCCGCTTGAGTAGCGAGTGTCACTATGTCTGCAAAATCGGTGCCGCGCAGATAGGCCAGATTTTCGATATTCTGGAGAGTACCACCAGCCAGAACCAATGGCGCGCCGCCGCGCAATTCATTGACATCGAAAATCACCCCGGCGCTGGCTGCCCCCAACGACAGATAGAGAGTATCGCTACCCTCACCACCGTCGGCGTCATCCCCGGCACCTACTGACAGCACATCATCGCCTGCGCCGCCCGCCAGCACATCCTTTTCAGCTCCCATATCGGGATAGCCCGCAAAATTATTGGCGACAAATTCGCCTGAAGCGAGCCAGTCGCCCTCTTCGCCCCCGAACAGGCGATCCGCACCTACGCCACCAAAGACATAGGTCGCGCCTGCAGTGACATGGATTTCGTCGTTCCCCTCATCGCCATACATACGGCCAGGCCCATAATAGGTGAATTGCGCCACGATATAATCGTCACCCGATCCACCATGGGCAGTGGCGCTGGCATAGATGATGTCGTTGCCTGCATCACCAGACGCCGTAGCAATGCCTTCGCCCATGATCAGCGTGTCATTTCCATTGCCACCGACGAGGATGGTCAACTGTCCACCCACGAGATAATCGTCACCATCGCCGCCTGAAATATATTGGGTGTCAAATGCGCCGACCACGCGATCATCGCCGCTCATCGCGTAAATGACGGTATCGCCACCCAGATTGCGCAGATTGATGTTGTCCGAAAAATTGCTTCCTTGGATCCAGTTTACAAACCAGATGTTGCTGATCGTTCCGGCACCATTCGCATTGGTCGCGTCATCAAAGTCGAGGGTTGCGCCACTGGTCGCGCCCATCAGGCTAATGAATAACCGGTCGTCGCCATCGCCCACGACCGTGTCATTATAGCCCGCGAAGATGAAATCCTCTCCCTCGCCCCCATCTAGCAAATCGGCTTCCGCGCCGGTATCCAGCAGTGGATTGGCGAGGTAATAGATGCTCCCATAGAAATTCGGCATACGTCCTGCGGCATACAGAAAATCGGTGCCACCGCCGCCATACAGGCTATCCGAGCCGCCATTGCCGACAAGGACGTCACCCTCCCAGTCACCGTAAAATATGTCATTCCCGGCGCCCCCCACAAAATCCGTCATGCAGCACACCCCCTGTTTGCCCTGCGCTGACATACGTTGAAATATTCGGCAATAACAATGCCATATTTATCGTCTGCTGATCGCGGTGCGCTCCCCCCTTCCGAACAAATCATGCCAGGCACAGCGCATCCGCCGCGCTAGAATCGGAAGGACAGATTTCCCCGCCATTGCCAGCTCGACAGGCCGCCCGATCCGATCCCGTAATATTCGCCCGATCCGATCAGCGCGACATTGCCGCGCAACTGGATGCGCGTGCCGAACCGGACCGATCCCACCGCAGGCGTGGTCGCGATCAGGCGCAGGTCAGGCCCCAGGACACGGCCGCCATTGGGGCGCAGATAGGCAAAATCGACGCCGCCCTCGACATAGGGGGTGATGACCATATCATCCGATCGGAACGGCCGGCTGATCTCCAGCGACGTCGCCACCGCGCCATAATCATAGCGCGCATCGCCCTGCAGCACGCGCAGGTCGATACCGCCCACCTCGCCCTGCAGGACATAATCGTCGTGCCAGATGCTGGCATAGCTCCACGACAGGCGGGGCCGCAGCAGGAAGCTGCCGAGCGGACGCTGCGCGCTGATCCCGACCGTGCCCGACAGGGTGAAGCTGTCATGCTTGCCCGACAGCATCAGCACATGCTGTTCATATTCGCCGAAGTTGAAGCCGATGCTGGCATCCAGCACCACGTCCGAATTTGCCATCCGATGCACCATATAGGGCTTCACCGTGATGGAATCGGCCTGCTGGCGCATGCCGCCATTGAAGGATTTATAATCCGAATTGCCGAACTGGATGGCCAGGCCGGCGACGGTGCGCTTGTCGATCCAGCGATCCAGGCCAATATTATACTGGTTCGCGCTGCCCCTGGTCCGGGCACCGGAACGGTCGTCCTTCAGCGTCGAATGGTTCCATTCTGCCCAGGCGGTCCAGCGCCGACGGGCATTGGCTGCAATCCTGCAGGCCTTTTCAATAAGCTGCGGATCGCCCCGCAATCGGCCTTCACGTCCGGCCCGGCAGACCTCATCGGCGGTCATCAGCATCGGGCGCCGCTCGTCACGGCCCGGCGCGACACCGGGCGGAGCGATCGGCGGCAGCGTCTCGGGGCGCGGCCGTAATTCCGGCGTCACCGTATCGGGATCGGGCCGCAGCCCCGGCGTCACCGTATCAGGATCGGGCCGCAAGCCCGGCGTCACCGTATCCGGATCGGGCCGTAGCCCCGGCGTCACCGTATCAGGATCAGGGCGCAGTCCCGGCGTCACCGTATCCGGATCGGGTCGCAAGCCCGGCGTCACCGTATCAGGATCAGGACGCAGGCCCGGCGTCACCGTATCCGGATCGGGCCGTAGCCCCGGCGTCACCGTATCGGGATCGGGCCGCAGTCCCGGCGTCACCGTATCAGGATCGGGCCGTAGCCCCGGCGTCACCGTATCAGGATCGGGCCGCAGTCCCGGCGTCACCGTATCAGGATCGGGCCGCAGTCCCGGCGTCACCGTATCAGGATCGGGCCGCAGTCCCGGCGTCACCGTATCAGGATCGGGCCGCAGTCCCGGCGTCACCGTATCAGGATCGGGCCGCAGTCCCGGCGTCACCGTGTCCGGATTGGGCCGCAGTCCCGGTGTCACCGTATCCGGATCGGGCCGTAGCCCCGGCGTCACCGTATCCGGATCGGGCCGCAAGCCCGGCGTCACCGTATCAGGATCAGGGCGCAGTCCCGGCGTCACCGTATCCGGATCAGGCCGCAGACCCGGCGTAACCGTATCGGGATCGGGCCGCAGCCCCGGCGTCACCGTATCAGGATCGGGCCGCAAGCCCGGCGTCACCGTATCGGGATCAGGCCGCAGACCCGGCGTAACCGTATCGGGATTGGGCCGCAGACCCGGCGTCACCGTATCAGGATCGGGCCGCAAGCCCGGCGTCACCGTATCGGGATCAGGCCGCAGACCCGGCGTAACCGTATCGGGATTGGGCCGCAGTCCCGGCGTCACCGTATCCGGATCGGGCCGCAGCCCCGGCGTCACCGTATCGGGATCAGGACGCAGACCCGGCGTCACCGTATCCGGATCGGGCCGCAAGCCCGGCGTCACCGTATCCGGATCGGGCCGTAGCCCCGGCGTCACCGTATCCGGATCGGGCCGCAGTCCTGGCGTCACCGTATCCGGATCGGGCCGCAAGCCCGGCGTCACCGTATCCGGATCGGGCCGCAAGCCCGGCGTCACCGTATCCGGATCGGGCCGTAGCCCCGGCGTCACCGTATCCGGATCGGGCCGCAGTCCTGGCGTCACCGTATCCGGATCGGGCCGCAAGCCCGGCGTCACCGTATCCGGATCGGGACGCAGACCCGGCGTCACCGTATCCGGATCGGGACGCAGACCCGGCGTCACCGTATCTGGATCGGGCCGCAGCCCCGGCGTCACCGTATCAGGATCAGGCCGCAGACCCGGCGTCACCGTATCCGGATCGGGCCGCAGCCCCGGCGTCACCGTATCGGGATCAGGACGCAGACCCGGCGTCACCGTGTCCGGATCAGGACGCAGACCCGGCGTCATCGTATCCGGATCGGGCCGCAGTCCCGGCGTCACCGTATCCGGATCAGGCCGCAAGCCTGGCGTCACCGTATCGGGGTCAGGTCGCAATTCGGGTGTCGGTGTATCAGGGTCCGGGCGGACTTCCGGTGTCACCGTATCGGGGTCTGGTCGCACCTCCGGCGTAATGGGAACGGGCACCGGCCGCAGTTCGGGCGTGACGATTTCGGGATCAGGATGCAATTCCGGCGTCACCGTATCCGGATCGGGTCGTAGCCCCGGTGTCACCGTGTCCGGATCAGGACGCAGACCCGGCGTCACCGTGTCCGGGTTCGGCCGCAACTCCGGCGTCACCGTATCCGGATTGGGCCGCAAGCCTGGCGTCACCGTATCGGGGTTCGGCCGCAACTCCGGCGTCACTAGATCAGGGTTCGGCCGCAAGCCCGGCGTCACCGTATCGGGGTTCGGCCGCAACTCCGGCGTCACGGTCCCGGGCAAGGGGCGCAGGCCGGGTGTGATCAGATCCGGATTGGGCCGCAATTCCGGCGTTACCGTATCCGGCAGGGGACGCAGCCCCGGCGTCACCGTATCCGGGTTCGGCCGCAATTCCGGCGTGATCAGATCGGGCAGTTCCGGGTCGGGCCGGTTCCAGTGATCGGGGAAATTGATGCCGCCCGGATACTGATCGGCGGAATCGACGAAATTATCATATTCCGAATATTCAGAGCGGATATGGGCAAACAGATTATGGGTGCCGCCATTTTCCCGCACGATGGGAGAAACTGTCAGGTGCAACCCCGTATCGGGCTGGGTCCAGCTATCCACCCGCTCACCGGTCTCGGCAAAGACGACGAAAAACTCCCCCGGATCAACGCCGGACAGCCAGACGGAACGGTCCTTGCCCTCGGTCCAGCCAAGAAAGACGATCCGTCCTGCCGGTGTTTCGGTCTGGGCCATCACGCCCGTCGTCGGCAATGTCATGCCCGCGACGCTTCCCGCCACGCACAGGACGCCCGCATGCCAATGGAGCCGCCAATATGTCATGCCGCTTTTCTACGTGCGGTCCCATAGCCGCTGCCATCCATAGAAACCCCGAGACAGGCCGAGACGCCCCCGCAGCCGACCCAGAAACGCCCTCCGGCCGGCGCAGCGCGCCATCGTCCACGCCCGGCCATCTTCCCCTGGCCGCTCCCCCTTCCTATCTTGCCTCCCGACCGGGCAACGCCCCCTTGCCCCCACGGAACAAATCTGGAACAACGCCCCCATGAGTCTGACCCATATTCCGAAGCAGAGGTTTACCGAATGCTGACCCACATCAGCGTCCGCGGCGCGCGCGAGCATAACCTCAAGGGCGTGGACGTCGATCTGCCCCGCGACAGCCTGATCGTCATCACCGGCCTCTCCGGCTCGGGCAAGTCCAGCCTCGCCTTCGACACCATCTATGCCGAGGGGCAGCGCCGCTATGTGGAGTCGCTCTCCGCCTATGCGCGCCAGTTCCTGGAGATGATGCAGAAGCCCGATGTCGAGCATATCGAGGGCCTCTCCCCCGCCATCTCGATCGAGCAGAAGACCACCAGCCGCAACCCGCGCTCCACGGTCGCGACCGTCACCGAGATTTACGACTATATGCGCCTGCTCTGGGCGCGCGTCGGCATCCCCTATTCGCCCGCCACCGGCGAGCCGATCAGCGCCCAGACCGTCAGCCAGATGGTCGACCGGGTGATGCTCCTGCCCGAAGGCACCCGTTTCTACCTGCTCGCCCCCGTGGTGCGCGGCCGCAAGGGCACATACGCCAAGGAACTGGCCGAATGGCAGAAGGCGGGCTACACCCGCGTCCGCATCGACGGCGAGCTTTACCTGATCGAGGATGCCCCCGCCCTCGACAAGAAATACAAGCATGACATCGAGGTCGTGGTCGATCGCCTGGCGGTCAATGCCGACATGGCCACCCGCCTCGCCGACAGTTTCGAACAGGCGCTCAAACTCGCCGACGGCCTCGCCTTCGTCGACCTGGCCGAGGGCGTCGTACCCGGCCGCGAGGACGAAGCCCAGTCCGCGGGCAAGATGAAGAATGCCGGCATCCCCGCCAACCGCATCGTCTTTTCCGAGAAATTCGCCTGCCCGGTCAGCGGCTTCACCATTCCCGAGATCGAGCCGCGCCTCTTCTCCTTCAACGCCCCGATGGGCGCCTGCCCGGCCTGCGACGGCCTGGGCGAGCGGCAGGAGTTCGACCCCGAACTGGTCGTCCCCAACGAAGCCCTTTCGCTCAAGAAGGGCGCCGTCGTCCCCTGGGCCAAGTCCAACCCGCCCAGCCCCTATTATATGCAGGTCTTGGGCTCCCTCGCCAAGGAATTCGGCTTCTCCCTCGACACCGCCTGGGCCGAGCTGCCGGGCGAAGTGAAGCTCATCATCCTCCACGGCACCGGCGGCAAGCCCGTCACCCTGCGCTTCGTCGACGGCAAGAAGAGCTACGAGGTCAAGAAGCCGTTCGAGGGCGTGATCGGCAATCTCAACCGCCGCCTGCTCCAGACCGAAAGCGCCTGGATGCGCGAGGAACTGAGCAAATATCAGACCGCCATGCCCTGCGAGACCTGCCACGGCGCGCGCTTGAAGCCCGAGGCGCTCGCGGTCAAGATCGCCGGCGAGGACATTTCCGTCTCCACCCGCCGCTCGGTGGTGGACGCGCTCGCCTTCTTCACCGCGATGCCCGACGCGCTCAATGAGCAGCAGAACCAGATCGCCCGCGCCATCCTCAAGGAAATTGTCGAGCGCCTCGGCTTCCTCAACAATGTCGGCCTCGACTATCTGAACCTCGATCGCACATCAGGCACCCTGTCGGGCGGCGAAAGCCAGCGCATCCGCCTCGCCAGCCAGATCGGCTCGGGCCTCTCGGGCGTCCTCTACGTCCTCGACGAACCCTCGATCGGCCTGCACCAGCGCGACAATGACCGGCTGCTCGTCACCCTGAAACGTCTCAGAGACCTCGGCAACAGCGTCATCGTCGTCGAGCATGACGAGGATGCGATCCGCGCCGCCGACTATATTGTCGACATGGGGCCGGGCGCCGGCGTCCATGGCGGCACCATCGTCGCCCAGGGCACCCTGCCCGAACTGCTGGCGCACAAGGACAGCCTGACCGCGGATTATCTGAACGGCACCCGCCGCATCGAAGTCCCCGCCAAGCGCCGCAAGGGCTCGGGCAAGAAGCTCACCGTCCACAATGCCCGCGCCAACAACCTCACCGGCGTCACCGCGTCGATCCCGCTCGGCACCTTCACCTGCATCACCGGCGTGTCGGGATCGGGCAAGTCCAGCTTCACCATCGACACCCTCTATGCCGCCAGCGCCCGTACCCTCAACGGCGCCCGCATCGTCGCCGGCCCGCATGACAAGATCACGGGCCTGGAACATTGCGACAAGGTGATCGACATCGACCAGTCGCCCATCGGCCGCACCCCGCGCTCCAACCCGGCCACCTATACCGGCGCCTTCACCAATATCCGCGACTGGTTCGCGGGCCTCCCCGAAGCGCAGGCGCGCGGCTACAAGCCGGGCCGCTTCTCCTTCAACGTCAAGGGCGGCCGCTGCGAAGCCTGTCAGGGCGACGGCGTGCTCAAGATCGAGATGCACTTCCTCCCCGACGTCTATGTCACCTGCGACGTCTGCCACGGCGCCCGCTACAACCGCGAGACGCTGGAGGTGAAGTTCAAGGGGATGAGCATCGCCGACGTCCTCGACATGACGGTCGAGGATGCGGTCGAATTCTTCAAGGCCGTGCCGCCGATCCGCGACAAGATGGCGATGCTGGCCGAAGTGGGCCTTGGCTATATCAAGGTCGGCCAGCAGGCGACGACCCTGTCGGGCGGCGAAGCCCAGCGCGTCAAGCTCGCCAAGGAATTGTCGCGCCGCGCCACCGGCAACACCCTCTATATCCTCGACGAACCCACCACCGGCCTGCATTTCGAGGATGTCCGCAAGCTGCTGGAAGTCCTCCACGCCCTGGTCGAACAGGGCAACAGCGTCGTGGTGATCGAGCATAATCTCGATGTCATCAAGACGGCGGATTATATTATCGACATGGGACCGGAGGGCGGCGTGAAAGGCGGCGAAGTCGTCGCGCAAGGCACGCCGGAGCAGGTGGTGAAGGAGAAGCGCAGCTTTACGGGGCAGTATCTCGCGCCGCTTTTGGCCCAACCGAAGACCGAGGCTGCAGAATAACAGAGATCGCGTTCAACCGTCGGATGAACGGTCGAACGCGATCCGCTTTAGAATGGCAAAGCCGTAAAGAAGAATCTTAGACTGATCGCGCACTCCGCCCCTATTTCCGAAGTCAGAGACAACAACATTGAAGCGCTTCATACCGCCAAAGCATCTTCAATCATCGAAACAAATTCAGTTGTGTCTGCAAAATAGTTTCGGAATGTTACACGCATATTGTCAAAAGAGTCAGCCCTAACCAGAACAACATCCGCCTCATCAGACAATTTCTCTTCTAAAGCGTTATATCTTTCGAGCGCCCTAAATACGTTGTCAAAAGGGTATATTTCCAGTTCGCTAGCATTCTCATCTTCCGGCTTAACATAGGGGAAAACGAGAACGTTATTTTTCTTGAAATCTATATCCACAACTTTTGTGTTTACACTGCGAAAGAGTCCCAAAATTCTAGTCTTCTGCTCACACTCGCTAAAGCCATCCCGAACTTCTTGGAGGGACAGATTTGGCAAGCACGAAGTACTACCTTCATAATGCCTAGCTATTAATTCGCTAGCAAACCGAAATTGATCTATTAATTCCTGACTTCCTTGGCCAAATTTCGGCTTATTCATTGTAAGAAGCCCTGCGACTTCAACAGCAGTAGACCAAGCATGCTGGGAAAATGTTCTGAATTGAATTTCAACATTCAATCCATTCTATGTCTTGCCACCTTCTGATCGCACATCATACTCATAAACCTCATGAATACCACGGTATCCATCCGGCTTAGGGTTCACGAGATAATTCCACTTTTCTTCGTTATCGGCACCACGGCGCTTATGATTAAAATTTGCATTATGAAGACTGTTTCTGAATAATAATAGCTCTTCAACAGTATCAAAAATTATACGGCATCCGGCGATATCATGCATTCTCGAAAGTTGCATATCGGGAAATCGCCGAACCTTGTTCTCAATCGTTGGCCGCCGTTTCAGCCGCGTCCCTACGACTGCCGCACTATCTTTTGTTCTTTTCCTAAGGGTAGCTTGGAAGGTATTGAGGACATAAGCGTGCGATGCACGCCAATTTTCCATGACTTCAATGTCTTCTGCTGTAGCGGCACCCTCGCCAATCGCCTTACCCGCGCGATTGACCCGGCTCTTAGAAAATTTCGGAGAAACCCAGTTGACCATACCTTGGCGTAGCAAGGCATGGCCGCAGAGGAAATAGACTAACCTAGATTTTCAGGAGATCAGCTTGCCGCGCGATGGCTTTATCACCTCATAACGAAGCCATCCGAAATGGATCAATCATCCATCCCAGAGATTGGCTCTCCTCAGCATCGCTGATACTCTCACTCCGATGACCAAGCTCACCCCCATCGAGTCCGAATTTGCGACGACCGAGGAAGCCGCCGCCTATGAGGCTTGGTTCAAGGCGGAGGTTGAGGCCAGCATGGCCGATCCCCGGCCGGGCGTGCCGCACGATCAGGTGATGGCCGAATTGCGCGCGATCATCGACGCCAAGAAGGCCCGGCAGGACTGATGCCACACGTCATCTGGCGCGAGAAAGCGCGAGAAGACGTGCGCACTATCATCGACTATATTTCTGATCGCAATCCGACGGCTGCGCTGCGCCTGACCGACCTGTTCGCCCATGTCGCAGAACAATTGGTCTATCATCCCCATATGCACCGCAGCGGGCGCGTTCCCGACACGCGCGAAGCAATCGTCACGCCCAACTATATCCTCGTCTACCGGATCAGTGCCGAAGCGATCGAAATCCTGAACGTCAAGCACACCCGCCAGCAATATCCTTGATACCGCGAACAACCGCTACGCAGGAGTTGGTCTCCAGTGCGTCCAGACGGAGCCGAAAAGGGCGTTTTTCGAGTAACGGAGCGCAGCGCACTTCAAGTACGTAAGCACCGGAACGCAGAAAGGCGCGCTTTGCAGGCCCCTATGGGCGTACTGGTGGCCAATTCCTATTCCGCTGTCCTACAACCCGCCTTTCTGCCTACCCTTCCGGCAACGCGTCCTCTTTCCCTGAAAGGGCCTTGCCATGTCCTGCGCATTTCCGCCGATCACGCCGCCCCTGCCGGACACCATCCCCACGCCCGATCCGCAGCGGCGGGTCGATGGCTGGAGCCCGGCGCGCCAGCGGCGCTTCCTGGAGATACTCGCCGCCACCGGCGTCATCATGCTCGCCTGCGAAGGGGTGCGCATCACCGCGCGCTCGGCCTATAGCTTGCGCATCCGCCATGACGGCGCCGCCTTTCGCCTCGGCTGGGACGCCGCGATCCTGATCGCCCGCGCCCGCCTGGCCGACGATCTCCTGTCGCGCGCGATCATGGGCAGCGAGGAGACGATCCGCAAGGATCCCGACAATTACGAAGTCCGCCGCCACCGCCATGACAATCGCCTCGCCATGTCGATGCTCGCGCGGCTCGATCGCATGGCCGACAGCCCGCCCGAAGGGTCGGATGCCGCGCTCGCCCGCGTCGTGGCCCAGGATTTCACCGCCTATCTCGACCTGATCTGCCCGGCCGAGGATGCCGACAAGGAGTCCGAACTGATCGGCCTGCCGCGCACCGGCATGGAGCGCATGGCCCGCGACATGGCCGACGCCCGCCTGCTCAACGGCGACCAGCCCGAGACGCCCGACCCCGTCGAACCCGAGGTCGCAACAGCCCTCGCCCCCGCCGCCTCGGTCGCGCTGTTCATCGCCGCCCGGCTCGCGCTCCAGCCCGGTGCGAAACGCCCGCCCATCCAGCCCGGAATCTCGCCCTTTTCCGACCGCAATGAACGGTGTGAACTTCCGCCCCATATCCACCGCGCCGACCTGCCGCCCGAGGAGGCCGCGACCCGTTTGCGCGGCGTCTGGTGGGATGAGGATCGCGAGCAATTGCGCACCGATTACCCCGCCCCGCCCGGCTTCACCGGCGACCAGAGCGAGGATTATTACGATATCGACGAGTATGACCGCGCCCTGACACAAGCCGAGGAGGCCGCCTATGCCGCGGAGCTGGAGGCGCAGGCCCGCCCCTATGAGGAAGCCGCAACCCGCGCCCGCGACGCCCGTTTCGGCTTCGCGCCGGGCAGTGACGAGGAAATCGCCGTGCTGGAAGCGGCCGGTTACGAGCTTCTGAACGAGGATGAGGAAGACGAGGCGGAAGAGGAGGACGCGGCGGCAGCCCCCGCCGAAACGGCCAGTGATTTGCCAGGACGCCCGCAATGCCGTACAAGGGCGCTGCTATAGTCGCAAATCGACGGTCTTCGGCGCTTTGCGGCACCTATCTCCCTCTTTCCCTGCCCCTCTAGCGACCCGGCGTGCCCGCCATGGGTCCGCCGCATGAAAGAAGGAAATATCATGAGCAGCATCACCGGAACCGTGAAGTTCTTCAACGCCGACAAGGGCTATGGCTTCATCGAGCCCGACACCGGCGGCCAGGACGCGTTCGTCCACATCAGCGCGGTCGAGCGCGCCGGCCTCGCCACCCTGCGCGAGAAGGACCGCGTCACCTATGACCTGGAGCAGGACAAGCGCGGCAAGATGGCCGCGGTGAACATCGCCCACGCCGAATAATCGGCCAATCGAGCCGGGCGCCACCTCACCGTGGCGCCCGGTCCCGATTTATCCGGCCCGGTCAGATATAATCCTCGGCGATGCTGGCGCCCAGCAGGATCAGGTTCGCCGCGATCAGCATCGCCATGTTCGCGCGCCGGCTCCGCACCCGCAGCAGCGCGACCAGCAGGGTCAGCAACCCCACCAGCCCGCCCAGCAGGATCGGCGCGGCATAGGGGGCGAGCGGTCCGGCGGGGGCATCGGCGACCGGCCTTACCTCTTCCAGCACGCCCTGGCCGATCGTGACCGCGACATTGGCCAGCAGCAGCCCGCCGATCACCATCCGCTTCTGCCGGTCATACCAGTCGTCGAAATCGGGCCATTGTTCCGGCTCGTCGGGAAAGATCAGCGACGCGGCAAGATGATAGACGCCCACGATCGCCAGCACCACGACCAGCGTCAGATAGCTCGCATCCATCTGGTCCCGCATGATATAGGCGCTGCCCCAGAAGCTGGTGAGGTCCAGCAGCACGAACAGCCCCAGCAGCGGCGTCAGCCAGCCGATCCGCACCGGCTTGGCCGTCCGCTTGAGCTTCAGCGCACGGGCAAAGCCGCCCAGCACCTCGGCGATCGCCAGCCCCAGCAGCAGCCCGAACACCGCGAACACCAGATCGAATGCCGACATTGCCACCCCCTTGTCACGGCGGCCCCCGCCACCGTCCGTCGCAAGACTAGCAAGGCCCGTCGCGGACGCAATCATGCTCGGAACCCTTGTCGCCGACGCCGGTTCTTTTCCCCGACTGGCAACCAAGGAGTTCCCCATGATCCGCACCCTGATTTTCGGCGCCATCGCCGGCTATGTCGGCAAGAAGCTCTATGACGACGGCAAGCTGACCGAGTTCAAGGACGACCTCGTCGCCCGCTACAACGAAGCCCGTGCCAAGCTGGAGGACCAGCGCATCCAGGACAGCCCGGCCCCGGTCGTCACCCCGGCCACGGCCAGCGGCGCCTCGCCCCTGGCCCATTAAGCCCCATCCCCTCGGCGGCGCGTCCCCTCGACGCGCCGTTGATGCCGTCCGCTCGCTGCCGCACTCCCCTCTCGATGGCAGTGGCGGGCGGTTTCGCGTTTCTGATCAGTATCTTGGCGCAACCTTCGCGCCGCTTGCGGGTTCTCCTCGCGACAGGGAAAAGAAGAGGAGACTATCCCGTGCGTACCCCCATAATGGCGCTTGCCGCCCTTGCCATGCTCCCGCTCGGCGCCTGCGCCTCGGACAATTATGGCGGCGGCTATGGCTATGACCGCCCCGGCGGCTACAACCGTCCGCCCGGCGGCCGTGACCGCGACCGGGATCGCCGCCCGCCGCGCCGCCATCTCGGCGACAATGACCAGATCTACCGCGACCGCGACGGCCGCTATTATTGCAAGCGGGATGACGGCACCACCGGCACCATCGTCGGCGCCATCGCCGGTGGCGTGCTCGGCAATGTCATCGCTCCCGGCGGCTCCAAGACGCTCGGCACCATCCTGGGCGGCGCCGGCGGCGCCCTTGCCGGCCGGGCCATCGACAAGAACGACATCAACTGCGAATAGCCCGCACAGAAAAAGGGCGTGGGAATCGCTCCCCACGCCCTTTCCTACTCAAGCCAATTCGGCTTACAGCTTGCCGGTCAGTTCCGGCACCACCTTGAACAGATCACCGACCAGGCCGATGTCGGCCACCTGGAAGATCGGCGCATCCTCATCCTTGTTGATGGCGACGATGGTCTTGCTGTCCTTCATGCCGGCCAGATGCTGGATCGCACCAGAAATGCCGACGGCGATATAGACTTCCGGCGCGACGATCTTGCCGGTCTGGCCGACCTGATAGTCGTTGGGGACATAGCCCGCATCGACCGCAGCGCGCGAGGCACCCACGGCCGCGCCCAGCTTGTCGGCCAGCGGCATGATATATTCCTCGAAGGTCGGACCGTCCTTCAGCGCGCGGCCACCCGACACGATCACCTTGGCGCTGGTCAGCTCGGGCCGTTCCAGCTTGGCGATCTCGGCGCCGACGAAGGCGGAAATGCCCTTGTCGCCGGTCGAGGCCACGGCTTCCACCGCGCCGCTGCCGCCGTCCTTGGCCGCCTTTTCAAAGGCGGTGCCGCGAACGGTGATGACCTTCTTGGCGTCCTTCGACTTGACGGTCGCGATCGCGTTGCCGGCATAGATCGGGCGAGTGAAGGTATCTTCGCTCTCGACCGACAGGATATCGCTGATCTGCATGACATCGAGCAGCGCGGCGACGCGCGGCGCGATATTCTTGCCGTTGCTGGTGGCCGGCGCGACGAACGCATCATGATGGCCCATCAGCTCGACGATCAGCGGCGCGACATTCTCCGGCAGCGCATGGCCAAAGGCCGCGTCGTCGGCGACATGGACCTTGCCCACGCCGGCGATCTTGGCGGCTTCGGCGGCCACGCCGTCGACGCCCTGGCCTGCGACCAGCAGATGGACTTCGCCCAGCTTGGCGGCGGCGGTCACGGCGGAAAGGGTCGCATCCTTGACGGCGCCGCCCTCATGTTCAACCCAAACGAGCGTCTTCGTCATGCTGCAACTCCCAGAGCCTTGAGCTTGGCCACCAGTTCATCGACATCGGCAACCTTGATGCCGGCCGAGCGCTTGGGCGGTTCGGAGACCTTTAGCGTCTCCAGACGGGCGGCGATGTCGACGCCGTAATCAGCCGGGGTCTTGTTCGCCAGCGGCTTGGACTTGGCCTTCATGATGTTGGGCAGCGACGCATAGCGCGGCTCATTGAGGCGCAGGTCAGTGGTGATGATCGCCGGGGTGTTGAGCTTCACCGTCTCCAGGCCGCCATCGACTTCGCGGGTGACGTTGACCTTGTCGCCCTCGACCTCGACCTTGCTGGCGAACGTGCCCTGCGGCAGGTTCAGCAGCGCGGCGAGCATCTGGCCGGTCTGGTTGCTGTCATCGTCGATCGCCTGCTTGCCCAGGATGATCAGGCCAGCACCTTCCTCTTCCTGCACCTTGGCGAGCAGCTTGGCCACGCCCAGCGGTTCGACTTCGTCATCGGTCTGGATCAGGATGGCGCGGTCCGCGCCCATCGCCAGCGCGGTGCGCAGCGTTTCCTGCGCCTTGGCGACGCCGATCGATACCGCCACGACCTCGGTCGCCGCGCCCTTTTCCTTCAGGCGAATGGCTTCCTCGACGGCGATTTCGTCGAACGGGTTCATGCTCATCTTGACGTTGGCCAGGTCCACGCCCGTGCCATCCGCCTTCACGCGCGGCTTTACGTTGTAGTCGATAACCCGCTTCACGGGAACAAGGATCTTCATTTCAACATCCTCCATTTTCACGCCATCGCCCGCCAACGCGAACACGGACGTGGGCGACCCGTTTCCAGGTCACCCACGCCCTATGGCGTATCTTCTCAGGTGATTAGGGGGCTCAGGCCGCCTTCCTCACTTCTGCCACGATCTTCTTGGCCGCATCGCCCAGGTCATCCGCGGGGACGATCGGCAGACCCGAATTGGCCAGAATGTCCTTGCCCTGCTGGACGTTGGTGCCTTCCAGGCGGACAACCAGCGGAACCGACAGGTTCACTTCCTTGGCAGCCTCGACGATACCATTGGCAATGATGTCGCACTTCATGATGCCGCCGAAGATGTTGACCAGAATGCCCTTAACGGCCGGGTCCTTCAGGATGATCTTGAACGCTGCGGTCACCTTTTCGGTGGTGGCGCCGCCACCCACGTCCAGGAAGTTGGCGGGGAATTCGCCGTTCAGCTTGATGATGTCCATGGTCGCCATGGCCAGGCCAGCGCCGTTCACCATGCAGCCGATGTTGCCGTCCAGCTTGATGTAGGCGAGGTCGTACTTCGACGCTTCGACTTCGGCAGCATCTTCCTCGGTCAGGTCGCGCAGTTCGGCGATGTCCTTGTGACGGAACATGGCGTTGCCGTCGAAACCGACCTTGGCGTCGAGGACGAGGAGGTTGCCCTGCTCGGTCAGCGCCAGCGGGTTGACTTCGATCTGCTCGGCGTCGGTGTCGAGGAACGCGGCGTAGAGCGACGCGGCAACCTTCGAAGCCTGCTTGGCGAGGTCGCCGGTCAGGCCGAGCGCAGCGGCAACGGCGCGGCCGTGGTGCGGCTGGAAGCCGGTGGCCGGATCGACCGAGAAGCTGTGGATCTTTTCGGGGGTCGAGTGGGCGACCTCTTCAATGTCCATGCCGCCTTCGGTCGACACGACGAAGGCGATGCGGCTGGTGGCGCGATCGACCAGCAACGCCAGGTAGAATTCCTTGGCAATGTCGGCGCCGTCGGTGATGTACAGACGATTGACCTGCTTGCCCGCTTCGCCGGTCTGGATGGTGACCAGCGTGTTGCCGAGCATGTCGGTGGCGTGGGCCTTCACCTCGTCCAGGTTGAAGGCGAGGCGGACGCCGCCCTTGGCTTCGGGGGCCAGTTCCTTGAACTTGCCCTTGCCGCGGCCACCAGCGTGGATCTGCGACTTCACGACATAGAGCGGCCCGGGCAGCTTCTTGGCGGCCTCGACGGCTTCCTCGACGGTGAAGGCAGCGTGACCGGCGGCGATCGGCGCGCCATACTTGGCGAGCAGTTCCTTCGCCTGATATTCGTGAATGTTCATGGGCTAGCCCGTCCTTTGTTCACAGGAAAACTGTTGAGGCGGGTTAAGCACAGGCGAGGAAGCAGGGCCAGAGCCATTTCGCAAAACGACTTTGCAAAATTGCAAAACCCTTGCGAAGCCCGACCCTGCTTTATTGTGAAATCGGCGTCAGAAGGAGCAGTGGATGGCGGCCTTGCTGGTCACCAGGAAAATCTCCGGATCCTCCAGCGCACGGACCTTATAGAGCAGTTCGTCCATGCTCATCTTGCCCATGTGCGACTTGTGGAGCGAGGCGATCGACTGGAGCCGCCGCAACTGCACCAGGCTGAGCCGATCGACCATGCGTTCGGCCATGCAGCCCGCCATGCGCGGCGAAAGACCAGCATCGATCAGCCCGGCGCGCACGCGTGATTCGGGGGAAACGCTGGCGCAGGAGGCCAGCAGAAGGGAGCCGGCGAGCACGCCGATCGTTGCACGAAAAGATATGGTTGCCATGGGCACGGCCATGACAGCAGATGGCTGAACAGAGCCTAAATGCGCAGGACAGCCAAAGGAGTTTGCATGGATCGGATATTTTCCGCCCTGTCGGCACGGATCGCCAGTTGGACTGGCCAGCCGCTCGCCTTCATCCTGGCGGTCGGCGTGGTATTGATCTGGGGCGTGACCGGCCCGCTCTTTCATTATTCCGACACTTGGCAACTGGTGATCAATACCGGCACGACCATCGTAACCTTCCTGATGGTCTTCCTGATCCAGAATGCCCAGAACCGCGACGGCGCCGCGATCCAGGCCAAGCTCGACGAACTGATCCGTTCGATCGAGACCGCGCGCAACGATTTCATCGGCATCGAACATCTGACCGAAGCCGAACTGGAAAAGATCAAGACGATATTGGAACGGGAATGCGGTGCCGATGGCCCGCATCAGGAAGTGATCGATCGCCTGATTTCCCGTCGATAGCGCGATGAGGCAACGGCCGGAGAATCAATGTGCCGGAATGATCAGCCTCTCCTGCTGCTCATTGCGCCTGCGATAGGCTTCGACCTGATCGATATAACCGCGTGCCAGCCCTTCATAGGCAGCGCGCCCCTCGGGCGATGTTGTTGCCTGCGCGTTTATCAGCGACATCTGCTGGCGATGCAGCAGATAGTTGACGTCCGTCTCCATCGGTTCGCCCTCCTCCCGTATTTTTCGAAAGTGCGGTCGGCGCGCTGACGCGAAGCGAGTCGCGGCAACGGCAAGGCGATAGTAGCATGAAGGTTAATGCTACGCGATTCCCCTCACCCTGCGCCCCGCTCGACCGAACGCGGCGCTGGTGCAAAACGCAGCACCGCATAACCGCACAGCGCGGACAGCAAGGATCCGCCAAGGATGCCGATCTTGGCCTCCTCGACCAGCAATGGCTGCCCCGGAAAGGCGAGCGCGCCAATGAACAGGCTCATGGTGAAGCCAATGCCGCACAACAGCGCCATGCCGTAAATCTGCACCCAGGTCGCCCCCGAAGGCCGCGCCGCGATGCCCAGTTTCTGCGCCAGCCAGATGCTACCGAACACGCCCAGTTGCTTGCCAAGCAGCAGCCCCAGCGCCACGCCGATCGGCAAGGGACTGAGCAGAGCGCCGATCGCTTCGCCATTGAGCGTGATGCCGGCATTGGCAAAGCCGAAGAGCGGCACGATCAGATAGGCGCTCCAGGGATGGATCAGATGTTCCAGGCGATGGAGCGGACTGTCCACCGCATCCGGCGCACCCGGCGTGCGATTGACCGGGATGGTGATGGCGGCGAGCACGCCCGCGATCGTGGCATGTACGCCCGACAGCAGCATCAGATACCAGAGCAGCAGGAAGCCGATGAGATAAGGTGCCAAGGATCGCACACCGACACGGTTCATCCCGAACATGACCAGCAGGACGACAAAGGCGCCGGCCAAAGCCATGATATCCAGCCCCTGGCTATAGGCCAGCGCAATGATCGCCACCGCGCCCATGTCGTCGACGATCGCGACCGCCGTCAGGAACAGTTTGATCGATGCGGGCGCCCGCGATCCCAGCAGCGCCAGAACCCCGATCGCAAAGGCAATATCGGTGGCCGCCGGGATCGCCCAGCCGCGCGCCAGGGCCGGTTCCCCAGCCGTAACGGCCAGATAGACCAGCGCCGGCGCGATCATGCCCGCCCCCGCCGCGATGAAAGGCAGGCGCCGCCTCTCCCAGGTGGACAGGCCGCCATCGACGAACTCACGTTTGATCTCCAGCCCGACGAGCAGGAAGAAGATCGCCATCAGTCCGTCATTGACCCACAAATGGATCGTCATGGGACCGAGCGCAGGAGCAAGCACCGGCCCCGTCACCATATGGAAGATGTCATGATAGACATGGCCGGCAGCACCCGGAAGATTCGCCATGATCATTGCGATCGCGGCCGAAATCATCAGCAAGACGCCACTGCCTGCTTCTCCCTTCAGGAAATTCCTGATGGCGGACACGGGCCGTTCGGTCACGTCTCTTCTCCATAAGTGCTTGCCGGTATTGCCATTCTTCCCCCTTAGGGAAATTTCCGCTCAGGTCCAACCCAGATCCGCCGGCCAATGTTGACAGCTTTTCTCCAAAATACTTGGAAGACCGCTGTTCTCATGACATAAATTCACCCAGCCGCATGGCGATCGGGACAGGGGAAATCCGGGATCGTGGGGGACATGCTCTTTGGCGCGCTACAGGCGCTGCATTATGAGATATTGTTGTTCGCGGTCATCGGCTTTGCATTGGGCGGGCTGGATGATCTGGCGATCGACCTTCTGTTCCTGATCCGCCGAGCCTGGCGGGCGGTCCGGTACCCTCGCCGCCTCCGCATGACGATGGCGACATTGCCGCCGTCATCGACGCCCGGCCGTATCGCCATCTTCATTCCCGCCTGGCAGGAAGCGGAGGTCATCGGCGCGATGCTGCGCCATGCCGTACATTGCTGGGGCGATGCCGATTATCGCATATTCGTCGGCGCCTATCCCAATGATCCGGCGACGATCGACGCGATCGCATCGGCCGCCATCGATCAACCGCATATCATATTGTGCGTGAATGACCGCCCCGGTCCGACCACCAAGGCCGATTGCCTGAACATCAACTGGCGCAGCATGCTGGCGGAGGAAGGTCGAAGCGGCATCCGGTTCAAGGCCATCGTCATGCATGATGCCGAAGACGTCGTGCATCCCGATGAAATCCGGCTGTTCGATCATATGATCGACCGGTTCGCGCTCGTGCAGTTGCCGGTACTCCCCCTCCCCGGTCGCGGCACCTGGTTTTCCCGTGCCATCGCCAATCATTATTGCGATGAGTTTGCGGAAGCCCATGGGAAGTCCCTGACAGTAAGGGAATTTCTTGGTGCATCCATTCCCTCTGCTGGCGTCGCCTGCGCCTTTGAAAGAAATATATTGGCCGCTCTCGCCCCGCATGCTGGCGCTGGGCCATTCGATCCGGGATCATTGACCGAAGACTATGAGGCAGGGTTGCGGATCGCCGACATGGGCGGCCGGGGCATCTTCCTGCGCATCCGTGATGCTCAAGGCCGACTGGTCGCGACCCGCGAATATTTTCCCGACAGCGCCCCGGCCGCCATCCGCCAGAAGGCACGCTGGATCATCGGCATTTCGCTTGCCGGCTGGGACCGGATGGGCTGGCAGGGTGGCCCGGCCGAATGGTGGATGCGGATCAGGGACCGGCGCGCCACCCTTGCGGCCCTGATCATCGTCGCCGCCTACGCCACGCTACTGCTCTGGAGCATGTTGGAACTGGCGCGCCCATTCCTGACACCGCAAATGCGCCCGTCGACGCCGCTGATCGACAGCTTGCTGACGCTCAATCTCTGGCTCATGGCATGGCGCATCATGATGCGCGCGACCTTTGCCGGTCATGCCTATGGCTGGCGGCATGGACTGGCGGCCGTGCCGCGCATGTTCGTCGGCAACGCGATCGCTATCTTGGCTGCCCGGCGCGCCGTGATCCTCTATGTCCAGTCGCTTCTGGGCAAGCCGCTGGTGTGGGACAAGACGCAACATCGCTTCCCCGACATGGAGGAGCAGGCATGATCGGATCATCGGCCGATGGACGGCCGGTGCGCTTCTTTTTCATGCTGTGCATCGGCTGGACCGGCATGCGCCTGTTCGGCACGATCGCTTCGACAGCGCCGCTACCGGCGACAGTGCCAGCCCCGGCCAAAGGCAGTCGGATCGACTCCCCCACTCGTCAGGAGCGCATGATCCCGATCATCCACAGAGCAGAGACAGCAATATATTCTGGCAATAAGTGGCAACCCATCCGTGCGAGTTCGCCCTTCAAGCCAGTCCATATCTCTTATGCCATCGCGCCACTATCGACTACATGGTCGTTGACCTCTGGCGCCTCCGGACAAAGAGTTCCCCTAGGCCGGCCCAAAGCCATGGAACCGCTTGCCATTTCGGTATCGACCATATCGCCCGTCGGTCATGATCGCTGGCAAGGCAGCGCCTGGCTGCTCTGGCGCTCCGGCGGTGGTTCATCCGCAGACCTGGCCACGGTGGGGCGCCTCGGCGGGTCGCAGACCGGCGCACGGATCGACTTCGACCTGATGCCCCGATCCTCGGGGCGCCTTGCAGCTTATGGTCGGGCCACGACGGCCCTCCAGTCGCCCGAAGCGCCCGAAACTGCGATCGGCCTGTCCTATCAGCCAGTACGCCATATTGCCGTCAGCCTTGCCGCCGAACGACGGATCGCGCTCGATACCCAGGCGCGCGACGCCTTCGCGCTGTTGCTCGTCGGCGGTTTCGGCCCCAAACCCGTTGCCGGGGCGATCGAGGCCAGCCTTTATGCGCAGACTGGCATAGTGGGGCTGCACAAGCGCGATCTTTTCATCGACGGAAAATTCTCGCTGCTCGCGCCGATCAAGGACAGCCCTCTGCGCGTTGGTCTCAGCCTGTCTGGTGGTGCGCAACCCGATGTCGAACGACTGGATATCGGCCCCGAAATCCAGTTTCGCCTGCCCCTTCCAGCGATCGCCGCACGCATCGGGATCGAATGGCGTGAACGCGTCGCCGGTCAAGCCAAACCGGCTTCCGGCCTGGCGGTCACGCTCGCCGCCGATTTTTAAGCCTCTAGCCATCTCGCGGCTTTCGCTCGGAGTCTTTTGTCTCTAACCCGATGGGGCATGGATCTATACCTGCCCATCGCCAATCTGTCGGTGAACGCCCTGGTCATCATCGGACTGGGTGGCGTCGTCGGCCTGTTGTCGGGCATGTTCGGCGTGGGTGGCGGCTTCCTCACCACGCCGCTGCTCATCTTCTATGGCATCCCGCCCACGGTCGCAGCAGCCTCCGCTGCCAGCCAGGTGACCGGCGCCAGCGTGTCCGGCGTCGTGACCCACATGTCGCGCGGCACCGTCGATTTCCGCATGGGCGGCGTGCTGATCGCCGGCGGCGTGGTCGGCGCGGGCCTTGGCGTCCTCATTTTCCGCCTGCTCCAGTCGCTGGGGCAGATCGATACGGTGATCGGCATTCTCTATGTGCTGATGCTGGGCGGCATCGGATCGCTGATGGCGAAGGAGTCGATCCAGGCACTGATCGCGCTCAAGACAGGCAAGCGCATGCAGGCGCGCAAGCGCCGCCACCATCCGCTGGTCGCCGCACTGCCGATGCGCTGGCGCTTCTATCGCTCGGGCCTCTATATCTCGCCGCTGGCGCCGCTGCTGCTGGGCATGGCAACCGGCATCCTGACCATGTTGCTGGGCGTGGGTGGCGGCTTCATCCTGGTGCCGGCGATGCTCTATCTGCTCGGCATGAACACCCAGTCGGTGGTCGGGACATCGCTGTTTCAGATCCTGTTCGTCACCATGGCGACGACGATGATGCATGCGATGACGACCAAGGCGGTCGATCTGGTGCTGGCCATGCTGCTGCTGATCGGCAGCGTCACCGGGGCACAGGTCGGCACCCGGCTGTCGATGACGATCCGCCCGGAATATCTGCGCATCCTGCTCGCCGCGATCGTGCTGCTGGTCGCCGCGCGCATGGCGCTGGGGCTCGGCTGGCGGCCCGACGAAATCTTCACGATCGACGTGAAATGAGGATACCCCGCCTTATCCTGCCGGCCCTGGCCCTGCTGCTGAGTGCCGCGGACGAACCGCAACTGGTGCCCGATGTGTCGCAGCGCGAGGTCGAGATCCAGTACAGCTTCACCGGCGCGGACCTGCTGCTGTTCGGCGCCATCGTCTATCCCGACGGTCGGCGTCCGGACAAGCCGGCGGACATCGTCGTCGTGCTGAAGGGCCCCGAACAGTCGATCACCATGCGCGAGAAGCAGAAGGTTGCCGGCATCTGGGTCAATGCCGACCGCGCCCGCTTTCGCTCTGCGCCCAGCTTCTATGCCATGGCCTCCTCCCGGCCGATCGCCCAGATCGTCGACGAGCGCACGGCCGCAATCTACGAACTGGGCGTCGACAAGCTGCAACTGTCCCCCTCTTCGCTCAACGACAGCGCGGAACTGGACCGGTTCCAGGCTGGCCTGGTCGATCTGCGCCAGCGCAACGGCCTGTTCATCGAACGCCCCGGCACGGTGGAGATCAGCGACGGCGTGCTCTATCGCGCCCGCCTGCCGCTTTCGGCCCGTGTGATCGTAGGCGACTATACCGCCGAAACCTTCCTGGTGCAGGACGGCCGCGTCGTGGCAGCGGCCGTGCGCGACATCCATGTCCGCAAATCGGGCTTCGAACAGTTCATGGCCGTCGCGGCCGAACGCTGGTCTTTCCTCTATGGCCTGACCGCCATCGCCCTGGCCGTCGGCATGGGCTGGGCCGCCGGCGCAGTCGCCCGTCGCATCTAATCGACCGCCTCTCCAAAAGTTCATCTTCCAGCCACGCTACTGCAGGCCTTCATGGACCATATCGGTCGTGCCACCTCCCCTCCCCCTTGGGTGGCACGAAACAGGCCAGCTTGGACCAGCTGGCCGAACGGTCGGAACGCGTGGGTCTTGTTCCGGCCGCCCACAGCCCGGCACGTCGGTCTCCTCCCGACGTGCCGGGCGCTCGGGTCGATCGAGGAGACGGCATGATGGCGCGCGGTGGCAAGAGCATCCGGTATATCCTGCCCATCCTGATCCTGGCCCTTCTCGCTGCAACCTTCCAATGGCTCGGCTATCTGGGCGGCGATCCCTTTTCCCTCTCCCGCCCTCAGGGCTATCGGCCGGGCCATGGCACGCCGATCGCCATCATCCTGTCGGGCGACATGGGCATGAAGGTCGGCATGGGGCCGGGGATCATGGCACGCCTGACGCAAGACGGCCTGCCGACCGTCGGCGTCAATTCGCTGACCTATTTTCGCAGGACCCGCAGCCCGGCAGAGGCCACCGCGCTGATCAGCCAGGCCCTGGCCCGGGCCCACAGCATCGATCCCGCCGCGCCGGTCATCCTGATAGGCCAGTCCTTCGGCGCCGACATGGCGCATGTCGGCCTTGCCGCGCTGCCTCCCGCCCAACGCCATGCCATCGCCATGGTGGCGCTGGTCGTGCCAGGCGCCACGGTCGAATATCGCGCTTCGCCCGGTGAGATATTCACCTTTGCCATGGCTGAGGCGGACGCCCTGCCGACCGCGCGCAAGCTCGACTGGGCGCCTTTGCTCTGCGTCCATGGACAGGAGGAAACGGCCAGCCTGTGCCCATTGCTGCACCAGCCCAATGGGCAGACCGTCGCGCTGCCGGGCGGTCATCCATTGCACCATGATGTCGATGCGCTCTACCATGTCCTGCACGCGGCCTTCGCCCGGCAGGGATTGATCCGGAAGACCTGACCCATGTTTCACGCCCTGCGCCCGTTCCTTGCCGGCATCAGCCTGATCATCGCCGTTCCGGCGATGGCGGCCGATCCGGTGTTGGGTTCCTGGATCAATCCGCGCGGCAGCGTCACGGTCACGACCGGCGCCTGTCAGGACAGATTGTGCGGCTGGGTCAGCCACGCCAATGCCGAGGCGCTCGCCGATGCCAGCGATGCCGGCATCCCGCATCTGGTCGGCACCCCCCTGTTGCAGGATTATCGCCCCAAGGGACCGGGCCATTGGGCCGGGCGGGTCTATGTGCCCGACATGGGCCGCACCTTCTATTCCACCATCGACCAGCAGGGTCCCGATCAGTTGAGGATTTCCGGCTGCATCCTGGGCGGGCTGTTCTGCCGCAGCCAGCTCTGGCACCGGGTCAAGACGGGATAGCGGCGGATGGGGGCCATGACATATTTGCGCCGTTACCAGACGCCCTTGTCGGTCGGGCTGGTCGTGCTGCTCGCCGCGCTCGGCTTCGTCGCACTCTACCATCTGCTGCACGATGTGCATGTGCGCGACATCCGCGCGGCCTTTCATGCACTTGGCCCGGCAGCCCTGATCCCCGCCCTGCTGCTGACCGCAATCAGCTATGTCACGCTCACCTTCTACGACGTGCTGGCGCTGCGCTCGATCGGCCGCCCCTTGCCCTATGGCACGGCGGCGCTCGCTTCCTTCACCAGCTATACGCTCAGCCATAATCTGGGCCTGTCGCTGCTGACCGGCGGATCGGCACGCTACCGCATCTACAGCGCGGCGGGGCTGGGCGTTGCGGACGTAGCGCGCGTGGTCGCGATCGCCGGCGCCACCTTCTGGGGCGGGGTTCTGACGCTGGCGGCGGCTATGCTGGTCTGGCGGCCGGAGACGCTGTCGATGGGCGATGTCCGCCTGTCCGCGCCGGCATTGCGTGCAGCCGGAAGCCTGACCCTCACGGCCATCATCGGCCTGATCCTCTATGCCGGCCGGCAGGGACGCATGCTGCATTTTGGCCGCATGTCCCTGCCGCTGCCGCCCGCCTCGCGCATATTTTGCCAGATCGGCATCGGCGTCATCGATCTCGCTGCCGCCAGCGCGGCGTTGTTCGTCCTGGTGCCCGGTATCGGCCTGCACGCTTGGCCTGCCTTCTTCCTGGGCTATGCGCTCGCCATCGTCGCCGTGCTGCTGACCCATGTGCCCGGCGGCGTCGGCGTGTTCGAACTGGTGATGCTTGCCGCCCTGCCTGGCGTCGACCGGCCGCAACTGGTCGCCGCGCTGCTCGCCTATCGACTGGTCTATTATATCCTGCCGCTGCTGATCGCGGTCGGCATCATCGTTGCGCAGGAGGGCTGGCGCTGGCGGCAGCCATTGCGCCGGACCCTGCGCGGGCTGCAGGCCGTCACGACCGGCCTTGCGCCGATCATGACGGCAGCGCTCGTCTTCCTGGGCGGCGCCATCCTGCTGGTATCGGGTTCGCTCCCGGCCATCCCGCACCGGGTCGCGACCCTCAACAGCGTCGTGCCCTTGCCCTTCCTCGAAGCCTCCCACATGGCCGGCAGCCTGGTCGGCGCGGCGCTGCTGATCCTGTCGGCCGGCCTCTATCGGCGGCTGGACGGGGCCTTCTGGTTGACCCGCATCCTGCTGTTGGCTGGCGCGATCTTCTCGCTGCTCAAGGGGCTGGATTATGAGGAGGCGGCGGCGATGCTGCTGATCGCCGCGCTGTTGCAATGGGCGCGCCCCGCCTTCTATCGCCGGACCCAGTTGATTGCCGACGCCTTCACCCCTGGCTGGCTGGCGACGGTCGCAGTGGTTCTGGGCCTCTGCGTCTGGATCGGCTTCTTCGCCTACAAGCATGTCGAATATCAGAACGACCTCTGGTGGCATTTTGCCGCCCGCGCCGATGCCTCGCGCTTCCTGCGCGCTAGCCTGGCCGTTGCCGTCCTGCTGATCGGTATAGCGCTCTGGCGCCTGCTGCGCCCGGCCGCGACCATTCCCGCCTTGGCCAGCAATTCCGCCGTCCCGCCGGAGGCCGCACTGGCGCTGGCCGAACGCACCGACGCCAATCTTGCCTATATCGGCGACAAGCGCTTCCTGGTGTCGGATGGCGGCACCTGCTGCCTGATGTACCAGATCAGGGGGCATAGCTGGATCGTCATGGGCGATCCGATCGGCGCCCGAAGCGAGTGGGCGGACCTGCTCTGGCGGCTGCGCGAACAGGCTGATGCCACGCAGGGCCGACTGCTGCTTTACCAGATCAGCCAGGACATGCTGCCGCTGGCGATCGAGCTGGGGTTGCAGATCGTCAAATATGGCGAGGAAGCGCATGTCGACCTGGCCGGCTTCACGCTGGACGGCCCGGATGCCAAGCCGCTGCGCTATGCCGAGCGGCGCGCAGCGCGTGAGGGCGCCAGTTTCGAGATCATCCCCGCCGCCCTGCTGAACCAGGAAATGGACCGGCTGGCCGAGATTTCCGCCCATTGGCTGCAGGCCAAGGGGCACAAGGAAAAATGCTTCAGCGTCGGCCGCTTCGATCGCGCCTATATGGCGCGGTTCGACTGTGCCGTGGTGCGACAGGAGGGCAGGATCGTCGCCTTCGCCAATATCTGGGCCGCGGCCGACCAGTCCGAACTGTCGGTCGACCTGATGCGCCATGATGACGGCGCGCCCTATGGCACGATGGACTTTCTGTTCATCCACCTGATGCTGTGGGGCAAGGCACAGGGTTATCGCTGGTTCAACTTGGGTCTTGCGCCGCTTTCCGGGCTGGAGGCGCGCCGACTGGCACCACTCTGGTCGAAGCTGGGCGCGCTGCTCTACCAGCATGGCAATGCGCTCTATGGCTTTGAAGGGCTGCGCGCCTACAAGGACAAGTTCGGGCCGGAATGGGAACCCCGCTTCGTCGCCGGGCCGCAGGGCCTGTCCTTCGGCCGGGCGCTGCTCGACCTTCAGGCACTGATCGCCGGATAGCCATTGCGCGACGGGCGCATCCCGCGATAGCGCTGGGCGATGCACGCCATCCATCATATCGCCATCATCGGGTCCGACTATGCCCAGTCCCGCCATTTCTATGTCGACATTCTCGGCTTTCCCGTGCTGAACGAGGTCTATCGCGCCGAACGCGACAGCTGGAAATGCGATCTGGCGGTCGGCGGGGCACAGATCGAGCTTTTCTCCTTCCCCAATCCCCCGTCGCGCCCTTCCCGCCCCGAAGCCTGTGGCCTGCGCCACCTTGCCTTTGCCGTCAGCGACCTGGATGCGGAGGTCGCCCGGCTCGAAAGCCATGGCGTGGCGTGCGAACCGGTGCGGGTGGACGAATATACCGACCGGCGCTTCACCTTCTTCGCCGACCCAGACGGACTGCCGCTGGAGCTTTACGAGGATCAGGTCCGCGCCATTTGACAGCATCAGGTCATGGCCCTTAGGTAACCGGTATCAATAATCGGGAGAGGGTCATGGCAGTCAGCCGACGGGACGCATTGCTGGCGACGGCTTCGGCCGCGCTGGCGGGTGGTTTGAGCGAGGCGCGGGCGGCGCCCCCTGCCCCACCGGCCACGCCTGCCCCCGCGCCCGACTGGCGGCGCGGCTTCGACAATCAGCGCGTCGCCGATCTGGGCGATGGCCGCTTCCTCAATCCGCTGATCGCGGGCGACCATCCCGATCCCACCATCCTGAAGGATGGCGCGGATTTTTACATGACCTTCTCGACCTTCGATTCCTATCCCGGCCTCATCATCTGGCATTCGCGCGATCTGGTGAACTGGCGGCCGATCGGCCCGGCGCTGCACAAGAATATCGGATCGGTCTGGGCGCCCGAACTGTGCAAGCACAAGGGCCGCTATTATCTCTACATCCCGGTCAAGGCGTCTCCCAACACCAGCTATGTGATCTGGGCCGACCGGATCGAGGGACCGTGGAGCGATCCGATCGACCTCAACCTGCCCAACCATATCGATCCCGGCCATGCGGTGGGCGAAGATGGATCGCGCTGGCTGTTCCTGTCGGGCGGCGACCGGGTGCGCCTGACCGACGATGGCCTGGCGACCGTCGGTCAGCCCGAACATGTCTATGACCCCTGGCACTATCCTGACGACTGGGATGTCGAGGGTTTCTCGCCCGAAGGCCCCAAGATTTTGCGCCATCAGGGCTATTTCTATCTGGTGACCGCCGTGGGCGGCACGGCCGGGCCGCCGACCGGCCATATGGTGATCGCCGCCCGGTCGCGGTCGATCCATGGACCGTGGGAAAATTGCCCGGCCAACCCGATCGTGCGCACCGTCGATCGCGCCGAAAAATGGTGGTCGCGCGGCCATGCCACCCTGGTCGAGGGACCGGACGGCAGCTGGTGGTCGGTCTATCATGGCTATGAAAATGGCTATTGGACATTGGGGCGGCAGACCTTGCTCGACCCGGTCGAATGGACGGCGGACGGCTGGTTCCGCATGACCGGCGGCGACCTGTCGCAGCCGATCGCCAAGCCCAGGGGCGGTCAGGCCGGGCCGCATGGCCAGGCGCTTTCGGACGATTTCAGCGCATTGCACATCGGTTCGCGCTGGAATTTCTTCAAGCCGGCACCGCAGGAGGCGGAGCGGGCGCGGGTCGAAGGCGGATCGCTGATCCTCAAGGCCAGCGGCACCGCCCCCTCCAGTTCGTCGCCACTGCTGCTGGTTGCGGGCGATCAGGCCTATCAGTTCGAATGCACGATCGAGATTGCACCGGGCGGCGTCGCCGGGCTGCTGCTCTTCTATGACGAGCAGCTCTATTGCGGGCTGGGCTTCGACCAGGAGCGGTTCGTCACCCATCAATATGGCATAGAGCGCGGCCGCCCCGCCAATCCCCATGGCCGCCGGATGCGGATGCGCGTCACCAACGACCGGCACATCATCCGCTTTCACATCAGCGGCGATGACGGCAAGAGCTGGAAGCGCTTCGACCGGGGCATGGAAGTGTCGGGCTATCACCATAATGTGCGTGGCGGCTTCCTGATGCTGCGCCCCGGCCTCTATTCCGCCGGCGCCGGCGAAGCGCGCTTCACCGACTTCCGCTTCTGCGCGCTCTAGGCCGATTGAGGCCGACACAGGACGCGACAGTCGAAGTTCACAGTGTCGTGCGGGCTATTTCGGGCCAATGCGCCTGCTATGCACCCGCGACGCGCCGGCCACGCGCCTGTGACGCGACAGTGGTCGGGAAATTGGGTCACGCCCGAGCGCCTTCGACGCGACGGCGAGGCGACAGTGAAGCGACAGCTGCGCGACAGCCGGGCGGCCTGGAAAAGAGATGGGGCGGCGCTTTCATCCCCAAGGGTAGATCAGAGAAGGGCCGAGTAGGAAAGCCGGGGGAGCGTCGCGAAAGCCCACCCCGCTGCGACTGGCGCGCTGCGCGCGCGAGTCTCGCTGCCCCTTCCGTTTACGGGAGGGGAATGGCAAGCCCCGGCCCTAGACCTTTGCCGGAGCGCGGCTGCGCAGCAGCGCGAGCAATAGGCCGATGCCGCCGATCAGCAGCAGCAGGTCGACCATCAGCCCCTGCCCGCCTGCCAGCAGTGGGGCGCCGTGAAGCAGCGCCACCACCAGCAGCCCCACGACCAGCGCCCATTGCAGGCCGCGCGACAGGCGCGGACCAGGCAGCGCCTTGGCCATGCCGGCGGCCAGCACCGACAGGATGGTGAGGCCGAGCCAGACCAGCGGCAGCGACACATTCGGCAAGGCGAAGGCCAGCGCGGCGGTGAGGACCAGGATGACCGGCTGGCCCCAGCAGATCGCCGCCCAGATCCGTTCCCATTGCGGCGCCGGTCGGCCGCGATCGCGGCGGCGGGCCAGCCAGATGGTCACGCCGCTGGAGGTAACGATGCAGAGCGCAATGCCGAGCAGGCCATAGGCGATCCGCACGGGCAGCCCGCCGAACCAGCCGAAATGCAGCTGTCCGATGCCGCTCAACATCCGGGTGCCGGCGACCAGATCCTGCGGCTGCTCCTGATGGAGCAGTTGCCCGCGCGCATCATATTGGACCTCGTCCTGCTGGGTCAGCAAGTGCGGCCGGCCGCTATGGATCGAGATGCGCATATCGGCGCGGCCGGGCCGTTCGACCATGATATTGTCCGCAACGGCCGCCGGCGCGCGGGCACGGGCATCGGCGATCAGCCGGGCGATATCGGGAATGGGCACGGCGCGCGCGTCAATCTTGGGCGGCGGGTCGAGGAAGAGTTCATAGACCTTCCCCATGTCGCCCCGGTACAGCAGCATCGCCAGCATGGCGACGATGATGGTGCTGAGGCCCAGCAGCGCGCCGGTCAGCGCCAGAGTGAAGTGAAAGGGCAAGGCCCAGATGCCGAGGCGATTGTGCAGATCCGCCTCCTGCAGCCGGCGCGAACCGCCCAGGCGCAGGTGGAAGGCATCACGCAGCACGCGCGGGTGGGCCAATATGCCCGACACCAGGGAGGAAAGCAGCGCCACGCCGGTCAGGCCGACGATGAACTGCCCCCAACTGCGCGGCAGATGCAGGTTGATATGGAGATGGATCAGGAATTCGGTCCAGACCGCTTCGAGATCGGACAGCGCACCATCGGCCGCCACGCCCCATTTATGTTCATAGGTCGCGCTGAAGGCCGTGAGGCTGGCGCCATCCTGTTTCGCGGTGGGAAGCGACAGATAGAGGGTGGTGTCGGCCGGCGCGCGTCTGACCGCTTCGGCGATGGCGCGCGCGGCCGAGGCATCCGACAGGCTGGTCACCACCGGCGTCGCCGGCACTTCCCACCGTTCCAGATCGGGCGCGAATACGGCAACCGTGCCGGTCAGGCAGACGATATAGATGATCGCGGCAAAGGCCAGGCCCAGCACCGAATGGCTGCTGAGCACCGATCGCACCGTTTCGGGCGACAAGGGCCAACGCCATTTCTTTGCCCGGCTGTTGGTCTGGACGCTCTGGTCGTTCATGCGGCCCCTCCCAAGGCGGCGAGGCCGAAGCCAATGGTGCTGGTGCCGACCAGCACGGCGGTGGCGCGGAGCAGGCGGCGGTCCGCCAGGGTCCAGGTCATGGCCAGCCCCCACAGGATCGGCAGCAACAGGCCGCCAAGCACGATCCGGGTGCGCGGATCACCGGGCAGATAGACGGTGACGCAAAAGGCCACACCCATCGCCGCCGTCATGCCGAGCGGCCCGGCGAGCAAGGCGCGGAGCACCCCGCGCCAGAAGCGGCCCGGTTCCTCCAGCGGCTCGGGCGCGACATCGCCATCGCGCACCCGCGCCGCCTTCCGCCGGACCCGACCGAACCAGATGATGGCGAGCGCGCCGATCCCCTCCATCGCCAGTCCCAAGGCCAGCCCCTTGACCGGCCCGATCAGCAGGAAGGCAGCGACCAGCAGGCCGATCAATACGGCCCATCCCGCCAGCAGCAGGCCGAGCACGGAGCGATCCCGCCGCACCCAGGAGCGGCGCAGCAGGGCAGCGCCCAGGGCGCCGCCCGCGATGAGCAGCAGGCTGGCGAGCGCGATCACCAATGGACGCTCGCGCCGACGCCGACGGTCTGGGGTTCGCCCAGGATCGCCTGATGGATGGCGGCATATTGGTACTGCATATAATCCTCGTTGAGGATGTTGCGGGCGAAGACGAACAGTGACCAATGATCGGTTTCATAACCGATCTTGCCATTCACGACCGTGCGGCCGCCGACCTTGTACTGGCCCTGATCCTGACCGACGCCGGTGAAGACCGACGAACGGTAATTGGCGTTGAGATTGGCGACGAAGCCCGGCCCGAACTGCGCATTAATGCCGCCCGACAGGGTCCAGCGCGGCGCATAGGGGAATTGGGTGTCGGTGAGGTCAACCGTGCTGGTCGCCCCGGCGGGCAGGACGAAATCGGTGAATTTGGTGCGGACATGGCCGACCGAGCCATAGAGATCGATGCCGCGCGCGATCGTCGCATTCGCTTCCACCTCGAACCCGTAAAGATGCGATCCGGCCGCATTCACCGTGTTGTAATCATAGGCATTCTGGCCGAAATAGGCGGTGACCTGCTGGTCCTTCCACGTCATGTAGAAGGCATTGGCATTGAGCGTCAGGCGCCCGTCCAGCCATTTGGAGCGCAGCGAGCCTTCATAGTTCCAGCTATATTCCGGATCATAGGCGACCAGCAGGGCGCGGGCCGGGTTCTGGCTGGAGCCGCCCGAGCGATAGGCGCGCTGGACGGTGAAGGCGGTGGTGAGGTCCGGCGTCCAGTCCATGCTGATCCCGGCCTTGGGCAGGAAGGCGTTGAAGCTGCGGCTGTTGGACGCCAGCGGCGAGGAGGCATCGTCGACCAGCCCCAGAACGCCCTGGTTGATCAGCGAAATGATCGGGGCATAGGCCGCGCCGAGGAAATTGGCATCGGGCAGCGTGCCGTTGAAGGTCGCCACCGTTTGCGCGGCATAGCGGTTGCGCTCATGATCGTAGCGGAAGCCGCCGATCAGGGTCAGCCGGTCGGTCAGCTTGAAACGGGCGTCGCCGAACAGCGCCATCGTCTCCACCTTTTCGGGCTGGTCGGCCGAATAGGCGACCGGGATGACGGGCAGTTGTGCCGCATAGGCATTGCTGAGGAAGGTCGCCTGCGCCGCGGTCGCGCCATTGGCGGGCAGCAGGGCGGCGATGGTGGCGGTCGGCGTATCGATGTTCACCCGGCTATTCTGGTCGATGCTGCCGGTGCGGCGATAATACCAGGCGCCCAGCAGGCCGCTCAGCCGTTCGCCATCATAGTTTAGGCGCATTTCCTGGGTCAGCGTGCGGTAATTATAGCGATTGTCGATCGCCTGGATATCCTGCGGCGTGCCGTCGGTATCGATCACCGAATGAACGCGCGAGCGGTTCCAGGAGGTGACGCTCGACAGTTTCAGCCCCTGGGCCAGCGGATAGCTGATGTTGAAGACGGCAAGGTCGCTGTCGATCTTGCCCCGGCTGGGCTGATCGCCGGTGGCGATACGGTGATTGAAATAATTGGGCACGTCGGTGCGGGCATATTCGTAGAGATAGCCGCCGTCGCGCCGCACGCGATTATAGCTGGCGACTGCCTCCAGCCCCGGAATGGCCTGGGGCGTCCATTTGATCTTGCCGCGCAGATTGAGCGATTCCAGCGTATCGCTATATTCGTCGCGGGTGACATTGTAGATGAGGCCGCGATCATTGCGGCGCTCGGCCGACAGGCGGATGCCCAGTTCATCCTTGACGATCGGTCCGCCGATCGCGGCGGAGAAGGTGCGATCATCATATTCGCTCCACAGCACGCGCGCGTCACCGCCCCAACGGGTCAGCGAGGGATCCTTGCTGGTGATGACGATGCCGCCGGCCAGCGCGTTGAGGCCCTGGATGGTCGATTGCGGGCCACGCAGCACTTCCACCTGCTGCACATCCCACAGGTCGGTCGGGCCGCCATAAAGCGCCCATTTGGGCACCGGCGCGCCATCGACATAGACGCTCGCGGCGTCTGCCTGCCCGCCCGCGCCGACGCCGCTGTTGCTGATGCCGCGGATGGTGAAGCCGGACGAACCATAGGTTTCGGACAGGTTGGCGGTGCGGTTATAGACGTCCTGGATGGTGATCAGCGCCTCGCGCTCGATCGTCTCGGGCGTGACGACGGCGATGCTGGTCGGGGTCTGCTGCAGGGTGCGGGCGCTCTTTTCGCCGGTGACGATGATGTCGGCGCGAGCCTGGTCCATATCGGCATCCGGCGCCTGCCCCGCCAGCGCCGGGCTGGTCAGGGCAGCACCGGCCAGTGCGACGATCGCCGCCCCGGAAAAGAAGAAAGACGACCGCACCATATAATCCCCCAAATATTCTTGGCGGCGCCATATTTGAGAACGCTAACGCGAGTCAATGTCATTATATGAATGGACTATTGCTGTCGCCTGCCCGGCACCATCCCTGCCCCACTGCCGGCCCAAGAAAAAGGGCCAGCCACCTCGTGCAGAAGGCGGCTGGCCCGTGACGGCGCGACCCGAAAGGACAGGCTACATTTTCACGCGCGCGCCGAACTGGAAGGTGCGGCCGAAATGGTTGTACTCATAGTTGCGATTGGCATCGAGGTCGGTGTAGCGGCCGCGATATTCATCGGTCAGGTTGATGCCGTCGAGGGTGAATTCCAGCCAGTCGGTCGCCTTGTAACGGACCGAGGCATCGACATTGACGGTCGAATTATAGCCTTCGAACACGTTGCCGGTGCCGCTGTTCTGGTCGCTGTAAGGCCCGCGATAGCTGGCCGAGACGCGCGCGCTGAAGCGGTTGTCGTCATAATAGAGGGTGCCGTTATAGGCCCGCTTCGACACGCCGAACAACGTGTTCTCCCGCGCGACATTGACCAGGCCGCCACCCGGCACGACCGCCGGCCCCGACACATTATAGGTCGCGTTGGAGTCGATGAAGGTCGCGTTGGCCAGGATGCCGAAATGCTTGAAGATGCCCGGCAGGAAGGTGAAGGGCAGCTGCAGCGCGATTTCCGCCCCCTTGAGCGAGGCGCCGGTGCCGTTGACCGTGGTCGCGATGGTCCAGATCGGTTCGGCCTGCAGCGCGGGATTGAGCGCGGCGGGCGAGGAACTGACCAGCACCGAAGCCGGCAGGCCGGTTTCCGCGAAGGTCGCGTTGGAAATGGTCGCGGCGACCGGGAAGCTCTGCACATCCTTCTTGAACAGGGCGACCGAGAAGAGCGACTGGGGCGCGAAATACCATTCGACGGCGAGGTCATAGGCGGTCGCACGATAGGGGTTGAGATAGGGATTGCCGTAGCTGACACGATACTGGAAGCCGTCGGCCGAACCACCCGGCGTCAGGCTGCCCAAGGTCGGGCGGGTCATCACATCGGCCACCGCCGCGCGAATGACCAGCTTGTCGGTCGGGAACAGGGCCAGGTTGGCGGCCGGCAGCCAATCCTCATAGCTGCGCTTGATCGTCACCGGAATGCCGCCATTGAGGCCGGTCGAGCGCTGGTCGGTCTTGGCATAACGCATGCCCGCGTTCAGCGCATATTCGAGGCCGAACAGGTCGCCCTTGGCATCGAACTGGAAATAGCCGCCGGTCACTTCCTCGCGCACCGACCGGTTGTTGCCGACGTCGAGCGCCAGCGCGCGATCATAGAGTTTGGTATAGGCCGTTGCCGCGTCCAGATTGGGGATCAGCCACTGGGTGGTGGTGCCTGACGGCTGGCCCGCCTTGCCCAGGGTGAAGAGTTCGCTCAATTCCGGCGTGGCCTGGAAGCCATAGACGGCGCTCGGGCCGAACAGGCTGGTCGGCGAGCAGGTGATGGTGCCCAGCACCAGATCCTTGCCGCCATTGCCGCAGACTGCGGTATCACGCTGATAGCCGACGGTCTTGAAGTCGAACCGGCGCCACATCGAACCGACCTTCACGGTCAGCCCCTCGGCCGCATCCCATTCGGTGCGCAGTTGGGCGGTCTTGAACCGGTTGGTGGTGTTGGACGGACGGTCGCGGATTTCGGCGAGCTGGAAATTGGCCGGATCGGTCACGCTGGTGCCGAAGGTCAGCTTGGGATGCTTCATGTCGCTATAGTCATAGCTATAACCCTGGGCATCGCGATCGTCGAAGACCACCGTGGTTTCGACCGGAATATCGGCGTTGGACTTGGACAGGCCGCCCAGCAGGGTGAAGCGGAACTTGTCCGTCACATCCTGATCCCAGGTGCCGCCGACCTGATAAAATTCGGTGCTCGACTTGCGCAGATAATGTTCGGTGCGGACCCAGGCATCGTTGAGCGTGGCCGAGATCATGTTGCCATTATCGTCATAGACCGGATTGACGACGTTGATCGACCGCTCGTTGGAGCGCAGCAGCACCTCGCCCCACTTCTCCTCGCGGGTTTCCTTGAAGCGCGAATAGAGGCCGTCGATCGAGATCTTGGTCGCGTCGGTCGGCGCGAACTGGACCGATCCGGTCAGGCCCAGCCGCTCGCGATCATGACGCACCTCGCCATAGCGCGGGATGCGGGGGTGGAACGAAAGGGCCGCCGCATCGCAGGCTGCGCTGGCGCGATAGGTGCCGCCCGAATTGGGCTGGGTGAAGCAGGCCGTGCCATCGACATTGTCGAAGCGGGCCTGGGCCCAGCGCACGCTATTATTGCCCAGTTCCTTGGTATCGAGCGTCGAATAGGCCGCCGACAGGGCAACGCCGAAGCGGCCATCGGCCGATTTCCAGGACGCGATGCCGGCCAGGCGCGGCCCCCAATTCTTGGCCAGGTCATTATAGGAGGCAGTCGCCGAACCCACGAGGGTCAGCCCTTCCTTGCCACCGAGCGGATTGCCGGTGTTGAGATCGACCACGGCGCCGAGCGAGCCTTCGTCCAGCGAGGCTTCGGCGGTCTTGTGGACGACCAGCGAACTGAACAGTTCGGACGCGAAGACGTTGAAATCGAAGGAGCGGTCGCGGTTCGAGCTGGCACCATCGGTCGAGGTGGCGACCGTTTCCAGCCCGTTGACGCGCACGCGGGTGAACTGCGCGCCCAGGCCGCGCACGGTGATCGCGCGCCCTTCGCCGCCGTCACGCTGGATCGAGATGCCGGGGATGCGCTGCAGGGATTCGGCGAGATTCTGGTCGGGGAACTTGGCGATATCCTCCGCCACGATCGCATCGACCGAACTGACCGACTGGCGCTTGAGGTTGATCGCCGCGCCCAGCGACTGGCGGAAACCGGTAACGATGATGTCGGATTCCTGGGCCGCGGCTTCCGCCTGCCCCTGATCCGGCGCAACCGCGGCATCGCCCTGCACGGACTGAGCATGGGCCTGAGCGGCGGAAACGCAGGCGATGGCGCATGCCAGGGTCGAGGCTGCGGACAGCCATTTCCGGGCGGACGAAGCCTGTACGAACGCAATCATAGAAACATCCCTCCATATTTCCGCCACGCCTCTTTGGGGGTGCGGCCCGATGTTGTCCCCTTGAAGACACCGGTGTCAGAAACTTGTGACCCGACTGCGGATCAATGTCAATGATCATTGCGGCAATTATGTCTGAAGCGGCCGAGCCAGCGCTCGCGGCGATTTTCCGCGCCCTCCTGTCGGAAAAGCGTCCATATCGAGCCATTTTGCACCGCAATATGGACCATATGGTGTAGAATGACGGAGCGCAGCCCGCACCTTCACCTCGCTGCCACAATGACTGCAAACAGATTCGACACCGGTGTCAAATTGCTTGCATCATCGCCGCCGCGGTGCAAGTCTGGCCAGGAGAGGAGCCTTCGGAAGCATGAAAATAACCGCCAGACTGATCGCCCTGCCGCTTGCCGGCCTTGCCCTGATCCCCCTGCCAGCAACCCTGTCCGCCGCCTCGGCCAAGACCAGCGCATCCAGCGCAACGACTGCGTTTCCGGGCGCCGTCGGCTGGGCATCGGCCACGCCCGGCGGCCGGGGCGGCCGCGTCATCCGCGTGACCACGCTGGCGGCCGATGGCCCCGGCAGCCTGAAGGCGGCACTGGAGGCGAAGGGCCCGCGCATCGTCGTGTTCGAGGTCGGCGGCGTCATCGACATGGCGCGCCAGACCATCACCATCCGCGAACCCTATCTGACCATTGCCGGCCAGACCGCCCCCTCCCCCGGCATCACCCTGATCCGATCGGGCATCGACATCGCCACCCATGATGTCATCATGCGCCATATCCGCGTGCGCACCGGTGTGGACGACCAGCCGCTGCTGAGCGGATGGGAGGCGGATGCCATGTCGGTGGTCGGCGGCCATGACATCATCGTCGACCATTGCAGCTTCACCTGGGCGATCGACGAGAATATGTCGGCGTCCGGCCCGCGCTTCAATGGCAAGACGCCCGACGAATGGCGCGCCAACACGGCGCACAACATCACCTTTTCCTATAATCTGGCGGCCGAGGGGCTGGCCAATGCCAGCCATCCCAAGGGCGAGCATAGCAAGGGCACGTTGATCCACGACAATGCGACCAACATCCTGATTTATCGCAACATCTACGCCCATAATGTCGAGCGCAACCCGCTATTGAAGGGCGGCGTCCATGCCGCCGTGGTCAACAACATCATCTATGATCCGGGCGAGCGCGGCGTACATTATAATCTGATGGCGCTGGAATGGGGCGAACATCCCTATCAGAATGGCAAGCTGGCGGCGGTCGGCAATGTCATGCGCGGCGGCGTATCGACGGCGACCGGCCTGCCCTTCCTGACCTTGGGCGGCGACGGCGACCTGGAATATTATGGCAAGGACAATCTGGCTGTCGACAAGTTCGGCAAGCCATTGCCGATGTTCGGCCGCTATGGCGAGACCAAGGCCAGGCTGATCGAGACGCAGACACCGCCAACCTGGTGGCAGGGGCTGGACGTTCTGCCGGTGCACGATGTCGAGACCCATGTTCTATGGCGCGCGGGCGCTCGCCCCTGGGACCGGGATGCCGACGACCTGCGTGTGCTGTTTTTCGTCGCCGAAGGGCGCGGCGAGATCATCGACAATGAAAAGCAGGTGGGCGGTTATCCCAAATTCGCGCCGACCCGCGCGCCCTTTGTCGAAGGCGACTGGAACCTCGACACGATGGAGCCGAAATCGGGGCGCTATCCCGGCCAGAAGGATGAGACAACCGAGCATCTGTCGGACCGCGACAAGATGATGCGACAGGAGCCAAAGCCATGAGCCTGATGCTGTTGCTGGCGGCGGCCGCAGCGCCGCCGATGGTAGTCGTCGACGAGCGCGAGGTGATGCGGGAAGAGCCGCCGCCGCATGGCGAGATCGGCATGTCGACCGCCTATCGCATCAGCGACGCCGTGCCGCAGCCGCGCAGCATGGAATTCCGCAAGCGCGTGCTGCATGTCGGTGCGGCGATCGGCGTCCATCCGATCGCCCATGACGAGGTCTATTATGTCCTGTCAGGCGAAGGGGTGGTGACATCCGACGGCGTGGAAAAGCCGCTGACGCCGGGCATGGCTGCCTATCTCTACAAGGATGCCAAGGTCGGCATCCGGCAGGTCGGCAAGGAACCGCTGGCGCTGATCATCAGCTATCCGGTGGTTCACTGACCCCGAAAAGGCCAGCTACCAGGCGCGCGGCACATTGCCGACGCGCTTGGCGACATCGGCCTCGATCGCGTTGAGTTCGGCCTGGCTGAGCACGCCCGACAGCATCAGCCGGCGCATCAGCTCATCGACCAGGGCGGCGAGAAAATGCAGCTCGCCGCGTTCCGAGACATAATCGACATCCTGGGTATCCATGCGGTTCCTCCACCTGCATGGGCGGACTCAACGCACCCGCCCCCTTTTGGTTGCGGCCCGGCAACGAACGGCGTTCAACTGCCGGGCTGGATATAGGGGACGCGGGCGAAGAGTTCCCGTTCCCAGCCGCGCGGATCGCTTTCCACATGGCTGTCGACATCGACGATCATCGTCTGCCGCCGGTCCAGCCGATATTGCGGCCAGGGCGCCATTCCGCTGACATTGGGATCACCGCACCGAGCGAAGGCCAGGAAACGCTGCATCAGCGCGCGCGAGGCGGTCTGCGCGCCCGCACCGGTGCCGGTGAAGCTGCCCGGCGCATCGAGCGTGCCGAAGGCGAGCGCGATATCCATGGTGTGCGGCGCGCCGCGTTCGGGCTGGGTCGGCGAGGCGAAATCCACCTGATAGACCCAGGTCGGCGCATCGGCGCGGGCGCGCACCTCCGCCTCCAGCACCTGCCCCGGCCAGCTGCGCCCGGCCGTGGTCGCGGCATAGAAGATGCGCTCCGCTGACCAGCCGGGATAGCGGGCGCGATATTGAGCGACAATCCATTCGGGCGACAGGTCCATACGCAGTTCCGGCGCCATCCGGGCGGGGAGGTTGGACCAGTCCAGCCCTTTGAGCTTGGGGCCGTGAGGATCGATGAAGGCGCGGGTCTCATCATGGGTGTTGCCCAGCATCATCGGGATCGCCTGCGACTGGGGCGGCGCATCGGGCCAGAAGGGATGGCGCGCAAGATGCGCCATGTCGAGCACGGGCCCCATATAGAGACCACCACCCAAGATCGGGTCTTGCGCTGCCAGCCCCTCCACCAGTTGCGCGGTTGAAAGTGACAGCAAAGATGACAGGTCATCGGCCTTTACGCCCAGTCCGGCGAGATAGGCCTGCGCCCGCTTCGTCGCGTTGAGCGGGCCCGACGCCGTCACCTGCTGCCCGCTCATGGTGATGGCGCGGTGGAACAGGCCGGCCGCCGCGGGCATCGCCATCATCGTCGCGATCTTGGCGCCGCCGCCCGACTGGCCGAAGACCAGGATATTGCCGGGATCCCCGCCAAAGGCCGCGATATTGTCGCGCACCCATTGCAGCGCGAGGATGAGGTCGAGCTGGCCCGCATTGCCGCTGTCGGCGAAGCGCGGATCGAGCCGGGCGAGATAGAGATAGCCGAAGATGTTGAGCCGATGGTTGACGGTCACCACCACGACATCGCCCTGCGCCGCGAGCCGGTCGCCATAGGTCAGCGGATCGACCACGGAGCCGTTGGAATAGGCGCCGCCATGGATATAAAGCATCACCGGCCGTCTGGCGCGCGGGTCCGGGCCAGGGGTCCAGATATTGAGGAACAGGCAATCCTCGCTCTCCGGCTCCTGCCGCCCCTGTTGCGGGCAGGAGGGGGCGAAGGCGCTGGCATCGGCGGTGCCGGTCCAGCCATCGGGCGCTAGCGGTGGCTGGAAACGGCGGGACGCGGTATCCCGACCATAGCGCAGGCCGCGAAAGACATGGAGGCCAGCTTCGCGGGTGCCGGCGACCCGCCCCTTGCGGGTGGTCACGATGCTGGCGGTGGCGGCATGGGCCGGGCGAGCAAGGCTGGCGCCCAACAGGGCCGCAGCCCCGGTCAACGCGCTCCGCCGGTCGATATTGGGCATCCGTCCTCCTGTGATGGGTCGGGAGGCTGAGCCCTCCTCTTTGGTCAGGGTTGTCCTGCGCCCACCTGCTGGCAGGCGCAGGACGGGATATCAGCGGGCCAGCCAGCCGCCATCGACGGCGAGGACATGGCCATGGATATAGTTGGCCGCCGGCGATGCCAGGAACACGGCCGCGCCGCCAATGTCGCTGGGGTCGCCCCAGCGGCCGGCCGGGATGCGTTCCTGGATCTGGCGGTTGCGGGTCTCGTCGGCCTGCAGCGCGGCGGTGTTGTTGGTGGCGATATAGCCCGGCGCGATCGCGTTGACGTTGACGCCTTTGGCCGCCCATTCGTTCGCCAGCAGCTTGGTGAGGCCGGCGACGCCGCTCTTGGACGCAGTATAGCTCGGCACGCGAATGCCGCCCTGGAACGACAGCAGCGAGGCGATGTTGACGATCTTGCCACTGCCCTGCGCCAGCATGTGCCGCCCGGCCGCCTGGGCCAGGAAGAAGGTCGACTTCAAATTGGTGTCGATCACCGCATCCCAGTCTTCCTCGGTGAAGTCGACGCTGTCGGCGCGGCGGATGATGCCGGCATTGTTGATCAGGATGTCGAGCCCGCCCAGCTTTGCGATCGTCTCGTCGACGACGCGCTGCACCGGTTCGATGCTGGAAAGATCGGCCGAGACGATCTCCGCCTTGCGGCCGAGTGCCCGGACCTTCTCGACGGTCTCTTCCGCCGGGGTGCGGCCGACTGCCGCAATGTCGGCGCCGGCCGCCGCCAGCGACAGCGCGATCGCCTGGCCAATGCCGGTATTGGCGCCGGTGACGATGGCGACCTTGCCACCAAGATCGAAGATAGTGCTCATATAAGCTCCAAATCCCCCTCCCGCTTGCGGGAGGGGTTAGGGGAGGGTTTTGGAGATTGGCGTCGTAGACATGCCCTCCCCCGTCCCCTCCCTGAAGGGAGGGGGGCTCAGGCCAGCTGGCAGATGTCCAGCACGTTCATGTCGGTATAGTCCTGGTTCTCGCCGGCCATCGCCCAGATGAAGGCATAGGATTTGGTGCCCGAGCCCATATGCACCGACCAGGGCGGCGAAATCACCGCTTCCTCGTTGGCCATGACGATGTGACGCATCGCATCGCCCTCGCCCATATAATGGAAGACGCGGTCGGCATCGCCATCCAGCTCGAAATAGAAATAAATTTCGCTGCGGCGCTCATGGATGTGCGGGGGCATGGTGTTCCACACCGAACCGGGCTTCAGGACCGTGAGGCCCATCACCAGCTGTGCGCTGTCGCAGATGCCGGGGATGACCAGCTGGAAGATGGTGCGTTCGTTCGACTCTTCCAGGCTGCCGCGCTCCAGCGCATTGGCGTCGGCGATGCCGAGCTTGCGGGTGGTGAACGCCTTGTGCGCCGGGCAGGAGGCAAGATAATAGCGCGCGCCGGCGCCGGCGAACTCCACATCCTTGGCGCCCATCGTCACATAGAGGCAATCCTTGTTGCCGAGCGTGAAGACTTCGCCGTCGACGGTCACGGTGCCTTCCACGCCCGAGACATTGACGATCGCCAGCTCGCGCCGCTCCAGGAAGGGATGGCCCGCCGCCGAAGCCGGCTCGGTCTGCGCCGGCAGCTTCACCGGCGCATCGGCCACCGCCACGCCGCCGATCACGAAACGCTCGGCATGGGTATAGTTGAGCACGCATTCGCCGTCACGGAACAGCCCGCCGATCAGATAGCGATCCCGCAGCTCCTCGTTCGACACGCACTCCATCATGTCGGGGTGGGTCGCATAATAGGTCTTGTCGAACATGATATCCTCACCGGTTATTCGAAATTGCCCCTTGGGAAGCAAATTCGGAAACCGGTGTCAACCTTGGCGTGGATCAGCCCGATGCAGGCGCCACCGAACTGCGCCGGATCAGGGTCGAACTGAAGAGGGATGGCTCGCTGACCTCCGCCTCCTCGCCGATGGCGGTGCCGATCAGCTTGAGTGCGGCGGCGCGGCCCATGGCCGCGATCGGCCAGCGCACCGTGGTCAGCGGCGGCCAGACGCGGGTGGTGAGCGGCGTATCGTCGAAACCGATGATAGACAATTGCTCCGGCACCTCGATCCCGCGCAGCCGCGCCGCATAGAGGACGCCGGCCGCCATCTCGTCATTACTGGCAAAGATCGCGGTCGGCGGCGAAGTCAGATCGAACAGGTTTTCCGAAGCGGAAACCCCTGATTCAAAAGTATATTGCCCGTCCGCAACCAGGCTGCGCGGCAGGCTGATGCCGGCTTCCGCCAGCGCCATCTCAAAGCCCTCGCGCCGCTCCTTGGCGGAACGGAAGCCATGCGGCCCGGCGATCAGGCCGATCCGCCGATGCCCCTGCGCGATCAGATAGCGCACCGCATCGGCCACCGCGTCCCGGTCATTGGAGGCGACCATATGTTCAGGGTCATCGAGCAGGGCCGAACCCATGCGCACATAGCGACAGCCGGCATCGTCGAACAGCTTGGAAAGACTGTCATTTTCGGAGAGCGGTGGCAGCACGACGACGCCGAACAGGCGCTGGCGCGTCACGAAATTATGGATGTCCTCCATCACCATGGCCGCGCCCCTGTCCACCGGGCGCACCACCAGTTCGAACTCGGTGCCGTGCAGCGCCTCCAATATCCCCTTCTGCATGCTGAGCACCATCTGGGCATTGGGATTGTCGTAGATCAGGCCGATCAGGAAATTGCGCCCCAGCGCCAGCGCGCGTGCCTGCGGATTGGGGACATAACCGGTCTGGCGGATGATTTCCTCCACCTTGCCGCGGGTTTCCTGGTTCAGCAGCGGCGATCGGTTGATGACGCGGCTGACCGTCTTCTTCGACACGCCGGCCATGCGGGCAATGTCGTTGATCGTCAGCTTGGCGGTGGCGCCCTCGTCCCTGGGTGTCTTTGTCATGCCCCTTTTATAGCGCGCTTATGGCCCGCAACCAGCGCAATATGCGTCGCTCGGCAAATCTATTGACACCGGTTACTCTTACAGGCATCCCGAGAGGGAGAACCAGCCGAGAGGATCATCGTGACCGCCGCTTCCCCTGCCGCCATTGCGCGCGCCTTCGTCACCGCCCGACAGCAGGCGACGGGCTTTTCCGACTATCCCGGCCCGATCCCGCCCAGCCTGGCCGACGGCTATGCAATCCAGGCGGAGGCACTGGCGCTGGTCGATGCGCCGGTCGGCGGCTGGAAGGTCGGCCGCGTGCCCGCGCCGCTGGTCGAGCGTTTCGGCGCCGATCGCCTGGCCGGGCCGATCTTCACCCCAACCATCCACGCCCTGACCCCCGATGCCACCGGGCTGGTCTTTGCCCAGGGCTTTGGCGCGGCGGAGGCGGAATTCCTGCTGCGCATCGGACAGGCGCCCGACCCGGCCCAGACCAGTTTCACGCTGGAGGAAGCCGCCGCGCTGGTCGACGCCGTGCATATCGGCCTGGAAATCGCCAGTTCGCCCTTCACCGGCATCAACGAGCATGGCCCGGCCGTGACCGTTTCGGATTTCGGCAATAATAACGGCCTGCTGATCGGCGCGGCCGTGCCGGACTGGCAGAACCTGACCTTTGCCGAGATCGACATCAGCCTGAGCATCGATGGCGTCGTCGCTGGCACCGGCCGCGCCGTCAGCTTCCCCGACGGGCCGATCGGCTCCGTGCGTTTCCTGCTCGAAAATCTCGCCGCGCGCGGCATAAGGCTGCAACCGGGCGCATGGATATCGACAGGCGCCGTCACCGGCGTGCATGAAGTGCGCGTCGGGCAGACGGTGGTTGCGGACTTCGGACCGCTCGGCACCGCACACTGCGTCATCCGCCCCCAAGCGGCCACCTGACAAGGCCGCAGGGCAAGAGGAGAGGAAGAGAATGAACGAGGCCGTCGCCGGAGCAACCCAGAGGGTCGGGCGCTATCGCTGGGTGATCGTCGGGCTGTTGTTCGCCGCCACCGCGATCAACTATGTCGACCGGCAGATGATCGGCGTGCTGAAGCCCACTTTGGCGGCCGAGATGCACTGGTCGGAAACCGACTATGCCAATATCGTCTTCTGGTTCCAGGCGGCTTATGCAATCGGTTATCTGGGCTTTGGCCGCTTGGTCGACGCGATCGGCGCGCGGCTGGGCTATACCGTCGCGATCATCATCTGGACGATCGCCCATGTCGCCCATGGCGGCGTGCATAGCGTGACCCAGTTCGCCTTCGCCCGCTTTGGCCTGGGCGTCGGCGAATCCGGCAATTTCCCCGCGGGCATCAAGGCGGTGGCCGAATGGTTCCCGCAGAAGGAACGGGCCTTCGCGATCGGCCTGTTCAACGCGGGCGCCAATGTCGGCGCGATCATCACGCCGCTGCTGGTGCCATGGCTGACCATCCAATATGGCTGGCGCTTCGCCTTCATCGCGACCGGCATATTCGGCGTCGTCTGGCTCGCCGCCTGGCTGATCTTCTATCGCCGGCCGCAGGAACATCCGCGCGTCGGCGCCGCCGAACTCGCCTATATCCAGCAGGATCCGGCCGACCCGGTCACGCCGATCGGCTGGCGCCGGCTGATTGCCGTGCGCGAATGCTGGGCCTTTGCCATCGGCAAATTCTGCATCGATCCGATCTGGTGGTTCTTCCTCTTCTGGCTGCCGGGCTATCTGGGCGAGCGCTACGGCCTCGACCTCATCAGCTTCGGCCCGCCGCTGGTCGCCATCTATCTGTTGTCGGACCTTGGCAGCGTGGCCGGCGGCTGGCTGTCGGGACGGCTGATGAAGGCCGGGCACAGCGTCAACGCCGCGCGCAAGCTGACCATGCTGGTCTGCGCCGCCGCGGTCACGCCGGTCTTCTTTGCCCAGTCGATCGACAATCTGTGGGTCGCCGTGCTGGTGATCGGCATCGCCACCGCCGCGCATCAAGCCTTTTCCGCCAATCTCTACACGCTGCCCTCGGACATGTTCCCGCGCGCGGCGGTCGGATCGGTGGTCGGCATCGGCGGCACGGCCGGCGCGATCGGCGGCATGCTGATGGCCAAATATGCCGGCTATATCCTCGACAGCATCGGCAGCTATGCGCCGCTCTTCGCGGTCGCAGGCAGCGCCTATTTCATCGCCCTGCTGGCAATCCACCTGCTCTCACCGCGCCTGGCGCAGGTGAAGGTGCCGGAATAAGTTCCCTGGGGGAGGGACTGCCCCGGACCGGCGATGGGGATTGCCGGTCCGGGGCGCCTTGCGTTCTCAGCGGCCATGCGCCGCGATCAGCTTTTCGCTTTCCCGCCAGAAGCGATCGACGATCGCTGCATCCTCGACCAGCGTGTTGGGCGTGCGCGGTGCGCGGCGATACCAATAGCCGCCATTGCTGGCCGCCCCTTCCGGGGCAGTCGCCAGCCAGACCAGCGTGTCCGCTCCGTCCGCTTCGCTCGCCTTGTCGAGCCCGCGCGAGCGCTCCTGCGTATCGACCGGCGCATGCGAAAAGAAGTTCGAGTCGACCGCGCCGGGATGGACCGCATGGGCGACGATCCCCTCCCCCGCCAGCCGATCGGCCAGCGCGCGGGCGAACAGCACATTGGCGAGCTTGCCGGTGCAATAGGCCATGCCGGGGCTGAACCGTTCCAGATTCTGCATGTCGTCCAGGTTGATCGACGGGATCATCTCGCTGGCGTCGGAGGCGGTGTTGAGGATGCGCACCGCGCCCGCCGGCTGATCCTGCACCGCCTTGCGCAACAGCGGCAACAGGCGCTGGGTCAGCAGGAACGGCCCCAGATGATTGCCGGCGAAATTCGCCTCCAGCCCCTCGTCCGTCATCACCAGCTTGTCGGTCATGCCGCCGGCATTGTTGAACAGCAGGTCGACCCGGTCGGTCAGCGCGGCGATATCCTGGGCCAGTTGGGCGGCGCCGCCCAGCAGCGACAGGTCGGCGCGCAGCATGGTGACGGGCGCGCCGGCAGCCTCCGCCGCTATCTCGGCCTCTGCAGCCGCCAGCCGCTCGGGATCGCGACCGGTGCCGATCACCCGCCAGCCCTGCCGCGCCATGGCCTTGGCGATCGCCTTGCCGATGCCCGAACTCGCGCCCGTCACCACCGCCACCCGTGCCCGTTCCACCATATCCTGCTCCTGTCGCTTATCCCGGCACGCTAGGCGCTCGGACGCGGGCCAGACAGCCGCGGGAGCGATATGTGGCGCGCGCCGTCCATAGCAAAGCTATCACCCCCCTCAAGCAAGGGGCGGGTTTCACCCCGCCATGGCGTCCGCTATGTCCCACCGCGAAACATAAGGGGGACGCAGGGATATGGATCGAGTGCAGGGACTTGCATGGGCAGCGCAAACGCCCTTAGGTGACGCCATGATGGGTCGCACCGCCTGTCGTCATGCACCGCAGGAGCGGTCGTGACGATCAATCCGCTCTATTCCCTGACGGGCTTCATCGTCGGCACGCTGGTCGGGCTGACCGGCGTTGGCGGCGGATCGCTGATGACGCCGATCCTGGTGCTGCTGTTCAATTTCCACCCGGCTGCGGCCGTCGGCACCGACCTTCTCTATGCCTGCGTCACCAAGAGCGTGGGCAGCCTGGTCCATGGCTGGAAGCGGTCGGTCGACTGGGCGATCGTCGGCTGGCTGGCGCTGGGGTCGATGCCGGCCGCGATCGGCGCGCTGATGGCGCTGCGGGCGATGGGGCCACCGTCGGCCGCCGTGGTCGATCCGATCAAGGTGACGTTGGGGGTGATGCTGTTCCTCACCGGCCTGGTGCTGCTGTTCCGCGATCGGATCACGGCCTGGTCGCGCACCCATGGCCAGGATCGCAGCCCCGTCACCACCCGCAACCTCACCATATTGCTGGGCGTGGTCGTGGGCGTGGCGGTGACCATCACCTCGGTCGGGGCCGGCGCGATCGGCGCGACCGCGCTGCTGATCCTCTATCCGCGCACGCCGCTCGCCCGCATCGTCGGCAGCGACGTCGCCCATGCCGTGCCGCTGACGCTGGTGGCCGGCATCGGCCATTGGTGGCTGGGCACGGTCGACATGTCGCTGCTGGCATCGCTGCTGATCGGGTCGATCCCCGGCATCATCGTCGGCAGCCTGCTCGCCTCGCATGTGCGCGAAGCGGTGCTGCGTACGATCCTGGCGGCGATCCTGATCATCGTCGCGCTGAACCTGATCCTCTGATCCTGCCGCGTCAGTCCGGCAGGAAACCGGACTGGCGCAGCCGATCAAGGGAATCGCGCGCGATCGGCGCGGACAGACCGTTGGTCAGCCGGATTTCCCGGCCCTTGCCCACGCTTGCTCCGTCGGCAAGCGCCGCCTTGGCCACCCACCAGCTGCGATGGGTCTGCGCGCCGGGCACATCGTCCATTTCGGCAATGGCATCGCGCAGCCGCATCAGGATCAGTTCGCTGCCATGCGGCCCATGGATGCGGACATAATGATCCTCGCTCTCCAGGGCGATTATGGGACCAGTGAAAGCCGGACTGAGACGCTGATGAAGGCGAACCTGCTTTCCCGCCATCGGCGTGAGCGGCGGCGCACCATCGGTCGATGGCGACACGAAGGGTGAAGCCGGCCCCATATGCTCATCATAATAGCGCAGCAGATGCGCGTCCGCCCGCTCCGCCCACCAGGCGATGGTCATGACGAGCAGACAGCAGAGCAAAGTGAAGGGCAAAAGGCCGGCATAGCCGCCCAACAGTCGCACCTCGTCCCGCCCGACCAGCCGCCAGATCAGCGCCATGGGAAAGCTGGAGGCGACCATGCCCCAGAAGACCAGAGACCCGCGCGGTAGGCGGGTCGCCCGCGCAATCGCCCGCCAGGCGATCAGCGTCGGCCGCGCGAGGATATAGGCGCCCATCAGCATGATCCACCATCGCCCGGCGCGCAGCAGGAAGTCGCCCGACAAATAGGTGCCAAAGGGGCCAAGAAAGCCGACCACCACCGCGACCGGCAGCATCGCCCAGAGTTCGAGCAGCACACGGCGGAGACGTTTCACGCAATCCCCCTCTCCATTCGCGAAACGCGAACCGCGAAGGGCCCGGTTTTCCGCGCTTTTTCTTCTGTTCCTCCTGCGTGACGAAAAGCCGCTTGCCCGTCAATCGTGGGCTGCCATCGCTCCCCCTCATACCGGCGGGCCGATGAATGGATCGTCCGCTCCGACCGGCCAAGGAGACAGACCATGACCGATTTTCTGAGCACCAAAAGCGCGATCGCCATCATGTGCTGCGCCATCATCGCCCATATGGGCGCCTTTGCCCTGGCCCTCGCCTGATGCGCCGAACAGCCCCTTCCCGGCCCGCCCGGCGCCGTATCAGGCGTCAGGGACAGGCCGGGTTGCGGGCATCGGGATAGGTCAGATAGCTGATGCTTGCCGCCGGCAGTGACTGCAGGCCGCGCGCGGCGACGCCCTTGAGATTGGGCAAGACGCCATCCTGCCCCACCGCCAGCGTCCGGCCGTTGAGCTTCACGCTGCCCGCGTCCAGATTGTCGGCGGTCAGCGTATAACGGGCCGCCTTGCCGGCGAGCGACAGGCTGGCGGGATTGGCGGTATCGAGATTGATCGCGACCAGCGCGACGCCGCCCGGTGTGCCACGCAGACACTGGCTGTAGAGATGCAGCTTGCCTTCATTCCGGCCCGCATCCAGCACGACATTGCCCATCAGCCGCGCCCATAGGACCGCCGCCCAATAGCTCGGCCGCGGCATCATCGTCGCCTCGTCGATCAGTGCATAGTCGCTGGCCGCCAGCGTATTGTGGAAGACCACCGACACACCTTGCTTCGCCTGCCGCCCCAACTGGTCGACATAGCGGAAACTGTCGCGCCAGGTCGCTGCCCAGGCGTCGCCGCCACAGGCCGCCTGCGCCGTTTCGGTGATCCAGATATCGGTGCCGGGCGCGAAACGCTGTTGCCGTTCCTTGTAATAGGTCGCCGTGCTGTCGGCGCGCGCCAGCCAGTCCTCGTCCAGCGCCCGGTCCGGGCTGATCCCCGCGCTCTTGTCCATCGCGGCGCAGCGTTTCGAGACGGTGCCGTAGAAATGATAGGAGAAGATATCGACCCTGGGCCGCGGCTCGGCGCTCATCAGTGCGTCGGTCGGCACCACGCCGATATTGCGCGGCATGATGACGAAGCCGGCCTCGCCGGTGCTGCCCGGCCCGACGATCTTCATCTGCGGTGCATCGGCGTCGCGGAACGCGCGAAAGACGGCCATGTCGCGGGCGAAGGCCACCGCATCATAGCCCTTTGGCAAGCCGACCATAGACCCCGCATTGGGTTCGTTGATGAGTTCGGCGGCGTAGATATGGCCGCCCAACTTCTCGGTATAGGCGTTGAGCCGGCGCGCCTGATCGGGATCCCATACGCCCGATGCGTCGCGCGCGCCGTCGCTCACGGGGAAGGATACGACCAGTTTGCCGCCAACGGCCTTCACGAAATCGACGACGCCGGCCCATTGGGCACGGGTCAGGACGCTCTGATAGCCCTTGGGCGGGGTGGCAGGTGGCGGCGTATCGCTGTCATGGAAATAGACGGCATTGGCCCAGCCACCACTCACGCGCACATAGGTCGGCCCCAGCGCGCGGGCGAGATTGCGCAGCCGCGTGTCGCCGGCCAGGTCGATCGGCTCGCGCTTGCGGAACATGACGGCCGCGATATCGACGCCGCCGCTGCCGCCAGCCGCTGGCTGGGGCCGCGGCTCGCCCGGCTTGGGATAGGGGGCCCAGAAGCGGCCGCCGACCACCTCCACCATCTCGACATTATAGGCCTGATACTGGTCATCGACCTTTGCGACCTGAGCAAAGCGGCCGGGGTCTACGGGAGGCGTGGCAGCGCCCAGCATCGCGCCCGTCATCGCCAGCAGGGACAGGCTTCCCACCATCAACATGTGGCCCTTCGTCACGGCATCCTCCCTCGATTTTGCGGGAGGCTAACCCGGCGCCTGCGGCACTACAAGTTGGCATGACCAATTTGGACAAACCAATCACTGTAGCGATGCACCTCAGCCCTAGAAATTTCGCCATTGAAGCCGGAACAAAAGGGGCCCTCATGGATTTCCCTATCAAGGCCTCGATAATATCCAATCCAAGAAAATGTCCCCCAAATGTGCGATCCCCGTAAAATTCCCGAGGTTCGTTCGGCGTGATTTTGGATAGAATGAAAAGGAACAGGGAGTATCCAGCCATGAAGCCAATTCGTAGCGCTAGCAGCCCCCAAGCCCGCGTCGCCTTCACGCCGACCAGCAAGAAGGCCGGCCAGTGGGTCCAGACCCCGCACGGCTTCGTCAGGGTGGACAGTCCCGCCCCGAAACATGCCGAGTGAACGGATCGGCTGAACCGACCTGACGGCCGGGCCTATCGGGCGGACAGCCCCTTGTTGCCGCCGTGCAGGCGCAGCTTGAGGCTGTTCTGATAATAGGCCACGGCCTGATATTGACCGATCAGCACCGTCAGCTCGATCAGTTGTGCCTCATCCAGCCGCGCCGCCAGCACGGCCCAGGTCGCGTCGGCGATCATGGCGTCGCCATGCAGTTCCTCGACCCCGCGCAGGATCGCCCGGTCATGGTCGTTCCAGCCCGGATCGGCCGAACCGATCACGATCCGCTCCACCTCTTCCCGAGCGATGCCGGCATGGCGCGCGATCATCACATGCTCGCCCCATTCATAGGGCGCCTGACAGAGCCAGGCAACGCGCAGGATCGCCATTTCCCGATCGCGCGCGGAAAGCTTGCCCTGCGTCAGCAGCGTGACGCCGACATCCGTCTGGCGGGCGAACAGCGCCGGATGGCGCATCATGGTACGGATGATTTCGGGCAGGCGTGCCAGCACGGCGGACATGTCGCCCAGCCCCTGTGCTTGCGCATCGGTCACGTCGGTCAGCAGGTCCGCCTCGCGCGCGTCGATGCTCTGGTTGATGGCGATCATCTGCCGGATCAGCGGGTCGAGATCGGCGCTATACTCGTCGATGCTCAGCGCTTCGATGCGGGGCGCATCGCCCAATATCTGGGCATGGCGGCGCGCGATGCGGGCGGTTTCGGCCTCTTCGTTCATGCCCTTCCCCTGCATATCCATGGCCGCAACGGGGTGGCGTGACGCCCCGGCCGTGTCAAACCGCCGGGGCGCTATCTGTCAGCTCAATATTCGCCGGGTTCCGAATGGAACTCGTGCCAGACGCCGTTGAGGATGCCGAAGCCGACAGCCAGGCCGACGCCCAATATCCAGGCAAAATACCACATAGGTCGGATCCTTAGTAAAAGTCGGGGTTGAGGCGGATTTCCCGGTCGGTCACCCGGCCGAACATCACCTTGTAGGCCCAGGCCGTGTAAGCCAGCACGATCGGCAGGAAGATGACGGTGCAGATCAGCATGGTGAACAAGGTGCCGTGACTGGACGAGGCGTTCCACGCGGTCAGGCTGGACCCCGGATCGATCGAACTGGGCAGGATGAAGGGGAACATCGACAGGCCGACGGTGCTGATGATGCCGACATTGGCGATCGACGATCCGGCGAAGACCAACGTGTCGCGCTGGCCACGAATACCCAGCAATGCCAGCACTGGTCCGACAAAGCCCAGGATCGGCGCCAGCAGCATCCAGGGATGCGCCGCATAATTGTCGAGCCATGCGCCCGCCGCCGCGACCGCGCCGCCCAGATGCGGGTTGGACGGACCATTGGGATCGATCACGCCATCGACGCGATAGCCCATGCCGCTCCAGGCAACGAACAGCCCGCCGATAGCGAACAGCAGGATCGACAGGACCGCCGCGCCCTGACCATAGCGGCGCACGCGCTGCAGCACCGGCCCCTGCGTCTTGAGGCTGAGCCAGCCGGCACCATGCAGCACCAGCATCGCGACCGACAGCAGGCCGGTCAACAGGGTGAAGGGCGTGAACAGGCCGAGCAGCGACCCTTCATAGAACATGCGCAGATCACCATCGAGGCGGAAGGGCGCGCCGACCAGCACATTGCCGACCGCGACGCCGAAAACGAGCGCGGGCACCAGGCCGCCGACGAACAGCGCCCAGTCCCAGCCGGCGCGCCAGCGGGCGTCCGGCTTCTTCGAGCGATATTTGAAGCCGACTGGCCGCAGGATCAGCGCCGACAGCACCAGGAACATGGCGAGATAGAAGCCGGAAAAGCTGACGGCATAGACGAAGGGCCAGGCGGCAAAGATGGCGCCGCCGCCCAGGATGAACCAGACCTGGTTCCCTTCCCAGGTAGCGCCGACGCTGTTGATGATCATGCGCCGTTCCTCGTCGGTCCGGCCGGCAAAGGGCAGCAAGGCCGCTGATCCGAGGTCAAAGCCGTCGGTGAGGGCGAAGCCGATCAGCAGCACGCCCAGCAGCAGCCACCAGATGACGCGCAGCGTTTCATAATCGAGCGGAATGGTCATTGTCCTAACTCCGGTTGGCGGGCGTCATTCGGCGGGCACGGCGCGGAAATCGGGCGCCGGCTCGGCGGGGCTGTCGGGCCGCCAGGGGACATAGCGTTCCGGACCCTTGGCGATGGTGGCGAGCATCAGCTTCACCTCGATCACTGCCAGGATACCGTAGAGCAGGGTGAAGCCGATGATGGTGGTCCACAATTGCGGCACCGTCAGGCTGGAGGCGGCAAGGAAGGTCGGCAGCACGCCGTCCACCGCCCAGGGCTGGCGCCCGATTTCCGCCACGGCCCAACCGACCTCGATCGCGATCCAGGGCATCGGCATCATGAACAGGGCCAGTTTCAGGAACCAGCGCGCATCGAACCGCCGCATCGACGAGAAGGCAAAGGCGGTCGCGAAGAAGGCGATGAAGGCAAAGCCCAGCCCCGCCATGATGCGGAACATCCAGAAGATCGCCGGCACATTGGGCACGGTGCTCCAGGCCGCCTTCTCGATCGTCGCGGCATCGGCCTGGCGCGGATCGGCGATGAAGCGCTTCAGCAGCAGGGCATAGCCCAGATCCGCCTTGTTCCGCTCGAACGCTTCCCGCGCGACCAGGTCGTTGCGATCGACCTTCAGCGTCTCGACCGCATCATAGGCGATGATGCCGGCGGCAATCCGCACCTTGGCGGTGTCGACCAGTTGGTTGATGCCGGTGACTTCGCCGGTCAGGCTGCGGGTGGAGATGAGGCCCAGCACATAGGGCACCTTGATCTCATGCGTGGTCTCGCGCCCGCTGTTGGACGGTAGGCCGAACAGGGTCAGGCCGGCCGGCGCAGGCTCGGTCTGCCACATGCCCTCGATCGCGGCGAGCTTCATCTTCTGGTTCTCGGTCAGCGCATAACCGCTTTCGTCACCCAGAACGACGACCGACAGCGATGCGGCAAGGCCGAAGGCGGCGGCGACGGTGAAGGAGCGCTTGGCAATGGCGATATGCTTGCCCTTGAGCAGATAGAAGGCCGACACGCCCAGCACGAAGACGCTGGCACAGACATAGCCGGCGCTGACGGTGTGGACGAACTTCGCCTGGGCGACCGGATTGAAGATCACCGCCATGAAGTCGGTCACTTCCATCCGCATCGTCTGCGGGTTGAAGGTCGCACCGGTGGGATGCTGCATCCAGCCATTGGCGACGAGGATCCACAGCGCCGACAGGTTCGACCCCAGCGCCACCATGAAGGTGGTGAGCAGGTGGCCGCGCTTCGACAGGCGATCCCAGCCGAAGAACATGAGGCCGACGAAGGTCGCCTCCAGGAAGAAGGCCATCAGGCCCTCGATCGCCAGCGGCGCGCCGAATATGTCGCCGACATAGTGCGAATAATAGGCCCAGTTGGTGCCGAATTCGAACTCCATGGTGAGGCCGGTGGCCACGCCAAGGACGAAGTTTATCCCGAACAGCTTGCCCCAGAAGCGGGTGATATCCCGCCAGATCGGGCGGTCCGTCATGACATAGACGCTTTCCATGATGACGAGCATGAAGGAAAGGCCCAGCGTCAGGGGCACGAACAGGAAATGGTATAAAGCTGTGAGAGCGAATTGCAGCCTGGATAATTCAACGACGGCCATGCTTATCATCGCGACCCCCTTTCTTCCCTTAACCGATTTGGCTGGCGAAATATGGACGTGACGGCGCTACATCATTGAGACAGATCAAATTATATTCTGCCGCCAAACCTAAATGAATGAGACGCAAGGTCTAGCTAGGGAAAACCGCAGGCATGGGTTGGGTCATCGACATCATCGGCGCCGCTCTTTTCGCGGCGGGACTGGCGCAGGGCGTCAGTTCGCTGGCCGATGGCGTCGCGATCGGCTGGCTGTCGCCGCTGCTGCTAGCGGCCGGCGGACTGGTGCGTGCGGCCGGGCTGATGCTGGCCCATGTCCAGGCGATCCGGTCAGCCCAGCGCATCGTCGCCGCGCGGCGATCGACGTTGCTGCCCCGGCTGCTCGGCGGACGGCTGGCCCGGCCGCTGCTGGCGGGCGAGAATGCGACGCTGGCAATCGACCATCTCGCCGCGATCGAGGCGCATGGCGCCCGCTTCCTGCCGATCCGCAAGGCGGCGGTGCTGGGACCGCTTCTGGTCGCCGCGATCGTCGCGACCGCAAGCTGGGTTTGCGCCGCGATCATGCTGGCGACCTTGATCCCCTTCGCTTTCGGCATGGTGCTGGCGGGTACGGCCGCGCGCGCGGCGGCGGAGCGGCAACTGGCGGCCTTGGCCGAATTGTCGGGCCTGTTCGTCGACCGGCTGCGCGCGCTGCCGCTGATCCGTCATCATGGCGCGCAGGCGCGGATCAGCCGACAGGTGGCGGGCGCCGCGCAGGAGGTGGCGACCCGCACCGGCGCGGTGCTGCGCGTCGCCTTCCTGTCGGGTGCGGTGCTGGAATTTTTCGCGGCGCTCTCGGTGGCACTGGTCGCGGTCTATTGCGGCTTTGCCCTGCTTGGCCTGCTGCCCTTTCCCTCGCCCGAAGCGCTCGACCTGCGCGCCGCGCTGTTCGCGCTGGCGCTGGCGCCGGAATTTTATCTGCCGATGCGCCGCCTGGCCGCGGCCTATCATGACAAACAGATGGGCGAAGCGGCGGACAAGGCGATCGCTGCCGCCCTGCCAGACGTGGACACCACGCCGCATCCGGCCAGCGCGCCGTTCGATGGCCTCTATCTCAGGGATTTGCGGATCGGCATCGGTTCTGGGATCGGCCCGGTCAGCCTGACGCTCAAGCCGCATGACCTGATCGCCCTCACCGGACCGACCGGCAGCGGCAAGACCAGCATGCTCGCCGCGATTGCCAGACAGATTGACCCGGCCTCGGGCGAACTGTCTCCGGTCGATCCCGCCCGCATCGCTTGGGCGGCCCAGCGGCCGCTGCTGCTGCCCGGCAGCCTGGCCGACAATATCGCCCTCGCCCGCCCCGATGCCGACCGGGCCGAAATCGCGCAGGTTGCCGCGCGGGTCGGTCTGACGCCCATGCTGGCCACACGGCCGGAGGGGCTGGACCTGCCCATCGATCATCAGGGGGCTGGCCTGTCGGGCGGCGAACGGCGGCGCATCGGCCTTGCCCGCGCCATCCTGTCCGAACGGCCGGTCCTGCTCTGCGACGAACCCACCGCCGATCTGGATGCGCAGAGTGCCGCCGACATCATCGCCCTGCTGGTCGCCTTGTCGGCCGAGCGCGCGATCCTGGTCGCCACCCATGATCATCGCCTGACCGCCGCCGCGCGGATGGAGGTGATGCTGTGAATCCGATCCGGATCGCGCTCGACAAGGCGACAGGCTCCGCCACGCTGTTGCGCCGCGCGACGCTGTGCGCCGTCATAGCGGCGCTGGCCGGCATTGCCCTGCTGGCGCTGGCCGGCTGGTTCCTGACCGCCGCCGCCATGGCCGGCGCGGCTGGCACGATAGCGGTGCAGGCGTTCAACTATCTGGTACCCAGCGCGGCGATCCGGCTGCTCGCCATATTGCGCACCGTCTCGCGCTATGGCGAGCGGCTCTGGTCGCACCGCGCCGCGCTCGAAGCCATGGGCGGCCTGCGCGCCAGCCTGTTCGCGCGCCTCGCCGCGCAGGACAGCCGCACCGCCCTGCCCTTGTCCAGCGGCGACGCCGCCGCGCGGCTGACCGGCGACATCGACGCGCTGGAGGATCTGGTGGTGCGCCGGCCGAGCCGGATCGCCGGATTGATGGCAGCGCTGGCGGGCGTGATCCTGGCGGCGAGCGGCGGCTGGCTGTCGGCCCTGCTGCTGGCGGTCATGCTCGCCGCCCTGCCGCTCTTGCTGCGCAGCCTTGCCCGGCGCCTGACCGAAGGCCCCGCGCAGCAGGCAGCCGACGCGCTCGGTGCTCTCCGCACCCGCTATGTCGAACTGGCGAGCGCCCGCGCGGAAATCGCGGCCTATGGGCTGGGGAATCGCGTGATGGCCGAACTGGCACCGCTCACGCGCCGGCTCGATCAGGCCCGCGCCCGCCTGTTCATCGGCGAAGGCGTGCAGGCCGCCCTGCTCGCGGCCTATAGCGCGCTGGCGGTCATGTTGGTGTTGCTCGGCGCCGATGCCGCCGCGCCGCTGGTCGCGCTCGCCTTGCTGGCCAGCGCCGGCGCGGTGGAGGCGATGGCCGGGCTGTCGCGCACCGCCTTCCGCCAGGCCAGCGTCGATGCCGGCCTCGCCCGGCTGGCCGCGCTCGATGCGCTGCCGCTGGAAGATACGCCGGCGCCATCCGCTGCGACAGCCCAAGCCATCCGATTGGGCGGCGTCGAATTGCGCCCCGGTGCGCGGGTCGCCGTCACCGGCCGCTCCGGTTCGGGCAAGAGCCTGCTTGCGGAGGGGCTGGCCGGGCTGCGTCCGGTCACGGCCGATGTCGCGCTTGGCGGCCATCTGCTGGCAGCCTGCTCCGGGACGGAACTGCGTGACCAGTTCGCCCTCTCGCCCCAGGACGCGCCGATGCTGGCCGGCAGCATCGCCGACAATCTGCGCCTCGCCCGGCCCGGCATCGATGCGGCCGATATGGCCGATGCGCTGCATATTGCCTGTCTCGACCAGCGCATCGCCAGCCTGCCCGGCGGGATCGACTATCGGCTGGGCGAAGCCGGCGGCACCTTGTCGGGCGGCGAACGCAAGCGGCTGTCGCTGGCACGCGCGCTGCTGACCGGCCGTCCCTGGCTGTTACTGGATGAGCCGACCGAGGGGCTGGACGCCGCGACCGAGGCGCTGCTGATCAGTCGGCTGCGCATCTGGCTCGACCGGACCGGCACTGGCCTTATCCTGATTTCACACCGTCCCGCGCCACTGGCGCTGACCGACCGACAGGTGCCGGTGTCGGCCATCGCCCCCCTGCCGGGCCAGGGTCTACCCGGAGTGGCAAGCGCGGCGTGAGGATGATAGGCTTTGTCTTGCAAGCGCTTAGAGCCTGTTTGAAAAATCGCGAAAGGGCGATTTTCAGTACGGTTCCAGCCCGCGCCCCCGCCCAACCACCCGACAGGATGACACTGGATCGGGTGGTTGGGCGGGGGCGCGGGCTGGAACCGGCTTTCTCAAACGGGCGCTTAGCTACCACCTGACCAGACAGGGAGATGTTCGTGCCGCCAACCATCCTCATCGCCACCGATCTGACCGCCCGCAGCGACCGGGCCTTTGACCGGGCCGTCGAACTGGCGACCGACCTGGGCGGTACGCTGCTCGTCGCCCATGCGTTGGACAAGGGCGATGCCGCCCATGTCGCCCGCGCCTCCGATCGTGCCAAACGGGTCATCGCGAAGCTGACCGAGGGCATCGCCGCGCCGATCGAACCGGTGCTGATCCAGGGCCGTGCGCCCGAAACCATCGCGGAACTGGGCAAGGAGCGGGGCAGCGCGGTGATCGTCGTCGGCCCGGCCCGTCACAATCATGTCAGCGACTTCATCCTGGGCACGGCGGTCGACTATCTGGTCCGGCGTTCGCCCGTGCCGGTGCTGGTGGTCAAGGAACGGCCGCGCCACCCCTATCGGCGCATCCTGATCGCGACCGACTTTTCCGACTGTTCGCTCCATGCCGTGCAGATGACCGCGATGCTGTTTCCCAAGGCACGGCTCGATCTGGTCCATGTCTATGATGGCGGCTTCCCGTCCCGCCTCGATCCCGACCAGACCTTGGCCTTCGCCCGGTCGGAAGCGGAACGGGAAAGCGCCGAATTTGCCGCGCGTCCGGAACTGGCCGGCCAAGCCCGCCCCTTCCAGGTCGAACTGATCGAGGGACGTGCCGGCGAGGTCCTGCCGACCCTGATCGCACAGCGCGATATCGACCTGCTGGTGCTGGGCGCCCATGGTCGCAGCGGCTTCGTCCATGCGCTGATCGGCAGCCGCGCCTCCGAATTGCTTGAAGGCGCGCCCTGCGACGTGTTGATGGTGCGCAATTAGAAGGCGTCGATCTCCAACGCCATGATCGACGCTTCACCGGCGGCGATCGTGGCGGCCAGGCCCTGCGCCTGAGGCAGGACGCGTAGCGCGAAATAGTCGGCCAGCTTCAGCTTCGCCTGATGCAGCGGGCTGTTGCCCTGCGCGGCCGCCTGCGCCATGCGGGTCCACATCCAGCCCATCGACACCAGCGCGAACAGGCGCAGATAATCGACTGCCGCCGCGCCGGCTGCATCCGTGTCCGCGCCCTGCAGGGCCGCCGTCGCCGTGCGCAGCGCCTCAAGCGCCGTGCTGGTGCTGCGCGCGATCACGCTCCCACCGGCCGCTTCCACATCGGCCGCGATCAGGGCGAAATAGCCTTCGACCACCGCGCCGCCCGCCATCGGCAGCTTGCGCCCGACCAGGTCCGCCGCCTGCACGCCATTGGTGCCTTCATAGATCTGGGCGATGCGCGCATCGCGCACATATTGTTCCATGCCCCATTCGCGGATGTAGCCATGGCCGCCAAAGACCTGCTGCGCCTGCACCGCGCTTTCGAAGCCGAAATCGGTGAAGGACGCCTTCACCACCGGGGTCAGCAGCGGCACCAGCGCGTCGGACCTGGCCCGTTCGCCGGCGTCGGCGTGGTGCTGCGAGCGGTCATGCTGCAGCGCGGTCCAACCGGCCAGTGCGCGCCCGGCTTCCACGAAGCTGCGGATATTGAGCAGCATCCGGCGAACGTCGGCATGTTCGATGATGGCCACCGGCGCGCGCGCATTGTCGGCGCTGCGGCCCTGCAACCGTTCCTTGGCATAGCCCGCCGCCTGCTGATAGGCAGCGCCGGCGATGCCCAGTCCCTGGATGCCGACCATCAGCCGCTCGGCATTCATCATCGTGAACATGGCGGCCAGGCCGCGATGCGCCTCGCCCACCAGCCAGCCGGTCGCGCCATCATAATTCATGACGCAGGTCGGCTGGGCATGGATGCCCATCTTCTTCTCCAGCGCGCCAACCGACATGCTGTTGCGCTGATCGAAGGCGCCATCCGCGCCGGGCAGGAATTTGGGCACCAGGAACAGGCTGATCCCCTTCACCCCGGCCGGCGCATCCGGCAGGCGCGCAAGCACCAGATGAACGATATTGCCGCCAAAATCATGGTCGCCCGACGAGATGAAGATCTTCGTGCCTGTCACCGCATAGCTGCCATCGTCCTGCGGCTCGGCCTTGGTCTTCAGCAGGGCAAGGTCGGTGCCGGCGCTGCTTTCGGTCAGCGCCATCGCGCCGGTCCATTCGCCACTCACCATGCGCGACAAATAGGTCGCCTTCAGTTCTTCGCTGGCATGGGCGGCGATCGCCTCGCACGCGCCACGGGTCAGGCCGGGGAACAGGCCGAAGGACAGGTTCGCGGCCGACAGCATCTCGTCCAACCAGAGTTGCAGGATGAAGGGCAGCCCCTGCCCGCCATGGTCGGGATCGGCCGACAGCGCCGCCCAGCCGGCATCGGCAAAGTCGCGATAGGCCTGGGCAAAGCCGGGCGGCGTCCGCACCGCGCCATCGATCAACTGGCTGCCATGCTCGTCGCCTTCGCGGTTGAGCGGCGCCAGGCGCTCGGCGCACATGCGCCCAGCCTCGTCCAGCACGGTCACGGCCAGGTCGGCGTCGACATCCTTGTTCAGCTCCGCCATCGCCTGGTCGAAGCCCAGCACCTCGCTCAACAGGAAGCGATAATCGTCGATCGGCGGAACATAGCTGTACATCGAACCTCTCCAATATTGCTGCGGACCAGCTATACCAAACATCTGTTACAGTCAAACACGCACGGCATCCTCGCCACTGCGACGCACCCCATTGATGCCCTGACTATAACCGATCGTGGCGAAAAATGGCGACGATCTGCGCGGCGATCTGCGCCCGCGTCAGCCGGCCATCGCGATACCAGTCGGCCGCCGAATTGAGCTGGCTGAGCAGCAACGTGCGATAGAGCGAACGGTCGATGTCGGCCGGCAGCGGCAGCGCCGCCACCAGATCCCGAAACAATTGCTCGAACCGGTCGCGGCGCGCGACAAGCTGGTCGCGCACCGGGTCCGGCACCGCGCGAAAATCATTCATCATCGGCATGGTCAGCGAATCCGCCGCCAACTGAATATCCAGCAGGCTGGCGCAAGCCGCCTCCAGCCGCGCCCAGGGATCGGCCTGTGTCGCCACCGCCGCCGCGATCCGCGCCTCGGCCGCATCCAGCGCGCCATTATGCAGTTCGACGAACAGCGCGTCCTTCGACTTGATATGATGGTAGAGCGATCCGCCCAGTACCCCGGCCTGCTCGCCAATGTCGCGCATCGACGTGCCGCGATAGCCCTTGCGCGCAAACAGTTGCGCGGCGATTTCCAATATCTGGCGGCGGCGGCCCGATCCTTCGTCGCGCCCGCCCGCCGATGCGGCATCCCCGATCGTCATGTCAGCGCGCTAGCACAGGGCGTGACCACAGGCCACGTCCCGTGCGATCGCTCCCGGCTCAGGCCGGCACCTTCTGGCCATAGGGCGCATCGGCGTCGCGCGCCGGGATCGCGCCGCGCCGACCGATATTCCACCCGGCCAGACGATGTCCGGCCAATGCCGCCTCTGCCGGCTCCGCGCCGGCCAGCCGCGCATGCAGATAGCCGCCGTTAAAGGCATCGCCGGCACCGCTCGAATCCACGACATCGACCCGCGCCGGCGGCGGCACCAGCACGCCACCGACCAGACAGCCTTCGGCGCCCAGCTTGACCACGATCTCGCGGCCCTCGCCCGCGCCCCAGCGCGCTGCGGCGTCGGCGGCATCATCCGCCTCGCCCATTTCGACTTCGTCCGCCAGGGTCGGCAACCCGATGTCGCACAAAGCGATCGCCCGGTCTCGCCAGGCCCGCGCAGTCGCGGCGTCGCTCCACAGGCGCGGCCGATAATTGCCGTCGAAGGCGATCCGCCCCCCCCGCGCCTTCACCCGTTCGCACAGCGCCAGCAACGCCTCGCGCCCGGCGTCGGGCAGGATGGCCAGGGTGATGAGCGAAAAATAGAGCAGGTCCGACTGGGCAGCGGCATCAACCATGGCGCCGCTTTCGGGCAGGTCGAACATCGCCCGCGCCGCCGCTTCGCCGCGCCAATAATGGAAGCTGCGCTCGCCGGTCTCATCCGTCTCGATCGCATAGAGGCCGGTGGTCCGGCCGGGCGTGCCGATCAGCAGGCCGGTATCGACCCCTTCCGCTTCCCAAGCCTTGCGCAGATCCTCGCTCATCGGATCGGCGCCGATCGCGCTGGCAAAGCGCACCTTGTCACCCGAACGGGCCAGGTGGATCGCGGTGTTGATGACATCGCCACCATAGCGCAGGTTCCAGCCATCGCCGCTGCCCCGGCTCAGTTCCAGCATTGCCTCGCCGATGACGGTGATAGTCGCGTCGCTTGCCATGTGATCCTCTCTGATTGCAGCAGCGTCGTGCGGGGCCTGCCCCATGAAGTCAAGCCGTTGCGATCCCGTCCCATATGGCGGAACAGATTGCATTATGCCGCGTTTGCCACAGGCAAAGATACAGGATCGAAAATGTCAGGGGCGGAAATGGGGACGACAGAGACAGGACAGCCGGTCAACCGGTTCGAATTGCTGGTCCAGAGCGTCACCGACTATGCGATCTTCATGCTCGATCCGGCCGGCTTCGTCGTCAGCTGGAATAGCGGGGCGCAGCGCATCAAGGGTTACAGCGCCGACGAGATTATCGGCCAGCACTTCTCCGCTTTCTATACGGAGGAGGACCGCGCCGCCCATGTGCCCGCCGCCGTCCTGCGCACCGCCGAAGTCGAAGGGCGGTTCGAGGCGGAAGGCTGGCGCCTGCGCAAGGATGGCACCTGCTTCTGGGCCAATGTGGTGATCGATCCGATCCGCGACCCCGCCGGCCATCTGCTCGGCTTTGCCAAGGTTACCCGCGACCTGACAGAACGCCGCGCCGCGCAGGAGGAATTGCGCCGCAGCGAGGAACGCTTCCGCCTGCTGGTGCAGAGCGTCACCGACTATGCCATCTACATGATCGACCCGGTCGGCACGATCACCAGCTGGAACAGCGGGGCAGAACGGTTCAAGGGCTATAGCGCCGAAGAGATTATGGGCCAGAATTTCGCCCACTTCTATTCGGAGGAAGACCGGATGGCCGGCCTCCCCTCCCGCGCCCTCGACACCGCCCAGCGCGAAGGCCGGTTCGAGGCGGAGGGCTGGCGCATCCGCAAGGATGGCACCCGTTTCTGGGCCAGCGTCGTGATCGATCCGATCCGCGATCCGGCCGGCGAACTGCTGGGCTTTGCCAAGATCACCCGCGACCTCACCGAACGACGCCAGGCGGCCCAGGCGCTGGAGCAGGCGCGCGAGGCGATCTTCCAGAGCCAGAAGATGGACGCCATCGGCAAGCTGACCGGCGGTGTCGCCCATGACTTCAACAATCTTCTGGCCGTGATCGTCGGCAGCCTCGATCTCGCGCGGCAGCGACTTGCGGCCGGCGCCGACATCAGCCGCTATCTCGACAATGCCATGACCGCCGCCGATCGCGGCGCCACCCTGACCCAGCGGATGCTCGCCTTTGCCCGCAAGCAGGAACTCAAGCTGGAACAGGTCGACTGCATCGGCCTGATCCATGGCATGGCCGATCTGCTCAAGACCACGATCGGCAGCAGCGTCGCGATCGAGACGCGCTTCCCGCTGTCGCTGCGGCCGGCTCATGCCGACCCGGCCCAACTGGAGCTGGCGCTGATCAATCTGGCGGTCAATGCGCGCGACGCCATGCCCGACGGGGGCCGCCTGTTGATCGAGGGCAGCGAAATCACCCTGGCGCTGGGCGACCAGCCCGATCTCGCCGCCGGCAGCTTCATCCGCCTGACCGTGACGGACGAAGGCGAAGGCATGGACGAGGCGACGCTGGCCCGCGCCCGCGAACCCTTCTTCACCACCAAGGGGGTGGGCAAGGGAACCGGCCTTGGCCTGTCGATGATCCACGGCTTCACCCAGCAATGCGGTGGCGCGATGACGATCGCCAGCCAGCCCGGCAAGGGGACCAGCGTGTCCATCTGGCTACCCGTCGCCCTGACCGACGCCAGCAACGAGCGGACGGCCATTCCGTGCGAACCGGACGAGCTGGAAACCGAACCGCTGGTCATCCTGGCGGTCGATGATGACGATCTGGTGCTGACCAATACCGCCGGCATGCTCGAAACGATGGGCCATACCGTGTTCCAGGCCGGATCGGGGCGGGAAGCGTTGCACATGCTGGAGCAGGGGCGCATCGACCTGGTCGTGACCGATCATGCCATGCCCGGCATGACCGGCGCACAACTGGCCGACGCGATCGAGCAGGCCTATCCCGACCTGCCCGTGCTCATCATCACCGGCTATGCCGAGCTGCCCGCCGATGCCAGCCGTCGCCTGCGCCTCGACAAGCCATTCCGCCAGGCGGAACTGGCGATGATGGTCCATCGCATCCGCCACGACAGCGCTCTCCGCCGACTGGTTCCGATCGGCACGGATAGCCACCCCTAAAGTCTTACCCGACAATATGTGACAGAATTTCACATATTTTCTTGGCCTTATGTCTTGCCATCGTCATGCGCATGGCCGATGGCAATTGCATCCTGACCGCCAGCAACTCCACAGGATCGCATGAACAAAGCCACACAGCCGACGCCGACATCGCATTTCTTCACATCCTTGCGGACGCGGCTTCACTATCTCGACTGGGGCAATCCGTCGGCGCCGCCGCTGATCCTGGTCCATGGCGGTTTCGACCATGCACGCAGCTGGGACTGGACCGCGCGTTCGCTCGCCCGCGACTATCATGTCATCTGCCCCGACCTGCGCGGCCATGGAGACAGCGGCTGGTCGTCGGACGGCTCCTACATGATGGCCAATTATGTCTATGACCTGGCCCAGCTGGTCGAATTGCTCGATCGCCGGCCGGTCACCATCGTCGGCCATTCGCTCGGCGGATCGATCAGCCTGCGCTATACCGGCCTCTATCCCGAAAGCGTCGCGCGCGTGGTCGCGATCGAGGGGCTGGGCCTGTCGCCCGACCGCATCGCCGAACAGGCCAAACGCAGTACCGAAGAGACATGGAAGGGCTGGATCGACACCCGCCGCACCAATGCCCGCCGCTCACCACGCCATTATGCCACGATCGAGGCCGCGGTCGCCCGCATGCGCGAACGCAACGACCATCTGTCGGTCGAACAGGCGCTGCACCTCACCCTGCATGGCGTGAACCGGAACGAGGATGGCAGCTATAGCTGGAAGTTCGATCCCTATCTGCACGGCGCCGCGCCCCAGGCCGGCACCGACGAAAATCTGCCCGACTTCTGGCGCCGCATCACCTGCCCGACGCTGCTGTGCCTCGGCCTCGACAGCTGGGCGTCAAACCCGATCAAGGATGGCCGCATCGCCCATTTCCAGCAGGCCCGGCTGGTGGAATTTCCCCATGCCGGCCACTGGCTGCATCACGACCAGTTCGAGATGTTCATCAAGGAACTGCGCGTCTTCCTGGCGGAATGAGGCGCGCCCTCAGGGCCTGCCTGGAAAATGCACGGAAGAGCGCATTTTCGATGCGGCACCAGCCCGTGCCCCCACCCGACCGCCCAGACATGGTACCCTGATGGGTGGTCGGGTGGGGGCGCGGGCTGGTGCGGATGCGCCATAAGCGCTTTTTCCAGGCAAACGCTCAGGCAATGAAGCCCGAAACCGCCGCCTGATATTCCGCCTTCAGCTGGGCGATGAAGGCGCCCGCCGGCTGCACCGCCTTGATCGCGCCAATGCCCTGGCCCGCGCCCCACACGTCGCGCCACGCCTTCTTGTCGCCGGCGAGGCTCGCGAAATCCATGTCTGCCGCCTTGGGCAACTTGTCAGGGTCCAGCCCCGACGCGACGATGCTGGGACGCAGATAATTGCCCAGCACTCCGGTGAAGACGTCGGAATAGACGATGTCGGCCGATGCGCTGTCGACGATCATGTCCTTGTAGGCGTCGAGCGCATTCGCCTCGGTCGTGGCGATGAAGGGCGACCCCATATAGCCAAGGTCCGCGCCCATCATCCGCGCCGCCGCGATCGACCGACCGGTCGCGATCGCGCCCGACAGCGCCAGCAGCCCGTCGAACCATTCGCGGATTTCCTGGACCAGGGCAAAGGGCGACAGCGTACCGGCATGACCGCCCGCTCCCGCCGCCACCGCGATCAGGCCATCGGCGCCCTTCTCGATCGCCTTCCTGGCAAAGACATTGTTGATGACGTCGTGCAGCACGATGCCGCCATAGCTGTGGATCGCCTCATTCACCTTCTCCTGCGCGCCCAGCGAGGTGATGACGATCGGCACCTTATATTTGACGCACAGCGCCAGATCCTCTTCCAGCCGCGCATTGGTGCGGTGGACGATCAGGTTGACGGCAAAGGGCGCATCCTGATCGGTCAGTTCCGCGCCCAGTTGCTGCAACCAGGCCTCGAACGTGCCGGACGGACGCGCATTGAGCGATGGAAAGGCGCCGACGATGCCGGCACGGCACTGGGCGATCACCAGTTCCGGCTGCGAGATGATGAACATCGGCGACCCGATCAGCGGCAGGGACAAACGGCCTTGAAGCGAAGCCGGCAGGGTCATGATCAGGGTCTCTCCTTTATCTGTCCGAACCGCGCTATCATCGCTCCGCGCCCGGAAAAAGGCCAAAATCAACCGTATTGCTCAAGCAATACAGTGATGCTATGATCCCGATCCAGGCCCGACAAGGAGTGCCCCAGAATGTATAGCGAGAGCGATCTGCAAGATGCCGTAGCGGCCGGCGCGCTGACGCCCGCCAGCGCCCAGGCGCTGCGCGACCATGTCGCCCGGCTGCGCGCCAGTTCGGTGGATGAGGAACATTTTCGCCTGCTGACCGGCTTCAACGATATTTTCGTCGCCATCGCCTCGGTGATCCTGCTGGTCGCGGTCGCGGGACTCGGCAACGAGATCCACCTTGGCATCACCACCCCGCACCAGCCCTCCTTCGTCTCCGGCCTGTTCGTCGCTGGCACCGCCTGGGGCCTCGCTGAATATTTCACGCGCCGCCTGCGCATGGCGCTCCCCTCGATCCTGCTGCTGCTCGCCTTTGTCGGCGGCATCGCCTTCGCCGCCGCACTGCTGATCGGACCAATGATCCCGGACGCGCAGAATGACGGCGCGGGTCTGGTCGCCTCGCTCGCCGGCCTCAGCGCCGCGATCGCCGCCTGGTTCCACTGGCGCCGCTTCATGGTACCGATCACCGTCGCCGCCGGTGCTGCCGGCGCGGCCGCGATCGTTGGCGGCCTGGCCATGTGGCTGATCCCGTTCAGCCACACCCTGCCCTTCATCCTGCTGCTGGTCGCGGGCCTTGCCATCTTCACCCTCGCCATGCGCTGGGACATGAGCGATCCGGGCCGTACCAGCCGCCGCTCCGACGTCGCCTTCTGGCTGCACCTGACCGCTGCGCCGATGATCGCCCATTCGCTGTTCCAGTTGCTGGGCATCACCCATGGGCTGGTCGATGCGGGACAGGCCTTCCTGGTGATCCTGCTCTATCTCGCCTTCGGCCTGGTGGCGCTGGCGATCGACCGCCGCGCACTGCTGGTCTCCAGCCTCGCCTATGTCCTCTATGCGCTCTACAGCCTGTTCCAGAAGGTCGGCGCGGTCGAACTGTCCGCCGCGCTCACCGCGCTGGTGATCGGCGGCACGCTGCTGCTGCTCTCCGCTTTCTGGCACCGTGCCCGCGCCGCGATCGTCAACGGCCTGCCGCCGGCGCTCGCCAGCCGCCTGCCCTATCTCAATCGCGCAGCCGCCTGATTCCTCCCCGCTTGCGGGGAGGGGGACCACCGCCAACGGCGGTGGTGGAGGGGGCGTGCCAGTTGGCGCGCCCTTTCCCAATTCGGTTTGCCAATTCGGCTTGCCAATTCGGTTTGCCAATTCGGCTTGATAGTCATGAGGGCTACCCCCTCCACCACGCCCTCCGGGCGCGGTCCCCCTCCCCGCAAGCAGGGAGGATCAGTTCATCGCCAGGATCATGTTGCGCACCTGGGGATAGACCTGCTTTTCCCATTTGCTGCCGGAAAAGACGCCATAATGGCCCACGCCCGGCTGCAGATGATGGCGCTTCAGATGCGGCCGCAGACCGGTGCAGAGGCCATGGGCGGCCGACGTCTGGCCAACCGCGCAGACATCGTCCTTTTCGCCCTCGACCGTCAGCAGCGCGGTCTTGCGGATGGCGCCGGGGTTCACCGCCCGGCCATGGACCGTCAATTCCCCCTTGGCCAGCAGCATGCGCTGGAACACCATGTCGACCGTTTCCAGGTAGAATTCCTTGGTCATGTCGAGGACCGCGAAATATTCCTGGTAGAAGGTCTTGATCTTGTCCGCCTCGATCGTCTTGCCGTCGGCCAGCAGCTGATACAGTTCGCGATGCTGCGACCCGTGCCTCTCCATGTTCATCGACATGAAGGCGGACAGTTGCAGGAAGCCGGGATAGACCTCGCGCCCGCGCCCGGCATAGCGGAACGGCACGGTGGAGATCAGATTCTCCTCGAACCATTCGATCGGCTTCTCGTTCGCCAGTTCGTTGACCACCGTCGGCGCCGCGCGCGGATCGATCGGCCCGCCCATCAATGTCATAGACTTGGGCGTCGCCGCGTCCTCATCATCGGACATCAGCGCCACCGCGGCCAGCGCCGGCACGCAGGGCTGGCACACCGACACCAGATGGGCGCCGAGTCCGATATCCTGCAGGAACTGGATCACATAATCGACATATTCGTCGAAACCGAAGCGCCCCGCTTCCATCGGCACATCGCGGGCATTCTTCCAGTCGGTGATATAGACGTCATGGTCCTGCAACAGCGTCGCCACCGTGCTGCGCAGCAGGGTGGCGAAATGGCCGGACATCGGCGCCACCACCAGCACCTTGGGCTGGGCGGTCTCGACATCGTCCTTCACGAAATGCAGCAGGTCGCCGAACGGCAGGTCGAGCACGATCTCCTCGCGCACCTCGACCTCGGCATTGCCGGTCTGGACGCGGTCAATGCCATAGGCGGGGCGCTTGTGGGTCATACGCGCGCCCTGGAACACGTCCATCAGCGCGAACATGCGGCGCGGCATCGGCCAGTCGGCGACCGGACCCATATGGTCGCGCATCGCCAGCGCCATCTGCGCCCCGAAGCGGGCCGGGGCCAGCATGTCTTCCATGGCCTGGTAACCGTCGTAAAGCATTCGCATATTACCAAAACAACCTTGTTCAACCTGGGGGAGACGACTCGGTTCTTCCCTTAAACGCTATACATGCTTTTCATGTTGCACTGCATCATGAATGATGGAAAATAACATTCGGCATGTCTGCCAGGGAACCGCCCCTGCGATTTTGCGTTTGGGGGCCGGGAACCGTGTATCGGGAGAGCATGGATGGCCGTCGCGGAACTCACTCTATCCAGCAAGAACTATTCCTCCTGGTCGCTGCGCGGCTGGCTCTTGTGCCGGCTCGCCGGGCTGAAGGTGGAGGAAAGGATCATCGCCATCGATGATCCGGAAAATCGCGCCGAACTGTTGCTCTTGTCGCCATCGGTGCTGGTGCCGCGCCTCACCCATGAAGGGGCGAGCGTCTGGGACACGCTCGCAATCGCGGAATATCTGCACGAACTCTATCCCCAGGTCGGCATGTATCCGGCCGAACGCATCATCCGCGCCCATTGCCGGTCGGTCTCGGGCGAAATTCATTCGGGCTTCGCCAATCTGCGCTCTGCCCTGCCGATGAACCTCAAGGTTCGCCATGACCGCTTCCCGATCTTCTCGGGCGCCAAGCCCGATATCGAGCGGATCGAGACGATCTGGACCGAATGCCTGGACGCCTATGGCGGCCCCTGGCTGTTCGGCGAAAAGCCCACCGTGGCCGACGCCATGTTCGCACCGGTGGCGCAGCGCTTCCTCACCTATGCCGTGCCACTCTCACCCAGGTCGGCGGCCTATTGCGACACCATCAACGGCTGGCCGCTGATGCGCGAATGGATCGACGCCGCCCGCGCCGAACCCGATGATATCGAGGAACTGGACATCGAGTTCTGAAACGGCCCTTTCCCCCGCCCTGTGCGGGGGTTAAGGCACGGGGATGAAACACGCCCTCCCCCTCCTGGCCCTTGGCCTTGCCACCCTGTCCTTCCCCGCCAATGCCCAGACCGACCCGGCGAAAACCGATCCAGCCAAGCTGGAACAGTCGGTCCGCACCATGGCGTCCGACCTGTTCGAGGGGCGCGCGCCCGGCACCGTCGGGGAGGAGCGCACGATCGGCTATCTCGTCGCCCGCTTCGAGCAACTGGGGCTGGAACCGGGCGGTCCGGACGGTCAGTGGGTACAGACCGTGCCGCTGCTCCATACCCGCCTTGGCCAATCGGAAAGCCTGTCGGTCGCGCAAAATGGCGCCGCCACCCCCTGGACCTTCGGCAAGCAGGTTTATCTCTCCACCCTTCAGCCCAAGGACAAGGTCGCCGTTGCCAACGCGCCGATGGTCTTTGTCGGCTATGGCGTCTCCGCCCCGGAACGCGGCTGGGACGATTTCAAGGGCGTGGACCTCAAGGGCAAGATCGCCGTCTTCCTGATCAACGACCCGGACTTTGAAGCCGCCAAGGGCGAAGACCCGTTCGGCAAGTTCGGCGGCAAGACCATGACCTATTATGGCCGCTGGACCTACAAGTTCGAGGAAGCCGCCCGCCACGGCGCGATCGGCGCGCTGATCGTCCATGACACGCCGGGCGCGGGCTATGGCTGGAACGTCGTCGTCAGCCCCGGCGGCGAGAATTACGACCTCGTCCGCCCGGCCAACAAGCTGACCAGCCTGCAGGTGCAGGGCTGGGTCGAGGGCGAGGCGGCAAAGGCCCTGTTCGCCGGCGCCGGTCAGGATCTGGCCGCTCTGCGCAAGCAAGCCCGCTCGGCGAAATTCAAGCCGGTCGAACTCAAGGGTGCCAGCTTCTCCGCCGCCTTCCCGGTGACCCAGGAAGTGGTCAAGAGCGCCAATGTCATCGCCCGCATCCCCGGTGCCAAGCGCCCGGACGAAACGGTCATGTATGGCGCCCATTGGGACGCCTATGGCAAGGGTGCGCCCGACGCGCAGGGCCGCATCTATCGTGCGGGCGCCAATGACGACGCGCTGGGCATGGCCGGCCTGTTCGAGATTGCCCGCATCTTCAAGGCCGGCCCCGCTCCCGATCGCTCGATCGTCTTCGCCGCCTGGACGGCGGAGGAGCGCGGCCTGCTGGGGTCGGAATTTTATGCCCAGAACCCGGTCTACCCGCTCGACAAGACGGTCGCGAACCTCACCATCGACGTGCTCCAGACCGCCGGCAAGGCCAAGGACGTGATCCTGATCGGCAAGGGCCAGAACGTCCTCGAGGACGATCTCGCCAAGTTCGCGGCCAAGCAGGGCCGCGTCATCACCCAGGAAAGCCTGCCCGAACGCGGCCTCTTCTACCGCGCCGACCATTTCTCCATGGCCAAGCGCGGCGTGCCCGTGCTGCTGATGATGGGCCTCGCTGGCGCATCCGACATGGTCGACGGCGGCCGCGCCGCCGGCCAGGCCTGGATCGATGCCTATACCGGCAAATGCTATCACCAGGCCTGCGACGCGGTCGACGATACATGGAAGCTGGACGGCGCCGCGCAGGATGTCGACCTGATGTATGACATCGGCCGCGACCTCGCCTTTTCGGCCCGCTGGCCCGAATGGAAGGCCGGCTCCGAATTCAAGGCCATCCGCGACAAGAGCGCGGCGGTCCGAAAGTAACGCAACATCCTCCCCTCCCTTTCAAGGGAGGGTTAAACGGAGACACGTGTCTCCGTTTAAGGGGTGGGTGCCTCCGCAGGAGGCTCACTTCGTTCGCTACCCACCCCTTGATCCCCTCCCTTGAAAGGGAGGGGAGCCACTTATGCAGCACTCAACCGATACAGCCCCGCCCCATGCGGCGGCAGGATCGCGGCGACTCGGTCGCCTTCCAGCTTCATCACCAAGCCCTGCCAGAGATCGCGCATCTTGGTCGCCCCTGTGATCCCCAACTGGCTCAAGCTGATTTCCACACCGCGCGTCTTTTCGCCCGTGTTGAATAGGGCGACATAGCGGTCTTTGCTCCCCTGGGCACGGGCAGACCAGATACGCGCACCATCCTCCATGAAATGAGGCTGATTGTCGTAACTCGCCTGATTGACCGCGATCACCTCCTTGTTGGTCAGCAGCGCCAGCGTCGCCGCATCCAGATGCCGCAAGTCGCCGCCCATGATCAGCGGCGACCGCGCGATCGCCCACAGGGTCATCAGCGTCCGCTGCTCGTCCGGGGTGAAGCGCGTATCCCGCTCGCCCAGCGCCAGCCGCCCCAGCGGCAGCATGTCCGCATCCGGCCATGATCCCGGCCCACGATAGGGCGTCCAGTTTTCCAGCCGGGTGAATTGCGCCTCCAGCATCGCCCAGTCATCCCAGAAATCGTCGGAGATGCGCCACATCTGCGCATATTTGCGGACATGATCGCCCCGGACCACCGGCGTCTCGCCGGGCGAGAGGCTCAGAATGATCGGCCGCCCGGTGGCAACGATGGCCTTGTGCGCCGCCTCGATCTCCGCCGCATGGGCGTCATAGGGCCGGCTCATATCGTCCATCTTGACGAAATCGACGCCCCAGTCGGCATAGAGGCGGAAGATGCTGTCATAATAGGCCTGCGCGCCCGGCCGCGTCATGTCGACGCCATACATGTCCGGGTTCCAGCTACAGATGCTCCTCCTGTCGGCAATGTCCGCCGCACGATATTTCGTCCCCAATATCGGCAAATTCTGTTCCACCGCCGCGCGCGGGATGCCGCGCATCACATGGATGCCGAATTTCATGCCCAGCGCATGCACATCCTTGGCAAGCTGGGTGAAGCCCTTGCCGCCGGCGCTGGAGGGAAAGCGATTGGGCGCCGGGATCATCCGGCCATAGCCGTCCATCGCCGGCCTGGGCTTGGCGTTATAGGTATAGCTCGACGCCTCGGGCTCATACCACTGAATGTCCACGGTGAAGATGTCATAGCCAAAGGGCAGCAGCTTTTCCGCCATGATCCCGGCGGTCTCGCGCGCCTGCGCCTCGGTGATGGTGGTGGCAAAGCTGTTCCAGCTATTCCATCCCATCGGCGGACGCGGCGCCAGCATCGCTTTTCCCGCTTCCGCCGGAACTGCCCCCGCCCGCACTGCGCCAGCAGCCGCAAGCCCCGCCACGCCACCTGCGAGCATATCGCGGCGGCTGGCCTTCCATGTCATCCTCATCATTTGTCGGAGTTAATAGGAAGGCGACAAAAATAGCAACAGCCGTTCGTTCCGAGCCTGTCGAGACATCTAGAGCCAAGCGGCCTGGACGAGTGCGCCCCCCGAATGGCCAAGATTGCCGGGGAATGGCCCCTTTTCGTTCGTCATTCCCGCGAAAGCGGGAACCCATCTCCCAACGATGCGTCGGGCGGCCAGGCCGGGAGATGGATCCCCGCCTGCGCGGAGGACGACAAAATGGGGTGGAAACAAGGCATGGCCTCTCCCTTCCAGGGAGGAGTTGGGGTGGGTTGCGAGCGCAGCGAGCTTCTGCCCTATCGACGGTAGACCGCCGCTACGCGGCGCCCCCACCCCCTCCCTGGAAGGGAGGGGAGTAAAAAACGTCCGCTTCTGGTCGTTCCATACAATCCGAACTTGTCCACTCCGCCCAATCAGGCGCCCTCTCGCAACCAACGGAGGTCAGCCCCTCACGCCCTGATCCCCGCCAGCCATTCGCCGATCATCGCCCGACCCGCCGCCACCGCGCCCGGCCCATGATCGTCATGATCCTGACGCAGCGCGATGCCGCATTTTCCGGCCACGTCCAGATCGGCCCAGAAATGGGTCAGCCAGTCCTCGAAACGCGGATCCTCGCCCATTTCGGCGTGGAATTGCAGCGCCAGCAGATTGGCGCCGCGCCGGAACGCCTGATGCGCATAGCGATCGGTCGACCCCAGCAGTTCGACCTGATCGGGCAGGTCGAACGTGTCGCTATGCCAGTGCAGCACCGGCACGCCGTCGATATGGCGCAGCGGCGAACCCGCCCCCGCCGCGTTGACGCTGACCGGCGCAAAGCCCAGTTCCATATGCCCGCCCGGATAGACCTGCGCGCCCAGCGCCGCCGCGATCATCTGGCTGCCCAGGCACACGCCCAGCGTCGGCCGGTCCGCCGCCAGCCGCGCGGAAAGCTTGCCGATCTGCACCGGGATCCAGGGATGCACATCCTGTTCATAGACGCCCATCGGCCCGCCCATCATGATGAGCAGATCGGGCTCGGTCAGGTCGATATCGGCGAAATCGGGGCTCGCCACATCGATCCGCTCGATCTGATAGCCGGCCGCCTCGATCGGCTGGAGATAACCTGCCGCACCCTCGCGCGGCACATGTCGGACGATCAACGCTCTTTTCATTACCTCCGATAGCTAGCCAGCCAAACCCGCCGACGCCAGCCCAGCCTTTCTTGGGGACAGAAAATTGCCGCTATCGGCTTGGCCCGGCCGCCCGGCCATGATTTAACCCAGCGCCATGATCCTGACCCGCATCGCCCGCCCCGTCCTGCTGGCCGCCCTGATCGCCGGCACCGCTCTTTCCGCCCAGACCAGCGAAGCGCCTTCCGCGCCGGTCGATGCGGTCGATCCCTTCATCGGCACCTCGGGCGAAGGCCATACCTTCCCCGGCGCCGTCGCCCCCTTCGGCATGGTCCAGCTCTCGCCCGACACCCATGTCGGCCCGGCCCGCCAGACCTATAACTGGGCCGCCGGCTATCGCCACGAAGACCCGGTGATCCTTGGCTTCTCCCACACCCATTTCTCGGGTGCGGGCCATAGCGACCTGGGCGATTTCCTGGTGATGCCGGTCAGCGGCGACAGCGTCCCGCTGGAGGCCGGCGACGACAAGACGCCGGGCTTCCGCTCGCACAAGGCCGATGAGGTCGCCTCGGCCGGCTATTATGCCGTCACCCTGACCGATCCGGGCGTGCGCGCGGAAATGACGGCCGGCACCCGCGTCGGCGTCCACCGCTATGCCTTCCCCACCGGCAAGGCGGCGCATCTGCTACTCGACCTGCGCTCGATCATCTATGATTATCCCGGCAAGATCCTCTGGTCCTCCATCCGCATCCGCCCCGACGGCACGATTACCGGATCGCGCGAGGTGCGCGGCTGGGCCACGCCGCGCCGCATCTTCTTCGCCATCCGCTTTTCCGCGCCGCTGACCGGCCACCGCTTCGTCAGCACCGAGAAGGATATTCTCTACAAGGGCTTCAAGGGCCCCGGTCGCGGCCCAGAGACGCTGGACTCCCTTTCCGGCCGCGCGCTGGTGGCGCAGTTCGACTTCGGCACGCTGACGAAACCGCTGGAGGCGAAGGTCGCGCTATCGGGCGTGGACGAGGATGGCGCGATCGCCAACCTTGCCAGCGAGCCGGGCGATTTCGACGCGATCCGCGCGAAGACCCGCACCGCCTGGAACGATGCGCTGGGCGCGGTGAAGATCGATGCGCCCAAGCCGATGCGCACCAATGTCTATACCGCCCTCTATCACAGTCTGATGGCGCCCAGCGTCTGGAGCGACGCCGACGGCCGTTGGCGCGGGCCGGACGATCAGGTCCATGCCGGGATGCTGGATGGCCGGGGCTTCACCATGCATTCGACCTTCTCGCTGTGGGACACGTTCCGCGCCGAACATCCGCTGCTGACGCTGATCCAGCCCGAAGCGAAGAATGCCGATTTCGTGAACTCGCTGGTCGCGGGGCAAAAGACCAGCCCCTTCGGCATCCTCCCTGTCTGGCAGTTCGGCGGCAAGGAGACCTGGACGATGATCGGCTATCATGCCGTCCCCGTCATTGCCGACGCCTGCCTGAAAGGGATCAGGGGCATCGACTGCGCCGCAGCGCTCAAAGCCATGGTCGCCAGCGCCGACTATGCCCCCTATGGCGGCCTCGGCGACTATATGAAGCTCGGCTATGTCCCCATCGACCACGAACCCGAAGCCGCGTCCAAGACGGTCGAATATGCCTATGACGACTGGACCATCGCCCGCCTCGCCCGCCAGCTGGGCGACACCGCCACGGCAGAGCGCTTCGAGAAGCGCGCCCAATACTGGCGCAACAGCTTCGATGCCAAGACCGGCTTCCTGCGCGCGCGCAAGACCGACGGATCTTTCCGCACTCCCTTCGATCCGACCGCGATCAACTATGGCAGCGACTATACGGAGGGCAATGCCTGGCAATATAGCTGGTTCATGCCGCATGATCAGGGCGGCCTGTTCCGCCTGCTGGGCGGCGACACGAAAACCGTCGCCAAGCTCGACGCCATGTTCGATTATGACAATAGCAAGATCGACTATAGCCATGCCGAGGATATATCCGGCCTGATCGGCCAATATATCCATGGCAACGAACCCAGCCACCATGTCGCCTATCTCTACAGCTATGCCGGCCAGCCCTGGCGCACGCAGGAACGCCTCAAGCAGATCGTCGACAGCCAGTATAAGCCCACGCCCGATGGCCTCGCCGGCAATGACGATCTGGGCCAGATGTCCGCCTGGCTGGTCTTCACCGCCTTGGGCTTCTATCCCGTGGCGCCGGGCAGCAACGAATATGTGATCGGCCGCCCCTTCGTCGATCGCGCCGACATGACATTGCCGAATGGCCAGCGCTTCACCGTGATTGCCGACGGCCTGTCCGACGCCAATCGCTATGTCGGCCAGGTGACGCTGAACGGCAAGCCGCTGGAGCGCGGCTATATCACCGACGCGGAAATCCGCGCTGGCGGCGAACTGCGCTTCACCATGCAGGCCAGCCCCAACAAGACATGGGCGACCGGCGTGAAGGCACGCCCCTTCTCCATGACCGGCTATGGCAAGTGAAGGCGCGGGACCGGCATTATCTCTTCGTCTGCAGCCAGAACAAGCTGCGCAGCCCCACCGCCGAACAGATTTTCGCCGACCATCCCGGCATCGAAGCCCTGTCGGCGGGCACCAACCATGACGCGGAAACGCCGCTGGACGATGAGATGCTGCGCTGGGCCGACACCATCTTCGTGATGGAAAAGACCCACCGCAGCAAGATCCAGCAGCGCTTCCGCAGCGCGTAGGCGGCAGGCCAGATCGCATTTCCGGATTGCGGTCGCCCCGGCGCAGGATCATAGTCGCCCCGACGGCCGCTGACACTCCGATGGAGGATCCATGCTGATCGCGATGATGATGGCCGCGCACACTGGCGCTGCCCCGCCCGCCTCCAAGTGGCCGACAATCATGGCATCCATGACCGTCTCTCGCCCTTCGACGCCCCCTGCACCATCGCCGGCCGACAACGAAGATACCATGCTGATCGTCGACGGCGTGCGCATCGATGCCAGCGCTGCGGCGCTGGCGGCCTGCCTCGCCCGCTCATGCCCTCCAGACGAAGATATGGAGGCCGCCACCGTCCACGCTGAAAATCAGTTGCTGGCAGGCGATCATCAGGGCGCGCGCGATACGCTGCGTCAGGCCCGCGCCCGCAACCACCGCCACCAGCGGGATTATCCGGTTCAGGTCGGCCAACTGCTCGACTTCGATGCCGACGTCGCGTCCTACAAGGGGCTGGCGGACTATAGCCGCACCGGCACCATCGATGCGCTCGACGCGCTCAAGGCCGGGCTGCCCCTGCATGATCGCCGCATCGCCATGCAGCGGATGCGCGTTGGCGACGTCTTTCTGCGTCAGGGCAAGATGCGCAGCGCCACCGGTTTTTACGACCGCGTAGCCAAGGAAGCGAGCGCCCAGGGCTGGCCCGAGATGGAAGGGTTCGCCCTGTTTCGCGGCCTCACCGCCTATGCGACTGCAGCCAGTGTCGACCCGGCCTATGATGACGAGGCGCAACGCCGCTACGCCGCATTGAAAAGCCGGACAGTTCCTTCCATCCGCCCCTATCAGGACGCTGCGCTAATCATGCTGGCGAAACTGGAACTGATGAAAAATGGCCTGTCCGAGGAGGAACTGACGCGCCGCCTGTCGGGCCTGCGTTCCGCGTCGCCCCTGCTGGTGGTCGGCCCGCGGATAGAAGCCCAGGGTAACAGCCTGGTCCTGTGGACCGACGACCGGCGCAAACATGCGCTTCTGCCCGCCAATCCATCGGGCCATTGGGCGGAGTTTCGCTATCTCATCACGCCCGACGGCCGGATCGACGCGATCGAGCAGGTGGGTAGAGGCCGAGCGACCAGCCATGTCAGCCCGGAAGCCTGGGCCGACCTGGTCGGCGAAGCGCTGGCCCAGCGCCGCTATTTGCCTCTCGCTCTGGCGGCCGGATCGCCGGGCCTGTGGCAACGCGAACGCTTCTTGCTGACAGCCGACCTGGAACTTCCGCAAAAAAGCCACACCCGCATCCGCCGCCCCGGCGAGAAACTGCACATCCGCAGCTTCCAGATTACAGAAAACGACGCCGACTGATGGGCCGAAAATGGCCGGCGAGGTTTCGACACGTTTTTGCCGTTCCTTCTCCCTTAGAGGGAGAAAGATGCCCCCCCCCCGCCCCTTGTGTAGTTGGAGGAAAGCGGGGGACGAAAACTGATCCCCCCCGAATGCTGCCCGTTCGGTTTCCACCCCCCGCGAATTCGGTCTGCGGACCGGCACTAAAGGGTGGTTAGCAGAACGGCGGCTTTCAGCCGACTGTTGGCAAAATCGGACACCAATTGGCTTATCCGACGCCTAATAGCATTTCGTAAAAGCGGCCGTATGTTCGCCCTCCTGCAACTTTCACACAGTCTTTGAGAGCCTCTTGTTGAAATGCTGTGCCTGCTCGATCGACGATCATGCACGCGCCCAGATATTCTCCCGCTATGGACAGGGCAGCGAGCAGACTCGCTCCGTTCCGCGCGCATTTCCATATCAGGTGATCTGGGTCAGCATGGTCACGCACTACCAGTTCTCCGGAGGGGGTCTCCAGAGTTAGGTAATCTGCTTCTACATCACCTATGATAAAACCGTTTTGCACTGGCTCAGGAAGGTCGCGGAAACGGACCATACCTATTTCGGTGTTGCTGGCGTCATAGCGCGCAAACAAATCACGCAACGTAGGGTCTGGGAGATTATTAGATTGCGCCATCGTTCGATCGAACATTTCGAAAGACGATGAAATATCAATAACCTCGTCCTTGCTGAGGCCGATGGTGGCAAAGGCTTCTGCGGCAGGCTTCGCGTTCCGAAGAGCATTCTTGAATGACAATGCGTCCACCGAGTTTCCTGTTCGCTTTGATAGGCAAGCTAGGTTTCGATGGCCGCTTTAATGCATTTCGGCAATCTCCATAAGCGGCAATAATTGGTCGCTTTCAGACCATCCTCCCCTGCAAGGGGAGTTCAAGGGAGACCCGTGCCTCCCTTGAACTGGCCGTAGACCAGACGGAGGGATCTCCCCCTCTCTATAGGGCGCGTGCCTCCACCACCTCATAGTCCCTTCCGCAGAGTTGCGTGCCTCTGCGGAGCCTCGCAGGGGAGGAACTTACCGCCGCAAATGATCGTCAGCCTTGAAAGCCCGACGCCCGCATTGCCCCCGCGCCACCCTGCCCCTATCCACCAGCCCCCTTTCTCCCTATCTACCGCCCATGTACCGCCTGTTCGTCGCCATCCGTCCGCCTGCCACGATCCGCAGCCAGCTTCTGGCCCAGATGGCCGGCGTTCCCGGCGCGCGTTGGCAGGATGATGGCCAGTTGCACCTGACCCTGCGCTTCATCGGGCAAGTGGATCGCCATCAGGCGGATGATATTGCCGATGCGCTCGCCGGCGTCCGCTTCCAGCCGTTCGCCCTCGCGCTCGCCGGCGCCGGCTATTTCGAACGGCGCGGCGTGGTCGACACCTTATGGGCCGGGGTGCAGCCGCGCGATCCGCTCGCCCATCTCCATGCCAAGGTGGATCGCGCCTGCATATCGACCGGCAGCGCGCCCGAAGCCCGCGCCTATCTGCCGCACATCACCCTCGCCCGCTTCAGCCGGCACGGCGGCGATATCGCGCCTTTCCTGGCGCTGCACGCCGGCCTTGCATCGCCCGCCTTCACCGTGGACGAATTCAGCCTCTATGAAAGCCGGCTCGGCCATGCCGGCTCGAGCTATCACGCGGTCGAAACCTATCGCGCAGACGGTCATCCCGGCGCCCGCGACGATTGACGCGGACGCCGGGGAAATCATGCCTCAGCCAACGCTCAGCACACCACAGGCGACGCGGCCGCCCGCATTGCCGGTCGGGTCGCTCTTGTAGTCGTCGGCCTGGGCATGGATCACGATGGCCGCGCCATCGGCATCCAGCAGCGGCGTCGCGCCGTCACTGATCGCGCCGCCCGGCACCACATATTCGATCTCTCCGCTGCCGTCCGGCTTGGCCTGCATGTTGGGCATGTCGCCCATATGCATGCCCTGCGGATTATCCTTGCCATGCTGATGGCTGGTCGGGTTCCAATGGCCACCCGCGCTGGTGAAATCCGGACCGGTGCAGACGCCGGTGGTGTGGATATGCACCGCGTGGATGCCCGGCGTCAGCCCCTGCGCCTTGACCACGACATGCAGGCCATCGCCCGCCTGGGTCACGACGGCGGTGCCGCGCGCGCTGCCATCGCCAGCGGCCAGCTTGGCCTTGGCGGTCGGCGCGGCGGGCGCGCTCTGGCTGGTCGCGGCACAGGCCGTCACGGCAGCGAGCAGAGGCAGGGCAAGGAACAGGGCGGCGGTCTTCATGGCAAACTCCCGATCACGGAAACAACTGCGCGAACGCGGCAGACGCGTCTTTGTTGCCGATCCGATCCGGTTTGTCATGACCCTTCTGCATATCGTTCGCAATAAAAGCAGGGAGATAGCATGGCATCCATGCTGACGCCCCTCCTTCACCGCCCCAAAGAGCCGTCCGGAGGCAATAGCCTGAGATCGCGATGTGTCATATGTCAGGCCGAAGCCCGGTAGCAATCCAGATCGCAGCGTTATCGGTTCGCCCCGGCAAATAGCTGGCCGGCCATGAGCGCAGACATGATCAACCGCCCATGCGCCGATCGTCTACGCTGCCCAGCACATGACATCCCGGACATATATCCGTTCCACCCGGATCGCGACAGACTGCAACGCACGACAGGTCAGCGCCCGACAGCCCAGCGCGCGCGACGCAGGACAAGAAAAAGGGGCCGATCTTGCGACCGGCCCCTCTTCATATTCCATCCCGAAGGACGGAAATTTCTTACTGACCCGAACCCGGACCGTAGCTGATTTCCACGCGACGGTTCTGGACTTCGCGAACGCCGTCCGCGGTGTCGACGCGCGGCTTCGATTCACCGAAGGCCTGGGTGGTCATCACGCCGTCAGGGATACCCTTCGAGGCGAGATAGGCCTTGGCGGCGTCAGCGCGACGCTGCGACAGACCGACGTTGTACGAGGCTGCGCCCGAACGGTCAGCGTGACCGGCAAGCATGACCTGGGCGTTGCCGCAAGCGCTGTAGGCCGAAACCGCGTTGTCCAGAATGGTGGCGGCGTCAGGCGTGATGTCCGACTTGTCCCATTCGAAGAAGACAATGTACGGCCCAGGCGAGCATTCCGGCGCCGGCGGGGGCGGCGGAGGCGGCGGCGGGGGCGGCGGGGGCGGCGGCGGCGGCGGCGGCGGCGGAGCAGGCTCAGCCGGAGCGCCGAAGTTGTAGGTCAGGCCGAGCAGCAGGCTGTGCGTACGCAGCTTGGTGCTGGCTTCCGAACCGGCGGGGCCACCGATGGTGGTGTAGGCCGGGATCAGCTTGATGTCGTCCTGGTTGAAGAAGCGATACTTCAGCGAGACGTCGACATTGTTGGTGACCGGGTAACGCACGCCGGCGATCGCCTGCCAGGCGAAACCGGTGTCGCTGTCGTTCACCAGGTCGTTGGCCAGCTTGCCACGCGACACGCCGACACCGCCGCCGACGAAGCCCTGCAGGCCGTCATCGGGACCGAAGTCGAGCAGGCCGTTCAGCATGAACGAGAGGGCCGAGGCCGCACCGCCGAAGCCGCTATCGTCGAGGTCGACCTTGGCGCGCTTGTAGGCAGCTTCGGCTTCGAGGCGGAAGCCGCCGAAGTCGTAGCCGATATTGGCGTCGAAATCATAACCCTTATGGTAGTCAGCCGCTACGGTGTTGCTGGCTGCGGTACCGTTACCGGGGGTGAAGGTGATGTCCTGATCTTCAACGATCATAACGCCGGCGTCGACGCCGACATACCAGCTGTTGTCGCGCGCCAAGGCCGGGGTGGCCAGGGCACTGGTCGCAAGCGCAGCCGCGAGGGCAAGCTTCCGCATTTGAATTCCCCTTTCAAAAGTGTCACGAAGGACTGCTGAAACCATGTATCGGCAAGAAGGTTTCATGGCAAGTCCACAATTCGTGAAACCGTTGCAAAAATAACGCAGTAGGGACATCCCCGAGGCTAGCCTCCAAGCTAATACCTACCCCTCTCCATGAAAAGATCGCCGATACTCCAGAATTACATGGAGATCAGGCCATGAGCCTGCAAAGCGGCCAATATCGCGGCAATTGCGCCACGACTCTCGACATCCACGGTCGTGCCACCGGCCGGCCCGGCGATCGCGGCCAGGCGCGCGCCGACAATTTGCTGCCCTTCGACATAAAATCCGTCGCCGCGCACAGCACTATCCCGCCAGGCCGTACCGTCATATGCCATGCCATGGCCGCGGTCCGCGACTTCCAACCGCAATCCAGGGCGTGGCGCGACAAAACGCCAGCCCCCATCCGTCCAGCCGGCAACATGCGCCTCCCGCCCGGCCCAGGCGCCGCTCGCCCCCGCCGCCACGATCCAGCATTGCCCGGCAACCGGTGCCGTCGGCGGCGCCGCCAGGTCGGCGCTTTCCACCACCCCGTGCAACAGCATGTCGATCCGCGCCAGCGCCTCATTATGCATGATTTCCTTCTGCGCCTGCCCGGCATGGAGCAGCGGCAGCGCCCAGCGATCGCTCGTCTCGTTCATCATCCTCGCCTCCTTACAGCAGCATCTCGATCGTCCCCGGCCGCCCCAGCGCCCGCGTGCCGACCTGCCGCACGTCCATGCTCAGCGGCCCGCTCGCGCCATCCATCGCGATCATCGCCGCATCATAGGTCCAGCCCGGTTCCGTCACCTCGGCCCGCCGCACCAGCCGCGCCCCGTCCAGCACCCGCAGCTCATAGCGCTCTTTTTCCTCGGCCAATGGCACCTCCCCACCGCTGCTCCAGCGCCACCCCGCCCGGCTGCGCCGGGTCCAGCCGATCCGCCATCCGCCCGCCCCGTCCGGCGCCGCGTTCAGATGCACCGGCGCCGGCGGCACCAGCGCCGCGCCGCTGATCGTGATTTCCGCCGTCGCGGGTTCCACGTCCCCGATGCCGATCGCCAGCAGCCGCATCGCCGCGCCGATATCCCCCTCCATCCCCGCCGCCGCCAGCGGATCGACCAGCCGGTCCGCCTCGATCAGCAGGAAGGGCGTGCCGGCCGCCTGCCCCGCCATCGCCCATTCCGTGCCGCGCAGCCCGCGCCGCAGCGCCTCCAGCCGATAGCTGGCCGGCCCGGTCCGCACTGCCCGGCCGAACTGGATCAGTTCCTGCCCCACCAGGCACAAATTGCGCCCCTGCGCCAAGGCCGCGCCGTCCGCGCTCGCCAGTTCCATATCCTCGGCCAGCAATGTCACCGACAGGCTGTTCACCATGTCGAGCAGCAGCGTGCTGCCCGGCGGCAAGGCCGCGTCGATCTGCCCCATCACCGCGCGCGACGCCGTCCGCCCGATCGGCTCTGCGGTCCCGCCCGCGTCCAGCGCATAGAGCGCCGCGCTGCGCCAGCCCGGCCCGCCGCTCGCCGCCGCCACCAGTTGCGGCCCGTTCGCCACCCCCTCGGTCAGGCGCGGCAAGTCCGCCAGCATCAGCCGGGTGGGGCCATGCGGCGCATCCAGCTGCCGCACGATCTGGCCGGATGACACGCTGCCCGGCGCATGCCCGCCGGCCCCCGCCAGCCGCCGCAGCGCCAGCCGCACCGCCATCGCCTCCCATTCCCGTTCCTCGATCCGCCACAGCCCCGGCGCATCGGCCAGCGCCACGATCATCCCCGGCTCCAGTTCCAGAGCCCGCCAGTCGCCGCGCACCATCATCCGGTCGCGCCCGGCCCAGATACCGTCCAGCCTTTGCCGCGCCACCGATCGCGCCGCCCCACCGCTCAGCACCGCCGGCAGTTCGATCCCGCGCTCGATCCGCCCCGGCCCCGGCCGCGTCACCCGCTGCACCCCGGCCTGATAGTCGCGCGCCGGATCATGATGCCGCACCGACAGCGCCAGCGCGACGCTGTCCGCTCCCGCATCGGATCGCTCCACCGGATCGATCGCCCGGCCATTGATCCGGCTGCACCGCATCGCCGGGTCCAGCAGCGCCACCGCCGGCCCGGCCTCCCCCACCAGCTGCGCCCCGTCGCCGCACAACCCCAGCCCATAGGCCTCGACCAGCGGCGCGATCGCTTCGGACAGGTCCGCCCCGCTCGCGGCAAAGCCCTCGACCTGGCTTTCCGCCGCGCACCCCATCTGCCCCTCGCTCAGCGCGCCAACGATCGCATCGATCGTCACCGCGCCCGCATCCGCCTCCACCTCGAAGGTCAGCGATGGAATGCGACTGCCATAATCGGACAGCAGCAGATCCTCGAACACCACATAGGCGATGCCGCAATGCGCCGGCGTCATGCCCGCTCCTTGCGCCGACGCGATCAGCGGATCGGGCGCCTGATCCTCGCCCCCTTCATGCAGGCGAAACGCCCCCAGCTGCGTCTTGAAATCGCCCGCCGCCCCGCGCAGCAGATTGCCGTCGGCCCAGATCCGCCCGATCGATCGCACGCCCCGCGCCGACAGCGCCACCGCAAAACTCGCCGAATAGCTGTAGCTCGTGCTGCTCCCCTGCCCCTTGCCACCGCCGCTTTTCGTGCGGATCTCGCGCAGGTCGGTCGCCCATATCACCGTGCCCGCCACCCGCATCCTGCCGAACAGCCGGGGCATCTGCGTGCCATAGCTCGATGTCTGCAACTGCAGGTCGCTCAGCCGCGCGCCTTCCCGCCCCTTCGCCTTGAACAGCACTTCCCGGTCCAGCACATTGCCGATCAGCCCACCGATCGCGCCGCCGATCGGCCCGCCCAGCGCCGTCCCCACCGCGGTCAGCACCATCGTCGCCATAGCTCTCCCTCCCCTTCACGCGCGCCAGATGCGCAGTATCGGCCAGGGCGGCACGCCCGGCGTCTCCACCACCCGCCGCAACCCGGCATGGGCATGGACGAAGCCGCCCGGCACCAGGATCAGCAGATGCCGGTGCAGCGCGCCCGGCCGCACCAGCATCATGTCGCCCACCGCCCCGGCCGTCACCGGCCGCAAACCCGCCGCCCGCGCCCACTCGTCCGCCCGCCGGTCATCGCCGAAGCGCAGCCCATAATCGCCCGGCATCATCGGTGCGTATCCCGCCGCCCGCATCGCCGCCCCGACCAGCCCGACACAGTCCAGCCCCAGCACCGGATCGCGCCCCTGCAGCCGGAACGGCACGCCCACCAGCGCGCGCGCCGCCGCCGCGATCGCTGCTCCGCTTCTTGGCCCGCTCATCCGCCGGGATAGCGGGTCAACAGGTCGGTGCCCGGCAGATAGGGCTCGCCCCGGAAATTGACCGCATTGCCAAAGCGCGCCGCGCAACTCGCCAATTGCCGGTCGCACCCCTGCGTCAACAGCGCCAGCGTCCCCGGCTCCACGCCAAAGGGCGGCGGATCGGCCAGCCGCAGCGCGCCTGCATCATTGTCGACCACCGCCTGGACGATCCCGGCATTGGCGCCGGTCAGCCAGCGGATCATGCCATAGGCATAGATGCCCGCCTCCAGCCCGGCCGCATCCACCACCATGTCCGCCACGCCCGTCACCGCCACGATCTGCCGCCGCCCGGCCATCGCCACCCGGCATTGCCGGTCGCCCAGCGTCGCGCGGCAATCGGGCGATGTCGATGGCGCCACCGGCTCGGCCAGCATCGCCGCCGCCGCGCCCACCAGTTCGGCGCTGAACGTGCCACCCTTGCGCGCCACCGCGCCGATCGTCCCGCGCGCCAGCAGCCGCCACAGCGCGCCCGGCGCCTCCCACTGGGTCAGCCGCAATTCCAGCGCCGCCCCGTCCCAGCGCCCGGCCATCAGGTCCGCCTCGTTGATCGCATCGGCCACCAGCGCACCGGCGACATCGCTGTCGCTGCCCTCCAGCCCGATGCTGCTGCGGATCGCCGACGGCGTCATGCCCGGCGCCGCGCGATAGCGCAGCCCGTCAATCTCCAGGTCGCGGTCATGGCTCGTCAGGCCTATCGCCACCCCGTCGCGCCGTTCCAGCCGCCAGCAAAAGGCCAGCGTGCAGAGCGCCTCCTCCAGTCCCCCGCTCATTCGCGTATCTCCACCAGCGGCACCGACACTGCTTCCCCCGCAGCGAAGGTCGCCCGATTAATCTCCAGCCGATCCTCGGCAAAGCGCACCGGCACGTCGAAGCGATAGCCGGCCGTGATCAGCGTGCCGTCACCCGGCGCCGCATCGAACGCGATCACCCCCAGCCCGACATGCTGCCAGCCTTCGGCCTGCTCCACCCCGTCGATCGCCACCCGGATCGTGCCCGCCACCGGCCGAGTGATGCGCCGCGCCTGCGCATCCGCGCCGCCGCCATAATGGCGTGTCAGCATAAAATCGGTCGTCACCCCGTCGCCGCTGCCCAGCCGCTGATCCAGCGGCCCCGGCGCGATGCCCGGCGGCCCGCTCCGGTCGTCATAGGGATCGCTGAAGCGAAAGCCGCGCGCCGCCCCGCGCCTTGCCCGGAAGAAGGCGATCAGATCGGCAATGTCCGCGTCGGACCGCACCCCTGGCCCGGCGTCGAAGGACAGGCGCGCGTCGGCCCAGTCGCTGCTGCGCCGCTCATGGCCCGACGGGCTTTCGGCCACCTGCGTCGAAAAGGCCGGCGCCACGCTCGCCTCCCGCCCGATCGCGATCGGAAAGCGCACATCGTCAAAGGCCTGCATCGCATCCTCCCCATCCAGTCTGAAACAGGTAAAGCCGTCGCGCGCGACCTGGGGCAGCGCCCAGATATAGGTCGCCGCCGTACCGCGCCCGACCGACGCTTGCGCCGCCGCCGCGATCGCGCGCCACTGGTCGGTCTGCTCGGGCAACAGCACGAAGCCGGAAAAATAATGCTGCTCGGTGACCGGATAGCCCAGCCGCGCGGTCGCCATCTCGATGCCCCGCTCAGTCAGCCGCGGCCGCCCTTGCGTCACCCAGTCATAATCTTCCAGTTGCAGCACATCGAACGCCGGCGCCGCCCAGCCGACCGGCATGTTCGCCCGCTTGGCCTCGGGCGCCAGCGGGTCCAGCACGGTCGGCAGATAGGCCAGAAGATGCGTCACTGCGTCCGGCGCCAATGCCCGGACCGCCCCGCACAGCGCCGCCGTCGACGCCGCCAGCAAAGCCCCCGCATCGTCCAGCAGATCGCATTGCGCCGCGCTCAGCGGGCCACGCACATCCGGGATCGACACCGGGCTCCCGCCCAGCGCCCCCCGCGCCGCATCGTCATAGATGCAGATCCGCCCATCCGCCGGCATCACCCACCACCAGGGTTCGCCGACCTGAAACAGGATCGGAATCTCCGCGTTCAAGGCAATGGAAACAAAGGCACCCGCCACCGCCTGCAAATAGCCCATCGCCCCGCCATGGGCCGGCGACAGCAAAGTCGATGGCGGCGACCAGCCGGTCAGCGCCGGGTCGCCATTTTCCGCCCGCTGTTTCCAGTCGTTCCAGCAATGGGCGTCGAACAATTCATAGGATAGCGACCAGATGACGCCCAGCCCCATCGCCTTGGCCCGCCGCGCAAAGTCCGCATGCCAGGCCGCACAGGGGGCATTGAGCACCCCGCCGGCCAGGCTGACATAGAGGCCCCCGCCCAGCCGTTCGAGCCGGAAATAATGGCTCATCCCGACATAATGGTTGATCGCCCCGCGATAGCCCAGCGCATGGATCGCCGCGACCAGCCGCTCGGGCGTCTGGTTGAAACTATCGTCATAGCCGGTCGCCATGCTGAGCCCATGCTCCGGCAGCATGACGTCACCCGCCGCCAGCACCGATCCCGCCCCGTCGCAGGCGATGTCGCTCAGTTCCGCCCAGCCTTCGACCGGCACGGCAAAGCCGGTATCGCCCGCATCATAAGCGGGCGGCACCAGCGATATGAACATCCGGTCGACATCGCCGGCCCAAACCGGATCGCTATCGTCGGGCAGCCGAAACCCGCCCTCCAGCGCAGCAAAATCCAGCACGATCTCGGCATCTTCCGGCCCGCCACTGGCATAGTTCCACAGCCGCACATACCAGGCACGCGGAGCACCATCGGCATCGCGCCCCTCGATCGTCAGCGTCGGCCCATGCGTCTCGTCCAGCCGCCGCAGCCCACCACTGCGCCAGCGAAAACGCAGCACGCACTGGCGGAAATCCCGCGCCGTCTCATAGGCCAGCAGCGGATGGCTCCACTGGTCCGCCGCGTCCCAGATCAGCCCCGCCAGATCGCCGGAGCCATAGAACACGGCATCGACGCGCAGGCCCTGTCCTGAGCCTGTCGAAGGGGCGTCTGGCCCGGTCGTCACCACGCTCGCCATCATCGGCCGGGGAAAATTCACCGTCCACCACATCGGATCGAACCGCTTGATGAAGCGGCTCTCCTGTCCCCGCCCATGTGCCGGGCCTCCATCGGCCAGCCAATAATCGATCCCGCTCATTGCAGCGCCCCCCGCACCGCCCGCGCCACCTGCCGCGCGCTGCGCGCTAGCAGCCGCGCCTCGCTCTCCTGCCCACGCCCCTGCACCGCGATGTTCACCCGCACGTCGCGCCCGCCACCACCGCCCGGCACCACCTGCCCGCTCGCCGTCGGCACGAAGAGTTCCGGCCCGCGCTCGCCCACCATATAGGCCCGCCCCGGCGCCACCGGCCCGCCAGTCGCCCGCCCCGGCAGGCCCAGCGCGCTGGTCAGCAGCGACGCCCCCAGTTGCACCAGCCCGCCACTATCACTGCTGCCGCCCACCGCCGACCGCAGCGAACTCGCCGCAATCTCGTCCAGCACCGACAGGGCGATCCGCCGCAGATCCTCGAAGCCGAACTTGCCGGTGCGCACCGCGCGCAACAGCCCCTGCTCGATCCGCCGCCCCGCTCGGTCGGCGCCATCGCCCAACGGCCCTTCCAGCCCCGCGCGCATCGCCTCGACATCGCGCGCCAGCCCCTGCGTATCGGCCCGCACCCGCACCACCAATGTCTCGATGTCCTCGTCCATTCCTCGGCCCCTTCTCCTTGGAAAAGCCCATCCCCTTCAGGGGAGGGGTTTGGGGTGGGGGCTATCCGGCAAGGCCGACATCAGCCTACGCACCGCCCCGACCTCCGTTCGTTTCGAGCGAAGTCGAGAAACGGGAAAAGCGGCGCCAGCCGCTTCTCGACACGCCCGAAGCGAACGGACCTTCTGCATTTGAAGTCAGTCCGGCATCGCCTGCATCAGCCGCGCCAGCGCGCCCGCATCCACCCCGTCGATCGGCGCGTCCTCGCCGCGCATCGCCGCCAGCACGGCGCGCAGTTCCGCCGGGGTGGCGCGCCAGAACTCGTCCGGCCGCCACCCCAGCAGCCAGCCGGCGATCCCCGCCAGCCGCCCAGCCCCCTGCGCGAAGCGCATCACTTCGCCTTCCGCAAAGCGCGTCATCGCCCCGCCAATATCTGTTGCAATATCGCCTTGAGCACCGGCGTCGCCCGCGCGAGGCCCGCCGCCAGCAGCGCCTCGCCCAGCGCCTCCCGGCTCAGCCCCTCGCGCTCGACCAGGCAATGCCAGAACAGCCCGACCAGTTCGGCCAGCGTCAGCTTGCCGTCCGCCGCTCGCTCGACCAGCGCGAACAGCGGCCCCAGCTCTTCCTCCGCCGCCACCAAAGCGGCAAAGCTCGGCCGCAGCGCCAGCGTCTCGCCGCCCAGGTCCAGCGCCGCTTCCCCCCGCACGGGGTTCACTGCCCCGCCGCTCATTCGCTCACCACCGCGCCGCTGCTTTCCAGGCTCAGCGCATAGTTGCGCTCGCCATTATAGTCGCCGGCATAGTCGAGCCGCGTCACCAGGAAGCGGCCGCGCATCCGCTCGCCACTTTCGAAACTCAGCTCATAATCTTCGATCGTGCCGGCCAGCGCATGGTTGCGCACCCGGATTTCGGCTGCCGATCCGGTGAAGATGCCGGCCGCCGACACGCTGACCGATCGCACCCCCGCGCCCGACAGCAGCTCGCGCCAGCCGCCCGAATCCTTGCTGGTGATGTTGACCGCCTCGCCATTCACCGACAGCTGCGTGGTGCGCATGCCGGCCACCGTCTCATATGTTGCCGGGACGTTGCCATTTCCCACCTTCAACAGAAACGCACTTCCTTTTTCGACGCCCATGGCGCATTCTCCCGTCAGACAAAGCGTTCTAAAACGCGGATTAAAGGAGAGGTCTGATGCTCGTGGTTGCTCCCCTTGTGATGATGCTCGCGGCCGCGCCGTCGGCCGACGCCATCGGCGCCGCTCGCAAGGCTTTTGCCGGCTGCCTCTCGGCCCAGGTCCAGCCCTCGCTCGACAAGAAGGTGCCGCTCGGCGAATTTCAGGGTCAGCTCAAAAAGACCTGCGCCGACAAGGAAGCGGCCTTCCGCGCCGCGATCCTCGCGCAGGACAAGGCCGACGGCATGTCGGACAAGGATGCGCAGGCCGATGCCGATGATCAGGTGTCCGAATATGTCGACAAGATCATCGGCGAATATGAGGAATATAATAAGCCCGGCACCTGATCAGGCGCCGATAGCCTCGCGCACCACGCGCATGCGGTAATCCGCCACCGCCAGCCAGCCGCCTTCGCCGCGCGCGCCCGTCCGGGCGATCCGCGACCGCAACAGGCTGGCGGTGACGATCCGCCAGCCGCTCGCCTGCGCCAGGCGGATGACCGGGTCGATCCGCGCCAGCAGCTCGCCCAGCCGCCCGGCCGTCTCCGCCATGTCATGCAGGCTGATCGACAGGCGCAACTCGCGCCCCTCGACATCCTTGGCGCCCCAGTCGCTGCCCAGGCATTCGCCGACCACGCCATAGGGCGCGCTCGCCCGCGCCGGCACGCCGTCGAACAGGCCGTTCAACCGGTCCATCAGGCCGCTATCGGCCTTCAGCGCCGCGATCACCGCGCTGCGTATCGCCACCTCCGCGCTCATGTCCTGCTCCTTCCTGCCTCGCGCAGGCTGAGGTCCGCCATCCAGCGCGCCTTCAGCCCCGGCGCCGACGCCCGCACCGCCTCGCCCTCGATCGCCGCCGCCACGCCCTGCGCGTCCAGCGCATCGACAATCGCCGCCCGCCGCCGCGCCGCCAGTTCCTTCATCCGCCGCGTCAGCGTCACTCGCATGACATCGCCCGTCACGAGAGGCGCATCCTGCGCCACGGCCGCCACAACGCGCTCACGACGGCCGGCGGCGCCGCGCCCTCGTCACCGCGCGCGACGAAATGCTCCGCCGCCAGCCGCATGATCCCCTGGCGCAGCGGCTCGGCCACGCCATTGAGGTCCGTCGCCATCCCCGCCTGATACTCCACCGCCAGCCGATTCCCCGGCCGCACCGCCCGTACCCAGCCATCGCCCGACGCATCGATGTCAATCGCATAGGCCTCGACCGGCAGCGGCGTGACCGCCCCCGCATCGTCGACCGCCGCAACCGCACCGATCGCCACCACCGGTCGCGCCGCCAGCCTGTGCCAGCGCCCGTCCGCCGGCACCGTCTCGCGCGCGCCGCGCCGGATCAGCCACTGGCCGACAAATTGCTCGCACAGCGCCGCCGCACTCCGCAGCAATCCCGCAAGCACCGCATCCTCGCCATCGCTCTCGATCCGCAGATAGGCTTTCAGCTCCGCCATCGACGCCGCCAGCTCCGCTCCATTGTCCGCTTCCGCCAGCATCAGCGCTCCTCCACCCGAAAGCCGATCGACCGCTCATCCACCTGCCCGTCGGACAGGGTGACGCGGTTGGTCAGCCGATAGACATGGCCGGCAATCCCGCCGCCCAGCCGCACGCTGCTGCGCTGGTCCTCGAACGCGTTCGCCTCGACGGCCATGCCGCCCGCCTCCACCGGCGCCACGCTCCACGCGCTGGCGACGATCACCTGCCCGGCCAGATAGGCGGACCAGTCGATGCCATGGTCGATCCGCGCCTGCGGATCCTTGATGTTCAGCCTCATGCCCTGTCGCTCCCCCTGTTCGCCTCCGGCCGCTCGGTCCGCGGCGGCGCCGGCACCCGTGCGCCTTGTCCCGGCCGCATCCCCGCCGCCCATGCCCCGTCCCAGCGCACCACTGCGCCGCGCGCATCGCCCAGCACCGCCGCGCCCAATGCCTCACCCGCCAGCATCGCCACCTCCCGCCAGTAGCGCCTCGATCCGGTCGATCCGCCGCCGCTGCCACGCCGCCTCCAGCGCCAGGCACTCCTCGTAGCGCAGCCCCCAGCGCTCCCCCGCCGCCCGCGCCGGGCGGATCAGCACGCCTTCCCCGTCGCGTTCTTCCGCCTCGGCCGGCCAGGCGTCGTGGCACAACAGCCCCAGCCGCACCGCCGCCCCCTCACCCATCCGCGCATCGATCGCATCGCGCACCGCCTGCGCCACCAGCCCGACATGCCAGCGCGCATCCTCGCCCTTGGCCGCCACCGCATCGACGAAGCGGAACTGGCGCCATTGCACATCGCCCCAGGCATCCAGCAGCGCCTCGGGCACCGCGCCGACATCGCATTTGGCCTGCGCATCCGACGTATTGATCGTCCCGCTCGCGGCATGGATCACCGACCAGCGCTGGCTCGGCAGACCCATCGTGCGCGCATTGTCGGTCAGCGGCGCCACATGGCCGTCGAACAGGCTGTTGCCGCTCGACCGCCGGACCTGCCACGCCGCGCCGATCGCCGTGCCGCTGTCGTCATGGCGGTGCAGCACCAGGTCCGACCCGGCATTGCTGCCGCTTTCGGCCGCATTCGACTTGCGCAGCGTCCAGCGCAGCCCGGTCCCGCTGCGCAGGCTGATGCCGGCATATTGGCCGGCCGCACTGTCGATCGTCAGGGCCGCCGCTGCCGCGCCCTGGGTCAGCCCCAGCGCGCTCAGGCCGGTGACGCTGCCGCCGCTGATCTGCGCATTGGCGCTGGTCAGGCCCGGCGCGCTCACCCCGCTGGCCGACACCGTCATCCAGCTGCCCGTCGACAGATTGGCATTGGCGCCCACGCCAAAGGATGTGCCGTCCCGGTTGCCGATGAACAGCGCCCCGGCCGTCGTGCGAAATTCCATCACCGAATTGATGTTGCTCGTCGTCCGATCCGCCAGGAAGGATGTGGTGCCGCTCCCCTGCCGCGCCACCGTGCCATTGACGCTCAGCCCGCCGGTCATCGTCACCGCCCCGCTGGCCCGCGCAATGCTCAGCGGCGTCGCCTTGTAGCTGCCATTGTCGGCATAGCTGGACAGGATGAAATCGCTGCCGGCATCGCTCCCGCTCTCCGCGCCGCTGCCCCGGCCGATCATCCAGCGTGCGCTGCCCGTTCCCAACGACAGGCCCGCCACCTGGCCCGGATCGGCCAGGATGCTGACCTGGGCGGCGTTCGCCTGGCCCAGCCGGCTCACCCCCAGCGTCGTCAGCCCGGTTGCCGCGCCACCAGCGATGGCGACATTGTCCGCCGCCTGGGTCGCGATGCTGCCCAGTTCCAGCGCAGCCCGCCCGGCCGCGGCATCGGCCCGCTCCAGCCAGCCGCGCCCGAACCCGGTGGTGGCAAGGCCCGCCAGCGCGTCCAGCCCCGCGCTCGCATCCTGCTTGCCCGCCAGCGCATCGCCCAGCCCGTCGATCGCCGCCAGCCCATGGCCATGGCCCTCGACCGCCGCGATCCAGCCGCTGTGCAGCACCAGCCCGACCCGCTTCTCGCCCGGCGCAAAACTGACCGCTCCGCCCCCGGCCGACGACGCCATCGGTTCGCGCACCAGCCGCCCCTCGCCATCCAGCGTGCCGCTGCCCGCCTCCCACGCCGCCGGATCATCGACCCCGACGATCATGTAGGGAAAGCGCGCGCCCGCCCCCAGCGCATCGGCAAAGGCGCGGTAGCCCACCAGCGCCCCGCCCAGCAGCAATGGCCCGTCGCCGACATCGAAACAGACCTCGCGCACCAGGTCCGCCATCACCCATTCGCTGATCACCACGCCCCGCTCCCCCACAAAGCAAAAAAGCCCCTCCCCTTCAGGGGAGGGGTTGGGGTGGGGGCTGTCCCCCACCCCCGACACCGTTACGAAGCAGCAAACTTCATCAGCTTGCCGCCGGCTCGTTTACGAGGCGGAAAACTTCATCAACTTGATCGCCTCCGAATTGGCCACCGCGCCGCCGATCCGCTTGACCGCGTAGAAATGGACGAACGGCTTGTTGCTGAACGGATCGCGCAGGATGCTGGTGTCGCTGCGTTCGGCGATGACATAGCCGGCCTGGAAATTGCCGAAGGCGATCGACAGGCTGTTCGCGGCGATATCGGGCATGTCCTCCGCCTCGACCACCGGATAGCCCAGCAGGGTCGCCGGCTGCCCCGCCGCCAGCCCCGGCTGCCAGATGAAGGCGCCGTCGCTGGTCTTCATCTTGCGGATCGCCGCCAGCGTCGCCGAGTTCATCACGAAGCTCGCCCCCTGGCGATAGGGCGCGCGCAGGCTCTGGACCAGGTCAATGAGCTTGTCCTGCGGATTGGACGCAGCAAAACCACCCGCCGCCCCCGACGCCACATATTGCAGCGATCCGAACGCCCGCACGCTGTCCGCCTCGCTGGTGGTGGTATAGGTCAGGAAACCCTTGGGCTTGTTCGTCCCGTTGCCGTTGACGAAGGCCGCGCCCTCCGCCACCGCGAACTCGCGGGCAATCTCGCCCGCCAGCCAGCCCTCGACATCGAATTGCGCGTCGTCCAGCATCGCCTGGCTCGCCGCCGGATTGGCGTAGAGTTCGCCCGATGGCGGCGCGATCTCGTTGAAGCTGGGCGTGCCGGTCTCGGCCCGCGCCCCGGTCTCGCTGGCCCAGCCCGACACGATGCCGCCCGCCGTCACCAGCTTGCGATAGCCCGCCGTCCCGGTGCGCACGACATTGGCGATGCCGCGGATCGGCGAAATGCCTTTCAGCGTCGCCCCGATCAGCTGGTCGATCTCGCGCGGCACCGCATAGCCGCCCGCCGCCCCGCTGGCGCCGGAAAAGCTCTTCAGCTCCACCCCCGCTTCCAGACCCTGCCGCAGATAGCGCTCGACAAAGGCCCCGCGCGCCGGGTCGACCTCGCCGCCCTTCACCCCATCGAGCGCCGGCCGCCCCATCTGCACCCGCATCGCCCCCAGCTGCGCCTCCAGCGCCGCAATCCGCTCGCCCTGCGCCACCGCCTCGAAAGCGCCCTCCAGCCCGTCCGTCACCACTTCCGTCATAACCATCTCCCGCTTGCCAAAACGAAAAAGGGCGGCCCCAATGGGACCGCCCTGATAAATTTTATGCCTCTTCAACGAAGGACACGAATTTTCGAAATTCGCCGCTTAAGCCGCGTTTGCGTCAATTAGATCACGCAAATCCATGAACATAAGTGGCGTTTGTTTATCCAAGTTCGCTTGGGTATCGAGCAGTCTGAAACCGAGTGATTTATAGAAATCGATCGACTTCCTCTTGGCATCTAAAATGATGAACCGGCATCCCGCATGCGGTACAATGGAAATGAGCACTATCCCAATTGCCGTCTCAACGAGTTGGCGCCCAATTTCCTCACCTCTACAAGAAGCCATGCGCGCCAATCTAGAAATTCGGACCGCCGGCTGATATTCGTAACGATCAGCTCCGATTTTATCGTCAATCTGATAGGCCTTTTCCAACGCGACTTCGGCGCACATGATGCTCACATAACCGATAACTTTTTTGTCACCTTCACGCTTAGCAACGTAGGTTTGAGTAAGGTTGGCTTTTGCAGAGTTAAAGGCATTAGAACGTATGAAAATTTCCAGAGGCTTATCATCCTCATGATCCATACGAAAACGGCTAACCTGATCTTGGCTAGCCGCTTCTAATTTTTTAATGATGATCCCAGCCATTTAGGCTGCGTAACAAAAATTAGGCCTTCTTTACAACCTTCACATGCCCGTTAGCGATGATAGCCTTCGCATTTGCGATACCACTGACTGCTGTAGCTTTCACAGCATCTGACCGATATGCTGATCGGACTTGGTTACGAAATTTCTTGGCATCCTCGCCGGAAAGCTGGAGGCCGCCAAATGTGTTCGAATGAACTGCCATGTGACCCTCCTCTTACGATGCGCGAAATTACGCGAGTCAACCATTGGTTGAATAGCACGTAGGAGATTAACATGGCGTGGACAACGAATCCGGCAATCGATCTATCAAATTACGATGCCAAAGGCTCGTAATTAAAATCGACCAAAATGTCAACATTTTCGCGCTCTTAAAAAAGACAAAAAATACAAAAATCCACAAAATAGGAAATTTCCTATCACATCCTAAACTTTCTTGCATGCCCTCTATTTCTTAAGCCATTTCCTATTTCATGAAGGGTTGAGTCAGCCCACAAGTCACGACATTCAAGTCTAAATTTCAGCTGCTGCCCCCCTCCACCCCGATCACCCGCGCCAGCGGCTGCATCGGGTGCGTGACCAGACTCACCTCCACCAGCTCCAGCGCCAGCAATTCGCGCGGCCCCCTGCCCCGCGCCGCCTTCACGCGGTAGCCGAAGCTCAGCCCATCGACCGCGCCGGCCGCCAGCATCGCCGCCGCCTCGCGCCCCGCTGCGCTTGCCCGCGACACGCGGCCGATCACCCGCAGGCCGCGCCGGTCCTCGCGCGCCATCTCGATCCGGCCGATCGGCGCGCCGGGCCGATGCTGCCACAGCAAGGGCACATGCGCCGCCGTCACCGCGCCGAATGCGCCCGGCCGCACCACATCGCCGCCCCGGTCCACCCGGTCGAAGATCGCGGCATATCCGGCAAAGCGCAGCGCGCCCGCTTCTCCCCGCCCGCTCATCCCTTCACCAGCCCGATGAGGCCCATCTTCACCGCCATCCCCAGCAGCACCAGCGCCATCACGATCCGCACTGCCCAACCGATCGCCGCCCCGCGCGCCGCCTTCTTCGCGTCGCGCCAGGCGCGCAGCAGTTCGCGCAATTCCCGCATGTCGGCCTCAGCCCGCCGGTCCTCCAGCCCCAGCCGCGCCAGCGCCCGCCCGGCGCCCAGTTCGCTCGCCTCCTCGATCAGCGCCCGGATCATGACGATATCCCCCCGCCCCGGCAGCCCTGCGCCCTCGGCCTGCGCCACCAGCCGCGCCAGCATCTCCTCTTTCATGGCCCCACCTTCCCTTGGGCGCCGCGCGCCCCTATCTGGGCCCGCATGAAGCGCACCCCTCGCAAATTGCTGATCGCCCTCGTCATCCTCGCGCTCGGCCTCATCGCCTGGCATTTCGGCCTGTTCCGCGCCGGCGACTGCCTGTTGCAGGGCGGCAGCTGGAACATGGACAACGGCTTCTGCCGTCTCGACAGCCTCGCCCAGCCCCTGTGAAGCGGGCGCTGCTTGGCGCGCTGCTGGTCCTGATCGCCGCCGCCCTCTGCCTCTGGCAAAGCGACTGGCTCGCCCAGGATCGCTGCCTCGACAGCGGCGGCCGCTGGACCGCGCAGGGCCATTGTCAGCGCTAGCCGATCCCCAGCAAGCCCTTCTTCTCCTCGGCGGTCAGGAAATCCGCCCCCGCCACCCGCTCCCACAGCGCCGCGCGCTCGTCCGACAGCGCCGGCACCGCGTCCAGATCCGGCACCAGGCTCAGCCCCGGCCACCAGCCCTGCAATCCCTGCGCCAGTCCCGCGCCGATCTTCCCCACCAGCGGCAATATCGTCTGCCGCCACAGCGCCTTGTTCGCCTCGCGATAATTGGCGTAGCTATTGTCGCCCGGCAGCCCCATCAGCATCGGCGGCACGCCAAAGGCCAGCGATATCTCGCGCGCCGCCGCGGCCTTCAATCCCACAAAGTCCATCTCGGCCGGCGACAGGCTCATCGCCCGCCAGTCGAGCCCGCCCTCCAGCAGCATCGGCCGCCCGGCATTGGCCGCGCCGCTGAACGCCGCCTCCATCTCGCGCCGCACCCGCTCAAACTGTTCCGGGCTCAGCACCGATCCGTCGCCCGGCGCATAGACCATCGCGCCCGAAGGCCGCGCCGCATTGTCGAGCAGCGCCTTGTTCCACACCGTGGCGGCATTGTGGATCGCCACCGCCCCCGCCGCCGCGCCGACACAGCCCAGGCCATAATGATCGTCGAGCGGATGGAGCGCGCGGATATGGAGCAGGCTGGTCCGCCCGGCGCCATCCTCGGGCGACAGCCGGGTCACGCTCTCCCCCACCCGATAGAGATAGGCCGCCGGCCAGCCGCGCGCATCCGCCTCCACGCTGACCCGCTCGGGCCGCAGCGCGAACAGCTCGGCCGGCATCCCGTCCGCGCCCGCAATCACCTGGACATAGCCATTGCCGTGCAGCAGCACATGGCTCGCCAGCGTCTCGATGAGGCCCTGCCCCGCAGACGCCCGCGCCACCAGCGCGCCGACCCGCGCCGCCGCGCCAGCATCCATGCCGGCATCCACCCCGCCAACCTTCAGCACGCACGCCCCCGCCCCCTCGGACACCAGCCGCATCGCCCGCTGTGCCACCGGATTGCCGATCACCCCGGCGCGCAACTGCGCCTCATAGCTGGCCGGCCATTCGCCCAGCGCCACCGCGCCCGATCCCCAGGCCCGCGCCAGCACCGGCCGCCCGGCCTCTCCCGCCGCCGCCTTCATCCCGAACCATTTCATCGGATCGTCCCCATATGCAAAAATCCTCGCCCCTTCGGGGAGAGGATAGTGGAGGTTGGCGGCGCCCAGCCGCCTACCGAGACTTGGAGAGGGGCACGCCCTTCGGACTCGCCCGCCCAAAATATTGCCACCCTGTTTCCAGCGCCGCCCCACCCTGCTAATCAGTCGCAATATCCAATCCAGAGATCTGCCCTGATGACCGCGCCCTCGCCCCTCCTCACCCAGACCGCCGACCAGATGCGCGAACAACTCGCTACCTCGCCGCAGGTCGCCGCCGCGCTGATCCGCGCCGGTGCCGATGCCGGCCTGCCCGACGCCCAGGCCTATTATGGCCAGTTGCTGCTCGACGGTCAGGGCGTCGTCGCCGACCCGGCCGAAGCCTTCCGCCAGTTCGGCCTCGCCGCCGCCTCGGGCCATGTGATGGCGATCAACATGGTCGGCCGCTGCCATGAAAAGGGCTGGGGCACGCCGGTCGATCCGGTCGCGGCCGCCGCCTGCTATCGCCGCGCAGCCGAAGCCGGCCTCGACTGGGGCATGTATAACTGGGGCAGCGCGCTCGGCCTCGGCGCAGGCGTGGTCCAGGATGAACAGGCCGCGCTCGACTGGTTCCAGAAGGCCGCCGCCCTCGGCCATGCCAAGTCGATCAATTTCCTCGGCGCCTTTCATGAGGAAGGCCGCCTCCTCCCCCGCGACCTGCCCCGCGCCGGCGAATGCTATCGCATCGCGGCGGAGGGCGGCGATTTTCGCGGCCAGTTCAACCACGCCCGGCTGCTGGCCGACGCCGGCGACATCGCCGCCGCCACCCACTGGATGCAGACCGCCGCGACCAGCGCCACCCCCGCCTTCCGCGCCATGATGCGCGACCAACTCGCCGCCTCGCCCCACGCCGCCCTGCGCGCACTGGCCGCCAGCCTCTGACGTCGCCCACGAAAAAGGGCGCGGAAATCCGCGCCCCTTTCGTCCGGCCTCAGGCCCGGATCATCTGTTCCGCCGCAGCACCTCGTCGCAGCGGGAATTGGTGCCCGATCCCTTGCCGATGATCCGGCCCGCCGCTGCGCCGCCGGCGCCGGCCAGCACCGTCTCGCCCACGCCGCCGCCGGCGATGATGCTCGCGCCCGCGCCCACGCCCGCGCCGATCGCGGTGCCCTTGTCGCGGCCCTTCTTGCCCTGGAGCAGGCAATAGCGCACATCGTCGCGGTCGCGCGGATCGGCCCGCGCCACCCGCGCCCGGTCCTTGCTGTTCAGGCTCGCCGCCAGCACCGGGGTTGCGACCATCGTAACAGCGGCCACCGCCGCGATCATCCTGACCATCTTCATGTCCGTCACTCCTGATCGGTGCGAAACGAAGCAGGAGAGCGCCTTGTTCCGGCGCCCATCCTCCTTGTTCACAGCCCCATATAGGGGCCGTCACGGATCGCCGCCTATTGCGGTTAATCCCTATCCCGGCGCCATCAATCGATGCGCGAGATGAAGTCGGCGGCCGGGCGGCGCACCTTCTTCAGATTGACCAGCCAGTCGCCCTCGTCCGCGCGATAGCCCAGCGGCATCATCACCACCGATCGCAGCCCGCGCGCCCGCAGGTCCAGTATCTCGTCCAGCGCCGCCGGGTCGAAGCCCTCCATCGGCGTCGCGTCCACCTCTTCAAAGGCGGCGGCGGTCAGCGCGATGCCAAGGCCGACATAGGCCTGGCGCGCGGCATGTTCGAAATTGGTCTGGGCGTCGCGCTGCGGATAGGTGTTGAGCAACATCTGGCGATAGGCTTCCCAGCCCTCGTTGCGGAAACCGCGCTCGTCATTGACCAGGTCGAACATGCCGTTGATCCGGTCGGCGGTATAATTGTCCCAGGCGGCAAAGACCACCAGATGCGACGCGTCGGTCACCTGCGCCTGGTCCCAGGCGATCGCCCGGATCTTGGCGCGGATATCCTTGTTGGTGACGACGATCACCTCGAACTGCTGCAACCCGCTCGACGTCGGCGCCAGCCGCACCGCCTCCAGGATGCGCTCCACCTTGTCCTCGGCCACCACCTTGTCCGGGTTCATCTTCTTGGTGGCATAACGCCAGTTCAGACGGTCGATCAGCATGAGAAATCCTTATATTGCAACGGCGCCAGCCTAAGCCCGGCCCATGACGCTTCGATGTAGCGCCCGCGCGCACAGGAATAAAGGTCTCACATTGAAACCAAATATTGTGCCACGCATCCATGGCCTATTCCGCCCCGGCATGGAGAAGATGGCCTGAAAGCCACCATCGCCCGTCATTGCGAGCGCAGCGAAGCAATCCATCTCGCGCCGGCGGATTGCTTCGCTACGCTCGCAATGACGATGGCGGGCTTTGACGGCTAACGACCATTTTCGGCGGTAAAATCCTCCCCTGCAAGGGGAGGGGGACCACGCAGTGGTGGAGGGTTGTCGCCCTATCGAGAGGGGGACACCCCTCCGTCTTGCCTTCGGCCATCCACCTCCCCTTGCAGGGGAGGATGGTCTTGAAGCGACCATTTCTTGCCTTATACGTCGGCAACTGAGCCTCCCGATTGCAGACATAGCGCTATTGAGGCATCGTGCTTCGATGGAACAAGATGACGTTCACGATAGGGCATCTTTTGCCCTGTTCGCGACCCAGCTACGGGCGGAAATTGAAAACCCGTCTTTGCAGGTGAACTGGGAGAACATTGATCTAGCCAGCTTTCTGGAGGCCATGGCCGCTTGGGCAAGAGACGCGCAGGAGCCAGAGGATTCAAATCCTTGGCGGCATGCTGCTGGCATTTTAGCAGCGGCAGCAGTTTATGAATGACCCAGCGCAGTCGGAAACGTTCATGAGCGAGCGCTGTTATCGAATTGTCATTAGGGAAGTCGGTCAACGGCCTCCCTTTGGCGAGGTGGTTAATCACCTTTATGGGGTCGGGTCCAACATCGACACCGATGGAGATAGCCACACATCCAACGCAACAGATTGGACGTGGCTATATATGTGCGACCGGGCAACGGTAAATGCGCCTGTTGTAGAGGCAATGTTGTCGGAAGATCGTGACGGCGAGATGATCGTGACATCGGCCGATATGCGGTTAGCTCGATTGGCAGCAGATTTTTTGGCAACGCGCTCGGGCGGCAAGATCGAAACTGTTTTATAGGAAAGGCCGCTTTCGGCTGCGGCTCGCCCCAAACACGACAGTCCGTTTCCCACCCACTTCGTCATCCCAGCGAAGGCTGGGATCTCACTTCCTTCTGGGTTCTGAGAAGAACAGAGAGATGCCAGCCTTCGCTGGCATGACGGGATAAGGACCTGTCCGCAACCCACCCTTTCCTTCTCCGCGTCTCCGCGTCTCCGCGCGAAAATCAATCACGCAGCACCCACCGCTCCCCCTCAAAGCCCCCTGACCCGCGCCTCGCCCTTCGGCCCCAGCATCAGTTCGCTCAGCCCCCAGACCAGCGCATCCGCCCGATCGGGCGAGCGCCCCGGCCCGACATAACCGCCCCCCGCCAGCAGCCCGCACATCTGGTCCTCCAGCTCGGGGAAAGCCCCGCGATGCGCCACCCGCCCGGCCTCATAGAGCGCCGCCACCGGCTCAGCCCGCGCCGCCTTGCCCCGGCTGGCATGGACCAGCCGCAGCGGCAGCGCCTCCTGCGCCGCGCGCAGCACGCTCGCCACCATGTCGCCGCCATTATTGGCCTCGGCCACCACCCGGTCGGCGCCATGGCCCTGCGCCGCCTGCGCCACCGCCCGCGCCCAGCCTTCGGGCGAGCAGCCCGCCACGCTCGCGTCCGCGATCACATAGCCGCGCCCGTCCCCGCCCAGGGCGACCACGACGATGCCGCACGCATCGCCGCCCGCCGTCGCCGGCGGATCGACCGCCACCACCACCCGCGCCAGCGCGCCCGGCACATGCCGCACCCGGCACGCCTCCAGCGCCGCGCGGGTCCACAGCGCCCCTTCCGCCTCCTCGATCAGTTCGCCGTCCAGTTCCTGCCGCCCCAGCCGCGTGCCGCCATAAAGCCGCGTCACATCCGCGACGAAGCCGGCCGCCAGATGCGCTGCATTGTCCGCCGTCCGCCCCCGCGTCAGCACCACATCGGCGCCCTCTCTTGCCACCAGCGCCCGCACCAGCGGCACCGGGCGCGGCGTCGTCGTCGCCACCACGCGCGGAACACGCCCCAGCCGCATCGCCATCATCATATTGTCCCAGGCCGCCTGCCCACCCGGCCATTTGCCGATCTCGTCGGCCCAGCCATGGCTGAACTGCGGCCCGCGCAGGCTTTCGGGCTCGGCCGCGCCGAACAGGCGCGCCTGCGCGCCATTGGGCCAGGTCAGCGTGCGCAACGCCGGGGCATAGGCCGGCCTCGCCCACCAGGGCGCCACCGCCAGCACCCCGCTCGCCCCCTCCACCATCACGCTGCGCGCCTCGCCCAGGGTCGCGCCGACCAGCGCGATCCGCGCCTCGGGATCACCCTCGGCAATGGCGCGCACCCATTCCGCCCCGGCCCGCGTCTTGCCGAAACCGCGCCCCGCCATCATCAGCCAGATGCGCCAGTCGCCCGCCGGCGCCAGTTGCGCCGGCCGCGCCAGGAAATCCCAGTCCTGCCCCAGCCGCTCGGCGGCATCGTCGCTCAGCCAGCGCGCCAGTTCGGGCCAGGCCGCCGCCTGCTCGACCCAGTCACAATCGGCCATCTGCATCCCCGCCCCCTCCGCTTCTTCGTCATTCCCGGGAAGGCGGGAATCCATCTCCCGACCCTGCCTCCCGCAGGAGCCGGCACCATGAAGCCGCCGCCCACCCCAAACCACGCGCAACAAAAAAGGCCGCCCGCAGGCGGCCCTCCCAGAAATCTCCGCGTCTCCGCGTCTCCGCGTCTCCGCGCGAACCAAATCCTATTTACGCGGCGCCATCCCGCCGAACGTCACCAGGCTCTCCGCCCCGTCCTTGGCCACCGCCGCGACGCCGATGAAATGATCGTCGACCACGATATCCTTCAGCACCGTCTGCGTCGCGCCAGTCACGACCCGGCTGTCGCTCCAGTCCTGCTTGTCCGCGCGCCGCCAATAGACCTTGTAAGCCGTCGCCCCCGGCACCGCGTCCCAGAAGACCCGCGTGTCCATCGACAGCGCGCCATCGAGCGACACCGTCGCCGGCGCCGCGGGCGCATCGGCCAGTCGCCGCAAGGTCGCGACATTGAGCGCCGTCACCTTCGCCAGATAGGGAAAGTCCATGCCGTCGACCGTGTCGCCATAGACCCGGCCATTTTCGGTGCGCAGGTCCTGATGCTGCCGGTCATAATTCTCGATCCCGACGGAAAAGCGCACCGCCGGAAAGCCCAGGTCCAGGAAGGGCGAATGGTCGCCGCCGCGCCCGAACCGGTCGAACCGCCGCACCGCCAGCACCTCCAGCCCGATCTTCGGGTCCGCCTGCGCAATGCCGTCGATCGCCTTGGCCAGCGCCCGCGACGGGCCGTCATCCTCGCCGCCGATCGCCCGGCGCGTCAGGTTCGCCTTGGCGTCGTCGCCCGCGCGAATCCCCTCGGAAAACACCCGCACGCGATCCGCCACCACCTGGCCATTCTGCCCCACGGTGTTGCCGACAATATCATTGTTCAGCATCGCCCGCACATGCCAGCCGCGCGCCTTGGCCGTGCTGGCAAGCAGCTTGCCACCCCACAGCCCCTGCTCCTCGCCCGACAGCAGCGCATAGACGATCGTGCCGTTGAATTTCTGCCCGGCCAGCACCCGCGCCGCCTCGATCACCAGCGCCGTGCCCGACGCATTGTCATTGGCGCCCGGCGCATCGCTGCTGATGTTCATGACATCGGTCACGCGGCTGTCGATATGCCCCGCGACGATCACCACCTCGTTGGGATCACCCGTGCCCTTCTGGATCGCCAGCACATCGACCACCTCGACGCCATCGGGCGCGCGCGGCCCGGTGAAGCGATCCGCCACCGTCTCGACGCTCAGGCACCCGCCACAGCCCTTGCCAATCTTCTCGAACTCGGCCTTGCCCCAGGCCCGCGCCGCACCGATCCCGCGCCTGGGGTCGGTCGCGCTCGACAGCGTATGCCGCGTGCCGAAGCTCACCAGCCTCTCCACGCTCGCCTTCAACCGCGCCGCATCGGGCGCAGCCGGCGCGGTGGGGGCCGCCAGCACTGGGGTTGCAAGGGCCGAAGCGGCGGCGAGCAGGATCAGTTTCTTCATCTGACCAGTCTCTTAGAGGCTTTTCCCATCAGGTAAAATCATCTGATCGTTCATCCTCGACAGGCCGGCCCGCCATCGTCAGGCAGATGCCAGCCCCGCTTCCCGTCGCCGGACCTGATGCCCGATCGTTTTCCAGTCCAGACGGATATCCTCGCCTCTTCCATGCACGGCAATCGCCGTCCCAATGGCGATGAGGGCCAGCATCAGACCGCCCAACGTATCCACCAGATAATGGCCGCCGACCGGCACGGCCGATGCGAACATCACCATGTTCAGCAGCAGAAACGGCCAGCGCAGCCAGGGGAAGGGCCAGAAGGCAAATATCAGAAGGATCGCCGATGCCGCATGAAAACTCGGCATGGTGATGATCCCCGTCAGCGCATCGCTATCCAGCGTGGCCTTGGCCCCGGACCGCAGTTCCTCCATCAACGCCTCCAAATGCCAGGAAGCCCAGGCGGTCGCACCCGGCATCTGCGCCGGATCGACATTATAATGATGGAATGCAGCCACCGCCGGAAAGAAGGGGAACATCACTATCGTCAGCAACAAACACATGCCCCAGGCGGTCATGAACCGATAGGCCAGCGCTGGATGCCCCAGCCCGCAAAGCAGCAATATATGGCCCAGCCGCTGACCGCTCCCTTCCCGCGCTGCCATGGCAGCATTCCCGGATGGCGTGCGGCGAAGAATATAAAGTCCGCTGGCCAAGAATATGATGATTGCAACATAGAGCGGCGCCAGATCCACGATGTCGACGTGGAAGGACTGCACCGTCGCGGCAGCCGCCAGCAGGATCGTCATCAGCATCGCAAGCAGAATTACCGGCCATGAATGCCGAAAATCGTGGAGACATCCCGCACACACGCTGCGCACGCGAACGACAATATTGCCGATCACCAAAACCCCCACAGATCTTTACCCCGCAGAGGCGGCTATAGCCAATCCATGTATGAAACATTAAGAAACAAATATTGTCATCATTGAAAACTGCACGTTCTATATTGTCCACCGCATAATATAGTGAGCGGCACACCGCGCGCCTTCATTCCTCCATCATCCGATGCGCCGACATCACCGCCGGATCGTTGTTGATCACATGCAGATAGGCGGTGCGTTCCGCCGTCCCACATTGGCGCTTTACCAGCCCGCCGCCTTCCGTTCAGCCGGCGTCCGCCGCATCGCGGCGCCAATGCACGATCGTCACCGCCATCAGCGACAGCACCAGCATCGGCAGCGCCGCCATCGCCTTCGCCACCCACGGATGCGCGACCAGCCATCCCATCATCAGCGCGACCAGCGCCGTCCCGCTCCAGAACAAGGCCCCGCACAAGGCCAGGCTGGCCAGGACGATCCCGATCCGCACCGTCATTCCTCCACCACCCGCTGCGCCGCGATCACCGCCGGATCGCTGTCGATCGCATGCAGATAGGCGGTGCGCTCCGCACTCCCGCGCTTCAGCTTCGCCAGCCCGCGCGCCTGGTCCTGCGTCAGCATGATCCGCACATAGCCGCGATCGACCAGGCACTGGTCCAGCGCCGCCTGCAATTGCGCGCGCACGTCGCTGCGCGTCATCGCTTCATATTTCGCGCCGAAATTCGCCGTCCGCCGCGCCACATTGGCGTCGTCATGATGCATGCCGATATTCGCCGCCGCCATCAGCGGGCTGGCATCGCTATCGCCGCCATAGGTTCGCAGGATCATCGCCAGGTCGACCATGCTCAGCGCATCCAGCGCCTGCGCCGTCTCCGGCCGCACCGTCACCGCCCTGTCCCGCGTCGCCTCCGCGCAGGCCCCCGCATCGCCGGCATAGTCGGCCAGCGACACGCCCGCCTTGGCCCAACTGGTCGGCGGCGCAGCGATCGCGCCAGCGGGCAGCATCATCACCATCGGCGCCAGCAGCATCAGCGCCATCCTGCTCCGGGTCACACGCCGCATCCTCGCCTCCTCAGCCCCAATGCCGGTTCAGTGCCGCGCCTTCGCCCAGCGCCCGATCATCCAGATATGCAGCGCATGGATCGCCACCATGCCCGCCGCGATCGCCAGCAATACCGGGATCACCAGCCCCTCCTGCCCGGCGCGCGGCGGCACCCACAAAGCCATCGCGCCCACGGCCAGGATCAGCATCGTCCCCAGCACCGGCATGAAGGCCAGCGCCACGGCCCGCGGCGCATGCCAGCTCACCGCCCCGGTCAGCGTCCATTGCATCGGCAGCCGGTCGATCGCCCGGAACCGCCGATCGGCGCGCACCGACAGCGCGATCATCGCCCCCACCGCCGCCAACAGGATCAGCCCAACCAGCATCGCCCGATCTCCAAAGCCCGATCTCCAAAACCGCGTTCCGATCCTACCAGAAGAACCGCGCACCAGCAAAAGCCCGCCGCACAAAGGGCGGGCCTCGACGATCTCCCGCCCTTGCTTCGCTACGCTGGCAATGACGATGCCGGACTTTGACGGCTCACGGCCAAGATGCGGCCATCGTCACCCCGGCCCCTTCGACAGGCTCAGGACAGGCTTGCGCCGGGGTCCCGCTTCTTTATCCGTTGCATCGAAAAGCGGGATGCCGGGTCAAGCCCGGCATGACGGATGTCCGTAGGGTGGCTAACGACCAATTGCAGACCTTTGCACTCTGCGGCATCTTGCCCGTAAGGAGCCGCTGAATTGAAAGAAGATCGGGGATACCGCTACGGCATGGCATTATTTTGCCTCATGCTGGCCATCAGCGGGGTTACTGTGATTTATGGCTCACATTGTTGCGCGGCCTTCCCGCCAGAAGATCAGGCTATACGAGAACATTTCGGCGCTCCTGAATGGCGAGGGATAAAGTGGCTGACTGCCGCGCTCATGGACTGGCCTATGGGCTTCCGTCTATGCCTGATGACATTGACGGCTTCGCTCATCGGTCTCGCAGTAGCCTTCTCCGGATTTCTGCTGGTTCGCCATGAGGGCATTGTTCATGTTCGTTTTTCTGCCGCTGTCCGCGCATTTTTGGCCGCCATATTAGTGGGCGTGATCTACATTCTGACGATCTATGCCGCAGGTTTCTACGGCTACCAAGGGTCGCTGATACTGGTGTCTTGGCTGGTAATTTCTCTTCTCGTCAGCTTGATGAATGTCCCAAATCGTTCGGGCGTTATTCTTGCGGTTCCCCTTACGGTGGCAGGATTTGGCTCTGCTGCGATTATTTCCATGCTGATGGACATTCCGTGGGATTAGCTCACGTCTGCTCATCGCAAATGACAGGCAAAACCCGACAGTCTGAAACCCACCCCTTATAGACGCTCATCGCACCGATCCGCGCCAGGCACACCCGATAGCAGTCGGTCCGTTCGTGGGCGGAAAAGCTGCCCGGCAGGAAGCGACCATTTTTTGCCATCCCGTTGATCGTCGGCGGCACTAAAACCGGCCGTCCATCCATATGGCAAGTCGAAGGCTTAGGGATCAAATCGTTCGGGAAGCAGTCATTCGCGGCGATAGCTTGTCGCAGGTTTGTCTATCCCCTGCTCAAAAATAAGAATCCGATCGCATTGAGGGCAGCGGTATGTGGCATGCCCTCGACTATGTAAGGCCCAATCCGCTTTATCTCCGGCAAACTCTGATGTCCAATCAAGCGCCTCCACTTCGTCGAGGGCCTCCTCGAAACCAGCTTCCGATATAAGCAGCCACTGGTAAGGACTCGGTATTTCACCATCGGAGAAGGTATGGCCGCCGGGGCAATGTATGGTTCCCATTCGGCCATCGTAGCTGATCGTTAGATGTCCGCAAACCGGCAAGTGTTGCCAAGCGTCCTTCTCCGCCAGCGTCAGATGTTCCCACTCACCTTACTGAAAGCAGACAGTCTCCAATCCACCCACTTCGTCATCCCAGCGAAGGCTGGGATCTCACTTCCTTCTGGATTCTGAGAAGAACAGAGAGATGCCAGCCTCCGCTGGCATGACCGGATAAGGACCAGTCCGCTACCCACCCATGACCGTCGCTCGCGGGATCAAATGGCGCCAGGCTTCCCGATAGCTGCCCGGCGCGAAGCGACCGGAAACAGGCCTCCCCTTCCAGGAAGAAACTATTCCTTGCCGCCATGCACCCGGCACGATTGTCGCCCGGCAATCCACCATCGCTCAACCACTCGCTTCATCGCCAAAAACGCTCCGCTCACCTTAATGTCATCGACCTGCCGCATCGATGACCTAAGCGCCTTGATATGAAGTATCGTCTTGATTTGCCACGCAATCGCGCGGTTGCCGACACCGATCAACGGTCGCTCTATGACGTCTGGGACACGGTCGAGCGCTACGGCCGCCGCGCACCGGCGCCCACGCCCGACCATCTGCTCATGGATCAACCGGCCGCGCCGACGACACCCGCCATGCCAGCGGACGAGCCGGCCAGCTGACCGCGGCCGCCCGATCCGCGGGCGATCGGCGCCCCCGTTCGCGCATTGTCGCGCGACCTTCTCGCCTTCCCCTCACGTCCCCGCCGCCGCGCGGCGCCGGCGTATCTCTGCCAGCACCCGCTCGACGCTGGCGATCGCTGCGGGACTGCCCGGTCCGGTCGCATCGCCCCGCGCCGCCCGGCGCGCGGCGACCTGGGCGGCATGCAGCTTCAGCAATTGCAGCCCGAGCGACGGATTGGGCGCGCGCTTGACCTTGCGCGTCTTCACCGCGCCCTCGCCATCCTCGATGATCTCCTCGCTCTCGCAGCCATGCAGCGCCAGCCGGATCAGCATCGCCTCGATCTCGCCATAGCCCTGCTCGATCGCCGCATCCCAGTCGCGCGCGAACTCCGCGTCGCGCTGCTTCAGGCCATAGGCCGCCTGCCGGCTCTTCCCCACGGTCCGCGCCGCCTCGCTGACATTGCAGGTCTCGGCCAGCTCCGCCAGGAAGCGCGCGCGGTCCTTCTGCGCCCAGCCATCCCTGCGCAACTGTCGCAATTGCGTCCGCACCCCCTCGCCCGCCGCCTGCCGCTGCGCCACGCGCTCCGGCCGCCCGGCCGCTCCCTTTCGCGCCGCCATCGCCCCCTCCCCAGATTGTCCCGAACCATCGCGCCGCCGCGCGACCACGCGCCGCACGCCGCCATCAGCAACAGCCCCGCGCCGCGCCATCGCTCGACGGCTCCCCGCACACCGCCCCGACAGCGCCAGCTTCAGCCTCAGCCTCAGCCTCAGCCTCAGCCTCAGCCTCAGCCTCAGCCCCGCGCGCTCGCCCAATGCAAAAGGGGCCGGCCCAACCGGACCAGCCCCTTTCGCCTCACCTGAAGGCAATATCCGTCAGCATCGCGGCGCGGCGCCGGCTTTCCAAAAGCTTCGCACCTTCAAGCACCAGCCCGCAAAACCGGACTGCAAATCCCGACTGCAAATCCCGACTGCAAATCCCGACTGCAAATCCCGACCTGGAAGACCCAGCCCCAAGGCACAGCCCCGAAAGCCGCCCTCGAAAACCCCGCCTTCCACAGCCCAGTCGCCCCATAGCGCCACCACCGACCGACGCCAGCGAGTCGCAATTACCGACTTTCCTCTTCTCTGCCCGATCAGCGTGACGATGTCAAGCAGAATGTTCCATATGGGTTATGCCGCCTTGCCCAGCATCCGCGCCTCCAGCGCCATCGCCCCGGCAAAGCTCGGCCGCGCCCGCAGCCCGTCGAGCCAGGCCTTCACTTTGGGCCAGCGGCCATCCTTCAACCCGCTGCTGCAATAGCAGACATTGATCAGCGGACAGGCCACGGCAATGTCGGCCAGGGTGAAGCGATCCTCCACCAGCCAGCCGCTGTCGGGCAGGACCGCCTCCAGATAGTCATAGATGCCCGGCATCTTCTCCGCCTCCGCCCGGTCGGCACGGGCCGGGTCATGCGGCATGTCGAGCAGCTTGCCGACTACCCGGTTGAAAAAGATGTCGACGCCCACCGGCTGGGCGATGGTGTCGGCAAATTCCTCATACCATATCGTCCGCGCCCGCGCCTTGGGTTCGGTCGGGATCAGGTTCGGCTCGGGATGCAGCGCATCCATATAGGTTATGATCGCGGTCGAATCGCTGATCGCGAAATCGCCATCGACCAGGGCCGGGATCTTGCCAAAGGGGGACGCCCGCTCGAACGCCTCGCCGCCCTTGCCGAACCCGGCCGGCCGCACCTCGACCGCGATCCCCTTTTCCGCTGCAAAGACAATGACCTTGCGCACAAAGGGCGACGGCCGCGCGCCATAGATGATCATGCACCCACTCCTGCTTTTCTGGTGGTGGAGCGCCGATCCTGCCAGACCAGTCGCATATTGCAACTGTCCACTCCTGCCCTGCCCGCCCCTGACCGCGCAATCCATTAGGTGTTCGACCGGAATTTCCACGCCCCCGCAAATCGGAAAGCCTTTGCAGGGGCAATCCGGGATGGGGGCGGTCATGGACAGACGCGCGTTTCTGGCAACGATGGCGGGCGCAGCGGGTGCAGCCGGCCTGGTCAGCTGCCATCAGGCCAGCGGCAAGCCGGCCGCCCTCATCCATCCGCGCCGCACCGCGCTCGCCGGGGAGGCCTGGGCCGATGCCGATGTCGTCGTCTATGGCGCCACCCCCGCCGGCGTCATCGCCGCGGTCAGCGCCGCCAATCTGGGCGCTTCGGCGGTGCTGATCGGCGGCTGGCGCGAAATCCAGCCCGGCGGCATGCTGGCCGGCGGGCTCAGCTGGACCGACATACGCGATATCGATGCAGTCGGCGGCTATGCCCGCACCACCATGGCCACGCTGGCGGCGTCCGGCGGCATGCCGGGCAATCGCTACGCCTTCGACCCGGCCGTTGCCGCCCCCTATTTCCGCGACCTGCTCGATGCCGCCGGGGTGCCGGTCCTCTGGTCGGACGGGGTCGAGACCGTCGACCGGACCGATCGCGCCATCCGCGAGATCATCACCCGCTCGGGCGTGCGCGCCCATGGCCGCATCTTCATCGACGCCTCCTATGAAGGCGACCTGATGGCCCGCGCCGGCATCAGCACCAGGGTCGGGCGCGAAGCCGCCGACCGGGCCAATCCCTATAATGGCTATCGCGGGTCACGCTATGAGCTGCTGACCCGCACCGATCCGCCGCAAAAGGACAATATCCTGCCGATCGACCCTTTCGCCGACCAGCCGTCGGGCCGCCTGATCGCCGGGGTCGATGCCGCGCCGAACCGGCCGGTCGGCGCCGCCGACGATGGCGTGCAGGCCTATTGCTTCCGCCTGACCATGACCGATCGGCCCGAACTGCGGCTCGACCTGCCCGCCACCGCGCCCGATGGCTATCGCGAGGCCGACTATGAACTGCTGTTCCGCGATTTCGATCGGCGCCGGCGCGCTGGCCAGCTCTATGGCCGGGACTGGCATTTCGCCCGCGATCTGGTGAAGGCGGACGAGGTCGCGCCGGGCATCTACGACATCAACAATCGCGGCACCATGTCGCTCGACGCGGTCGGCCTCAACCGCGCCTATCCGGCGGCCGACTATGATGCGCGCGAACGCATATGGAAGGCGCATGAAAATTATATTCGCGGCTGGTTCCACGCCATGGCCCATGGCCGCGATCCCCGCATTCCCGCCGGGCTGCAACGCGATGTGCGCAACTGGGGCCTGGTGCGCGGCCGCCACACCGATTGCCATCCCGCCGACACGCCCGGCTGGTCGCCCCAGCTCTATGTGCGCGAGGCGCGGCGGCTGGACAATGGCCTTGCCTGGTCGGGCCGGGACGTGTCGGATATTGATGGCGTGCCCCCGCGCCTCCCCTCGATCGTCGCCATGGCCTCCTACTGGCAGGACAGCCACGCCGCCAGCCGCATCGCGGTCCGGGACGAACGGGGGCAATGGGGCATCGTCAACGAAGGCCATTTCATGCTGCCCGCCGGCGGCAAATATCAGCGCTCGCCGCTGCCCTTCGAACTGATGGTGCCGCATCGCGACCAGTGCACCAACCTCATGGTGCCCTTCTGCGTCGCGGCGACCCACCAGGCCTTCTCCACCATCCGCATGGAGCCGACCTCGATGGCACTGGGCGAAGCGGCCGGCACCGCCGCCGCCCTGGCCGTGATCGACCGCGACCGGGTCGATATCCAGGATGTCGACACCTATCGGCTGCAACAGATGATCGTCGCCAATGGCGGCGTGATCCAGGGCGTGACCAACTGGGAATTGCTGCAGAGGAAGCTGAAGCACCGCCTCGACCGCCTGCGCGGCTGACGCCCCTCAGAAACAGGCGCCCATCCGGCACAGGCCGCCCGTCAGCGCAACGATGATCCGAACGCGCCACGCACGACGCGGGCCACGATCACAGCGTCACGATCACAGCGCCAAAATCACAGGGCCATATCCATGCCCAGCATCCGCGCCAGCATGAAGGTGAGGGACAGGAGGCCCACCAGCGCAAGCAGCAGGGCCAGGCTGATCTTGCCGACCGCGCTCAGCACCGCCCCCTTCTGCGCCTTCCTGTCCTGTTCATAATGCCATCGGACGGCAAAGAACATGCCCGCCCCCAGCACGACGACCTTGAACAGGATGAAAACAACAGGAAACCAGTCCATGATCTTGAACACATCCGGGCCAACAAGAAACCATGTTCTTCAGGATCGCCGCGACGGCAATCGAACGCCCCCTCCTATGTCGGGAACAGGGGGATGACCATGGGACATTATGCCCGCCCCGGACAGGCTCCGGCCATGCACTGCCATCGGTTTATTCGATCGCCGCTCAGAAAAGCTGCCCTCGCCGTTCCGTCATCCCGCACTTGATCCGGGATGACGCCCATGGAGATTGGCAGGTTTCGACCAATGTTTGCCTTTCGCTTGTCTGATGTTGCTTGCCAATTGCGGACATTACCCGTTGTGATATTTTCAGTTCTATGAAAGCACGCGATAAGAAGCAGCGACTGACCGAAGCGACTGCCCACTACCTCCGGCAGATCGGGCGGAAGGCGCAAAAAGGCGAGGAACCGAACGATCGCCGTTTTGATCACAAACTAGATGAAAAACTAAAGCGAATGCGTCCCGAAGACGTCGATGCTCTTTTTCGTGACGAAGATGGCTAGGGAGACGGCTCGCTGCTCGCCACCCGTCCAAGTCAACCGCCAACAACGATCAGAAGCGGACGTTTCCTGCTCCCCTCCCTTCCAGGGAGGGGCCGGGGGTGGGTGCGCCGCGTAGCGGCGGTCTACGGTCGATAGGGCAGAAGCTCGCTGCGCTCGCAACCCACCCCAACCCCTCCCTGGAAGGGAGGGGCTATGCCTTGTTTCCACCCAAAGCTGCCGCCCCACCCCAGTTCGCAGCCCCCTCGCCACGTCCTCTTCGCGAAGCAGGCGCAATGCCGGCCCCTCTGGCCGCGCCCCGGCTTTTCGCCTATTCTTCGCCATGGGCGCGCACGCGTGACGCCCCATGGCGGGAGAATTCATGGCAGGGCATTGGGCATTCCCCTCATTCTCGCTGCGCTGCGGCCTGTCGCTCGCCCTGCTGGCCGCCATCCCGGCCCGGTCGCAGGACCATCCGTCCGCGCCGGTCGCCGCCTCCCCCGCCGACAATGAGATCGTCGTCATCGCCCGCAAGATGCGCCAGGTGAAGATCGATTATGCCGCGTTCGGCACCGACCTGCGCCAATGCGTCATCACCCGTTCCAGCGGCGACGCCCGGATCGACCGGATCATGTGCGCGATGCTCAGCGCCTGCGTGCGCGAAGGCGTCAGTGATCCGGCCGGTGGCAAGGCCTGCATCAATGCCAAGATCGCCAGTTTCGAGGATGAGGTCGTGCCGGTGCCTGCGCCCCCGCCCGCGCCGGCCGTCGTCGCCGCCATGGCCGGCCCGCCTCCAGCCGCCCCGTCCCCGACCTCGCCAGACCAGCCGCCCGCCCCGCCAAAGGGGCCGCCGATCGTCGTCACCGGCCGCCCCAACCCGATCCTCGCGGGCCAATGGGCGTTCAGCCAGCATCAGACCGTGATCCGCGATTTCAGCACCCGCACCCTGCCGATCCGCACCTGGAACCTGTGCATCCCCGACGGCACGATCGACGCGACGATCGAAACCATGCTGGACGACAGTTTCGCCGGCCCCGGCACGTCCAGCTATTGCCGGCAATGGAAACTGGACGGCGACGGTGCCGCCATACACGGCAATCAGCGCTGCTGGCTCGGGCCGGGGGTGCGGATGCAGGGCAAGCTGGAAGGCGCAATCGGCCCGCGCAGTGTCGAGATAAAACGCAACATCCGCCTGTTCGAGGTCAATAGCGCGCCCGCCCGCGATCTGGGCAGCCCCATGGGTGGCGACGCAGAATTTCTCATGTCGATCACCGGCACCCGCGTCGGCAATTGCAGGCCCCGGCGCTGAGCGCGGCTCGGTGTCGAGCCGATAGCCATGTGGCTGGAGAAGGCATCGGATATCGAACAATTGGCCCGGATTGCCGGCAACAGTTCCGAATTGAAACCAAAATTGACAGGGCCCTGCTGTCACCATAACCTCCTTTCGTCTAGCGAAGGAGTGCCCCGATGCGTTTCGCGTTTCTTCTACCGGTAATCGCTTCCGTACTCGCCGCCCCGGCGACAGCCCAGTCGCCCGATCAGGCCCGCTCTTACGAAGGGCTCCGTCCCAGCTGGGACAATCTCTACAACGTCGATTCGGGCGTCTATGGGGATTTTCGATCGCCGCAATATGGCCAGGTCCGCCATTTGATGCAGCAAGGCCATTATGCCCAGGCCGACAAGGCGCTGGACAGGATCATGAGCGGATCGAACGATCTTGAGGCGCGCTTCCTGAAAGGGGTGACGGCGCTGGCGCTCAACAATCCCGAAGGCGCACGGCGCTATTTCGAACGGGCATTGCCCCATGGGCGCAGCGGCCATCCCGGCGCCATGTCGGGCCTGGCGCTGGCCGAAATCCGCCTCGGCAATCCCGATGCAGCGCGCGACCTGCTCCAGAAGCTGGAATATCAGAAGGGGAAATGCGCCGCCAACTGCGATCGGGCGCAGGCCATCGATCAGGCCATTGGTGTCGTGACCAAGGCGCTAGGCTGACCAGCAGGCCCGGCAACCATTCCCTGCCGGGCCAGTCGTGACTAGGGCGCCTCCATGGATGGCGACATGGAATTTCTCATGTCGATCACCGGCGCCCGCGTCGGCAATTGCAGGCCCCGGCGCTAGCCACGCCAGACCACGCCAGCACCATAGGGCAAGCCCTGCGCAATTGGCCGCCATGCTTTCCAAGCCCGGCGGATCGATATAATATCGCGCGCACAAATCCGCCGTCCCGTCATCGGTCCCGCGCCAATATGGGACTGGAGAAGGATCGACCGTCATGGCCAATCGCTACGGAACCAAGAATAACAATATTCTGAGCGGCACCACCGGTCGCGACCGGATCGTCGGGCGCGGCGGCAATGACATTCTCTATGGCCGCGGCGGCCGGGACGTACTGCTCGGCGGATCGGGTGGAGACCGCATCCATCTCGGCATTGCCAGCCGCTATTCGGACGTGTTCGGCAGCCGGATCGACGGTGGCGAGGGCACCGACCTCGCTTATCTCTACCTCAGCGAAATGACGCAGAAGCTGAAGATCCTGCCCAATTTCGAACGCATCACCGCCGATGCGGGCGACGGCACAGCCCCCCGCACCCTGGTCACGATCCACGGCATCGAAGTGCTGATCGCCTATCTGGGCACGGGCGACGATTATGTCCTGCTCGGCCCTCGCGAGGCGATCATCCGGGCCGGCGATGGCAGGGACAGGCTGATCGGCGGCGACATGCACGACGATTTCAGGGGCGATGGCGGCGATGACGTGCTGTTCGGCCGGGGCGGCGGCGACAGCCTGGATGGCGGCGCGGGCACGGATCTCATCCTTGGCGGCGCCGGCGCGGACGACATTGTCGGCGCCGACGGTGCCGATCGCCTATATGGCGGCGATGATCGCGATACGCTCTCGGGTGGCAACGGCGATGATCGCATCCATGGCGATGCCGGCGATGACATACTCTATGGCGGGTCGGATGCGGACATAATGTTCGGCGATGATGGCGCCGATATCCTGTGGGGCGAATGGGGCGACGACCGGCTCTATGGCGGCAGCGGCAATGACCAACTCGATGGCGGTGAAGGCCGCGACATAGTGGACGGAGGCGCCGGGGACGATGCCGTCGCCGGCGGCGCGGGCAATGACAGGATCTATGGCGGCCTCGGCGCCGATCGCCTGCTCGGCGGCGCCGGCAAGGATCGCTTTGTCTGGCGCGACCTGGCCGAAGGCGGCGATACCGTCCGCGATTTCGAACAGGGCGTGGATCGGCTGGTCGTGGCCGGCCGCGCCGTTGGTGGCCTGACCAGCGTGGACGACAGCAATTTTTCCAGCAATGCCAACGGCGTGGCAATCGATGCCAATGATCGATTCCTCTATGCGCAGGACAGCAGGATGCTGTTCTTCGATCCCGATGGCAACGGCGCGGCCCCCGCCATGCTGATTGCCCAAATTCAGTTCAGCGTCGGCATCCAGCTTTACGCCAGCGACATCGTCATTGGATGAAGCCGGCGTCGCGCAGGCGCACCCGCCAGCAAAGTCAAACCCATAACCAATCGATTATCTTATTTCGTCCATCTGTTCCCTGGCAGCTTTGGCTTCGGCGCAAAATAACTTCGCCTCCCGGCAGCGCCGCTCCATCTTCTCGACGGCCGCCTTCCATTGCTGCAGGACATAGGGGTCTCCCGCGATCGAGGGAGAGATTATCCGTCGGCCCGATGGCGGCGATGCCGGCCCGCCCGACGGCACGGCAGAAGGCGGCGTCTCCTGCCGATGCGCCGCGCGCTGCGACACCCCTAGGGCCGGTCGACATTCAGATGATGACGTGACGAAAATGGTGGTTTTCCGTGACCCTTGAAACGAGTCACGTGCCTCGTTTCAACGCAGCGTACTTAAAGTACGTGAGCACCGGAAGCGCGGAAGGCCGCCATTTGCAGGCCGTCAGGGCTGAATGTCGACCGGCCCTATGCCCAGCAGGAAAAAGCCCGCCGCCCCCAGCACCAGCCCGCATCCGGTCAGCATGCGCCTGGCCTGGCTCATGATCGTCCCCGCCGCTCGCCCTGCGCCCTATTTCACGAACCGCCTATTTCACGAACCGCTTGAAGAAGCTGTCGCTGTTCCAGCTCGGCCGTGTTTCCGCATTGGCGACCCGCAGCGTCACCGCGGTCACATAATCGTTCAGCTTCGCCGTCTCGGCCGGCATCACCGGCTGGTTCGCGTCGTCGAAGGGCGAATGATAGATGTTCGCGCGCCACGCCTTCTCCACCGTCGCTTCCGGCGTCCCGGCCTTGAAGCCATATTTGAAGAACAGCGCCGGTATCCCCTCGCGGATGAAGGCATATTGGTCGGACCGGATGAAGACGTTGCGGTCGGGGAAGGGATCGGGCGTGATCGGCAGGCCCATCGCGTCGCTCACCGCCGCCGCATCCTGGCCCAGGCTGCTCTGGTCATAGCCGACCGGGGTCACGCTGGTCAGCTTGAAGATCGGCAGCGCCATGTCGAAATTGAGGTCGGCGACGATGCTCTTGCTCGGCACCGTCGGCCGCCGCGCGAAATAGCGCGATCCCAGCAGGCCCTTTTCCTCGCCGGTGACGATGGTGAACAGGATGGATCGTTTCGGCTTCACCTTGCCAGCCTTCAACGCCTTGGCGATCTCGATCAGGCTGGCGACGCCCGACGCATTGTCCAGCGCCCCATTATAGATGGCGTCGCCCTTGATCGGCGTGCCGACGCCATAGCCGTCCAGATGCGCCGACAGCACGACATAGTCCTTGGCCAGCTTGGGGTCGCTGCCCGGCATCACCGCCACCAGATTGGGCGAGGACAAGGTCACCCGCTTGGCCGCGACCGCGGCCTTGAGCCGCAGCGTCAACGGGAAGCTGGCAACCGGCTTCGACGCATCGGCCGCCGCCGCGATCGCCGCGAAATCCTGGCCGCTGCCGGCGAACAGGTCGGCCGACCGAGCCGGATCGAACTGGGCATTGAGGAAGGGCGTCTGCGTGTCGCGCATCGCCACATCCTCATAATAGACCGCCGGCGCGCTCGCCAGCGCCTTGCGCCGGTCCCAGGGAATCTCGACCTGCCCCGGCGTCACCAGGCTGATCATGCCGACCGCCCCCTGCGCCGCCAGCCAGTGGCCCCGTTCCGATCGGGCATGGGATTTGAGCGCGCCGCTGATCTCCGCCGGCCCGCCCGAAACGACCACCACGATCTTGCCTTTCAGGTCCAGCCCGGCAAAATCGTCATGGCCCACTTCGGGCAGATGCAGGCCATAGCCGGCAAACACCATCGGCGCGTCGATCGCGCCGGGCACCGGGCCGCCGCTGCCGGAAAAGATGATGTCGCCCGGCACCGCCAGCGCCGTCTCGCCACGCGCGCCGACCAGGCTCGCCCTGCTCTCGCCCGACAGCACCGTCTGCTCGACAAAGGCGATCGGCTGCTTGTAGCCCTCGACCCCGGCGGGTTTCAGCCCCAATGCCTGAAACTGGCCGATCACATAGTCGGCCGCCTTGTCATAGCCCGGCGTGCCGGTGCCGCGCCCCTGCATGTCGTCCGCCGCCAATATCTGGACATGGCGCCACCATGTCGCGCCGCGCGCCGCCAGATCATTCTCAGCCGGCGCGGCGCTGGCCGCCGCTCCCATCATCGCGACCAGCGGCAGGGCGGAAAACAGCTTGCGCATCGGTGGAATACCCTTCTTTTATCCTGCAGATATCATGCCTTATCCTGCCCGACGAACAAGGGGGCTTGGAACCGCCACGGCAAGAGTGTATTGTAAAGATAATACAGCATGGAGATAATGATGCCGCGCCTGCCCCTGTCCCATCACCTGCCCCGTCACCTGACCCTCGCCACCCTGCTCGCCATCGGCCTTGCCACCAGCGCCTGCTCGCGCGGCAACGATCATCAGTCCGGCGGTGGCAACGGCGAATCCCCGGCCGCCGCCAGCACCCCGCAGGACTGGGCAAAGCTCAGCCAGTTCAGCCGCATCGACGTGACCGGACCTGACAATGTCGTCGTCACCATTGGCCCCAAATTCTCGGTCACCGCCGATGGCGATCCCAAGTCGGTCGCCCTGCTCGACATCCGGGTGAAGGCCGACACGCTCCAGATCGGCCGCAAGTCCGAAGGCATGTGGAACAAGGTCGACGGCGGCAAGGGCGCGACGATCCATGTCACCCTGCCCGCGATCCGCGCGATCGACGTCACCGGCTCGGGCGACTTCACCCTCGACAAGGCGGAAGGCGGCGACCTGGCCCTCTCGCTCACCGGTTCGGGTGACCTCGACATCGGCCAGGTGAAGCTTGGCAGCCTCAAGGCGGAAATCACCGGATCGGGCAGCATCACCCTCGCCGGCACCGCCGATCAGGGCGAATTGTCGATCACCGGCACCGGCGACATCGACGCCGCCGGGCTGAAGCTCGGCCGCGCCGAAGCCGATATCATGGGCACCGGCGACATGGACTTTGCCTCCGACGGTCCGGTCGCTATCAAGATCATGGGCACTGGCGACGTCAAGGTGAAGGGCAAGGCGCAATGCACGACGAACACGATGGGACCGGGCGAGGCGCATTGCGGCCCCTGATTCTGGCAACGGCGGCGGCACTGGCCGGGGCTTCCCCCGCCGGCGCCGCCACCCGCGGCTATACCATCACCAGCTTCGACCAGATCCGCGTCGACGCCCCGGTCACGGTCATCATCACCACCGGCACCGGCGTCTCGGCACGGGCGGAGGGGGACCAGCGCGCGCTCGACCGGCTGCGCGTCGATGTCTCGGGCCGCCTCGCCATCATCTCGATGGAACGGCCCGAACCGGGCGAAAAGGGTCTCGGCCCCGCGACCATCCGCCTCTCCACCGGCGAAGTGAACCGCGTCGTCCTGACCGGCGGCGGCGCCGTCGCGGTCAGCGCGATGAAGGGCCTCAATGGCGAGATCGTCCAGGGCGGCAATGGCGATGTCAGCGTCGCCTCGCTCCAGCTCGACAATCTCCAGGTCACGCTCGCCGGCGGCGGCCGCACCACGCTCGCCGGCACCGCCGGCGTCGCCAATCTGCGCATCAGCGGCCCCGGCGCGATCGTCGCGGACCATCTGGTCGCGCGCCAGGCCGCGATCCTCAACGACGGCTCGGGCAATGTCGCCCTCACCGCCAACGGCCCGGTCAGCATCCGCTCGACCGGATCAGGCGATGTCAGCGTCGCCGGCAAGCCGATCTGCACCGTCGAAAATGAAGGCACCGGCCGCATCCAGTGCGGCACCGAGGGCTTCTGAACGGCGCGGCGGCGGATCACCGCGCCGGAACATTGCCATGCTTATGGAAGTCTTTACCCTGCCCGCGCTAGTCAGGGCGACCTGACCCCAACCGGACCTTCCTCCATGCGCCCAGCCCTTGCCCTGCCCGTCCTTGCCGCCCTGTTGCTGGCCCAGCCGGCCACGGCCCAGGTGGCGGCACCCGACAGCGGCGACACCGGCTGGATGATCGCCTGCGCCCTGTTGCTGCTGCTCGCCGCGCTGCCGGGCCTGATGCTGCGTCATGCGGGGCTCGCCAATGTCCGCCACGGGCTTGCCGCCATGGCCCAGACGCTGGTCGCCGCCGCGACGATCCTGCTCGGCTGGGGCCTTGCCGGCTACAGCCTTGCCTATGCGCCGGGCAGCGAATGGCTGGGCGGCGGCAGCAATCTGCTGCTCGCCAATCTCGCCCCGCTGCGCGACGGCCTCACCGTGCCCGAATCCGCCTTCGTCCTGTTCCAGATGGGCTTTGCCGTGCTGGCCGGCGCCATCGCCGTCGGCGCGATCGCCGGCCGCGCCCGCCTGGGCTGGGTCGCCGCCTTCGCGCCGCTCTGGCTGCTGCTGGTCTTCGCCCCGATCGTCCACTGGATGTGGGGCGGCGGCTGGCTGGCGCAGCTTGGCGCGATGGACTTTGCCGGCGGCCTGGTCGTCCATGTCCTCGCCGGCTTCTCCGCCCTTGCTCTGGCCCTCGTCGCCGGGCGCCCCCGCGATGCCCAGGGTGGCGGCCATGCCCATATCCTCGCCATCGCCGGCGGTGCGCTCTTCTGGGTCGGCTATGCCGGTGCGGTCGGCGGCTGGGCGCTGGGCGCCACCGACGATGCCGCCACCGCCATCCTCAACCTCTTCTTCGCCGCCTGCGCCGCCAGCCTCGGCTGGGCACTGGTCGACCGGCTGCTCGGCGCCCATGCCAGCGCCACCGGCCTGCTGTCCGGCGCCATTGCCGGCCTCGCCGCCATTTCCGCATCGGCCGCCCTGGTCGGCACCGGCGGGGCGATGCTGATCGGCCTCGCCGCCGCGATCATCGCCCGCATCGGCGCCGGTTTCGCCAGCGCCTGGATCGACGATCCCGCCCATATCTTCGCCGTCCATGGCCTGGGCGGCGCGACGGGCGCGCTGCTGCTGCCTTTGTTCGTGCTGCCGCTGCTCGGCGGGGTCGGGTTCGACGCCGGCATCACCGCCACCGCCAGCCTGCTCGCCCAGGCGATCGGCCTGGTCGTGATTGCGCTGTGGGCGCTGGTCGGCACCGCCATCGCCGCGCTGATCGTCTCGATCCTGGTCCCGCTGCGCGCCACGCCCCAAGCCGAAGCCGATGGCCCGGATGCTGTCGAGCATGGCCAGCAGGGCTGGGACTTCCGCTGATCCCGCCATGGCCGTCGCCGTCGCCATCTTCGCCCATCAGGAGGAACGCCGGATCGCCGGCTGCCTCGGCTCGCTGCCGCTCGACCGCCCGGACACCATCTTCCATGTGCTGGTGAACGGCACCACCGACCGCACCGTGGCGCGTGCCCGCGCCGCCGCCGCCGGCCGCGCCCATGTGATCGTCCATGACATCGCCGCCGGCGGCAAGTCGCGCACCTGGAACCATTTCGTCCACCACCTGCTCACCGACACGGAGGACGCCGTCATCTTCCTCGACGGCGATGCCCAGATCGCGCCCGGATCGATCGACGCGCTGGTGGCCGACCTTGCCGCCCACCCGCAGGCCAACGCCGCCGCCGGCATGCCGGTCAATGGTCGCGAAGTGGAAACCTATCGCCGCAACCTGCGGATCGAGCGCGGCATCTTCGGCGATCTCTATGCCCTGTCCGGCCGCTTCGTCGCCGCCATCCGGGCGAGTGGCCTGCGCCTGCCCGACGATCTGGTCGGCGACGACGGGCTGGTTGCCTCCTGGGCGCATACCGATCTGGCAAGCGATGCCGACTGGCAATTGGAGCGGGTGCTGGCCTGCGAGGGCGCGGGCTTCGCCTGCGAACCGGTCGGCCTCACCCGGCCGCTGACCTGGCGGATGCATTACAAGCGGCTGATCAACTATTCGGTCCGCTATTATCAAAACCGCATCGTCTCCGACATCATGAGCCGGGTCGGTCCCGCCGGCCTGCCGCGCGAACTGGTCAGCCTCTATCCCGACTGGCTGCCGCGCTGGCGCCCCCGTCCCGGCCCGATCGGCTGGTTCGACCGCAAGGGCCTCGCCCGGATGAAGGCACGGGTCGCCGCCACAAAAAAAGCGTGACCGGCCGGGCCGATCACGCTTCCCGTTTTGCCAAGGCCGTCGGCCGGGATCAGCGATCCCGCGCCGCCAGTTCCTTGTTGACGTAGAGCGCCACCATCGTCGCAATCGCGCCCGACAGCAGGTAGATGCCCGACGCGGCCAGGCCGAACTTCACCGACAGCAGCAGCGCCAGCAGCGGCGCAAAGCCGGCACCGACCAGCCAGGCCAGATCCGACGTCAGCGCCGAACTGGTATAGCGCGCCTCGGTCGCGAAGTTGGAGGCGACCACGCCCGACGACTGGCCAAAGGCCAGGCCCAGCAGCATGAAGCCCAGGATCATGAAGGCGACCTCGCCCAGATCCCCGCCATTGAGCAGCAGCGGCGCCACCACCGCGAAGATCGCGATGCCCAGGGCCGACCAGCCGAGCAGCGAGCGACGACCGATCTGGTCGGCGATGAAGCCCGACACCACGATCGCCAGCAGGCCGACCGATGCGCCGATCATCTCGATCACCAGGAAGCGATCGATCGGCTGATCGGTGAACAGCACCACCCAGCTGAGCGGAAACACCGTGACCATATGGAACAGGGCAAAGCTCGCCAGCGGCGCGAACGCACCGATGATGATGTTGCGCCCTTCCGCCTTGACCGTCGGCAGCACCTGCGACGGCACCAGATCCTTCTGCTCGAACAAACGCTCGAACTCATGCGTCACCACGATGCGCAGCCGGGCGAACAGCGCCACGACGTTGATCGCGAAGGCGACGAAGAAGGGATAGCGCCAGCCCCAGTCGAGGAAGTCCGCTTCCGACAGCGTCAGCAGGAAGAAGGCGAACAGGCCGCTCGCCACCAGCAGCGCCAGCGGCGCGCCGAGCTGCGGCACCATCGCATACCAGCCACGCTGGTGCGGCGGCGCGTTGAGCGACAGCAGCGACGCCAGGCCATCCCATGTCCCGCCCAGCGCAATGCCCTGCGCCGCGCGCAGGATCACCAGAACGACAGCGGCATAGTGGCCAATCGTCGCATAACCGGGCATAAAGGCGATCGCCGCGGTCGACCCGCCCAGCAGGAACAGGGCCGCCGTCAATTTGGTCCCGCGGCCATAGCGCCGGTCGATCGCCATGAAGATCAGCGACCCGATCGGACGCGTGATGAAGGCGACGGCGAAGATCGCGAAGGAATAGAGCGTGCCCGTCAGGGCATCGACATAGGGAAAGACCAGGTTCGGAAAAACGATAACCGAAGCAATGGCGTAAACGAAGAAGTCGAAAAATTCGGAGGTGCGGCCAATGATCACACCAATGGAGATGTCTCCCGGTGCAATGCTGTGGTCGCGTGCATTGATTTTGCGCGCATCATCCTCAAGCGAACTGGAGGTGAAGGCAATGGCCTGTGAAGTCATAGGCATCCGCTCCCTGGCTGGGCCGACGGTGCCTGTTTTGGGTCTCCCGACGGCCAGAGAATGGCAACATAACAGAAAACCCACAGAGTCTAAGCAGTATCCCACATGTGAAACATTTTTTGCGTCCGCACATAATTGGACAAATTGCCCACTATCGCATGGCGTGCGGAATCGGTAACCGCGCGCCATGTCACACCCTCTCTCACCCAACTGGAGCCGGCTTCTGCGCTGGTCCTCCGCGATCCTTGCGGCGCCGCTGGCGGGCTGCAACTGGGTCGTGATGAACCCGTCGGGCGACATTGCGGTGCAGCAGCGCGATCTGATCCTGATCTCGACCGCGCTGATGCTCCTCATTGTCATCCCCGTCATGGCACTGGTCGTCTATTTCGCCTGGCGTTACCGCGCCGCGAACAAGGCGGTCGAAAAGGAATATGACCCCGACTGGGATCATTCCACCAAGCTGGAGCTGCTGATCTGGTCGGCCCCGCTTCTCATCATCATCTGCCTGGGCGCGCTGACCTGGGTGAGCACCCACAAGCTGGACCCCTATCGTCCGCTCGACCGCATCGACGCGCAGACCGCGATCGACCCCAAGGTCAAGCCGCTGGTCGTCCAGGTCGTGGCGCTCGACTGGAAATGGCTCTTCATCTATCCCGAACAGGGTATCGCCACCGTCAATGAAATGGCGCTGCCGACCAATGTTCCGGTCCGTTTCGACATCACTGCCTCGACCGTGATGAACAGCTTCTACATCCCTGAACTCGCCGGCCAGATCTATGCGATGCCCGGCATGAAGACGCAGCTCCACGCCGTCGCCAACAAGTCGGTCACCGGCACCGGCTTCTCCGCCAACTATTCGGGCGCGGGCTTCACCCACATGCGCTTCGCCTACAAGGCGCTGGACCAGGCCGGCTTCGACGCCTGGGTCGCCAAGGTGAAGGCCAGCAATGCGTCGCTCGACCGCAATGTCTATCTGAACCTGGCCAAGCCCAGCGAAAAGGCGCCCGTCGCCTATTTCTCGACCGCCGATGCCAAGCTGTTCGACGCGGTCGTCAATCTCTGCCCCAAGCCCGGCCAGCGTTGCATGGGCGAGCTGATGCACATCAACCAGATGGGCGGCGCGGGCAAGGAGTCGGCCAAGGAGACCGAAGGTCTCCAGTACGACTTCCCCAACAGCCATGTGATCGACCAGACCGATCGCAACGAGGGCAAGGAAACCGCCCCCGATGCGCCCGGTGCCGAAAAGGCCCCGGCCGATCACTCCTCTCACAGCGGCGCTGACGCGCACGCGCAGCATCGGTAAGAGACATGACCGGTACACTCACAACAGCACAGATGATCTTCGGTCGTCTGACATGGGACGCGTTCCCATGGCATGAACCCATCGTCGTCGCGACATTCTGCGCGGTGGTGCTGGGCGGCGCGGCCGTCGTTGCGGCGCTGACCTATTTCAAGCTCTGGGGCTATCTCTGGAAGGAATGGTTCACCAGCGTGGACCACAAGAAGATCGGCATCATGTACATGGTGCTGGGCCTCATCATGTTCCTGCGCGGCTTTGCCGACGCCGTCATGATGCGCCTCCAGCAGGCGCTCGCCTTCAACGGGTCCGAGGGTTACCTCAACGCCCATCACTATGACCAGGTGTTCACGGCCCACGGCGTGATCATGATCTTCTTCGTGGCGATGCCGTTCATCACCGGTTTGATGAACTATATCGTCCCGCTGCAGATCGGCGCCCGCGACGTCAGCTTCCCCTTCCTGAACAATTTCTCGTTCTGGATGACCACGGGCGGCGCGGTGCTGGTGATGGCCTCGCTGTTCCTGGGCGAATTCGCCCAGACCGGCTGGCTCGCCTATCCGCCGCTCTCGGGGATCGACTATAGCCCGGCCACGGGTGTCGACTATTATATCTGGGCCCTGCAGGTGGCAGGCGTCGGCACGACATTGTCGGGCATCAACCTGATCGCGACCATCGTGAAGATGCGCGCGCCGGGCATGTCCCTCATGAAGATGCCGGTGTTCACCTGGACCTCGCTCTGCGCGAACATCCTGATCGTCGCCTCCTTCCCGATCCTGACCGCCACTTTGGTCCTGCTGTCGCTCGACCGCTATGCCGGCACCAACTTCTTCACGAACGACTTCGGCGGCAACCCGATGATGTACGTGAACCTGATCTGGATCTGGGGTCACCCGGAAGTCTACATCCTCATCCTGCCGCTGTTCGGCGTCTTCTCGGAAGTCACCTCGACCTTCTCGGGCAAGCGCCTGTTCGGCTACACCTCGATGGTCTACGCGACCTGCTGCATCATGGTGCTCTCCTACCTCGTGTGGCTGCACCACTTCTTCACCATGGGCTCGGGCGCCAGCGTCAACAGCTTCTTCGGCATCACGACGATGATCATCTCGATCCCGACGGGTGCGAAGCTCTTCAACTGGCTCTTCACCATGTATCGCGGCAAGATCCGTTTCGAGCTGCCGATGATGTGGACCGTCGCCTTCATGCTGACCTTCACGGTCGGCGGCATGACCGGCGTCCTGCTCGCCGTTCCGCCAGCGGACTTCGTGCTGCACAACTCGCTGTTCCTGATCGCGCACTTCCATAACGTGATCATCGGCGGCGTGCTGTTCGGCCTGTTCGCGGCGATCAACTACTGGTGGCCCAAGGCCTTCGGCTTCAAGCTGAACGTGTTCTGGGGCAAGGTCAGCTTCTGGTGCTGGCAGGTCGGCTTCTGGCTCGCCTTCACCCCGCTGTACATCATGGGCCTGATGGGCGTGACGCGTCGCATGCGCGTGTTCGACGATCCGTCGCTGCAGATCTACTTCGTCATCGCCGCGATCGGCGCCGCCATCGTCGCGGCCGGTATCGGTGCGATGCTGCTTCAGTTCGCCATCTCCATCTGGAAGCGCGACGAACTGAAGGTCGAAGGCGATCCGTGGGATGGCCGTACCCTGGAGTGGGCGACCAGCTCGCCGCCGCCGGAGTATAATTTCGCCTTCACGCCGGTCGTCTATGACGCCGACAGCTGGGCGGACATGAAGAAGAATGGCTATCAGCGTCCGCTGACCGGCTATCAGGCGATCCACATGCCCAGCAGCACCGGCGCCGGCGTCATCCTTGCCGCCCTGTCGACGCTCTGCGGCTTCGCGCTGATCTGGTACATCTGGTGGCTCGCAGGCCTCAGCTTCATCGGCATCGTCGCGGTCGCCATCGGCCACACCTTCAACTACAAGCGCGACTTCTACATCCCCGTCGAGGATGTGACGCGCACCGAGGAAGAGCGCACGCGAATCCTCGCCGCTGGAGTCTGACTGACATGAGCAGCGCAACTGCAACCACGGAACCTCGGGCATATCATTTGCCCGAGGAGCCGCACCTCCACGAAGGCCACAGCACCATGCTGGGCTTCTGGATGTACCTGATGAGCGACTGCCTCATCTTCGCCATCCTGTTCGCCACCTATGCCGTGCTCGGCGGCAGCTTCGCCGGCGGCCCCGGCCCGAAGGATCTGTTCGACCTGCCGCTCATCGCGCTCAACACCGCGATGCTGCTCTTCTCGTCGATCACCTACGGCTTCGCCATGCTGGCGATGGAAAAGAACCGGATCAGCGCCACCCAGGGCTGGCTGTTCGTCACCCTCCTGTTCGGCGGGGCGTTCCTGTTCATCGAACTCTACGAATTCTCGCACCTCATCCATGAGGGCGCGGGTCCGTGGCGTTCGGCCTTCCTGTCGGCCTTCTTCACCCTGGTCGGGACCCACGGCCTGCACGTCACCTTCGGTTCGATCTGGCTGATCACGCTGATGGTGCAGGTGGCCAAGAAGGGTCTGATCCCGGCCAACAAGCGTCGCCTGATGTGCCTGTCGATGTTCTGGCACTTCCTCGACGTCATCTGGATCGGCGTCTTCACCTTTGTCTATCTGATGGGAGTCCTGCGGTGAGCGACGCTGTCCATAGCCACAACGCCCACGGACATGGGCACGATCATCACGATGACCATCATGAAGAAGGATCGCATGGCAGCTTCGGCAGCTACATGATCGGCTTCGGCCTGTCGGTGATCCTGACGGCCATTCCCTTCTGGCTGGTGATGTCGGGCGTGCTAGGCAATCCCCAGCTGACCGGCATCGTCATCATGGCCTTCGCCGCGGTGCAGGTGATCGTCCACATGATCTACTTCCTGCACATGAACACCCGCGTCGAAGGCGGCTGGTCGTTCATGGCGATGATGCTGACCATCGTCCTGGTCGTCATCGTGCTGTCGGGTTCGATGTGGGTCATGTTCCACCTCAACGCGAACATGATGCCGCACGCCGACATGTCGGCGATGCACAATATGAGCGAGATGCCGTGACATCCGCGAAGATCGGGGGGCGCCGCCGGCGCTCCCCGGGCTTTACGATCGGCCTGACGCTGATCGCCCTCATCCTGTTTTCCGGTCTTTGCGCGCTCGGCAGCTGGCAAGTCTATCGCCTCGCCTGGAAGCGCGACCTGATCGCACGGGTCGACGCCCGCATCCATGCTGCGCCCGTCCCCGCCCCCCGCAGCATTACCAGCGACGACGAATATCGCCGCGTCACCGCATCGGGCCGTTTCCTGCATGACAAGGCAGTGCTGACCCAGGCCGTCACGGTGCGCGGCCCCGGTTTCTGGGTGATGACGCCGCTGGTGACCGACGCCGGCTTCACCCTGATGGTCAATCGCGGCTTCGTGCCGCAGGACAATCGCACCCGCTACAGCCGCCCCCAAGACACGGTCCAGATCCTCGGCCTGCTGCGCCTGACCGAGCCCAAGGGTGGTTTCCTGCGCAGCAATGATCCCGCCGCCGGCCGCTGGTATTCGCGCGATGTCGCCGCGATCGCCGCCGCGCAGCATGTCGCCCCGCCGGTCGCGGACTATTTCGTCGATGCCGGCGCTAATTGCGCGCCCGACACTGCGCCGGTCGGCGGCCTGACCGTCGTCCGCTTCCCCAACAACCATCTCCAATATGCCATCACCTGGTTCATACTGGCGGCGATGGTCGCAGGCGCCTACATCTTCCTCATGCGTCGGGATCCAGAAGACAGCGCCGAATGAGCGAGACCCAAGCCGTCAGGCGCCGCTGGCTACCCAGCCAGTGGCCTGCCGATGCCGCCGGTCGCAAGAATATGGCGCTGCTGATCCAGCTGCGCTGGATCGCGATCGCCGGGCAGCTGGTGACGATCCTCATCGTCCAGTTCCTGATGGGGGTGCGCCTGCCACTCGCCCCGATGCTGCTGGTCGCCGCCGTCGCCGTGCTGGTCAACGCCGCCAGTTTTGCGGCGCTGCGCCCCCGGACCGACATCACCCGCGCCGAACTGTCGGTGTCGCTATTGTTCGACGTGCTGCTGCTGACCGCCCAGCTCTATCTGTCGGGCGGCGCGACCAATCCCTTCGTCTCGCTCTATCTGCTCCAGGTCGCGCTCGGCGTGCTGCTGCTCGACCGGGCGAGCGCCTGGGGCATCACCGCCGTGTCGGCGCTGTGCGCCGGCCTGCTGGCACTCGACTATCGCCCGCTCGACCTGAGCGACCGGCTGGCGGGCCGGCTGTTCGACCTGCATATCATCGGCACCTGGATCTGCTTCACCATGATCGCGGTGCTGCTGGTGCTGTTCATCACCCGGATCAACCGCAACCTGCAGGCGCGCGAAGCCTATCTGGCCAGCATGCGCCAGCATGCGGCGGAGGAGGAACATATCGTCCGCATGGGCCTGCTCGCCTCGGGCGCGGCGCATGAACTGGGCACCCCCCTCGCCCAGCTCGCCGTGGTGCTGGGCGACTGGCGCCGCATGCCCGAAATCACCGAGCATCCCGCCCTGGTCGAGGAAGTGGGCGAGATGCAGAGCGCGGTGCTGCGCTGCAAGGCGATCGTCACCGGCATCCTCCTTTCCTCGGGCGAGGCGCGGGGCGAGGCACCGGCCGTCACCAATGTCCGCGACTTCATAGAGGGGATTGCGGCGGAATGGCGCCGTGCCAATCCGGGCATGCCGCTGCGCTGCGACTTCGGCCCGCATGACTATCCGCGCATCATCGCCGACCCGGTAATCCGCCAGGCGGTCGGCAATCTGCTCGACAATGCGCGCGAGGCCGGCGCCACCTATATCGACCTGCTGGTCGGACGCGACAGCGCCTCGCTCAACATCGCGGTGCGCGACAATGGCAGCGGCTTTTCGCAGGCGATGCTGGAGGATTTCGGCAAGCCCTATCGCTCCAGCAAGGGCAAGGAAGGCCATGGCCTCGGCCTCTTCCTTGTGGTCAATGTCGTGCGCAAGCTGGGCGGCAGCGTATCGGCCAGCAATGGCGCCGATGGCGGCGCGCTGATCCTGCTGCGCCTGCCGCTCGATACGGTCGCACTGGAAGAGGAAAGTGACAGCGAAGATGACGGCTGAACGGCTGCTGGTGATCGTCGAGGATGACGAGGCCTTTGCAAAGACCCTCAAACGTTCGTTCGAGCGGCGCGGCTATGAGGTGCTGACCGCCGCCAGCCATGGCGCGCTGGAGGACGTGCTCAAGGACAACCGCCCCGGCTATGCCGTGGTCGACCTGAAGCTCGGCCCGGAATCGGGCCTGGTCTGCGTCCAGACGCTGCACGCCCATGATCCCGACATGCTGATCGTGGTGCTGACCGGCTTTGCCAGCATTGCCACCGCAGTCGAGGCGATCAAGCTCGGCGCGACCAACTATCTGGCGAAACCCTCCAACACCGACGATATCGAAGCCGCCTTCGCCCGCTCGGGCGGCGACCCCGCCGCACCGCTGGCGCCGCGCCCGACATCGATCAAGACGCTGGAATGGGAACATATCCATGAGGTACTGAAGGATTGCGACTTCAACATCTCCGAAACCGCCCGGCGCCTGGGGATGCACCGCCGCACCCTCGCCCGCAAGCTGGCGAAACGCCAGGTCGGCTAATTTCGCGCGCGTGCCCCAAGCCCCGTTGACCGCGCCCCATGGCCATGCCATGGCCGGTCCAGACGCGGGTGTAGCTCAATGGTAGAGCAGCAGCTTCCCAAGCTGACGACGGGGGTTCGATTCCCCTCACCCGCTCCAAAATCCTGTTTGGCGCAGGCCGCAGTTGATTGAAAAATCCCTTGATTTTCGCCATTTTCAGGATGGCCGCTGTTTGCCAGTGATTGACCTTGCCTGTCTGGAATCGCGCAGGATGGAGGCCTAGGCCGCGAACTGTGGCCAGCCAATGAGATCTTGCGTAAAGCGTCGGCATATTTTGCTCAGGCGGCGCTCGACCGCCCGTTCAAACGATAATCGCCCTTATCGACGAGCATCGCGATGCATATGTCCGCCATGATCTCGACCAACGCAACCGACACCGCCTCCCCCCCTGCGGGATGCACACGGATACAGATCTGGAAGCCACTCTGTCCTGCCTGACCGGACGTGTGGCGATTGCATGATCTACTGTCCCGTTCTCACCGTAGACACGCCTGATTTCGATAAGCCGGCCGGCTCTGCATGTGCTCACCTTGCCGCCGACGGATGCAGCATTCACGCCGTGCGCCCGCAGCTTTACCGGACCTGGTGCTGCGCCGGCAATGCCGCAATAAGCGGCGCTGCATCTCCTCCCCCCCTTGTCAGACGAGTGCTAGGCCAATCCGAAATTCTGGGCCGTCAGCGTCGGCTTTGTGCTGAGGAAGGCGACCTGGACCATTGCCTGGGAGCCGGAGCCGTCGGCGTCGTAATAAAGCGCGCCGGTCGACTTGTTGTAGATGAGATACTGGTCCGGTGCGGTTGCCGCGGTTCCGGCATAGAAGGCCGATGACGGCAGGCTTCCGCTAGGCATCGAGGCAAAGGCGGTGAAGATGCTGCGCGCGAAAACGAGCATGTCCTCGCCCGGCGCAAAGTCCTTCACCGTGTCGCGATCGGCCGATACGGTCAGCGAATCGAACAGGAAGCTGTCCGCCCCTGCCCCGCCGGTCAGTTCATCGAGGCCAGCGCCGCCGACCAGCAGATCATTGCCGTCATTACCCTGCAGGAAGTCGTTGCCGTCTTCGCCATAGATGCCATCATCGCCGCCCATGCCAACGATGAGATCGCCACCCAGGCTGCCGCGCATCAGATTGTTGCCGCCATTGCCGGTCAGGGTATTGGCGAAATCATTGCCGACCACCGCGATATTGGCCGAGCCGGTCTGCGTCAGCTTTTCGAGATTGTCTTCCATCGTAAAATCGACGCTGGCATAAGCAATGTCGGTGCCTTCGCCATAATATTCGACGATCCGGTCGCCCAGATTATCGACATAGAAAATGTCGTTGCCGATGCCGCCATAGAGCATATCGGCGCCACCAGCGCCGTCGAGCGTGTCATTCCCCGAACCGCCGTAGAGGATGTCGCTGCTGGCATTGCCGGTCAGCACATCGGCCCCGCCCAGCCCGTTGATTGTCCACAGATCGTTGGTGGCAGCGGTGAAGATATTCACGCCATTGTCGCCGATAAAATATTTCGGCTCTGGCATGTTGTTGAGGCCGATGGTGAAATTCGATTCCACATAGGCACCCTGGCTGTCGGTCACGCGGCCGACCACCTGGTAGGAGGTCGCCGTTTCATAATCGAGCAAGCTGCCATTGGCGACCGATATCAGCCCCGTTGCCCCATCCACCGAAAAGCGTCCGCCCGCCGTGTTGGTCAGGCTGAACGTCAGCACATCGCCGCTATCGATGTCGCTTGCGCTCAATGTGCCTATGGCCGTGCCGTTGGCCGCATTTTCATTCACCATGTTCCCGGTCAGCGCCAGCGTCGTCGGCGCATCATTGGCGCCCATCACTGTCAGCGTCACGGTGGCGCTGGATTGCATGCCGGCATTGTCCTTGACCGTATAGGTGAAGGAATCGGTGACGCTCTGCCCGACGGCCAGTGACTGATAGGCCGAACCGGGCGCATAGCTGATCGTCCCGTTCGACAGGGTCAGCGCGACACCGTTGGCGGTGGTCGCCGGCAGGGCTTGCAGCGTCAGCACATCGCCCGGATCGGGATCGACATCATTGGCCAGCAAGGTGGCCGACGAGAAGGTGGAGCCATCCTCCGATACGCTGACAGTGTCGGCATTCGCGGTGGGAGCGTCATTGACGCCGGCCACGACCACGCTCACCCGCCCGGTCGCATCGACCCCGACGGTGTTCACCACCTCGTAGGAGAAGAGTGCCGTGCCGCTGAAATTGGCATAGGGGGTGAAAACGATATTGCCGTCGATATCGAGGCTGATCGTGCCGCCGGAAATCGCCGATGCACCGACCAGCGAGATGGGCAACCCCTCCGCATCGACATCATTGGCGAGCAGGGTCGAGGCGAGGATTGTGATGCTCTGATCCTCCACGCCGGCCACGGTGTCCGCCGTGGCGATCAGCGCGGGTGGGCCACCTTGCGGGCCGAGCGGTTCAAACAGCTTATATTTGACGGATGTTCCCAGATTGTCGCCGCCCTGGCCGCTATAATCGGTCCATACCAGCGCGAAGCCGCCATCGGTGCCACCGGCGACCGCCGGATCGGCCTGAGCACCGAGGGATTCGGTATTGACGAGAAACTCGCCACCAATGCGGGCGCCGTTGATGTCGAAAATCTGCCCCTTGATCCCTGCGGTACCATTTTCTGTGGCCGCGCCGCTATAGTCGGACCAGCTGACCATGATATTCCCGCCGGCCATGGCGCTGATGCTGGGCGCCAACTGGCCGCCGGCTACGGTCGTGTTGACCAGTTTTTCGCCGCCGACCTTGGCACCGCTGGCGTCGAATATCTGCAGTTTCAGGCCATAATAGTCATTGTCGCCGCCAACGCCGCTATTGTCGGCCCAGACAATGGCGAAACCGCCATTGGCAAGGCCGATGATCGCCTGCTGCTGCTGATTGCCGGCGGTCGTCGTATTGACGAGAAATTCGCCGCCAACCTTGCTGCCATTGGCCGAGAAGATCTGGGCCTTGACCGCGTCCTTGTTGTTGTCGCCGCCCAAAAGACTGGAATCATGCCAGCTGACAACGAATCCGCCGTTGGACAGTGCAGCCACCACCGGCGTATCCTGCGCGTTGGCGGTGTTGGTGTTGGCCAGCAATTCCGTGCCCAGCCGATTGCCAGCGGCATCATAGACCTGCGCCTTGACCGATGTCGAACTGGCGTCTCCACCCTGCAGGCTGGAATCGGCCCAGGTGATGACGAAGCCGCCCGAGGAAAGCGCGGTGATCGCGGGTGTGCGCTGGGCGTTGGCGGTGGCCGTGTTGACGAGAAATTCGGTGCCGGTCGCATTGCCGCTGGCATCATAGACGCGTGCCTTGATGCTGGACACCGAGGCATCGCCGCCCGTCAGGCTGGCATCGACCCAGCTGACGACGAAACCGCCCGACGCGAGCGCGCCAACCACGGCACTGTCCTGGCCGTTCAGGGTCGCGACATTGACCAGAAATTCCGATCCAACCTTGACCCCATTGGCGTCGACGATCTGCGCCTTGATACCGCTGCCGCTGGTATCCGTTCCCTGCGCGCTGCCATCGCTCCACACCATCACGTAGCGGCCATCGGCAAGACCGACGACCGAAGCCTGTTGCTGGCTTCCGGTGGTCATGCTGTTGGCAAGCTGTTCGGTGCCGCCGGTATAGCGCTGTTCATTGACGGCATCGGCCAGGTTGAGCGTCACCACCTTGTCGAAGCTGTTGCCGAACGTATCGGTGGCGCGGATGGTCAGGGTCGCCTGGGTGGACGTCTCATAATCCAGCAACAGGCTGTCCTGCACCACCAGCTTGTCCTTGTAGACCGCAAAGGCGCCGCCGGTGGAATCATCGAGTATCTGGTAGTTATAGACTGCATTGGATGCGCCATTGGCGCTGAGACTGCCGATGCTGGTATTTTCGACCGCAGTTTCCGACAGGGTCGTATTGGACAGGGTCAGATCGCTGATCGCGGCGGTGGTCGGGGTCAGTATCCGCGCCTTGATCGATCCATCGCTGTCGCCGCTCTGGCCGCTATAATCGGTCCATGTCACCAGCAGCGCGCCGGATTGCAGCGCGACGATCGTCGGCATTTCCTGATTGCCTGCGGTGATGCCGTTGATCTGGAATTCGCCGCCGAGCCGATCGCCAGAGGCATCGAATATCTGCGTCTTGATGCCAAAGCCGCTTGCGTCCGATGAGAGGATGCTGTTGTCGCGCCAGCTGACCGCAAAGCCGCCATCGACCGTGGCCGTCACCGTGGGCTGGTCCTGCGAATTGAGCGTGGTGCTGTTGACGAGCATTTCGGTGCCGACGCGATTGCCGGCGGCGTCATAGATCTGCGCCTTGATGCCCGACGCGCTACCGTCTCCCTGAAGGCTGAGGTCGCGCCAGACGATGACGAAGCCACCGTTCGAGAGGGACGTGATGACCGGCTGGTCCTGGGTCGCTGCCGTCGCGCTGTTGACCAGGAATTCGCCGCCGACCTTGGCACCGCTGGCGGTAAAGAGCTGGGCCTTGATACTGGTCGCCGAACTGTCGCCGCCCAGCGCGCTGTAATCGACCCAGGTCGCCACGAAGCCGCCCGAGGCCAGACCGGTTATCGCGGGTGAGAGCTGGCTGTTGGTGATGGTGTTGTTGACGAGAAATTCGCCGCCGACCTTCGCGCCGCTGGCATTATAGATCTGGGCGCGGACGCCCGTGCCCTTGTTGTCCGGCGCGGTGGCGCTGGCGTCGACCCAGCTGATGACAAAGCCGCCCGAGGCCAGGCTTGTCACCACCGAATTGGACTGTCCCATCTGGGTGGTGCTGTTGACCAGGAATTCACCGCCGACCTTGGTACCATCGGCGGCGTACATCTGCGCCTTGACGCTGGTCTTGTCGGCATCGCCGCCCTGACCGCTATTGTCGGTCCAGGTGACGATGAAGCCACCCGAAGCCAGCGCCGTGACGGCGGAGGAATCCTGTGCATTGAGCGTGGAACTGTTGACCTGGAATTCGCTGCCGACCGCCACGCCATTCGCATCATAGCGCTGGGCCCGGATGCCGGTTCCACTGCCGTCGCTGCTTGCGTCGGTCCAGGTGACGATAAACCCGCCGGAGGACAGCGCCGCAACCGAAGCATCGGTCTGTATGCCGCTCAGAACCGAATTGATGCGGAACTCGCTGGATCCCAGCAAATAGGCTCCCGTCGCCATGGCCCGTGGCACTCCTCTCACCGATTGCGGTTGGACAGGCGCGCTTCCCAGTCCGCCCGCCATCGCGAAAGGCTAACGCAGCGCAGAAGCCGACGACATGAAAATTCCGGGTGGAATCATGCCATCGGGATAGGCCCACCCTACCCCTTTAGGAGATTTACTTAAGGACCGACCCGCACCACCACCGTATCGATCGCATCGCCCCCCTGGGGGCCGATACAGGCAATCTGGTAGGTCGTGGTCCGGGCCGCCGTCACCTGCCGCGATCCGTTAGCCGGAACGCCCAGCCCCAGCAGCTTGCAGCTCTTGATGTTCTGGCCGGTCCAGCTGAGCGTCGTCGTCCCCGCCGCCGCCAATTGGCTCGGCTGCGCCTTGATGCTGATTTCGGGCAAGGGGCCGACATCCTTGATCGCAAAGCCACAGGTCGGATCGGGCAGCATGGCCGAAGGCGCGCGCTGCACGATATCGTCGCCTGCCAGAGAGGAGAGATAATGTTCGAGGTTGGAATAGCCGTCGGAGGCGATCTGTGCGCCATCGCGCCCGTCCGCCGGCGACAGGCCATGCGCGCTCTCCCAATTGTCGGCCATGCCATCCTTGTCCTGATCCATTGGCGCGGCGCCACCCGGCAGGACCGGCCAGCCACCGACCTGGGACGGCGCGTTGAGAATTTGCCCCTTGCAGACCGCCATGTCGTTCAGGAGCCTTTTATCGGCGGTATCGCGAACCGGCCTGGTCGCGCCGGCAAAAGCCAGGATGTCGCGATAGGCCTGCCCCGGCCCGGTGATGGCCGCAGGCGACAGCGACACCGGAAAGACTGGTGCAGCCCGGATATATTGCCAGTCGCGCGAAGGCATGACGAGCCGCTGATCGCCACTGTTGGCAGGACGGTGGATGTCGACATTATCCCGGACATAGATATCGAACGGCGCGGGATAATCGCGAAAATAGGCGGCCAGATAGAGCTGATTGGTCTTTTGCGACGATGGTCCCACGACCGCAACGTTACCGATCATGTTGATCGCGAGTGCCCCGAAGCGGGTGTAAAATTCGCCATTATATTGCTGCGAATTGTAGATCACATTGTTGATCATGTCGAAATTGCCGCGCAGGTTGACCAGCGGGTTGCGCCGCACATTGCTGGCGATCAGATTGTGATGGAAGCTGACATTGCGGGCGCCATAGCCGAAATAGCTGCCCCGGCTGTGCGGCCCGCGATTGGCGTCATTCAGCCCTTCGGACAGGATCGACCATTGCACGCTGATGTCGCGCGTCTCGCCGCAGGGAAAGGGTACATCCCCCGATCCGACGATGTTGATACCCTCGTCCGTCGGCCAGGAGGTCGACAGATGATCGAGGATCACGTCATGGGCCGCGCCGCTGATCTGGATCGTGTCGACATTATCGGAGGCCTTGGCCGATGCGCCGGGACGCAGGCGGATGTGGCGGATGACGACATCATGCGTCTGCACCAGCATCGGTGAATTGAGCGAATTGCGGATGCGGATGGCGATGCCCCCCGGAGAGGTCTGTCCGGCGATCGTCAGATAGGGCTGCATCACCTTGATCCAGTCGTCGACGACGATCGTGCCGCTGACACGAAAGACGCAGGTCCGCGGCCCCGACGCCTCGGCACATTCGCGCAGCGTTCCCGGTCCCCTGTCCTGCAGGCTGGTCACCAGATAGACCAACCCGCCGCGTCCGCCCTTGGCAAAGCGACCAAAGCCTTCCGCCGTGGGGAATGCCGCCTGCCCGCTCGTGCGCGGCACGGTCTCTTCGCAATTGTCGCTGTTGAAGGAGGAGGATTGCGCGCCCGACTGGCCAGTCGCCTGGGGGCCTGGCAGCATCAGCGCGGTTGTGACGGCAAGGCCGGCGGCAGCAGCGGCAGCGGTCATGATCCACATCGTGACTTTCCCTCTTGCCGCCCCTTCTTCCCGTCGCGCCATCGCATCGCTCCCGCCGTCATGATCGGCCGGGCGCGGCGAAGACGAAGAGGCGCGATACCAGGAAATTGAGACAGAGCGTGGCGCAGATGGCCAGGCCCTTGGCCGGCACCGCACCGATCGGCGTCGCGAACAGCCAGACCAGAAGCGTCGAAAGCACCAGCCCGGCCAGGACCATCAGCACGAAACGCCCGCCCTGTGACAGCAATACCCCTTCCCGTGCCCTGAAGGTCCAATGGCGATGGAGCAGGAAGGCAAGGATCGCCGAACCGCCATAGGACAGGATATTGGACAGCCGCGCATCCAGCCCCTGCCCCGTCAATCCCAGATAGAGCAGGGCATCCGTCAGCGTCGCGCCACCACCGGCGAACAGGAAGCGCATGGCCTGCCATCGCGCGCTCATGACGGCGCGATCCCACCTGCCGCTTCCCGGGCCGATCGTGGTTGCAGGTTGAGGGCGAACTCGACCGGCGGCGCTGCGGTGCGCTTTACCTGCAGGAATATGCGGCCGACATATTCGCCGAGTATGCCCAGGAACATCGCATTGAGCGTGATCGACATCAGAAGCAGTACCGTCGTCGTCGCGAAACCGGCCGGCCATCCCGCGCCGATGGTCAGGCGCCAGAGCAGATAGACGAAGGTCAGGAGGAAAGTGGTGCTGCCCACCAGCAGGGCAACGAGCGAGGCGATCCGCAATGGCAGCAGCGAATGGTTGAGCAGACCATCCACCGCCAGCCCGATCATCGGCCATAGCGAGAATTTGCTCTGTCCGGCCTGACGCATGCCACGGTCATATTCGATGCCGACCTGCGAGAAGCCCATCGCGCTGATGAGCCCGCGCACATAGGGCGTGGTGTCGGCGACGGCGGCCAGTTCCTGCAGGATGCGGCGATCCACCAGGCGGAACTCGCCGGCATCGATGGGCAGATCATCCTCGCTGACCGCATTGATGATCCGATAGAAACGGCGCCGCGCCCACTGGGTCGCCGGGCCATCGCCCAGCGAGCGGCGGATACCATAGACGACCTGATGCCCCTCGCGCCAGCGCGCCAGCATCTGCGGTATCATCGCAGGGGGATCCTGAAGATCGCAATCGAGCTGGATTGCGCATTCGCCGCTTGCATTCTTGTAACCGACCAGCACCGATCGCTGATAACCGCAATTGCGGGAAAAGCGGATGACCCGGACGTTGTGATCGACGGCCGCTATCCGCGCAAGAAGCCCGAACGTGCGATCCGTCGAATGATTGTCGGTGAAAATGATCTCATAATCATAATCGGGCAGCCCAACGAATACATCGACGATCGCCCGATAGCAGCGTTCGACATTATCCTCTTCATTATAGGCCGGCACCACGACCGAGACCAGGGTTCGCAAGGGCCCTTCCATCTTCATGCCTGCACCGCCTTGCTGGCGCGGACGGCGGAGATGGTTCTCTCCAGCCCGTCATCCAGCATGATGCGCGCCCGCCAGCCCAGGTTCATGGCAAGCGCCTCCACGGCGAGGCGCAAGGTGACCGGATCATCGATCGTCTCGCGGCGGACCAGTTGCGGATTCGCTCCCGTCAGGCCGACCACGCGATCCGCCAGGTCACCGACAGCCACATCCGTGCCTGAACCGACATTGAGGATTGTTCCGCCGCGCACATTGCTTTCCGCGATACACAGCAGGGCATCAACGGCATCCCCGACATGGATCAGGTCGCGTCTGTCCGTCGGCCGGCTGAGGATGATCGGCCGGCCGGCGATGCAGGCCCCGATCAGGGCGGGAACCAGGAAGTCGGCGGCCTGACCCGGCCCATAGACCAGCGCCAGTCGCGCGGTCACAATTGGGAATGGCAGGTTGCGGGCCAGTGCCTGGGCATAATAGGTGGCGGCGGTGAGCGATGCGGCATAGGCCGTCAGCGGCCGCTCCCGCTGATCCTCGCGGAACGGCACCGCCTGCGCGCCATATTCCGCGATCGATCCCGTCCGAACGACCATTTGCGGTGGTCGCCCGGTCCGTGCCGCGGCTTCGAGCAGCGCCAGGAACCCCGCCAGCGTCTCGACCGATGCGCCGGCCTGCGTCACCGCACCATCATGACGCCACGCGGTATTGCCCACCAGCCAGAAGATATGGGTCGGCGCGCTATCCGCGATACAGGCCTGCAAGGCCGGACCGTGCGAGAGGGCGAGCCGGTGCTGCGTCACGTCGGGCAGCGTCCCCAGTCGCCAGCCATCGCTATCCGGGCGGAGCAGGACATGCACCTCCCACCCCTCGGCGAAAAGGCGTCGTGCCAGATGCGACCCTATAAAGCCTGCTCCGCCGACCAGCAGGGCGCGCATGGGCCTGCGCTCCTCAAGCGACCGCAGCGGAGCGCGCGCGCGGCCCCGCCTGCTGATCGGCAAAGGCAGCGAAGGTCTGTTGCAGATAGTCGATCTGCGCCTCGTCGAGCCCATGATGGCAGGCCAGCAATATGCCGCCGCGCATCACGGCATCGGCAACCGGATAGCCGCCCTCTTCCGTACGGCAGGTCACGCCACGCATGGCCGGCTGGCGCAGGATATTGCCGGTGAAGACAGGGCGGGTCTGGATGTCCCAGCCCTCCATCCACATCTGCATCTCGCGCCGCGTGAAAGGCGCATTTTCCCGGACGGTCAGCGGGAAGGACAGCCAGCCGGTGACGGACTCATCGAGCTGACGGGGCAGTTCGAACCAGTCTTCATATTGGGCGAAGAACGCATATTGCCGCGCAAAATTGGCGATGCGGGCGGCAATATTCTCCTGCAGCCTGTCGAGCTGCACGAGACCGAACGCCGCGCCCATTTCGGAAGGTTCGATGTTGAAGCCCAGCGCTTCGAACAGGAATTTCGCATCATATTCGATGCCATCGACCTGCACACCGAAGCGGTTTTCCGCGGCTTCGGAGTCGACGAACAAGGACGAGGTGCGTCCCCAGGAGCGCAGCAGTCGCGCCCTGCGTGCCATTTCGGCATCGTTGACGCAGATCATGCCGCCATTGCCCGCAGCGTTGATGACATGCGAGCCATAGAAGCTGGTGGTGCTGATATGCGATCGCGTACCGGTGCTCTTGCCGCGCAATGTGGCGCCCAGCGTGTCGGCGCTATCCTCCACCAGCATCAGCTCGTGGCGTTTGGCGATGTCCATCAGCACATCCCAATCGGGCAGATTGCCGATCAGCGAAGGGATCATCATCGCCCGGGTCTGGGGACCGATCATCGCTTCGATGTGCGCGACATCGATATTGTAGGTTCCCGGCTCTGCATCAATGAACACCGGCACCAGCCCGGCCCGGACGATCGGCGCAACGGTGGTGGCAAACGTCAGGGCCGGCGTGATGACTTCACTCCCGGCCGGCAAGCCGAGCAGTTCGATGGCCAGATAATTGGCCGAAGAACCGGAATTGACCATCAGCCCGTGATGCTTGGCAAACAGCGCCGAGACGCGTGCCTCCATCGCGCGCACCTTCTCGCCCATCTGCGTGGAGGACCGCAAAACTTCCACCACGGCGGCAATTTCGGCCTCGCCATGGACGCTCTTTCCGTAACTTACGTGCATTGCAGAAGCTCCTCCGAATGGGCGGCGGTACGCAGATCGAGATAGGCCGCCAGTTGCGCGCACGAGAAGGCGGCCATATCGGCGTCTCCCCGCAGATAGTGCGTGTACCAGTCGGCGGTCAGGCGGATGGTGCTGGCCATCGAAAGGCAGGCGCGCCAGCCGAGCACATTGGCCGCCATGCTGCTGTCGAGCCGCAAGGTACGCGCTTCATGCGGGGCGTTGCTGTCGGCGGAGAAGCGGATCGGCAGGTCCAGTTCCGGCGCACTTGCGATCAGCGCACGCGCCAGTTGCTCTACCGTCACCGCATCATTGTCCGACGGGCCGAAATTCCATGCGGCTTCGGCGGCGGCAGAGGTGCGGGCCAGCATCTGTTCCGCAACCAGCAAATAGCCCGAGAGCGGTTCCAGCACATGCTGCCAGGGACGGATGCTCAGGGGATTGCGAATGATCATCGGATTTTGCGCGGCGGCGGCACGGATGATGTCGGGTATCAGTCGGTCCTCCGCCCAGTCGCCGCCGCCGATCACATTGCCGGCCCGCACGGTCGCCAGCATCGGCCCATCCGGATCGGAGAACCAGCTGCGCCGATAGCATTGCGCGACCAGTTCAGTGCAGGCCTTCGACGCGCTGTAAGGGTCGGTGCCGCCCAGTCGGTCATTTTCCCGATAGGGCCAGGACCAGTCGTGATTTTCATAGCATTTGTCGCTGGTAACGACGATCACCGCCTTGAGCGAAGGCATGGTCCGCGCCTGATCCAGCACATGGGCGGTGCCGGTGACATTGGTCGCGAACGTATCGGCGGGTGCCGCGTAGGATCGGCGGACAAGCGGCTGTGCCGCCAGATGGAATATGACCTCCGCATCGAAGTCCCGGGCGGCGGCGCGCAGGGCGGCCTCATCCCTAATATCGGCGAAGCGGCTATCGATACGCTCGGCGATGCCCGCCGCCGCATAGAAGGAGCGCGATCCCGTCGGTGGCAGCGAAATGCCCCTGACGATCGCCCCGACATGCGCGAGCCAAAGGCACAGCCAGCCGCCCTTGAAGCCGCTATGCCCGGTGACGAGGACGCGCCGACCGACAAAGGCGGTGGCGATCCGATCGGAAATGCCGGCAGGATCAGGCATAGATTTTCGGCCGCAGTTCCGCGCCATGCGCATTTTCGAACTGAAGCCAGGGAGGCGTGCCCTCAGCGCTCAGCCTTTCGAGCTGATCGCGATCGCGTATGGTGTCCATCGGGTGCCAGAAACCGCGATGCTTGTAGGCAAACAATTCCCCATCGGCTGCGAGCCGGGCAAGCGGAGATTGTTCGAGCGGCTCGGTATCGTCGCCCAGATAGTCGAAAATGCCCGGCTCGAAGACGAAGAACCCGCCGTTGATCCAGGTTTCGTAACTTGTCACCTTCTCGGTGAACCGGGCGACGCGATCATCCTCCAGGTCCAGATTGCCGAAACGGGCTGGCGGCTGGACCGCCGTCACCGTCGCGATCCTGCCATGGGCACGATGGAATGCGAGCAAGGCGTCGATGTCGACATTCCCCACGCCATCCGAATAGGTCACCATGAACGGCTCGTCGCCGAGCCAGTCGCGCAACCGGCCAATGCGTCCACCGGTCATGGTGGTTTCGCCGGTGTCGACGACCGAGACGTTCCAGTCCATGCTGCGGCACGGGCGCAGGTTCATCTGCCCGGTGCCCAGCGTGACCGTGAAATCATTGTTCATCAGATGAAGATTGTTGAAGAACGCCTTCATCGTCATGCACTTGTACCCACAAGCCAAGACAAAATCCTTTTGTCCGAAATGGCTGTAGATATCCATGACGTGCATCATGATCGGGCGACCATTCACCTCCACCATCGGCTTTGGGATGCGGACGGTTTCCTCGGACAGACGAGATCCCAGTCCTCCTGCCAACAATACGGTTTGCATCGTCGCTCCCCCTTCCTTGGCGTCAGGCCCATATCGGCCCACCCCGCCATGATATCCTGTTGCGGCACCGCCGCGCGTGCGCAGGTGGGTTAGTCGGCGGTCCGTTCGGACAGGGCGGCACCATTATGGGAAACGCCCCTCTCCAAAAGGGCTAGACCGTCCGCGTCCGGCCGCACGAACAACCGGGTTTCGTCGCCGCCGATGGGCAGCAGCCGATAGCCGCGCAGCCGGGCATAGCTGGCAAAAGCGGCATCGAGTTCCCCTTCCTCACCGACGAGGATCGCCGCTGGCGGATCGGCGTCGAGAAAGGCTGGCAGGCCATGCGGAGTCGTCGTGGTGAAATAGGGGCGATCGGCAGCCGGCAGATATTGCGCGACGCGGTAGAGGAAAGGTCCGGCGGCAAATTCGCGATAAATCGGCAACCCGCCTTCCAGCACCGCGATCGGCGACAGGGTTGCGACCCTGCCCCGTGCCCCTGCCCTGTCCAGCACTGCCCGGATCTGTTGGCCCTGTTCATGTGTGACCATGCCCGTCCAGCGAACCGGTTGCGCCACGCCCGGCACGGCCGCGGCAAGGCGCGGCGTCACACTGATGACCGCAAGCGCCCCTACGCTTCCCAGCACGGCCGCCATCCAGTGCCGCGCCTCGGCATCGAGCCGGCGGTAGAGGAGGATGAAAAGGAGAATGAAGAAGGGCACCGGCGGTTCATAATATTGCGGGAAGGCCGGCGTCGGCACGAATGCGCCGAGCGCGCCGAAGGCCGCCAGCGCGGCCGCGAGAGGGATCGGCCACCAGGCCAATATTGCTGCCCCTGCCCTGCGCACCAATGTTCCCGCAAAAACGCCCGCGAGAATAAGCGCAAGCAGCCCCGATCCGGCCAGCCACACGCCTTCGGCCACCATGATCTTTTCGGGAAAGGACATCGCCTTGGCGGCGGTCGACTGCTCCCAATAGGCAAGATGGCCGTGCGAGAAATAGCGGACCGTGTGCGCAAATAATCCGTAGGGATCGCTGATCAGAACGACCAGCGCGGGCGAACAGCCGACCAGGCCGCCGATGATCAGCGGCACGAACACCTGCCGCACTCTTTCCCCAAAAGGCAGAGCGCGTGGCAGCAACAGCGCCGCCAGCGCGAAAGGCGGTCCCAGGAACACATAGCTGACCTTCAGCACGGCCGCGAAGCCCATGGCCAGCCCGGACAGGAAAAGCAGGCCCGGACGGACCCGGCCTTCGTCCAGCCCGCGCAAGAACAGATCGAACGAAAGGATCGCGAACGGGACGGGCAGGAAATTATTGGTGACCAGCATTCCTGCCGGGCCCATGAGCACACCCGCCACCAGCACCAGCAAGGCCACCAGGGCAACATGCCGATCCCCCGTCTGCCGCAGCGCAAAGCGATAGAGCAGCAGCCCGGTGGCGATCCAGCACAGGAAGATGAGCAGACGCCCCTTCAACAGCAGATAGCTGTCGCCGGTCAGCGCATAGAGCGTGTGCAGCAGCAGGGGCAGGCCCGGCAGATGATTATATCCCAGCGCCTGATACAGCGGCGCCTGGAACAGCAGCCGACCGGCACTGACATGGATCTGCTCGTCATGCCCCAGCGGAAAGGTGACGATCCGTCCGAACAGGCCGATCAGCACGAAGGCGAGGATCGCATAGATCAGGAACCTGGCCGGCGTCAGGGCATGCCAGCGCTTGGGCACCCATCCCGACGACGGGCGCCAGAGCGCCGCACGGCTATCCCCGTGCATAGCGCAAGGCTCGCATCCGCCTGGACGAAAGCGCACGCCCACTGCGTCGCCGCAGGTCGGCCTCGCCGCCATGCAGCGCGATCGCCAGTGCCAGCAACACCGGCACCGCCCACAGCCGTGCGTACATATGCGGGCTCGCGGCGGAAAAGAGCAGGAAGGTCGCCAGGACGGACAGGGCAAGCGCCCCGGCCAGCCTGTCCCGCTTCAACGCCGTGAACCCAATCACGCCGCCAACGCCAATCATCGCGATCCAGCCGACAAGGGCGAGAAAGCCGCCTTCCACCCAGAGCAGCAGATACATGTTGTGCACCGGCGCGCCGGCCGGGCTGATGACGCGATCCTGATCCACACCGACACCGACGAACATATGATCACCGACGCGTTGCCACGCATCCTTGGCCAATCCCAGCCGGTCTTCGAACGTGCCCGCCTCCGCTATGTCGCCGGCCTCCAAGGCGTTCGCGACGCGCTTCTGGAACACGGCGGGCAAAGTGACATTGGCGGCGTTCAGAACGATGCCCAACGCAACGATACCGACCAGCCCGCCAAGAACATAAGCGCGAATGCGACGGTCGCCGAACAGGACGAAGAACAGGATCGCGACAACCATGCTGCCAAAGGCGGTTGCGGACGCGCTCAGCAGCAAGGCATAGAACAGGACGCCTGCGATGACGAGCATCTGCCAGAGGCCGATGACCCGGCGTGCGCGCAGGTAGAAGGCAAAGGGCAAGGCCATCGAGATGGTTGCGCCATTCCAGTTCGCGTCGGTCGCGAAAGCCCCCAGCCGCCCGCTGCCGGACAGGAAATCGAGGCCCAGCGTGGCGCGCGCGTCTTCGAACGAGCCCGAATAGGTAAAATAGACGATGATCCCGATCAACTCCATCAGGAACACGCCGAACAGCAAGGCGCAGGCCAGCCGGTTGGTGTTGGCGGCACCATGCCCCATCAGCAGGAAAGGCAGCACCGCCCAGGCCACGCTATATTGCAGGGCGACGATGATCCAGCGCGTGGGATCATGGCAGAAGAGCGAACTGACGAGCAGGCCGCCCATCATCAGGGCGAAGGCCGCGAACCAGAGCGGCGACAGCAGGCCGAAGGGTTCAAGCGGAATATGTTTCCGGACCAGCAACTGCGCGCCCCCGATCAGCAGGCACAGGTCGCTGACCGTGAACATGATGTCGATCGACGGGCGCCATGACAGATAGGCCGCCAGGAATATGCCGACCATGATCGCCGTTGGCGGGCTGTCTGCCATCGCCCGCGCATCGGCCACGGTGCCTTCAGACGCACTGCTCATGCCTCGCCTCCCGCTGGCTGCGCCTGGGCCGTCGCGCTGCTCTTTTCCCGATAGATACGCTGCCCGAAAAAGCGTTGATAGGGCCAGATTTCCAGGCTGATATGGACGAGATGGGTGAGCGGCATGGTCACGGCCACCACGACCGCAGCGAAGATCGCGATCGATCCCAGCACATTGTCGGTGAACCAGCCGAAATGGTCGAATATCCTGCGTATCCCGTAATAGCTGTAGGGATGCACGAGATAGAGGCTGTAGCTGACGGTACCGAGATAGCGGAACAGCGGATTGTCGAGCGCGCGGGCGGTCAGGCTGCCCGGCTGGATCGCGCAATGGAAATAGAGTCCGGCCGACAGGATGATCGGCACCAGGACCGGATCGGCAAAGTCGCTCCAGCTATATTCGAAATGGCCACGGCTGGCGAAGGCGATCATCGCGATCAGGCTTGCAAGCTCCAGACCGCGCGCCGGGATGGGCCAGCGCCACGGCCTGGCACTGGCCAGTCGGATTGCCGCGCCGATGACAAAATAGATGGCGATCGGATGGGTCAGCAGGAAGATCAGTCCGACCATGATTGCGACGGCGGCGCCCGCGCGGTTACGATGATGCACCGTAAAATAGACGATCCCGTACATCAGCAGGTAGAAGATCACCTCGTAGGTCAGGCTCCACGCATTGGGCGTAAGCTGCTCGGTGCCAGTGAAAAGGTTGATGAACAGCAGGCCCGAAATCACCGCTTTCGTCGAATTGAGCGCAGGATAGGCATTGGTAATTGCGTTCAGCGCGATGAAGAGCAGCGAAAGCACGAAAAACAGCGGATAAAGCCGCAGGAAGCGGCGCAGCGCAAATTGCTGCGCGCCATAACGCATTGCGCTTGGCAGGATGACATAGCCGCTGATGATGAAGAACAGTTCGACACCAAAAGTGCCTAATGCCCAGGCGCCTGCAATGCCCTGCACATAGGCATCATTCTGGGCATAGATATGTTTGGCGGTGCCGCCCAGAATATGCGCCAGCAGCACCATCATCGCTGCCAGGCCCCGCAAGCCGTGCGCCGCGACATTGAACCCGCCCCCGGCTGTGTCGCGCGGCGAAGCCGGCCGGGTCGGACCGGATGAGCGCGCCAGCAAGGCAGAGGTCGCCTCGCTAGCGATGGGGCGTCTCCTGCCCGGCGCCAGCATGGAGCATGTCGTCATAGATCGCCATGATCGCATCGGCATGGCGCGCTTCGCCGAATTTGAGCAAGGCATCGGCCCGCGCAGATTGGCCGATGCCTTCCATCATCGCAGGATCGCGTAACAGGGTGGCGCAGGCATCGGCCAGCGCCTGAGCGTCCTCTGGTGGAACAAGACGCCCCGTCTCACGGTCTCGGATAGCTTCGATATTGCCACCTGATGCAGTCGCGACGACCGGCGTTTCGACCAGCATCGCCTCGATCAGCGTTCGTCCGAAAGGTTCGTCGATCGCCGGCACCATCAGTAAATCGCACCCCGCCAGCCAGAAGGCGCCGGGAGTGCGAAAACCCATCAGATGGATCGCGTCGCCGACGCCTTGCCGCCGGGCACGATCCGCAACCTGGGCGTCCATGCCGTCAAGCGCCTCGCCGAAGAGCACACCCCGCGCATCGAGTTCGGGCGCGACACGGCGAAGCGCAGCAATTGCATCGACGAACAGCAATGGCCGTTTGCGGTCGATCAGGACGCCCGAGAAGCCGACAAGATTGGCGGTGGGCGGTGCATTGATGAGTTCGAGTATCGCCTGCCGGGCCGCCCATCGATCGCATTGGATGGATGTATCGAAAGGGCTGTGTACCACATCGGTACGCAGCCTGCGGCGCAGGCCGCCTGCCTGGTCGCCGGCGAAGTGCGACACCGCAACCACCCGGTTGGCCAGCAGCGGCGCAACCATCCTCAATCCCAATGCATCGGGTGAACCACGGTGATGCCAGAGCAATTGGGCTCCTGCCAGCCGAGCGGCCAATGCCCAGGTCGCATGGGTGCGCCCGTCATTGCTGTGGACGATGGCAACCTGGCGTTTGCGCAGGAACCGGGCCAGAGGAATGGCGCCTCGCGTCAGCTGCAGTGCCCGCAACGGGCCGACCCTGCGGCCGTGCTGGAGAGAAATGGAAGCGGGAATGGCCTCGACAGCAATACCCCTGTCCGCAAACAGCCGGGCGATGATGCCCTGCGGGTTCTGGACGATGACGAGCGGCGCGTAACGCTGCTGATCGATCTTGGCGATCAAGCTGCTGGCAGAGATATGGCTGCCCCCCACCAGGTCTCCCACGAAGGGAAAGCATATGGTGACGGCCGACGGCATGCTAGATGGCCCATTGCTCGGGCAACGGGGTTTCAAGCATCAGCCATTCCACTTCCGACCCGCCGCAGAAACGGTCCACGACGTCCAGAAAACGGCCATTAGCAGAAACCTGGAACAGCGTGCCGACATGGCATCCCCGAGCAGAGCGGGCGATCAGCAGGAAGGCCCCGGGCCCGGTCAGATAGCGCACGATGTTGGCCATCGCCCGGCGCAGCGCCTCTTCATCGAAATAGCCGCGATTTAGGATGTTGCAGGCCCGGATGAAGTCAAACCGATGGCGGAACGCGGGGGTATCGACAAAGATGTCATTCTTCTCGATCTGCACGTTCGACGCGGCCTTCAGCCGCGGACTGATGAGGCGCACGGGCGTGACGTCCCCGTCCCCCTGCTTTATGAGGCGCTGGGCACGTCCGCCCAGCCAGGCATTTGCCAGAGCGCGCACCGCGAGCATGCCGGTGGCATAGTCGGCCCGACGACCCCAGGGGCGTACCACCCGGCCCAACACATCATATTGCAACGGATGTCCCGCCTCGTCGGTCAGCACCCGCACGCCCGGATAGGCCTTCACCAATCGACCGTCGATGGCGATGTCGGTGCCGACCACGGCCGGCATATGCCCACAGGCCAGCAATCGCTCATAGAGGGCAAGCGTCGTCGCACCGGACGATATGCCGATATCAAGAACCTGCCCGATGGTGGCGCCACTCAATTCGAAACTTTCCAGACAACGAGCATCCAGGTCATGGAAGCGATCGCTTGCTGTCCGTTTGAAGGTCGAGTTGCGCGTGCGCAGATCCGAAAAGAAACGATCTTCGACATCGGTCGAAGTCGGCTTTCGGGCGGGATGAAAAAAGGCTTTGGCGGTGATGGACATAACGTCTCCCCTGCCTGTTCCTTATCATCCAGCGTCGCTGCGGTGATCGGCAATTTGGGATTACATCTACAGGAAAGCTGCGCTTTTATCCTGATTGGTTCCATGAATTAGCGACGATCATGGTGGAGGGACATGGCTATGGAGAGGGCGCACCCGCTATTGTCGTTCATCATCTCGACCCACGCATGGGGGCTTCGAGCCATGTCGCACCGGCGCGTGCGCGCCGTCACCCACCTGCTGAGCGGAACGGCGGCGACACTGGGCATCACGCTACTTTCCATCGCCCTTACGGCTCGACTGCTACATCCCGCGGCCTATGGCATCCTGGCAATGATCCTGACACTGGGACAGGCAAGCGAGCGCTTGTTGAGTTTCCAGTCTTGGCAACCGGTCATCCGCTATGGCGCCAGCCTTGATCACGAAAAGGATTCCGCAGCGTTTTTCGCGCTGCTCAAATTCGGACTGTTGCTCGACCTGGGCGGCGGCGTTGCGGCGTGGGTGGTGGCGAACGGGATTGCACTGACGGGGCAATGGCTGCTCGGCTACAGCGACGAAACCCTGCAAATGGCCCTCATCTTCCTGGTGTCGCTGCTGTTTAGCTATAATGGCGTGGCCACGGCGATATACCGCCTGACCGACCAATATCGCATGATCGCACGCATTCAGGTCGCCAATGCGCTGCTGAGACTGGCGCTGATCGGCATCGCCTTCGTGATGGATGCAGACCTGTTCGAGATGGTGCTGATCTGGACATTTACCCAGATCATCATGTCGATTTCCAATTTCATCTTTGCGATACGCCTTCTGCCCGCGCCAGGCCTGCGCGCCATTTTCGACGCCAGCGTCGAAGGCATCAACGAGCGCTTTCCGAAGGTATGGCGCTTTGCCCTGGGATCCAATTTTTCCCTGACCGTCTGGTCGAGCGCCCAGCAGGTCGACACGCTGATCGTCGGCTGGCTTGCCGACCCGGCAAGCGCGGGCCTGTTTCACATCGCCAAGCGGATCAGCCGCGTCGTGCAACAGATCGGCAGCCAAGTGGAATCGGTCGTCTATCCAGACCTCAGCCGGCTGGCGGCGGCCGGCAATCGCCGCGCCTTCGTGCGGGTGGTGATACAAACCGAGCTAATCCTGCTCGCCTTTGGCATGGCCTGTTTCCTCACCATCCTGATCGCCGGCGCGAGCCTGATGCGCCTGATCGTTGGAGCGCGATTTGCCGGGGCGGTACCGCTCCTCATCGTCCAGATCCTGGCGGTGACGATGACGATCAGCGGCGCGGCCAGTCGCGCCGGGCTGCTGTCGCTGGGGGAACAGCGGGGCGTCCTACGTACCGTGGTGGCCTGTGCCATGGCCTTCTACTGCTCGGTCGCCCCGCTGATCATGGAATTCGGTGCCATGGGTGCCAATCTAGCCCACCTGGCCTTCGGCATCGTCTGGCTCGGCGGTCTCAGCTTCAACCTTCGCCGCGCGATCAAGGTCGCCCCCTGGCAACAGCGATAGGGCCACAAGGCTTTTCCGATCACACGCAAAAAGGACCGATCAACCCATGCGGTTCACCGGTCCTGTTTTGGTCCTGCTGGGACGGCACCTCAATTGAAATGCAGCGCTTCCACCACGCGACGCTTGGAACGGCGCCAGCTGCGCAACAGGCGCTTGTGCATCGCACCAGCCTCCGCCGGATCATCGGCATCATAATATTTGGTCAGTCGAGCGATATGGTGGATCGCATCGCCATAGCCGCGTCGTGCATGGGCCGGATAATCCACCATGTTGATGACCGCTCCGGTAATCGGCCGCTCGAACATCTCCATCGCCACCCGCGCGGCTTCGGGACTGGTCATGCCCCAACGCAGTACCAGGATCGTCGAATCGGCATATTCGGTGAGCGTCTTGGCATCGCGCACCGGCAGGATCGGCGGCGCATTCAGGATCACCAGATCATAATGTTGTCGCAGCGCATTGACCATGCGTGGCAGACGAGGCGAGGCGATCAGCGCACCCGGGTCCATGGGCGTATCGCCGACGGCAATTACCGAAAAATGGCTGTCTTCCTGGATGACGGGCAGATCCTCCAGGCCAGCACGACCAGTGAGATAGCCAACGACACCATTGCCCTTGCAATCGGCCTCGATATTGGGGCGCCGCAAATCGAAATCGACGACGACCGCGCGCCTGCTGACGGCGCCAGCCGCAGCCGCCAGACTGGTGGCGATGGTGCTCTTGCCCTCGCCATCCAGCGGAGACGTCACCACCACCACCTGAGAGCCGGGACCATGGCGCGATTCCAGTTCGATCAGCAGATTGCGGATCGCCTCGGCAAAGCGGGACCGGGGTTTGGATTCTACGACCGCATGAACCGGTTCATCTTCGCGCCCATCACTGAGATCGGGCACCATCGCAAGTGTGGGAATGCCAAGCAGGCGCCGGACCTGCGCCGCCGTGCGGATCGTCGTATCCATCGTATCGACCACGAAGGCGACGATCAGGCCGAGCAGAAGAAAGGCCAGCATCGCCACCGCCAGAACCCGTTGCGGGATCGGATAGCTGGGCACCGCTGGCAGAGAGGCGCGAGAGATGATCGAGATGTCGGGATCCACATCGACGGGCGCCGTGATCTTTGCGTTCAGCGCGGCGACCAACGACATGTACAGTGTGTTGGTGGCCTCCGCCTTGCGCTCCAGCCCCCGCAGCGCGACCGCCTGCCCTCCCGACGCCAGGGCCTGCGAACGGATGCTGCTGATGCTGGCGTCGATCGCGCCGCGCCGGGCGGCGCTAGCCGCCGACACGGCCGACAATTCGCCCTGCAACCGCGCCGTTTCCGCCGCAATGCGCGGGCCGATCGTGGCCAGTTCCGCCTTGGTCTTGACGACATCAGGATAGCCCGGACCGAACATCGCACTCAGTTCACCCAGACGCCGCGACAAGGTTGCCTCCTGCTGTCGCAGTTCGATGAGCAGCGGGGATGTCGCCGTCGCCGGTCCTCCACTGAGTTGGGCAAGCCGGCTGGCATAAGCGCTTTCCGCACGGGCCTGGGCCAGAATGCCGGCCGACTGGTCGACCTGGGCAGCGCCGCTGACTTCGGGATTGGATGCCAATATGCCATGGGCCGCGCGGAAACTGGCGGCGGCGCCATCAGTCTGCTGCATGGCGGTACGCACCTGCACGACCCGCGCGGTCAGCGCCTGGATTTCCTTATCGCGCGATTCCTTGGCGTTCTTCAGTCCACCTTGAATATAGGTTTCGACCAGCCGATTGGCGATCAGGGCCGCCTTTGCCGGGTCTTCCGACGAGGCGGTCACCTTGATCGTGCTCGACCGGCCGACGCGCATGATGTCGACCTTGTCGAGCAAACGATCGACCACTCCTTCGCTCCGCGAGCGTTCGGCCGCCTCCGCGCGCAGGCTGGGGTCCACTTCCACGGGGCGATTGCCCAGGATCACTTCCCGGACCCAGGATCCGACGCCCCGGGCTTCTCCCGGCTTGCGGGCAAATTCGGGATCATCATCCAGATGCAGCGTCGTCGCTGCCGCCCGCGCGAGACGCCGGGAGCGCAGCATTTCGACTTTCGTCTCGATCTGCGTTTCCTGGTTCGGGCTGAGGATGGTCGTGCCGGTGACCGATGTTTCCGCGTCGGGCGGCTGGACCACGACGGTCGCAGCGCTGCTGTAGATGGGCGTGATGTTGATCAGGACCATGATCGTCATCGCCATGCCGAGCACGGTCAGCGTGGCAATCAATATCCATCGCCGTCGGATCATCCGGAAAAAATCGTGAACGCCAAAATAGCCCGTACGGGTGCTTGGCTGCGGTGCCCGCGCCGCTCCCATAAATATATCGCCAGGGGTAAAATTAGAAGGAACGATGAGGGCGTCGCCTGAAGACATAGGATATCCCCTTCCAACAACGATATCATTCGAAGGCGGAACTGGAGCAGACAAAGCTCGCTTCAACAGTCGCCCACAGCACGAAACGCCGACGCAGCCTTGGAAAATCCGACTGGCTAGTCGTCACTCAAGCCACGTCGGCCAGCCTTAAAGGGAAGCGTGGTACCACGGCCGCGCATGGCGACTGCTCGCCGTTCTGCTGAACTGGTTCACCCAGCAAACCGCGGCTTAATGCCCAGATTGCGGCCTGCGTCCGATTAACAACGTGAAGCTTCCGGAGAATGGATTTGACATGAACCTTCACCGTGGCCTCGGTAATGTTGAGCCGGCGGGAAATGATCTTGTTGGGTTCACCCCGGATCAGACCCCGCAATATTTCCACCTCACGGTCCGACATCTTCACATCTTCAATGCGACCGTCATTATCGTTCCAGCGCAAATTGGTATCGAGCCCCGCAAGTTCAAAAATGATGCGAGAGGGCACGATCTTTTCGCCGAGTGCCACCAGATTGATCATTGCTGCAAGGCTAGCGCAGGAAGTGTCTTTGCCAATATAGCCGGCCACACCCGCCTGAAACGCCTGGGCAACCATCGCGCATTCACAATCATGTCCCAGCATGACGATCAATGCCTCGTCCTGAAGTATATGCGCCTCCCGACACATTTCGAGCGTCGCTTCATCGGACGAGGAGGCCATCACCAGAAGGTTGTTCACGCCGTGGCTGCCAGTTTCCAGCGGAATATCAGCCAAATTTCGGAAAACGCCGACGACATCCAACGATCTTTCCGTCAGAATACGTCGCAGACCTTCGCCTTCGATCTCATTTTGCGTGACGATGATCACTTGCAGTTGATTGCTCAAAGTCGCCTCCGAGAAATTAGGAGCGCCTTCGCTTTCACGCAGCGAACTCGACTATGGCATCAACTGCCAGAGAGCGAGGAACCCCTTCAGAGGGAAAGCCTGCTTTTTGCAGCATCCGGCTCTCCGATCGCGACCCTTCCCTGCCTAAGAGCTATAGTAATCGGAAAAACAATCAAGCTTTTCCAATAGGTGCATTTGAAGGGCAAGCTCAAAAGTATTAGTAAATTTTGTAAATTCCTTTGAAGGAAAATCATAATTCACCAAGGTTTTCAATAACCCTTTGTGCATCGCAATGCCGTGCAGGATGGTCTGCATGGTCGATCCGACCCGGCCGCACTATCCTTATGGTATGCCAGCCCAGCGCCTTCGGAGCGATAAAATCCTTCACCGGGTTGTCGGCAACATAAGTGAAACAGCGATTCGCCAATCCGAAATATTCCTGCATATGCAGGAAGGCGCGCCGATCCGGCTTCCAATGCGCACGCCCCCAACGGTCAGTACAGATACCTAGACTGACACCACGCCGGTACAGATCCAGTGCGCGGATCTTCCGTCGCTGGGCATCCAGATATCCGTCGGTGATGACGCCGATCGCAATATGCGGCGCGATATTCGTCAGGAAGTTCGCGGCATCTGGCGCCAGCTCGATAATCGGTCGATGCTGTCGATAGACGGCAAGCATCCGCCCCACCAGGGACGGCGTAGGATCAATGTCCAAGTCGCGCAGGCAGTCATCGAATAACTGCGTCCTGGCGCCCGCCTCGAACTTTCGGCGCAGAAAATTCCCGTATTCGACAAGGCCCAGGCGTTCGCGCGCCCATGCACCGACAGCGCCCAATCCGCTCAGCACATAGTCCCGCTCCAGATAGAGTGTGTCATCAAGGTCGAAGACAAGCACGTGCTCCGGCGCGCACTTCACCCGCGGCCGGGCCATCAGACGAACACGGCATCATCGAACCGGAGCATCAGCATATCGGACTGCCATTCATCATTGGCGGTACGCGGCAAGTTCAGACATTCCTCCAGCATCCATGTCGTGAACTGCGCGCCGGCATGATGCGTCAGGGGATAACCGCCGCCGAAGCGGGCATTGATCTCGAACACGAACGGCATTCCATTCTCGGCCAGGCGCACCTGGAAGCACAGCGCCCCGCGTGCGCCCTTGCATGCAACGGCGATCTGGCGGGCCATGTCCGCCAGCGGCTGGCTGCGCAGCGTGACCCCTTTTTCCACTTCGCCTGCGCGGACCTTCAACCGTTCATGCGGCACGGCACATTTCAGTCGCCCTTCGGCATCGAAGTAGAGATTGACCGTGAATTCCCGTCCCGGAATGAACTGCTGGACGATATAGGGTTCCTTTGCATCGAGCGTGAGCAATTCGTTCAGCGTCTCGACCATCATGATACCGCGGCTCGAACTCCCGTGGCGCGGCTTGGCAAGCAAGGGAAAGACCATTTCCTCGCGCCCGCGCAAGACATCCTTGGCCGATGCCGTCCGGGGCGTGTGAACGCCTGCGGCGGAGAGGAAGCGGGCTGTCGCCAGCTTGTCGCGCGCCATCGTCACGACCTGCTCGCTACTGACGGCAACATGGCAGCCAAGCGCCGCGAACTTGTCCCGGGCACGGGCAAAGGCAATCAGTTCGGTGTCGATGGTCGGCACGATCAGGCCGATATTTTCCTGCTCGCATATTTCCAGCATCGCTGGAATGAATGCGGTGCTTTCCGCTGAAGGCGCTGCGAATGCCTTGTCCGCCTCGATACAGGCCGGGCTCCATTCCGGCTGCAAATCACAGCCATAGATACTGAGATCCGCGCCCAGTTGTGCAGCCGACTGGCGAAAGCTGCGCAGCAGACTGACCCGGCGGCCGGCCGAACTCATCATCATGCGCAAGGACCGCCGGGAAGACGCGCGTCGTCCTGAATTTGCCACCAGGGTGATCGCCCCCTCTTGAGTAGGTTCGAAAACGACCGGCATGTTCATGCTACCTCCCTTATCAGGGTGAAAGCCTCGGCCGCCGCGCAGGAAACGCAGGATCCTCTCACCATTGCCAGTGCTCTCAATGTTTCTAGCGACCGTTCATTGGGAAACGGTCGAACCTGCGACCGGAAGCAGGCAAACGCATCCAATTTCTGATCCAGATGGCTGGAGATGTCGATAAAGACATTGGGCTGGAACGCGGGACCAAGATAGGGTGCGGACCAGTTGGTTTCCGACACCGTTTCATAGGCGAGGATGCGCCGGGGATAATCCGGCCCCAACGGACGCGCCGCCACCATGGCCGCATCGAAGACCAGCTTATGATCGAAATGCAGATCGCCCACAAAGGGGACCAGCAACATATCGGGCCGGCTCGTCATAACCGATTTCGCAATGGCGGCATTGAGCGCGGCGCGCGATACGCCGTCCAGACCGGCTGCCGGAAAATCCAGAAACTGCGTCTGGGTGACGCCCAGCAGCCAATGCGCCTGGCGGGCCTCATCGCGCACCTGGTTAGCCTGATCCTCGTCGAACAATGGCGCCATGCCGCGCGTAACCACCAGGATTTCAACCTGGCACCCCATCGAGACCAGTCGCGCGATCGTGCCCCCACAGCCTAGAACCTCGTCATCGGGATGCGGTGCGATGACCAGCGCCCGCTGTACGGAATCGAGAGCCGTCATCGCGTCATCGACTCCCGTCCCAGAATGGCGTGGACAGGCAAGGCGCCATCCGCCGGGCAGGACCATTGCGTGACCTGCAGCCCGCCGTCATCGCCGCAGCGCACCGTAAAGCTGCTGTCGGTGCGCTCGACAATCTGCCCCGGCATGGACGCTCTGTAGCGCGACAGGGACACGGGATACGCCGCGGCGATGACGACCTTGCTGTCGTTCAATATCGTCCAGGCGCCCGGATAGGGCGCACCACAGGCGCGCACCATGCGCCAGATATCATCCACCGGCGCCGTCCAATCGATACGGGCATCCTCGGGCCGTCGGCGCGTGCCATAGCTGCTGTACCGTTCGTCCTGCGGCACCCCGGGCGCACGCCCATGGGCCAGGTCGATCAGCATGGGCGGCAATATTTCGGCCAGCATCGTCATATGCCTGGCATAGAGAGATTCTGCCGTCTCATCCGATGCGACATGGAAGAAACGCTGTGCCAGGATCGGGCCACTGTCGACCCCGTCGTCGATCCTGAACAGGGTAGAGGCGGAAATCGGCTCATCGAGCAGGATGGTCCATGGGATGATCGCGCGCCCGCGCAACCGGGGCAGCGGCGCGGGGTGAAAACCGATCAGGCCGCCCGGTGCGCTGGCCTGCACGCGCGCGCCGCACAGTTGCGACCAGCCGATGACGAAGATGTAGTCGGGCGCGAGATCCTCGATCAGCTCGAGACTGGACTGTGCGTTGATGTTCGACACCGTGACGAGCCGCGTCGCCAGCGCCGCCGCATCGCCGGACAAATCCACGAAATCGGAATGACGATGGCCAAGCGTGACCGGCAGCGTCAAGACCGCCGCCAAATCCCATGCCGGCGAAGCCGCAAGGCATTTCAGCGCAACGCGCGTGCTCTCAACTGCGCCAACGAGCACCGCTCTCATAGGCCCTCCTTATGGATGCTGGATCGGTTCGCTCCCCCGTCAATGCGACGAGGACGGTGCGCCAGAGTATGTTGATGTCGAGCGACAGGCTGCGATGATCGATATACCAGAGATCGAGCGCCATCTTGTCGGCATCGCTCAGCAGCGTGTTGCCGTTGACCTGCGCCCAGCCGGTGAGCCCGGGCCTGACGGCGCACCGTGCCTGACCAAGTTTTCCGGCCGCCACGATCGTTGCAGGCAGCAACGGTCGCGGCCCGATCAATGCCATGTCGCCCGTGAAGATGTGCCACAATTGCGGCAATTCATCGAGCCGCACCGCCCTGAGCGCGCGACCGACCGGCGTCGTCCGGGCCGCATCGGGGAGCAGATCACCGTCCGCATCGTGCACATTCGTCATGGTGCGGAACTTGACCAGCGTGAACAGCCGCCCGTCCCGCGTCACACGGCGCTGCCGGAACAGGATCGGTCGGCCATCGGTCAGGGCGATCACGCCTGCCACTGCGGCCATCACCGGCACGGCCACCAGCAGCCCGACAGCCGATATCCCCACATCGAGAAGCCGGATCGATGACATCAGCCTCCTCCCGTCGCAAACGCCCGCACAGGTGCAGCGGATCGATCGGGTTGAACAGGGACGCCCGTCGGCTGGGCAAGCAGGCCCATCGTGTCGAGCAGCATCGCATTCACCTTCTCGACCGAGAAATGCTCCTCCACCGTCCGCCGTGCCGCCGCACCCATGGCGACGACCAGCCCCGGATCGGCCGCGATACGCAACATCGCATTGGCAAGTGCCTGGTGGTTGCGCGGCGGGACCAGAAAACCATTCTCCCCCTCGACCACGGGCTCCCTGCAGCCGGGCATGTCGGTGGTGATCACGCCTCGCCCGGTTGCCATCGCCTCCAACAGCGTGCGCGGCAGCCCTTCACGATACCAGCTGGGCAATACGAAGACGCTCGCCTGGGCAAGATGCGGCCGGACGTCCTGCGTCTCGCCGCAATATTCCAGCAGGCCATCCCGGTTCCATTGCGCGATCGTCTCACGAGAAATGGCGGCAGGATTGCTGTCGAACGGACCGAGCAGGCGGAAACGGATGTCAGGCCGCTCCGCCCGGACCAGACGCGCTGCTTTGGCATAATCATCAAGGCCCTTGTTGCGCAGCAGCCGGGCGATCATCAGGAAGCTCAGCCCCACTTCGGGGAGCGGCTGGCAAGCATAATGATCGAGGTCGACGCCCGATCCGGGCACCTGAATGACCTGGGCGCCCTCATCGATGATGCCATGGGCCAGCATTTCGTGCCGATCGTCGCGATTGAACACGAACACGGCCCGGGCGTGCGCCAGCGCGCGACGATAGAGAAAGGAAACGAGACGCCGGACATGGCGCAGGCGGCCGGACATGTCGTCGCTGAACACATGCCCCAAGCCACTCACCATCGCATAAAAGCGCGTCCTGCCGACACAACGGGTCGCCAAACCGCCATAGATGATCGGCTTTTGCGTATAGGCGAGCACGATATCTGGCCGTTCGCGCCACAGCATCACCAGCAGCCAGGAAAAAGTTTGCACGTCGCGAAACGGATTCATCCCCGTGCGCGCCATCGGCATGTGGCGGAAGCGCACGCCCAGCGCGGCGAGCCTCGCCTCGACCGCCGCATCCCGATCAGGAGCGCAGGCGATGACCTCATGTCCGTTCGCCACCATCGATGCGAGCAGGCGCCCGCGAAAATTGATCAGCGAGAAAGTCAGGCTGGAGACGACGACGATCTTCATAGCGCCTCGCACTGCATGGCACGCGCCGATGGCCCCGGCTCGTCGCTCTCGATCCGTCCCGCAACCTGTCGAAACAGCGCATCATAGCGCTTCACGACCTGATCGATCGCGAACATCTCGCTGATGCGCTGGCGCGCGGCACCGCCCAGCATCACCCGTTCCTCCGGCCGCAAATGGCATAGTTCCATCAACGCCAGCGCGAGGGCTGTCGGATTGCGCGGCGGCACGGTGCGGCCCGTCGCTCCGATGACCCAGCCCGTGTCGCCGACATCGGTGCCGACACAGGGTATGGCCTTGGCCATCGCCTCACCCACAATATTGGGAAATCCCTCGCCCCAGGCCGAGGGCAAGGCGAGGATATCGACGCCGCCGAGCCATTGCGCGACATCGCTCCGTTGCCCCGAAAGCGTCCAGTACCCGGTCGGCAAGGCCGAGAGCGCGTCCGCGATCTCCGGCGTCGGCCGGTCCATCCCCTCTCCCACGATCAGCAGATGCGCCGGCATACGGGCGGGATGCAGCCGGGCGAAGGCCGATACCAGATTGGCGGCATCCTTCATTGGATGCGCCCGCGCGACCATCGCGATCACGATGCGGTCGGGCGCGATGCCGAAAATCCGGCGAAGCCGATCCTGGGCCTCCGCCCGCTGCCCGTCCGCGTCCAGATCGAACCCATTGGGGATGACCATCGCCCGCGTGGGATCAAAGCCTATGGCCCGATATTGCTGCATCGCCACCCGGGCATTGTAGATGATCGCCTGCGGCCGCCGTGAAAGCAGCGCCTGGGTCCGCAGGACGAGGCGGGTCAGCCTCTTTTCATGCACATAGCCACCGCCAAGCGAATGACGAACATTCCAGATGACCGGCGCGCCGGTACGCGCCAGCATCGTCGCGCACATGGTCGCCAACTGGGCATGGTGCATCCACGCCATGATCACGTCGGGACGCTCGCGCCGGACAAGCGCAGCCAGCCGGAGCGTCGCCGGCAAGGCGGTCGCAACGCTGGTCATCCCCAAGGCATGGACCCGCACGCCATTGTCCTGCAGTCGCTGGCCGACAAAGCCTGGCGGCATCAGCGAGGCCACCACCACGTCCTGGTCCTGCGCGGACGAATGGTGGAGCAGGCGCATGAGCATCGCCTCGGCTCCGCCCACGTTCAATCCGGTTATGACATGAAGCAGCTTCATGGACGTGCCGGCCCCAAAAAATCGCCCGAAGATGGCTTCGCGACGTGCCCCTGATGGAAGCGTCCCTATTAGATCGAAGCGCAGCGCCAGCCTGCTCGCTATTTTAGGCCCTATCCATGGGGGCAAGGCGCCGCGACCGGCAGCACTACTTTTGAGCATGGTAGGGCATTTGGGGGGAGGCGCCCCACCACAAGAGCCATCACCGTACCCCTCTTCGGGATGTCCCTATGCCCAGCTTACCGCAGGCGGCCATCGACCTAACCTGTTCAAGGAGGCCGTGTTCGGATGGATCTCGTGGCCTGAGCGCCCGGGCGCTCAGGCGGTCACCGAAACTTGGCTTGCATCGACAAGGGGAAAACCATGCCTATAGCCGGTGAACTTCGCGCCCTGTTTCGCAAATGGCGCACACCTACCTATATGGCCTATGATTCATGGGCGATAGCAACCTCGCTCGGCATCGCCCTGATCCTGCGCATGAACGGTGCCGTCCCGGAGCATATGGTCGACGGCGCGTTGCACAGCCTGCCGATCTTCATCCTTGTGGGCCTGGTGACCTTTCATTGGAGCGGGCTTTACAACCGCATCTGGCGCCTCGCCTCCCTGCCGGACCTGATCCGGCTGGTCGAGGCCGCGATCCTGGCCATCACCGCAACGATGATCGTCCTGATGCTGAGCCAGGGACAGCGCTGGATGCCCACTTCGGTGCCGTTCATCCAATGCCTGGTCCTGATCTCGCTCCTGTCCGCCGGGCGCCTGTGGCGCCGCGTGCTGCGCAACATGACGCGCGGCCTGAACCGCATCAACCTGCCCGGCATGCGCGACAATGCGCGACGCTCCGACATCGCCGTCAGCCAGCAGCGCGCCCTGATCGTGGGTCATCCCGAATATGTCGAAACCATCCTGCGCCATCTGGAGATGCTGCCGACGCCCCCCTATCTGCCCGTCGGCATTCTCGACCTGGACAGCGGCGAGGCGCATTTGCGGCTACGAGGCGTGCCGATGCTGGGCGGGGTCGAAGCGATCGACCATGTCGTGTCGCACCTCACCGCGCGCAATCAGCGGCCCACCTGCATCATCCTGGCCACAGGTCCCGAGGACGTGGTCGGCCCGCAAAAGCTGAAACTGGTCACGGCGGCGCAAACGCTCAACCTGTCCGTCTTGCGTGCGCCGCCGGCAACGGAGATCAACAAGCCGCTCGACCTCCAGCTGATCAATCTCGCCGATCTGCTCGACCGGCCCCAGACCCAGCTCGACGCGCAAATCGTCCATCGGGCGATCAAGGGGCAGCGCGTGCTGATCACTGGCGCCGGAGGATCGATCGGTCGGGAACTGGCACGCCAGGTTGCCGTCTTCGAGCCGTCCGAACTGCTGCTGCTCGATTGTGGCGAGTTCAATCTTTATTCGGTCGAAATGGAAATCCGGGAAAATTATCCCGCCATTTCCTGCCATGCGCTGCTCTGTTCGGTGCGGCAGCGGCAACATGTGATGGCCGTATTTGCCGAATGGAAACCCCATTTCGTCTTTCATGCCGCCGCGCTCAAACATGTGCCGTTGGTCGAGACCAATGTCTGCGCGGGTGTGCAGACCAACGTGCTCGGCACATGCAATGTCGCGGACGCGGCCAAGCGCCATGGCGTCAGGGCCATGGTTCAGGTGTCGACCGACAAGGCCGTCAATCCGGTCGGCGTGATGGGTGCCACGAAGCGGCTGGGCGAACTTTACTGCCAGGCGCTTGACCTCGAAGGCGCCGGAAACCCCGGCGCACCACGCTTCATGACCGTCCGCTTCGGCAATGTGCTGGGCTCCAGCGGCTCGCTCATTCCCCTGTTCCAGCGCCAGTTGGAGAGCCGCTCGCCGCTCACCGTGACGCATCCGGAAATCACGCGCTTCTTCATGACCGTGCACGAGGCCGTGCAACTCATCCTGCACAGCACCGCGCGCGCCATGGAATATGGCCTGAAACGCGGGCGCATCATCGTGCTCGACATGGGCGAACCGGTAAAGATCATCGACATCGCCCGGCGCATGATCCGCCTGGCCGGCCTCGCCCCCGAGCGAGACGTGCCGATCAAGATCGTCGGCCTTCGCCCCGGCGAGAAGCTGTATGAGGAATTGTTCGACGAACGCGAACGCCAGTTGCCGTCCGACCTTACCGGCGTGTTCGAGGCCGAACCGGTGCCCGTACCGCCGGCACGGCTGCAGGCCGGCTTTGAGCAACTGGAACGCGCCGTCCTGGCCCATGATCAGGTCGAGGTGCGCCATCTGCTGTTCGAGATGCTGGATGCCGTGACCAGGGAAGCCCCGCTGCCGCCCCGCCCCCTGGACAAGGAAAATTGCCTCACGGCCATCAAAAAATCGCAGATCGCCAAGCCGACATGGCCGCAGGACGGCGCCGTCCGCCAGATGCAATAAGGGAGGGAAAGGATGCTGGCTCGCCCCCATCATGACGCCATCCCGCAGCGCTCCATGTCGATCGTGTCGCAATGGCCAGTCTATGCGCCGGACGAGATCGCCGCCGTAACCGGGATATTGGAAACCGGGCGTGTCAACGCCCTGCATCATGGCGAATGCTGTGCGGCATTGGAGCAGGGCTTTGCCGAACTGTGCGGCATGCCCCACGCCATTGCCCTGGCCAACGGGACGCTCGCGCTGGAAGTGGCGCTCAGGGCGCTGGGCATCGGCCCTGGCGACGAGGTGATCGTCCCCGCACGCAGCTTCATGGCTTCGGCGAGCTGCGTCGTGGCCTGTGGCGCCACCCCCGTCTTTGCCGATGTCGATGAAGTGACCCAGGGGCTCAGCCCCGACACGATAGCCGCCTGCCTGACAGCCCGGACCCGCGCGATCATCGTCGTCCATCTGGCCGGCCATCCCGCCCCGATGGAGGAAATCTGCGCGCTCGCCGCGGCCCGGGACATCCGGATCATAGAGGATTGCGCGCAGGCCCATGGCGCGACGCGCCACGGCCGGGTCATGGGCGGGTTCGGCGACGCGGCCGCATTTTCATTCTGTACCGACAAGATCATGTCGACTGGCGGCGAAGGCGGACTGCTGCTGCTGCGCGATCCCGACATATGGAAGCGGGCCTGGGCGTTGAAGGATCATGGCAAGGATCCCGAACTGATGGTGCAGGGGGGCAATGGCGTGTCCTTCCGCTGGCTCCACAATCATTTCGGCAGCAACTATCGGATGACCGAGATGCAGGCCGCGATCGGCGTTGCGCAGCTCAGGAAGCTGCCAACCTGGCTTCGGCAGCGGCGCGACAATGCCCGGATATTGCGGCACATATTGGCAGACATTCCAGCGCTCCGCCTGATCGACCCGGAACCCGGGATCGACCCTGCCTATTATAAATTCTATGCGTTCCTGCGGCTCGAACGGCTGAAGGATGGCTGGTCGCGCGATCGGATCATCGAAACGGCGCGAGAGCTAGGCGTGCCGTGCCAGTCGGGCAGTTGCCCTGAAATCTATCTCGAACGCGCGTTCACCGACGCGGCGATGGGCCCGTCAAACCGACTGCCCGTCGCCAGGCGACTGGGGGAAACCAGCCTGTTGCTGCCTGTCGATCCCAGCCTGTCCGCCGCCGATTGCGTCTATATGGGCAATATCCTGCGCACAGTCATCGAACAGGGAGCCCGATGATGTTTCCGGACGGCCGTCGCCCACATTTCATCATCATCGGTGCGGTCAAGGGGGCGACCACCTGGATCGCCCATCAGTTGCGCTGCCATCCCAATCTGTGGCTGCCCAAGACCGAACCCCATTATTTCAGCAGTGACTATGCCCGCGGCACGGACTGGTATGCCACGCTGTTCGACGAAGCGCCGCCGGACCGCATTCTTGGCGAAAAGTCGGCTGACTATCTGGCGCATCCCGATGCCGCCGATCGCCTGTTCCAGACGCTGCCCGGAGCACGGTTGATCGTGCAATTGCGCGATCCCGTGCAGCGCGCCTATTCCGATTACTGCATGCTCTACCGGCGCGGGATGGTCGGCGGCGATCCCCGCAAATATCTGCAGGGCCAGCGCAGTGCCGAGCGGCGGTTCCTTGCAAGCGGTCTTTATGCGCGACACCTCGATCGCTTCCTGAAGCTGTTCCCGCGCGAGCAGCTGCATGTGCTGCTCTACGAGGACATGGCCCATTCCGCCGAACAGATGATCGTCGACATATGCAGACATATTGGCGTCCCTGCCCATATTGCTCCCGATCAGCTGGACAGCCGGAAGAACGACAGCAGCACGCCGCTATTGCCGTTGACGCTGCGACGGCTGCTGCGCCCCATGCGACCGGCCCTGGACCCGCTGCGGAGCAACCCCGTATTCGCCCGGGTACGCGCATCGCTGGCATCACCGGTGCGCTATCCACCACTGGATGGCGAACTGCACAAGATGCTGAGAGCTTATTATCGTGACGATGTTTTGCGGCTGCAGGACATGCTTCAACGGGATCTGAGTATGTGGCTCGGCGGCGGCATTTCCACGCCGGCGGGCGCCACGCGTGCCCGCGCCTAAAGCGGCAACCAAGGCCATGAAGACGGGAGGATAGCATGGAAAAGCGCTTGTTGATCTCGATAGCCCTTGCCCTGTTCGCCACGGGACCGGGTGGCTGCGCCGGACCGGAAGCCAAGCTGACGCCGCTGGCCACTGCCGCCCCCACCCCCTATCAGCTCGGTCCCGGCGACCAGGTCCGCCTCAATGTCTATGGGCTGGACATGATGAGCGAGACCTATCTCATCTCGGACACGGGCATGCTGTCCTTGCCGATGGTCGGCAACATCCCGGCTTCGGGCAAGACCGTCGACGGACTGCAGGCCGATGTCGCCGCCGCCTTGCGCGCGCAACAATTGGTACTCGATCCCAAGGTCAGCGCCCAGATCATCGCCTATCGCCCGTTCTTCATTACTGGCGAGGTGCAAAAGCCTGGCCAATATCCCTTTGTCCCGGGCATGTCGGTCATGACCGCCGTGTCGGTCGCCGGCGGCTTCACCTTCCGCGCCAACACGAAGACGGTGAAAATCACGCGTGCCAATATGGCCGGCAGTGCGACCCAGACCAGTCCGGTCCAGCCCGGCGATCTGATCGAGATTCGTGAAAGCTGGTTCTGAGCGTGTGCCAGAACGGGTCTGGTCGCGCAGCGCGTTTGCGCTGGCGCTATCGTCGCCTGCCGCTCGTGATCGCGTTCGCGCTCGGCGGCTCGCCCCTGGTCGCGCAGGATATCACCCGCACGACCCCGATCGACGATCTCCCGCGCCCCGGCTATGAGCCGCGCACCATTCAAACCGGCGGCTTTGTCATCGAACCCCGGTTGGACCTGGGCGTGCGGTTCGACAACAATATCTTCGCCACCGACGAAAACCGGAAATCCGACACCATTTTTCTGGTGCGGCCAAGCGTGGAGGTAAAGCGCGACACCGACACGTCGATGTTCTTCCTGCGCGGCTACGGCGAATTTTCGCGCTACGCCAAGACCTCACAGGAAAATACCGATCAGTTCGGCATTCGCGCAAGCTATCGCAAAGGGTTCGGCGACCGGCACTGGGTGACGGCGACAGCATCCTTTGACCGGACCTTCGACAGACGCGGCGCGCCCGAGGCCAATCCCGACCTGACGCAATCGCCAGCGCTTATCAATGTGACCAACGGCGATCTGGAATATCGCTATGATGGTCCGCGCATCGGCGTGACAGCCACAGCCGGGGTGACGAAGCTCGACTATCTCTCGCTCGAGGATTCCGATCGCGACATGCTGACATACCGCGTCGCGGTGAAGGGACAGGTCAAGCTGTCACAGCGCGTGGCCGTTTTCGTCCAGCCCTATCTCAACGATCGCGAGCCGCGCCTCAAGACAGACCGCAACGGCGTCGATCGCTCGACCACGACCTATGGTGCATTGGCCGGCGTATCCTTGGAACTGGGTGACAAGCTCAACGGCAATATTGGTATCGGCATATTTCATTCCAATCCTCGCGACCTTGCCCTTGATGCGTTTACCGGCCTGTCCGCCAACGGCCAGCTGACCTGGCGCCCGCAGACCCGTACCGCCGTCCGCCTGGATATTTTCCGCGGTGATGTGGCGACAATCCGCGCCGGCGCAATGGGACGCATCGACACGCGTATCGACCTGGGCATCGACCAGGAGGTACGGCACAACCTGATTGTGCGCGGGTCTGTCGGGATGCGAAACGTCCATTATCGCGAGAGTTTCGATGCCGATCAGCGCTATTGGACCGGCGAAGGCGGCGCACGCTATCTGCTCAACCGCCATATGTGGATCGAGGCGGTGGCGACCTATACCCGCCGGACAGCCGATACGGCGGCCGACGAATTCAGCAAATGGCAGGGCATGATCCGGTTGGGCCTGACCTATTAGGCGCCGGCGACAGCGCGCACATCGTCGACCAGCCTGTCCCATTGTTCGATGATCGCCGGCGACGCGAAACGGGTTGCCGATTGCCGGGCCGCGATGCCGAGGCGCATGCGCAGCGCAGCATCTCCCATGATCCGGTCGAGCGCGGCCGCCAGCGCGCCGGCATCGCCATCGGGCACGAGCAGGCCATCGACGAGATTATCGACCATTTCCGCAGGGCCGAAATCGCAATTGAAGGCGACGACCGGCAAGCCCGCCGCCATCGCTTCGCCCAGAACATTGGCAAAGCCTTCATAGCGGGACGACAGAACCATCGCATCCGCCTTGGCCAACCAACCGCCCGGCGTCTCGCTCTTTCCGGGTAGTTCGATACGATGGGAAAGACCAAGTGAGGCGACCTGCCGTTCCAGCATGCCGCGCATTTCCCCCTCTCCCCAGATACGCAGGTTCCAGTCCGGATGCAGGCGCGCGACCTTGGCAAAGGCCTCGATCAGGAGATCGAACCCCTTTTGGTGGGTCAACCGCCCGACACCCACCAGGACCCGCTGCGCACCAGCCGCCGAGGCAGGCGGTGCGATGGCCTCGATCGGGTTGTGGATGACGCGCGCAAGCGACCGCGCCGACTGAGGCAGACAGTCCAGGCTGGCCCGGGTCTGCATCACGATCCCCGCCGCCCACGGATACAGCTGTGCCAGCAGCGCATTCCAGGCATTATTGGCATTCTGCGCACGGGGATTATTCCGCTCCGAGACGATGATTTTCCGTCCGGTGCCGATCGCCGCCGTCAGCGTGAGGACGTTGATCTTGGTCAGGAGCGAGATCACGACATCGGGCCGCGCGTCCTTCAGTTGCCGGCGGATAGCAAGAATGCGTCGCCCTTGCGCCATCAGGGTCGAAGCGGGGTTGCGTCCGGGCGGAATGTCAAAGCGCCGGATTTCCACTGCGGGGTCGAAGCGGTGATAGACAGGATCCTGTGGCCGATCGAAGGCCATGATCGTCACCCGCCAGCCGCGGGCAACCCAGGCGGAGGAGATAAGGCTGACAACGCGTTCTGCGCCGCCCGCGCCCAGTCCCGCGATCACGAACAGGACATGGCATGGCCGCGCGGCCGGAGCGGCGCTCACCGTTCCCGTCCCGCTTCGTCACGCACCGCCTGGAGCGGGCTCAGCAGATAGGAGCCGACGCTGCGCCGACCGGTGCGGATATCGGCCGTCACCTCCATACCCGGCACCAGTTGGACCAGCCGACCGTCGCGGGTATGCCATTGACGGTCCATCGTAATCCTGGCGGTATAGACGAGGCCGAGCTTTTCGTCCTCGACCGCATCGGTGCTGATGCTTTCGATCCGCCCCTCGACCACGCCATGGCGTGTGAAGGGAAAAGCCGCGAGCTTGACGCCCACATCCTGTCCGGCGCGCACAAAACCGATATCCTTGTTGAATATCTTGACCATAGCCACCAGTTGCCCGCGCGCCGGGACGATCAGCATCAGCGGCTTTCCGACTTCCACAACCCCGCCCACCGTGTGCACCGACAGCTGGGCTACCGTGCCATCGATCGGGCTGACCAGCCGCTGCAGGGCAGAGCGCCGACTGGCCTTGACCATCTCCTCGCGACGCAAGCGGGCCTCCACCTCGGCCTTGGTCAGATCCTCCAATATCCTGGCGCGGCTCGTCCCGACGGACTGGGTACGGCTGGCACTGGCCTGCGCCATCTGCGCGCGTGCCTTGGCCGCGGTTTCGAGCGCGATCTGCCGATCCCGAGCCAAGCCAAGCCGCTGTCGGCGCATCTCGATCACGCGCAATTTGGAGACATAGCCCTTGGCGAGCAATTTCTGGTTGGCTTCGATCTGTTCATCCACCAGCGGCAGGGTTTCGGCCAGCTTGGTGGCCGACAATGTCGCTTCGGCATAGGTGGCCGAGGCAGCTTGCCGGTCGGCATCATGCGCTCCGGTCTCGCCCATGATGCCCTCCAGCTGCGCCCGGGCGAGTGCGATCTGCAGCTCCGTCATTTCCGGCGAGGTGCCCGGCGGCGGCACGAAGCGCAGGCCGTGGCCGTCGAGCGAGGACAGCATGGCCCGCCCCCGTGCCGCATCCAGCTCGGCCGCTTCCAGTGCCCTGCGCGCCTGGATCGCGTCGGCCGAGGACACGGTCGGGTCCAGTTCGAGCAGCGCCTGGCCGGCATGAACCGACTGGTTGTCCCGCACCAATATGGAGCGCACCACCCCCGCATCCGCAGGCTGTATCAGCTTCACATTATCGGCCGGGATCAACTGCCCGGGGGCCGAAGCAACCACGTCGATCTGGCCGAAGATCAGCCACAACAAGGCGATGGCCAGCCCCAACATCAGCAACCACGCCGTATAGCGCGCCGTGGGTGACACCGGCCGTTCGACGATCTCGATAGCCGCGGGCAGGAAATCGACCTCCTCGGATCGGACCAGCGTGCGCGCCCGCACCCTTTCGTCACGCCATGCCTGCCGGCCCGTCGCCCATATGCCCTGCGCGCCCATCACACCGCCCGCGCCATGCCGGTCCGCGTCTGGGTCCGATAGAGTTTGGCATAGCGGCCATTGCGAGCGATCAGTTCCTCATGCGATCCGCGCTCGACGATATGGCCCTGTTCCATCGTGACGATGCTGTCGCAATCCCGGATCGCGGACAGGCGGTGGGCAATGATGATGACCGTGCGTCCCGCGGCCATCGCCTTGAGATTGGCCTGCACGATCTCCTCGCTCTCGGCATCGAGCGCCGATGTCGCCTCATCGAAGATCAGGATACGGGGCTTGCTCATCAACGCGCGGGCAATCGCAATCCGCTGGCGCTGGCCACCCGACAAATTGACGCCACGTTCTTCAATCATGCTGTCATAGCCGAGCGGCAACCCCATGATGAAGTCATGGGCACCGGCCAGCCGGGCGGCGGACATCACCTCCGACAAAGGCGCGATCGGGCTGGAAAGCGCGATATTTTCGCGCAGGGTGCAGTTGAACAGCAGATTTTCCTGGAGGACCACGCCGATCTGGCGTCGCAGCCAGGTCGGATCGATCTGTGCGATGTCGATATCATCGATCAGGATGCGCCCGGCTGCCGGGAGGTAGAGGCGCTGAAGCAGCTTGGCGAGTGTGGACTTGCCGGAGCCCGAGGATCCGGCGATGCCCAAAGTCCCGCCTGCAGGCAGGCCCAAATCGATATTCTCCAGCGTCCAGGGGCCTTCATCGCCATAGCGGAAGCGAACGCCCTCGAAGCGGATATTGCCTCTGATCGACGGCAGCGTCGTCCGCGAGTATCCGATCCGCTCGATCGGCGCATCCAGCACCAGCCCCAGTTGCGCCACCGACAGCCGGACCTGCTGAAAGTCCTGCCACAATTGCGCCATGCGGATGACCGGAGAAGACACGCGTTGGGCAAACATGTTGAAGGCGACGAGCGCCCCCACCGTCATCGTGCCCGCGATCACCTGCCCTGCCCCGAAAAACAGGATCGTCGCCGCCCCCAGCTTCGAGATGAGCTGAACCAGCTGGCTGCTGTTGTTGGCAAGGTTGATCGCGCGCTGATTGGACGTGCTGTAAGCCGCCAGCTGCAATTCCCAGCGATGATTCCATTGCGGCTCGACGGCTGCCGCCTTGATCGTCTGCATGCCCGATATGCTTTCGATCAGCAGGGCATTATTGGCCGCGCCTCGATCGAATTTCTCGGCAAGGCGCCGACGCAGCGGCCCTGTCACCATGATCGAGACCGCGACATAGGCCGGTATGGTGAGCAACACGATCCCGGTCAGCAGCGGCGAATAAAGCCACATGGCCAGAAGGAAGACCAGGGTGAACGCCGGATCGATCAGCACCGACAGCGAGGCATTGGTCAGAAATTCGCGGATCGCCTCCAGCTGTCGAACGCGCATCACCGTATCGCCGACACGCCGCCCCTCGAAATAGGTCAATGGCAGGCGCAGCACATGGCGGAACAGGCGCACGCCCAGTTCGACATCGATCTTCTGGCAGGTCTCCGAATAGAGGCGGGTCCGCAACCAGCCAAACCCCACTTCCCAGAAGGACACCAGCACGAAGCCCAGCATCAGCACCTGCAGGGTGGCCAGCGTATTATGGACCAGCACCTTGTCGATGACATTCTGGAAAAAGAGCGGCGCGGCAAGCCCCAGGAGATTGATGCACAAGGTGATGAGCAGAACCTCGCCCACCAGGCGGCGGTAACGCACAATCTGGGGAATGAACCAGCTTATGTCGAACCGCTTCATCTCACCGCCGGTGCCGGCGCGGGTGGCAAGCAGGATCAGCTCTCCGGACCAGATTTCATCCAGCGCTGCCCGATCCAGCGTCTCCACAGGATGCCCGGGCCGCTGGATCAGGACGCCATGCTCCTTGATCCTGCCCATGATGAACCATTGCCCATTGGCCGCTTGCGCGAGCGCCGGTAGCGACAGACGCTGCAGGCGATCATAATCGGCCCGAACGCTGCGTGCGCGCACGCCTGGCTGACGCTTGCCAAGGCGCAGCAGATCCTTGCTGTCCAGTGGATTTGAATGCCCCAGCTCCTGCCGCAATACCTGGGGATCGACGACGACATAGTGCATGGCGAGCAGGGTCGCGAGCGCCACCAGCCCGGTTTCGTCCGGGGGGATCGGGCGCTTCCTGTCTGGATCGATCGTCGCTGCGTTCATCCTCGCCGGCGCCTCATTCTCACTGTCTCGACCGCCGCCTCGCACCGCGCGGCGCCCCGATCCTGCGCCGAAACTAGCATGGCGGCGCGGGATGGCAGGGGCGATAAAGTCCGATTTGCGATTAGAAGGTATTACCGCTTCGGGAGAGTGCCCGCCCGTATTGTCTTCGCACGGCCTTGCAGGTTTCCGGCAAAATTCGACCATCGCAGCCATCTTCTCGGCTGATCGTCAGCCCATATCCGCGTCGAACCAGTCTCTGGCCATTCTCGAACCCAGCGACGGCGCTTGCAGCCGAAACATTCGGCTGCCGCGCACCGCGACAGCCCGCCATCAACCGCCGCGACAACCCGAAAACGAAGTGCCTCCGAAATCGACCTTGTCATGCCAGGCTGGCCTCCTCGTCCAGCTAGCATGTTGAATCGGATTTCCAGGCCCAAGGGAATCCTCAACGATCCTGTCAGATCGGATGAAGCGCTAGAACGCCGCAATCAGTGCAGTCCGCGGCGCGCCCGCGCATACCCCATTTGCCAAGTCGGCTTCCAAATACCGACAAGTCGCAATGGCGAGATTGCGCCATTTGGCACGGCAATTGGCAACGTATCGCGAGCGAAACGAAATAAATTAAATTATGTCAATGCATTATGGCTGGGGCGGCAGGATTCGAACCTGCGCATGGCGGCATCAAAAGCCGCTGCCTTACCGCTTGGCGACGCCCCAGCAATGCGCCGATCCAAGTCAGCGCGGGACCGCCATATAGCGGCTGATGCACGAAAGAAAAGCCCTCCTGACGATGGACTTCGCCTTTCCCTTTCCTTCCCGCCCAACCCATCTTAGGGATCAACGCCACGCCCCCTCCCCTCCAGCCGGAAACCCGCGCCGATGTCCGTCCAAGCCCCCTCGCCCAGCCAGATCGCACCGGCCTCGCCGCTGTTCCTGCGCGAGGACGAAATCCGGCGCGGCATCGAGATGCTCTATTTCGGCTATTCCGCGCTCACCCGGTCGATCGACGAGGGGCTGGCGGCGCAGGGCCTGGGCCGCGCCCATCACCGCGCCCTCTATTTCATCTCGCGCCAGCCCGACCTGACGGTGAAGGATCTGCTGCGCCTGCTGGCGATCACCAAGCAATCGCTCGGCCGGGTGCTCAATGACCTGATCGAGCGCGGCTATATCGAGACCCGGCCGGGCAGCAGCGACCGGCGGCAGAAACTGCTGCGCCTCAGCGCCGCCGGCCGCGCGCTGGAGGCCGAGCTTTTCCGCGCGCTGCGCGAGAAGATGGCGGCCGCCTATGCCCAGGCCGGACAGGGGTCCGTCACCGGTTTCTGGCGGGTGATGGAGGGCCTGATCCCCGATGCCGACCGGTCGATGGTGTTCGGCCTCAGCGGCGGCTGATCGCGAAACCACGCAACCTTATGGCCGCTGCCGCGCTTTTAGGAGCGTCGTGCGGAAAAGTGGGAACCGGTTTTCCGCTTAAAACGATGCGACAACAAGAGATTAGGCAGCGCCGCGTCAGATATGATGCGGCGCTGCCCAAGCCTTGCCAACGCAATGAGGAGACATCATGCGCGCACCCCTTGTGGCCATCACGGCCCTGTCCGCCCTGGGCCTCGGCCTGTCCGCCTGCTCGGAAAAGGCATCGGACAATCTGGAAAATGCCGGCTCCGCGATCGGCAATGACGTCAGCAACGCCGTCGACGATGCTGGCGCGAAGATCGACAACGGCCTCGACCGCGCGGGCGCCGCGATCGACAATGGCGCGGACCGGATCGGCGCCGCGACCGACCGGGCGGCCGACGACGCCAAGCGCGAGGGCAAGGAAGCCAAGCAGGATGTCGGTGCCTCGCTGGAGCAGGCCGGCAAGGATCTGCGCAACGACAGCCATTGAGACGTATCGGGCCTCCCCATGGGGAGGCCCGGCCTCAGGCCGCGAGGCTATATCCGGACGGCCTGGACGCGACTGGAATTGGCTATTTCCATCTTCGTCATCCCGGCCCCTTCGACAGGCTCAGGCCCGGCTTGATCCGGGATCGCTTCAGCGCTCCCTATCCGCCGTAGTGCAGAATGGATCCTGACTTTCGTCAGGATGACGTCTGTGGAGATTGTCGGATTTCGATCAGAAGCGGCCATCGTCACCCCGGCCTTGAGCCGGGGGCCCGCTTCCTAATCTATTGCGAAGAAAAGCGGGATGCCGGGTCAAGCCCGGCATGACGGATGTGGGTAGGGCGGCTAACAACCACTAGCGGACATGCTTCATCCGGCGCATGATAGGGTCATGCCGGTTGCCCTTATCATCCCGCCATTATTTACCATTGGCCTTGGTATGTTGCTGGGCGGGATTTTTGGGCCAGCTTACCCTTTGCGGTGGTGGATACTGCGCTTGGGGCTCATCCCAATGCTTTGCCTCGGGGCGGCCGCCTATATTGCCGTTTATCCGACGCCAATTCCCACGAATTACGATCCAAATGTTCACGGAAATCCCGGCCGTAGCGATTTCGCCGCCATGTTGGTGTGGGGATTTGTTTTTCCCAGTGCATATCTCTTAGCGGCTGTACCAGTCTCGCTCGCCTATGCCATTTGGCGTCGACGTAAACCTTAGCGAACGTTCCGCTTTCCACCCAACTCCGTCACCCCAGCGAAGGCTGGGGTCTCAGGCGGCAGCAGAAAGAGGCCAGCCGTCTAGCGCTATCCGTTTATGTCGCGTTCGCCTGCCTGAGATGCCAGCCTTCGCTGGCATGACGGGATAAGGGCCAGCCCCTTCCCCCACCCATCCCGGCCATTCGTCCGCGCTGCCTAGAACACCACGTTGCGCACGAAGCGCAGCAGGTCCGTTCCGCGATTGACGAAGACATAGGGGCGGTCGCTGCTGAAGATGAGGAAGTCGCCCGCCGCGATCGTGCGCGTGCCGGCATCCATCTCGACCGTCAGCACCCCTTCCACCACATAGAGCATCTCGTGCCAGTTGGCGGCGTCCGCCTCGGCCGGGTAGCGGTCGCCCGGCGCCAGCGACCAGGTCCATAGCTCCGCCTCGCGCGCGGCCGGCACGGTGCCGAGCAGGGTCGCGCGGCTATGTGCATCCTCGCCCTGCCAGGCAAGGGTATCGATCCGGCTATTGTCGGGCATGTCGGGCGCGCGCACGACGTGGGAGAAACTGACGTCCAGCGCCTGCGCCAGCCGGTCGAGCGTCGACAGGCTGACATTGGCCTCGCCGCTCTCGATCCCCACCAGCATGCGCCGGCTGACTCCGGCCGCGCTGGCCAGCGCATCCTGGCTCAGCCCCTTGGCGGCGCGCAGGCGGCGGATATTGCCCGCGACATGGGAAAGAACGTCCGGGCGCGGGACTTCGACTTGACTGTGCAATATATTGCTCATAACGCGATGTGCATTATGTTGCACAATGCCGCCCTCGACAAGAGCCCAGCGCCCCGGCTGATCATCGGCCGTCCCGAATTCGCGCTGATCGGGATCACCGTGCTGTGGGGCGCGACCTTCCTGATCGTGCATCATGCCATGCAGCAGAGCGGGCCGCTCTTCTTCGTGGGGATGCGCTTCGGCACGGCGGCGCTGCTGGCGCTGCCGCTCGCCTGGCCGGTGTTGCGCGGCCTGACGGGGCGCGAACTGCTGGCCGGGTCGATGATCGGCCTTGGCATCTTCTGCGGCTACACGCTCCAGACCTGGGCGCTGCAGACCATATCCAGCAGCACATCCGCCTTCATCACCGCCGCCTATGTGCCGCTGGTGCCGATCCTCCAATGGGCGATATTGCGGCGCCGGCCGCGCTGGACCAGTTGGGTCGGCGTCGCGCTGGCCTTTGCCGGCCTGATCCTGATCGCCGCCCCGCGCGAAGGGCTGTCGCTGGGCAAGGGCGAGGCGCTGACGCTGATCAGCACGCTGGCGATCGCGCTGGAAATCATCTTCATCAGCCTGTGGGCCGGCAAGGTCGACATTGCCCGCGTCACGCTGGTGCAACTGGCGGTCACGTCGCTGCTCGCCTTCGGCCTGATGGCGCCGATGGGTGAGGCAATCCCGCCCTTTTCCTGGACAGTGATCCTGTCGGCCTGTGGCCTGGGCGCGATGACGGCGCTGATCCAGTTCGTGATGAACTGGGCGCAGCGCACCGTATCGCCGACCCGCGCGACCCTGATCTATGCCGGCGAGCCGGTCTGGGCCGGGATATTGGGCCGGATCGCGGGCGACCGCCAGCCCGCCACGGCGCTGGCCGGCGCGCTGCTGATCATCGCCGCCGTGATCGTGAGCGAACTGAAGTTCGAGCGCCGGGGCAAGGACTGATCCCTTCCCCCGGCCGCGCTTCGATCAGGCCCGCTTGAAGACCGGCGCGCGCTTTTCGAAAAAGGCCATGAACGCCTCCTGCGCCTCGGGCGAGGCCAGTGCTTCGCGGAACAGCCGGGCTTCCTCCGCGATCCGGGCCTGCAAGGCGGCGGGATCGCCCTTCATCAGCCGGCGCGTCGCCATCAGCGCCTGGGGCGGCTTGGCCATCAACGCCGCCGCCTTGGCGCGGGCATGGTCGAGCAGCGCCTCCCCTGTCACGATCGCCGTCACGAAACCGGCGCGATCCGCCCCTTCCGCATCCATCGGTTCGCCCAGCATCAGCATCGCGGCCGCCCTGGCATGGCCCATGATGGCGGGCGCGAGCAGGCTGGAGCCGGCCTCCGGCACGATGCCCAGATTGACGAAGGGCATGACGAAGCGCGCGTCGGGCGCAGCATAGACCAGGTCGCAATGGAACAGCATGGTGGTGCCGACGCCCACGGCCAGCCCCTGCACTGCCGCGACGATCGGCTTGTCGAAGGCAGCGATGGCGCTGATGAAGTCGAAGGCGGCAGCGCCGCCCTCCGGACCGGCCATGAAGTCCTTGAGGTCATTGCCGGCGCAAAAGGCGTCGCCCCGCCCCGCGAACAGCACCACGCCAATCTCCGGCCGGCTCGACGCATCGGCAAGCGCCGCCGTCATCGTCCGGTACATCGGCCCGGTCAGTGCATTCTTCTTGTCGGGCCGGTCGATATGGATTTCGAGCACGCCGTTCGTCTCGATGATGGCGATATGGTCGCTCACGCAAATTCTCTCCCGATACTCTGTGTCAAGGCTGTTGGCCCAGAGGATGGGGCGGCGTCTATCCTTTTCCAAGCCCCTTCCCTATGCCCGGAACCATGATGACTCGCCTGCGCCTGATCCTCGATCCCTTCCTCGTCCTGCTGCTCTGCACCGTTGCCCTAGCGTCGGTCCTGCCCGCCCGCGGCCAGGGCGCCCATCTCGCCTCGATCGTTGCGGATGCCGGCATCGTGCTGCTTTTTTTCCTGCATGGGGCAAAATTGTCGCGCGAGGCGATCTGGGGCGGCGCCAAGGCGTGGCAACTCCATCTCGCGACTCTGGGCACGACCTTCCTCTTCTTCCCGCTGGTCGGCATCCTGCTGCAACAGATCGGCGCGATCCCGGAGAATATGCGCGCGGGCCTGCTGTTCCTGGCGCTGCTGCCATCGACGGTGCAAAGCTCGATCGCCTTTACCGCGATTGCGCGCGGCAATGTCGCCGCGGCGGTGGTCAGCGCCTCCTTCTCCAACCTGCTCGGCATCGTGCTGACGCCGCTGCTGGTGGCATTGCTGATGCAGCGCGGCGGCAGCAACCTCATCTCCCTTTCCTCGGTCGAGGGGATCATGCTGCAATTGCTGCTGCCCTTCGTGCTGGGCCATCTTGCCCGCCCCTGGATCGGCGGCTTCGTGTCGCGGCACAAGACGCTGGTCGGCCGGGTCGATCGTACATCGATCCTGCTGGTGGTCTATTCCGCCTTCAGCGCGGCGGTGGTCGAAGGGCTGTGGCACCGGGTCTCGCGCGCGGAGCTGGCGCTGCTCGCGCTGCTCTGCATCGCCATGCTGGTGATCGTGCTGCTCTTCACCTGGGGGCTTGGCCGGCTGCTCGGCTTTTCCCGCGAGGATGCGATCGTGCTGCAATTTTGCGGCTCGAAGAAGAGCCTCGCTTCGGGCGTGCCGATCGCCGGTGTCCTATTCCCCGCAGCGGCCGTCGGGCCGATCATCCTGCCGGTCATGCTGTTCCACCAGATTCAGCTGATGGCTTGTGCCCTGCTGGCACGGCGCTATGGGGCGCAGGCGGCCGATAGGGCCGATTCGCAGATGGCAACCATATCATGACCCAACCGATCCTGACCGACATTCCGATGGAGAGCTTCCTCTCCCACATCGACGCCGTGGCCGGCGCGATCGCCAAATCGGACTGGCGGCCCGACTATATTGTCGGCGTCGGGCGCGGCGGGCTGGTGCCGGCCACCTATCTGTCCCACGCCATCAGCCAGCCGATGCTGTCGGTCGACCTGTCGGCCCAGGTCGTGGGCTTTTGCGACGAACTGCTCGACAAGCTGGTGGCGATGGCGGTCGAAGGATCGCGCCTGCTGTTCGTCGACGACATCAATGACAGCGGCCGCACGATCAACCAGTTGCGCGCGGCGCTGGCCGGCGCGCCAGCCGATCATCTGCGCTTTGCCGTGCTGATCGACAATGTCAGCTCGGCCGCCAAGGTCGAATATCGCGCGACCACGATCGACCGTGTCGTCACCAAGGACTGGTTCGTCTTCCCCTGGGAAGCGGTTGCCAGCCGCGCGTCGATCCTGTCGGACTGGGGCGAAGTGCCCGAACGGACCAGCTGAGAATAGCTGTCACAAAAATATAATGGAAATTCCCCGCCCGCTCGTTATACGAGCGTACAACTGCAATGGGGCATGCGGGGTAGATGGGCGAGACGGGATGCGGATCGGATCCGGACGCGGGCTATAGCCTGCCGGCATGGACCTATAGCGATCCCGAATTTTTCGCCGTCGAGACCCGCCGCATCTTCCGTCCGAGCTGGCAGATCGTCGCCCATGACAGCGACCTGCCGGCGCCGGGCGATTTCCATGTGCTGGACTATCTTGGCGAGAGCATCATCGTCATCCGCGGGGATGACGGCGAAGCCCGCGCCTTTACCAACGTGTGCCGCCACCGCGGCGCGCGCCTAGTGGACGGGCCCTCGGGTCGCACCAGAAAGCTGGTCTGTCCCTACCATGCCTGGACCTATGGTCTGGACGGATGCCTGACGGGCCTGCCAATGGCGGGCAGCTATGGTAGCCTCGACCGGTCCAGGCATGGACTTGCCGCGATCGAGATCGAAAATTTCCACGGCTTCCTTTTCGTCCGGCTGGAGGATGATGGCGGGCCGTCGGTGGCGCAGATGATGGCGCCCTATGTCGACGAGATCGCGCCCTATCGCTTTTCCGAACTGCGCGCGCTTGGCCGCGTCACGCTGCGCCCGCGTGCGGTGAACTGGAAGAATATCGGCGACAATTATTCCGATGGCCTGCATATCGCGGTCGCCCATCCCGGCCTCAAGCGACTGATGGGCGATGGCTATGGCGTCGAAGCCAGCCCCTATGCCGACAAGATGTGGGGGCCGATCCTCGACCGTCCGTCCGCCAACCTGTCCGAGCGCGCCTATCAGCATTTCCTGCCGGCCGTCCCGCATCTGTCGCCCGATCGGCAAAGGCTTTGGACCTATTTCAAGCTCTGGCCCAATTTCGCCTTCGACATCTATCCCGACCAGGTGGATTTCATGCAGTGGCTGCCGGTGTCGCCGACCCAGACGCTGATCCGCGAGATCAGCTACGCCCTGCCCGATGACCGCCGCGAGATGAAGGCGGCCCGCTATCTCAACTGGCGCATCAATCGTCAGGTCAATGCCGAGGATACCGAGCTTGTCGCCCGCGTGCAGGCGGGCATGGCGTCGGACAGTTTCACCGTCGGCCCCTTAAGCGACCAGGAAGTCGCGCTGCGCCATTTCTGCGCACGGATGCGCACCATCATTCCGCAGGCGCGCCAGCATCGCGCGCCGAAAATGGGATGGTCTTTCGACTATCATGATTCTCGTCATTCCCGCGCAGGCGGGGATCCATCCCCCGACCTCACCTATGGGGAGATGGCTGGAGATGGATCCCCGCCTGCGCGAGGATGACGGCGCTTTTCGGGGAGGGATATGTTGTGACCAAAGCCTATGACGCCGTCATCATCGGCGCGGGCCATAATGGCCTCGTCTGCGCCTTCTACCTGGCCCGTGCCGGCTACACGGTGCGCATGGTGGAGCGCCGCGATGTCGTCGGCGGCGCGGCGGTGACCGAGGAATTTCACCCCGGCTTCCGCAACTCGACCGCCAGCTATACGGTCAGCCTGCTCAATCCCAAGGTCATCCGCGACATGAAGCTGGCCGACCATGGCTATCGCGTGATCGAGCGGCCGATCAGCAATTTCCTGCCCCAGCCCGATGGCGGCTATCTGAAGCTGGGCGGCGGGCTGGAGCGGACCCAGGCCGAGTTTGCCCGGTTCAGCGCGCGCGACGCCGCCACGCTGCCGGCCTATTATGACGCGCTGGAAGTGGTCGCCGATGTGTTGCGCGACCTGGTGCTCAAAAGCCCGCCCAATGTCGGCGATGGCCTGACCATGGTGGTCGAGGCGCTGAAACAGGGCCGCCGCGTCGCCGGGCTCGATATCGAGCAACAGCGCGACGTGCTCGACCTGTTCACCAAGTCGGCCCGAACCTTCCTCGACAGCTGGTTCGAGAGCGAGGCGGTCAAGGCCGCCTTCGGCTTCGACGCGGTGGTCGGCAATTTCGCCTCCCCCGACACGCCGGGCAGCGCCTATGTGCTGCTGCACCATGTGTTCGGCGAGGTGAACGGCAAGAAGGGCGCCTGGGGCCACAGCGTCGGCGGCATGGGCACCATCACCCAGGCCATGGCGAAGGTCGTGCAGGCGATGGGCGTCGAGATCAGCCTGGAGGCGCCGGTCGAGCATATATTGGTCGATGGCGACCGCGCCGTCGGCGTGAAGCTGGCCAGCGGCGAGGAAGTGATAGGCGCCAGCATCATCGCCAATGTCGGCCCCAAGCTGCTCTATGAGCGCATGATGCAGCCGGCCGACCTGCCCGCGGACTTCCTGAAACGGATCAAGGCGTTCAAGGCGGGATCGGGCACCTTCCGCATGAATGTCGCGCTTTCCGCCCTGCCCGACTTCACCTGTCTGCCCGGCATTGGCGAGCATCACCAGTCGGGCATCATCATCGCGCCGACGCTCGACTATATGGACCGCGCCTATCTGGATGCGAAGCGCGACGGCTGGTCGAAGGCGCCGATCGTCGAGATGCTGATCCCGTCCACCATCGACGACAGCCTGGCGCCCGAGGGGTGCCATGTCGCCAGCCTCTTCTGTCAGCAATTCGCGCCCGAACTGCCCGACGGGCGCAGTTGGGACGATGAGCGCGAGGCGGCGGCCGACCATATCATCGCCACGGTCGAGGCCCATGCGCCGGGCTTTGCAAAGAGCGTGATCGCCCGCCAGATCCATTCGCCGCTCGACCTGGAACGCAAGTTCGGTCTGGTCGGCGGCGACATCATGCATGGCAATCTGACGCTGGACCAGATGTGGGCGGCGCGGCCTGTGTTGGGCCATGGCGCCTATCGCGGGCCGGTGAAGGGCCTCTATATGTGCGGCGCGGGCACCCATCCGGGCGGCGGCGTCACCGGCGCGCCGGGCCATAATGCCGCGCGTGAGGTGCTGAAGGATCGCGCCCTGTGGGGGAAATGGCGCGGCCGGGCCTGATCGGGTCTTTCCCCGCCTTGCCCCAACCGAAAGCCTGGCCTAAAGACCCGGCTCATGCCCGACATCTTCATTCCTGATGCAACGCCCGAGCTGACTGGCCGGGCGCTGTTCCCGCACCGGCACCTGCTGTCGATCGCCGACCTCAAGCCCTGGGAAATCCGTTTCCTGCTGGACGAGGCCGAACATTGGGCCCGCACCAACAAGGGCCAGGCGCGCAAGCATGACGACCGGCTGGCGGGCATGACCCAGATCAACGCCTTTTTCGAGAACAGCACCCGCACCTTGCTGTCGTTCGAGATCGCCGGCAAGCGGCTGGGCGCCGACGTCGTCAACATGGCCGCCGCCACGTCCAGCGTGAAGAAGGGCGAGACCCTGATCGACACCGCCATGACGCTCAACGCCATGGCCGCCGACGTGATCGTCATCCGCCATGCCAGTTCCGGCGCGGTCGCGCTGATCGCCGACAAGGTCGACTGCCCGGTGCTGAACGCGGGCGATGGCTGGCACCAGCATCCGACGCAGGCGCTGCTCGATGCGCTCACCATCCGCCGCCGCAAGGGCGGGTTCGAGGGGCTGGTGGTCGCCATCTGCGGCGATGTGCTGCACAGCCGCGTTGCCCGATCCAACATGCTCTGCCTCGCGGCGCTGGGCGCACAGGTGCGTGCGGTCGCCCCGCCCACCCTGTTGCCGCCCGAGGTCGAAATGCTGGGCGCCACCCCCTATAGCCGTATGGAAGACGGGCTGGATGGCGCCGATGTCGTCATGATGCTGCGCCTGCAGAATGAGCGGATGGACGGCGCCTTCATCCCGTCGGCGCGCGAATATCATGCGCTCTATGGCCTGACGCCCGAACGGCTGGCGATCGCCAAGCCCGATGCCCTTGTCATGCACCCCGGCCCGATGAACCGGGGCGTCGAGATCACCAGCACGGTGGCGGACGATCCCGATCGGTCGGCGATCACCGAACAGGTGGCGATGGGCGTGGCGGTGCGCATGGCGTGCCTGGATGTTTTGACGCGCACGGCGCGCGGTGTGGAAGGCTGGGCATGAGCAGGATCGCAATCGTCAACGGCAAGCTGGCCGATCCGGCGGGCGACTCCCTTGTCCCCGGCACCGTCCTGATCGAGGGTGACCGCATCCTGGCCACCGGCGCGGTCGACATTCCCGCCGACGCGCAGCAGGTCGATGCCGGCGGGCTGGTGGTCGCGCCGGGCCTCATCGACCTAGGCGTCTTCGCCACCGACAAGCCGGCCTTCCACTTTGGCGGCATCACCCGCGCCGCCCTGATGCCCGACCAGCGCGCGCCGCTGGACGAGGTCGGCCTGATCCGGGAAGCGACCCGCGCGGGCAAGCCCGACTTCTGGGTCCACCCGATCGCCGCCGCGACCCGCGGCCTCAAGGGCACGGAAATGGCCGAAATGGGCCTGATGCAGATCGCCGGCGCCAAGGCAGTCGGCACCGGCCGCCAGTGGATCGCCGATTCGGGCGTGATGCTGCGCATCCTCTCCTACGCCTCGGGGCTGGGGCTCACCGTCATCGCCCATGCCGAGGATGGCGGCCTGTCCGCCAAGGCGGTGGCGACCAGTGGCGAGACCGCGACGCGTCTGGGCCTTGCCCACGCCCCGGCCTGCGCCGAGGCGATGGCGATCGCGCGCGACATCATGCTGGCGCGCGAAACCGGCGCCGCCATCCATTTCCGCCTGGTCACGACCAAGGCCGGTTTCGACCTGATCCGCGCAGCCAAAGCCGAAGGCCTGAAAGTCAGCTGCGGCATCAGCCCGGCCTATCTGTTCCTGAACGATCAGGCGATGACCGACTTCCGCACCTTTGCGCGCCTGTCGCCGCCGCTGCGATCCGATGCCGACCGCCATGCCAGCATCGCCGCCGTCGCCGACGGCACGGTCGATGTCATCACATCAGGCCATGATCCGCGCGGGCCGGAGGACAAGCGCCTGCCCTTCGCCGACGCGTCGCCCGGCATGGCCGGCGCCGAAACACTGCTCGCCTTGTCGCTCAACCTTGTGCGCGAAGGCCATGTCAGCCTCAACCGGCTGATGACCCTGCTCAGCGCCAATCCGGCGAAGATCCTTGGCGTCAATGCCGGCAGCTTCGCGCCCGGCAGCGCCGCCGACCTGATCCTGGTCGATCCCGACGCGCCATGGATCGTCGATTCGGCGAAGATGGCAGCCTCGGCCGGCAACACGCCGTTCGACAAGGTGCCGGTGCAGGGCCGCGCCCGGCGCATCATGAAGGGCGGGCAGTTCTTCTAGAGCCTGATCGTCTGAGGTGGAAGCGCTCGGCGCTTTCACCGATGGCGTGAATCAGGCTCTATTCCTTGAATCAAAGCCTAAGCGAACTGGCGTTGCGGCCCCACAAATCGCCATCCCTTGCGCTGCCGCTTGTCCGCATAGAGCCGCGTGTCGGCGACATGCAGGACGGCGGCGGCCTCCGCCCCGTCCTGCGGGAAGGTCGCGATGCCAAAGCTGCTGCCGACCGACAGGCTGCGCCCCTGCCATCCTACCGGCGCGGCGATCGCCTGCCGGATGCCGGGCATGCGCCGATGCAGGGCGTCGACATCGGTTTCCGCGTCATGGAGCAGCGCAAATTCGTCGCCGCCCAGTCGCGCGATGCTCACCGCATCCGGCATCAAGGCCCGCAACCGACTACCCAATGATGTCAGCAGGGCATCCCCTGCCTGATGGCCATGCTGGTCATTGCACTGTTTGAAGCCGTCGAGATCGGCGAGCAGCACGCTGAAGGCCGCGCCCCGCTCCACCCGTTCTTCGATCGCGCGCATGAAACTCAGCCGGTTGTCGAGTCCGGTCAGCGCATCGGTGCCAGCCAGCCGCGCCAGTTCGCGCTGCGACACCAGCATCGCCACCGTCTCGCGAAACTTCCCCAGCACCAGATTGGCCTGCATCACCGTGACGATCGCCATCATCACCGCCATCGCCCGCACGCCCAGATTGTCATAGAGCGCCATCTTCACCAGGATCGGCAACACCGCCGCGCCCATCGCGCCGATCGCGGCGCGCGGCACGCTGAGCAGGGTCGTCGCCGCAACCAGCGCGCCGATGCCAATGAACACCGGCGCCACCATGCAATAATAGATTTCGGTTTCGGTGAAGGCGTTGACCGCCCACAGCCCCGCCACCAGTCCAGCCCCGGTCGCGACATGGGCGACCCGCATCAGGCTGCGCGCCTGCACCCCGGCGTCGGTCGCGATCGGCACGCCGCGCCAGCGCTGCAGGGATAGCGCGCAGGCCAGTAAGATCAGCGCGGGCGGCGTCACCTGTTGCCACAAGGGCAGATCGCCCATCACCGCGAGCGCCATGGCGACGGCATTGGCCATGATCAGCAGGCACAAAAGCGGCAGCGCCTGATGGAAGCGGCGATATTGCGTATCCAGCACAGCCTCGCGCGCGCTGTCCGGCACCGGTGCCGTGAACGGGCCGTCCCAGCCCTTCAGCCGCTGTTGCCAGCGCTTTTCCGCCACTTGTCCGCTCCCTGCCGCCTCGCTGCGATCGGCCGTTGGTAGCGAAAGGGGGTTAATCCTCCAACAACGGGAAACCCTAACCGGGGAAAACCATGAGAGAGGCGAATCAGGGAACCCTATCGCCGTTCAGGCGCTACCCCTGTTCAGCAGGGGATATGCATGACCGAAACGATCGCCCAGCAGGTGCATGCCAATGCGCCTTGGAAAATCCCGCCGCGTGCCTGGTGGGAGATATTGAAGCGCGTCTATGCCGCCATGTCGGCCAATCATCTGGGCCTGCTGTCCGCCGGCGTCGCTTATTATGCCTTCCTGTCGATCGCCCCGCTGCTGGCCGCCGTCGTCCTGACCTATGGCCTGGTCGGCGATCCGCAGATCGTCGCCCGCCACATGCAGGCGATCATCACCGTCGTGCCCGCCGATGCCGCCCAGCTGATCAACGACCAGTTGCTGGGCATGGTCAGCGCGCGCAAGCCGGCGATCGGCTTCGGCCTGTTCCTGGCGCTGGGGCTGGCGGTCTATGGCGCGACCCGCGCCGCGTCCGCGATCATGGAAGCACTCAACATCGTCTATGCGCAGAAAGAGGGACGCAACATCTTCGCCTTCTATCGCGTGTCGATGGGAATCACCTTTTCCGCCGTGCTGGTGGTGGTCGCCGGCGTCGTGACCGCGACGATCATCGGCCTGCTCCAGAAGTTGCTGACCAACTGGGGACCGGGCGTGCTGTTCGCGATCAAGGCGACGACCTGGATCTGCGCCGGCCTGCTCGCCAGCAGCATCTTCGGCCTGATCTACCGCTTCGGCCCGCATCGCCGCCGGGTGCAATGGCAATGGCTGACCGTTGGATCGATCGCCGCGACGCTGTTCTGGCTGGTGGCGACGCTGGGCGTCTCCTTCTACGTCTCGACCTTTGGCGATTACAACAAGACCTATGGTTCGCTCGCGGCCGTGGTGATCCTGCAGCTCTGGCTCTTCGTGTCGGCCTATATCGTGCTGCTGGGGGCCCAGATCAACGCGGAAGCCGAGCGTCAGACCAGCGCGCATATTCTTGTTGAAGAAGTTGCATAAAGTCGCTTGCCCTCCCCGATAGGCCACGCTAAAGCGCCCTCCTTCGCTGGCTCGGGCCAGTGCAGGAGTGTAGCTCAGTTGGTAGAGCGTCGGTCTCCAAAACCGAATGCCGTGGGTTCGAGTCCCTCCACTCCTGCCACGCGAACTAGCCGCGAACCTTGAACAATCACGGGTTCGCGGCTAAGTGCGCTTAGCGAAGCATCGGTCGCGAAGCGCGACTGCCTCTCCCGACACCGACTTATCGCGGGAAACGGGAGGGCGGACCGCCGTTTCGCGCTTTGGTATTGATTTTGAAGGTGAGCTGACAGCGCGATGGCGAAGACTTCTCCGAGCGAATTCGTCAATCAGGTGCAGACCGAAGCGAAGAAGATCGTTTGGCCGACCGGCCGTGAAACGATCATGACCGCGATCATGGTCGTCATCATGACCTCATTGCTGGGCATCTTCTTCTTCGGTATCGACACCTTCTTCGGTGCGATCGTCCAGTGGCTGCTGAGCCTCGCATCGGGTCGTTGAACGCACGGCGTTCAAAAGGGAGTTTAAGACGGTAACATGGCGCGCTGGTACATCATCCACGCCTATTCGGGCTTCGAGAACAAGGTCAAGGAATCGATCCTGACCGAGGCCGAGCGCATGGGCCTGTCGCAACTGGTCGAGCAGGTCGAGGTTCCGACCGAGACCGTGACCGAAGTGAAGCGCGGCAAGAAGGTTCAGGTCGAACGCAAGTTCATGCCGGGCTATGTCCTTGCCAAGCTGGCGATGAACGACGACGTCTATCACCTCGTCAAGAACACGCCCAAGGTCACCGGTTTCCTGGGTTCGTCGGGCAAGCCCCAGGCGATCAGCGAGAGCGAAGCCGCCCGCTATTTCGGCGCCCAGAAGGAAGCCGCCGCCGCCCCGAAGCACAAGGTCAATGTCGATTACGAAATCGGCGACAGCGTCAAGGTGCTGGATGGCCCCTTCGCCAGCTTCAACGGCGTGGTCGAGGAACTGGATTTCGAAAAGAACCGGGTCAAGGTGTCGGTGTCGATCTTCGGTCGCGCCACCCCGGTGGAACTGGACTTCGAACAGGTCGAACTGTCGAAGTAAGCATCGCCGCAAGGCTGTTCAAAAAGGGTCGCCCGCTTTTCAGCCGGCGGCCCTTTTTGTTGGGGAAGCCCTGCGCTTTCGGCCGAATCGACCGAATGACAGACTCCCCCTTCCCTTTGGACAAGAAGGTCGCTATAGGGCCGCGCTTCCATGCCTCCCCACGGGGCGGCTGGACATGTGCGGGAGGTTCCCTTGCGGGAGCCGCTAGACCGCTAAACTTGAACCGGCAGATCTGCCCAGCAGGCCTGCCAGCTATAGAGTGAGTGAAAATGGCCAAGAAGATTACGGGCTATATCAAGCTCCAGGTGCCCGCCGGAGCCGCCAACCCCTCGCCGCCGATCGGCCCTGCCCTGGGTCAGCGCGGCGTGAACATCATGGAATTCTGCAAGGCGTTCAACGCCTCGACGGAAAAGATGGACAAGGGCACCCCGCTGCCGACCATCATCACCGTCTATGCGGACCGTTCGTTCACCTTCGTGACGAAGCAGCCGCCGGCCACCTACCTGATCAAGAAGGCCGTCAACCTGAAGTCGGGCTCGAAGGAGCCGGGCAAGGTCGTCGCTGGCAAGATCACCCGCGCCCAGCTCGCCGAAATCGCCCAGGCGAAGATGGCTGACCTGAACGCGAACGACATCGACGCTGCAACGAAGATCATCGAAGGTTCCGCTCGCGCGATGGGCCTCGAAGTGGTGGAGGGCTAAGACCATGGCAAAGCTGACCAAGAAGGCGAAGGCCCTGGCGACCGCGATCGACCGCGAAAAGCTGCACGGCGTTGACGAGGCACTGGGCCTGATCAAGACCCACGCCACCGCCAAGTTCGACGAAAGCGTCGAAATCGCGATCAACCTGGGCGTTGACCCGCGTCACGCCGACCAGATGGTCCGTGGCGTCGTCACCCTGCCCGCCGGCACCGGCAAGGACGTTCGCGTCGCCGTGTTCGCCCGCAACGACAAGGCTCAGCAGGCGCTCGACGCCGGTGCCGACATCGTGGGCGCCGAAGACCTGCTCGAATCGATCCAGGCCGGCAACATCGACTTCCAGCGCGTCATCGCCACCCCCGACATGATGGGTCTGGTGGGTCGCCTGGGTAAGGTTCTGGGCCCCAAGGGCCTGATGCCGAACCCGAAGCTGGGCACCGTCACGCCGAACGTCGCCGAAGCCGTGAAGGCCGCCAAGGGTGGTCAGATCGAATTCCGCGTCGAAAAGGCCGGCATCATCCACGCTGGCCTCGGCAAGTCGAGCTTCTCGGCTGAAGACCTGCGCAAGAATTTCGACGCGTTCGTCGACGCGATCGTCAAGGCGAAGCCCTCGGGCTCGAAGGGCAAGTATGTCCGCAAGATCGCCCTGTCGTCGTCGATGGGTCCGGGCGTGAAGGTCGACGTGGCCGAAGTCGCCTCGATCTGATCCCGTTGGGATAAGAATTAAAGGGGCCGCCTTCCCTCCTTGCGGGGGAAGGCGGCCTTCTTATTTTATAGGACCAGCCGCTCACTCAAGAAGCGGCCCGAGGGCCACAAGGCCGGGCAAAGGGGCATTCGCCGCCTGCGCCATAGGGGGACACCCCTCCACCGTCGGCGATGTCGACGGTCCCCCTCCCCCGACAAGGGGAGGATTTTGGAACCAGGGACGCGACCTACCCCTGGGCTCTCCATGGCGGGAGCATGGCAGGTCTTCACGTATCCGTCGGGAATGGCGGGTCGCTTTACCGATGGAAAACGAAAAAATGTCTTTTGAACATCTCCCCTCCATGCTCGCCCAGGCGCTGACCACCAAGGGCTATGAGAGCCTGACCCCGGTCCAGTCCGAAGTGACGCAGGACGAAGCGCAGGGCCGCGACCTGCTGGTGTCGGCACAGACCGGCTCGGGCAAGACCGTCGCCTTCGGCCTGGCCATGGCCGCCGAACTGCTGACCGGTGGCGACAAGCTGCCCGTCGCCGGCCTGCCGCTGGCGCTGGTGATCGCGCCGACGCGCGAACTGGCGCTGCAGGTCAGCCGCGAGCTGGAATGGCTCTATGGCGCCGCCCGCGCCCGCATCGCCACCTGTGTCGGCGGCATGGACGCCGCCAAGGAACGCCGCGCGCTCAGCCATGGCGCCCATATCGTCGTCGGCACCCCCGGCCGCCTGCGCGACCATCTGGAACGCGGCGCGCTGGACCTGTCGGGAATGCGCACCGTCGTCCTCGACGAAGCGGACGAAATGCTCGACATGGGCTTCCGCGAGGATCTGGAAGGCATATTGGACAGCGCCCCGGAAGATCGCCGCACCCTGCTCTTCTCCGCCACCATGCCCAAGCCGATCGTCGCGATGGCCAAGCGCTATCAGTCGGACGCGCTGCGCATCTCGACCGTGGGCGAAGAACGCGGCCATGGCGACATCAGCTACCAGGCCGTCACCGTCGCCCCGTCGGACATCGAGAATGCGGTGGTCAACCTGCTGCGCTATCATGAAGCCGAAACCGCGATCCTGTTCTGCGCCACCCGCGACAATGTCCGCCATCTGCATAGCAGCCTGACCGAGCGTGGCTTCGCCGCCGTGGCGCTGTCGGGCGAGCATAGCCAGAATGAGCGCAACCACGCGCTTCAGGCGCTGCGCGACAAGCGCGCCCGCGTCTGCGTCGCCACCGACGTCGCCGCACGCGGCATCGATCTGCCCAGCCTGACGCTGGTGGTCCATGTCGAACTGCCGCGCGACGCCGAGACGATGCAGCACCGTTCGGGCCGCACCGGTCGCGCCGGCAAGAAGGGCACCGCCGTCCTGATCGTCCCCTATCCGCGTCGCCGCCGTGTCGAATCGATGCTGCGTGGCGCCAAGATTCCGGTCGAATGGGGCACCCCGCCCAGCAAGGAAGCGATCCTGGAACAGGACAATGCCCGCCTGCGCTCGACCCTGATGGAAAAGGCCGAGCTGGACGAGGCCGACTGGGCGCTGGGCGCCGAGCTGCTGGCGGAAAAGTCGGCCAAGGAAATCGCCGCGATGCTGGTGAAGAGCGCCCGCGCCTCGCTGCCCGCGCCCGAGGAACTGCTGGACCGCAGCGAAGCGCCGCCGCGCCAGGAAGGGCCGCGTCCGGGCTTCGAGGATACCCAGTGGTTCCGCATGGACATCGGCCGTCGCCAGAATGCCGATCCGCGCTGGATCCTGCCGCTGATCTGTCGTCGTGGCCATGTGTCGCGCGGCGACATCGGCGCGATCCGCATCACCACCAACGAAACCATGTTCGAAATCCCGCGCGCGATCGCCAGCCGCTTCATGTCTGCGGTGAAGCGCTCGGGCGAGGCCAATGACGAGGGCGCCGACGTGGCGTTCGAGATGATCGACGGCGCCCCGCGCGAGCAGGCCCGCGACAATCGCCGCCAAGGCAATCGCTCGAACGACCGTGGCCCGCGTCCGGCCGGTTACGCGCCCCGCCCCTTCAAGGGCGGGCCCAAGCGCCCCGGCGGCCCGCGCAAGCCGCGTGGCTAAAGCCGGCGACATGACGTCCTGAAAAGGGCGGTGAACGTTCGATCATCGTTCACCGCCCTTTTTCTTTGTCCCTCAGCCGACGCCGCAAAGCTGCAGCATGCGCCCGGCCAGTTCGCGTTCGCCCATGACGACATGGCGCACGCCCAGCGCTTCGAGATGCGCGACCTCGGCATCGCTATGGGCGCGGGCGATCACCTGCAAATTGGGGTTGAGATGGCGGGCATGCTCGTTGATCGCGCCGCCCTCGAACCCTTCGGGCACGGCGATCAGCAGATAGCGCGCCTCGCATATGCCCGCCGCCAGCAGGTGTCGGTCCTCCAGCGCATTGCCGCGCACCACCGACAGTCCGGCCTCTTCCGCTTCCTCGACCCGTTCGGGATCGCCCTCGATCACCACGAACTGGACATGACGCTCGGCCAGACGCTTGGCGATCAGCTTGCCGACCCGGCCATAGCCGACCAGGATGACATGGCCGAGGCGCGGCTGATCGGTCGCGGTGTCGGCCTGCGCCTCATCCTCCTCCTTCTTGTGATCGCGCACGATCAGCGAGAAGAGGATCGGGTTGATGAAGATCGACACGATCGCACCGGCAAGGATCAGATCGCGCGCCTCAGCCGGCAGGACGCCCAGCCCCGCCCCCAGCGACGCCAGGATGAAGGAAAATTCGCCGATCTGCGCCAGGCTGGCGGCGATCGTCAGCGCCGTGACATTGGGATGGCCAAAGGCACGGACGATGCCCCAGGCGGCGATCGACTTGCCCACCACGATGATGAGGACCGTTGCCAGCAACGGCAGCGGCTGTTCCACCACCACCGCGGGGTTGAACAACATGCCGACCGACACGAAGAACAGCACCGCAAAGGCGTCGCGCAGCGGCAGCGTCTCCTCGGTCGCGCGACGGCTGAGCGGCGTTTCGCCCAGGATCATGCCGGCAAAGAAGGCGCCCAGCGCAAAGGACACGTCGAACACGATGGCGGCACCGAAAGCGACACCCAGCGCAATCGCCAGCACGGCGAGGCGGAACAGTTCTCGCGACCCGCTATGCACGACCCAGTGCAGCGCCCAGGGGATGAGGCGGCGGCCGACAACCAGCATCAGCACGACGAAGCCGACGACCTTGAGCAAGGTACCGACCAGCGGCGCAATCAGCGCGCTTGCCCCGCCGCCCGCATCGGCATTGTTCATCACCCCCGCCAGCGCCGGCAGCAGGACGAGGGCAAGGACCATCACCAGATCCTCGACGATCAGCCAGCCGACCGCGATGCGTCCGCGCCGGGTTTCGACCAGGTCCGCCCCCTGCAGCGCGCGCAGCAGCACGACCGTGCTGGCGACCGACAAAGCCAGGCCAAAGACCAGCCCGCCCATCAGCGGCCAGCCCATCAGATAGCCAAGGCCCATGCCGAGCAGGGTTGCGACCGCGATCTGCACGATCGCGCCGGGCACGGCGATCGCCTTGACCGACAATAGATCCTTGAGTGAAAAATGCAGGCCGACGCCGAACATCAGCAATATGACGCCGATTTCGGCCAGTTCATTGGCCAGGCCGCTGTCGGCGACGAAGCCGGGGGTGAAGGGGCCGACCATGATGCCGGCGACCAGATAGCCGACCAGCGGCGATAATTTCAGGCGATGGGCAATGGCGCCCATGATGAAGGCCACGACGAGGCCGGCAACGATCGTCCCGATAAGGGGCGTGTGGTGGGGCATGAAATTCCTTCCCTGTCCGCCGGCAGCAGGCCCTCATCCTGCCGCCGGCGCGGAACATTGTCTATTATTCGACGATGCCGAGCATCGCGATCGAGAGCAGGGCGCCGGCGGCGCCGAGCCCTGCCATGACGACAGGCATGAACCAGCCGGGCGGATTGCGCGGGCCACCGCGCATCTTTCTTTTGCGGGGCATGATCTCAATTCCTTCTGTCTGACGGACGCCCGCCATGGCGGGCGGGAAAAATGTCAGAGGAAGGCGGGCGGGGCGCGGGCGCGGCGACTCCGCGCGCGAAGATGGCTGTAGCGGCCTGCCAGCAGCGGCAGGGGCGCGTCGGGCGCCAGACGGCGCCAGGAGAGCATGAGGGCGAGCGCCGCCGCCAGCAGCCAGGGCAAGGCCATCCCATCCCCATCAGGGCGGGGCGCGCGGGCCAGATGCGGCGCGGGCAGCGAGCGCGCCTTGAGCACCACGCCGGTCGTGGCCGAACTGAAGGCGGAGCCATTGAGCTTGCTGGAAGGCGGACCGTCCGGCGCGATTGCGCACAGAAGCGCGACCAGGATCGCAGCCCACAGCGATGCGATGAAGGGCAGCCTGCCCTTGCCGGTCGCATCCTGGGGATGTAATCTGCTCATCGGCGCTTATATTCCCTTCCATCACCGATGTAGGAAGACTAAGAGCCAAAAACCAGCCCACAAGCTGGGCCCATGGCGGTTGACAGAATCGAGTCATTCCACTACCGGGCCACATTCCCGCGCGGGTCGAACAGGCTTTTTGTCCTCGACGATCTGCGTAAAGCAGATTTGAACGAGAAGAGACCAAGCCATGTTCGCTATCGTGCGCACGGGCGGCAAGCAGTATCGCGTCGCCGCCGGAGATAAGATCGTCGTTGAAAAGCTCGCTGGCGAAGCCGGCGACAAGGTTACGCTGGACGACGTCCTGCTGGCCGGCGAAGGCGGCGACCTGAAGGACGCAGCCAAGCTGACCGTCGCAGCCGAAATCATTGCGCAGGCGAAGGGCGAGAAGGTCATCGTCTTCAAGAAGCGTCGTCGTCACAACTATCGCCGCAAGAACGGCCACCGCCAGAATCACACGATCCTCAAGATCGTGTCGATCGCCTGAGCGCAGCTTAGATAAGGAGTTTAGGTCATGGCACATAAGAAAGCTGGCGGTTCGTCGCGTAACGGTCGCGATTCTGAGTCGAAGCGCCTTGGCGTGAAGAAGTTCGGCGGTCAGGAAGTGATCGGCGGCAACATCATCATTCGCCAGCGCGGCACCCGCGTATATCCCGGCCGTAACGTCGGCATGGGCAAGGATCACACCCTCTTCGCCCTGGGCGAAGGTCGCGTCGTGTTCCACGACGGCAAGCTCGGCCGCAAATATGTATCGGTCGACGCGGTAGCCGCGGCAGCCGAATAACGGACGATCGATGACGGGTCGTCCTTCGCAAAAGGGACGTCCCGCCTGATCGGTTGCGCACATAAGTGCGTCGATCGGGATCGAGGGAAAAAAGGGCGCCCCTTCACAGGGAGCGCCCTTTTTCCGTTCTGACGAACATCACCGGGCACTCCTCCCGATTTCCCTCAAACCTCTGGAACTACTGGCCTTCTCGCGCGTCGTGCGGGCGGGGCTCAGCCAGAGAAGACCGTCGTCAAGCCGTCATGATTGGCAGCTATTGGCGCGCACGAAGAGGAGAGACGTGAATGTTCGCCCGTACCCCCCGCCTGCTGCTGCGGCCAGGCTGGATGGAAGATGCCCCCGCCCTGGCCCAGGCCATCGGCAATGACGCGGTCCTGCGCAATCTGAGCCGCGCCCCCGCCCCCTATGGCCTGGCCGATGCCGAAGCCTTCCTGGCGCTGCCGCAGGATTCGCGCATGCCGCGCCTGCTGGCCTTCACCCGCACCCAGGGCGCGCCGCGCCTGGTGGGCGGCTGCGGCATCCATGAAGCCGAGGATGGCACGCCGGAACTGGGCTACTGGATCGCCCGTCCCTATTGGGGCCTGGGCTTCGCCACGGAGGCGGCCCGCGCCGTCATGAGCATCGCCCGCGCGCATAATCTGCCGGCGGTCCGCGCCGTCCATTTCGCCGACAATCGCGCGTCGGGCCATGTCCTGCGCAAGATCGGTTTCCGCGCCAATGGCACGGTCGAGCGGCGCTACAGCCCCGCCCGCGGGGCCGAGGCCGACTGCCTGGTCTTCGACGAGGGCGAGGCCGCCCGCATGAGCGTGGACTTTGCCCTGGACCTATATGGCGACGCGCTGCCGGCGCTTGCCGCTTGACTGAAGTGTGCGGGCGCCGATCAGGGCGCCCGCGTCTCACCTCTGACAGGGCCGATCGAAGACACGGGTCGGCGCGCCATGGAAATCGACTTCGGCCAGCGCGGCAAAGCCCAGCTTCTCCGCCACCTTGATCGACCCGCCATTGTCGGGCGCGATGATGCAGCGGATCGACGGCGCCGCCAGATGCGCATCGGTCCAGGCAAAGATCGCCGCCATCGCCTCGGTCGCGATGCCGCGCCCCCAGGCGGCCGGCCCCAGCACCCAGCCCGCTTCCGGCACGCCGTCCAGTTCGGCCAGCCCCCGCGCCGCGCTCAGCAGCCCCGCCTCGCCCAGCAATTCGCCATTGGTGCGATCCTCGATCGCCCACATGCCATAGCCGAGCAGCGCCCACATGCCGGCATAGCGCAGGATGCGGAACCAGACCGCCTGCGCATCGAGCGCCGCGCCGCCGATGAAACGCACCACGTCCGGATCGGCCCATAGCGCCTGGCAGGCGGGATAATCCTCCACCCGATGCGGGCGCAGGATCAGGCGGTCGGTGGTGAGGATCGGTGCAGCGGTCATCGCCAATCTATGGGCGGCCGCGCAGGGGCCGGTCAAGCGACCCCGCACATGGCTATGGCCTTCCCCCGCCCCCTGTGTCATGGGCAAGGCACGTTGCCCGAACCGATCCCCCTCAAGCGCTCGCGCCTCAGCCCCGACGAAAGTCGCCTGATTGCGCTGGAAGCCGCCCGCGACCTGCTGCTGGAAGCGGGGCCGCAGGCCGTCACGTTGAAGGCGGTGGGCAATCGCATCGGCCGCACCCACGCCAATCTGCTCCATCATTTCGGATCGGCCGCCGGCCTGCAGAAGGCGCTCGCCGGCTATCTGGCCGACGCCATCACCGCCACGATCGGCGACGCGGTGAACGCTGCCCGGCGTGGCGAGGTCGAACCCCGGCGGATCGTCGACATGACCTTCGACGCCTTCGACGCGGGCGGCGCCGGCGCGCTGGCCAGCTGGATGCTGGCGTCGGGCAATGAGGATGCGCTCGACCCGGTGGTGGATGCGATCCACCGGCTGGTCGACAAGCTGGCCGCGACGGCGCTGCGCCCGCAACTGGCAGAGGTGATCCGCGACAACACGCTGATGCTGGTCCTGCTGGCGCTGGGCGATTCGCAGATGGGCGGCCCGATGGCCGCTGCACTGGGCCTCAATCGCGAGAAAGCGCGCGAACTGGCGGCCCGCAGCCTGGTCTCCGCCCTGACCGAAGAAGCCCGGTTGACGGCGACGGCAAAAGTGTCGCAAGCTAAGGTTTAATTTTGCCCAAGAAGACGCTATGGGCGCGCCATGCATTTTCTCGATCAAGCAAAAATCTATATCAAGTCCGGCTGGGGCGGTCCCGGCGCGGTCAGCTTTCGGCGTGAAAAATATGTCGAATATGGCGGCCCGGACGGCGGCAATGGCGGCAAGGGCGGCGACATCATCTTCGAGGCCGTGGCCGGCCTCAACACGCTGATCGACTTCCGCTACACCCAGCATTTCAAGGCGCAGCGCGGCATGCCCGGCATGGGCAAGAACCGCTATGGCGCCGGCGGCAACGACCTGATCGTCAAGGTGCCGGTCGGCACCCAGATCCTGTCCGATCCCCAGCCGATCGAGGGGACCGAGGACGAAGACGGCTATCCCGAATATGAGGAACAGGAAATCCTGGCCGACTTCACCGAGGTGGGCCAGCGTGTGAGCTTCCTGCGCGGCGGCGATGGCGGCCGCGGCAACCTGTCTTACAAGACCAGCACCAACCGGGCGCCGCGCCAGCATGGCACCGGCTGGCCAGGTCAGGAAATGTGGGTCTGGCTGCGCCTCAAGCTGCTGGCCGATGTTGGCCTGGTCGGCATGCCCAACGCCGGCAAGTCGACCCTGATCAACCAGGTGACGAACACCAAGGCGAAGGTCGGCGCCTATGCCTTCACCACCACCAAGCCGCAGCTTGGCGTGGTGCTGCATCGTGACCGTGAATTCGTGCTGGCCGACATTCCCGGCCTGATCGCGGGCGCGGCCGAGGGCGCGGGCATCGGCGACCGGTTCCTGGGCCATATCGAACGCTGCCGCGTGCTGCTGCACCTGATCGACGCGACCGGCGACGATCCGGTCGAAGCCTTCCGCATCGTCACCGACGAACTCGCCGCCTATGGCGGCGGGCTGGACGAAAAGCCGCAGATCGTAGTGCTCAACAAGGGCGACCTGCTGGGCCAGGAACTGATGGAAGACATTGCCGAGCAGCTGCGCGAGCAGGCCGGCGTGGAAGATGTCTTCATCATCTCCGGCGCGACCGGCGAAGGCGTCACCCCTTTGCTCGACGCCGTGCTGGAAATGCTCGACGAGGATCGTGAAGAGGACGACGCCGACGACAGCGACGGCGAAGCCACCTGGTCGCCGATCTGAACGGATCATCCCGCCCTCCTATTCAGTAGCGATCATGACCGACACTCTGTCCGGCTTTCCCCCTGCCCTGATCCGCCGCCTGGTCATCAAGATCGGGTCGGCGCTGCTGGTCGATCCGGCCGGGGAAGTGCGCGTCGACTGGCTGCGCACGCTGGTGGCCGATGTCGCTGCGCGCAAGGCGGCGGGGCAACAGGTCATCATCGTGTCGTCGGGCGCGATCGCGCTGGGCGCGCGCCGGCTGAAGCTGCCCAAGGGCGGGCGCGGCAGCCTGGAGGATGCGCAGGCGGCGGCCGCCACCGGCCAGATCGCCCTGTCGCAATGCTGGGCCAGCCTGCTGCATGAAAAGGGCATTACCGCCGCGCAGATGCTGGTGACGCTCGACGATCTGGAGCATCGCCGCCGCTATCTCAATGCGTCCGCCACGCTGGAGCGGCTGATGGCGCTCGACGTCGTGCCGGTGGTGAACGAGAATGACAGCGTCGCGACGGCGGAGATCCGCTTTGGCGACAATGATCGCCTCGCGGCGCGCATCGGACAGGCGGCACGGGCCGACGCGGTTGTGCTGCTGTCGGACGTGGACGGGCTTTACACCGCCAACCCGCACGCCGATGCGAATGCCATGCTGATCGAGAGGATAGAGCGCATCGACGCGCGCATTGCCGCCATGGCCGACACCGGTTCGGCTTCGGGCATGGGATCGGGCGGCATGGTGTCGAAGATCCAGGCGGCACAGATCGCCACCGGCGCCGGCGCCCATCTCGCCATCATCTCGGGCAAGATCGACGCCCCGCTCAGCCATTGGGCCAATGGCGGTCGTGGCTCCATCTTCCTGGCCGCCGAAAGCCAGGGCGCGCGCAAGGGCTGGCTCTCGGGCCGCCTCACCGTGCTTGGTCGGATCATCGTCGATGCCGGCGCCGAAGCCGCGCTGGGCAAGGGCAACAGCCTGTTGCCGGCCGGCGTCGCGCGGGTCGAGGGTGTGTTCGCGCGCGGCGACGTGGTCGACATTCTCAATCAGGATGGCCGGGTGATCGCCCGCGGCCTCATCGAATATGACAGCGAGGCCGCCGCGAAGATCGCCGGCCGCCGCAGCGAGGATATCCCCGCCCTGCTTGGCGAAATGTCCCGCACCGTGCTGGTCCATCGCGACCATATGGCGATGGTCTGACCTATTATGTCCCTTAGAATTGCCATGACCGGCGCGACGGGTTTCGTCGGCGCCGAAACGCTCGATCAGGCGCTTGCCGCCGGTCTTCAGGTCAACGCCCTCACCCGCCGGGCGCAGCCGCCGCGCGCGCATCTCAAATGGGTGCCCGGCTCGCTCGACGATACCGCCGCGCTCGACACCTTGGTGCGCGACGCCGATGCCGTGATCCATATCGCGGGCGTCGTGAACGCGCCCGACCGCGAGGGGTTCGAGGCGGGCAATGCGCGCGGCACGATGGCGGTGGTCGACGCCATGCGCAAACGCGGTGTGCGCCGGCTCGTCCATGTCTCCTCGCTCGCCGCGCGCGAACCGGGCATGTCGGACTATGGCTGGTCGAAGGAACTGGCCGAACGCCATGTGAAGGCCAGCGGCCTCGACTGGACGATCGTGCGCCCGCCCGCCATCTATGGCCCCAATGACCAGGAAATGCTGGAGCTGTTCCGCATGGCCAAGCGCGGCATCATGCTGCTGCCGCCCGGCGGCCGGCTGTCGGTGATCCATGTCGCCGACCTGTCCCGCCTGCTGCTGACGCTCGCCTGCGAAAAGGAACAGAGCCAGACCCGCACCTATGAGGCGGACGATGCGACGCCCGGCGGCTGGGATCATCAGGAATTCGGCCAGGCGATCGGCCGGGCCGTGGGGCGCAATGTCCGCACCTTCGCGACGCCGCAATGGCTGCTGGCGACCGGTGCCCGGCTCGACCGGCTGGTGCGCGGCCGCAACGCCAAGCTGACCCCCGACCGGGTCGATTATTTCTGCCACCCCGACTGGGTCGTCGCCAAGCGCAAGCAGCCGCCCAAGCGGCTGTGGACACCGCAGATCCCGACCGAGGAAGGGCTCAAGGCCACGGTCGAAGCCTATCGCGCCAAGGGCTGGCTGTAGGTCGCCCAAGGACACAAGTCCGCGCGGGTCACGACCGAAGTTCACAGTGTAAACGGCCTTTCCGGGGCATTTGCACCTGCTTCGCCCCCATGATGCACCGCCCACGCGCCGGTAACGCGCCATGGCAGGTCCGGCAAATGCGCCCGGCGCGCGCCGGCAAGGCCCCACCCGCGCACCTGCGCAGCGACAGCGGCGCACCCGTCGCGCGCCATTTGCATGGATAGCGGAGGCAGGATGAGCGGCAGCGTCATGCCCCAGCTTAGAACAGGGGCAGAGCTGTAGGACAGCGGCATGCGGGATTGGCGGATCGAGTTTCGATCAAGCACCGCCCATCCCATCATCGTCACCCTGAACTTGTTTCAGGGTCCATTCCTCCCAATAGACCAATGGTTTGTTAGGCTTGATGGATGCTGAAACAAGTTCAGCATGACGTCGGTGGGATGGCCGTAAGCCATCCAACCCGGTCACGCCGCCGGATCGGACTCCGCCGGCTTCTGCGCGCGCTGTTCGTCGACAAATTCGCTGATCGCCTTGCCGCTGGCGTTGAGCAGCGGATAGGTGCGGGCGTCGGACAGCCAGTCGGGGCGGCGCGCGCCGCTGCCGTAGAAGGTGCCGTAGACCAGGGAGAAGGCGAGGAAGACCAGGGTCGCGCCAATCAGGCCCTTGATCGCGCCGAAGCCGCCGCCCAGCACCCGGTCGATCGGGCCGAGCACCGACTGACGGGTGCGCTGGCCGATCGCGCGGGCGAGCAGCTTGCCCGCGCCAAAAGTGACGGCGAAGATCAGGAAGAAGGCCAGCACCGCCGCCCCGCTCTCGCTGCCGACGAAGCTGGTCAGCAATTCGGTGACGGAAGCGTGGAACAGGCTGATCGCGAAAATGCCCGCGACCCAGGCGATCAGCGACAGGGTTTCGGTCACGAACCCGCGCAGCAGGCCGAATATGGCGCAACCGCCGATGAGGAGGAGGACGAGGATATCGACGGCGTTCATGCCGCGCTGGCTATCCGCGCCCGAGCATCTGGTCAACCAGCTGTGCAAGGGTGCGGAAGCCGCTGACCGAAATCCCCTTCACCCCGTCCGCGCCAGACGCCGGCACGAAGGCGCGGTTGAAGCCCAGTTTCGCCGATTCCCGCAACCGCAGCGGCGTGTGCGAGACCGGCCTGATCTCGCTCGACAGCGCAATCTCGCCGAACAGCACGACATCGGCGGGCACCGGCCGTTCCGACAAGGCCGACATCAAAGCGGCGGCAACGGCCAGATCGGCGGCCGGATCGGACAGGCGATAGCCGCCCGCGACATTGAGATAGACTTCGCAGGTCGAGAAGCTGAGGCCGCAGCGCGCCTCCAGCACGGCGAGGATCATCGCCAGCCGGCCGCTGTCCCAGCCGACCACCGCGCGCCGGGGCGTCGCCCCGCTCGACAGACGCACCACCAGCGCCTGGATTTCGACCAGCACCGGCCGCGTCCCTTCCAGCGCCGGGAAGACGGTGGCACCCGTCACCGTCTCGTCGCGATTGGTGAGGAACAAGGCGGAGGGATTGGCGACCTCCTCCAGCCCTTCGGCGACCATCGAGAAAACGCCGATTTCATCGGTACCGCCAAAGCGGTTCTTGATCGCGCGCAGGATGCGGTACTGGTGGCTGCGCTCGCCCTCGAACGCCAGCACAGTGTCGACCATATGTTCCAGCACGCGCGGGCCGGCGATGCTGCCATCCTTGGTGACATGGCCGACCAGGATCAGCGCGGTGCCGCGCTGCTTGGCGAACTTGATCAGTTCCTGGCTCGACGCGCGCACCTGGCTGACGGTGCCGGGCGCCCCCTCGATCAGGTCGCTGTGCATGGTCTGGATCGAATCGATGATGAGCAAAGCGGGCGGCACGCCCTCGCTGAGCGTCGTCAGGATATCGCGCACCGATGTCGCGCTCGCCAGCTGCACCGGCGCATTGCCCAGGCCCAGCCGCTGGGCGCGCAGCCGCACCTGATCCGACGCTTCCTCGCCGCTGATATAGGCGACGGTCAGCCCGCGCGAGGCGACCCGCGCCGCCGCCTGCAGCAACAGGGTCGACTTGCCGATACCCGGATCACCGCCGATCAGCGTGGCCGACCCCGGCACGATGCCGCCGCCCAGCGCCCGGTCGAACTCGGCGATGCCGGTGCTGGTGCGCGCGGGCAGTTCCACCTTGCTGTCGAGACCGATCAGGGTGATCGCCCGGCCACCACCCTGCAGGTCATGCTTGGCGGAAAAGACGGTTTCGGCCGCTTCCTCGACGATACTGTTCCATTCGCCGCAATCATCGCACTGCCCCTGCCACCGGCCGGAAACGGTGCCGCATTGCTGACAGACGAATTTGCGCTTTGCCTTGGCCATGGCCCACGCATAACAGAACATAAAAGGAACACAAACGCGATCTTGCATCGAGGCTGGAAACCCCCGCGCGGCTGGCGCATTGAAGGAGGATGTCCGCCACGATCCGCGTCGCCAGCTATAATATCCGCAAGGCCATCGGTACCGACCGCCGCCGCTCGCCCGAGCGGGTGATCGACGTGCTGAACGAGGTGGATGCCGACATCATCGCGCTGCAGGAGGCCGACCGGCGCTTCGGCATACGCTATGCCGCGATCCCGCCGCTGCTGCTCGACCGCCAGAGCGGCTACAAGCCGGTGCCGCTCAATGTCCAGACCGATAGCATGGGCTGGCACGGCAATGCCATCATCGTCCGCAAGGAGGCGGAGGTCGCCGCCTTTGACGTGCTGCACCTGCCCTGCCTGGAGCCGCGCGGCGCGACCATGGCGGAGGTCGCGATCAAGGGCGCGACCCTGCGCGTGTTCGGCATGCATCTCGACCTGTCGGGCCTGTGGCGGCGCAAGCAGGCGGCGGCGGTGATCCATGCCGCGGCCCAGGGCCATGCGCTGCCGACGGTGCTGATGGGCGACCTCAACGAATGGAGCGCCGAGCGCGGTTGCCTGGCCGACTTTGCCCGCCATTACAGCTTCGCGCCCTGCGGCCGCAGCTTCCACGCCCGCCGCCCGGTCGCCCGGCTCGACCGGATCATGCATTGCGGCCGCATCCGCCTGGTCGACAGCGGCGTCCACGAAAGCGCCGCCGCGCGCAAGGCGTCGGACCATCTGCCGATCTGGGCGGAATTCCGGCTGGGGTAAAGGCGGGCGCGTGTTGGGAGACGGCTGAGGGTCTGAAGACGACCATCTCCCGTCATTGCGAGCGTAGCGAAGCAATCCACCGGCGCGAGATGGATTGCTTCGCTACGCTCGCAATGACGATGTCAGGCTTTGACGGCTAACGACCAGAAGTGGACATTCCTCCCCGGAACGGGGAGTTCAATGGAGACACGGGTCTCCATTGAACAGACGCGAAGCGCTGACGGAGGGGCAGGTGCCTCTTGGCGCTGCGCTATCCGGCCTGTGCCCCTCCACCACTCGCTACGCGAGCGGTCCCCCTCCCCGTGCCGGGGAGGAATGTCTTGTTCCCACCCCACCCCGCCATCCCCCTTCCCGCTTTCGGACAGGGGGTGGGACATTCCGCCTCTCGACAAGGCGGCCTGGCTTTGCGATCCCTATCCCCATGAGGGAGAAGGAATTACGCCTCGCGCTCGTCTGTTATGGCGGGATCAGCCTGGCCGTCTACATGCACGGCATCACCAAGGAAATCTGGCACCTGACGCGGGCGAGCCGGGCCTTTCATGACGGGGTGGCGCCGCAGGGGGCGAGCGAGGCGGTCTATCATCGGCTGCTTGCCGATATCGAGGCGGCGAGCGGCACGCGGCTGCGCATCCTGCCCGACATCATCGCCGGCGCCAGCGCAGGCGGGATCAACGGCATCTTCCTGGCCCTGGCGATCGAGACCGGCCAGTCGCTGGAACCGCTGACCGCGCTGTGGCTGGACAATGCCGATGTCGACGAACTGCTCGATCCCGATGCCCGCCCCGCCCGCGCGCTGACCAAATTCTGGGCGACGCCGCTGGTATGGATGGCGGCGCGCCGGCCCGGCGACGCGGTCGAGCGCACGGTGGCGCCCGACACGCGCGAGGAGGTGCGGATGAAATTGTCGCGCTTCATCCGCTCGCGCTGGTTCGAGCCGCCCTTTGGCGGGGCGATATTCTCGACCATGCTGCTCGACGCGTTCGATGCCATGGCGGCCACGCCGGCCGGCCCGTCGCTGCTGCCCGACGGCCATCCGCTCGACCTGTTCGTCACCGTCACCGATTTTGACGGCCATGTGCAGAGCCTGAGCCTCAACAGCCCGCCCCAGGTGATCGAGACCGAGCATCGGCTGTCGATCGGCTTTCGCGGCCGGGGCGGCAGCGCCAGCGGCTTTGCCGATCCGGCCGAACTGGTCTTTGCCGCGCGCGCCACTGCCAGCTTCCCCGGCGCCTTCCCGCCCTTCACCGTGCGCGAGCTCGACCGGGTATTGAAGCGCCGCCACCGCGCCTGGCCCGGCCGCGACGCCTTCCTGGCGCGCGTGCTGCCGCGCCGGGCGGCACGGGGCGAGGCGGAGGACGCGGTGCTGATCGACGGATCGGTACTGGCCAACGCCCCGTTCGCCCAGGCGATCGGCGCGCTCAAGAACCGGCCGTCGCGGCGCGAGGTCGACCGCCGCTTCGTCTATATCGATCCCAAGCCCGGCCACCGGTCGATCCACCTCAACCGCGAGGGCGAGGAGGAAGCCGCGCCGATCGGCGAGAATGCGCCGCTGCCGGGCTTTTTTCGCACCATCTTCGGCGCGCTGTCGGACATTCCACGCGAGCAGCCGATCCGCGACAATCTGGAGGCGATCGACCGCCATTCCGCCCGCATCCGCCGCATGGGCCGGATCATCCAGGCGCTGCGCCCCGGTATCGAGGCGGAGGTGGAGGGGGCGATCGGCCGCATGCTGTTCCTCGACCGGCCAACGCCGGCGCGCCTGTCCGCCTGGCGCGGCAAGGCGCAGCAGCGCGCCGCCGCATCGGCCGGATTCGCCTTCCCCGCTTATGCCCATCTCAAACTGTCGGGCATCGTCGAGGATCTGGCTGCGCGCCTGTTCCAGTTGAGCGGCGAGGATGCGCCGATGATGCGCGAAGCCTATCGCCAGGCGATCTGGAAGCAGGTGCGCGCGATCGGCGCCGACCAGTTGACCGAGGATGCCGGCTCCGCCGCCGCGCCCGTCCTGTTCTTCCGCACCCATGACCTCGCCTTCCGCATCCGCCGCCTGCGTTTCCTGGCCCGGCGTCTGGCCGAGACGCTGGAACTGGAGGCCGATGCCGACAGCGAAGCGGTGCAGGCGATGCACGACGCCATCTATCGCGCGCTCGCCCTCTACACCGAATGCGAGGGCAATGATTTCTACAATGATCATGTCCGCGCCGCCGCGGCGCAGGCGCCGACCGACGCCGGTGCCGCGCTGGAGGCGATGGCGCAGGCGCGTGGCCTGCGCGCCCGCGACGAGGCGGCCGACATGCTGCTGGCCGAGGCGCTCGCCAACCTGCCCAAGGCCGGGCGCCGCACCATGTTGCTGGCTTATCTGGGCTTCACCTTCTCCGACATCGCGACCTTACCGTTGCTTCAGGGTGACGCTGTCGATGAATATGATCCGATAAAGGTCGACCGGATTTCGCCCGAAGATTGCACCGCCATCCGTGCCGGCGGTGCCAACGCCACGCTAAAAGGCATAGAATTCAACAATTTTGGTGCCTTCTTCAGTCGGGTCTATCGGGAGAATGACTATCTGTGGGGCAGGCTCCATGGGGTGGAGCGCCTGCTGGATATCGTAATTTCCGCAATTCCTGCCCCAACCCGTCTTCCCGAAGGGGCGTTGCGCAACTATAGGCGGGCGGCGTTTCTGGCGATCCTCGACGAGGAAGAGTCGCGCTTGCCGCATGTTGCGGATCTGATCGCCGGACTGCGGGAGGAAATCGGGTGAAGGGGCGTTTGAAGCTGTTTCCGATGATGCTGGCGCTGGTGCTCGTCACCGGCTGCAAGGGCTCGTCCGATGACAGCGCACAGGCCGCCCCGGTCAGCGCACCGCAGCAGGTGGCCGTTGCCGTGGTCCAGCCCGATCCGCCGCCGCCCGCTCCCCCGGCCGTCCTGCCCTCGCGCCCGGCGCCGATCGTCACCGTCGGCCCGCCCGGCCCGACCAATTCGCTCGACCTGCCGCCGTCGAGCAATGCGGCCCAGCCCGCCCCCTTCCCGCGCGAAGTCACCGCCTTCATGGTCGACCGCGACAGCTGCGACCATTTCCGCGGCGAGGAACCCTATGACGCGGAACGCCGCGCCTATATCGAGGAAAGCGTGGCGGAACTCTGCTCCGGCACCGACGCGAAGCTGGCCTTGCTGCGCAAGCGCTATGACAAGATGCCCGACGTCATCAGCGCGCTGAGCAGCTATGACGCCCGGATCGAGGGCGAGGAACCCTGAGACGGCTTCAGGGTGAAGCCGGCGCCTGTAGCATATCCAGCCCGCCGATCCTGACAGCGAAGACACGGCCCCGAGCGCCGGGCTGTGCGTCAGGGCCGACTTGGCCACGCGGCCCCGTCGCGCCGACATCGCCCGGATGCGCGCCATGACATGTCCCCGGCTGAGATCCGCGTGATCCTCGCGCACCACCCTGGCCACCCGGCCCTGCAGCCCCGCCGCGTCCGCCAGCCCCGCCGCCGGTCAGGATGTCTCCTGCGGTGAAGATGTCGGTCACCGCGGCCGGGCCGATGACATAGACCGCGCCGCCATCGCCACCATTGGCCCCCGCGCCGCCATTGCCCCCTGGGCCACCACGCCCGCCGTCACCCCCATCACCCGCTCCTCGTCGGCAATCCCCAAACGGTCCAGCCCTGCCATCACGCCCACCGCCGCCGTCACCGCCGGCTCCACCGCTGCCGCCCGCACCACCGGCGCCACCCGGCACACCACGAAAATCGATGTTCATGCGTACCTGACTGAGCGGGCTCCCCGTGGCCGTCGCCTCCAGCCGGCCGGCCACGATATAGAGATCGGGCACCCGTGCTGTCGCGCCCGGTCCGCCATTGGTGCCGCGTCCCCCCGGCCGTCCCGACTCACCGTCAGAGCCGCGACGATTGCCACGGGCACCGTGTGTACCGGTCTGTCCCGCCTGGCCCTTCGGTCCGGCCAGCAGCGCGGTGTTCCGCCGGATGCCTAGCAAGGACTGTGGGTCCTCGATCCGCATCCGCTTGGCGAACAGCAGCACCCAGGGATGCTGGCCGGTAAACTCGATCGTGCCATCAGGCTTGAAGATCAGTTCGTCGACCGCCAACGTCTGGCCCGGCACCTTCTCGACGCCCCGTATCTGCAGGATTTCCGACACCGAATAGGCCCGGCCGATCGCAGCGCGCACCTCCGGCGGCAGCGCGGCCAGATCGGCAGTCTCGATCGCCGCCCGCGCTTCGGCCATCGGTGCCGCCTCCTGCGCCTGCCCCGGCAGCGGCGCCATGACACCCAGCATCAACCATCCGATCCTCTTCATGACAGCCTCCGTCCACGCACCGGCCCCTGTGCCGGCGGCGCGATGAAGGCCCGGATCAGTGCCTCTTTTCAATTGGCTGGACCAGGCAAGATCATCCGCTTTGGAGCATCCTCAACGGATCATCCCGCTATCCGACCCCGCCGCATGATGACATTTCGATATCACAACAAGCACATGGACGGATGCGCACCGGCGCCAGCCCACCCATGGCCTTGCGCCTATTCGGATCAGCTTGTGGTCAGGCGGCGACCGCCAGGCAGGCTTCCCTGATGTCGCGGGCCAGTTCATCGACCCGCTCCACCTGCGCATCCCAAGCGAACATGAATCGCGCGCCGCCACCAATGAAGGTGTAGAAGCGCCAGCCACGCGCGCGCAGCGCGTCCAGCACCGGCACGGGGGCCGACAGGAACAGCGCATTGGCCTCCACCGGGAAGATCGGGCTGACATCGGGCAGGTCGGCGATCGCCGCCGCCAGCCGGCGCGCGCAATCATTGCCGTGGCGGGCGTTGCGCAGCCAGGCGCCGCTTTCCAGCAGGCCGATCCAGGGCGCCGACAGGAAGCGCATCTTCGACGCCAGCTGCCCCGCCTGCTTGCAGCGATAGTCGAAATCCTGCGCCAGCGCGCGGTCGAAGAAGAGCACCGCCTCGCCCACGGCCATGCCATTCTTGGTGCCGCCAAAGCAGAGCACGTCGACGCCCGCCTTCCAGCTGATCTCCGCCGGCTCGCACCCCAGGCTGGCGCAGGCATGGGCGAAGCGCGCGCCGTCCATGTGCAGTTTCAGCCCCAGTTCGCGGCACACGGCAGAAATCGCGCGCACTTCCTCGACCGTGTAGACAAGACCGGTCTCGGTCGGCTGGGTGATGGTGACGACGCGCGGCTTGGGGAAATGGATGTCGGAGCGGCTGGTCGCCAGTTGCCGGATCGCGTCGGGCGTCAGCTTGCCATCGACCGAGGGCGCGGCCAGCAGCTTCGACCCGTTGGAAAAGAATTCGGGCGCGCCGCATTCGTCGGTCTCGACATGGGCGGCCGCCGAACAGATGACGCTATGATAGGACTGGCACAGTGCCGCGAGCGCCAGCGAATTGGCGGCGGTGCCGTTGAAGACGAAGAAGACCTCCGCATCGCCGCCGAACAGGGTCCGGAAATTGTCCGCCGCGCGCTGCGTCCATTCATCCTCGCCATAGGCCGTCGCCGATCCGCTGTTCGCCGCGAGCATCGCGTCGAGCGCCTCGGGGCAGGCCCCGGCATAATTGTCGCTGGCAAATTGCTGTGTGGAAATGGGCACGTCATGCTTCCGTCTGCTGGTGTGTGACCAAGCATCGGATCAACGTCGTCGTGGCTGCATGTCCCGTTGGATTGCCGGTCCGGCCACATCCCCCTCTTTCGAAAGGCACCACCTTGCTCGGGGAGCAGGTTGGTGTCGGACGTTGGCCCGACTCTTGATGTTGCCGGGGCGATTATCGGCCGGGCGATGCCGCGTCAAGCGTCAGCGCAGCAGCGCCTCTATCCCCTTCGCCAGATCGATGTCTCGTTGCGACAGGCCGCCGGCATCATGGGTGGTGAGCGTGATTTCGACCCGGTTATAGACGTTCGACCATTCGGGATGATGGTCGGCCTTTTCCGCCAGCAGCGCGACCCGCGTCATGAAGCCGAAGGCGGCGACGAAGTCGGGAAAGGTGAAGCTGCGCGCGATCCCGTCCGGTTCGGCGACCGCCGTCCATTCGGGCAAATCCGCCAGCGCGATCGCCCGTTCCGTTTCGTTCAGTCTGGCAAGCATTTCTCTATCCTGCGTTATTTCTTTCGCCTATGTGACAGCCATGCCTGACACTGGTCAATCGTTCCGCTTCGCCCCTACCCCACAGGAAATCGAGACACTCGCGCTGGAGGCCCTGAGCCGCCTGCCCGAGCCCTTCCGTTCCTATCTCTCCAATGTCGTGATGCTGGTCGAGGATTTCGCCGACGCCGACATATTGAAGGAGATGGAGATTGACGATCCGTTCGGCCTGACCGGCCTCTATAGCGGCCGTCCCTTCGGGCAGGAGGCGCAGACCGGCGACCTGCCGCCGACCGTGCATCTTTTCCGCCGCCCGCTGCTCGACGAATGGGTCGAAACCGGCGTGCCGCTCGAAGCGCTCATCACCCATGTCGTGGTGCATGAGATCGGCCATCATTTCGGCCTGTCGGACATCGACATGCATGTGCTGGAGGATATGGTCGCCCCATGAGCGGCGCGGCGCTGCGCCTGTCGGGCCTGGCCTGTCTGCGCGGCGGACGCCTGCTCTTTGCCGGCGTCGACCTGGTGCTGGCGGCTGGCGGCAGCGCCTTGCTGCACGGCGCCAACGGCATCGGCAAGTCGAGCCTGCTGCGCCAGTGCGCCGGACTGCTGCCCATTTATGCCGGGACGATCGACCGCCAGGGCAGCGTCGCGCTGGCCGACGAGCGACTGGCGCTCGACATGGAATTGCCGCTCCACCGCGCACTCGGCTTCTGGGCACGGCTCGACCGAGTGGATGCGGCCGCGCTCGACCGCGCGCTCCACGCCATGGCGCTCGCCCCCTTGCGCGACGTGCCGGTGCGCATGCTGTCCACCGGCCAGCGCAAGCGCGCCATGCTCGCCCGCGTGATCGCCAGCGGCGCGGATATCTGGCTGCTCGACGAACCGGCCAATGGCCTGGACGATGCGTCGGTCGCGCTGCTTGGCGCGGCGGTGGCGGACCATCTGGCGGCCGGCGGCATCGTCGTCGCCGCCTCGCACCAACCATTGCCGCTGACCGATCCGGTGCGGATCGAGATGGCCGCCCATGTGCCGGACCCGGCGCAGGAGGCATCATGCGACTGATCGCCCTGCTCGTCGGCCGTGACCTGGGACAGGCCTGGCGCTCGGCCGGGCTGTGGCTGCCGGTCGCCTTCCTGCTGCTGGTCGCCAGCCTCTATCCCTTTGCGGTCGGCCCCGATGCCGCCCTGCTCGCCCGCACCGGTGGCGGCATGTTGTGGATCGCGGCGCTGCTCGCCAGCCTGCTGCCGGTCGACCGGCTGGTCGCGCCCGATCGCGACGCCGGCATCCTGGACCAGATCGCGCTGCGCGGCATCAGCGAGGAGATGGTGGTGATCGCCCGGCTGATCGCCCATTGGCTGGGTTTCGGCCCGCCGTTGATGATCGCCGCCCTGCCCGCCGCCGCGCTGCTGAAGCTGGACGGCGCCACGATCCTGACGCTGGAGGCCGGGCTGCTGATCGGTACGCCCGCGCTGGCCGCGCTTGGCCTGCTGGTGGCGACCCTGACCGCCGGGCTGCGCTCGTCGGGGGCTCTGGCGGGCCTGCTCGCCCTGCCGCTGGCGGTGCCGTTGCTGATCTTTGGCGCAGGCACGCTGGGCGACGGCAGCGGCGCCGCGTTCAAATTCCTCGGCGCCGCCTCGCTGCTGCTGGTCGCGATCACGCCGATCGCGGGCGGCGCAGCGATCCGCGCGGGTCGGGAATGAGGTTTGTGCAACGCGCAAGGCGTTGACATTGGCGGGCCGCAATGGTCCCATGCTGCGTCGCAACAAGCTCCGACAGCGGGCCATGCCCGCCAAGCGCGAGGTGCCCGATGCCCGATCCGACTGCCGCACCGCAAAGCCGCCTGATCGACCTGGCCCTGCAGGGTGGCGGCGCCCATGGCGCCTTCACCTGGGGCGTGCTCGACCGCCTGCTGGAGGAACCCTGGTTGCGGATCGACGGCATATCGGGCACGTCGGCCGGGGCGATGAACGCGGCCGTGCTGGCCAGCGGCTATGCCCATGGTGGCGCGCCGGGTGCCCGCCGCGCCCTCACCCGTTTCTGGAGCAAGGTGTCGGACGGGGCGATGTTCAGTCCGTTCCGCCGCAGCCCGCTCGACATAGCGCTCGGCCGCTGGACGCTCGATTATTCGCCGCTCTATGTCGGCATGGACCTGATGGCGCGGCTCTGCTCGCCCTATGATCTCAATCCGGGCGGCTTCAATCCGCTGACCGACATCCTCAACGAATGCGTCGATTTCGACCATCTCGCCGCCAGCCCGATCCGCCTGTTCATCACCGCGACCAGCGTGCGCACCGGCCAGGCCCGCGTGTTCCGCAATGCCGAGATCACCCCCGACGTGCTGCTCGCCTCCGCCTGCCTGCCCACCATGTTCCACGCGGTCGAAATCGATGGCGAGGCCTATTGGGACGGCGGCTATTCGGGCAATCCGACGCTGACGCCGCTGGTGCGCGATTGCGATTCCGACGATACCATCCTGATCCAGGTGAACCCGGTCGAGCGCGCCACCGACCTCTACGCCGCGCGCGACATTGCCAGCCGGTTGAACGAGATTTCCTTCAACGCCGTGCTGTTGCAGGAAATCCGGATGATGGCGCTGCTGCGCCAGGTCGCCGATCCCGGCCATGGCGAGGGCGAGAAATGGGCGAAGATGCGTATCCACCGCATCGCCAGCGCCGACATGCTGCAATTCGGCCATTCGTCCAAGCTGAACGCCGAATGGGCTTTCCTGTGGAAGCTCAAGAAGATCGGGCGCAAGGCGGCGGACGATTTCCTGAAGGATCATGGCCAGGCGATCGGCCGGGAATCGACGCTCGATATCGACGCGCTGCTCGCCCATGTCTGAGGCATTGAGCTTCCTCGGCATATTGGTCGCGCTCGGCGCGCTGATCGCCATGGCCTATCGCGGCTGGAGCGTGCTGTTCCTCGCCCCGGCGCTGGCGATGATCGCCGCCAGCTTTTCGGGCTATCCGATGCTGGCGAGCTGGACCCAGATATTCATGGTCGCCGCCGCCGGCTTCCTGGCCCAATTCTTCCCGCTGTTCCTGCTCGGCGCGATCTTCGCCAAGCTGATGAACGACAGCGGATCAGTGCGCACCATTGCCGATGCCATGATCGGCTGGCTGGGGTCCGGCCGCGCGATCATGGCGGTGGTGCTGGCCGGCGCGATCCTGACCTATGGCGGGGTCAGCCTGTTCGTTGCCTTCTTCGTGCTGGTGCCGATGGCGCAGGCGCTGTTCCGCGCCGGCGATATCCCCCGGCGGCTGGTGCCGGCGACCATCATCCTGGGCACATCGACCTTCACCATGACCGCCCTGCCCGGCACGCCGGCGATCCAGAATGTCATTCCCATGCCCTTCTTCGGCACCTCCATCTATGCGGCGCCGGGCCTGGGCCTGATCGCCGCGGTCATCATGCTGGCGGTGGGCCTGGGCTGGCTGCTGCGAGCACAGACGGCCGCCGCCGCCCGGCTGGAGGGCTATGACCCGAGCCTCTCCCCCGCCGCGCCGGTCGACAGCGCGCGCATGCGCGAGCATACGACGACGGCCTCCACCTTCGACCCCGCAGAGATGGACAAGGGCGCGCCCACCGACGACCGCCCCTCGCTCGCCATCGCCTTCCTGCCGATCGGGGTGATGATCGGCTGCAACCTCATCCTCTCGCTCTGGCTGTTCCCGACCTGGGACGCGCCCTTCCTGGCGGAGCCGCTGTGGGGCAGCACCAGCCTGGGCGCGGTTGCGGGCATATGGTCGGTGACGGCCGCGCTGATGATCGCGACGCTCGCCATCATCCTGTGCAACCGGGGCCGCCTCGTCAGCCTGCGCGACAGCATCGATTCGGGCGCCAACGCCGCCGTGCTGCCAATCATCAGCGTGGCGAGCCTGGTCGGCTTCGGCGCGGTGATCGCCGCGCTGCCCGCCTTCCACATGATCCGCGACTGGGTGCTGGGCATGGGCGGCGGGCCGCTGGTGTCGCTGGCGGTGGCGACCAACCTGCTCGCCGCGCTCACCGGATCGGCATCGGGCGGGCTCACCATCGCGCTGGAGGCGCTGGGGCCGACCTATATGGACATCGCCGCGCGAACCGGCACCGACCCCGCCATCATGCACCGTGTGGCGGTGATCGGGTCCGGCACGCTCGACATATTGCCGCATAATGGCGCGATCGTGACGCTGCTGGCGCTGAGCGGCGTTACCCACCGCGAATCCTATCTGGATATCGCCATGGCCGGCATCGTCAGCTCGCTTGCAGCACTGGTCGCCGTCATCCTGATCGGATCGACGATCGGCAGCTTCTGATCCCTTCGCCCCTTGGCCGGGTCGACAGGGGCGCGCGCATCGGCCATGGGCTGCGCCATGTTCGGCATTATCGCATCCCTGTTGTTCGTCCTGATCTGGTCCACCGGTTTCATCGTCGCCCGCGCGATGGTGCCCCATGGCGCGCCCGAGCTGATCCTGGCCGCGCGCCTGTGCCTGACGGCGCTGCTGCTGGGCGCGCTGGCACTGCATGGCCGCCAGCCCTGGCCGCGCGGCCGGCAATTGGGGCTGCATCTGGCGGCAGGCGCAATGCTGCATGGCCTTTACCTGACGCTCAGCTGGTGGGCGGTCAGCCATGGCATGCCGGCCGGCATCATGTCGCTGCTGGGCGCGACCCAGCCGCTGATGGTCGCGGTCGCCAGCGTCGCGATCCTGGGCGAGCGCTTGCCCGCGCGCGCCTGGAGCGGCCTTGCCATTGCCATCCTGGGCGTCGGCTGCGTGCTGATGCCGGCGATCGCCAAATCAGGTGCGGGCGCGATCACCCTGATCCCCGCCGTTGCCGGCATCGTCGCGGTGCTGGCGATGACCGGCGGCACGCTGATCCAGCGCGGCACGATCGGCGGCGATCCGATCTGGGTGTCGGGCGCGGTGCAGAATGCCGGCGGCGCACTGGTGGCGATCGCCGCCACCCTGATCGTGGGCGAATGGCGCTGGGACAATAGCCCGATGCTGTGGATCGGCCTCAGCTGGTCGGTGCTGGGCCTGTCGGCGGCCGGCCTGTCGCTGCTGGTCTGGCTGGTGCGCACCCAGGGACCGACGCGCATGTCGATGCTGCTGCTGCTGGTGCCGCCGCTCGCCGCGGTCGAGGCCTGGCTGCTGTTCGGCGAGAAGCTCGGCCCGGTGCAGATCGCCGGCTTCGCACTGGCGCTGGGCGGCGTGCTGCTCGGCCGGTCGCAGCCGAAACGGACCGAGGTGGTGGAGCCGGCCTGAACCGCCACCGCGCCGTCACAGGTTCGTCACATCCTGCAACATGGCGGTCATGATCGCGCGCTAGGGCGGGTCATGAGCAAATCCGGCCGCACCCCGCCGCTTCCCTCGATCCTGTCGCAGGCAGCGGACATGCAGATGCAGATGACCCTGCGCCAGGTCGGCTTTGGCGCGCCGTCCGCCAATGCCATGCCCCATGTGCCGCCCAAGCCCGCGCCAGCGCCGCGCGACGACAGCGCGCTCGCGCTCAAGCGGCGCGACTGGTTGTTGAACGTCATGGAACAGCAGCGCGCCCTGTCCCCCTATGCCTCCGGCCTGCTGACCGCCGACGCCCTGTCGGGCGAGGACTTCCTGCATAATTTCTATGCGCCCGGCCGCCCGGTCCTGATCAAGAGGGCGATGGAAGGCTGGCCCGCCCGCGCAAAATGGACGCCGGACTATCTGGCCGATGCCGTTGGCGCGGCGGAAATCGAATATCAGGGCGGCCGGGCACAGGCCGCCGACTATGAGCTGGCCAAGGACCGGCACAAGCGCCGCGCGCCCTTTCGCCAGTTCATCGACCTGGTGCGCGACGGCGGCAATGATGCCTATCTGACCGCCTATAACAGCGCAGCGAACGGCCCGGCCCTCGCGCCGCTGCAGGCCGACCTTGGCCATCCCGACACCTATCTGGCGCCGACGCCCGGCATGCTCTGGATAGGCGGCGCGGGCGCGTTCACCCCGCTCCATTTCGACCTCACCAACAATCTGCTGGCGCAGGTGACCGGCACCAAGCATGTCATCCTGGTGCCGCCGTCGCAAACCCATCGGCTGGCGCATAACCGCCATGTCTTCAGCGATGTCGGCGACCTGACCGATCCGGCGCGGCTGGATCAATACCCGCGCGCCCGCGACGTGCTGCGCTACGAAGTGCGCCTGACGCCGGGCGACCTGCTCTTCATCCCGATCGGCTGGTGGCATCAGGTCCGGTCGGAAAGCTTCTCGACCATGCTGACCTACACGCATTTCCACTGGCCCAATGCGGGCCATGAAAATTATCCAGCGGGTTAGAGCGTTGTCTGGAGAATGTGCTGCCGCACATTCTGCCGCACCGGCCCGCTCCCTCACCCGGCCACCCTCAAGATACTGCCGTTGGGTGGCCGGGTGGGGGAGCGGGCTGGAACCGCCTCAAAAATGCGCTCTTTCGCGCATTTTTTTTAAAATCAGCCCTCGCGCAGCCGCTCATGATGGCGGATCACCTCGTCGATGATGAAGCGCAGGAATTTCTCGGTGAAGTCGGGATCGAGATTGGCGTCGAGCGCGAGCTGGCGCAGGCGCGAAATCTGGCGTTCCTCCCGGCCCGGATCGGCCGGCGGCAGGTCGTGGGTCGCCTTATACTCGCCGACCGCCTGGGTGACCTTGAACCGCTCCGCCAGCATGAAGACGAGCGCCGCGTCGATATTGTCGATGCTCTCGCGATAGCGCTTCAAAGTCTCGTCCACCTGGCATTCTCCACAGCGGCATCGCGGCGGGAAAGGGCGTGGCTTTTCCGTTACTGCGATGCGTCAATCAATCGTCCGGCGCGCTTTTTGCGCCATTGCGCCGCGCAGGCAAGCTATTCCCGCTTGCCATCTGCTTTTTGCCCCGCCAGAGGACGCTTGTCATGACTGCATCCTCCCCCGGCAACGTCCACCCGATCGGCCGCACCAGCGCCCCTTCGCTCGCTCCCATCATGGCGCTCGTCGCCGATGGCATGAACCAGGTGAACAGCGTGATCCTGGACCGGATGCAGTCGCGCATCCCGCTGATCCCGGAACTGGCCGGCCATCTGATCGCCGGCGGCGGCAAGCGGCTGCGGCCGATGCTGACGCTCGCCTGCGCCGACCTGGTCGGCTATGCCGGATCGCGCCATTACAAGCTGGCCGCATCGGTCGAGTTCATCCACACCGCCACGCTGCTGCATGACGATGTCGTCGACGGATCGGGCCTGCGCCGTGGCCGCAAGACCGCCAACATCATCTGGGGCAACAGCGCCTCCGTGCTGGTCGGCGACTTCCTCTTCTCGCGCTCGTTCGAGCTGATGGTCGAGGCCGAGTCGCTCAAGGTGCTGAAGATTCTGTCGGGCGCATCGGCGATCATCGCCGAGGGCGAGGTCAACCAGCTGACCGCCCAGCGCAAGATCGACACCAGCGAAGAACAATATCTGGACATCATCGGCGCCAAGACCGCCGCTTTGTTCGCCGCCGCCTGCCGCATTTCCGCCGTGGTCGCCGACCGCAGCGAGGCGGAGGAGCATGCGCTCGACGTCTATGGCCGCAACCTTGGCATCGCCTTCCAGCTGATCGACGACGCGATCGACTATGAATCGGACGGCGCCACCATGGGCAAGGATGCCGGCGACGATTTCCGCGACGGCAAGGTCACCCTGCCGGTGATCCTGGCCTATGCGCGCGGGTCGGACGAGGACAAGGCCTTCTGGAAGGCCGCCATCTCGGGCCATCGCATCAGCGACGAGGATCTGGCCCATGCGACGCAGCTGCTGCGCCAGACCGGCGCGATTGCCGACACGCTGGCCCGCGCCCGCCATTATGGCCAGCGCGCGATCGACGCACTGGGCATGTTCGATGCCGGCAAGGCGAAAGCGGCCCTTACCGAAGCGGTCGAATTCGCGATAGCACGGGCGTATTGAAGCATTTTCGAAGCGGACGGCACGTCCGCTGACTCGGAAAATGCGGCAAACCATAAGTTGAGGAGACGGGCGGCCTCGCTCGCTCCTCCCATCATCGTCCCGGCCTGACCGCGAAGTCCTTTCGCATCCTTTTGGGCTGCGGAAATTTAGGGCTGTTGCGCGCGTGATCCTCTCCCCCGAAACCATCGCCTTCCTCATGGCCGCGGCCTTCATGGCTGGTTGCATCGACGCGATGGCGGGCGGCGGCGGCCTCATCGCCCTGCCCGCGCTGCTCGCCGCCGGCGTGCCGCCGGTGCCGGCGGTCGCCACCAACAAGCTGCAAAGCTGCCTGGGCACCTTCGGCGCCTGCGTCGCCTATGCCCGGCGCGGCCATATGGACCTTGCGACCTACAAGGGGCCGGTTATCGCCGCCTTCATCGGGTCGATCGGCGGCGCCTGGCTGCTGCAACGGGTCGACCCATCGATCCTGGCCGGGCTGATGCCCGCGCTGCTGATCGCGATGGCGGCCTATTTCACCTTCTCGCCCAAGCTCAGCGATGCCGATCGCCATGCCCGCGTCGGCCTATGGGGCCTGTCCGGCATGATCGGCGTGGTCGGCTTCTATGACGGCTTTTTCGGGCCGGGCGCCGGCGCCTTCTACACCACCATCTTCATCGCGCTGGGCGGCCTGTCACTGCTGCGCGCCACCGCCCAGACCAAGGCCGCCAATTTCGCCTCCAATGTCGCGGGATTGCTGACCATGGTGGCGGGCGGCCATGTCATCTGGATCGCGGGCCTCGCCATGGCGGTCGGATCGATCACCGGCGGCCAGATCGGATCGCACCTTGCCATGCGGTTCGGATCGAAGCTGATCAAGCCGCTGCTCATCATCATGTCGCTGGCACTGACGGCCAAGATGCTGCTCGATCCCAAGAACCCGATCCACATCTACCTGTTCGGCTGAGCCGGTCGTCCCGCGACGCGACAACGAAGCGACGGCGATGCGCCCGTTATGCGCGCAAGGCAGAAGAGACGGTTCAACATGCATCGCCCAAGGTAGATCAGAGACAAGGCGAGTAGGAAAGAGACCGCCGGTTTCGACCAAGAACCGCCCATCCCATCATCGTCACCCTGAACTTGTTTCAGGGTCCATTCCTCCCAATAGACCAATGGCTTGTTAGGCTTGATGGATGCTGAAACAAGTTCAGCATGACGTTGGTGGGATGGCCGTAAGCCACCCCATTCCCCTTCCTTCCCCTGCATGCCTTGCGCTCTGGCCTGATTGGCGCGAGAGGGGGCGGATCATGACCGCCCCTGCTTTGCCGATCCATGCCGTATTGCCCGACCTGCTCGCCGCCCTGGCGCGCGGCGGCAATGCCGTGCTGGTGGCGCCGCCGGGCGCGGGCAAGACGACGGCGGTGGCGCCGGCGCTGCTCGACCAGCCCTGGTGCGAGGGGCAGGTGCTGCTGCTGTCGCCGCGCCGCCTTGCCGCGCGGGCAGCGGCCGAGCGGATTGCCGAAATGCTGGGCGAACAGCCCGGCGGCACGGTCGGCTATGCGACGCGGATGGACAGCAAGGTCAGCGCGAAGACGCGGCTGCTGGTGCTGACCGAGGGCATTTTCGTCCGCCGCATCCAGGATGATCCCGAACTGGCCGGCGTGTCGGCGGTGCTGTTCGACGAAGTGCATGAGCGCAGCCTGGACAGCGATTTCGGCCTGGCGCTGGCACTCGACGCACAGGCGGCGCTGCGACCGGACCTGCGTATCCTGCCGATGTCGGCGACGCTCGACGGCGCGCGCTTCTCCACCTTGCTCGATGGCGCGCCGGTGATCGAGAGCGAGGGCAAGATCCAGCCGCTGGCGTTGCGCAATATCGGCCGCCATGCCGAAAAGCGGATCGAGGATGAGATGGCCGCCGCCATCCGTCGCGCGCTGGAGGAGGAGGCTGAGGGCGACCTGCTCGCCTTCCTGCCCGGCGTCCGGGAAATCGAGCGCACCGCCGAACGGATCGAGGGTGGCGCGTTCGAGGTCCACATGTTGCACGGCAGTCTGGAACCGGGCGCCCAGCGCGCCGCCATCCGCCCCTCGCGCGAGGGGCGGCGCAAGGTGATCCTCGCCACCTCGATCGCCGAGACCAGCCTGACCATCGACGGCGTGCGTATCGTCGTCGACTCCGGCCTGGCCCGGCGCCCACGCTATGACCGCGCCGCTGGCGTCACCCGCCTCGTCACCGAACGCGCCAGCCAGGCGTCGGCGACCCAGCGCGCCGGCCGCGCCGCGCGCCAGCGGCCGGGCGTCGCCTATCGCCTGTGGGAGGCCGCGGCGACCGCGGGCATGCCGCCCTTCGACCCGCCCGAAATATTGGAAAGCGACCTGTCCAGCCTGCTGCTCGACTGCGCGCTGTGGGGCGTGAGCGATCCGGCCAGCCTGCGCTGGCTCGACGCGCCGCCCGCCGCCGCCGTGGCCGAGGCGCGCAAGCGACTGACCGCCCTGGAGGCGCTCGACGCCGACGGCCGCATCACGGCCCATGGCAAGGCACTCGCGACGCTGCCGCTGGCGCCGCGCATCGCCCATATGCTGGTGCGTGCCGGCGAACGCGGCCTCGCCCGCACAGCCGCCGAGATCGCGGTCCTGCTCGGCGAACGCGGCCTGGGCGGACAGGATACCGACCTCACCCTGCGGCTCCAGCGCTGGCGGCGCGAGGGCGGCAAGCGGGCCGAAGCCGGGCGCGGCCTCGCCAAGCGCTGGGCGCGCCTGGTCGACGGCCGCCCGCCCGCAGAGGGCGGACTGCACGATGTCGGCCTCTGCCTGGCCCTTGCCTTTCCCGATCGCGTCGCCAAGCGCCGCTCGGCCGACGGTGCCGACTGGGCCAGCGTGGGCGGGCGCGGCTTCCGGCTCGACCCGCTCTCGCCGCTGGCCAGCGAAGCCTGGCTGGCGGTGGGCGAGGTGCAGGGCAGCGCCGCGGGTGCGCGCATCCTGTCCGCCGCCCCGATCGGCGAGGCAGACGTGATCGCTTTGTTCGGTGAGCGCATCGCCGAGCATCGCACGGTGAAATTCCGCCCCGCCAATGGTGGGATCGAGGCGCTGCGGGAGCGCCGGCTGGGCGCGGTGCGCCTGTCCTCCGGCTCCGACGACCGGCCCGACCCCGATGCCGTGGTCGTCGCGCTGGTCGATGGCGTGCGGCAGGGCGGCCTTGCCCTCCTCCCCTGGTCGGAAGCCGCACAATCGCTGCGGATGCGGGCGGACTTTGCCGGGATCGAGGCGCTGTCGGACAGCGCGCTGATCGACACGCTGGACGACTGGCTGCCGCCGCTGCTGGCGGGCAAACGCCGCCTGTCCGACATCGACCGGTCCCAGCTTTCGGGCGTGCTCGAAACGCTGATCGGCTGGGACGGCAAGCAGCAGCTCGATCGGCTCGCCCCGCCCGATTTCCGTTCGCCCGCCGGCTCCACCCATGCGATCGACTATGCGGCCGAGGGCGGCCCGCGCGTGGAATTGCGGGTGCAGGCGCTGTTCGGCCTGTCGCAGCATCCGACCGTCGGCAACCAGCGCATCCCGCTGGTCCTCTCGCTCACATCGCCGGCCGGCCGGCCGATCCAGACGACGCGCGACCTGCCCGGCTTCTGGGCCGGCAACTGGCGCGACGTGGCCAAGGAAATGCGTGGTCGCTATCCCCGCCACCCCTGGCCCGACGATCCGGCGAGCGCCAATGCCACATTGCGCACCAAAAATGCGGACGCGCGCCGGAACTCTTGACTTCACGGCGACCGCTGGTGCAACGCACAATGACGATTTTACGGAGTTTCATCGCGATGACCGCGCGCATTTACCAGATCCAGAAGAACGCCCTCCAGTCCGGCAAGGCGCTGACTCACAAGTGGGTGCTGGAATATGCGCCCGCCGAAGCGAAGAAGGCCGATCCGCTGACCGGCTGGGCCGGTTCGGGCGACACCAAGCAGCAGCTGAAGCTCAGCTTCTCCTCGCAGGACGCCGCCGTCGCCTATGCCGAGCGCGAGAAGATCGCCTACACCGTCATCGCGACCCCGCCCAAGACGCTGAAAATTCAGGCCTACGCCGACAATTTCCGCTGATCCTTCAGCCCGTTCGAGGCTGGAATAGCAGAGCGCGGCGCGACACGGCGCGCCGCGAACAAGGCATTTTGCCCCAGATGCTGCCCGATTGACGCCTTATTCGCTTGCCAAAGAGCGGCGTGAGGCGGCAAAAGCCGTGCTTTCATGGAAAGATTGAAGAGATAATGACCGATCGCAGCGAGATTTTCGACAGCGTCGCAGCGCAGATCGCCCCCTTCAACAAGAAGGGCGTCGAACTGTCCGAAGCCACCACCTTTGCCGGCGACCTGGAATGGGACAGCCTGACCGTGATGGATTTCGTCGCCGCCATCGAGGACGAGTTCGACATCATCATCACCATGAACATGCAGGCCGAGATCGAGACCGTGGGCCAGCTGGTCGACGCGGTCGCCAAGCTCAAGGCCGCCTGACACTTTAACTACCGTTCGGGCTGAGCGAAGTCGAAGCCCATTGCCGAGCGGAGCCGAGGCTCCATGCTTCGCCTTCGCTCAGCAGCGTCCTTCGACTTCGCTCAGGACGAACGGGTTTGGGATCATTGATATTATGACCGACGCCGCCATCGCCACCGAAACCCGCGATCTCTTCTCCAAGTTCGATCCGCTGATCAACGAGCGCGAAGCGCTGCTGGCGACGGGCGTGCGCGATCCCTATGCGATCGTCATGGACCAGGTGCTCTCGCCCACCCGCGCGATCATCAAGGGCAAGGAAACCATCCTGCTCGGCACCTATAATTATATGGGCATGACCTTCGACCCCGACGTGGTGGAAGCCGGCAAGAAGGCGCTGGACGAGTTCGGCGCCGGCACCACCGGCAGCCGCGTCCTCAACGGCACCTATCAGGGCCACAAGGAAGTCGAGGACGCGCTCAAGGAGTTCTACGGCACGTCGGGCGCCATGGTCTTTTCGACCGGCTATCAGGCTAACCTGGGCATCATCTCCACCCTGGCGGGCAAGGGCGACTATGTCGTGCTCGACGCCGACAGCCATGCCTCCATCTATGATGGCTGCGCCATGGGCAATGCGGAGATCGTCCGCTTCCGCCACAACAGCGTCGAGGATCTCGACAAGCGCCTGGGCCGCCTGCCCGCCGACGCGCTGAAGCTGGTCGTGCTGGAAGGCGTCTATTCGATGCTGGGCGACGTCGCCCCGCTGCCCGAAATGGTCGCCGCCATCCGCAAGCACCCCAATTGCATGATCCTGTGCGACGAGGCCCATGGCATGGGCTTCTTCGGCCCCAACGGCCGTGGCGCCTATGAGGAACAGGGCGTCGAGGGCGAGATCGACTTCGTGGTCGGCACCTTCTCCAAGTCGGTCGGCACCGTCGGCGGTTTCTGCGTATCGAACCACCCCAAGTTCGAGATATTGCGCCTCGTCTGCCGGCCCTATGTCTTCACCGCCTCGCTGCCGCCCAGCGTCGTCGCTACCGCCGCGACCAGCATCCGCAAGCTGATGCACGCCGGCGAGAAGCGCGCCCATCTGTGGAAGAACAGCCAGCGCCTGCACCAGGGCCTCACCGACCTCGGCTTCAAGCTGGGCAGCGCCACGCCGCAGTCGGCAATCATCGCCGTCATCCTGACCGACCAGATGCAGGCGGTGGCGATGTGGCAGACGCTGCTGGAGCTGGGCCTCTACGTCAACATGGCGCGCCCGCCGGCAACCCCGGCCGGCACCTTCCTGCTGCGCTGCTCGCTCTGCGCCGAACATAGCGACGAGCAGGTCGAACAGATCATCGCCATGTTCGAGACCGCCGGCAAGGCCACCGGCGCGATCAACTGATCGCGCTTTTCGATACTCCGACGATCGACCGGGTATTTCCTGCGATAGAATCTGCTACAGCAGCGGAACCATCTAACCTGCATATTCGCGCGGTTAACATAGTTCGGTTAGTGTAACGGTATATGGCGGAACGCGAAGTGATCGATGAACAGGACCGGGGCTGGCGCGCCGCGGCGCGGCGCTACATGCCCCTGGTCCTTGGCATATTGCTGATCGGATCGCTCGGCGCCCTGCTCTACAGTGCCAGCAGCGCCTCGCGCGATCACCAGCGCGCGCTTGCCGAACAGCAGCGCAGCTGGGAAATCATGGCGCTTGCCCGCGCCTTCGAGGCCAAGACCGCCCGCGCCGAAGTGACGCTGGCCCGCTATGTCATCAGCCTCGACCCCGACACTGGCCGGCTGTTCCAGGACCAGTGGCGCACCGCCGCCAGCCAGCTCAAGTCGCTGACCTATGCCACCCGCAAGTCCGACTGGCAGCGCGGCAATGTCCGCGCGCTCCAGGCCGCCTTCGAACAGCGCGGCAAGACGCTGAGCGAAATCGGCCTGCGCACCACCTATGACCAGAAGATGGGCGCGCTGGCGCAATTCCATCAGGCCGGGCGATCGCAGGATATCAAGCGACTGACGGCGCTGATCGACCTGGTGATCCAGGCCGAAAATGCGCGGCTGCGCGAACGCAGCCTGGCCGTCAGCCTGGCGGGCGACCGCACCGAACTGGTCGGCAAGACGTCGCGCATGGTCGGCCTCGCCCTGCTGGTCTGCGTGCTGTTCGCGCTGTGGCTGGTCAATGCCGCCTATACCGAACGGCGCAACGCGCGCCGCATGGCGGATATGGAGGCGGAACGCGCCGACCGGCTGGAAGAGGCCGTTTCCGCCCGCACCAGCGAATTGTCGGATGCCTATGAGCAGTTGAAGCGCGAATCCGCCGAACGCGCCGCCGCCGAGGATAATCTGCGCCAGATGCAGAAGATGGACGCGGTCGGCCAGTTGACCGGCGGCATCGCCCATGACTTCAACAATATGCTGGCGGTCGTCGTCGGCGGGCTGGAACTGGCCAAGCGCAAGCTGCGGCTGAAGCCGGCCGAGGCGGGCCATCATCTCGACAATGCGATGGAGGGCGCCAACCGCGCCGCCGCGCTGACCCGCCGCCTGCTCGCCTTTGCCCGTTCCGAACCGCTGCTGCCCAATGCTGTCGATCCCGACAGCCTGCTGCGCGGCATGGCCGATCTGGTCGACCGCACGATCGGCGACCAGATCATCGTCAGCTTCGCCCACAAGGCAAGCGGCTGGCGCATCTTCGTCGACCAGCATCAGATGGAAAACGCCCTCCTCAACCTGTGCGTCAACGCCCGCGACGCGATGGAGGGCCGGGGCAAGCTGACCATCTCGACCGGCCAGGCACAGCTTGCCGCCAACCAGATCGGCGAATGCCCGGCCGGCGACTATGTCACCGTCAGCGTCACCGACAATGGCTGCGGCATGACGGCCGAGGTGGCCGCCCGCGTGTTCGAGCCCTTCTTCACCACCAAGCCGGTCGGCAAGGGCACCGGCCTTGGCCTCAGCCAGATTTTCGGCTTCGTGCGCCAGAGCCAGGGCGAAATCCGCATCGAATCCGAACTGGGCACCGGCACCAGCGTCCATATCTACCTGCCGCGCCGCATCCTGACCGAGCAGGAGGCTGCCGCAGAAGCCCCGGCGAGCGAGCAGCTGCACACGCTCCATCCCCCGACCCGCATCCTGGTGGTGGAGGATGATCCGCGCGTGCTCAACCAGACCATGGCGGCGCTAGCCGAACTCGGCCATCTGCCGATCGCCTGCGACCATCCCAGCAAGGCGGCCAAGCTGCTCAGCAACAATGCCGATATCGGCCTGATCATGAGCGACGTGCTGATGCCCGACATGACCGGGCCGGAAATGATCCGCACCCTGCCCGCCCATATGCGCCATCTGCCGGTGCTGTTCGTCACCGGCTTCACCGGCGACGCGACCGACAGCGACGATTTCCGGGGGCATGAAGTGCTGCGCAAGCCCTATACGCTCAATGCCCTGGGCCTTGCGCTGTCGAACGCGCTCAGCGGATCGAACCACCCAGGAACAGCCGCGGCAGCAGAGTGACCGCGCCCAGCAGCGGCCAGCGCCGCTGCCAGGGCTTGATCTCGATTGCGGTGCCGGCATGGCGGTTGATCTTCCACGCCAGATAATCGATCCCGCCGGCATAGGTGAAGCTCGCCTTGGCGAGGCGCACCACCGACAGATATTTGCCGCGCCGCTGCAGCCCGCGCCAGACCTTGTCCGCATGGTCGGGTGACGGCGGCAGCCCCTCGGCCAGCGCCGCCGCGCCGAAACGGCGATAGCGGTCGGGATCGGCATCCACGATCGAGAGCGAGCGGCCCGTCTTCTCCGCCCGCAATTCGGCGTTATAGGTGAGGGTAAAGCCGGTCTTCCACAGCAGGATCGGGTCATTCCCCTGCCCGTCCACCATCGGCCGGGCGAGCGACAGCAGGGTGGGCGCGGCCTGCGCCACCGCCGCCAGCGCGCGCTGCCGCGCCAGATCATCCGCCGACCACAGCAGCCGCGATGGCTGGGCAAAGCGCGCCCAGACCGAGACATTGTCCGCCTTCATGCTGTTCAGCCGGGCAAAGTCGGCCTCCGACAGCACGGCATATTTGGCGATCAGGCCGCCATGTTCGAACGGAAACACATTGGGCGGGATCGCGCGGTTGGCGCGCGCCAGCCAGCCCTTGCCATAGGCCGCCTCATAATCGGAGACGATCAGGTAGAAATCGAGCATCAGCCCGTCGAGATTGGCCTCGCGCAGGCAGGAGCCGTAGAAGAGCACCGCCCGCGCCGCACCGGGATATTTCGCCGCCAGCGCCCCCGCCATGGCGGCCGCGCGCGGATCGGCCGGCGCGGACAGTTCGGCAGCGACGAGCGAGAACAGGCTGTTGGTCATGGAACCACCTGACAGGAGCCTTGCGCTCTTTCAATCCCGATGACGCTCCGGCGCGCACGGAAATGCGCGTCCTCGCCCGGCTGTTCGATGCAGGACCAGGATCGCTTCCAATCGACAGGATGGTCATGCTTGACAAGGATCGGCGGAAATTCCTAGCAATTGCAGGCCGGATCCGGCGACAAACGCACTCCCTTCCACCATTGTTCGCCAAGGGCCACGCATGCGGGACATTTCCAATCTGAGCCCGCGCGAATGGAAAGCGATCGCCGCGCAAGCGGAGGACGAGGAGGATCTGGCGCTCGCCGCGACGGCACTTGACCATCTGCTGAAACAAAATGCGCGGGATGACATCCTGCTGGCCCGGCTGTTCCGGGTCTACAGCAATGGCGGACAACGGCAAAAGGCGCTGCAACTGGCAGAAAGCGCCTTTGCCGACGGCGTCCGCGGCCGACGTTTGACCAGCATGTACATATTGTCCGATTTCACCAGCTATAATCTCCCAAACTGCCTGGACGATATCGAAGCGAAACTGGCCTTGTTCCGCCATAATCCCGCGGTCGAGGGACGCGCCGCCATGGCCTATGCCTGGCATGGCAATGTCGATCGTGCGCTCGACCATGCGCGGGTCGCCATCGCCCGAGCGGACGAGGCCGCCACCGCCGACATGATCCGCCTGCTACTGGCCCGGCGCGTGTATCAGCTCAGCCATCGCGACGCGGCCGATCGCATCTGTCGCATGGGCCGGCAAAGCCCCGACCTGCGACCGGCGATCTTGTTCGACCGCTTGCTGGTCCGCACCGGCAATGTCGCGAACGATGCCACCACCCACCAGTTATTCCGCCAGTTGCTGACGATGGACGATTTTCCGCGTCGCACCGAACTGGTTGCCCAGCATATCGACTTCCGCTGGCGCCTGAACGGTCCGTCACCCGCCCTGCTGGACGAGATCGACCAGCATCTGGCCTCCGGGCCGCGCCAGGACGTCATCCCCCTCACCCTGATGAAGCTGTCGATGGCCATGCAATTGGGGGATGAGGCGCTCGCCCTGCAGACGCTGCGATCCCACCCGGAACTGGCGCGCAAGGCGTCGGCATGCCTGCCCGTGGCACGGCTCCTGCGCGATCATGGCACAGGCACGGATGCGCCCGTCGATCCAGAGGTCGCGGCCTATGCCAGCCTCTATGACGAACTTGCCGACAGCGAAGCGGTGCTGCGCAAGCGACTGGGCAATCCGGACGTGACCTGTGCCGTGGTCGGCAACTCATCCTGCGAGATCGGTCGCGGCCATGGCGCCCAGATCGATGCCCATGACGAAGTGGTCCGCTTCAACCGGTTCGACACATCCCCGCCGTTCGACCGCGACTATGGCAGCAGGACGACGGTCCTGGTTCGCGTGGGCAACGACCGACCGGAAATCGGCATCGACATGGCCCCCAACACGCTCGTTCTCATTTCTTCGGCCAGCATCCTGTACCGCGGGCGCGCTTGGCGAGCCGCACTGCGGATGCGGGATGAAGGGCATCAGCTCTGCGTTTTCCCGCAACGCTTCCAGACTCAATTGTCGAAGATGCTCGTCGGCAGTCCCAGTTCCGGCCTGTCCTTCGTCCACCTGCTCAAGGCCCTGCGCGGCACGCTGCACAGGGAGGATTTCTTCGGCTTCGCCTTTGTCGACCAGATCGGCAACCAGGCCAAATCCGCCCATTATTTCGAGGCCGCCAAACCCTCCGCCATGCATCAATGGGATAGGGAATTGGAAATCTTCAACGCCATGTTCGACGATGGTGCGTCATGCGACTGAAGGCAATGATGGCCGGCGATCACAGCGCCTATCATTGCGGCTCGGCCGCCGTATTCTCGACCCTGCGTCGTTTGCTGGAAGTCGATCATGACATTGTCGAGGAGGGCGATTTCGACGTCCTCTATGTCAATGGCGAAGGGTCGATGCACCATGATTCAGGCCAGTTCACCAAGAAAATGGAACTGCTCAAGGCGGCGATCGAGAATGGGAAAAAAGCCTATCTGGTCAACAGCGTGTGGCAGGAAAATGGCCATCAATATGATGGCGTGCTTGCCCGGCTGTCCGGCATCACCGTCCGTGAACTTGCAAGCCAGCAGGAGCTTGCCACGCGACATGGGATAACGGCCACGATGGCGCTCGACCTGTCCTATTACGCGCCCATCGACGAAGACGCATCGCATCAGGACTGGCGTGGCCAGGTCGTGATCACCGATTTCTATGCGCGGGATTTCGGCTTCTGGTATCGCGTAAACAGCGGCCCGCTGACGGCGCGCAGCTATGTCGACATGCGGGATTATGGCTGGTCGGCGTTCGTCCGCTCGCTGCGCACCTGCCGCGCGATCATCACCGGGCGACATCATGCGGTCTATGCAGCCTGCGTCGCCAGGAAGCCTTTCGTCACCATCGCCGGTTCCACCCATAAGGTTTCAGGCCTGATCGCGGCCTCGGGCTTTCCGATCCCGACCTTGTCCTCGCCGCGCGACGCTAACGAGACATTGCGCTGGACCATGGCCAATCGCGCCATGTTCCAGGAATTTTTCCATTGGATGGATGAAGTGCCGCGATGGCGGCCATGATCGCCGGTTCGACTTTCTGACCAGCCCCTCGATCATCACGCCCCTCTGCCGCTGGGCCTATCCCCGGCGATAGACCAGCATCAGATTATTGGCCGGCATCGCCACCCGCCGGGAGCGTGCCAACCCGACACAGGCCGCCGCCCGGTCGACATCGGTCAGGGTCCGCAGGCCCCATTGCGGGTTGCGATCCTTCAGCGATCGGTCGAACGCCAGATTGGAGGGGGCGGTCGGCACATCATCCTCGACATAGGGGCCGTAGAGGATCAGCGGCGCGCCCGGCGCCAGCAATCGCGCGCCACACGCCAGCAGCCCCAGCGTCGCCGCCCAGGGGCTGATATGCACCATGTTGATGCACAGGAGCGCGTCCGCCGCATCGATCGGCCAGTCCACGCTCGCCGCGTCGAGCAGCAACGGCGCGCGCAGATTGGACAGATTGGCGTCGCCGCGCAGCGCCGCGATCGAGGCCAGCGCCGCGGGATCGGGATCACTGGGCTGCCAATCGAGCGCCGGGAAAGTGACAGCGAAGTGGACGACATGTTCACCGCTGCCGCTCGCCACTTCCAGCACCAGCCCGGCATCGGGCAGTTCGTCCCGCAGGACAGTCGCGATCGCATCGCGGTTGCGCAGCGTCGCGGGGGCATGGCGGCGCGGATCGGGGCCGTCGCCCTGCGGCGTCCAGGGTGCGGGGGCGTCCTGTGTCATGGACAAATCCTTGTCTGTGGCCGACCGATGCAAAAAGGGCGGTGGAGATCCTCCACCGCCCTTTGCTTTCGGCTTATTCGGCGGCGACCGCCAGATCCGGTTCGGACCAGGTCAGCACCGGCTTGCGCGCGGCCAGCGTCTCGTCGAGGCGACGGCGCGGGGCGTGATAGGGCGCGCCCTTCAGCGCCTCGTCCCCTGCCTTGGCCCGTTCGGCCAGGCTGCGCAGAGCCATGATGAACTGGTCGAGTGCGGCCTTGCTTTCCGTCTCGGTCGGTTCGACCAGCATCGCACCATGGACGACCAGCGGGAAATACATGGTCATCGGGTGGAAGCCTTCGTCGATCAGGCCCTTGGCGATATCCAGCGTCGTGAAGCCTTCGGCCAGCCCCTTGTCGCTGAACAGTGCTTCGTGCATGCACGGGCCGGCCGCACCGAAGGGCGCGTCGAGCACGTCATCCAGGCTGCGCAGGATGTAATTGGCATTCAGCACCGCGTCGCTCGCGACCTGGCGCAGGCCATCGGCACCGTGGCTGAGGATATAGGTCAGCGCGCGGGTGAACATGCCCATCTGGCCATGGAAGGCGACCATGCGGCCAAAGGTCTGGGCGTGGTGATCCTCGACCGTTTCCTCCTCGACCAGCACGAACTTGTCGCCCTGCTTTTCGACGAAGGGGAGCGGCGCGAAGGGCGTGAGCGCTTGCGACAACACGACCGGACCCGAACCCGGACCACCGCCGCCATGGGGCGTCGAGAAGGTCTTGTGCAGGTTGATGTGCATCGCGTCGACGCCCAGGTCGCCGGGGCGGACCCGGCCGACGATCGCGTTGAAGTTCGCGCCGTCGCAATAGACGAAGGCCCCGGCGGCATGGACCGCGTCGGAGATCGTCTTCATGTCGCGCTCGAACAGGCCGCAGGTGTTGGGGTTGGTGATCATCACCGCCGCAACGTCCGGTCCCAGACGGGCCTTCAAGGCTTCCAGGTCCACGCGGCCATCCGGGGTCGCGGGAATATCCTCGACCTTGTAGCCGCAGAAGGCGGCCGTTGCCGGGTTGGTGCCATGGGCGCTTTCGGGCACCAGGATGACGCTGCGGGCGTCGCCACGGGCTTCGAGCGCGGCGCGGATCGCCAGCAGGCCGCACAGTTCGCCATGGGCGCCCGCCTTGGGCGACATCGCGACCGAGTGCATGCCGGTCAGCGTCACCAGCCAGGCGGCCAGTTCATGGATGACGGCCAGCGCGCCCTGCACCGTCGACTGCGGCTGGAGCGGGTGGATATCGGCGAAACCGGGCATCCGCGCGACCTTTTCATTGAGGCGCGGGTTATGCTTCATGGTGCAGCTGCCGAGCGGGAACAGGCCAAGATCGATGGCGTAGTTCTGGCGCGACAGGCGGGTGTAGTGGCGCACCGTTTCCTGTTCCGACAGGCCCGGCATGCCGATGCTGTCGGTGCGGGCGAGCGAACCGAGGCGGCTGGCCACCTTGGGCGCTTCGGCGAAATCGACGCCGGTCGTGTCGGTCGAGCCGATCTCGAAGATCAGCTTTTCCTCCAGCATCAGCGCGCGGTTGCCGGTGGCGGTTTCCGGGGCCATATGCTCCTGCGCGACGGCCTGCGGGGTGGTCGGGCGACCTTCCTTCAACATGGTCATGCCAGTTCCTCCTCAAGCGCTGCGGCAAGGGTTTCGATATCCTCCGGCGTGACAGTCTCGGTCACGGCGACGACCAGGCCGTTGCCGATTGCCGGCGCGTCCGGGAACAGGCGGCCGAGCGAGACGCCGGCCAGCACGCCCTTGTCGGCGAGGTTGCGGACGACCTCGCGCGCATCCTTGGTCAGGACCAGCGTGAATTCGTTGAAGAAGCCGTCGTTGAGCAGGGTCACGCCCGGCACCTTGGCGAGGCGATCGGCAGCCTGCACGGCCAGGCCGTGGTTCAGGGTCGCCAGTTCGCGCAGGCCCTTCTCGCCCAGCAGGGTCATGTGGATGCTGAACGCCAGCGCACACAGGCCCGAGTTGGTGCAGATGTTCGACGTCGCCTTTTCGCGGCGGATATGCTGCTCGCGGGTGGAAAGCGTCAGCACGAAGCCGCGCTTGCCGGCCGCATCGACGGTCTCGCCGCACAGGCGGCCCGGCATCTGGCGGACATATTTCTGCTTGCAGCCGAACAGGCCCAGATAGGGACCGCCGAACTGCAGGCCGACGCCGATCGACTGGCCTTCACCCACGACGATGTCCGCGCCCATATGGCCCGGTGCCTTGATCGCGCCCAGAGCGACGGGTTCCGTTACCACCGCGACCAGCAGCGCGCCGGCGGCGTGCGCCGCTTCGGCCAGCGGGGTCAGGTCGGCGATGCGGCCGAGGATGTCGGGATATTGGACGACGACGCAGGACGTGTCCTTGTCGATCGATGCGATCAGCGCGTCAATGTCGGTCGCGGCGTCCAGCGTCGGCGCCTGATGCACCAGCGCGTCGCCGGTGAACTTCGCCATGGTGTTGGCGACCGAGACATAATGAGGGTGCAGGCCGGACGACAGCAGCGCCTTGCCGCGCTTGGTGATGCGGCGGGCCATGCCGATCGCTTCCCAGCAGGCGGTCGAGCCGTCATACATGGAGGCGTTGGCGACATCGACGCCGAGCAGGCGGGCGACCTGGGTCTGGAATTCGAACAGCACCTGCAGTGTGCCCTGCGCGATTTCCGGCTGATAGGGCGTGTAGGCGGTCAGGAACTCGCCGCGCTGGATCAGATGATCGACGCTGGCGGGAACATGATGCTTGTAGGCGCCGGCGCCCAGGAAGAAGGGCGCTTCCCCTGCCGACAGATTCTTGCGAGCGAGCGCGCCCATATGGCGCTCGACCGCCAGTTCGCTGGCATGATCGGGCAGGCCGGCGATGGTGCCGCTCAGGCGGGCTTCGGCGGGCACGTCGATGAACAGATCATCGATCGTCTCGGCGCCGATGACGGACAGCATTTCCTGCCGGTCGGTGTCGGTAAGGGGTAGGTAGCGCATTCCGTTTTCTCCCCCCTCTCCCACAAGCCTCCCCTCCCGCATGCGGGAGGGGCCGGGGGAGGGTCTGTGAAGGAGATGGCGCTACACGCCCTCCCCTAACCCCTCCCGCATGCGGGAGGGGAACTATTAGATCAAAGCGAGGCCACGAACTTCTTGTAGGCGGCTTCGTTCATCAGGCCTTCCAGCTCGCTGGCGTCGGCGATGCGCAGCTTGAAGAACCAGCCATCTTCCTCGGCATCGCTGTTGACCAGCGCCGGCTCGTCTTCCAGCGCGCCATTGGCTTCGACGACTTCGCCCGAGATCGGGGCATAGACGTCGGACGCGGCCTTGACCGATTCCACGACGGCGGCGTCATCGCCCTTTTCAAAGGTCGTGCCTTCGGCGGGCAGTTCGACGAACACGATGTCGCCCAGCTGTTCCTGCGCATAGTCGGTGATGCCGACGGTGGCGATGTCGCCTGCAACGTCGATCCATTCATGTTCGTCGGTGAAATAGCGGCTCATGCTTGCTCTCCTCGAAAAGCGGTAATTCAGGCCTTGCGGCGATAACGATGCGGAAAGAACGGCATCGGCGCAACCGCCGCTGCAATCCGCTTGCCGCGCACCTCGATCTCCAGCGCGGTGTCCAGCGCGGAATAAGGCAGGCTGACCCAGCCCATGGCGATCGGCGCGCCCACGCTCGGCGCGAAACCGCCCGAGGTGACTTCGCCCACCAGCACGTCGCCGGCATAGATTTGCGCGCCTTCGCGGGCCGGCAAGCGGCCTTCGATCTTCAGGCCGACGCGCTTGGAACCGGGGCCTTCGGCCAGTTCCTTCATCACGCGGGCATGGCCGATGAAGCCACCTTCCTCGCGGCGGCGCTTCTGGATGGCAAAGCCCAGGTCCGCGCCGATGGTGCTGACGGCGGGCGACAGGTCATGGCCATAGAGCGGCAGGCCGGCTTCCAGACGCAGCGAGTCACGCGCGCCAAGGCCGATCGGCTTGACCTGCGGCAGGGCGCACAGCGCATCGGCCAGCAGCGCGACGGAATCGCCCGGCACGCTGATTTCAAAGCCATCCTCGCCGGTATAGCCCGAACGGCTGATCCACAGCGGCACGCCGCGCCAGGTGAAGGGGCCGGACTGCATGAAGATGAGGTCGGCGGTTTCCGGGATGAGCGCGGCCATTGCCTCGCCCGCTTCGGGGCCCTGCAGCGCCAGCAGCGCCTGGTCGGCCATATGGTTCATGGTGACGTCGTCGGGCAGATGTTCGATCATCCAGCCGATATCGTCATATTTCGTCGCGCCATTGACGACCATGTAGATCGCCGCGCCTTCGAACGCGCCGTCACCCGGACGCGAAACCATCAGGTCGTCGAGGATGCCGCCTTCCGCGTCCAGCAGCATCGAATAGCGCTGGCGGAAGGGCTTCAGCCCCTTGATGTCACTGGGCAGCAGGGTTTCGAGCGCGGCGTCGACGCTGGCGCCGCCGGTCTCGTCGGAGAAGGTGAGCTGGCCCATATGGCTGACGTCGAACAGGCCGGCATGTTCGCGGGTCCAGCTATGTTCGGCCATGATGCCTTCATACTGGATCGGCATATGATAGCCGGCGAAGCCGACCATGCGCGCGCCCTTGGCACGGTGCCAGGCGTCCAGCGGCAGGGCTTCGAGGGGCAGTTCCGCTTCGAGGGCGGCGACGTCGTCAGTGGCGGTCATGGCAAGACCTTTCCGTAGGAGGGATGCGGCGACAGGCCAGCGCAGCCGACGAATCGGCGCTTCCGGCATGCCACCCCCTCTGTCACGGAACCTGAGAGCTTTGACCAGCGGCCTGGGACCGGCTGGCTTACCCCTTCGGTGGGACGGCACGGGGCCATCCGCTTTCCAGAGTATCTACGCGCGATGCGGTCCTTTGGCCTGAGAGATTCCGGGGCGGTTGCTCCTTCGGCGACGGGCTCAAGCCTGAAAGGCGCCCATGCTCTCCCGCATCGTGCCCGCTGCCGAATCCTCGGCACCGGAGACGCCCCACGCATTTGCCCAAAGCGCGGGCGGCGTCAATCGGGCAAATGTCGCAGGGACGCAGGTTATCGCCGGATCAGCCTTCCTCGCGCGCCAGCCGCTGCGCCATCGCCAACGCCGCCGCCCGGCATTCGGAGAGCGCCGCATTGGCCGCTTCGTCCGCCAGGGTCAGCTCGGCAAAGCCGCCCTCCCCCTCGAACATCTCCAGGAAGCGGCTGACGCCGGCATAGTTGGAATCCGCGACGGCGCGCTGGATGAGGTCGATCCGATCCGCCCAGGACCGCGAGCCCTGCGCCCGCAGCAGGCGGGAAAGATCGTCAAGCTGGGCGGCAAAGGCCGCGATCTGGGGATGCAGTGTCATGGGGAGAGACATAAAGGCCGCGCGACGACCGGACCAGCCGGCCGAATGCCAACGCAGCGTTTCCGTTGGCGGAGTTGGGTGGAAACAAGACATAGCCCCTCCCTTCCAGGGAGGGGTTGGGGTGGGTTGCGAGCGCAGCGAGCTTCTGCCCTATCGACCGTAGACCGCCGCTACGCGGCGCACCCACCCCCGGCCCCTCCCTGGAAGGGAGGGGAGTAGGAAACGTCCGCTTCTGGTCGTCACCGGCCAGAGCGAAAGCCCTGATCGCGCGCCCTGCTCTTTCCTACTCCGCCTTTCTCTGGTCTATCCTGCGCGATGGAACAGTCCCCTGCCCCGTCCGCCTTATCTCCCGCAAAGCTCCAGCGGCATCGCTTCGCTGTCGCCTGGCTGTCGCGTCGGTGTCGCGCGACAGGGGCGTCATAGGCGCGTCGACATGACCCAGGTGGCGCGTCGCAGGCGCGTGGGTCGTGCAAACACGCCAGAATGCGCGGGCAACGACGCTGTGAACTTTCAACTGTCGCGTCGAAGACGGCCGCTCGCGCCTAGACCAGGGCCCCGCAAATTTCGGCATGGCGCTTTTCGGCATAGCGATCGGTCATGCCGGCGATGAAGTCGGCGATGTGGCGGCTGCGGGTTGGTTCCTCCAGCGCGCATTCGTCGCGCCATTCGGGCGGCATCAGCGCGGGGTCGGCCAGATAGGCGCGGAACAGGTCCATCACGATCACCCGCGCCCGGTCGGCGGCGGCCAGCTGGTCGGGGTGATGATAGAGGGTCGCATACATGAAGCGCTTCAGTTCGCGTTCCTGCGCCGCCAGTTCGGGCGAGAAGGCAACCAGCGTGCGGCCCAGCGCGCGGACATCGGCGACCGTTTCCACCCCGGCGGCCGCGATATTGGCGCGGGTGGTGGTGAGCAGGTCATTGGCCATCACGCCAATCTGTTCGCGCACCAGTTCGCGCAGCAGCCGGTCCTGCGGCACGTCGGGATAGCGGGTAGTCACCCGATCCCAGCAATGGCGCACCAGCGGCACCGTCAAAAGCTGTTCCAGGCTCAGCAGCCCGGCGCGCAGGCCATCGTCAATGTCGTGATTGTCATAGGCGATATCGTCCGACAGCGCCGCCAGTTGCGCCTCCAGCGAGGCATGGCTGGTGAGATCAAGCGGGAACAGCGCGTCCAGCTCCCGCATCGCCCAGCCCGGCTTCGTCACCGGGCCATTATGCTTGGCCAGCCCCTCCAGCATTTCCCAGCTCAAATTGAGGCCGCGAAAGCGCGGATAGGGCGAATCCAGCAGCATCAGCGTGCGCAGCGTGTGCGCATTATGATCGAAGCCGCCATGATCCTCCAGCGCCGCTTCCAGCGCATCTTCGCCGGCATGGCCGAAGGGCGGATGGCCGATATCATGGGCCAGGCACAGGGCCTCGGTCAGATCCTCGTTGAGGGCGAGCGTGCGGGCGATGGCGCGGCCGATCTGCGCCACCTCCAGGCTGTGGGTCATGCGCACGCGATAATGATCGCCGTCGGGCGACACGAACACCTGCGTCTTGTGCCGCAGCCGACGGAAGGAGATCGAATGGATGATACGGTCGCGGTCGCGCTGGAACATATCGCGCGGGCCGCGCATCTCGCCGCCCGGTTCGGCATGGAGCCGTCCCCGGCTCTGGTCGGGCTGAGAGGCGTAGGATGCGAGCATCGTCATGCGAACCCCTTATTTGCTGCCCAGCTTTTCGACCACCTCGCCCGCGTCGCTCTGCCAGGCGAAGGCATCGGCGCCGGCCTTCTTGAGGTCCGCCTCGACCGCCCTGGCGCGGGTGAAGCTGGCAAAGGGACCGATCAGCAGGCGCGAGGTCTGGCCCCAGCTTGCGCTCCAGCCATCCTGCGGCGCGACCGCGTCATATTTGCCCTGCAAGCGCTTGAAGGTGAAGGCCAGTGCGCTCTTCTGCCCGGTGCCGATCTGCACCCAGTTGCGCGCGGGATTGGCGGCCAGCCGCTTCTTTTCCTCGGCTTCCTTCTTCGCCTTGGCATCGGCTTCCGCCTTGGCCTTGGCGGCGGCCGCCTTCTTCGCCTTGTCGGCTTCGGCCTGACGCGCGGCGCGGCGGGCGGCCTGCAGCTTCTCGACTTCGGCCAGGTCGACCGCGACCACGTTCGAGCGGCGCTCGCTGTCGGGCACGTCGATGGCGTGGATGATGTCGGCCAGGCTCCGGGTCTCCTCCGGCGACGGCTGCGACACGGCACTGTCGGCCGGCGGCGTGAATTCGGTGGCGACCGGCGCCGATGGCGTCTCCGCGGGCGGCGTGCCCTGCGGCGCGGGCGGGGTCACGCTCGACGCCTGGGCAAGCGCGCTCGAATTGAGCTGCGAGGCGGCGCTTGGCTGGCCGGTGGTCGGCGCCGGCGCGGTGGAGCGCGGCGCGCCGCCGTCCAGCGCGTCGAGACCCGGCGCCGGCGGCCCCTGCACATCGGCGGAGGCGCTGCGGACCGGGGCGGGAGTTGGTGCCGGGGCTGGGGTTGGCGCCGTCGTCTGACCGGGCACCGGCTGTACCATCTCGGCACGGGCGCTCTGGCTCGGCGTCGGCTGGACGACCGGCTGGCGGCCGCGCGTGTCGGCGGGCAGCGGCTGGACGGTTGCGGGCGCGGGCGTCGGCGTAGGGGCAGTGGGCTGCGTGGCCTGTGCGGCAAGCTGCGTCCGGCCCTGTGTCGGCGCGGGCTGGCTGGCGGCAGGCTGGCTGGCAGTAGGCTGGCGGGCGCGGGACTGGCTAGAGGGGGGCGTGCCGAGCGGCGCGCGGGCCAGCGACGTACCGCGCTGCCGGCCACTGCCGTTGCGGGTCGTGCGGCGATCCCCCTGGGCCGGCGCGGTCGAGGCGACGGCGGCAGGTGCGGCGTCGCGCGACGCCAGTTGGATGCCCGGCGCCGGCGGGGTCGGCACGATCGGCGTGATGCTGGTCGCGACCACCTGCGGGAAATGGCCGAAATGGACCGCAGCCGCCTTCTGCGCCGCCGTCAGATAGGGCATTTTCTGCATATAGGGGGTGATGGCGCTCGCCAGCTGGGCGGGCATGGTCTGGTCGACCACCTTCTTGGCCTCGGCCTGGCGGTTGTTCATCGCCAGGATGAAGGCATTATAGCGCCACGCCGCCCGGTCACTCTTGTAGAGCAGCGGCTGCAACACCTTGTCGGCGGCATCCACCTGTCCCGAAATACCGAGCGAGGCGGCATAGCGGCGCACCAGTTCGGCCTCGTCCGGGGTGCGTTGCAGGGCGGCATGATAATCGCGCTGCGCCCCGGCCTGGTCGCCGGTCATGTCGCGCGCAAGGCCACGGTCGCCCTGGATGGTCGCTTCGGGATAGCCGGCACGGGTCGCTTGGTCGAACAGACGCAGCGCTTCGGCCGGGTTCTGCATCTTCAGCATGACCCGGCCCAGGCCCGCCTTGGTGCGTCCATTATTGGGCTGGATCGCATCGGCGCGGGCAAAGAAACCGGCGGCCGCGCGGGCATCGTCCAGCTCCAGCGCGGCTTCGCCCGCCCCCACCAACGCGTTGAAATCCCGCGGATTGGTAGCCAGCTTCGCCAGATTATTGTTGAGGTCCGCGGCGCCCGAGGGCCGGACCAGATCGGCCTGGTCGGTTTGCGCCTGCGCAGCCGTCGCAAGAAGCAGGCTGCCGAGAATCCATAGATGAGATCGTGTCACATGGCCCCCTTAGCGGATCGCGGAAGCAATGGGAAATGACCTGCACAAAAAAGCGCGCCGGGTCGCCCGAAGCGACCGACGGCGCGCCTTTGGCAGGCCGGTGCGGGCCTGTGCCCGCACGCTGGCCTTACTGGTTGTTCTGGCGGTTGAGGAAGCGCGGGATATCCAGACCCTGCGTGCCTTCTTCGGTGCCCGGTGCCTTTTCGCTGCCACGGGTAAGGCCCGCCATACGCTCGAACAGCGTGCCACCGGTCGCGACGCGCGGCGCCGGCTGGGCGGGCTTGGGCGCGGCTTCCGGTGCGGTCGGTTCGGCCGCTTCGGCGCCGAGCAGCAGTTCGTCCTGCGAGGGATCCTCGTCGGAGAAGACGGCGGCGGGACGCGCAGGTGCGAAGGCCGGCGGCGCCTTTTCGGCGGCAGGCGCAGCGATCGGCGCGGGCGCCGGGGCTTCGGGCACGTCCAGTTCCAGCGCTTCGGGCTCAGGCGCGGCAACCGGGGCCGGCACAGCAGCGACCGGCGCGGCCGGGGCGGGTGCGGCCACCGGTGCCGGGCGCGGCGCCTGCGGCACGGCGACGGCCGGACGGCTGGCGAAGCTGAACGGCTGGGTCAGAGGTGCGGCCTGGCTGCCGACTTCATTGTCGATGCCGGTCGCGACGACCGACACGCGGATCTTGCCGTTCAGATTGTCGTTGAAGGCGCTGCCCCAGATGATGTTCGCATCGGGATCGACCAGTTCGCGGATATGGTTGGCCGCTTCGTCGACTTCCATCAGGCGCATGTCGTCGCCGCCGACGATCGACACGATCACGCCCTTGGCGCCGCGCATCGACACGCCGTCGAGCAGCGGGTTGGCGATCGCCTTTTCCGCGGCTTGGAGCGCACGGCCGTCGCCTTCCGCTTCGCCGGTGCCCATCATCGCCTTGCCCATTTCGCCCATCACCGAACGGACGTCGGCAAAGTCGAGGTTGATGAGGCCCGGCATGATCATCAGGTCGGTGATCGAGCGCACGCCCTGCTGCAGCACCTCGTCCGCCATCTGGAACGCTTCCTTGAAGGTCGTGTTCGGGTTGGCGATCAGGAACAGATTCTGGTTCGGGATGACGATCAGCGTGTCGACATGCTTCTGCAGCTCGTCGATGCCGCTTTCCGCCGACTTCATGCGGCGATTGCCCTCGAAGGTGAAGGGCTTGGTCACGACGCCGACGGTCAGGATGCCCTTTTCACGCGCAGCCTTGGCAATGACCGGGGCCGCGCCGGTGCCGGTGCCGCCGCCCATGCCGGCGGTGATGAAGCACATATGGGCGCCTTCCAGCGCCTGTTCGACGGTGATGATGGTTTCTTCCGCAGCCGCGCGACCGATTTCGGGACGCGAACCGGCGCCCAGACCCTCGGTGATCTGCGGGCCAAGCTGGATGCGCCGTTCGGCCGGCGAGGCGTTCAGCGCCTGCGCGTCGGTATTGGCGACGATGAAGTCGACGCCCTCTACGCTGGCCGCGATCATGTTCGCGATGGCGTTACCGCCTGCACCGCCAACGCCTATCACCGCAATGCGTGGCTTCAATTCGTCCACATGCGGCGGGCTGATCTCGATGCTCATATACTTTGCTCCCTCAGCTTCCTCGTCAGGAAGTGACAACCGTCATCAATTGTTAACACCAGAAAATAGAGTATTTCACCTGCTATTTTCGTTTTCGTTCAAATTCGCTCAGTAATTCGTCCGCATCGCCCGCATCATGCGCTGCCACCATTGCGGGGCGCCCAGACGATGCACGGTTTGCGGCGCAGGCGCCATCGCCCTAAGATCAACCGGGTTTGAAGCGCCGTAAAGCGCCAATCCGGCCAAAGTAGCGAAGGCCGGGCCACTATGCGCTTCGGGCATGGCTGACAAGCCACGCGGGCGACCGACCCGCACCGCACGCCCCAGCGCACCTTGCGCATAGTCGGCAATGCCCTTCATCTCCGCGCCACCACCGGTCAGCACGACCTGGCGCCCGGTGCTGTTGAAGCCCATGCCGGCCAGCGCCGCATTCACTTCCGCCATGATCTGGTTCAGTCGTTCGCAGATGACGCCGACCAGCGCCGCGCGCGTGATCTTGCCGCCTTCCGCATTGGGGCCGGCGCTCTGCCCCGGAATGGCGACATCGCCATGGGGCGTCGCTATCTCGATCATCTCGCGGAAGTCGCGGCGGTTCTGCATCGCCGAACCATAGAAGCATTTGATCCGCTCCGCCTGGCTGCGGCGAATGCCGAAGGCCGAAGCGATATCATCGGTAATGTCGGACGCGCCCATCGGGATCGAATGCAGCCCCACCAGCATGCCGCCGGCATAGAGCGAGACATTGGTGACCCCTGCCCCCATCTCGACCAGCGCCACGCCCAGGTCGCGTTCCTCTTCGGACAGGCAGGCAAGCCCGGTCGCGATCGGCGAAGCGACGATCGAATTGACGTTCAGATAGGCGCCACGGACGCACAGGTCGAGATTGGCGAGCGGCGCGCCATCCGCCAGCACGACATGGATGTCGACGCCCAGCAGATCGGCATGCATGCCCAGCGGCTTCTTCACCGGCACCTTGCCATTGATGGTGAAGCAGGTCGGCTGGGCGTGCAGGATGATGCGGCCATCGGGGTCGATGCCCTGCTGGCCGGTGGTCAGCAGATCATCGATGTCCGGCTGCTCGACGCGATAGCCGCCCATGTCGCGCTCGACCGTGACGACGTCGCTGACCAGGCTGCCGCCCGAGAAGCTGACCCAGACATCCTCGATATTGGTGCCGGCGACACGCTCGGCCTGTTCCACCGTCTCGCGCACGGCCAGTTCGGTGCGCTCCATGTCGGCGATGAAGCCGCGGCGCACGCCCCGGCTCTCGCGCTGGCCGGTGCCCAGGATCGCCAGCTCACCCGTATCGGTGCGCCCCGCGATCAGCGCGGACACCTTCCACGATCCGATATCGATCGCGGTGATGAGCTTTTCGACCTTGGGCTGTGCCATGACTTAGCCTTCCTCGCCCGCAGCAGGCGCACTTGCGGTCTTTTCCGCCTTGGCGTCCGCCGCTGCCGGCTTATCGCTGGTCTGGCCCTGCGGCAGACGCAGCACGAAACGATCGGGATCACGCATGTCGAACTTGACGATGCCCCGGCCGAGCAGCCGGTTGACGCCATCCATGCGCGCGAAATTCACCAGCGCTGCCGCCGATGTCTGTTCGCCCTCAGGCAGCGACAGCGTCTCCCCCGACTGAAAGCGCAGATCCCAGCGACGGTTCCCGACCCAGGTCGCGCCAGCCAGCATCGGCTTGAGCGCAGGCGCGCTTTCCATCAGCTTGTTGAGGCCGGCGGTCTGGAGATTGGCGTTGGGGCCGACCACCAGCGGCAGGTCGGGCATCGCCCCGGCCGACACCGATTGCAGCACCACGCCCGCCACATCGATCAGATGCAGTTGCCCGTCATGCTGCCACACCGCGACCGGATCACGCTCAACGATATCGACGACCAGCGTGTCGGGCAGGCGGCGGGAAATGCGCGCATCCTTGACCCAGCCGAGCTTCAGCATTTCCTGCCGCACCTTGGGCAGGTCGAGCGAGAGCATCGAGCGATCGACCTGGCCGAGCGCGATATTATAGACCGGCATCTCGTCCATGCGCTCGACACCGCGCACCTCGACCTTCTCCACCTCGAAACCGGCGCGCGCGGCCAGGCTTGCCGCCTGCTGGCGCGCCATGTCGGGCAGCCCCGCATAGATGGCGATGGCGATCGCTATGCCACCGAAGATCGCGAAGATGGCCCAGGTCGCCAGCTTCTGGAGCGTATCCTCGCTGATCGGCAGCAGTTCGAGCAGCCGATCGAACGAGGACTGGCGCTTGAGCTGGCGGCCACGGCCCGATCCGGCCTTGGCGCGCACCTTGCCCCGCGCCGTGCTCAGCCGCGCCGTGCCGCCGCGCCGGATCCGTGCCTCAGCCATTGCCAGCCCCCATGTTCGGCCCCCTCGTCAATGCTTCCTCGCAGATCCGCTCGACCAGCTCGGCATATTCGATACCCAGCTTTTTCGCCTGTTCCGGCACCAGGCTCAAGGGAGTCATGCCTGGCTGGGTATTGACCTCCAGCAGGTAAAGCCCCTCGACGCCCTGGCTGTCGTCCCAGCGGAAGTCGGAGCGCGACGCGCCCTTGCAGCCGAGCAGCTGGTGCGCCTTGAGCGCGATCGCCTTGCATGCTTCGGTAATGTCGTCCGGTATCTCTGCCGGGCAGACATGTTCGGTCATGCCGTCGGTATATTTGGCGTCGAAATCATAGAAGCCGCTCTTGGGGCGCAGCTCGGTGACGAGCAGCGCCTCATCGCCCAGCACGGCGGTGGTCAGCTCGCGCCCGCGAATATAGGGTTCGGCCAAAAGCTCGGGAAATTCCTGCCAGGGGCCGACGCTGTCACGGGCGATGGGATTGCCATAATTGCCCTCGGCCGTGACGATCGCCACGCCGACCGAGCTGCCCTCATTGACGGGCTTCAGAACATAGGGGCGCGGCAGCGGATCGCCGGCATAGAGGCTCTCGCTCGCCACGATATGTCCGCCGGGCATGGGGATGCCGTGCGGCAGCAGCGCCTGCTTGGTCAGTTGCTTGTCGATCGCGATGACCGAGGTGGCAAGACCGCTATGGGTGTAGGTGAGGCCCATCAGGTCCATCATGCCCTGCACCGTGCCATCCTCGCCCGGCACGCCATGCAGCGCGTTGAACACCACGTCCGCCTTGGTTTCGGCCAGGCGCGCGGCGACGTCGCGATCCATGTCGATCCGCGTGACCCGATGCCCGCGCGATTCCAGCGCCTTGGCCACGCCCTCGCCGCTCGACAGCGACACCGGCCGCTCCGCCGACCAGCCGCCCATCAATACGGCGACATGAAGCGGTTTAAGAGTCAATGAAATTTCCCCGAATAGAGTAAAGGCTGATCTTCAAGGAGTTCGACGGGTGCCGCCTCATCCCAGGGCCATCGCCCTTCATAGGTCCAAACCAGTTGATAGACGGCATCAAGCGGCTGCCCGGTGCGGAAATTGTGATACCAGAGCGCGGAATTCAGATAATCGGGGATCAAATGCTGGCGATCCACCGCGCGAGCCATGCAGGTCACATCATAACCGTCAAGCAAACCTTCAATCAGTTGGCCATCGGCCAGCTGCAAGCCTGCTTTGCACTGCCGATAGGTTTCGTTGACAGCAAATGCCCCCATTTGCGCCGGCAAACCGAGAATGATTACCTCGGGCTGGCCAACGCTTTCCCAAAACCCAACGGAATAGACGAACGACTTCGCATCATCCTCGGAATCAAAAACCGACACCACATGGCATCCATGATCGCGAACATTCGCAAGGATGCGGGTCTCGTAGTCGTTCAGAGGCCGATCGCTCACTTCGCCAACCCCACACGCTGGATTTCCCATTCCAGTTCGACGCCGCTCTTTTCCTTGACGCGGCGGCGGACTTCCTCGCCCAGCGCTTCGATGTCGGCGCTGGTAGCATCGCCGGTGTTGAGCAGGAAGTTGGTGTGCTTCTCGCTCACCTGCGCGCCGCCCAGCGCGAGGCCGCGACAGCCCGCTTCATCGACCAGTGCCCAGGCCTTGTGCCCGTCCGGATTCTTGAAGGTCGATCCGCCGGTCTTGCTGCGCAGCGGCTGGCTTTCCTCGCGCGCGGTGGCGATGCGGTCCATTTCCGCCTGGATCGCGGCCGGATCGCCGGGTTCGCCCCGGAAGGTGGCCGACACGACAACCGCGCCGTCGACCATGTTGGAATGGCGATAGCTGTAATGGAGGTCACTGGCGAGCAAGGTCACCTGCTCGCCCGAGCGCAGCACCACCTCGCATTCGACCAATATGTCCGCGGTCTCGCGGCCATAGGCGCCGCCGTTCATCCGCACGAAGCCGCCGACCGTGCCGGGGATGGAGCGGAGAAATTCGAGACCCGCAATCCCCGCGTCCCGCGCGGTCGAGGAGACGAGGATGCCCGACGCACCACCGCCGCAGACCAGCGTCGTGGCATCCAGCGCCTCCACCCTGGCGAAGGGCTTGCCCAGGCGCACGACCACGCCCGGCACGCCGCCATCGCGAACGATCAGGTTGGAGCCGAGGCCGAGCGCCATCACCGGCATCGCCGGATCGAGCATGGCGAGGAAATCGGACAGATCGTCGGCGTCCTTGGGCTCGAACAGCCATTGCGCCGCCCCGCCCGCCTTGAACCAGACGAGCGGTGCCAGCGGCGCATCGGCCTTGAGCGCGCCGCGAACGGCCGGAAGAGTAGCCATCACCGTCAACCGCGCACGCCCCAGAGATTCATCCAGCTCTTCATCGCCTTCATGCCCGCCTCGCCGGCCTGATGCGCGGCCATGCCGGTCTGCACCTGCTTCTGCGCCGCCTCGACCATGTCGCGCGCGACTTCCACGCCCTGCATCTGCATGTCGATCATGCGCTTCTGCATTTCGAGGCCGACATTGAAGAGCTCGAACATCAGGCGGTTTCCTTGACCTTGGCGGTGACCGCAGCGGACAGGCCCGCCGCCCATTTGGTGATGTCGCCGGCGCCCAGGCAGATGATCATGTCGTCAGCCTGGACATCGGCGGCGATGACGCGGGCGAGATCGTCCGCATCGGCGACGGTGGCGGCGTTGCGATGGCCACGGCGCTTGAGCCCGGCGACCAGCGCCGCGCTGTCGACATCCTCGATCGGCTGCTCGCCAGCGGTATAGACCGGGGCGGCATAGACGATGTCGGCATCGTTGAAGGCCTGCTGGAAATCATCCATCAGGTCGCGCAGGCGGGTGAAGCGATGCGGCTGGACCACGGCGATCACCCGGCCCTTCGCGCCCTCACGCGCAGCGGCGAGCACCGCCTTGATCTCGACCGGATGGTGGCCATAATCGTCGATGACAGTGGCAATACCCGCGCCAGCGGGGATTTCGCCGACCTTGGTGAAGCGACGCTTCACGCCGCCGAACTTGGCAAAGCCGGTCTGGATGGTCGCGTCATCAATGCCCATCTGCAGCGCCACGCCGATCGCCGCCATGGCGTTCAGCACATTGTGGCGGCCGGGCATGGGCAGTTCGATCCCCTCGATGCGGCGGGTCGCGCCGTCGCGCTCGCGAATCTGGACGTCGAAGCGATTGCCGCCGGGCACCGGCTGGACATTCTCGCCGCGAATATCCGCCTGGGCGGAGAAGCCATAGGTGACGATACGGCGGTCCTGCACGCGCGGCAGGATGGCCTGAACCTCGGGATGGTCGAGGCAAAGCATCGCCGCGCCATAGAAAGGCACATTTTCGACAAACTCGACAAAGGCGTCCTTCACCGCGTCGAACGAACCATAATGGTCGAGATGCTCGGGATCGATATTGGTCACGACCGCGATCGTGCCATCGAGGCGCAGGAAGCTGCCGTCGCTCTCATCGGCTTCCACGACCATCCAGTCGCTGTTGCCCAGGCGCGCGTTGGAGCCATAGCTGTTGATGATGCCGCCGTTGATGACGGTCGGATCGACCCCGCCCGCATCCAGCAGCGCCGCGACCATCGATGTGGTCGTGGTCTTGCCATGGGTGCCGGCGATGGCGACCGTGGATTTGAGGCGCATCAGTTCAGCCAGCATTTCCGCGCGGCGGATCACCGGCACGCGATTTTCCAGCGCCAGTTCGACTTCCGGATTGCCCCGCTTGATCGCGGTCGAGGTGACGACCACGGCGGCATCGCCCAGATTTTCGGCCTTGTGGCCGATCATCACCTTGATGCCCTTGGCGCGCAGCCCTTCGACGACATAGCCTTCGGCGACGTCGGATCCTTGAACCTTGTAACCCAGATTATGCATGACTTCGGCGATACCGGACATGCCGATGCCGCCAATGCCGATGAAATGGATCGTGCCGATGTCGGTGCCGACACCCTTCATGCGTTTAACTCCGAAACAACACCGTCATCCCAGCGAAGGCTGGGATCTCTCTTTTCTTCAAGAGCGACGGAGACAGAAAAAGTGAGATGCCAGCCTTCGCTGGCATGACGAAAGAGGGATGCCATCAGGCCGGCACCCCCTGCAAATTGAGCGTGGTCGGCGTGGGGCCGACGCGAAGCGGGTCATTCATGATCGGCGCGGGGCCGATGCTTTCGAGCAGGTCTGCCATGTCGCGCGCCGCATCCGGGCGGCCACAGGCACGGGCGCGCTTGGCGGCATTTTGCAGGGCGCCGGGTTCCAGCGCCATCTTCTGCATCTGCTTGGCCAGTTCCACCGCGGTGAAGCGCGACTGGGGGATGGTGCGAGCGCCGCCAGCCTCGGTCATCTCGCGCGCATTGGCGGTCTGATGATCGTCCATGGCACTGGGCAGCGGCACCAATATGGCGGGGCGGCCGGCACAGGTCAGCTCGGCCAGGGTCGATGCCCCTGCCCGCGCGATCATCAGATGCGACCAGCCGAGCTTTTCGGGCACGTCGTTGAAATAGGTGGCGAGATCGGCCGGGATTTCCATCTCGGCATAGGTGGCGCGGACGCGCTCGATATCCTCGGCACGGCACTGCTGCGTCACCTGAAGGCGGCGGCGCAGCGCGATCGGCAGCATCGACAGCCCTTCGGGCACGACGCTCGACAGGATGCTTGCCCCCTGGCTGCCGCCGATCACCAGCACGCGGAACACGCTCTCGTCAGTCAGCGCGGGAAATTCCTCATCGCGCAGCGCCTTCACTTCCTCGCGCACCGGATTGCCGACCAGATGCACCTTGCCGGCATATTTGTCCTTCAGGCGCTCGACCACCGGATAGGCGGTGGCGATCGCGTCGACCCGGCCGGCGAGCAGGCGGTTGACCCGGCCCAGCACCGCATTCTGCTCATGGATCGCGGTCGGGATGCCGTCGGCCAGCGCGCCCAGCAGCGCGGGCATGGCGGGATAACCGCCAAAGCCGACCACGGCGGTCGGCTTGAACGTGTCGTTGAGACGGCGAGCCATCGCACGGCCGGCCAGGATCGCCTTCAGGGCGCCGGGCCAGCTCGCCGGATTCTTGGTCATGCGGCCCGCCGGCATGACATGGACCTGCGCCTTATCGAAGATGCCGGGGATCTTGGCGCCGCGCTCATCGGTGACGAGGGCGACATGATGGCCGCGCGCCATCAGTTCCTCTGCCACCGCATGCGCGGGAATCATATGACCACCCGTCCCGCCGGCGGCGAGGACGAAGTGACGGGAAATGCTCATCGACCACTCCATTTGACGACCGTGTGCCGACCCATGAAGGGGTTGCGCCGCGTGAATGCGAGCAGCAGGCCGACGCCGATACAAAGCGCGAGCATAGAGGAGCCACCGTAGCTGATAAAGGGCAGCGTCATGCCCTTTGACGGAAAAATCTGCGCATTGACGCCCATATTGATGATCGCCTGCAGCCCGAACTGGGTGGTGAGGCCGGCGGCGGCGAGGATGGTGAAATTATCCTCTTCGTCCAGCAGGCGCAGCAGCACGCGCACGACGATCGCCAGATAGACGCAGGCGATGGCGATGCAGGCGAGCAGGCCGAACTCCTCCCCGATCACCGAGAAGATATAGTCGGTATGGGCTTCGGGCAGGCGGAACTTGTTCTGGCCGCCGCCCGGCCCGACGCCGGTGAAGCCGCCATGGGTGATGGTGCGGAAGGCCAGGTCCGTCTGGTCCGGGCCGGTATCCATCTGAACACCAATGCCCAGGAAGTCGTTGATGCGCTGCCGGCCATTTTCATAGAACATGTAGACCGCGACCAGCCCCGCCAGCGCCAGCCCGCCCAGCATGGCGATCCAGCGCATTTCGAGGCCCGATAGCATCAGCAGCACGCCCCAGCAGGCCAGGAAGATGACCGTCTGGCCAAAGTCCGGCTGCTTCATCAGGATCGCGGCGATCAGCAGCGTCATCGCGCCGGTGAGCGGCATCACCGGCAGGCTCTGGTCCTTGGCGCGCAGCGACAGCAGCCAGGCCAGCGTCACGACATAGACGGGCTTCAGAAATTCCGAGGGCTGGAAGCGGAAGCCCGGCAGGTCGATCCAGCGCTTGGCGCCGTTCACGGTAGAACCCAGCAGCGGCACGAACAGCAGCATCAGGAAGAAGAAGACGGCCAGGAAGATCGCCAGCCGGCGCGCCTGCGGCCGCGGCAGCATGGAGATGACCAGCATGATCGGCAGGCCGATGAACACCCACATCAGCTGGCGATAGAAATAGATCAGCGGATTGACCGCCACCTGCGCGGTCGAGCGGTCGATCGCGGCCACCGGCGATGCAGCGGCCACGGCGACCAGCCCGATCGCCATCAACGCGACGATCAGCGACAGCAGCACCCGGTCGATTTCCCAGAACCAGATAGCCAGCGCGGTACGCTCGCGCGGCACGGTGCGGGTCTTGAAGCCCTTCACCAGTTCGCCCGCCCTGAACATGCCCTTACGTCCCTCGCTATCCATCCCGTTGCCCCCGATCGCCCTGCCTATTCCAGTGCGTTCTATTCCAGCGCGTTCACGGCCGCGGCAAAGGCATCGCCGCGCGCCTCGAAATCCCGGAACTGGTCGAAACTGGCGCAGGCCGGCGACAGCAGCACGACATCGCCCGGCTGGGCGATCCGCGCGGCGCGACGGACGGCGGCGCTCAGCATCTCGCTGTCATCGACCGCCATGTGCGGCCGCAACAGGTCGGCAAACATGTGGCCCGCCTCACCGATGGTGTAGGCATGGGCGATATTGCCATAATAAGGCGCGCATTCGTCCAGATTGTCGGACTTGGCGACGCCGCCCAAAATCCAGTGGATGCGCGGCTTGCCATCCCTGGCCGGCCAGGCGCCCAGCGCCGGCGCGGTCGAGGCGGCATTGGTCGCCTTGCTGTCATTGACATAGAGCACGCCATTATGCGTGCCCACCGCCTGCATCCGGTGCGGCAGGCTGGCATAGCTGGCGAGCGCGGCCATGATGGTTGCGTCGTCGATGCCCAATGCCCGGCCGACCGCGATCGCGACGGCGGCATTCTGGGCATTGTGCGGCCCCTGCAGCGACGGCCACCCAAGCTGAGCGTCCGGATCGATATCGGCGGCCTTCACTTCGCGCAACTGCGCCGGGGCCGATGCGGCAATGCCGCGGCTCGGCTCATCCTCGGTCGCGATGACCGCGACATGGTCGGCCGACTGCATCGCGAACAGCCGCGCCTTCGACGCGACATAGCCGGCAAAGCCATTGTAGCGATCGAGATGGTCGGGCGTGATGTTGAGCAGCACGGCAACATCGCAGTCGAGGCTATGGGTCAGGTCGATCTGATAGCTCGACAATTCCAGCACATAGACGCCCATGCCGTGCAGGTTCGGCTCCAGCGGTTCCTGGCCCAGGATCGGCAAGCCGATATTGCCGCCCATCCGTGCCGGGAAGCCAGCTTGCTCGATGATGTGATGGATCAGCGCCGTGGTGGTCGACTTACCGTTGGTACCGGTGATGCCGACGACCTTGTGCGGAGGCAGCGTCGGCCGGGCGAGCGCGAACAGTTCGATGTCGCCGATGATCGGCACGCCGGCGATCTTTGCCCGCATCGCGATCGGATGCTTGTTGAGCGGCACGCCCGGCGACACGACGATGCCGTCGAAGCCGGCAAGGTCGATCTCCATCGGATCGCCCAGTTCCGCCTTGTCGGCGACGGCCGCCCGCGCTTCCTCGCGACTGTCCCAGGCGACGACGCGCGCGCCGCTGGCGACGAGCGTGTCGACCGTGGCCAGCCCCGAACGGGCCAGCCCCAATACGGCGTAGGTCTTCCCCTTGAAGGCCTGCGAAACGATCATCCGCTTACCTCAGCTTCAGCGTGGCAAGGCCGGCGAGCGCCAGCACGAAGGAGATGATCCAGAAGCGGATCACCACGGTCGGTTCGGCCCAGCCAAGCTGTTCGAAATGATGGTGGATCGGCGCCATCTTGAACACGCGCTTGCCGGTCCGCTTGTAGAAGAAGACCTGGATGATGACCGACAGCGCCTCGACCACGAACAGGCCGCCGACGACGCCCAGAACGATTTCATGATGGGCGGTGACGGCGATCACGCCGATCGTGCCACCCAGCGCGAGCGAACCCGTGTCGCCCATGAAGACGGCGGCAGGCGGTGCGTTGAACCAGAGGAAGGCAAGGCCCGCGCCGATGATCGCGCCGCATAATATGGTCAGGTTGCCCGCGCCCGGCACATGCGGGATGCCCAGATAGGTGGCGAAGTCCGCGCGGCCGACCAGATAGACGATCGCCATGAACGCCATGCAGGCGATGATGACCGGCATGGTGGCCAGGCCGTCGAGCCCGTCGGTCAGGTTCACCGCATTGCCGAACGCGACGATGACGAAGGCGGCGAACAGGAAATAGAAAGGCCCAAGCTCGATCGCAGGCCCATTGTAGAAGGGCACGTAGAGTGCGGTGTTGCCATGCTGGTTGACGATCATCCAGGCGGCGAAACCGGCGATCAGGAACTCGAAGGCCAGGCGCATCTTGGCCGACAGCCCCTTGTGGCTGGCCTTGGTCACCTTGTCATAATCGTCGAGGAAGCCGATCGCGCCGAAGCCCAGCGTCACGAACAGGCAGGCCCAGACATAGGTGGAGGACAAGTCCATCCACAGCAGCACCGATATGACCATGGAGGTCAGGATCATCAGGCCGCCCATGGTCGGCGTGCCGCGCTTGGCCAGATGGCTCTGCGGCCCGTCGCTGCGGATCGGCTGCCCCTTGCCCTGGCGCACGCGCAGCCAGCCGATGAACTTGGGGCCGATGACGAGGCCGATGATCAGCGCGGTCGCGATCGCCGCGCCCGCCCGGAAGGACAGGTAGCGGATGAGGTTGAAGGCCCCCGCAAAATCCAGGGTCTGGGCAAGCCAGTAGAGCATCAGTCTTTATCTCCGTCGCGGGCGGCATCGCCAAGGGCGGCGACCAGGCGGGACAGCCCGATGCCATTGGAGCCCTTGACCAGGATCGCGTCACCCGCACGCATTTCCTTGTTGATCAGATCAGTGGCCGACGCGGCGTCCGGCACATGGTCGAAGGCGACGAGGCCACCAAGGGCGTCGGCCAGCGGCGCCATCTCCTCGCCCACCAATATCGCATAGTCGACGCCATTCTCGCTCAACGGTTGCGAGAGTGCGGCGTGCAGTTCGGTACTGCGGCTGCCCAGTTCGCGCATGCCGCCCAGCACGGCGATGCGGCGGTCCGCCTGCTCACGCCCCAATTGCTTGAGCGTCGCCGCCATGCTCAACGGGTTGGCGTTATAGCTTTCGTCGATCAGCAGCGCTTCGCCACCCGCCACTGGCAGGATGCGGCGCGCGCCGCGTCCGGGCAGGCCCGGCATTTCCGCGAGCGCAAGGCCCGCCGCGGCCAGATCGCCGCCCAGCGCCTCGACCGCGGCCAGCACGGCGAGCGAATTGGACACCCAATGGTCGCCCGGCGCGCCGACGGTGAAGCACAGTTCCACCCCCGGCAGCGCAGCGGTCACCAGCGTGCCACCGCCCGGTGCCGGCACGGTATCGCGCACGAAAATATCCGCCTCCGGGCTGAAGCCGAAGGTCAGGATATGATCGGCATGGCGCTCCGCCTTGCCATAGAGGGTCGCGACATGCGGGCTGTCATAGGGAATGACAGCGGTGCCGCCCGGCTCCAGACCTTCAAAAATCTCGGCCTTGGCTTCGGCGATCTTTTCCTCGGTCCCGAAAAATTCGATATGGGCCGGCGCGATGGCGGTGACGATCGCCACGTTCGGGCGCACCTGCCGCGTCAGCGCAGCCAGTTCGCCGGCATGGTTCATGCCCATTTCGAACACGCCATAGGCCGCATCGCGCGGCATCCGCGCCAGGCTCAGCGGCACGCCGACATGGTTGTTATAGCTTTTGACCGACCGATGAACGCCGCCCGGACAGGCCCGTTCAAGGGCATGGAACAGCGCTTCCTTGGTGCCGGTCTTGCCGACCGACCCGGTCACGCCGATGATCTTCGCGTTGCTGCGCTTGCGCGATGCGCGGCCAAGCGCTTCCAGCGCGGCGGCACTGTCGGCCACCAGCACATGGGGATAATCGACAGGTTCGCTGACGATTGCGCCGGCCGCGCCCTGGGCAAAGGCCTTGTCGACGAATTTGTGGCCGTCGGTCGTTTCGCCCTTCATCGCGACGAACAGGTCGCCCGCGCCCACCTCGCGACTGTCGAAGGCAACGCCAGAAACGGCGAACGGCGCCGACACGGCGCCGCCCGTAGCGTCTGCGATCTCGGCCGAGGTCCAGAGATCGCTCACCCCGCGCACTCCCGTGCCACGGTGACATCGTCAAAGGGTAGCACCCGGTCGCCGATGATCTGGCCCTGCTCATGCCCCTTGCCGGCGAGCAGGACGATATCGTCGCCCCCCGCCTGACCGATGGCGGCGGCGATCGCCGCGCGGCGACCGCCAATTTCCTCCGCCCCCGGTGCGCCCGCCATCACGGCGGCGCGGATCGCGGAGGGTTCTTCCGAACGGGGATTATCGTCGGTCACGATGACATGGTCTGCCAGATCGGCGGCAATCTTGCCCATCAGCGGGCGCTTGCCCGCATCGCGATCACCGCCCGCGCCGAACAGCGCGATCAGCTTGCCCCTGGTATGGGGACGCAGTGCCTCGATCGCGGCGCGCAGGCCGTCGGGCGTATGAGCATAGTCGACATAGACGGGGGCGCCCGCCTTGCTGATGACCGCGCGTTCCAGACGGCCGCGCACCGGCTGGACCCGGCCCAGCAATTCCAGCACCTTGGCGGTATCGCCGCCGGTCGCGATGACCAGACCGGCCGCCGTCAGCGCATTGGCCGCCTGATAGGCGCCGATCAGCGGCAGATTGACCTTGTAGAGCTTGCCATCGGCTTCGATCTCCAGCGTCTGGCCCAACTGGGTCGGGGTGCGGTTGGCAAGACGCAATGCCTGCCCCTGCACCCCGACGCTCAGCACACGAAGCCCCCGCTTCGTAGCCCGCTGGATCGCCTTGTCCGACCATTCATCGTCGGCCCAGATGACGGCCGCACCGCCGTCGCCCACGACTTCGTCGAACAGGCGCATCTTGGCGTCGAAATAGCTGTCCATGTCGCCATGATAATCGAGATGATCGCGCGACAGGTTGGTGAAGGCGCCGGCCGCAACCGGCAGGCCTTCGGTGCGATACTGGTCGAGGCCATGGCTCGACGCCTCGAACGCGGCATGGGTGATGCCCTCGCGCTTGAGGCCCGACATGTTGGCGAGGAAGGTGACGATGTCCGGCGTGGTAAGGCCGGTCGACACCTGATCGACCGAGGTGGTGACGCCCAGCGTCCCGATCGAGGCCGACTTGTGGCCCAGCATGCGCCACAGCTGGCGCGCCAGTTCGACCGTGCTGGTCTTGCCATTGGTGCCGGTGACGGCGACGGTCACATCAGGGAAAGGCGCGAAATAGCGCGCGGCCAGTTGCGCGAACAGGCGGCGGGGATTGGCGTCGGCGATATGCACCGCGCCGTCGACCTTCGCCTCCGGCCGGGCGACGATCGCGACCGCTCCCGCCTTCACCGCGTCGGCAATAAAATCCTCGCCATTGACGCGCAGGCCCTGAAAGGCACCGAAGATGGTGCCCGGCGCAACCTTGCGATTGTCGATGGCAAAACCCGTCACGGACGTGTCGAGGCCGGTGTTGCCACCGACCTCGACGCCCAGCTCCTCGATTAGCGACCCGAGGCGCATCACTCTGTCTCCTTGTCGCCGTGCAACAGCGGCATCAAATCCGAAATATCCACGTCCCGCCGCTCGTCCGGCATTACGCCAAGCATCGGCCCGGTGCGCTCCACCACCCGCTTCACCACTGGCGCCGCCGTCCATGCAGCGGTGCGCAGGCCATATTGGCCCGTCGCCTCGTCCATCGTGACGAGAACCACATAGCGGGGATTGTCCATCGGGAAGGCGGAAGCGAAAGTCGTCACCAGCGAAGTCTTGTTGTAGCGCCCTTCCTGGGGCTTTTCAGCGGAACCCGTCTTGCCGCCCACCCGGAATCCCTTGGCATCGGCGCTACGCCCTGTACCCGCCGACACGATCATCCGCAACAGCTGGCGCATGCGCGCGCTGGTCGCGGCGGAAAAGACGCGGCGCCCCTCGGGCACTTCATCGGCCTTGAGCTTGCGGATCGTCGCCGGGCGCCAGATGCCGCCGTTGACCAGCGCCGCATAGGCCGCCGCCAGATGCAGCGGCGTCACGGCGATGCCATGGCCGTAGGACGTGGTCATGCTGGTGATCCGGCCCCAATTGGTCGGCCACAGGCCGCCGGCACGCTCATTGAACTCGATCGGTGCGCGCTGGTCGAAATCCAGGCTGCGGAACAGCTTCTGCAGCGGCGCGGCGCCCATTTCGTCGGCGATCCGGGCGGTACCGATATTCGAGCTGTGGACCAGGATTTCCGGCACGTTGATCCAACGGCCAAGCGAGTGGTCATCCTTGATGCGGAAGCCGCCAACGGCCAGCGGCGCGGTCGCGTCATAGCGCTTGCTCATCGAGGTCACGACGCCCGCATCCATGGCCGCCGCGATCGACAGCGGCTTGAACGCCGAACCCAGCTCATAGCGGGCCTGCACCATATGGTTGCAGAGCGGCGATTCGGAGCAGCGCTTGCCGGCATAATTTTGCAGCTTGTTGGGATCGAACACCGGGATCGATGCCATGGCGATCACTTCGCCGGTATTGACGTCCAGGATGATGCCGCCGGCGCCCTTGGCCCGCGTCTGGACCAGCTGGGCATACAGCTCGCTTTCCAGCGCGCCCTGCACCCGGCTGTCGATCGACATGGCAAAGGGTCGGCTACGCTGCGCCGGGTCGATCATCCGATCGTTGAACGCGGCCTCCACGCCCATGCCGCCCTTGCCCTCGGCATTGGGCGCAAAGCCGAGAATATGCGCGGCCAGCGTGCGCTGGGGATAGAGGCGCTCCTTCTCGCGCGGAAATTCGATGCCGATCTCGCCCAGCGCGTTCACCGCCGCCACTTCCTCGGGCAGCGCACGGCGGCGCAGATAGGCCCAGCCGCGCCCCCTCAGCTTCTTGGCGAACACCGCTTCGGACTCGTCCGGGAAGATTTCGTGCAGCTTGCGCGCCAGCTCGTCGGGATCGCCGATCAGCTTGGACGGGCGCACCGCGATCGAATAGGCGTCCATGGTCCGCGCCAGCGGCACGCCATTGCGGTCGACAATGTCCGCGCGCGCCGGGGTGAAGCCCGACAATCCATCGCCATTGCCGTTGCCACTCGCGAAAATGCCGACCCAGGTCAGTCGCAGGATCAGCACGGCCGTGATCATCATGAACAGGATCAACAGCAACATCAGGCGATTATGCGCAATCGCCGTCAGGTTGACCCGCTGCCGCCCGGCACGGGCGCCGCCCGGCTGGACGATTATTGTGGCCATTAGCGGCCTCCCTTTCGCTCGCGCGCCGCACGGGCGCTGAGGTCACCCATGGTGCTGTCGTCCAGCAGCTTGGCGTCCAGCATCGCCATGCGCTCGGCCCGGCGCGCGACCGGATTGGGCCGCGACACGTCGGCGTCGGCCTTGGCGCGCTGTTCGGCCAGCTTCACCGGCGCGGCGGGCTTGGCCAGCTTCTCGACATTATCGGCGGCATGCGCCTCGCGGATCACGGCGATATCGCTGCGGATCTGGCTGGCGGCAGGACTGGCCGGCGCGGCCTGCGGCGCGGACGGCAGATCGGCCGGCGTCTCGACCATCGCCACCATCACCGGCGGCGCGACATAGTCGGGGCCGTTGGGCTGGACGCCATCCAGATGCGCCAGCGCCTGTTCGCCCGCCAGATACTGGCCGGCGGTCGGCGTCGCATACATGAAGTCGTCCTGGTTCCACCGCTCCAGCTGGCGCATGCTGGCGCGCGCGCTGAACTCGGTTTCCAGATAGCGGATATCGCCGCGCGCCTGCGCGATCTGCATTCGCACCCGCATCACGTCATTGCGCTCGGTCGCGACCTTCAAGGAGACGAGATAGGCGCCGAGCGCGCCCAGCGCGACCAGCAACACCCAGATCAGGCTCTGCAATCTCTTGACCGCGATCATGGCCGGGCACTCCGATGGGCATTGGCAACAGGGGCGCCGGTCCGCACGGCGCTGCGCAGGGTGGCGGAACGGGCACGCGGATTGCGCGCCAGTTCAGTTTCGCCGGGCTTTACGGCCTTGGCGGGCTTTTCGAATGCAGGCGCGACCTCGGCCTTCTTCTCGGGCAGGTGGCGTGATCCGCCCGCCTCGCTGCCGCTGCGCTTGCGCAGGAACTGCTTGACGATGCGATCCTCCAGACTGTGGAAGGTCACGATCGCAAGCCGGCCGCCCGGCTCCAGCAGTGCTTCCGCCGCTTCGAGCGCGCGCTCCAACTCCTCCAGTTCGCGATTCACATGGATGCGGATCGCCTGGAAAGTGCGGGTCGATGGATCCTTCTTGTCATGCGGCTTGTAGCCCAGCGCCCGGCGCACGACGGCAGCAAGCTGCCCGGTCCGCTCCAGCGGCCGTGCATCGACGATCGCGCGGGCGACCCGGCGCGAACGCGGCTCCTCACCATAGCGATAGATGACGTCGGCAATATCCTCTTCCGCGGCGGTGTTGAGGAAATCGGCCGCGCTCATGCCGCCCTGGCTCATCGTCATGTCGAGCGGACCGTCCGCCTGGAAGGAAAAGCCGCGTTCGGGCCGGTCGAGCTGCATCGACGACACGCCGATATCCAGCGTGATGCCCGACACGCTGCTGACGCCGCGTTCGGCCAGCAGTTCCTCCATCCGCGAAAATTCGCCGGGGATCAGGGTGATACCCTTTTCATCGGCCAGCGCCTGCCCTTCCCGGATCGCATCGGGGTCGCGATCAAAGGCAAAGACCTGCGCGCCAGCCGCCACCATGGCGCTGGAATAGCCGCCCGCGCCGAAGGTGCCGTCGACATGTCGCTCGCCTGGGGTAATGGCGAGCGCATCGAGCACTTCGGTCAGGAGGACGGGGATATGCGGCGCGGCGCTCACTTGCCGCCCTCCGCTGCGCGCTGTTCCAGCCAGCGGCGCACCTTGTTGCGGATCAGCGCCGGGCGATCCGGGCTTTCGACCAGCGCCTCGGGCTTCCAGATCTGGAAATAGCGGCCAACGCCATAGAAGAACACGACGTCGGTGATACCGGCCTCTTCCTTGATATCGGGGTGCAGGAAGAAGCGGCCACCCTCGTCGAAATTCACGTCCTCGATCGTGCCCAGGCGATTCTCGCGCTCCAGATCACCATTAAACGGGCGATTGGCGGCGCGCGCCTCGCGCTCCAGCTCATTCACTTCCTCGAACAGGAACAGCTTGTGGGACAGGCCGAAGCCGGTGGCGCAGCCATTGTCCATATGGACCGACAGGCACAGACGGTTTTCGCCGCCGCTCGCCAGCTTCACCTGGCGGCGCATCTCCAGGGGCAGCACGAAACGGCCCTTGCCGTCCGCGACGCTGAACGCGTTGCCCGAATAGAGAATGACGTCCGACACGCTGGAAATTCGCCCCTTTTAAGCAGGGCGCAGGCTTCCCGTCGCCGGAATCGCGTTTTCGAATCCCGACGCAAGACTCTCGCAAAGCCTGACTAACCCCAATGTTGGAATATCTACCAAGCATGAGGCGGCCTGCAAAGGGAAATATTGGGTGAAGTTGGGAAAAGCCGGTCAGAAACGGGATTAACCGTTTTTTCCTCCTTTCACCAGCTTATTTTCACTTTTTGTTCTCATGCCATTCCGCCCGGAACGACGGCGCAGCAGCATCAGACCCACTATCGCCCAGCCTGTCCCAGCCAGAAGAGCCGATCGCAGCCCCAGCCGGACATCCGCGACATTCCGCATCCAGCGGCGACCATCCGGCATCTCCGCCCCCAGCCATTGCGCCACCAGCGCCGGCGTATCCGCGCTCCAGGCGCGCGGATCGAGCGGACGCGCCGGGTCGGCCAGCCACAGCCGGTCGTCGATCAGGTCCGCGTCCCCCAGAAGCAGCACCTCCCCGCGCCCGATCCGCAGCCGCAGCGGAACAGCCGCCACCTGCCCCTCCAAAGACAAGGGCTGCATCCCGGCCATCGTCAAAAGCCGGTCATCGGGCAGGAAATGGCGCATTTCCCGGTCGCGCACCGCCCCGCCCCGCACGCCCCAATGCGCCAGCAGAGGGCCGAGCGTGCCGACCATCGGCGCCCGGCGCCGGTCACCCAGCGGCAAATCGGACGGCCAGCGCAGACGCGGATCGGTGAGCAGCAGCAGCCGGCCGCCATCCCGGACCCAGCGGTCAAGCGCGACCAGCGCCTGCGGCGTCATCGGTCGGGGCTGCGCCAGCAGCAGCACGGGCGCGTCGGATGCGGCCAGTGCCCGCACATCATCGATCGGCCGCACCTCGAACCGGCTGCGCAGCAGCGTCACGATCGGCGCGTCCCGCCTTGTCCCAGCCCAACCCTCTTCCCAGAAGAGCGGCAGCGCGGTGATGACGGCAAGCACCGGACGATCAGGCTGGGAGGAAATGGGACGGGTCGGACCGAAGCCGAGCAGCAGCAGCACTGCGGCCAATGCGACACATGCCGGCAGCCAGCGCCGCTGCCACAGCAAAGCGCCGCCGCCGGCCGCCGCCAGCGCCAGCAGCGGCAAGCCGATGATGGCCCAGGGGTCAGGCATGCGCGCAGCGGCCAGGGCGCAGAAGATCAGCGCCATCCCGGCGCCACCCAGCCCCACCCACAGCGCATGCAGAAAGTCCCGCCGCGCCAGCCACCACCCCGTTGGCACGAGCAACAGCAGCGTCGGCCAGCTCCAACGCCATGGGTCCGCCTGCCCCGTGCGCCAGGCAGCCGCCAGACCGGCGAGCAGCATCAGCGTCGCCGGCAGCAACAGGGTGAGCAATCGCGAAAGACAGCGAACGAACGACATCATCGCCCGTCAGGGCGTCTGCGGCGTGGGTTCCTGGTCCATCGGCTTGCGGATCTTGGGATCGGGCTGCAGATCAGGGACGATCGGCGCCATTTCCGGTGCGGGTTGCACCCCCAGTTCGGCGAGCGGCTCCTTGGGCGTGGTGGCGGCGACAGCGGCATTGACGTCGATCGTCGGCACGGCCGGCGGCGCGGACGCAATATCGTCCACCCGCGCCTTGTCGATGACGATGTTCGCCAGCCCGACCAGCAGGACAACACCTGCCAGGCCGGTCAGCCCTATCTGAACGCGCTGCAACCCCTCCTGTCGGCGGGAATGATCAGCCATGAACATGCTCTATTTTATGCCGCCGCGACCCGTGTCGGCCCGTCAATTGTGCGCGAGCCAGGGGAATATCGTCAAGCCCTTCGATTCGAGCCACTGCCGGTTGTAGAGGGTCGACAGATAGCGGAAGCCGGTATCGCACAGGATTGTCACGATTTTCTTGCCCGGCCCAAGCTGTTTCGCAAGCGCGACGGCACCCGCGACATTGATGCCCGACGACAGACCCAGGCACAGCCCCTCCTCGGCCAGCAGGCGGCGGACCCACTCCAGCCCTTCCTCGTCGGAAATGCGGAACTGGGTGTCGATCGGCGCGCCTTCCAGATTGGCGGTGATGCGCCCCTGGCCGATGCCTTCGGCGACCGAATTGCCCTCCGCCTTCAACTCGCCACGGGCATAATAATTATAGAGCGCCGCGCCATGCGGATCGGCGAGGCCGATGACGATATTCTCGTCATGCGCCTTGAGGCCAAGGCCGACGCCGGCGATCGTGCCGCCGGTGCCCGCCGCACAGATGAAGCCGTCGATCCGGCCTTCCATCTGGGTCCAGATTTCCTCGGCCGTGCCGACGATATGCGCCTTGCGATTGGCGATATTGTCGAACTGGTTGGCCCAGATCGCGCCTTCCGTCTCCTCCGCCAGGCGGCGCGAGGTGTGGACGAAATGGCCGGGGTTGGAATAGGGCGCCGCCGGCACCGTCACCAGTTCCGCGCCCAGCGCGCGCAGCGTGTCCATCTTTTCCCGGCTCTGCGTCTCGGGCATGACGATGATCGACTTGTACCCCTTGGCATTGGCGACCAGCGCCAGGCCGATGCCGGTATTGCCGGCCGTCCCCTCGACGATCGTGCCGCCGGGCTTCAGCAGCCCCTTCTCCTCGGCATCATTGACGATGAACAGGGCGGCGCGGTCCTTCACCGATGCGCCGGGATTGGCGAATTCGCACTTGGCGTAGATATCGCATCCGGTGGCTTCGGACGGACCGGCGAGACGCACCATCGGGGTATTACCGATCAGGGCGAGGCTATCTTTCTGGAGCAGCATGCACCCCGCATAGCGGAGCCGATACGTGCTTGCCAAGCAAGGGAATGCTGCATCACGAAAAGAGCCGGTTTGCCCCGGCTTCGCGCGCCGGTCCCCCACTCCCGACACATGCCCCGCCCGATTCCGTGGAGGAATTGGAAAGGAAAATCGGCTATGACCAGGCCCGCGCGGCAATCGGGCCCGCTCGATACCGGCTGGATGATGCGGCTTTCGCGACAACAGGAACGATGGATCTGGCATGGCGGCCTGGGCGCACTGGCGCTTGCGGTGCTGGTCGTGCCGCATCTCATCACCGCCGCGCCGCTCGACATGCTGGCCGAGGATCATCATGGCCCCGACCCGGCCGAACAGGCGGGCGCCAATTTCCCCGGCTCCGCCTTCTTCTATGCCGAAGGCGCCTTTGATCCGGCGCCCGGCGCACTCACCATCCAGAGCCCGCATGTCATGGGCCTGGCCGAGGTCAAGGCGGCACCGGCCGCCACCTTCCGCGGCATCACTCCAACAGACAGCTATCGCGCGCTCAACTGCCTGACATCGGCCATCTATTATGAAGCCGGGAATGAGCCGGAGGAGGGCCAGCGCGCCGTCGCACAGGTGGTATTGAACCGCGTGCGCAGCCCGCTCTGGCCCAACAGCGTCTGCGGCGTCGTCTATCAGGGCTCGGAACGCACCGACTTCCACTGCCAGTTCACCTTCAGCTGCGATGGCGCCATGGCCCGCCTGCCCAACGCCGTCGCCTGGGTCCGCGCGCGCGGCATCGCCCAGCAGGCCCTGTCGGGCAAAGCCTATGCCCCGGTGGGCCTTGCCACCCATTATCATACGCTGGCCGTCCGCCCGGCCTGGTCCGCGACGCTGCAGCCGGTTGCCGTGATCGGCGCCCATATCTTCTATCGCGGCATGGGCTTTAACGGTACGCCTGCCGCCTTCAGCGACGCCTATCCGGGGCGCGAACTGATATCCGGCCCTGCCCGCCGGATCTGGCCGGTCCAGCCGGTTACGCCCGTCGAACTGATGAGCGCGGGACCGGCAACCGCCTATGTGCCCCTGCCGACGGTCGCGCCCTCCACGCCGGTGCCCCAGCCCGCCCCCGCGCCCGTCCTCACCGCGCCGATCGACAATCTGCCGGAATCGACGATCCGCCCCGAATATCGCAACAGCGGCCGGCCGCTCGGTTGAACCGCACCATCTTTTTGCGCTCGCCTGGCGAGATTATTTTAGGTTAATATCCGATCAACCAGCGAAATGCCTGAAAACAAGGGCAATTAAAATTCGCGATCAGGAGCGGAAATCGGGAACCACCCGCTTTGCCGCTCGTTCTGCATTTCGGATAGCAAATCTTTTGCCCCCCGCTCTTGCTATCCAAAAAATATGAGCCCGGAACGCATCACCCCCCCCCGACGCGTTCCGGGCTCAGACTTTTTTGGGGCACCCTCCCTCATCGTCGAACCAGCGCCAGCCGGCGGAACCCTTCCCGTCCAGGCGTGTTCTCCAGCGGTCACCGATATGGCTCGCCATGCGGTCGGCCGAATTTCGGAAGGAGAAACCGATGACCAAGACAATCGTCACCGCCCTGCTGCTCACCGGCTCGCTGCTGGTATCCGCCTGCAATACGGTGGAAGGCGCTGGCAGGGACGTGCAGAGCGCCGGCAAGGCCGTCGAGAAGTCGGCCAACTGATCACATAAAAAGGCCCGCGTTTCGCGGGCCTTTTCTTATGCGGATGCTTCCTCGGCCGCCGCTTCTGCGGCGGCACGTTTCGCCTGGCTGCGATCGGTGAACCAGATCGCGACCAGCGTGATTTCGTAGAGCAGCAGCAACGGGATGGCGAGCATCAGCTGCGATACCACATCCGGCGGGGTCAGCACCGCGGCCAGGATGAAGGCGCCGACAATCATGTAGCGGCGCATGCCCTTGAGCTGCTCGCGCGACACGAAGCCGGCCCGGTTGAGCAGCATCAGCAGCACCGGCAACAGGAAACAGATGCCGAAAGCCAGTATGAACTGCATCACCAGACCCAGATAGCTGTCCGCGCTCGGCAGCGCCTCGACCTGCAGCCCGCTGCCATTGCCCTGATAGCCCAGGAAGAAATGGAAGGCGGTCGGCATCACCACAAAATAGGCGAGGCTCGCACCCAGCGCGAACAGGAAGGGGGTTGCGATGATGAAAGGCAGCAGCGCCTTCTTTTCCTTCGCATATAGCCCCGGCGCGACGAACGCCCAGAGCTGGTTGGCGATGATCGGGAAGGACAGGCAGAAGGCGCCGAACAGCGCGATCTTGATCTGCACGAAAAAGGCTTCGTAGAGCTTGGTATAGACCAGCTTGCCGCCGGCATCGCCAAAGGCTTCCTTGAGCGGATGCACCAGGATGGCGAAGAGCTGCTCCGAAAAATAGAAGCAGATCGCCCCGGTGATGGCGAGCGCGTAGACGCATTTGAGCAAGCGGCTGCGCAGTTCGATCAGATGGTCCAGCAAGGGCGCCTTGCTGTCGTCAATATCGCCGATCATGCCGCCGCATCCCCCTGCTTGGGTGCAGCGGGCTCTTCCGCGACATAGGGCGGCTTGTCCGCCACCGGCGGCGGCGCCGCCTCCGCCACATAGGGCGGCGCATCGACAGCGGGGGCCGCCGGCGCTTCCGCCACATAAGGCGGCTTGTCGTCTACAGCCGAAGCAGCGGGCGCATCGCTGGCCGAACCATGCTCGATGACCTGGGTTTCGGGAACCTGGGTCTCGGGCGGATGCTCGGCCATGATGCGCTTATTCTGCTCGGCCCATTTCTTTTCCAGCTCTTCCAGCTCGACTTCCCGCACCATGGCATCAATGCCGGTGCGGAAATGCCGGGCCATGCCCTGGGCCTTCCCCACGATCTGCCCCACCTTGTAGAGCGCGCGCGGAAGATCCTTCGGGCCGATCACGATCACCGCAATGATCACGATCACCAGAAATTCGGTCGAATCGATGCCAAACATGCGCGACTACCAGCCTGCGTTAGAGATCAGGCCTTGGTCTTTTCTTCGGTTGCGCTCGGCGCATCCTGTTCGGGCACGCGATGACCCTCGATCCGGGTCGCGGGCTTTGCCGGCGTCGCGTCGTCCTCGTCGTCGGCCATGCCCTTCTTGAAGCTCTTGATGCCCTTGGCCACGTCACCCATCAGGCCGGAAATCCGGCCGCCACCGAACAGCAGCATGACGACCAGGAGCACGATCACCCAGTGCATCAGCGAGAAAGAACCCATTTTCACATACTCCTGAAAGGAGGCCTTTCTAGGCCTCTTCCTCATCCTTTTCCAGAACGGATTGACCGCCCAGACCCTCCAGCGCCAAATCCACCGGATCCAGCAACCCCGCAGCCCGCAAATCGTCCAGACCCGGCAAGTCCCGGCGGCTGCTAAGGCCAAAATGTGACAGAAACTCTACGCTGGTCGCATAGATGAGCGGGCGACCCGGCACTTCGCGCCGCCCCACCGGACGCACCCAGCCGGCCTCCATCAGCACATCCAGCGTGCCCTTGGCCACCTGAACCCCGCGAATCGCCTCGATCTCCGCGCGGCTCACCGGCTCATGATAGGCGATGATCGCCAGCGTCTCCATCGCCGCGCGGGACAGCTTGCGCGTCTCGTCCCGTTCCCGCCGCAGGATATGCGCCAGGTCGGCCGCCGTCTGGAAATGCCAGCGCCCGCCCCGCTCGACCAGATTGACGCCGCGTCCGGCATAATCCTGCGCCAGCCCGGCCAGCGTCGCGGGCAGATCGCCGCCATCGCCGACATGGGCGCGCAGTTCAGCAGGCGTCAGCGGCTCCTCCGACGCGAACAAGGCCGCCTCCACCGCGCGCGCGAAATCATCCATCTCCCGGATCACCGCAACTGCTCCCATTGATCGCCCGACAGCGCCGCCCGCAGATAGATCGGCTCGAATATTCCGTCCTGCCTTATGTCCACCCGCCCCTGCTTGGCCAGTTCCAGCATCGCCACGAAGCTGCTGGCCAGCGCCGATTTCGCCATCGGTCCGTCGCGATCGTCGGGCAGGAAGGATTCCAGGGTCGTCCAGTCGAGCGCCGACCCGACCAGCGCACTCACCCGCTGGATCGCCTCGTCCAGGGTCATGACTGGCCGCACCGCGACCATATGCACCACCGGCTGGTTACGCGCGCGGATCTGGCCATAGGCCTGGATCAGATCATAAAGGCTGGCGCTCCACTTCGCCCGCCGCACCATGTGCAGCCCCTCGGGCCGGGGGCGGACGAACACGTCGCGCCCGATTCGATCGCCGGCCATCAGCCGCGCGCCCGCCTCGCGCATGGCGTGCAACCGTTGCAGCCGCAATTGCAGCCGCAGCGCCATTTCCTCGGGACTGGGCTCGGGCTGCGCTTCCTTGGGCAGCAGCATCGCCGATTTGAGATAGGCCAGCCACGCCGCCATCACCAGATAGTCGGCCGCCAGTTCCAGCTTCAGCTGCCGCGCGCCATCGACATAGGCCAGATATTGCTCGACCAGCGCCAGGATGGAGATTTCGCGCAGGTCGACCTTCTGCGTCCGCGCCAGCGCCAGCAACAGGTCGAGCGGCCCCTCCCAGCTTTCGAAGCTGACGGTCAGGACCTCGGCGGGCGTCGCGGCCGGGGCGGTGAAGAGATCGTCCATCGCCCCCGCGTCCGCGATCAGGCCGGAACCAGCGCCAGCAACGTGTCGCGGGTCGCCAGCAACTCCTCGAACGGCGGCAGGTCGGCGACATGGGCCGAGCCCATCGCCCGATCGAGCCGCGCCCGCGCAGCCGGCGTGATATCCGGCAGCAGATTGGCGATGCCGACCATATCGTCCATCCGCCCCCAGCAATTGAGCGCCAGGTCGCACCCGGCCGCGACCACGCCGGCGGCCAGTTCGGGTATCGAGCCCTTGAGCGCCTTCATGTCGAGGTCGTCGGACATCAGCAGCCCGTCAAAGCCGATGCGCTGGCGAATAATCTCCTCGATCACGATCGGCGACAGGCTGGCCGGCCGATCGGCATCCCAGGCGGTGTAGACGACATGGGCGGTCATGCCCATCGGTGCATCCTTGAGCGCGCGGAACGGCGCCAGGTCGTTTTCCAGTTCCTCCGTCCCGGCATGGACGACCGGCAGTTCCAGATGGCTGTCGACCAGCGCGCGGCCATGGCCGGGCATATGCTTGACGATGCCCACCACATTGCCGTCGGCCAGCCCCTCGATCACGGCGCGGCCAAGCGCCGCGACGCGCATCGGCTCGGCGCCCAGCGTCCGGTCGCCCATGATGTCGCTCGCGCCCTCCTGCCGCACGTCCAGCAGCGGCAGCGCATCCACCGTGATGCCAACCTCCGCCAGCATCAGCGCGAGCGCCCGTGCATTGGCCCGTGCCGCCGCGATCGCGCTGGACGGCGCAATGTTATAGAGGCGGTCGAACACGGCGCCGGCGGGAAAACTGGGCCAGACCGGCGCCTGCATCCGCGCGACCCGGCCGCCCTCCTGATCGATCATGATCAGCAGGTCGTCGCGCCCGTGCAGCGCGCGCAGTTCGTCGGTCAGCGCCCGCACCTGCGCGCGATCGGCAATGTTGCGCTTGAACAAGATGTAGCCGGCCGGCTGCGCCTCGGCAAAGAAGGCGCGCTCGTCGGCGGTCAGGGTTTCGCCGGATAGGCCGAAGATGACGGGTTTCATGACGCCGATGCTAATGACTAAGGCGCGGGCTGTCGACGCCCGCGCCCTGTTTGGGTCAATTGACGATGATGCAGCTTTCGCCCGCGACCTTCAGCTTGCCGCAAACGGTGCCCGCCTGCCCGCCGGCGCTGGCGCGCAGGCGATAGACGGTGCTGCCGCCCACTTCGGCCGGCTCGACCGACATGGCGAGCGGCGCCAGATAGGCAAAGCGCTTCGACAGGCGGCCCCAGGCATCCTTGGCGCCCGACGCGCTGCCATAGGCGCCCAGCTGGATGACGCCACTGCCGGCGGCCTTGGGCGCGGCTGCCTTGGGCGCGGCCCTGGTCTCGTCCTCGACCTTGGCGGTGACGCTCTGCGCGGGCTTGGCCGGAACAGCGGGCTTGGTGCCTGCAGGGGCAGCGCCGGTCGGGGTGATTGGCGCTTCGGGCACGCGGCTCGGGTCGATCTGGCCATCGCGGGCCACACCCTCGCTCGCGGCGAAGCTGGCATCGCCCTCGCCCTGGAACTTCTTGGCGTCCGCTTCCTTGGCCGCGATCTTGTAGTCGCCCTGCGGCGCGGCGATCAGTTGCCCTTCGCCCGCGCCACCGCCATTGCGGTTCTGCAGCCACCACATGCCCGCGACCACAGCGCCGATCAGCACCAGTCCCAGAATGATGAGGCCCAGCAGGCGCAGCGGCGAAATCCGCTCCTCATCCGCCTCGTCGAGCGCAGGCTCCAGCCAGGGCAGCCGGTCCTCGTCATCGAGGTCAAGTCGCCCACGTGCATAGTCACCCATTATCGAAACTCCGCTCGGCTCACTGCATTTCGGTCAGCGCGACCACGCCCATCAGGGCAAGGCCGTTGCGGATGATCTGCCCGATTCCGCGGCTCAAGAAAAGCCGGGCCGAGGTGAGGGCCGGATCGTCCGCCAGCACCACGCGCGCGCGCGGATCATCATTGCCCATATTCCACCAGCCATGGAATGCCGAAGCCAAGTCATTGAGATAGAAGGCAATACGATGCGGCTCACGGGCCTGCGCCGATCCTTCGACGACACGCGGGAACTGCGCTGTCAGCTTCACCAGGTTCAGCTCCGCCGTCCCAAGCAGGGACAGGTCAGGCGCGGGAAGGTCGATCCCGGCCTCTTCGGCACGGCGGCCGAGCGAGGAAATGCGGGCATGGGCATATTGCACATAGAAGACCGGATTGTCCTTCGAGGCTTCCACCACCTTGGCGAAATCGAAGTCCATCTGGGCATCGGCCTTGCGCGTCAGCATGGTGAAGCGGACGACATCCTTGCCCACTTCGCGCACGACATCGGCCAGCGTCACGAAATTGCCGGCGCGCTTGGACATCTTCACCGGCTCGCCATCGCGCAGCAGGCGGACCATCTGGATCAGCTTCACGTCGAACCGCGCCTTGCCTTCGGTCAGGGCGGCGACGGCGGCCTGGATGCGCTTCACCGTGCCGGCATGGTCCGCGCCCCAGATGTCGATCAGCTGATCGGCGGTCTGCGCCTTCTGGAAATGATAGGCCATGTCGGCGCCGAAATAGGTCCAGCTGCCGTTCGACTTCTTGATCGGCCGATCCTGGTCGTCACCGAACCTGGTCGAACGGAACAGCGGCAGTTCCACCGGCTCCCAATCGTCGGGCAGTTCGCCCTTGGGCGCTTCCAGCACGCCGTCATAGACCAGATCATGGGCACGCAGCCAGGCTTCGGCCTCGGCCGGCTTGCCTGCCGCCTGCAGTTCGGCCTCCGACGAGAAGATGTCGTGGTGGATGCCCAGCAGCGCGAGATCGCTGCGGATCATGTCCATCATCTTCGCCACGGCAAAGGTGCGGAACAGGACCAGCCAGTCGGCTTCCGGCGCGCCGACGAACCTGTCGCCATATTCGGCGGCCAGCGCCTGCCCCACCGGCACCAGATAATCGCCCGGATAAAGCCCCTCGGGGATCGCGCCGACATCCTCGCCCAGCGCTTCGCGATAGCGGACATGCGCCGAGCGGGCGAGCACGTCGACCTGGCCGCCGGCATCATTGATATAATATTCGCGGATCACCTTGTGCCCGGCATATTCCAGCAGGGTGGCGAGCGCGTCGCCGACCACCGCGCCGCGGCAATGGCCCATATGCATGGGACCGGTGGGGTTGGCCGAGACATATTCGACGTTCACGGTCGTGCCCGCGCCGAAATCGGACCGGCCATAATCGGCGGCTTCGGCATGGATCGCTGCCAGTTCGGCGCGCCAGGTCGGGTCGGTCAGGGTCAGGTTGATGAAGCCGGGGCCGGCGATGCTGGCTGCCTCGACCTCGTCCAGCGCCTGCAGCTTGGTGACGATCGCGTCGGCCAGCGCGCGCGGATTTGTGCCGGCGGGCTTGGCCAGCACCATCGCGGCGTTGGTGGCCAGGTCGCCATGGCTGGGATCGCGCGGCGGCTCCACCGTCACCGGCTTGCGGTTGAGGCCGGCGGGCAGCGTGCCTTCAGCCTCCAGCGCGTCGAGCACGGCATCGAGATGGGCGGTGAAACGGGTGTAAAGGGACATCAAACTATCCTGCGTCACAAAATCCGTTCGTCCTGAGTAGCCCCTTCGACTGCCTGCCAAGGCAGGCGCTCAGGACAAGCATTGAGCGCGGTCGAAATGGCGTATCGAAGGATGTATGTGACACAAGATGCTTCGATATGGGCCTTCGACTTCGCTCAGTCCCTACTCAGCACGAACGGGGAAAAATCTAAGCGGAAACGACCTTAACGGGTCGCGTTATATTTGAGCTGATCCTGGGTCAGGTTGAAACCCACGAGCAGCTCGAAGCTGGTTCGCTGCAGCGCCGCCTTGACGTCCGGCTGGGCGAAGGGGTCGATCGCGGCATCCGCGTCGCCCGCCTTGCGCTTCTGCGTGATCTTCTGCTGAATTTCCGGCGGCAGCGTGGCCGATGCCTTGTCGACATAGGAGCCGGCCGTGGCGGTCGCGGTCGCGCGATATTCGCCCGGCGCGAAGTTCAGCGTCACCTGGCCGATCCGCTTGGCGACGACGGCGCTGCCGCCCCGCACGATCGCCGAGAAATAGGGCAAAGTCACCTGGCGCGCGGTGCTGGCGTCGTTGCGGCGCGCATTCACCACGAAGGTCGCCTGGGTATAAAGCTCGGCGCCATCGGAACAGGTCGAGCGCAGATCGGTGATGTTCGCCACCACGTCGATCGCGGAAGCATCGCGGCTCTGGGCCGGATTGAACAGGGTCACGTCACCGGTATAGGCCGGGATTGCAGCCACCGGGCAAGCCGAACGCACCGTGACGATACCGCCCGTCGGGTCGATTTCCCCCCGGCGAGAACAGCCGGCAAGGGCAAGGGCGAGCATTCCGGTCAACGCAATTCGGGACAATGTCACAGGCAGCAATTCCTCAGCATGCCCCTTGGACAGAGGCGTCCGGCTTCCTTATCCATCCCCCGCCGCCCACGCAACACAAAGCGCGGTGATTTGCGTTGGCCCTTCCTTCGGGCGCGACATTGCCCTAAGCCGCGCCCATGACGCAGAGCCCCGCCCCTCGCCCGCCGATGACCCTGTTGATCGCTGCCCCGCGCGGCTTCTGTGCCGGTGTCGACCGCGCCATCATCATCGTCGAGCGCGCGATCGAGAAATATGGCGCGCCGGTCTATGTCCGCCATGAAATCGTCCACAACAAGTTCGTGGTCGACAGCCTGAAGGCCAAGGGCGCGATCTTCGTCGAGGAACTGGATCAGGTGCCCGACGGCGTGCCGGTGGTCTTTTCCGCCCATGGCGTGCCCAAGGCGGTGCCGGCCAAGGCGGAGGAGCGCGGCCTCGACTATCTCGACGCCACCTGCCCGCTGGTCAGCAAGGTGCATCGCCAGGCCGAACGCATGGTGACCGCCGGCCGCCACATCCTGTTCATCGGCCACAAGGGCCATCCGGAGGTGATCGGCACCTTCGGCCAGGTGCCCGAGGGGACGATGACGCTGATCGAAACGGTCGAGGATGCCGAGGCCCTGGCGCCCACCGACGCCGACAATCTCGCCTTCCTGACCCAGACCACCCTGTCGGTCGATGATACCGCCGCGATCGTCGCCACGCTGGAGCGTCGCTTCCCCTCGATCATCGCGCCCAAGGGCGAGGATATCTGTTACGCGACGTCGAACCGCCAGACCGCGGTCAAGGCGATCGCCGCCCGCTGCGACGCCGTCTATGTGATCGGCGCGCCCAACAGCTCCAACTCGCTGCGCCTGGTCGAGGTCGCCGAGCGCGAGGGCACCCCCGCCCGTCTGATCCAGCGCGCCGAGGAAATCGACTTTGCCTGGCTGGACGGCGTGACGACGCTGGGCCTCACCGCCGGCGCCTCCGCGCCCGAAATATTGGTGCGCGAAGTCGTCGACCGGATTGCGGAGCGCTTTGCCGTGACCGAGGAACAGGTGGAAACGGCGCAGGAGAATATCTCCTTCAAGCTGCCGCGCGGACTGGAGGCCGCATAACCCCCATGGCCGTTTATACGCACGTTCCCGCCGAAGAGATTGACGCCTTCCTCACCCGCTATGATGCCGGCCGGCTGGTGTCCGCCAAGGGCATCGCCGAAGGCGTGGAAAACAGCAATTATCTGCTCGAAACCACTGGCGCCGACGGCGCTGATAGAGTTGGGGGCCACCGCTATATCCTGACCCTCTATGAAAAGCGGGTGGATGAGGCGGACCTGCCCTTCTTCATGGACCTGCTCGACCATCTGGGCGCGCGCGGCTGCCTGGTGCCGCGCTTCATTGCCGACACCGATGGCAAGCGGCTGCAACAGCTGGGCGGGCGCCCGGCCTGCCTGATCGAATTCCTGACCGGCATTTCCGTGACCGAACCCACCCCGGCACAGGCGCGCGCCTGTGGCGTGGCGCTGGGCGAACTGCACAAGGCGGCGCAGGGCTTTGCCGGCGAACGGCGCAATGCGCTCGACAAGGATGGCTGGCACGCGCTGGCCGCCAAGTGCGGCGATGATTTCGACCAGATCGCACCGGGCCTTGGCGACCGCGTGGCGCAGGAACTGGCCTTTCTCGACGCCCACTGGCCCGCCGATCTGCCGCGTTCGGTAATCCATGCCGACCTGTTCCCGGACAATGTCCTGATGCTGGGCGATGAAGTCACCGGCCTCATCGACTTCTATTTCAGCTGCACCGACATTCGCGCCTATGACCTGGCCGTCACCCACAGCGCCTGGTGCTTCAGCAATGACGGCGCGACCTGGTATGGCGACCGCGCGGTCGCGATCGGCGCTGGCTATACCGCCGCCCATGGCCTGACCGATGCGGAACGGGCAGCCTTTCCGATCCTGTGCCGCGGCGCCGCGCTGCGCTTCCTGCTGACCCGCGCCTATGACTGGATCAACACGCCCGCCGATGCACTGGTGACGCGCAAGAATCCGCTCGCCTATCTGCGCCGCATGGATTTCTACGCCAAGGCCGAACCGGCGGAGCTGCTCGGCGCATGAGCGACCTGCCGCAAGTCCAGATCTTCACCGATGGCGCGTGCAAGGGCAATCCCGGTCCGGGGGGCTGGGGCGCGGTGCTGCGCTTTGGCGACCAGGAGAAGGAAATCTCCGGCGGCGAGGCGATGACCACCAACAACCGCATGGAAATGATGGCGGCGGTCGAGGCGCTCAACACGCTCAAGAAGCCGTGCCAGGTGACGCTCTACACCGACAGCAAATATGTCATGGACGGCATCACCAAATGGATTTTCGGCTGGCAGAAGCGCGGCTGGAAGACCGCCGACAACAAGCCGGTCAAGAATGTCGAGATCTGGCAGGAACTGGTGAAGGCCGCCGCCCGGCACAAGCTGACATGGCAATGGGTCAAGGGCCATGCCGGCCACCCGGAAAATGAACGCGCCGATGCCCTCGCCTGCGCTGCGGCGGAAAGCTTCCGCAAATAGTATAGGGACGGGGAGGTCACCCTCCCCGCGCCGCACGGATTATTCGGCTTCTTCGATCGGCGCGCCGGGGCCATTCTTCAGGATCGACTCGATCGCATTCTTCGCGCTCGCCTTGGAGCTGTAGCCCTCGGTCCAGAAGATGATCTCGGCATTATATTTGAACTTGGCCACGAACTCGCCGGCCTTGTTCTTCTCGATCACGAACTTGTGCGCCATCATGCTCTCCTGCTGGTTGCGCTATCGAAACCGTTCGGGAGCATAAGCAGCGATATCGAGGCTGGCAATCGCCTGCGGCACGGCTCCGCCAGTCAACAGGCTGGCGCCCAGCAGCGCGGCCGCCGGCGCAGTCTGGATGCCGAAACCGCCCTGCCCGGCAAACCAGAAGAAACCCTCGACCGCCGGCTCGAAGCCATAGACCGGCACGCGGTCCGGCGCGAAGCTGCGCAGCCCGGCCCATTTGCGCTCGACCGCCGCGATCCGCCAGTCGACCGCCGCCTGGAACCGGTCGATGGCCTGCGCGATCGCCAGTTCCTCGGGCGCGGCGTCACAGGGGGGCGAGGCAACCTCGTCATGCGGCGTCAGCCAGATCCGCCCCTGCCCCTCCGGCTTGAAATAGAAGCCGCCCTGCATGTCCATCACCAGCGGCATCTCGTCGGCTGGCATATCCTCCAGCCGCAACTGCACCACCGTCCGGCGATAGGGCGTGATGCCGACCGGCGCGACACCGCAGGCCACAGCGACATCGTCCGCCCAAGCCCCGGCGGCATTGACCAGCAGGCCGCATTCGATCGGCCCGTCACCGGTCTCGATCCGCCAGCCATCGCCCTGTCGTTCGGCGTGCTCTAGCCTTGCCCCCAGCCGCATTTCGCCGCCCAGCTTGCGGAACCGACGCAGATAGGCCTGATGCAGCGCCGCGACATCGATGTCGCGGCAACTCGGTTCCAGCACGCCCAGCACCCAGTCGGGCCGCAGCCCCGGCACCAGACTGGCCGGATCGACCGGCTGCAATTCGACCGCCCCGGCAAAATCGGCCAGCAGCGCGTCGCGCAAGCCTTCATCCCCGGCCCGGCCGATATGCAGCGTGCGGCGCGGCGACAAAAAGGAGCCGTCGAAGAAATCGGGATCGGGCGACTCCAGCAACGCGCCCGAGGCCGTGGTCAACGGCTGGACCACCGGCCCGCCATAGGTTTCTTCCCAGAAGGCGACCGATCGCCCCGTCGCATGATAGCCGGCGCTGTCCTCCATCTCCAGGATCAGCACCCGCGCCGTTTCCGCCAGCACCCCGCCCAGGCTGGCGCCTGCAATCCCGCCACCGACAATCACGATATCGGGTCTGTTCAACGGGCAACCTCATCCAGGAAACGGTCGATCCGCCCCAGCGCATCGAGCCGCACCGGGTCGAGCTCGCGCAAAATTTCATGCGCGGCCTCGCGCCCATAGACATGCAGGCGGGCATCGGGCAAGCGCGCCGCGATCCGCCGGATCGCCGGCGTCGCCACCAGCCGGTCGCAACTGGCCGCCAGGACCAGGGTCGGCACCGCGATTCGCTCCGGCCCGTTTCCCGCCTCCAAGGCGCGAGTCGACTCGAGCGCCAGCCGCACCCAGTTCCAGCTCGGCGGCCCCAGCGCGATGTCCCGGCTATGGTCCCGCCACCAGATTTCATCGGCGTAGCGATCGGGATCATGGGTCAGCCGCTTCTGTCGCATCTGGCGCTGCCGCTCGCTCTCTTCCTTCTGCGTCCAGGCCCGCTTTTCCCCCTGGCCGATCGCACACATGAAATTGGCGATCGCCACCGCCAGCCAGCGCGGCAGCGGGGCCGTATGCAGCCCCAGCATCGGCGCCACCGCAACGGCCGCATCGGGCTTCGGCAGCCCCTCTGCCAGCGCCCGCAGCAGCATATGCCCGCCCATGCTGTGGCCCAGCATGACCGTCGGGCCACTGCTCTCCGCGCGCCAATCATTTGAAAGCGCGCGCAAATCGTCAATCCACCGGGCGAAGTCGTCGATATGGCCGCACAGCGGATCATCGGTCAGCCGGCCCGACCCGCCCTGCCCGCGCCAGTCGAAGCTGGTCACAGCCCAGCCCCGCTGCGCCCAGTGGTGGATCACCTCCAGATATTTCTCGATCATGTCGCCACGACCGTTGAGGATCAGCATCCGGCCACGGGTGCCAGCGCCCAGCCGATAGCGGCGGATCGGCCAACAGTCGGAGGCCTGCCAATAATCGAGCTGGCCACCCATCGGCCAGGCGCGACGGTCAAGGGCGGGCGACGGGAAGATCGGCGAATCCATGGGCCATGGTTACGGTTTGGTAAGCCATATGGTCTAGTGCCTGACCCTCATGTTGGGGGAATATTTCAGACTGGCGCTGATCGCCGCACTGGGCATTCTGCTGATCGCAGCCGCGATCACGGACCTGCGCGCGCGCATCATCTCCAACCGGCTGAACCTGGGTGTCGCCGCCCTGGCGCCACTATGGTGGATCGCCTGCGGCTTGCCGCTCTGGCCGGGCATGGCGGTGCAGTTGCTGGTCGGCCTGCTGGTCTTCGTCCTGTTCGCCGCGCTGTTCGCGTTCGGCATGATGGGCGGGGGCGATGTGAAGCTGCTCGGCGCGCTGGCGCTGTGGTTTCCGTGGCAGGCGGTGCTGACCCTGTTGACGCTGATGGCGATTCTGGGCGGCGCCGTGACGATCGTCACGGTGATCCACCACCGCCTCCGCCGGAAGCAGGGCCCACCCGAAATACCCTACGGCGTAGCCATATCGATCGCCGCCCTTTGGTTACTTGGCGAACGATATCTTAACCAATTTGCGTGATGATTGGGCCCCTGGGGGCAGGCCGCCCATTTGAGAAAGGCGAGTTTCGTCATGGATGCTAAGAAGATCGTGCTGCTGGTGGGGGCGCTAATCATAGCGGTCACTACAGCCTTGCTTGCGCGCAGCATGCTGAGTTCTTCATCTACGCCGCAGGTGAACGCGGCCGCAATGCCGAACGAGGCGGACCAGCCGCATGTTCTGGTGGCGACCAAGGCCCTGCCGGTGGGGACCATCCTGGACGCGGAAAGCTTCCGCTTCCAGCCCTGGCCCAAGGATCTGATCGAGGCCGCCTATTATCTCAAGGGCCAGGCCGATCCGCTCAAGCTTGCAGGCAGCGTCGTGCGCAACGCGATCACCGCCGGCCAGCCGCTGACCCAGGGCGCCGTCATCCGTCCGGGTGACCGCGGCTTCCTGGCCGCCGCGCTCGGCCCCGGCATGCGCGCCGTCACCGTGCCGGTCTCGGCCCAGAATGCGGTTGCCGGCTTCGTCTTCCCTGGCGACCGCATCGACCTGGTGCTGACCCAGACGGTTTCCGGCGGCGGCGATGGCGCCCCGCTCAAGGTTTCGGAAACGATCCTGCGCAACCTGCGCGTGCTCGCCACCGACCAGCGGACCGACGCCATGGGCCCCGATGGCAAGCCCGTCGTCCAGACCTATTCCAACGTCACGGTCGAAGTGACGCCCAAGATTGCCGAAAAGCTCGCCGTGTCGCAGACCATCGGCTCGCTGTCGCTGTCGCTGCGCTCGATCGCCGACACCGCATCGGACCTTGACGCGGCCATTGCCGGTTCCGACGTCGACCTGCCCGATGGCACCAATCCGGGTTCGGAAAAGTCGATCATTGCCAAGATCGCGGCCCGCCCGGTCGATCGCGGTTCCACCTATTCCACGGGCGCCGACGTGTCGCGCTACCAGCGCAGCAGCGTCCCGGCCAAGCCTGATGCCGGCATGCCCGCCATGGCAGCACCCGGTGGCGCACCGGTCGGCACGGCCGTCTTCAAGGGGCCGACCGTCCGCATTGCCCGCGGCACCAATGTGACCGAAGTTCCGGTCGGGGGGAAGTAAGATGAACGCTTACCAGATGCTCGCGCGGCACAAGGCGGCCCGTCCGCTCGCCGCCCCGGCGATCGCGCTTGGCCTGGCGCTTGCCATGGTCGCCGCGCCGACCACGGCGCTCAACGCCGCCCCCGCAGCCGATCAGGACAATGCGATCCTGATGTCGGTCGGCGGCAGCAAGGTCGTCAACCTGCCGGCCAAGATGTCGGACGTCGTCATCGCCAACCCCGACGTTGTCGATGTCCATGTCCGGACCAATAACCAGCTCTATCTGATCGCCAAAAAGCCGGGCGAAACCACCGTCTTCGTGACGGCCGGCAATGGCAAAGTGCTGTTTTCCGGCACGGTTCGGGTCGGCAACAACCTGACCACCATCGACGACATGCTGCGCCTGGCGATGCCGGGTGCCAATATCGCCGTCAACAAGATGAACGGCATGGTACTGCTGACCGGGACGATAAAGGCGCCCGAGGACGCGGCCGAAGCCGAACGCCTGACCCAGGCCTTCGTCGGCAAGGACGTGACCGTGGTCAGCCGCCTGCTGATGGCGACCCCGCTTCAGGTCATGCTGCAGGTCAAGATCGCCGAAGTCAGCAAGGATGTCGGCCACAAGATCGGCACCAACTTCACCAGCCAGGACAATAGTGGCGGTAAATTGGGCGGCGTCATCGGTGGCGGCAGCCGTGATTTCGCCAGCTATGATTCGGCCAACAACAGCTGGTCGTTCACGACTCCCGTCGATGGCTCCTACAGCCTTGGCGGCGTTGCCCGCCTGTTCGGCATGGACATTGCCGGTGCGCTCGACCTCGCAGAATCCAGCGGCCTGGCCAGTACCCTGGCCCAGCCGAACCTGACCGCCCTGTCGGGCGAAACCGCCAGCTTCCTGGCCGGTGGCGAATATCCCTATACGGTCAATAACGGCCCCTCGTCGGGCAACAGCATCCAGTTCAAGCAATATGGCGTGCAACTGGCCTTCACCCCGACGGTTCTTGCCGACGGTCGCATCTCGCTGCGCGTCCGCCCGACCGTGTCGAGCCTCGACTTCAGCGTCAGCAGTTCGGTGCCCGCACTCAAGAGCCGTACCGCCGAAACCACCGTCGAACTGGGTTCAGGCCAGGCCTTCATGATCGCCGGCCTGCTCAACAATGAAGCCGCCAACAACGTCAACAAGGTGCCGGGCCTGGGCAATGTCCCGATCCTGGGCAGCCTGTTCAAGTCGCGCAGCTTCCAGCGTAACGAGACCGAGTTGGTGATCGTCGTGACCCCCTATCTGGTGAAGCCGGTCAACGCGTCCGACATTCGCCTGCCAACCGATGGCTTCCGCAACGCCAATGTCGGCCAGGGCCTGTTCCTGCAGCAGATGCATGACGGCGTCAGCGGAGCGCAGCCAAATATGCCGACCCGCGCACCCGGTTCGCCCGTGGCGCCCACGCCCGGCCCGCAGGCATCGATCGCGGCGCCCGCGCTGGCCGCCCGCGACGAAGATCGCTCGTCCGGCAAGTCGGGCGGCGCGACCCCCGGCTTCAGTTTCTGACGGAAGGACGAAAGACATGACTTCCACCTCCCGCAAGACCCTCGTCCGCCTCGGCGCCATCGCCCTGCTGGCGCTGCCATTGGCGGCCTGCTCGACCGACAGCGTCAATCGCGGCGTGGACTCGGTCCATCAGCCGGTCGTCAGCTATGCCAGCTACACGTTCGACGTGCAGGCCGGCGGCGCTCGCCTCGCGCCCGCCGAAGCCGCGCGCCTCGACGACTGGTTTGCCACGATCAAGCTTGGCTATGGCGACCAGGTCGCGATCGTCACTGACGCCGGCTATTACAGCCCCGATCTTGGCGAAGACATCGCCAATGTCGTCGCCCGCCATGGCATGCTGCTCGGCCAGGACAGTTCGGCCGCCGCCGGCTCCGCGCCCGAGGGCACCATCCGTCTGGTCGTCCGCCGCACCACCGCGTCGGTTCCCGGCTGCCCCGACTGGTCGAACAAGGCCGAAACGCCGATGAGCCTGGGCGCGTCGTCCAATTTCGGCTGCGGCGTGAACAGCAATCTGGCGGCAATGGTTGCCGATCCCGAAGATCTGGTTCGTGGCCAGAGCACGGACAGCGAATTGCGCACCGCGACCTCGAACCGCGCCATTTCCACCTATCGCGACAAGGCGCCGACCGGCTCGGGCGACCTCAAGCAGCTCTCGAACGGAGGCCAGTAAGATGAACGCACCCTGGAAACATGGTTCCGTGGGCCAGCGCGACCCCTTCCACGCCTTCGTCTGCGACGACCACAGCTTCGACCTGCTCCGTGCGGTCGCCTCCGAAATGGGCTGGGCACCGGAAAAGGTGAACAAGGGCGGCATGCGCAACGCGGTGCAGAGCCTGTCGATCACCGCCAGCCCGCAGATCCTGTTCGTCGACATGTCGGAAAGCGGCGATCCGCTGAACGACATCAACAGCCTCGCCGAAGTGTGCGAACCCGGCACCGTCGTGATCGCGGCGGGCCAGGTCAATGACGTGCGCCTTTATCGTGATCTGGTCGCCAGCGGCATCCAGGACTATCTGCTCAAGCCCTTCGGCGCAGACCAGTTGCGCGACGCACTGGCCCAGGCCCAGGCCGTCTTCCTCGCCCCGCGCGACGCCGGGCCGGAACGCCCGCACATGACGGTTGCCGTCGTCGGCACCCGTGGTGGCGTCGGCGCATCCAGCATGGCAACATCGCTCGCCTGGATGCTGAGCGAGAAGAAGAAGCGCCCGACCGCGCTGCTCGATCTCGACATCCATTTCGGCACCAATGCGCTGGCGATGGATCTGGAACCGGGCCGTGGCCTGACCGACGCGATCGAGAATCCCAGCCGCATCGACGGCCTGTTCATCGAGCGCGCCATGGTCCGCGCCAGCGACATGCTGGCCATCCTGTCGGCCGAAGCGCCGATCAACCAGCCGATGATGACCGACGGCGGCGCCTTCTACCAGTTGCTGGAGGAGTTCCGTCAGGCGTTCGAATGCAGCATCATCGATCTGCCGCGCAACATGCTGATCCAGCACACACACCTGATGACCGACGTCAATGTCGCGGTGGTGGTGACCGAACTCAGCCTGGCGGCGGCGCGCGACACGATCCGCATCCTGTCCTGGCTCAAGTCGAATGCACCGCAGGCCCGCATCCTGGTGGTCGCCAATCGCGTCCATCCCGGCGCGCCGGAAATCAGCCGCAAGGATTTCGAACAGTCGATCGAACGCAAGGTCGATGTGATCGTGCCGTTCGACCTGCGCATCGCGGCCCAGGCCGCCAAGCTCGGCAAGACGCTGGCCGAAACCGCCAAGGGCAGCAAGGTCGGCGCCGCCTGCACCGCCATGATGGACGAAGTTCTGGGTCTGGCCGGCGATGAAGCCGATAATCCGGGCGCCAAGTCGACAGCCAGGAAGGGAGATTCCCTGCTCGGCAAGATCGGCGATTTCAAGAGCATGATCCCGTCGCGCCGCAAGGACAAGGCGACGGCACTGGAAGGCTGACGCGCGGGCCGCTTCAGGGCGGCCCCGCACAGCCATATTCACGCACGGGGAACGGGCGAACAATGGACGGCAATTTCCTTCTGATCTTGGTGCTGGTCGCGACCATGCTTGGCCTGGTCGTGGTCGCCTTTGCCGGCCCCTCGCCCGACAAGGCGCAGAAACGCCGGGTCGCCCTGATCCGGGGCCGTCACAGCGATTCCACCGAGGCGATGATGGAAGCGCGCATGCGCAAGGCCATCTCCACTCGGGCGACCGGCAACGAAGCCAAGATGCTGGTCTCGCTGATCCCCAATCCGGAGAATCTGGCCAAGCGCATCCGCATGACCGGCAAGAAATGGACGCTCAGCCAATATATGACGTCCTGCGCAGTGGTCTTTCTGCTAACCACCCTGCTGCTTCTGATGCGCGGCTTCCCCTTCCTGCTGGCCCTGATGGTCGGGCTGGCGGCAGGCCTTGCCTTGCCGCATCTGTGGGTTGGCCGCCTGATCAACAAGCGGATCCATCAATTCAACGCCAAGTTCCCCGATGCGCTGGAACTGCTGACCCGCGGCCTGCGCTCGGGTCTGCCGGTCGGCGAGACGCTGGGCATCGTGTCGAGCGAAATCCCCGGACCGGTCGGTGAGGAGTTCAAGCTGATCACCGAACGGATCAAGATCGGCAAGAGCATGGACCAGGCGCTGCAGGAAACCGCAGATCGCCTCGGCACGCCGGAATTCCAGTTTTTCGTCATCACCCTGGCGATCCAGCGCGAAACCGGCGGCAACCTCGCCGAAACGCTGCAGAACCTTGCCACCGTGCTGCGCCAGCGCGCCCAGATGAAGCTCAAGATCCGCGCCATGTCGTCGGAATCCAAGGCGTCGGCCTATATCATCGGCGTCCTGCCTTTCCTCGTGTTCGGCATGATCTGCTACATCAACTTTGGCTATATGAGCCCCTTCTTCACCCCCGATCCGGCGGGCATTTTCGGGCTCTCGACCATGCAGGTCGTCGGCATTGGCGGCATGTGCTGGATGGCCATCGGCGCCTTCATCATGGCCCAGATGATCAACTTCGAGATTTGACGGGGAACGGATAGAGATATGGACGCCCCTACCCCCACCGGCACCCTGTTCGGCATGACCGCGACCGATTTCGGGACGCTGCTTGCCGCGCTGGCCACGCTTGCCACCCTCTACGCGCTCTATGCCGTGATGACGGTGCGCGATCCGATGGCCAAGCGGGTCAAGGCGCTCAACGAACGCCGCGAACAGCTCAAGGCCGGCATCACCGCCTCGACCGCCAAGCGCCGCGCCAAGCTGGTCAACAAGAACCAGACGACCGACCAGATGCGGTCCTTCCTGACCAGCCTCAAGGTGCTGCAGGATGACCAGCTCAAGGACGCGCAGATTCGCCTGGCCCAGGCCGGCATCCGGTCCAAGGACTGGGCCGTCGCCGTCATCTTCGGCCGCATGATCATGCCGATCCTGATCGGCGGCACTGCTGCGATCCTGCTTTATGCCGTGGGCATCTATCCCGAATGGGGCGGCGCCAAGCGCTTCATGGCCTTCGCCGGCGCACTGCTGCTCGCCTACAAGGCCCCCGACCTCTTCATCGACAACAAGATCGCCAAGCGCTCCGCCGCGATCCGCAAGGGCCTGCCCGACGCGCTCGACCTGCTGGTCATCTGCGCCGAGGCCGGTCTGACCGTCGATGCCGCCTTCAGCCGCGTCGCCCGCGAACTGGGCCGCGCCTATCCCGAACTGGGCGACGAGTTCCAGTTGACGGCGATCGAGCTCAGCTTCCTTACCGAACGCCGCATGGCGTTTGAAAACCTCGCCACGCGCGTGAAGCTGGACGCGGTCAAGGGCGTGGTCACGACCATGATCCAGACCGAGAAATATGGCACGCCGCTCGCCTCCGCGCTGCGCGTGCTGTCGGCCGAGTTCCGCCATGAACGCATGATGCGCGCCGAGGAAAAGGCCGCCCGTCTCCCCGCGATCATGACCGTGCCGCTGATTCTCTTCATCCTGCCGACCCTGTTCGTCGTCATCCTGGGTCCGGCCGCCTGCTCGATCAGCACGGCTTTCTAAAAAAATTCAGACCAAGGAGGGGGCGCTGCCGTAGCGTCCCCTCTTTCCGTTTCCGTAAACTGCAAGCGAAGCGCTGGCGCGCCGCATTTTCCTCCCTTATTCTCACCCTCAACCCAAAAGGAGAGGATCGCATCATGACCATCAAGACCGGCGCTCGCGTCGCCATCGCCGCTCTGACCGCCTTCACCACCGCCCTGCCCGCTTATGCCGCCCAGCCCATCACCGGCCGCTGGTCGACCGTCGATGGCAAGGCGATCGTCCAGATCGCACCCTGCGGAAAGAGCATCTGCGGCAAGATCGAGAAGATCGTTAAGCCGACGCCCGGCCGCCCCCAGACCGACATCAAGAACCCCGATCCGGCGCTGCGCTCCAAGCCGCTGGTCGGCCTTGCCCTGCTGTCGGGCTTCAGCGATGCCGGCGATATCTGGAAGGGCACGATCTACGACCCGGAAAGCGGCAAGAGCTATACGTCCAAGGTCAGCCGCAATGGCGACGGCACGCTCAAGGTTCAGGGCTGCATCGCCTTCTTCTGCAAGACCCAGACCTGGACGCCGCTGCGCTGATCCCGCGCACAGCCTGGAAAACCGAAAGGGGCCAATGGCGCCCCTTTTCCTGTCAGCAGTTTCCCGTTCAATCTCCGGCATGTTCCATCGGCGTGAAGCGCTGCGACCAGAGCGCACCATAGATCGCCATCCACTGCACCACCGGCCCCAGCCCCTTGGTCCGCGCCGCGAACCAGGTTTCGCGCCCCGTCCGCCGGGCCGTCACCAGACCGGCGCGCTTGAGCTTGCCCATATGGCGCGACACCATCGGTTGCGACACGCCGGCCACGGCAGTCAGCGCCACGACATTCTGCTCCCCTTCGCGCACCAGATATTCCAGCAGGGCACGTCGCGTGCCGTCGGACAGCGCCTTGAAGAGTGAATCGCTGTTCGCTCCAAGATCGCCTCTGAATTTCACTTCCGTCATGCAAATTTCATAATCATCTGGTTATGAGTTGGTCAAGCGGAGGATGATTTTCGACTCGGCCGCGCCATTAACTAAAAAAAGTGCGAACCGCCTTCCCGCTGAGTCTTTTGAGTCACACCACCCGATGATGAGTCTCCCGCGACTCGCATGACTCAATATGTTGTGGCTACCCGCTTCGTTCTCCACCATCCTCGCAATCCTGACAGGGACGAGCGCTAAATCCCTGACCTTGACGGCAGACTCCTGAGGACTCAGTGCTGATGGACGAAACATATGGGGGTTGCACACATGGGTGTCATGGAACGCGTCGCACCGCGGCGGAAGAAGGCGGTTGCGCTCGCGCCGGCACCGGCGATCGAGGCAAACCGCCTGCTGCGCGGTGACTGTATCGCGGAAATGGCCAAGCTGCCCGACGGCTGCATCGACATGATCTTTGCCGATCCGCCTTATAATCTTCAGCTCGGCGGCGACCTGTTCCGCCCCGAGGGCGGCCGCGTCGATGCGGTCGACAATGACTGGGACAAGTTCGACACGCTCAGCAGCTATGACCGCTTCACCAAGGCGTGGCTGGCGCAGGCGCGCCGCATCCTGAAGCCCAATGGCACGATCTGGGTGATCGGCAGCTATCACAACATCTTCCGCGTCGGCGCTGCCTTGCAGGATGAGGGCTTCTGGATCCTCAACGACATCATCTGGCGCAAGGCGAACCCGATGCCCAATTTCAAGGGCACCCGCTTCACCAACGCACATGAAACGCTGATCTGGGCCAGCCAGGGCGAGGATGCGAAGTACACGTTCAACTATAAGGCGATGAAGACGCTCAATGACGAGTTGCAGATGCGCTCCGACTGGGTGCTGCCGATCTGCGGCGGCCAGGAGCGGCTGAAGCGCAACGGCACCAAGGCACATCCCACGCAGAAGCCGGAATCGCTGCTTTATCGCGTGATGCTGTCCTGCACCAAGCCGGGCGACATCGTGCTCGATCCCTTCTTCGGCACCGGCACCACCGGCGCCGTCGCCAAGCGCCTGGGTCGCCAGTGGATCGGCATCGAGCGCGAGCCCGACTATATCGAGGTGGCCGAGGAACGCATTGCCGAGGCGCTGCCGCTCGATGAATCCGCGCTCGCCATCATGCAGACCGCGCGCCAGCAGCCCAAGGTCGCCTTCGGCACGCTGGTCGAGACCGGCTATCTCCAGCCCGGTTCGGTGGTGATGGACAGCAAGCGCCGCTGGAGCGCCACCGTGCGCGCCGACGGCTCGCTCGCCGTGGGCAGCGACACCGGTTCGATCCACAAGCTGGGCGCCACGCTTCAGGGCGCGCCGAGCTGCAACGGCTGGACCTTCTGGCATATCGAGAAGGCGGGCAAGCTCCACCCGATCGACACGCTGCGCCAGACCTATCTGCTCGCCAACGAGCCTTGATTTCCGTCCCCCGTTCGGGTTGAGGCAGCCATAGTTCTTCCAAGACATGGCCCCCACCCGTCCGGGGCGAACGGAGCTTTATGACCCTCTCCTCCATCCCCGCCGACGCCCGGCTCTACCTCAAGCCGACCTGGTTCGTGCCGAGCCCGATCGGCCTGGCGGACGGATCGGCGGCGCGGATGGGCAATGGCCTGATCTGGTTCCAGGCCTATGAACTGACGGCGCGCCATGCCGGCCGCCGCATCGCCCGCGAAACCATCCCGGTCGCCGCGTTCGAGGCGATCACCGCCACCCTGCCCGATCCGCTGGCCGAGCGCGCCCGCCAGCTCGCAACCAACATCTCCGCCCAGCGCGCGCCGCTCAGCCTTGGCGATCGCGTCATCCGCTTCGATGCGCCGCAGGCGATGGCGATCCTCAACATCACGCCCGACAGCTTCTCCGACGGCGGCAAGCATATGACCGACCCGCAAGCGGCGGCCGATGCCGGCTTTGCCATGGCGGCGGCCGGTGCCGCGCTGATCGATGTCGGCGGCGAGTCCACCCGGCCCAAGGCCCCCAAGCTATGGGAAGGCGACGAGATCGCCCGGATCGTGCCGGTGATCGAGAAGCTCGCCGCAGCCGGCGTCGCCATGTCGGTCGACACGCGCAAGGCCGCAGTGATGGAGGCGGCGCTCGCCGCCGGCGCCCATGTCATCAACGATGTCAGCGCGCTGGAACATGATCCCCGCAGCCTGGAGGTCGCGGCCCGCGCCGGCTGTCCGGTGATCCTGATGCACGCCCCTTCGGCCGGTGACGATCCGCACGACAATCCCAACGGCTATGCCGATGTCGTCACCGACGTATTCGACTATCTCGACGCCCGCATCGCCGCCTGCCTCGACGCCGGCATCGCGCGCGAGAAGATCATGGTCGATCCGGGCCTGGGTTTCGGCAAGAGCCTGGCGGACAATCTGGCGCTGGTGAATGGCCTAGCGACCTTCCAGGGGCTGGGCGTGCCGCTGCTCTTCGCCGGCAGCCGCAAGCGCCTGATCGGTGCCCTGTCGAACGAGGCACCGGCGCCAGACCGGCTCGGTGGCTCGGTCGCCCTCGCCTTCCGCGCGGCGCAACTGGGCGCGCAGATGGTGCGCGTCCATGACGTCAAGGAAAGCGTCCAGGCGCTCCATCTGTGGCGGGGCCTGGCCGATGCGGGGCTGAGCGCGGTCTGACACCGCGCCCGGCCATCGCCATCCCTATTCGCTCAGGATGAAGTCGACGCCCGCCATGGCGTGGATTTCGGTGCAGTCGTAGATCGGCAGCACATTGGCCTTCACGTCGACGATCATCTCCAGTTCGGTGCAGGCCAGCACAACCGCCTGCACATCCTCCTTGGCGATGTCGGTCAGTTCCGACTTCATGAAACGCTCGGAATCGCGGTTGATCTTGCCGACGGTCAGTTCGTCATAGACGATCCGGTCGATCCGCTCGGCCAGCGCGACATCGGCCGGCAGCAGCGACACGCCGTGCGACACCAGCCGCTGGCGATAATATTTCTCGGTCATCACGTTGCGCGTGCCGATCAGCGCGGCGCGATCGATCCGGTCGGCCTTCATCCGCGTGCCGACGACATCGGCGATGTGGATGATGGGAATGGCGATGCTCGCCTGGATCCGGTCATAGATGCGGTGCATGCTATTGGCACAGATCAGCAGGGCTTCGGCCCCGCCCTGCTCCAGCCGCTGGGCCGCGCCGATCAGATGGCCTGATGCGCAATCCCAGTCTTCCTGCGTGATGCAGCCGGAAACCTGTGCGAAATCCAGGCTTTCGATCAGCAGCCGCGCACTGTGCTGGCCACCCTTGGCCCGGTGGATCGCCTGGTTGATGATCTCATAATAGCGGGCGGTGGACGTCCAGCTGAGACCACCAATCAGACCGAGTTTACGCATGTCGCTCCCAATATGGGGGCGCCTGTCCGGCCCCGTGCGGGCCGGGCATGTCGGTGCCCCAGCCCTTCTTTTACGAAAGATGCCGGCTTCGACAAGTCAGGACGATCCACCCGCCCCGTCGACGGGGCGATCCGGCGCGGGTGGATCGGGTCACTTTAGTGGGCCAGCGCCTTGACGATCTCTTCGACCATCTTCTTGGCGTCGGCCAGCAGCATCATCGTGTTGTCCATGTAGAAGACCTCATTGTCGACGCCGGCATAGCCGGCCCCGCCCATGGAGCGCTTCACGAACAGCACCGACTTGGCGTTGGCGACGTCCAGGATCGGCATGCCATAGATGGGCGACGTCTTGTCGGTCTTGGCCGCCGGATTGGTCACGTCATTGGCGCCGATGACGAAGGCGACGTCGGCCTGGCCGAACTCGCTGTTGATGTCCTCCAGCTCGAACACCTCGTCATACGGCACGTTCGCTTCGGCCAGCAGCACGTTCATGTGGCCGGGCATGCGCCCTGCGACCGGATGGATCGCATATTTGACGTTCACGCCTTCCTTCTTCAGCAGGTCGGCCATTTCGCGCAGCGCATGCTGCGCCTGGCTGACCGCCATGCCGTAACCCGGCACGATGATGACATTGTCCGCCTGGCTCATCAGGAAGGCCGCATCCTCGGCGCTGCCGCGCTTGTAGGGACGGTCGACCGCCGCCGCGCCGCCGCCCGACGGGCCGGCTTCCGCGCCGAAGCCGCCAGCGATCACGCTGATGAAGCTGCGGTTCATCGCCTTGCACATGATGTAGGACAGGATCGCGCCGGAACTGCCCACCAGCGCGCCGGTGATGATCATCGCCGTGTTGCCCAGGGTGAAGCCCATGGCGGCGGCGGCCCAGCCCGAATAGCTGTTCAGCATCGACACCACGACCGGCATGTCCGCGCCGCCGATCGGGATGATCAGCAGGAAGCCGATGACGAAGCTCAGCGCCGTCACAGTCCAGAAGATCCAGGGCGACTGGTCGGTCACGAAATAGGCGGTCAGGCCCAGGATCGCCGCCAGCGTCGCCAGATTGATGACATGGCGGCCCGGCAGCATGATCGGCTTGCCCGACATATTGCCGTTCAGTTTCAGGAAGGCGATGACCGACCCCGAGAAGGTGATCGCGCCGATCGCGACGCCCAGCCCCATCTCGATGCGGCTGGCATTGTGGATCTCGTTCGTCAGCGGATCGAGAATGCCGAACGCGCCGGGATTGAGATAGGCGGCCGCGCCGACCAGCACGGCCGCCAGACCGACCAGCGAGTGGAAGGCCGCGACCAGCTGCGGCATCGCCGTCATCTCGATGCGACGGGCGATGATGAAGCCGATGCCGCCGCCGATGGCGATGGCGCCCAGGATTTCGGGCAGGCTCAGCACGTCATGGGTATAAAGGGTCGTGACCACGGCAATCGCCATGCCGACCATGCCCATGCGGTTGCCGCGACGGCTGGTCGACGGGCTCGACAGGCCGCGCAACGCCAGGATGAAGAGGACGCCGGAAACCAGATAGGCCAGCGCAACGAAGGGCGAGACGGGCGCAAGCTCGTGCATCACTTGCGCTCCTTCTTCTTGTACATGGCCAGCATGCGTTCGGTCACGGCAAAGCCGCCGAAGATATTGACCGACGCAAAGACCACCGCGACCAGCCCCAGCAGCTTGGCCGCCAGGCTACCGGCCTCCGCTGACGCGACCAGCGCGCCGACGATGATGACCGACGAAATGGCATTGGTAACCGCCATCAGCGGCGTGTGCAGCGCCGGCGTCACCGACCAGACCACATAATAGCCGACGAAGCACGCCAGCACGAAAATCGACAGGATGGCAATGAAGTCCATTCTAGTCCTCCCCACTTGTTTCGACTGCCCTGGCCAGGATCGCGGCTACGGCATTGTCCCTATCATTCATGATTGCGGCGGCCGGCAGACGCAGAACGGACAGTCCCCGTTCCGCAAACCAGCAGTCGCGCTGCTCATCCCTCATCGGCGCATCCCCTCTTGCATGCGCTTCGCCGTCCAGCTCGATCACCAGCCGCGCCTCATGACAGTAAAAATCTGCCACATAGGGACCGGACCGGTGCTGACGGCGAAATTTCAGACCTTGCGGTCTTTGCCTCAATATCTGCCAGAGCAGGACTTCCGGCTTCGACATCGCCTTGCGCAACTGCCGTGCCCTGTTCGCCTGCCCTTGCAGCACATCATCCTCCCCTGGAAGGGGAGGTGGCTGGCGAAGCCAGACGGAGGGGTGTCCCGCTCATGACAGGGCGATACCCCTCCACCAGCCTGCGGCTGGTCCCCCTCCCCTTGCAGGGGAGGATGGGGACCATGGCCCGCATCAGCTTGCCAGCAGCCGTTCGTTGACGACCTTGCCCCCCTGGGTCAGGCGGATGGCGTTGCCGATTTCCTCGTCCAGCACCGGCGCGTTCCTCTCCTTGTCCCAGAAGGCGGACAGGAAATTATAGAGATTGCGCGAGAACAGGGCGGAGGTGTCGGCGGCCAGGCGGCTGGGCACGTTGCGATGGCCCACGATCTTGACGCCGTGGCGCACGACCACTTCGCCGGCGACCGCGCCCTCGACATTGCCGCCCTGCTCGACCGCCAGGTCGACGATCACGCTGCCCGGCTTCATCGATGCGATCTGCGCGTCACTGATCAGGCGCGGCGCAGGCCGGCCAGGGATCAGCGCGGTGGTGATGACAATGTCCTGCTTGGCGATGTGCGACGAGACCAGCTCGGCCTGGGCCGCCTTATATTCGTCCGACATTTCCGTGGCATAGCCACCGGTGCCTTCACCCTCGATGCCGGCCACCTTCTCCACGAAGATCGCCTTGGCGCCGAGCGATTCGATCTGCTCCTTGGTCGCGGCGCGCACGTCGGTCGCGCTTACCTGCGCACCCAGCCGCCGCGCGGTGGCGATCGCCTGAAGGCCGGCCACGCCCACGCCCATGACGAAGCATTTGGCCGCCGACACGGTGCCCGCCGCTGTCATCATCATCGGGAAGGCACGGTCATATTCGGCCGCCGCGTCCAGCACCGCCTTGTAGCCCGACAGGTTCGACTGGGACGACAAGATGTCCATCGACTGCGCACGGGTGATGCGCGGCATGAATTCCATCGCCAGCGCCTCATAGCCACCGGCGGCATAGGCATCGACCCGCGCCCGCTCGCCGAACGGGTTGAGGCCCGCGACGATCCAGGCGCCCGGTGCCGCACCGCCAAGGCTGGCCGGATCAGGGCCTTGCACGCCCAGCAGGATATCGGCCCCCGCCAGCGTCGCGGCACGATCGCCAACGCTGGCACCGGCCGCCGCATAGGCGTCGTCGGCAATCGACGCCGTCGCGCCAGCGCCAGCCTCGACGGCCACGCTTGCGCCCAGCGCGATGAATTTCTTCACGGTCTCGGGCGTACCGGCCACGCGCCGTTCGCCCGCAGCCTGTTCCTTCAATATCGCAATTTTCATTATATCAGCATCCCCCTCCTATAGCGTCGACATGGCTCAGCTGGAGATCAGCAGCACGACAATCGCGGCAACGATGAGGCAGGCAATGGTGCCCCACTTCACGAAGCCGACAAACCCTTCATAGGTCTGGGTTGCGCTCTTGATGTTCCCGTCAGAAGCCATATCCGTTCCCCTAGTTATTACATCGTTGTGCAACCTCTTATCCTGTCCCCCCACCCCCCTCAAGCCGTAGGGGCACAAGAAAATCTTTACAGGTTAAGGGCGCTTTTACCCCCGGCGCCTAGGATGACCTCCTGTTTGCACAAGAGGGGTCCAGATGGTTCGCGAAGGCGTTCCCTTGCTGATGTTGATCGACGACGAGCCGGCGCAGCGCCGGCTAGTGTCTGCGCTGGCCGCGCGCGCGGGATGGCGGACCATCTTCGCCAGCGATGCCGAAACCGCCCTGGCGACGCTGGGCACGCAGGACGGCATGCAGCTCAATGCGGTCCTGATCGATCAATGGAGTCCGGATTTCGATCCGGCCGACCTGATCGGCGACATCCATGCGCAGCGCCCCGCCCTGCCGATCCTGGTGCTGACGGCGCATAACAGCGTCGCCGTCGCGGTGCAGGCGATGCGTGCGGGCGCCACCGATTATCTGTCCAAGCCGATCGCGCCCGAACGGCTGCTCGCCGCGCTCAACGCGACGCTGGAGGGCAATGTGCGCGGCGAACTGCGCCCGCTCACCGAGAAGATCAGCGCCCCGCTGGCGTTCGAGGATGTCGTCGGCGCCGCCCCCCAGTTCCGCACCGCCCTCGCCATCGCCGCCAAGGCTGCACGCGCCCGCGTGCCGGTGCTGATCGAGGGTGAAAGCGGCGTCGGCAAGGATGTCGTCGCCCGCGCCATCCATGCCGCCTCGCCGCGCCACAAGCAGGCGATGGTGACCGTCAATTGCGGCGCGATCCCCGCCAACCTCGTCGAATCAGAACTGTTCGGTCATGAACGCGGCGCCTTCACCGGCGCGTTCGACCGCCATGTCGGCAAATTCCTGTCAGCCGACATGGGCACCATCTTCCTCGACGAAGTCAGCGAAATGCCGCTCGACGCGCAGGTCAAGCTGCTGCGCGTGCTTCAGGATGGCGAGGTGCAGCCGATCGGCGCACGCCGCCCCGTCCATGTCGATGTCCGCGTCATCGCCGCCACCAACAAGAAGCTCAGCGACGAGATCGAGGCCGGCCGGTTCCGCGAGGATCTCTATTATCGCCTCAACGTCGTGCAGTTGACCGTGCCCCCATTGCGGGAGCGCATGGGCGACATTCCTGCCCTTTGCCGCCATCTCCTCGCCCGCATCGCGACCCAGCCGGGCCTGCGGGGCCTGGGCCTCACCGACGATGCGCTGGCGCTACTGATGCAGCATGACTGGCCGGGCAATGTCCGCCAGCTCCAGAACGCCCTGTTCCGCGCTGCCGTGCTGTGCGAGGGCGATGCGCTGACCCCGCATGACTTCCCGCAGGTCGCCGCCCATATCCTGTCGCGCGGCGCCAGCGGTCCGCGCCAGCGCGCCGCCGCCACGCCGCCGCGTGAAGCCGCCGGCATCACCCTGTTCGAAGGCGACGGCCATGTCCGCCAGCTCGCCGAGATCGAGGCCGACGTCATCCGCCTGGCCATCGGCCATTATCGCGGCCGCATGACCGAAGTCGCCCGCCGGCTGGGGATCGGCCGCTCGACCCTCTATCGCAAGCTCGCAGAACTGGGCATCGACAACGCGGCCTGATCGCGGGACCGGGCGCCCTGCGGCTGGGGCATATTGTCGCGGGGGTTCCGCTACGGCGTTGAATTATCCCCGCGCCTATGCTTTTGAACGGGGCATGAAAGCGCCCCTCCTCGCCGCCTGCTCTCCCCTCCTGCTGCTGGTCGCCTGTGGCCGCGCCGAACCGGTCGCGGACATGCCGAGCCAGGAGGAACTGGCCGCCGCCGCCAATGCGGCCGCTGCCAATGCGCTGGCCAACGCGCAGAAGGATGATGCCGGCGACAGCCGCAACTATGTGAATATCGACCATGGCTATTCCGTCACCATGCCCGAAGGCTGGATGAAGGATGGCGAAGCCAGCAATGCCGATGGCGTCGTCTATCAGGATCCCGGTGCGGGGGCCGATGTCCGCGTCTTCTGGCAGAAGAATGACAATGACCAGACGCTGCAGCAGATTGTCGAGGCGCTGTCCGACGGCGCGGAGGGCGTGGATGGCGATTTCATCGGCGAGAATGAATATCGCGGCACCGCCAATGACGGCGAAGGCAATAATGTCGCGCTGCGCCTGCTGAAACAGCCTGACGGCGCGATCGTCACCGCCACCTTCGTCTATCCCGAAATGCTGAGCGAACAATATCAGCCGATCGCACAGGCCCTGCTCGACAGCCTGCGCATCTTCGCACCCAAGGCCCAGACGCCGGAGGGGGCCAGCGCCACGGCCACGCCCGCACCGGCCGCCAACGCCAGCAACTGACCGGCGGCTTTCGGCGCGGTCGTTCGTTTCCGTCCGCGTCGATCATTCCGAACCGCTGCCAGGAAGCCCAGCCCCTTGCCCCTGATCCGCCCCTTCGCCCCCGCCGACCAGCCGGGCATTCTCGACCTGATCCTTGGCATCCAGCGCGACGAATATGGCATCGCCATCACCGCAGCGGACCAGCCGGACCTCACTGACATAGCCGGCTTCTACCTGCCCGGCGCCGGCGGCTTCTGGGTCGCGGAGGAGGACGGCCGGATCGTCGGCACGATCGCGCTCAAGGATATTGGCCAGGGTCAGGGCGCACTGCGCAAGATGTTCGTGGCATCCAGCTATCGCGGCCGCGCCGCCGGCGTTGCCCAGGCGCTGCTCGGCCATCTGCTCGACGCGGCGGCCGACCGCGGCCTGGCCCAAATCTATCTCGGCACCACCGCCCGTTTCCTGGCGGCGCATCGCTTCTACGAGAAGAATGGGTTCGCGCTGGTCGAAGCCGACGACCTGCCGCCCGCCTTCCCCAGGATGGCGGTCGACACGCGCTTCTACGAACGATCGATCGAACCGGCGAAAGCCGGATAGATTACGGATTATCGGTGCTGTTGGCCTTGGCGCCCGGCACCGCTTCCTTGCTGGTCATCGCGACTGCCGGCGGTCCCTTCTGGATCGCGGCATTGAGCTGCGCGACCTCGGGGCAGCTGCCCTTGCACAGGTTCTGCGCCTGGGCGAGATTTTCCTTGGCCTTGGCGATCGCGCCCTTCTCGACCATCGCCTCGCCCTGGCCGGCGATCGCGGTCACGTCGGTCGGGTCGAGCAGCAGCGCTTCCTTGTAGAGGCGGATGGCCTTGCCCTGCAGCCCCTGCGCCCGCGCCACTTCGGCCAGTTCGATATAGGCCGCACGGTTGCGCGGATCGATCGCCAGCGCGCTTTCCAGCGCATCGGTGGCACCGGTCAGATTGCCCGCCTTGCGCGCCGCCTCGCCCGCCTTCTGCCATTCGATCGACCGCGGTTCGATCTGGGCATCGGGGCGCTGGGTCAGGCCCACGCTGGAAACGGTGGTCAGAAGGACGGCAAGGGCAATCGAGGCCGGGGTGAAACGCATCAAAATCTCCAGCCATGTTTCAGGCATTGACTCAGGCCCGCAGACCGAAGGGCAAGTGTCGCTATTTTGCGCGCGCTTGTCCATGGCCTGTTTCAGGCGGTCCTCCGCAGCCGGGCGAAGTAGAAGCCATCGGTGCCGTCATGACCGGGCGTCAGCAGCAGCCCATGGCCATGGGCGCGGCCCATATCCGCTGCGATCGGCTCGGCACTCCAGCCGGCCTGACGCGCCAGAAACGCATCCACCTGATCCCGCCCCTCTCTGTCGGTCAATGCGCAGGTAGCATAGACCAGCAAACCGCCGGGCGCCAGCAAGGGCGCGGCGAAATCCAGGATCCGGGCCTGTTCCGACACCAGCCGGTCGAGCCGCGCCTGGGTCAGGCGCCAGCGTGCCTCGGGATTGCGGCGCCAGGTGCCCGTACCTGAACAGGGCGCGTCGACCAGCACGATGTCGGCCTGCCCCACCAGCGGCGCCAGCGCGCGCGCCTCATGCCCCTGGTCCAGCAGCAGCCTCTCGATACAGGTCACACCCGCCCGCTCGGCACGCGGCGCCAGCCGGTCGATCCGGTTGCGGATCGTGTCGGCGGCGATCAGCCGGCCCTTGCCGCCCATCGCCGCAGCCAGCGCCAGCGTCTTGCCGCCCGCCCCCGCGCACAGGTCGATCACCGTCTGCCCGGCCTGCGCCCCGCATGCCGCGGAAATCAACTGGCTGCCAGCATCCTGCACCTCGACCGCGCCGCGCTTCCACGCCTCGCTCTGCTCGACCGGATAGCCCTCGGGCAGGCGCAGTGCGTCCGGGATGCCCTCGATCGGCGTCGCATCCGGCAATTCGGGCGCCACTTGCGCGGGCGTCGCCTTCAGCCGGTTGACGCGCAGGTCCACCGGCGCGCGGCCCAGCAGGGCGTCCTGCTCCACCGGCGCGGCCAGCAAGGGCTGCAACCATCCCGGCACGGCGCCAGCCGCTGCGCCTGCTTCGCCCGGTTCGATCGGCAGCGGCGCATGGGTCGATCCGTCGAACAGCGCGGCCAGCTCGGGCTGCGCCTCGACCAGGCCGATCATCGCCGCGCGGCCGGCCTCGGGCCGATCGGCGACGCGGCGGATCGCGTCATAGACATGGTCGCGCACCGCGCGGCGATCGCGCGACCCGGCATAGCGCCGTTCCTTGAAATAGCGCGCGATCAGCGTGTCCGCCGCCGGCCCGCCATCACGGGCGGCGGCGATGATCGCGTCCAGCAGGTCGATCGCGGCTTGGATACGGGCGGATGGAGTCATGTATACCTTCCCCCCTCCCTTCCAGGGAGGGGCTTGGGGGTGGGTGCCTCCGCAGGAGGCTCGCTCCGCTCGCTACCCACCCCTACCCCTCCCTTCGAAGGGAGGGGAATGAAATGGGTTAGCGCGTCGGATAGTTGGGGGCCTCACGCGTGATCGTCACGTCGTGGACATGGCTTTCCGACAGGCCGGCATTGGTGATCTGGACGAAGCGGGCGCGTTCCTGCAGATCCTTGATGGTGCGGCTGCCGGTATAGCCCATCGCCGCCTTCACGCCGCCGACCAGCTGATGGATGACATCCTTAGCCGGCCCCTTGAACGGCACCTGGCCTTCAATGCCCTCGGGCACCAGCTTCATCTGGTCCTTGATGTCGGCCTGGAAATAGCGATCGGCGCTGCCGCGCGCCATCGCACCGACGCTGCCCATGCCGCGATAGCTCTTATAGGCGCGCCCCTGGTACAGGAAGGTTTCGCCCGGCGCTTCGGCCGTGCCCGCCAGCAGCGAGCCCACCATGACGCAGCCGGCGCCCGCGGCCAGCGCCTTGGCGACGTCACCCGACGTGCGCAGGCCGCCGTCGGCGATCACCGGCACGCCATGCTTGTGCGCTTCATTGGCCGAATCCATGACGGCGGTCAGCTGCGGCACGCCCACGCCGGCAACGACGCGGGTGGTACAGATGGAGCCGGGGCCGATGCCGACCTTCACGCAGTCCGCGCCGGCGTCGATCAGCGCCTTGGTCGCTTCGGCGGTGGCGACATTGCCGGCCACGACCTGGACATGGTTGGACAGCTTCTTGACCGCTTCCACCGCGACCGCGACCTGCTTGCTGTGGCCATGGGCGGTGTCGATGACGATCAGGTCGCATTCCGCGTCGATCAGCGCCTTGCTGCGCTCCAGCCCCTTGTCGCCCACGGTCGATGCAGCCGCGACGCGCAGCCGGCCCGACGCATCCTTGGTCGCCTGCGGATAGGTGACGGCCTTCTCGATATCCTTGACGGTGATGAGGCCGACGCAATGATAATTGTCATCGACCACCAGCAGCTTTTCGATCCGGCGGGCATGCAGCAGGCGCATCGCCTCATCCTGGCCGACGCCGGCCTTGACCGTCGCCAGATTGTCCTTGGTCATCAGCTCGCTGACCGGCTGGCCGGGATTCTCGGCAAAGCGGGTATCGCGATGGGTCAGGATGCCGACCAGCTTGCCGCTGGCCTCGACAACCGGAATGCCGCTGATCCTGTGGCGCTGCATCAGCATCTGCGCGTCGGCCAGCGTGGCGGTCGGCAGGATGGTGATGGGATTGACGACCATGCCGCTTTCGAAGCGCTTGACCGCACGGACCGCATCGGCCTGTTCCTCGACCGTCAGGTTACGGTGCAGCACGCCGATGCCGCCCAACTGCGCCATGACGATCGCCATGTCGGCCTCGGTCACCGTGTCCATCGCCGACGACAGGATCGGGATGTTCAGCTTGATCGCCTTGGTCACATGGGTCGACGTATCCGCCTGGCTGGGCAGCACATCGGATTCGGCGGGCTGCAACAGCACGTCGTCAAAGGTGAGGCCAAGGCGGATGTCCATGTGAAAGCCACTTTCTGCTGCGCGGGTCGGGCGGAGGGGAACCGGACCGCTGGGGATTCGTGGCGGCCCATGTAACCATTAACCCGCAAAACGGCCAGACCCCGGCGTCATTTTATTGCGGCACCTGCGCGGCATCCTGCAGCCGCCGGTCCAACGGCCCGGACGCGGCCAGGCGCAATATGCTCCCCTTGCCAGCCACATGGGATTTTCTGCCCTGTCTCAGGGTATTTACGCAATGCCCACGCCGTCCACCGGCTGCTAGACCGACCCCGACCAAGGCTTTCCCCTGCGATCGTTCCGCGATCCAAGCGAAGGAGACGGCAGATATGCCCCAATCGCCGATACCGGGTTTCGACATTCCCCGCACCGCCCCCGACGGATTCGTCCACGAACCCGACGCAGCCGGTGCCTTCTGGGAAAACAGCGCCGCCAACACGCTTCCCCCGCCCGACATGGTGGCCGCCTATCAGCGCAATCGCCCCCTGCCCACGGACGGCATCGACACGCGCAAGGCCTATATCATCGGCGGCGGCATCGCCGGCCTTGCCGCCGCTTATTATCTGATCCGCGACGCGCATATGCCGCCCGCCAACATCATGATCCTCGAAAATCTCGATATAGAGGGCGGCTCGCTCGATGGCGCGGGCAATGCGCAGGACGGCTATATCATCCGCGGCGGGCGCGAGATGAACTGGAATTATGACAATCTGTGGGACATGTTCCAGGATGTCCCTGCGCTCGAACTGCCCGCAGGCTTCAGCGTCCTCGACGAATATCGGATGGTCAACGACAATGACCCCAACTGGTCGAAGGCCCGGCTGATGCACCGGCAGGGCGAGATACGCGACTTCTCGACCCTTGGCCTCACCCGCGCCCAGCAATGGGAACTCATTCGCCTGCTGCTCAAGCGCAAGGAGGATCTGGATGACCTGACGATCGAGGATTATTTCTCCAAAGGCTTTCTCCAGAGCAATTTCTGGTTCCTCTGGCGCTCCATGTTCGCCTTCCAGAACTGGCAGAGCCTGCTGGAAATGAAGCTCTACATGCACCGCTTCCTCGATGCGCTCGACGGGCTGCACGACATGTCGGCGCTGGTCTTCCCCAAATATAACCAGTTTGACAGCTTCGTCCGCCCGCTCAGCAAGCTCTTGCGCGACAAGGGCGTGCAAATCCGCTTCGACACCCAGGTGCGCGACATGCGCATGCGCCTGGAGGGCGACCGGCGCACCGTCACCGACCTGCTCTGCCGCATCGACGGCCGGGAAGACAGCATCGCCGTCGGTCCCCGCGATCTGGTCTTCGCCCTCACCGGATCGATCACCGAGGGGACGGCCTATGGCGACATGGACCATGCGCCGGTGCTGAAACGGGGCAAGGCCGATCCCAGCCCCGACAGCGACTGGACGCTGTGGAAGAATCTCGCCGCCCAGTCGCCGGTCTTCGGCCGGCCCGAAAAATTCTATGGCGACGCGGACCGTTCCACCTGGGAATCGGCGACGCTCACCTGCAAGCCATCGCCGCTGGTCGATCGCCTGAAGCAATTGTCCGTCAATGATCCCTATTCGGGCCGCACCGTCACCGGCGGGGTCATCACCTTCACCGACAGCAATTGGGTGATGAGCTTCACCTGCAACCGCCAGCCCCATTTCCCCGACCAGCCCGGCGATGTGCTGGTGCTGTGGGTCTATGCCCTGCTGATGGACAAGGACGGCAATCATGTAAAGAAGCCGATGCCGGCCTGCACCGGGCGCGAGATATTGGCCGAACTCTGCTATCATCTGGGCATCGCCGACCAGGTCGACGCGGTCGCCGCCAACACCAAGGTGCGGCTGGCGCTGATGCCCTATATCACCGCCGAATTCATGCCGCGCGCGGCTGGCGACCGCCCCCGCATCGTGCCGGAGGGTTGCACCAATCTCGGCCTGCTCGGCCAGTTCGTGGAAACCAACAATGATGTGGTCTTCACCATGGAAAGCTCGGTCCGCACCGCGCGGGTCGCGGTCTACACGCTGCTCGATATCCCCAAGGCCGTGCCGGACCTCAGCCCGACCCAATATGATATCCGCAACCTGCTGAAAGCCGCCCGCGCGCTCAACAATGGCGAGCCCTTCATCGGCGAGCGGCTGCTGCGTCGCCTGCTCGACCGCACCTATTTCGCCCATATCCTGCCGCCCGCCCCCGACGGCGCGCCGCTTGACCGGGCGGAGGAGGAATTGCGCGGCCTGCTCGGCAAGGGCGGCGACGCGATCCAGCGCGTCGGCACCTGGCTCAGCGGCTTCCGCGATGCGCTGCAACGCCGGGGCGACTGACCGCGCCCGACGCGGCTCAGCCGATCAGCGCAAAGAACAGCGGCGCCCCTGCCATCAGCCCGCGTGCCAGGCGCCTATGCCGCGCGTCGGGCAGCGATCGGATGGCATATAGCGCCGCCAGCGGAACGATCGGCAGCAGCGGCAGATAATAGCGGGGATAGGCGTCCATCATCCATCCCGTCGCCAGATGCCGTTGATAGCTGAACAGGATATGGACCAGCATCACGCCGGCTGCGGCGCCGCCGCCCGCCAGGATCAGCATCGCCAGCGGATCTCGACGACGCTGCACGAGCACCGCCACGCCCGCGCGCTTTATCCCGTCCATCGCCAGGATCAGCATGCAGGCCGGAATGGCAAGCGCCCCCCATTGCAGCCCCGTTCTTTCGCTCAGCACCGGCATCCACCCTTCCACGAAGGATGTCAGGAACATCAGGACATAGGCCGGAAAGCCCATCCGCGCCTGCCCGGCCCAGCCGGCAGCGGCCGCCCCATCCCGCAACAGGCTTTGCTGCGCGAAGGTGTCGGGTGCGGGGCTTCCATAAGCCAGCCAGAAGGCGACAAACGGCCAGGTAGCAACCGCGAACGCCAGCAGGACCACGCCAAGATGCAGGAGCGGCATTCGCTTCCCCGTCCAAACCAGCAGCATCAGCAGCGCGGCCAATGTGCCCCCACACAGCATCAATCCCGTCAGCTTGGCCAGGCTCGCCACGATCAGGCCGATGCACGCCAGCAGCAGGTCGCCCAGGGCACCACGCCGCAGATAGCGGCCCAATCCGAACAGCAACGCACCGCCGCCCAGAAAGGCCAGATTGTCGTTGTTGACCGCCCCGGCCAGTTCGATCAGCAATCGGACGCAGCACAGGTTCAGCGCCAGCGCGATCCATTCCGCGTCCGCCCGCACCAGACCCCGCCCAAATCCCAGCATCAGCAGCAGGCCGATCCCGACGATCGCGACATTGGCGAAATGCAGGATGATGACGGCACCGGCCCCTACGCCAGTCAGGCGCGGCGCCATCGCTGCCATCAGCTGATAATAGGGCGCGGGATGGTTCAGATAATTATCATTGTCGGTCCATTGCATCGTCGCAGGATCGAGCAGCCGCAACCGTTCAAGCGGGACCGCAGCGCCATTGGCGTCCTGGATCTCGGCCACATAGGATAGATGGGCAAGTTCATCGAACCCCTGCGTCACATTGACGCGCAGCGCCGACAGCGACGCCGCAACCATGAACAGCAGCAGGCAGGCCCCGAGCACGAGGCCGGGCCGCAATGTCGGCGCATGCGCCTGCACGGGAAAAGGCATGTTCTTGGTGGTCATGGCCTGCCATCATCAAAGACTGGTCCATGCCTGCCAGAGACGCCTTAAGATTAAGGTAAAGCCCGCCTTCAGCAGTGCTGCCAGCCGCCGACAAAAAAGAAGGCCCGGCAAATCTGCCGAGCCTTCTCATCTGCCTCAATCGCTGGATCAGGCGCCAGCGGGGGTCGGATCGCCGAACGGCCCCTTGCGCTTGCGCGTTTTGGGAATGGACGACCCCGCAGCCGGGATCACCGACGGCTTGATCGTGGTGCCGTCGTCGCGGGTGATCTCGCCCTTCTCCAGCAGCGCCTTGATCTCCTCGCCGGAGAGCGTCTCATATTCCAGCATGGCGTTGGCCAGCAGGTGCAACTGGTCCTCATGGCCCTTCAGCAATTCCTGCGCGCGGGCATAGCCCTGCTCCACCAGACCACGGATTTCCTTGTCGATCAGCTTCGCCGTCTCGTCCGACATATGGACGCGCTGGCTCTGCGAATAGCCAAGGAAGGTCTCGCCCTGCTGCTCTTCATATTGCAGCGGGCCCAGCTTGTCGGACATGCCCCACTGGGTGACCATGTCGCGCGCCAGCTTGGTGGCATATTGGATATCGCCCGACGCACCCGACGACACCTTGTCATAGCCGAAGATGATTTCCTCGGCGACGCGGCCGCCCATGGCCACGGCCATGTTCGCGTGCATCTTGTCACGATGATAGCTATAGCTGTCCCGTTCCGGCAGGCGCATCACCATGCCCAGCGCACGGCCGCGCGGGATGATCGTTGCCTTGTGGATCGGGTCGGACGCCGGCTCATGGACCGCGACGATGGCATGGCCTGCCTCATGATAGGCGGTCATCTTCTTCTCGTCGTCGGTCATGACCATCGAGCGACGCTCGCTACCCATCATGACCTTGTCCTTGGCCGCCTCGAACTCGTCCATGGCGACCAGGCGCTTGCCGCGACGGGCCGCCATCAGGGCAGCTTCGTTGACCAGGTTGGCGAGATCCGCGCCCGAGAAGCCCGGCGTGCCGCGCGCGATGGTGCGCGGATTGACGTCGGGTGCCAGCGGCACCTTCTTCATATGGACGGCCAGGATCTTCTCGCGGCCCTCGATGTCGGGACGGGGCACTACGACCTGACGGTCGAAGCGGCCCGGACGCAGCAGCGCGGGGTCCAGCACGTCGGGGCGGTTGGTCGCCGCGACGATGATGATGCCCTCATTGGCCTCGAAGCCGTCCATCTCGACCAGCAGCTGGTTCAGCGTCTGCTCGCGCTCGTCATTGCCATTGCCCAGGCCCGCGCCGCGATGGCGGCCGACCGCGTCGATTTCGTCGATGAAGACGATGCACGGCGCGTTCTTCTTGGCCTGCTCGAACATGTCGCGCACGCGGCTCGCGCCGACGCCGACGAACATCTCGACAAAGTCGGAACCCGAAATGGTGAAGAAGGGCACGCCCGCCTCACCCGCGATCGCGCGGGCCAGCAGCGTCTTGCCGGTACCCGGCGAACCGACCAGCAGCGCGCCCTTGGGAATCTTGCCACCCAGCCGCGCGAACTTGCTCGGATCCTTCAGGAACTCGACGATTTCCTGCAGTTCCTCGCGCGCCTCATCGATGCCGGCGACGTCATCGAAGGTCACCTTGCCATGCTTTTCGGTCAGCAGCTTGGCCTTGGACTTGCCGAAGCCCATCGCGCCACCGGCGCCACCGCCCTTCTGCATCTGGCGCAGCACGAAGAAGGCGATGCCCAGGATCAGCAGGAACGGCAGCGACTGGTAGAGCATGATCTGCCAGAAGCTGGGCTGCTGTTCGGCCTGGCCCGAATATTTGACATTATAATCGTCCAGCAGGTCGGTCAGCTTGGGGTCATTGACCGGGACCGTGCTGAAACCCTGGCCACTCGACAGGGTGCCGGTGATCCGGTCGGGCGCGATCGCCACATCCTTGACCTGGCCTTCCTGCACCTTGGCACGGAATTCCGAATAGGCGATGGCGCTGCCGGCCTGGGTGGTCGGGCGCTCGAACAGCGAAACGAACAGGAGCAGGGCGATGATGACCCCTGCCCAAATCATCGCACTCTTGATCCAGGGATTACCCTGTGGGTCTTTTTCGTCGTTCATCATCACTCTCTTTCACCCCGCAAGATAGGGTGTGGCCGGCAAAGCGCAAGCTGGACGCGCCGTCCGCTGCCGATTTCCGGCCCTGTCGATTGCCAGATGGTCAGTTGCCGGTCAGCTGGAACAGCGCGACATAGGCCAGCACCAGCGCCAGACCGGCGGACAGGCCGCACAGCAGATAGCCCATATAGAGAAGCAGCGGCGGATGCGCCTTGTTCAGCTTCCGGTTCCGCTTCACGGCCGAAAGGATCACGCTGATCAGCAAGCCATAGGTCAGCGCCGCAAATTCCATCATTCCGAACAAATCCCGCTATTGGTCACGCCATGTGGTTAACGGCCCATGGGTTAAGAACCGGTCAGCATGCCGCCCAAAAGCGACCGGCCGTTGGCACCCTGCGTCGGACGGTGGAACTTTTCCGAAAATCTCAGCGTCGCGGGGGTGCCGGTGACAGGGTCCATACCGCGCCACCCCGCAGCAGCCAGTCGCCCAGACTCGCCTGCCGCCCCGCCCGCGCAGCGGCAATCGCCCGGTCCAGCGCCTCGCCGCGCGGCAGCACGATCTCCGGGTCGGCAGAACAGAGCATCTCGATCAGCAGCCGCCGCAAAAGCTCGCGCGGCAGGTCGGTGCGGTCCAGCACCCAGGCGTCGGTCGACGGATGGATATGCGTGGCCGCCAGCCCCGCCACCGTCCATTGCAGCGCCGCCTCCGCCTCCGCCAGCGCCGCCGCGCTGCGCGCCGCCGCCTCGGCATCGATCCAGTCGACGCCATCCAGCCGCTTGCGCAGCGCCGCCCGGTCGAAGCGCGGATCGGCATTGGACGGGTCCAGCACATAGGGCAGCCCGGCCTGGTCGGCATGGGCCTGCAACTGCGCCTTGCGCACCGTCAGCAACGGCCGCAGCACCCGGCCGGCCCGCGCCCGCACCCCGGCCAGACCGCCGACCCCCGATCCCCGGTTGAGCCGCATCAACAGGGTTTCCAGCTGGTCGTCGGCATGATGGGCGGTCAATATCCAGTCCAGCCCGGCGCCGGCCCGCCATGCCTCCAGCTGAGCATAACGCTGCCGCCGCGCCCAATCCTGGATATTGCCGGACACTTCCGTCTCCGGCGCCAGCGTCGCATGGGGCACGCGCCGCTCCGCGCACCAGCGCGCGACCATCGCCGCCTCGGCCGCGGATTCAGCCCGCAATCCATGATCCAGGGTCGCCGCCGCCACCCGGCCGGGCCAGGCCTGCACCGCCAGATCGAGCAGCGCCATGCTGTCCGGCCCGCCCGACACCGCAATGCCGAACCGGGCCGTCTCCTCCCCGTCCACCAGCGCGCGCACGGCCAGCCGCAGCGCATCGGGGCGATGGGAAGGTGCCAGCTCCGGCACGTCTATCGGCTCACACGCTGCACTTGGCCTTGGTCCGCCCCTTGTCCATCATGCCGCGCAGGCCGCTCGACAGGGTCGAACCATAGACCTGTTCCAGCTCCGCATAGACCTTGCAGGCATCCGCAGGCTTCTTGAGCTGGATCAGCGCCTCGCCCAGATAGGCCAGGCTGTCGGGCGCGCGCTCGCCACGCGGGCGCTTCTGGTAATTTTCGTAGAAGGCGACCGACGCCAGCGCCGGCTTGCCATCGTCCAGATAGGCCCGGCCCAGCAGGTTGGCGGCGCGGCTGCCGACCGACCCGTCGCCATATTTGTCGACCGTCGCCTTGAGCTGCGCCTGCGCCTCGGGATAGAATTTCGCGTCCCACAGGCGGAAGCCATAGCTATAGGCATCGCCCGCCGCATCGCCGGTATCCGGCTTCTCGATCGCCGCCACCGCCGTCTTGCGGGCATCGCTGGCCACCGGCGCGGCGGCGGACTTTGCGGGCGGGGTCGTCGGCTTGGCAGCAGCCGGCTTGGGCGCGGGCGCATCGGTCGCGACCGTCGGACGCATCACCGGCGGGCCGGCCTCGACCGGCGTTGCGGCCCGCGCTTCGGCTTCCGCCTTGTAGCGGTTGAACGCCTCTTCCAGCTGCTTGAGCTTGTAGCTGTTTTCCTCGACCTGGCCGGTGATCGAGGCGAGCTGCGATTCCAGCGCCCCCACCCGCGCGGTCAGGTCGGCCACCGGGCTCGACGTCGGGCTGCCCGGCGCGATGGTCGGCGTCTGGGGACGGGTGATTTCCGCCTCTACCGGCGTGCCGGCCGGGAACACCTTGCGCTGCACCGCCCGCATTTCCTTTTCCAGCCGGTCGACCCGCAGTTCGACCGTGGGATTCTGCTGGGCAGCGGCCGGCACAGCCGACAGCAGCGGGGCCGCCAGCGCGATGGCGGTGGTGGCAAGAAAGGCGTAACGCATGATGATCCCCGACTAAATCTTTCCGCCTTTAACCATAGGCGGACGCGCCACGCAACAAAGCGCGGCCCGCTCGTACCTGTACGGCTATGGGACGGATTAGTTGCCCGCGCTGGGCTGCGGCGCGGCGGTCGGCGGCGGTGACGCAGCCGGCGTCGGCACGCTCCCCTGCCCGCCCGCGGGCGTCGTCGGCGCGCGCTGCGGCTGGCCGGCCGGTGCCGGAGCGCCCGCCGGAGCAGCGGCCCGTGCCAGCAGCGCCTCGGCACTGACCGGAACGTCGGCGATGGTGCGGTCGGCCGCGCCCAGCGGCGGGATCGCCTTGCCACCCACGGTCACGTCCAGCGCCTGCGGGCGACCGGTCAGGATCGTCGGATTGCGCGCGCCGGCCGGCAAGGTGAAGCTCTCGCCCTTCTTCAGCAGCCCGTCTTTCAGCCGCTCGCCCGCCTCGTCGACGATGCGCATCCACACATCGTCATTGGCGGTGAACACCACCGGCCCGGTGACGGGCGCCGCGATCGGCGCCTGCACGCCGACCTTGGGCGCGGCGGCGGGCTTTTCTGCCTGCTGCTCGGCGATTTCCTCGCCGGTCGGCGGGGTCAGCAACTGGGTGCGCCAGATGGTGAAGCCGGCAATCACGATGATGCCGATCACCGCCGCGGTCCAGGCCAGGGTGCGCGACGGCACCCGCGCCGGATCGGCCGGCTCGAACGCTTCGTAGCGGGTCGCCCCCATGTCGGAATTATGCACGGCATTGCGCACGTCGGCGGCGATCGCCACCTCGTCCAGGTCGATCGCGCGGGCATAGGCGCGGGCGAAACCCACCGCATAGGGAATGCCCGGCAAGGCGCCATAATCATCCCGCTCGATCGCCTCCAGCTGACGCTGGGCGATGCGGGTCCGGGTGGCGATATCCTGCACCGACAGCCCCTGCGCCTCGCGCGCGGCGCGCAACTTGGCGCCGGGGGTGCTGGGATGCGCTGCCGTCGCGTCGTCCGCGACGGGTTCGAATTCGGGTTCGTCTGCCATGCTGCTCCGCGACCTTGATTGCCGGCCTTGTCTCATTGCGGGACGGCGCTTGTCAACGCCGGGGCGGTGTCTTTTCAGGCCAGCTCGATGTTCCGCTGCTCGGCCCAGCTGGTCAGTTGCGCGCGCAGATCGCTCGCCCCGCTGTCCAGCAGATCGCGCATCAGCGCCTGCAATTCGGCCGCATCGATCGCGCGGATCATCGCCTTGACCGGCCCGACCGACGCCGGCGTGATCGACAGCCGCCGCACGCCCAGGCCAATCAGCGCCATCGCCTCCAGCGTGCGTCCGCCCATCTCGCCACAGACGCCGACCGGCACCTTGTAGATCTCGCAGATCCGCACCACCCGATCCAGGAACCGCAGGATCGCCAGGCTCAGCCAGTCATAACGCTCCGCCAGCTTGGGATGGGCACGGTCGGCGGCGAACAGGAACTGGGTCAGGTCGTTGGTGCCGATCGACAGGAAATCGAGCTGCGGCAGCAGCAGGTCCAGCACCTCGGCCAGCGCCGGCACCTCCAGCATCGCGCCATAGCGCACCGCCACCGGCAGCTTCTTCTTCTGCCCGATCAGCCATTGCCGCTGATGCTCGACCAGCGTGCGCGCCTCTTCGAACTCCCAGGGTTCCGACACCATCGGGAACATGATGTTCAGCACCTTGCCCGCGCTCGCCTCCAGCAATGCGCGCGCCTGCGCCTTCATCAGGCCGTCGCGGTCCAGCGCCAGCCGGATCGCGCGCCAGCCCATCGCCGGATTATCCTCATGCTCGTCATCCTCGCGCGTCATATAGGGCAGCGCCTTGTCACCGCCGATGTCGACGGTGCGGAAGATGACGGGCCGGTCGCCCGCCGCGTCCAGCACATCCTTGTAGAGCCGCTGCTGCTTCTCGCGCTGCGGCAGCGTCGCCGACACCAGGAACTGGAACTCGGTGCGGAACAGGCCGATGCCGTCGGCGCCGACCATGTCCAGTGCCTGCGCATCCTCGCGCAGGCCGGCATTGACCATCAGCTCGATCCGCGCCCCATCCTGCGTCACCGACGGCAGGTCGCGCAGCGCGGCAAATTCCGCCCGCCGCTTCTGGGTGATGTGCAGCTTGGTCTCGAACGCCTCCTCCATGTCGGGCGTCGGCCGGATCAGCAGCGCATTTTCGGCGACATCCATCAGGATCAGGTCGCCTTCATTGACCCGGTGGCGAATGTCGCGCACCCGGCCCAGCACCGGCACGCCCATGGCGCGGGCGACGATGGTGACATGGGCGGTCAGCGACCCTTCCTCCAGGATCACGCCCTTCAGCCGCCGCCGGTCATATTCCAGCAGCTCCGCCGGCCCCAGGTTGCGGGCGATCAGGATCGCATCTTGCCGCAACCCCAGTTGCGCCGCCGTGCCCAGTTGCCCGGACACGATGCGCAGCAGCCGGTTGGCCATGTCCTCCAGATCGTGCATCCGGTCCTGCAGCAGCGGATCGTCGATCTGGCGCATCCGCATCCGGGTGCGCTGCTGCACTCGCTCGATTGCCGCCTCGGCGGTCAGGCCGCTGTCGATCGCCTCGTTGATGCGGCGGATCCAGCCTTCGTCATAGGCGAACATCTTGTAGGTTTCGAGCACCTCCTGATGCTCGCCCTCGGTCCCGAAATCGGCCGTGCCGGTCATCCGGTCGATCTGTTCGCGCATCTTGGCAAAGGCGGAAATGACCCGCTGCCGCTCGGCTTCCGTATCCTCGGCGACGGTATGCTCGATATGGACGCGCGGCTGGTGGAAGACGACATGGCCCCGCGCCATGCCCATCACCAGCTGCAGCCCGGTCATGATGTTCGACCCGGTTTCCTGCACCCGCGCATCGGTCGGGCCGTCATCGGCCAGCTCGGCATTGGCGATCAGCTCGGACAGCACCATGGCGACCGTCTGCAGCGCCTCGATCTCGACCTCTTCATATTTGCGCGGCTCGACATGCTGCACGCACAGCACGCCCAGCGCGCGCTCGCGCCGCACGATCGGCACGCCGGCAAAGCTGTGGAACAGTTCCTCGCCGGTTTCCGGGCGATAGGAAAAGTCGGGATGGGCGGCCGCCTCATCCAGGTTCAGCGGCTCGACATTGGTGGCGATCAGGCCGACCAGCCCCTCGCCCTTGGCCATGCGGGTGACATGCACCGCCTCCTGCTTCAGGCCACGGGTCGCGAACAGTTCCAGCACGCCCTCACGCACCAGATAGATGGAGCAGACCTCGCTCGACAGCGATTCGCCGATGATCTCCACCACCTTGTTCAGCTTGGCCTGCGCGCTGGTGCGCGCCGCCATCACCTCCTGCAGGCGGACGAGGATCTGGCGGGCGGCGGCGGCGGGCGTACTGGGCATGGCAAATCGCTAACAGATGGATGGCTTTCTTTCCAAGCGCTTTCCTCGCGATATGTTGATGAACACCGCAGAAAAGCACGATTGTTGCGCATCGCTGATAAGCTAGGTCATCTTCCTCATTTGCGTGGCGGATACATGCTGTACATTCGTCTAACGCCGCAAAGGCAGCATCAAGCATGTCTGGGAGTCAGGGATCATGGAAACGACCACGCCAACGGAGTTTGAACAGGAGCTTCTGGACCGCGGCTATTCGCGCCGCCAGCTGGCCAAGGTGACCGCGCTGCTCGGCGCCGGCGCCGTCGCGATGCGCACCGTCGGTGCCGCCGCACAGCAGGCCGCCAAGCCGGTCGAAGGCGCGGTCCGCATCGGCGCCAACGAATGCTGGACCGGCCCCTTCCCGGTCGCCGCCGAAGCCGCCTTCAAGCTGGTGACCGAAGGCAATCGCTACGAACCCGACAATGAGCATGAAAAGCTGTTCGCCGCCGTCGCGCAGGTGGAGGGCATTCCGGCCGACCGCATCGTTGCCTGGCCCGGCTCGTCCGATCCGCTGAGCCGCGTCGCCGTCGCCTTCGCCTCGCCGACCAAGGGCATCGTCACCGCCGACCCGACCTATGAAGCGATCTGGCGCACCGGCGCCTGGCTCGGCGCCAAGGTGACGAAGGTGCCGCTGACCAAGGACAATGCCCATGACGTGAAGGCGATGCTGGCGGCCGATCCCAATGCCGGCGTCTATTATATCTGCTCGCCCAACAACCCGACCGGCACGATCACGCCGATCGGCGACATCGAATGGCTGGCCGCCAACAAGCCCAAGGATTCGGTGCTGGTGGTCGACGAAGCCTATATCCACTGGACCGATACGCCGCGCGCCGCCAAGCTCGCCGCCACCCGCGACGACGTGCTGGTGCTGCGCACCTTCTCGAAGCTGTTCGGCATGGCCGGCATGCGCCTCGGCCTCACCTTCGCCGCGCCCTCGCTGATGGAAAAGATGATGCGCTATGACGGTGGCCAGGTCACCGCCATGCTGCCGATGACGGCCGTTGCCTGCGGCACCGTCTCGGTCGCCCAGGCCGATCTCATCAAGGCGCGTCAGGCCGAAATGGCGGCCAACCGTGACAAGGCGATCGCCCATCTGACCAAGAAGGGGATCAAGGTGCTGCCGGGCAGCATGGCGAACATGTTCATGGTCGACTGGGGCAAACCCGCCAAGGACATGCAGGCCGCCCTGCTGACGCAGAAGGTGCAGATCGGCCGCAACTGGCCGATCTGGCCCAATGTCTCGCGCATCTCGGTCGGCTCTGCCAGCGAGATGGACGCCTTCTGCAAGGCTGTGGACGCGGTCTGGAAGGCCTGATCTGACCTGACCTTACGAAAAAGGGGCTGCGGCGCGTAAAATAAAGCGTGCCGCAGCCCCTTTTGCATTGCGGAAATTGTTTCCGCCTTCGTTTCTCCAGACGAAATCCAAGGCATTTCGCAGGAAAACAAGGGGACAATCGGCATGACCATGATGTTGGACAAGGAAGCGCGGGAAGACCTGATCGAGCGCGGCTATTCGCGCCGCCAGCTTGCCAAGGTTGCCGCCCTGATCGGCGCCGGCGCCGCGATGCACGAAATGCTGGCCGCGCCCGCCTTCGCGCAGCAGCAGGCCGCCCGCGGCATCAAGGGCGCGGTGCGCATCGGCTCGAACGAATGCTGGACCGGCCCCTTCCCCTCGGGCGTCGACGCCATCGCCAAGGCCGGCGCGGTCGGCAACTGGTATGATCCCGACAATTATCGTGGCGACCTGGTCTCGACCATCGCCAAGGTGGAGGGCATTCCCGAAGCGCAGGTGATGCTGTGGCCCGGCTCGGGCGGCCCGCTGGTCTCGACCGTCGCGGCCTATTGCTCGCCGACCAAGGGCCTGGTGACCGCCGACCCGACCTTCGAATCCGCCTGGCGCACCGCCGATTACCTCAAGGCGCCGATCGCCAAGGCCCCCCAGGCCGTCGGCAAGGGCCATGACGTCAAGGCCATGCTGGCCGCCAACCCGAACGCCGGCCTCTACTATATCTGCACGCCCAACAACCCGACCGGCACGATCACGCCGATCGCCGACATCAAGTGGCTGCTCGACAACAAGCCGGCCGACGCCATGCTGCTGGTCGACGAAGCCTATATCCACTTCTCGGACGCGCCCAGCGCCGCTTCGCTGATCGGCAACCGCAAGGACATCATCGTCATGCGGACCTTCTCGAAGCTGTTCGGCATGGCCGGCATTCGCCTCGGCCTCACCTTCGCCGATCCCGAAGTGCAGAAGCGCCTGATGCTGTTCGGCCCGTCGGCCGGCGGCCTGTCGATCACCGCCATGGCCTGCGGCAACGCCGTCTATCCCGAAGCCGCGCTCATCAAGGCGCGCCGCGACGAGATGATCGCCGCCCGCGACCAGACCATCGCCTGGCTCACCAAGAAGGGCATCGAAGTCCAGCCCGGCAGCGAAGCCAATATGTTCATGGTCAACTGGAAGAAGCCGGCCAAGGAAATGCAGGCCGCCCTGCTCGCCTCGCCGGAAAAGGTGCAGATCGGGCGCAACTGGCCGATCTGGCCCAATGTCTCGCGCGTCACCGTCGGTTCGGCCGAAGACATGACGAAATTCTGTGCGGCTGTGGACAAGGTCTACAAGGCCTGAGAGCCTGTCTGAAAAATCGCGAAAGGGCGATTTTTCAGTACGGTTCCGGCCCGCGCCCCCGCCCAACCACCCGATCCAGTGTCATCCTGTCGGGTGGTTGGGCGGGGGAGCGGGCTGGAGCCGGCTTTCTCGAACAGACTCTAAGCCTGAGCCACGGCATCCCATAGCAAAGCCGTCACGAAGGAGGGGCGTCCGGACACCGGGCGCCCCTTTTCATATCAGGGCGCATCGCCTTCCTGACTGTCCAGCGCCTTGCGATCCTCATGCGACACGAACTCGCAGGTCAGCAATGTCCGACCGGCCAGGGCAGGTCCCTGCCGCGCAACGACGGAAATCAGCCCCATCTCGCGCATATCCTGCGCCGCATCGTCCAGTTGCCGCGCAAAGCCCAGGCTCGACGCGCCGAACAACCGGCTCTTTTCCCTGGCAAGCCCATAACGGGCGGCCGCGGCCTCCGCGACCTCGCCATCCAGCAGCACGCCGACCGACATGCCGGCGAAGACCACCGCCCGCGCCACAAAGCCGTCCCGCTCGATCGGCGTGGGCAGCGTATAGATCGCCGCCCCCAACATCGATGTATCTGCTTTGGCGACCTTTTCGGCGGCTTCATACAGAGCGGTCGCGCTGTCGGTCGAATAAGGCGGCTGGCACAGCGCCGCGCCGAAAAAGTCCGGCGCCTCCTGCGCAGCGGCGGGCGTCCCCAGCAAGACGCTGATCGGCGCCCCTATCCGGGCAAGGAAAGAGATTTTGCTCATCCGAGTCAGATGCGCATTTTATGACGCATTTTCAATCAGGTTGAAGGGGCAGCCAGTCATCGGCCGCCCCTTTCCCGTTCAGAATATCTTCCGCACCGACAGCATCAGCGTGCGCCCCTCGGGATCGAGATAGGCGGGCTGATAGGCGACCGGCGTCGCGCCCGTGCCATCGGTCACGCTCTGCCGCCGGTTGAGCAGGTTGCCGACGGTGAAGCTCACCCGCATGCCCCGCGCCCAGTCCTGGCCGCGGAACCGGTTGGCCATGTTGGCGAACAGCCGCAGGTCGAACGTCACCAGCTGGCCAAAGCGCAGGTCGCCACCCGACGCCGTCTGGTCGCCGGTCACATGCGACGCGCTCTGCCAGTTGCCGTCCAGCCGGATGCCGACGCCATTGTCGATCACGCCACTGCTCAGCTGCACCTTGTGGCGCGGCTGCGGACTCCCGCCCAGCGTGCCGCCGTTCAACAGGTCGACCCACGGGCCGCCTTCGCTCAACAGCACTGCGTCGCGCAGCATGATGCTGTGATAGAGCGAGAGTTGCAGCCGCGCGCCATTGTCGCTGCCGCCGCCGAACGGGCCGCCACCGGGCGGACCGAAACCGCCCCGTCCGCCGGGCCCGCCGGGACCGCCCGGACCACCAGGTCCACCGCCGGGCGGCGGACCATCGGGCGGCCCCATGCCATCGGGCGGAGGGCCAGGCGGCGGACCAAAGCCATCCGGCCCGCCAAAGCCGCCGGGCGGCCCCATCGGCGTCGCATCATCGGGCCGGTGGCCATCGACCAGGATCGCATCCTGCTCGGCATCGGGACCACCGCCGGGCGCGCCCTCTGCGGGCTGCCCGTCGCCACCCTCCGCCTTTGGCGCCGCCATCTGCGCCTCATCGCCCTGCGCCGCCGTCCGCCGCCATGGCGGCACGAAACCGGCCGGCGGCTCGGGCCGCTTGGGCTTGCGCAATAGCTGCGTGAAATTGAGGCCCCAGCGCAGCTGCTTCACCTCCTCGCGCGCGACATTGACGGACCGTGTGTCGATCCGCGTCAGCATCCCGTCCTCGTCGCGGCTGTAGCGATCGGGGAAGGCCGCCTCCAATGCCGAGGATACGCCGGTCAGGCTGATGATCGCGTCGCGCGTCTCGCTGCTCACATAATTGGCCGACAGGGTCAGGTTGACCTTGGTGAGCGGCTTCACCGTCGCGCCCAGCTTGAACTGGTGGCGATTGTCGGCGGTCAGCGCCGGATTGCCGCCGCTCACCTGCGTCACCGTGACGCTCTGCCCGCGCACATAATCATAGACGCGGACATTGCTGGTGGTGATGGTCGGGCTGTTGCGCTGGTCCAGCGTCGGCGCGGTCCGGTCATTATTGACCGCCGCGATGATGGTGATGCCAGTGCGCGGCGTCCAGCTCAGGCCATAGCCCAGCGTGCCGAGCGTACCATAGTCGGAAACCTGCGTCACCGACGCGTTCATATTGGCGGTCAGCGTCCCCAGCACCGGCAGGAAGCCATTGCGCCGGCTGGCGATCGGCAGGTCGAAACTGATCTGGGCGCCGCCATTGGTGCGGCTCGCGGTCCGCTGCGACATCACGCCGTCCAGCGTGCTGGACGATCGCAGGCTGCTCGTGTCGCCGCTCAGGCGCAGGTTCATGCCGACATTGCCGGCCGGCAGCTTGAACAGCTTGCCATTGACCAGCAGGCTGGCGCTGCCCGTGTCCTGCAACGCACGCGCCTTCTGCGTGCCCATCGCCCCCAGCAGGCTCGCGGGCAGCACGCCATCGGCCGCCACATCGCCCGCGTCCAGCGCCGCCTGCACATCGTCCAGATCATAGCCGCGATCGCTGTCGGTGCGGCTATCGCTATGGCTGTAGCTGCCGATCACCGACAGGCGCCAGGTCTTCGACAGGTCGACATTCAGGCTGACGCCGCTGCTCAGCGTCAGCGCGCGCGTGTCCTGATGCAGCGGATCGAGCGACAGGATGCGGTCGACCGTTTCGTCGCCTTCGGTCAGGCTGCCGGTGGGCAGGCCATTCAGCGCCTTGCTGGTCTTGTAGTCCGCACGCCCGTTCCAGGACAGGTTCGCCGTCTCGCTCAACTGATGCGCGACCGTGGCGTTCAACATATAGCTGCGGGTGGCGGGCGACAGCGTGCGATAGCCGCGGTCGTCGCTGACCCGCCCGGTCGGATCGCCCGCCGCCTCCGGATCGACGATCACGTCGCGTTCGCTCTCCAGCAGCGAGGCGGAGGATTTGGCCCGCGCCGTCACGCTCACCCGGTCATTGTCGCGAATGCGGGTATAGCCGACATCGCCGGCCAGATTTTCGCCCTGTCCCGCCGTCGCGATCCCGCCGCCCGCATTGGCGACCTGCGATCGGAAGCGGCGGTGCAGGATGATGTTCACCACCTTGCGCTGCGCATCATAGCCATATTTGAGCGCGACCTCCTCGGGCAGGATGTCGAGCCGCAATATCGCCTCGGTCGGCAGGTCGCTGACCTCGTTGACGCCCGAAATCCGCTTGCCGTTGACCAGCACCACCGGGCCGTCATCGCTGCGCCCCTGGTTGCTGCTGGTCTGCGACGCGATCTCGTCCAGCAATTCGCTGACCGTGCCGACGCCATAGGCATCGATGTCGGCACGACCCAGTTGGTTCTGCGCGGGAATATCGCCGATCACCGCCCCCGGCGGCGCCTGCCCGGTGACGACGATATCATCGCTCGCCACCGTCTGCGCCGCCGCTGGCGTCGACAGGGCGAACGGGGACAGGGCGAACGGGGACAGGGCGAACGGCGACAGGGCGAACAGGCTGCATCCGGCGCGCAGCAGGGCGCTGCCCGCCCGACGGCAGGACAAGGATAGGCAAGGCATCGGCATCTATCCCGTCAATTGCGCGGCGGCGGTCCGCCCGCGCCGCCCGGTCCACCCGGACCGCCGGGGCCTCCACCGGGGCCTCCCCCCGGACCACGCCGCGGCATCAGGCTGCGCATCTCCTCGGCCGACAGCACGCCGTCATGATCGGCGTCTGCCGCATCGAAGCGGGTATGTTCGAACGCCAGCACTTCCTCCAGCGATGCGCCGGCATCATAATTGCTGTTGGCCTGGGCGATCGCGCTGGCATTGAGCGGTTCGATCAGCCGGCCCAGTATCGCGTCCTCGGGGTCGTCGCCCAGCTTGGGCATGATCGCCTCGGCCACCGGCCCGCCCTGATCGCCCATCGCGCCCGTTTCCGACAAGGCAACCGATCCCATGCTGCTCTGCCAGGCCTGGAACTCGGCCAGGCTCAGCGTGCCGTCATGATTGCTGTCGATCGCCTCGAAGCGGGTACGGATGATCGCTTCGCGCCGCGCCTGCACCATCAGCCGCAATTCGTCGATCGTCACCATGCCGTCGCGATTGCTGTCGGCTTCGGCAAACATGGCGGTAACGATCTTGTCGATCTGGCTGCGCTTGATCGGCTTCATCTCGCGCGGCTTTTGCGGCCGGCCTTCGCCGCCACCGGGAGGGCCGCCGCCGCCGGGCGGGCCACCGCCCATGCCTCCCCCCATGCCGCTGCCGCCCATGCCGCCGCCGCCCATGCCGCCACCCATGCCCCCCTGGGCCAGCAACGGCGCCGAACAGAGCAGCAGCGCCGCCCCGATCATCATCTTGCGCATCGCGCCTCGTCCTTCTTCATGAAAACAGGAACGGGGCGGCGCCGTCCCCCGGCACCGCCCCGCGTCGATCGCGATCAGAGCGTGCAGCGCACCCGCTTGCCGCGATAGAGATAGCTGTCCAGCCTGGCGTCATAGCTCTTGTAGCGATTGCGGCAGGCCTTCTGGTGCGCCGCGCCGGTCGAACGGCCCTGGGCCTTGGCGGGTTGGGCCTTGGCCGGCTGAGCCTTGGCCGGTTGGGCCTTTGCCGGGGCAGGCTTCTTGGCCGGCGCCTTGCTGCTCGCCGGCTGGCTCGCGCCATGATGCGGCGCCTGCGCCATGGCCGGCGCGCCCAGCGTCGCCATCAGCGCGGCGGCGCCCAGGGTCAGGAGCGAGGGATAAGTCATGTCATGGCCTTTCATCTGGGTGGAAAATCTCCGCCCCGTCTGTGGCCACCCGATTTTGCCCCGTCATTTCACGAATATTTCAGAAGCCCGCGCCTTATTGCCCTCCTCTGTCAAAGGCTTGGCCCGGCAAGCACGCGCCGCGCCGAGATCACAGCCGCCTTGCCAAATTCCCGATATGCGGTATCCAATCCCGCAAATTGAACTTGAATTGGGAGGATTGGATGCGGTTGAGGCAGGCAATGATCGGGCTGGCCCTTCCCCTGCTCGTCGCAGCGCAAGCACCCTCGCCCGCCAGCTGGACCGACCCGACCACCGGCCACCGCATCGTCCGCGTCGATGACCGGCCGGGCAATTACGGCCTCTATTTCAATTATAATCCCTTCACCCCCGACGGAAAGCGCATGGTCTATCTGACGCCGGAGGGGATCCGCGTCGCCGACACCAGCGACTGGACCACCCGGCTGGTGCTGAAGGAAAAGGTCGACCGGCTGCTGTTCGTCGGCCACCGCGCCAATGTCGCTTATTATACCACCAACCCGACCGGCAGCAGCGAGGGCGAGCCCTCCTTCATCGTCTGGTCGGTCGATCTCGACAGCGGCAAGCGTCGCCGTATCGCGGACATGCCGGGCGGCCGCATCGAATCCATCAATGCCGACGACACGCTGCTCGCCGGCCATCGCGAACTCGCCCCGCCGCCGCCCGCCATCGCCGCCCAGGGCAAGCGCGATCCGAAAACCGGCTCGCCCAGCTATAGCGGCACCGACGATCAGGGCCGCCCCCTCTCCTTCGCCGCCGCCAAGGAAAAATGGATGGAGGCCCGGCTCGCCGCCGGCGTGCCGATGGAAATCTTCGCGATCGACATCGCCACCGGCCAGCAGCGCCGCATCACCGCGTCGAAGGACTGGCTCAACCATGTCCAATTCTCGCCGACCGATCCCGATCTGCTCATGTATTGCCATGAAGGCCCCTGGCAGCAGGTCGACCGCATCTGGACCATCCGCACCGACGGCAGCGCCAAAACCAAGGTGCATCAGCGCATCCTGCAGGGCGAGATTGCCGGCCATGAATATTGGGCGCCCGACGGCCGCACCATCTGGTATGACCTCATCATGCCGCAGGGGATGCGCTGGCTCGCCGGCCATGACCTCGCCAATGGCGCGCGTCGCTGGTATGCGATCCGCCCCGGCCAGGGCTCCTATCATTTCGCCTCATCGCCCGACGGCCGCAGCTTCTCGGGCGACGGCGCCAATGACGGCAAATATATCAGCCTCTTCCACCCCCGCCCCGACGACAATCCCCGCGCCCGCAACACGCTGTACGGCGACACGCTGATCGCCACCGGCACGCTGGAGACGGAACGGCTCGTCGATTTGGCGAAACATGACTATACGCTCGAACCCAACCAGCATTTCACGCCCGACGGCAAATGGCTGGTCTATCGCAGCAATATCGCCGGCAGCCCTGCCATCTACGCCGTCGAAACCGCGAAACCACGCTAGACCGCGCGCGCACAAGTCCGACGCCCGCCGAATGGCGAGGATGGGTGGGAATCTGGCCACCTGTTTCATAGGGTCATCCCCGCGCAGGCGGGGATCCATCTCCCCAGCGTCGGACCAGATGCAAGATCAGGAGATGGATTCCCGCCTGCGCGGGAATGACGGAAAGGGGTGGGAATAAGACATAGCCCCTCCCTTCTAGGGAGGGGTTGGGGTGGGTTGCGAGCGCAGCGAGCTTCTGCCCTATCGACCGTAGACCGCCGCTACGCGGCGCCCCCACCCCCGGCCCCTCCCTGGAAGGGAGGGGAGTAGGTAACGTCCGCTTCTGGTCGTTTGCAGATCGTCCGAATTTGTCCCAGCGGCGCACAAGCAAAGAATAGCGTTTAATTGAAATCGCGACATCGCGCGGAAGGGTAAACATCCCCTTCATCCCATTCCCTCATATTTCGGTAACAGCTCCCCCGTCAGGCTGTCGCCGCGGCGCGCCCGCATTCCTTCCTGCAGGACCCTTGCCATGCGCCGCCTCACGACCAGCTTCCTCGACAGCGCCTTTGGCCATGGCGCGGACGGCCGCCCGCTGTTCATGCCGTTCGGCCTGATCGGCGGCCAATATGCCATCCCCGACATGGCCACCGCGCAGCGCCTGCGCCGCGGCGTCGCGCGCCTGCTGCCGCTCGCCCTGCTGCCGATATTCTGCCTGCTCGCGCTGTTCCTGCCGCCTGTCCGCAACGCCTACGCCCTGTCGCTGCTCGGCGCGATGGCGGCCAGCTTCGCGCTGTTCAGCCTCACCTTCTTCCTCTGGGTCCGTCACGCCACGCGCGGCCTGCACCGCGTCGATCGCGCGCGACACGGCATGCCCGCCCTGCTCGATCCGGACGAGGCGCTTGCCCGCCGCCTGCTCGACCGGGTCCGCCCGCCGCGCACCCGTTCGGCCGAAGAGACGCTGGGCGCCCTGGCCGGTTTCGCCTGCCAGATGCTGCTGCGCCATCGCGCCGAGCAGGAAGGCACCGCCGCCCCGTTGATCGAGGTCGCGACCCATGACGGGCGGTTGCGCTATTTCGGCGATGCCCTGAATGGCCTGCTCGCCGAATATCCCGGCTCGCTCTGGGCGGGCGTGGGCGATGGCAAGCCGGCGCTGCTGCTCGGCCCGATCTTCCGCGAGATGACCGATGCCTGTGTCGGCGACTCCCGCGACTATGCCGACATGATCGGCCTGCTCCAGCGGCACTGGAGCGCCACCGCGCTGATCCTGCGCGGCCAGGGCGTGGATATCGAACGCTGGCCCGACCTGTTCGTCCGCGCGCTGCGGGAACTGGTGCAGGAAAGCGGCGACACATCGCTGCGCCCCGCCCTCCTCTTCATGCGCGCCGCCATCGCCATGTCGAAAATGGACCCGGCGGAAATATTGGTGCCCGACCAGCCCGTCGGCGATCCGCTCAGGCGCTCGCGGCCGACGTCTCGCACAGCGCCTTGAACTGGGCCATCATCTCGTCCCAGCCGGGATGGAAGCCCATTTCCTCATGCCGCGCCATCGCCTCGGCGTCCCAGTGGCGCGCGGTCGCGGTGAAGCGGGTGCCATCGCCCTCCGCCGCAAAGTCCCAGATCGCGGTCATGAACGGGCTCTGCGGTATCCAGCCGGCGGCATAGGCATCGGTCGTCACCACCCGCGCACCCGGCACCACCTCCAGAAAAATGCCCTCCATCGGCCCGGTTTCCTCGCCATTCGGCCCAAACATCTGCACCGCGCTGCGGCCGCCCGGACGCATATCCTCCTCGATCACCTCGGCGCGCCAGGGCTTGGGACAGAACCATTCGTCCTTCAGGTCGGTCCACACCTTCCAGCAGATTTCGCGCGGCGCCTCGATCAGGCAGGTGACCGACAGCTCATGCTCCGCCCCGCTCATGCCGCCTCTCCCAGGAACGCCGCATGCATCGCGCCGCTGTCCAGCTTCTGCATCACCATCATCGCCTGCATCATGCGGGCGATGCCGGCGCGGTCGCCGCTATGATAATTGTCCATGATCTGGCGCGTCACCAACTGCCAGGAGAGGCCATATTTGTCGGTTACCCAGCCGCACGGCCCGGCCGTGCCACCGTCACCGGTCAGGCGGTCGAAATAGCCGTCCAGCTCGGCCTGGTCCGCGCATGCCACCGACAGCGATATCGCCTCGTCGAAAGTAAATTGCGGCCCGCCGTTCAGCGCCTGATAGCTTTGCCCGAACAGGCTGAACTCGACCAGCAGCACGCTCCCGCCCGGCAGCGGCGAAGGCGACGGATTGACCTCGGGATAATAGCTCACATGATCGACCGACCCGCCGAAGACCGACGCATAATAATGCGCCGCCTCCTCGGCCTGACCGTCGAACCACAGACAGGGGGAAATCTTGTCCATCACCCCTCTCCCTTGCTGCCGACCAGCGCGAACATCGCGCCCTGCGGATCGGTCGCCTGGATGATCCAGGCGCCACCCGGCACCTCCATCGGCCCCTGCAGCACCGTGCCGCCACCGGCCGTCACCCGCTCGACCGCCGCGTCGATGTCGCCGACGGTGAAGTAGAACAGCCATAGCGGCACCGGCATCATCGGCGGCACCGGCATGATGCCGCCGGTCATGCCGTCAAAGTCCGTCGAGCCGGTCTGCGAGACAAGCTGGTAACTGCCCATCTCGCCCATATCCATGGCCTCGCCCTTCGACCAGCCGAGCTGCCCGGTATAGAAGGCCAGATCCTTGTCGAAATCGCCGGCATAAAGCTCGTGCCAGCCGACATGGCCCGGCGCCATTGGCGGCGGCGCATCCATCCCCTCGGGGCTCGATCCCTTGAGCAGCATGAACACCGCGCCGCCCGGATCGGCCATCACCGCAAAGCGGCCGACGCCCGGAATATCCTCGGGCGGCCGCTTCACGCTGCCACCGGCCGCGCTCAGCCGTTCGGCATCGGCGTCGACATCGGCCGACCCGACATAGCCGCCCCACCAGGGCGTCATGCCGCAATCCTTGGCCTCGGCCGGGATCGCCATCACCCCGCCCAGCGGCCCGGCGCTGCCGGAAATCACCTGATAGGGCCCGTCGGGCAGGTCGCCGCCAAACGGCTCTGCCGTCCAGCCGACGACATCGCCATAAAAGGCCAGCGCCGCCGCGGGATCGCTGGTCATCAATTCATACCAGAAGAATTTGCCACCAAGGTCGGTCATCCTCTTTCTCCCGAAAACGATATTGGGAAAGCTCAGGCGCTTTCGTCGACCAGCACCTCGAACCCGCCATAGATCAGCCGCGCGCCGATGAAGGGCATGTCCTCGCCCTCCTTGGGCTGCATGCGTTCGTCCTTCATCACCTTTTCGGCGCCGGCATCGCGGGTCGCCTTGTCGGGCCATTCGATCCAGGAGAAGACGACTTCCTCATCCTCTTCGGCGATCACGGCAGTGCGGAAATCATTGACCTTGCCGGGCTTGATGTCGTTGCCCCAGCATTCGACCACGCGCAGCGCGCCATGTTCGATGAAGATCGGCGCGGCAAAGGCCGCGACCTCCTTATAGCGCTCCTTGTTGCCCTTGGGCACCGGGATCACGAACCCGTCCATATAGCTCATCGTCTCTCTCCTTCTGCAAGGTCGTCGACATCAGGCGTCGGCAGTTTCTCCCTGGTTCGCGGCCATTGCGGCGGCGACATCCATCCACATCACTTCCCAGATATGGCCGTCCAGATCGGCAAAATTGCGGCCATACATGAAGCCATGATCCTGCTTGGGGTTCGGCTCGGTCCCGCCCGCCGCCAGCGCCCTGTCCACCGTCGCGTCCACCGCATCCCGGCTCGTCTCGCTCAAACACAGCAGCACCTGCGCGGTTTCATGGGCATTGGGGATCTTGCGCGGGGTAAAGCCGGCGAACCGTTCATGGGTCAGCAGCATCGCGTGGATCGTCTCGGAAAAACTGATCATCTGCGCGCTGTCATCGGCGAAATCATTGTTCCGCACGGCGCCGACCGCTTCATAAAAGGCGATCGCGGCGGGCAGATCGGTGACGGGCAGGTTGACGAAGATCATCTTCGGCGCGGGCGCATCGGCCATCGTCTCTCTCCTCATGCTTTCATGGCGGCTCGCACCTTGGCTTTGAGTCGCCGACTTGAACTTTGTGCGCCCGAAGATTATATTATGCAACAGACAAGTTAGAAAAGATAACCAATGAGTTCCAATCCGCGCAAACGCGCTTATCAGGATGGCTGTGCCACCGCCCACGCGCTCGATCTGATCGGCGATCGCTGGGCGATGCCGATCATGCGGGAATTGCTGCTCGGCCCCAAGCGCTTCACCGACCTGCGCGCCAGCCTGCCCGGAATCAGCGCCAATGTGCTGACCCAGCGGCTGGAGGAACTGGAAGCGGCCAGCATCCTTGTCCGCCGCCGCCTGCCCCCGCCCGCCGCCAGCCAGATTTACGAGCTGACCCAATGGGGCCGCGAGTCGGAAATCCTGTTCATGGTGCTGGGCCGCTGGGCCTGCCGATCGCCCACGATGCAGCCGGGCATGCCGATGAGCCAGGTGTCGGTGGTGATGTCGATGCGCACGATGATCGACCGCGCCGCGATCGGCGATCTGGATGCCACCATCGGCTTCCGCTTCGGTGAGGAGGAATTTCGCGCCACGCTCCATGATGGCGATTTCAGCATCGACCGGGGCGAAGCGGCCGGCGCCGATGTGATCTTCACCGGCGACCAGAATGCGCTTGCCGCCATCGTCTATGGCGGCCAGTCGTTCGCCGCCATGGCCCCGGCCCTGCAAATGGAGGGCGACCGGGCGCTGGCGGAACGCTTCGTCCGCCTCTTCCCCCTGCCGCCCAAGGCCCCCTCCACCGTCAGCTGGGCGACGCCAGCTTCATCATGACAAGACCGGAGAGGATCAGCGCCGCCGCCGCCAGCCGCGCCGGGCTGATCGCCTCGCCCAGGAAGGCGACGCCGACGGCAAAGGCGCCCAGCGCGCCGATCCCGGTCCAGATCATATAGGCAGTGCCCAGTGGCAGGCTGCGCATCGCCAGCGACAACAGGCCGAAACTGGCGATCATCGCGATGAGGGTGATGAGGCTCGGCACCAGCCGGGTGAAGCCATGCGACTGCTTCATCGCAAAGGCCCAGACGATTTCCAGCAATCCGGCAAAAAACAGGGCAATCCAGGCCATGATGGCGCTCCTTCACAAGGGGCGCCGGGCCGTCCCGGACTTGAAACCCGCATGGCGGGGGAGGACGTGGCCTCGCTTGACGAAGCCCAGATAGTCCTCCCCGATGCAGGAGGCAAGCTTTGCGGGTCTCAATGCGCCCCGTTCAGCATCCCGAACACCTGCGCGAACTCGCCGCGCTTGGTCGCCTCGCTCAGGAATTTGACCCGCTCGACATGGATTTCGGCCGGGGTCGGCTCCTGCCGCAACAGGCCCATCGTCTCGCTGATGAAATCGGCGAGCGGCATCATCTGCGGATTTTCGGCATGGCCGGGCATCAGGTCGGTCTGCACGCCGGGCGGCACGATCTCCACCACATCGACGCCCGTGCCCTTGAGCTGCTCGCGCATCGCCAGCGACCAGCCATGGATCGCCGCCTTGGTCGCGCTGTAGGTCGGCGTCGCCGCCAACGGCACGAAGGCCAGGCCCGACGACACGGTCAGGATCGTCGCGCTCTTCTGCGCCAGCAGATGCGGCAGCAGGGCATGGGTCAGGCGGATCGGGCCGAGCAGATTGGTCGCCACCGTCGCCTCTGCGATGGCGAGGTCGATCCTGTCCTCCGCCACCATGATGCCGGCATTCAGCAGCACCGCGTCGAGCGCCGGGAAGTCGGCGACCAGTTTGTCCGCAAAGGCGGCGATCGCCGCCGGATCTTCCATGTCGATCACCATCGACGCCATGCCGGGGTGCGCCGCGACCACCTCGTCGAGCGCCGCCTGCCGCCGCCCGGCGATGATGACCTGGTTGCCCGCCGCGTGAAATTCATGCGCCAGCGCCGCGCCGATACCCGAACCGCCGCCGGTGATGAGGATGGTGTTGCCGGAATTTTTCATGGGAAAGCTCCTTAGTTTGGTGGCTTGCCCATTAATTTAGGCCCATACTCTCTTTTGGAAAGAAGGCACCGAAAAGTGCCATAGGCACCCAAAGGTAAGAAATGGCAAATCCTCTGGAATCCCGCTTCGCCACCGCTGAAATAGCGGCCGCCGAGCAATATCTCGACCATGATCCGCCGACCGAACTCGATCCACGGGTGGAGCGACTCGTCAATGAACTGATCGGCCGGGTGGCCGACAAATGGACGATGCTGATCCTGGAATTGCTGGAGGAGCGCGGCACGCTGCGCTTTACCGAGATCGGCCGCGCGGTCGAGGGGATCAGCCAGAAGATGCTGACCCAGACGCTGCGCCAGATGGAGCGCGACGGCCTGCTCACCCGCACCGTCCATCCGGTCGTGCCGCCGCGCGTCGACTATGCCCTCACCCCACTCGGCAACAGCCTCAGCGCCGCCTTCTGCGGCGTATGGGTCTGGGCCGAACGCAATCTCGCCACGGTCGAGGACGCCCGCGCCCGCTTCGACGCGCGCGACGCCTGACCGGCGATCAGCTTTCGGGCGGCGCGGGAACCGGCTGCAACGGCAATGTGGGCGCCTGCACCTGCGGCTGGGTCGGCACCACCGGCGGCGGCACGCTCGGCGTTCCCGGAACAGCCGGGGCCGGAGCAGCAGGCGCGGGCGCGGAAGCCGGCGCATCGGGCAGGATCATGTCCGACGGCCGCTGCATCGGCGTGGCCGACACCTGCCCCATCGGCGCGGGCGCGGTCGGCGCCGGCGGTTCATGGTCGTTCAGATCATCGCCGCCGACCGGGCCGACCAGCTTGACCGTCGCGCCGAAGCGCTTGCGCCATTCCTCCAGCCGCCGCAGATAATCCTCATATTCCGCCCAGAAATCGCGGAAGGGCTGCTCCAGTTCATCCAGCGCCTTGGGCGCATAGGCGGCCAGCGCCTCGGGCGTCAGCCCGTTGATGATCGTCATCGTCGCCACCGCCTTCTGGCAGAAGGCCTTCTGCGCCGGCGGCAGGGCGAAGAAATTATAGACCAGCGTGTTCAGCACTTCGCGCATGCGGATCGCGCTGCTGCCGTAACGCTGCTGATAGCTGACCTCCAGCGTATCGTTGGCGCGCTTCAGCGACGCGCCATGCACGGTCAGCATCTGGTTGTACAATATGCGCGTCTGGCCATTGGTCTCGGGACAGCCCAGCGCCGCGACGTTCAGCCCCATGCGCACATGCCACAGCGCCTGGTCCCCCTCGGAATCGCGATTGGGGGTGATGAACTTCCCGGCCTCGTCCTTGTCCGGCGGCACCATGTCGGGCGCGGAATTGCGCGGCGGGGTCGGCATCACCGTCGGCACCACCGCCGGCGGCGGCGTGGGCGGCACTTGCTTCACCGGCGTCGCACAGGCCGCCAGCGCCGTCAGGGCAAGCAGCGACAGACGGGAAGACAGGGAACGTGGCAGGAACATCAACTACTCCGACGATCTGGCCCGGCCAACATGCCGGGCATTTCCACCGGAGGAAATATGCTTAACGCGCAGCCAGGGACGGCCCCGCCTGTGGTTCACCGCTGAACCCCCGCCCGGTTGCTGTTAAAAGCCCGCTATCCCAATTGGTTGCAATGCGGCAAGTCGAGCATCGCGAAAAAGGCCGGAAATAACCGATTTTTCTCAGTCGGCGCGCGCCAGCAGGCGCGGCATCGCTCCCTTCGGCACCGTCACGCCATCATCCGCGATCAGGTCCGCCCGGCTCAGCCGGACCTCCAGCACCACCGGCGCCGCCGCCAGCGTCCGCCCCGAACGCCATGCCGCCAGATCGGTCTGATAGCGGGCATAGGCATCGAAGAAGTCGGTGAAGGGCTTTTCCAGCGCGGCGAGGCCGGTCGGCGCATAGGCCAGCAACTGGTCCGTCGGCAGACTGTTGACGGCCGCCCCCACCCGCACCGCCTCCGCGCAGAAACCCGCCTGCGCCGGCGGCAGGGCAAAGAAATTATAGACGATTGTATTCAGCCGCTCGCGCTGCGCGATCGCGCCGCCGCCGAACTGCGCCTTATATTCCCCCTCGACCTGCGCATTGGCCCGCGTCAGCGCCGCCCTATGCCGGGCCAGCAGCGCATTATATTGCAGCCGCGCCGCGTCGCCGCTCCCCTGGCAGGACAGGGCCGCCACGTTCAGCGCCATGCGCATATGCCACAGCGTCGCCGGCCCGCTCAGGTCGCGGTTGGGTGTGACGCGCTGACCATCGGCACCGATCGGCGGTATCTGCATGGTGGCCGTCGCGCCCATCGGCGGTAGCGGCTGGGGCACGGGCTGTGCCCGCACAGGCGCAGGCGGCGGCGCAACCGCCACCTCCCGCTGCCCCGCGCAGCCCGACAGCAGCGCAATCCCGCCCAGCGGGCACAAGAGCAGGTGACGGATCGAGGCACGCATGAACGGTCTCCGGCAAATCTGATGCCGGAAACCATGCCGGATATTGGTTAAAAGCCGATAAAGCCTGTTTTCCAGGCAGCGGGGATCAGGCCGCGCGGCGCTCCAGCGCCGTGGCGGCCTGCGCCATCAGCTCGGCAATGATGTCGGCGACCGGCTCTTCCTTGGTCACCATGCCGACCGACTGGCCCGCCATCAGCGACCCGCCCTCGACATCGCCGTCGATCACCGCCTTGCGCAGCGCGCCGGCCCAATAATGCTCGATCTGCAGCTGCGCCTCGCCCATGTCGACCGCGCCGCTGTCCAGCAGGTTGGCGACTTCGCGCTGCTTGGCGGTGAAGGCTTCGGTGCCGGCATTCTTGAGCGCGCGCACCGGGATCACCGGCAGGCGCGGATCGATCTGCACGCTGGCGATCGCATCGCGCGCCGACGCGCGGAAGAAGGCCTTCTTGAACGCGGGATGGGCGATGCTCTCGCTTGCGCAGGCAAAGCGCGTGCCCAGCTGCACGCCGGCCGCGCCCATTTCCAGATAGGCGGCGATCGCCTCGCCCCGGCCGATGCCGCCGGCGACGAACACCGGCACCTGCTGCGCCATTTCGGGCAGGATTTCCTGCGCCAGCACGCTGGTCGCGACCGGACCGATATGGCCGCCCGCTTCCATGCCCTCGACCACCAGCGCGTCGACGCCCGATCGCACCAGCTTCTTCGCCAGCGCCAGCGCGGGCGCGAAGCAGATCAGCTTAGCGCCATTGGCCTTGATCGCCTCGATGCTGCCCTTGGGCGGCAGGCCACCGGCAAGAACGACATGGCTCACCTCATGCTTGGCGCACACCGCGATCAGGTCGAACAGCTGCGGATGCATGGTGATCAGGTTCACGCCGAACGGCTTGTCGGTCAGCGCCCTGGTCGCCGCGATTTCCGCGTCCAGCAGTTCGGGCGACATCGCGCCACAGGCGATCACGCCGAAACCGCCGGCATTCGAGATCGCCGACACCAGATGCCGCTCGCTGACCCAGCTCATCGCCCCGCACAGGATCGCGCTCTCGCAGCCGAGAAATTCGGTGCCGCGGGCCATCAGGGAAGCGAGTTTGGCGTGAGTCATGATCTAACCTCAATAAACACAAAAAGCCCCTCCCCTTCAGGGGAGGGGTTGGGGTGGGGGCCATCCACCTGACGCGGCATGTGGGGCGATCCCCCACCCCCATGCCCCTCCCCTGAAGGGGAGGGGAGAAAAAATCAAGCCGCCGGGGCGTCGAGGCCGTAGGCGGTATGCAGCACGCGCACCGCCAGTTCGGTCTCGTCCTCGTCGATCAGCACCGAAACCTTGATCTCGCTGGTGGAGATCGCCTCGATGTTGATGCCGCGTTCGGCCAGCGTCTTGAACATGGTGGCGGCGACGCCGGCATGGCTGCGCATGCCCACGCCCACGACGCTGATCTTGGCGACTTCGGTGTCGGTGATGATCCGGCGGAAGCCGATCGCGTCCTTGTTGGCTTCCAGGATGTCGACGCTGCGGGCCAGGTCCGCGCGCGGGACGGTGAAGGTGACGTCGGTCTCCTCATTGTCCTTGCTGTCATTCTGGATGATCATGTCGACGTTGATCGCCGCATCGGCCAGCGGGGTGAAGATGCTGGCCACCGCGCCCGGCTTGTCGGGCACGCGGGTGACGATGATCTTCGCCTCATTCTTGTCATGGGCGATGCCGGTGATGAGCTGACGTTCCATCTTGGTTTCCTTGAGCTTGGCTTCCAGTTCCTCGTCGCTCACGATCAGCGTGCCGGGGAGGTCGTCCTGGGTGGGATCATCGAAGGAGGAAAGCACCTGCACGACCACGCCTTCCTTCATGGCGAGGCCGACCGAGCGGGTCTGCAGCACCTTCGCGCCGACCGAGGCCAGCTCCAGCATTTCCTCATAGGTGACGAGGTCCAGCTTGCGGGCACGCGCCACGATGCGCGGGTCGGTGGTATAGACGCCGTCGACGTCGGTATAGATGTCGCAGCGATCGGCCTTGACCGCCGCAGCCACCGCGACCGCCGACGTGTCCGAACCGCCACGGCCCAGCGTCGACACCCGGCCATCGTCCATCATGCCCTGGAAACCGGGGATGACGGCGACCTGGCCGGACTGCATCGCCGCGATCAGCGCATCGGTCTCGATCGTGCTGATGCGCGCCTTGGCATGGGCCTCGATCGTGCGGATCGGCAATTGCCAGCCCAGCCAGCTACGCGCGTCCACGCCGATCGCCTTGAGCGTCATCGCCAGCAGGCCGCTGGTGACCTGTTCGCCCGCCGCCACGACGACATCATATTCGGCCGGGTCGTAAAGCGCCGAGGCTTCCTTGCAGAAGCCGACCAGGCGATCGGTCTCGCCGGCCATGGCCGATACCACGACCGCCACTTCATGGCCCTGGTCGACGACATGTTTGACGCGCGCGGCCACGTTGCGAATTCGCTCCATCCCCGCCATGGAGGTGCCGCCGAATTTCATCACGATGCGCGCCATTTGCTTGTCGAACCTGTCCTTTAAGCGTTTTCGAAGCAGGTGGAACACCTGCTGACTCGGAAAACGCGACCAACAAAAGATATGGAGCAGCCGAGCCGATGCAATCGGATCGGACATTGCTCCAATTGTGAAACAAAATGTCCCAAAGGGGCAAAACGGCTGCCCTATTAGCAGCCGCGACGGATATGGCAAGCAATCCCGCCATCCGCTCACCCTCCTTGCCGCTGCCCGCGCTCCTACATGCCCCGCCTTCAAAGACATAGCTATGACAGCATGGCACATTGGCCTTCCCGCCGCCCGCTGCTAGAACGGCGGCACGGGTGCCTCGCCACCCAGCAAGACCCAAGGTGCATGATGACTGAGACGACCGCGACGATCGACCCGAAGGAAGCCGCCCATTTCGGCACCATGGCCGCCGACTGGTGGGATCCCAAGGGGTCTAGCGCGATGCTGCACAAGCTGAACCCGGTCCGCCTCGCCTATATCCGCACCGCGATCGACCGGCACTGGGACAGCGACGATCATGGCTTCCGTCCGCTCAACGGCAAGCGCGCGCTCGATGTCGGCTGCGGCGCCGGCCTGCTCGCCGAACCGCTCGCCCGCCTGGGCGCGAGCGTCACCGGCCTCGACGCGGCGCCGGAAAATATCGCCGTCGCTGCCGCCCATGCGCAGGGCCAGGGCCTCGCCATCGACTATCGCGCCACCCCGGTGGAGCAGGTCAGCGACAGCGGCTATGACCTCGTCACCTCGATGGAAGTGATCGAACATGTCGCCGATCCCGCCGCCTTCGTCCGCGCGCTCGCGGCCAAGCTCGCGCCAGACGGCCTCATGATCCTCTCCACCCCCAACCGCACGCCGATGTCGCGCCTCGCCATGATCACCATCGGCGAAAGCATCGGCGGCATTCCCAAGGGCACGCATGACTGGGCCAAGTTCATCACCCCCGATGAACTGACCGCCCTGCTCGAAGACGCGGGCTTGGAAGTCACCGACAGCAGCGGCCTCGCCTTCGATCCGGCGCGCGGCTTCACCCTGTCGGCCAACACAGCGATCAACTATCTTCTGACCGCGCGCCACAAGGGCTGAAAAGGACTCGGGCGCGCCAGCCTCAAGTCGACCGTCCCGCCATGGTCGACATGTGCCCCCGCCATCCTGCGCCATGCCGGCCCGCGCACCGGAATAGCGCGCGGTTTTCCGTGACTTCTTCCCTTCCCCTGCCATCCAGCGCCAGAGAGGCCACTCAAGAAACGCTGTTCTCACGAAAAGCATTTGCAACTAAATTTTAATTTCCAAACATCTTAAGCATCTAAATGGCAAATTCATTTGTAAAATTGTCATTTCATCTTTCACCTGATAAAAAATGCGGGTGCAGACATTGCCGGGTCGCCGTCTGCACCTTCGACCGCATGCGGGCCGACCAACGACGTCCTTCCCGCCCCCGGCCGATCATCCGCTCTCAGGAGATCGAAACATGAAACTGCTTTTTTGCCTCTGCCTTGCCGTGCCGCTGCTGCTGCCGGCGGCATCCCGCGCCCAATCATCCGCCCCCTCGATCGACGTGACGGCGCCCACCACCGCCCCGCCCACGCTCGACCGCTGGGTCGAACGCACCGGCAACATCCTCTCCAACCGGCTGCGCTATCCCACCATCCTGTCCGGGCCGGAGGAAGGCATCGTCCAGGTCAAGTTCGCCTGCAGCGACAGCGGTGCGCCCGCCGGCATCGCCCTGCTCAACTCGTCCGGCTCGCGCCAGCTCGACAAGGCGGCGATGCGGGCGGTCCAGCGCATCCCGACCCTGCATCCGCTCCCCGCCGGGATCGGCGCCGGGCAGAATTATGTCGCGACCATCCTCTTCGCCACGACACAGGCCAGCTACAACCGGCAGATCCGCGATCTCCGGCGGCAGGCGCTCGACAATAATGCCCGCTTCGCCCGCCGCGCGGGTGGCCCGGCCATGGCCATCGCCCTGCTCGACACGCCGGACACTCCACGCGCCGCCAACTGAGCCAGGCTCTGCGGGCGCGTGAAAGGGGCGCGCCCGCAGTCCCCCTCGCTGCGCCCCGTGCGATTGCCCCGTGCGTTGCACTGCCCGCCGGCTGATGGCATCACCAGCCGATCGGGACAGCCGCTTGAGCCCGCGGCACAGCGAGGGGGATCATCCTATGGCCATGGATCCGCGGATCGACGCCTATATCGCCGCCCAGGCGGACTTCGCCCGCCCCATTCTCGACCATATCCGCGCGCTGATGCACGCCGCGTCGCCGGACATGGGCGAAGCGGTCAAATGGGGCATGCCCTTCTTCACCTACAGGAACCAGAATCTCGCCAACATGGCCGCCTTCAAGGGCCATGCCGCCTTCGGCTTCTGGCATGACAAGGTTGGCAGGGAAGATGCCAGCGACGACGCCATGGGCCAGTTCGGCCGCCTCACCGCCCTTTCCGACATCCCCTCCGACGCGGCGATCGCCGGCCTGATCGCCCAGGCCATGGCCCTGATCGACGCCGGCGATCGCCCACGCACCGGCCCCAAGACACCCAAACCGCCTTTGCCCGTCCATCCCGCCCTCGCGGCCGCCATCGCCGCCAGCCCGGCCGCCGCCGCCATCTGGGCCGCCTTCCCGCCCGGCAAGATCCGCGACTATTGCGAATGGATCAATGAGGCGAAGAATGACGCCACCCGCGACAAGCGCATCGCCCAGGCCGTGGACTGGATTGGCGAGGGCAAGGGCCGCAACTGGAAATATGAGCAGAAATAGGGATCTACTTTCGCCCCTCTCGCGGCTCTGCGGGCCAGCAATTGGTGCAGCGCCGCCAGCAACTCACGCCCGGCATCGCGGCCGCCGGCTTCAGCCCCGGTTCGGGATGCAGCCCTGCCAATATCTCCGGTGAGACGCCCTCCGGCGCGGCGCGACTGTGGCACATCAGGCATCGGGCGCGATAGGCTGCGCGGGTCAGGCCGGAATGATCCTCCTGCGCGCGCGGCGCCACCGGCATGGCGAGCAACATGCCCGCCACCCCGATGAAAATGGCCATGCCCCGCGCGCATATCGTGCGGGGCATGGCCATATTGTTCGGCGACCTGTTTAGAATTTTTGGCCGAACCTTATGCCGAAGAATTGCGGCTTGATCGTGAAGGTGCGCGAGCTGTTGGCGCAGAAGTCGATCGAGCAGAAGGTGTTGCGCGTCAGCTGCCCACGCTTGTCGAAGGCGTTCTGCAGGAACAGGGTGACGCTCCAATTATCCTTCTTGATCCCGCCCGAAAAATCGAAGCTGACAAAGCCCTTGGTATTGCCCAGCAGCTCGTTGCTCTCGACGTTCAGATCCTGGGTCGCGCCGGTCTGGTAGAGCGCCGCGCCCTGGACATAGGCGGCATAGTCGCCCAGGTCGGTGTCATAGCGGATCGATGTCGTCCCCTTGAAGCGCGGCTGGCGCGGCAGGCGGGTGCCGTTGGCGGCCGCGACCTGCGGCGTCGGCGGGCTCGATCCTTCGACGAACTCGCCCAGCGTACAGCTGCTCAGCTGCGCGATCGACTCGGTCTCGGTATTGAGCGCGAAGTTGCAGAAATCGCCTTTCAGCTTGGCATCGTTGAACGCGCCGGAGGTGGAGATCGTCACCTTGCCCAGCCGCAGGTCGGCATCATATTCGATGCCCTTGACCTCGGCCTTGCCGGCATTGCCGGTCATGCCCGCGCCCTGTGCGCCCGACACGACCACGCCATATTGGATATTGTTCCACTTCTCATAATAGACGGCGGCGTTGAAGCGGAAGATATTGTTCCAGGTCGTCTTCACGCCGACCTCGAAATTGGTCAGCGTTTCCGACTTGAACGGCGCGACATTGACGATCTTGCCCAGGCTGCGGATGCGCAGCGGCCGGTTGAACCCGCCGGGGCGGAAGCCGGTCGAATAGTTGAAATAGACCATCTTGTCGGGCTGGAACTGCCAGTCGAGCGCGACCTTGTGGGTCTCGCCATCCTCCTTGTAGCGGCCGGTGCCGTCCGCCGCATTGGGGTTGGTGTTGACGCAGGTCAGCCGCTCGTCATCGGGCAGCGGCGTGGTGCAACCCACGCCTGCGGCCGATCCGGCCACGCCGGCAAAGCCCCGAACCTTGTAGTCGGTCCAGAAATAGCGGATGCCGCCGGTCAGCTTCAGCGTCGGCGTGATGTTGTAATGGCCTTCGGCAAAGATCGCCTTGTCATGATAGAGCTGGTCCTGCTCGACATAATAGAAGGCGTCGCCCTTCACCGCCTGGGTGCCCAGGATCATCGTGCCCAGCGGATTGCCGTTGGCGTTGATGACGTCGCTGGTATCGAAATAGGGATTGCCGTCCTCGTCATAGGCGATGCCATACATGGCCGGCACGCCGATCAGCCCGCCCGTCACATCGCCGCCGCCGGTCGCGGTATAGCCTGTGATCGTATCCAGTCCGCGGATCGCATAGCTGGTGTTCAGCTCATTCTTCTGCCGCTGGTAGAAGCCACCGACGGTCACGTCGAACGGCCAGTCCTTGGGCGTCGAGATCCGCAATTCCTGGGTGAATTTGTTGCGATGCGTGTCGGCATGATAATATTGGGTCGGGTTGATCATCTGGCACTGCTGGCTGGCGCCGGAGCCGGTGCAATTGTCAAAGAATTGCAGATAGCTTTCATAGCCCGGCCCGAAGCCGTCATAGGTGACCGTGTAATAGGTATAGTCGTTCAGCGTGCGGGTGCGGCGCTTGAAATAGCCGGTGGCAGAGACGATGTCCCAGTCGCCGATATGGCCGTGGATCGACAGCGCCGCCTGATACCAGCGATCGTCATTCTTGGTCTGGTCATAGTCATGGACTTCCAGGTCGCCGACCCGCGGATCATAGCCGAAATAGCCGCGCGCCACCTGCTTCTGGGCCGTGATCTCGGGCGTGATGTCCCAGCCCTCGGTCGGCTGCCACAGCAGCTGGAAGCGACCGCCAAATTCGCGGATGGTGTTGTAATCATCCTTGGCGATGTCGCTGTTGTCGAGCGTGTAGGATGTGTTGGGGTTGTTGTCGCCCAGCGTCAGGGTCGACGAACTGCCATCGTTGAACGTGCCATTGTTGGGCGTATTGTCGATATAGCCGCCGTCGCGGCGATAATAGCCCATGGCGCGCACCGCCAGCGTCGGCGCCAGCGGCACGTTGATGTAGGATTCCAGCTGGCCGCCGAAATCGCCCTTGCCATATTTATTGGCTTCCACGTCATAGCCGAACTCGAACTTGTCGAGCTTGGGCTTGTTGGTGATGAGGCGGATGGTGCCGGCCAGCGAGCCCGCGCCATAGAGCGTGCCCTGCGGCCCGGACAGCGCCTCGACCCGCTCCAGGTCATAGGCATGGATATCGGGCACTTCGGTGCCGGTGATCGGCATGTCGTCCAGATAATAGCCGACCGAGGCATAGGCGCCGCCGGCGGGCACGATACCGCGGAAGAAGGCGGTGTTGCGGCCGGGGCCGATGCCCTCGAACGAGACCGACGGCAGCAGGGCGGCGAAATCGCTCAGACCCTTCACCTGTCGTTCCTGCAATTTCTCCGCGCCCAGCGCCTGCATCGAAATCGGCACCTTCTGGATGCTCTGCGCGCTGCGCGTCGCGGTGACGACGATTTCGCCCAGCCCCTGTTCGGCCTCGGCGGCGGCCGCATCGGCTGCGGCGGCATCCGCCGCCGGGGCCTGCGCCAGTGCCGGCGCGGACAGGATCATCGGTGTGAGGAACGTGCTCGTGCCCAGCGCGCAGAACGTGCGCACTCTTCGCGAGCGGAGACGAATGGCCATACGAATACCCCCTGATACGCGTTGCGACTCGTCCTCTCCTGCGAAATTCGCCCGGTGCTCCGGGTCTCCTTCCCTGACGCGTTCGCATGGCCTCGCGCACCGGCGGCCGACAGGGCGAAGGATGCCCCGCCCGAAAGAGAGACTCTTTCAGGATCGCCGCCAGACGCTGGCCACGCTGTTTATCTGTTCCATAATCCCCGGACAGTTCGCTTTTGCAGCAATCAGAACAACTGTCCTAAATTCGATACTGCCGATCGGACACGCCCTGTCAAGCGGCTGTTCGGCGACTTTTTGAAACTTTTACGACAAGCTGACTCGACGCCCGCCTGCAGCCGACATAAGATTTTGAGCAGTCGCACAAATATGAGGGGCTATGGGGAACGCGTCCGCCGTACCGGCAACCGACAGCATCCAGACGGCGCTGGCAGACGCCGCCGCGCTGCTCGACGCCCGCCCCGAGGCGGCATTGGCGCAGGCCGAGGCGATCCTGCGCCGGGCCAGGCGCCTGCCCCCCGCCGAACTGCTGATCGGCCAGGCGCTACGCCGCCTCGGCAAGCCCAAGGCCGCACTGGCCCGGCTCGCTCCCCTCGCCCGCCAGCATCCCAGCGTGCCCGCGATATTGTGGGAACTGGCCCAGGCCGCGCAGGACGCCGGCGACCAGCGTCAGGCGATCGCCGCGCTCGAAAGCCTGACCCGCCAGCAACCCGGCGTCCCCGGCGGCTGGTTCCTGCTGGCCGGGCTGCTACGCACGGTTGGGCGCGATGGCGATGCCTGGCGCGCCGACCTGTCGGGCGTTCATGCCGCCTCGCGCGATCGCGACCTGCTGGCAGCAGCAATGGCGATGAACGAGGGGCGGCTGGACGACGCGGCAGCGCTTCTCACGGCGCGCGCCGATCGCCTGCCCGACGATCCCGCCGGCATCCGCCTGATGGGTGAGGTGCAATGGCGGCGCGGCGACATGAATGCCGCCCTCGCTCATGTCGAGCGCGCCGTCGCGCTGGCGCCCGGCTTCGACCTCGCCCGCGACTTCCTCATCCGCCTCCTGCTGCAGAACAACCGCCTGAACGAAGCGCTGGCCCATGCCGAAATCCTCGCCCGCTCGCCGATCCATAATCCGGGCTATGATCTGATCCGCGCATCGGTGCTGGTGCGGCTGGGCGATCAGGACGCGGCACGCTCCATTTATGAAAGCCTGCTGGCCGATCGTCCCGACCAGCCGCAGGTCTGGCAGAATCTGGGCCATGCGCTCAAGACGCTGGGGCGACAGGCCGACGCGGTCCATGCTTATCGCCAGGCCGTCACCCATCGCCCGACCATGGGCGAAGCCTGGTGGAGCCTCGCCAACCTCAAGACCGTTAAGCTCGACGCCGACGACCTCGCGACGATGGAGCGCGCGCTCGAAACCCTGGCCCGCGATGGCCAGACGGAGGGCGAGGATGTCTTCCACCTCCATTTCTCGCTCGGCAAGGCGCAGGAGGATCGCAAGGCGGACGAAGCAGCCTTCCGCCATTATGACGCCGGCAACCGGCTGCGCCGCGCCATGATCCGCCATGATGCCGGCGAATTTTCAGCCGAAGTCGCGGCCACTGCCACGACCTTCAGCGCGCCCTTCATCGCCGCCATGTGCGATGGCGGCTGCCCCGCGCCCGACCCGATCTTCATCGTCGGCCTGCCGCGCGCCGGATCGACATTGGTCGAACAGATCCTCGCCAGCCACAGCCAGGTCGAAGGCACGATGGAACTGCCCGAGATGATGATGATCGCCAGCCGCCTGCAATCGCGGGTGGACGAAGGCGAATTTGCCGATTTCGCGGCCATGGCGGCATCGCTGACCCCGGCCGACCGTCGGCGGCTGGGCGAGGAATATGTCGAACAGACCCGCGTCCACCGACAGAGCGGCAAGCCGCGCTTCATCGACAAGATGCCCAACAACTGGCAGCATGTCGGCCTCATCAAGCTGATCCTGCCCAATGCCAGCATCATCGACGCGCGCCGTCATCCGATGGGCTGCTGCTTTTCCGGCTGGAAACAGCATTTTGCGCGTGGTCAGGCCTTCACCTATGACCTTACCGACATCGGCCTTTATTATCGCGACTATGTCGCGCTGATGGCCGCCTATGACGCGGCCGCGCCGGGCCGGGTCCATCGCGTCATCTACGAACAGATGGTCGCCGACACGCCGGGTGAGGTCGACCGGCTGCTCGCCTATCTCGGCCTCGATTTCGAGGCGGCCTGCCTGTCCTTCTGGCAGACCGACCGGGCGGTGCGCACCGCCAGTTCCGAACAGGTGCGCCAGCCCATCTATACCGGCGGCGTCGATCATTGGCGGCGCTTCGAACCCTGGCTGGCCCCGCTGGCCGACGCGCTCGGGCCGATCGCGCACAGCTATCCCGACCTGCCGCCGCGCTGATCATGCGCGCCTTTGCTCCCCTCCCTTCCAGGGAGGGGCCGGGGGTGGGTGCGCCATGAAGCGGCCGCCTGCGCACGAGTGGGCAGACGCGCGCTAAGCCCCGCCATCCTCCCCCCGTCGCGGAAAGCGCACCCGGATATGCGTGCCCGCGCCACCCTCGACAATCTCCACCTGCGCGCCCATGCGCGACGCGGCAGACTGGACGATGGCAAGGCCCAGCCCCGTCCCCTCCGGCGCGCTGGCGCCGCCCACGCGGAAGAAGCGCTCGAACACCTTGTCGCGATGCTCCACCGCAATGCCGGGACCGTCGTCGCTGACCGTCATCAGGGTCGCGTCCTCGCCCTGCGCCAGCGCGATCGTCACCGTGCCGCCGGGCCGGTTATAGCGGATGCCATTGTCGACCAGATTGGCCAATATCTCGAACACCAGCGTGCGATGCGCCTCGACGCGATAGCTTTCCGCGTCCGACGCCTCCAGATTGAGTTCGACCTGCGCCTGGATCGCTTGGTTGATCAGCCGGTTGACCACCACCGCGCTCACTTCCTTCAGGTCCACCGTCTCCAGCGGCGGCGATGCCCCGGCTTCCTCGGCCCGCGCCAGCGCCAGCAACTGCGTCACCAGCCGCTCCAGCCGCTGCGCCGCATCGGCAATCTCGTCGAACGCCTCGCGCGATCCCCGGCGCGCCAGTTCTATCTGCACCTTCAGCACCGAAATCGGCGTGCGCATCTGGTGCGAGGCATCGGCGGTGAAACGACGGACGCCCCCCGTCGCCTGGTCCAGCTGGCGCAGCAGCCGGTTGAATGCCCGCGCCAATGGCCGCAATTCGCTCGGCAGCGGCCCCGCATCCAGCGCCGAGAAATCGGGCCGCGCGCCGCCATCGCGCACCTCGACCGCGCGCCGCAGCCGCAGCAACGGCCGCAGGCTCCAGCCCAGCGCCGGCCGCAGCAGCAGGATCGCGACCCCCACCAGCGTCAGTTCGCCGATCAGCAGCGCGATCATCAGCCGGTGCATCAGCGCCCGCCGGTTATCCAGCGTCTCGGCCACCTGCACGATCACCGGGTCGGCGATCCGCGGCAGGCTGCGCTTCACCTCGCCGATGCGGATGTCCTGCCCGCGATACCGGGCAAAGCGGAACCGCGGCTGGTCGACCGGCATGGTCCGCGGATCGGGCGCGGGCAGATCGGCATAGCCGGTCAGCAACGTGCCGCCCACCGCGATCCGGTAATAGACATTGTCCCGCTCGCTATTCTCCAGCATGCCGAAGGCGGCGGGCGGCAGGTCCAGCGTCACCTCGCCCCGTTCCACCTGCACGGTTTCGGCGATCGCGCCCAGCGCGCCGCCCAGCACCCGGTCGTTGGTCCGGCGGACCACGTCGGAAATCAGCGTCGCGCCGCCCACGCCGATGATCGCCGCCGCGCCCAGCATCGGTCCCAGCATCGCCGCCAGCAGGCGGGTGCGCAGGGCAATGGCCCGCCCCTCGCCCGATGGCCGTCCCTCATTGGGCATCGAGCATATAGCCCACGCCGCGCACCGTGCGGATGCCCGGCCCGTCGGGCGCCAGCTTGCCGCGCAGCCGGGTCACATGCACCTCGATCGCATTGCTGCCGACCGGCTCGTCAAAGCCGAACACCTCGCCGATCAGCAATTCGCGCGGCACCACCTGCCCGGCCCTGGTCGCCAGCGACTCGAGCACCGCCAGTTCGCGGCGGCGCAGGTCCAGCGCCCGTCCGGCGACATCGGCGGCCCCGGTCGATCGATTGATGGTCAGCGGCCCGACCGTGATTTCCGGGGTCGGATCGCCGCCCCGCCGCCGCCCCAGCGCCCGCACCCGCGCCTCCAGTTCCTGCGGCTCGAACGGCTTGCGCAGATAATCGTCGGCGCCCAGGTCCAGCCCCCGCACCCGGTCGTCCAGCGCATCGCGCGCGGTCAGCATCAGCACCGGCACTTTCTCGCCGCGCCGGCGCAATTCCGCCAAGACGGTGAAGCCGTCGATATCGGGCAGGCCCACGTCCAGTATCACCAGCGCATAGGGTTCCCCGCCCACCACCGCCAGCGCATCCTCGCCGGTCGCGACATGGTCCACCGCATGGCCGCCCGCCCGCAGCAGGGCTGCAATGCTGCGCGCCAGTGCGGCGTCATCCTCGATCATCAAAATCCGAATAGGGCACCCGATGCTGAAAGGTTGATGACAGCTTGGCTTCGTAACTGCCTCTCCCAATCCGACAGAAGAACGGAACATGTGAGGAGCAGGGTCGATGCGAAGGGTTATTCAGATAGTGGCGGCGCTGGCAAGCCTGTCCGTCACCAGCGCGACAGCGGTAGCGCAAAGGCCAACCGGCTATCCGCGTTCCTATGACGATCTGATCGGCGATGCCCGTGCCGAACGGCAGGTCATCGTCTATGCCAATGCCGACACGTCGGAAATGGCACCGGTCATCCTGGCGTTCCAGCGCCGCTATCCCGGCGTCACCGTCAGCTATTCCGACCTCGGGTCGAACGAGATGTTCCGCCGCTTCTCGAGCGAGGCGCGCAGCGGCCGGATGTCGGCCGACCTGGTCTGGTCGTCGGCGATGGACCAGCAGGTCAAGCTCATCAACGACGGCTTTGCCCAGGCCTATGCCAGCCCGGAAAAGCCCGCCCTGCCCGCCAATGCGGTGTGGAAGAATATGGGCTTTGGCGTCACCGCAGAGCCGATCGCCTATGTCTACAACAAGAAGGCGATTGCCAATCCGCCGCGCAGCCATGCCGCGCTGGAGGCGATGCTGCGCAAGGATCGCAAGGCACTGATCGGCAAGGTCGCGACCTTCGATCCTGCCCGCTCGAACACCGGCTATCTCTATCTGACCCAGGATTATGCCATCACCCGCGACACCGGCTCGCTGGTCGAGGCGATGGCGGCGACCCGGCCGCAACTGCACATCACCACCGAACCGATGCTGCGCGGCGTGGCCGAAGGCAAATTCTCGATCGCCTATAATGTGATCGGCTCCTACGCGCAGGAACGCGCCCGCCGCGACCCGCGCATCGGCGTCGTCTTTCCCGAAGATTATACCATCGTGATGTCGCGCATCGCCTTCATCGCGCGCGAGGCGCGGCATCCCGCCGCGGCCAAGCTGTTCCTCGACTTCCTCCTCTCGCGCGAAGGGCAATCGCTGCTCGCGCAACATAGCCTCTGGCCGGTGCGGACCGACATCAACGGCCGCCGCCTGCCCGCTGCCCAGGCCCGCCCGATCCGCGTCGGCCCGCAGCTTCTCGTCAATCTCGACCGCCTCACGCGCCAGCGCTTCCTGCGCGAATGGCAGGCGGCCCTTATTTCCGGAGCCCGATAAGCATGACCCATATGATGTTGCGCGGCGGTTGCGCCGCGCTGGCGCTGATCGCCGCCACGCCCGCGCTTGCCCAGACGCCCAGCGCCGATGACCTGGCCGCACTGGTGAAGGCCCAGGCGGCCGAGATCGCCGCGCTCAAGGCCCGGCTCGACAAGATCGAGGGTCAGCAGGCCGCCGTCCAGGCGACCACGCCGCATGCCGCTTCGCAGACCGCACCGCAAATGGCCCAGCAGGATGCGGCCCAGCCGCTGGTCATCACCCCCTTCGCGCCACAGATCGTGCCGCCCGGCCCGGCCGATCTCGACGTGGCACAGGCCCGTGCGGTCGCTGCCAATCCGGCCGGCGTGACAACCGAATGGGGGGCAGGCCTGCCCGTCTTCCGATCGGCCGACGGCGTCTTCACCTACAAGCCGCGCGGCCGCATCCTGGTCGACGTCAGTTCGACCATGGGGTCGAAATATGGCGGCCGCAACACGACGACGACCGGCATGCGCGCGCTGCGCCTGGGCCTGGAAGGCGGCGTCGGCCCGCATTTCTTCTACCAGTTCGAAAGCGATTTTTCGGAGAATGAGGTCGACATCGTCACCGCCTTCCTGGGCTATCGCAACAAGATCAGCAGCAAGGTCGATTATGACGTGCGCGCGGGGCACCTGTTCAACGACCGCGCCTTCGAAGGCAGCACCGGTTCGGACTCCACCCCCTTCCTGGAACGGGGCGTGGTGTCGACCGCCATCATCCCGCAACGCGGCTTCTACGGCATCGGCATCATGGGCCGCATGTTCGGCCCCAACTGGCATGCCTCGCTCAGCGTGACCGGTGACCGCGTCGATGGCGAACAGGCGACCAATGACAGCCGTACCTTCAGCGGCCGTGCGCACTGGAACCCGATCAGGACCGATCGCTCGCTGCTCCATGTCGGCGGCTGGTTCTTCGACGAGGCCCTGTCCTCCGCCGCGACCACGCTCACCCGCAGCACCGTCATCGGCGGCCGCTTCAACGGCGCGGTCCGCGTCACCACCGGCGAACTGCTCGGCGGCCGCTCGACCACCGGCTATGGCGCGGAACTGGGCGGCTATGTCGGCGGCCTGTGGGTGATGGGTGAGGCCGGTCGCCGCATCGCGCGCCTCGACGGCGGACGCCCCAGCTTCGAAAGCAAGGCCTGGAGCCTGTCGAGCGGCCTGTTCCTGACAGGCGAACTGCCGCCCTACAACCCGCGCCTCGGCAGCTTCGGCCAGCCCAATGTGCTCGATCCCGTGCTGGACGGCGGCCTCGGCGCGATCGAGCTGACCGCCCGCTACGAAAATCTCGATTATACCGACCTGGTGCTGGGCGGCGACGGCTGGGCCGCGACGCTGGGCGTCAACTGGTATCTCAACAGCTTCACCCGGATCCAGCTCAACGGCATCCAGTGGCACACCAACAACCGCGCCGGCACCTACACGGGCGGCGATGACGGCCAGACCGTCAGCGCCCGTGTCGGCGTGACCTTCTGATCCTCCTTCCTCCAGCCCCCTCAAGGACGCAGCGATGAATCTTGCCCTGCTCGGCTTCCTGATGGTCGCCACCTTCATGACGCTGATCATGACCAAGCGGATGACGCCGCTGGTCGCGCTGATCGTCATCCCCTCGCTGTTCGGCGTGATCGCCGGTCAGGCCGCCGGCCTTGGCGACATGATGATCGACGGCATCAAGAATCTGGCGCCGACCGGCGTCATGCTGCTGTTCGCCATCCTCTTCTTCTCGACCATGACCGACACCGGCCTGTTCGACCCGCTGGTCGCCCGGCTGGTGAAGATCGTGCATGGCGATCCGCTGCTGATCCTCCTGGGCACGGTGGTGCTCTGCTCGATCGTCAGCCTCGACGGCGACGGGTCGACCACCTACATCATCACCATCGCTGCGCTGCTTCCCCTCTACAAAAGGTTCGACATGAACCGGCTCTATCTCGTCTGCCTGCTGATGGTGACGAGCGGGATCATGAACCTGACCCCGTGGGGCGGGCCGACCGCCCGCGCCGCGAGCGCGCTGAAGCTGGACCCGGCCACCCTGTTCCTGCCGCTCATCCCCGGCATGATCGCCGGCCTCGCCTTCCTGCTCGGCCTCGCCTTCTGGTTCGGCATCAAGGAACGCCGGCGCCTCGGCAAGGTGCAGGCGCGCCAGTCGGTCGCCCCGTCGGACCTGGGCGTCTCGCAATATCCCGAAGCGCGCCGGCCGCATTTGCGCTGGTTCAACGGCCTGCTGGTGGTGGCGCTGCTCGTCCTGCTGGTCTGGGGCGTGCTGCCGCTCTCGGTGCTGATGATGATCGCCTTCGCCATCGCCATGATCGTCAACTATCCCGGCGTCGCCCAGCAGAAGGAACGGATCGCCGCCCATGCCGGCAATGTCCTGTCGGTCGTGTCGCTGATCTTCGCCGCCGGCATCTTCACCGGCATCCTCGGCGGCACCGGCATGGTGGAGGCGATGAGCAAGGAAGTCGTCGGCGTCATCCCGCCCGCGCTCGGCCCCTATATGGCGCCGATCACCGCCCTGCTCTCCATGCCCTTCACCTTCTTCATCTCCAACGACGCCTTCTATTTCGGCATGCTGCCGATCCTTGCCGAAGCCGGCGCCCATTATGGCGTCGAACCGATGGCAATCGCCCGCGCCTCGCTGATGGGCCAGCCGGTCCATCTGCTCAGCCCGCTGGTCCCCTCCACCTATCTGCTGGTCAGCCTGGCGGGCGTGGACCTGGCCGATCATCAGCGCTTCACCCTGTTGCCCGCCGCCGCGGTCGGCATCGTCATGACCCTGGTCGGCATGATCGCCCTGGCCTTCCCCTTTGTCGCCTAGGGGTGTGGACACGCTTCTCCGCTTCCTGGCGGCGCTTGCCGTCGGGGCGGCCGGCGGCGCGCTTTTCTGGTCGATTCATGCGCCACTGCCCTGGGTGCTCGGATCGATGGCGGCCTGCGCGGTCGCCAGCGTCGCCGGTTTGCCGATTCAGGCTTCCGCCGCCACCCGCCGCCCGATGGCGGCGGTGATCGGCGTGGTGCTGGGCAGCAGCTTTGGCCCGCATTTGTTGCCGCAGGCGCGCGACTGGATCATCCCGCTCGCCGCCCTGCCCTTCTTCCTCGCCACCGCGGCGCTGCTGTGCGTCACCTATTTCCGCAAGGTCGCGAAGTTCGATCCGGTCACCGCCTATTTCGCCGGCATGCCCGGCGGCATTGCAGAGATGGTGGTGATGGGGGCGGAGCGCGGCGCTGACGAACGCGCCATCGGCCTGATCCATGGCGCGCGCATCTTCCTCGTCGTCTTCATCCTGCCCTTCCTGATCCGGCTCGATCATGCGCCGGTCGCGACCAGCGCCGTGACACCCGTGACCGGCGATGTCGCCAGCTGGCCACTGCTCTTCTGGGGGCTGGGCTGCGCGCTTCTGGGCCTGCTGATCGGCCGGCTGCTGCGCCTGCCGGCCTGGCATCTGGTCGGGCCGCTGGCGGTCAGCGCCGCCGTGCATATGAGCGGCCTCGCCGATTTCCGCATTCCTGGCTGGGCGCTGGCCGCGGCACAGGTCGGCCTTGGCGCCACCATGGGCTGCCGCTTCGTCGGCCTGACGCTGAAGGAATTGCTGCGCATATTGGCGCTGGCGGCGGGGTCGACGGCGATCCTGCTGGCCGTCACCTTTGCCTGGGCGGCGGGGATCGGCACGCTTGCCGGGGTCGATCCGGTGCTGCTGACGCTCGCTTATTCGCCGGGCGGTCTCGCCGAAATGAGCATGGTCGCGCTCAGCCTGGCGCTGGAGCCGGGCGTCGTCGTCATCCACCATCTGACCCGCGTCATCCTGGTGCTGATCGGCGCGCCGCTCGGCTTTGCCTCCATGGGAAGGAAGAGCGGGGCCGACTGATCGGCCCCGCCTTCTTATTTGGAAATGCACCTCTGGCGCATCCGGTGCCGCATCGAAAATGCGCTCTCCCGCGCATTTTCCAAACCAGCTCTCAGAACAAGGTGATGAGGCCCGTGGCCGGGTCGATCGCCCCTTCATAGATCATCTTGCCGGCGACATAGAGGATCACGATCAGGCCGAAATAGGCGACCGCGCGATAGCGTTCGATCACGCGGGCCAGCAGGTTCGCCGCCACGCCCATCAGCGCCACCGACAGGACCAAGCCGATCACCAGGATGCCGGGATGCTCCCGCGCCGCGCCGGCCACCGCCAGCACATTATCCAGGCTCATGCTGACATCGGCAATCGCGACCGCCCAGGCCGCCTGGGCAAAGCCCTTGGGCGCCGCCTTGCCGGCCATATGCTCGGCATCTTCCGGTTCGCCATGTGCGCGCAGCTCGCGCCACATCTTCCAGCCGACCCAGACCAGCAGCAGGCCGCCGGCAAAGACCAGGCCGACAAGCTGCATCAGCTGCGTGACCAGCAGGGCAAAGGCGATGCGCAGCACCAGCGCGGCGATCACGCCGATCGCGATCACCTTGCGCCGCGACGCCGGCGGCAGGCCGGCCGCCAGCGCGCCGACGACGATCGCATTGTCCGCCGCCAGCATGATGTCGATCAGCACGACCTGGCCAAAGGCGGCCAGCGCGGATGGAGAGCCGAGATTGGAAAAATCGGCGACTATGTGAGTCCAGATGTCGTTCATAAATCCTCTCGCCGTCCCGCAAGGCAACGACGTGAAGAACATCACCGCCGCAGCGAACAGCCTATTGGGTGTGAATTGGGCCGCCGCCGATTAGCGAAGCAGCCTGTCATCAACCTTTCAGCCGCGCTGTGCGGACATGGTGCGATGCCGCTGGCGCGGCTTGTTGAAGAAACGGATCGCCAGCCATCCCAGCAGCAGCGGCACCAGGCACAGGCCCAGCGCCATCATGGCGAAATGCTCCGCCTCGAAATCGAAATGGGTCAACCGGCCGCCGGCCAGATAGCCGGGCAGCAGCAGCGCCGGCACCCACAACAGGGCGGACAGGATATTGGCGATCTGAAACGGGCCATGCGGCATCTTCACCACGCCCGCGACCACCGGCACGGTCGAACGGACCGGCCCCAGGAAGCGGCCAAGCAGCACCGAGATGAAGCCATAGCGGCGAAAGAAGAGCCGCGCCCGCGCAAAGGCCAGCCGATGCCCGCGCAGCCAGCGATGGCGATAGATGGCCGGCCCGACCGACCGCCCCAGCGTATAGGATACCCAGTCGCCCAGGATCGCGCCGAACACGGCGCAGGCGAACACCGGCGCCGGATCGACCAGCCCCGCCCCGATCAGCCCGCCGACCGCGATCATCGTGGCGATCGCCGGCACGAACAGCCCGATCACCACCAGCGATTCGAAAAAGGCCAGCACGCCGATGATCGGCCCGCTCCACCAGCCATAGCGGGTAATCATGTCCAGGATGAGATCAGACAGGTCAGACATGCTCGATCAACGCACCAACAGGGAAGGAGTCGCAACCTAGGGCGATCCGATGAGCCTTTGGTTAACCGATGGACGAGTTGTTTCCTGTCTGCGGCCGGACGGATGCTGTCAATGATAGTTTCTCAACCGATCCCGCCATGGCTTTGCATTTCCCGACAAACGGCTAGAAACCAGTCGCTTGCCACGAAAGGGCCATGACATATGGAATATCGCACGCTCGGTCGCACCGACCTCTGGGTCAGCCTGATCTGCCTTGGCACCATGACCTGGGGATCGCAGAACAGCGAAGCCGAAGCGCACGCCCAGCTCGACTATGCGGTCGGCCAGGGCGTCAATTTCATCGACACCGCCGAAATGTTTCCGGTCACCCCGGTCAGCCGCGAGACCCAGGGCCTGACCGAAGCCTATATCGGCAGCTGGATCGCCGGGCGAAAGAAGCGCGACGACATCATCCTGGCGACCAAGGTGGCCGGCCCCGCGCGCGATCCCTCGCGCGGCATCCGCACCGCGGACCGGCTCGATCGCCGGAACATCGAACAGGCAATCGACCACAGCCTGCGCCGGTTGCAGACCGACTATATCGATCTGTATCAGGTCCACTGGCCCGACCGGCCGGTCCCCTCCTTCGGCGTGCGCGGCCTGTCCGCCCTGGCCGACCGGCCCGACACCGTGCCGATCGAGGAAACGCTCGATGCCCTTGCCGATCTGGTGAAGGCGGGCAAGATCCGCCATGTCGGCGTGTCGAACGAAACGCCCTGGGGCGTCAGCGAATATCTGCGCCTGGCGCGGGACCAGGGCCTGCCCCGCATCGCGTCGATCCAGAACGCCTATAATCTGCTCAACCGCGTGTTCGAAATCGGCCTGTCCGAATTTGCCCTGCGTGAAGATGTCGGCCTGCTCGCCTATTCGCCGCTCGCCGGCGGCAATCTGACCGGCAAATATCTGGGCGGGGTGATCGCGCCCGGCACCCGCCGCGACGTCGCGCGCCAGTTCGTCCGCTACGACCTGCCCGGCCAGGCCCCGGCCGCTGCCCGCTATGTCGCGATCGCCCATGCCCATGGCCTTGATCCCGCGCAGCTCGCGCTCGCCTATGTCAACAGCCGCCCGTTCGTCACTGCGACGATCATCGGCGCGACCTCGCTGGACCAGCTCAGGGCCGACATCGACAGCGTCAACCTGACGCTCAGCGCCGACGCCATCGCCGCGATCGAGGCGGTCCATCGCGACCTGCCCGATCCCTGCCCCTGATCGGGGCCGGCCGCCGCGCTACAACGTCAGCCGGAACAGCGCGCCGCCCGACGGCGCGCTGTCGATCTCGATCGTGCCGTCATGCGCCAGCAGCACCTGCCGACCAAGGCTCAGGCCAATGCCGCTGCCGGTCTTCTTGGTGGTGAAGAAGGGCAGGAAGATGTCGTGGCGCAGCGCCTCGGGCACGCCGGGGCCATTGTCCGCCACCTCGATCCGGGTGCGCCCGGCGCTGATCGCGGCGATGCTCAGCGACACTTCGGGCCGGTCGCGATGGCATTCGGCCGCATCCGCCGCATTGCGCAGCAGGTTGATGACCACCTGCGCCAACAGGTCGGGATCGGCATCGATGCGATGGTCGGCCGGGCTGACCCGCACCTCCAGATGCACGCTCGCGCGATCGGCATCGGCCGCGAACAGCTTGGCCAGTTCATCGGCAAAGGGCCGCGCCGCGAACAGGCGGCGATCGACCAGCGGCGGGCGCGTGATGGTGCGATAGGTTTCGACGAAATGCATCACCCCGTCGGCGCGCCGGGCCAGCGTATCGACGGCGGCACGGGCATCGGCGATCAGCGGGTCGCCGCCATCGTCCGCCTGCGCCATCAGGTCCGACGCGGTGCGGGCGAGCGATGTCACCGGCGTCATCGAATTCATGATCTCGTGCGTCAGCACGCGGATAAGGTCGCTCTGCGCCGCCACCTCGACCGCATTCAGGGCCTGCTGGATCACCTGCACCGCAATCACCCGCGTCGCCCCGCCCAGCCGGGTCAGGCTGGCGCAGCGGATCAGCACGCGCTGCGGCCCGATATCGGTCTCGATCAACATGGTCTGGCTGCGCCCCGGCTCCAGCGCGGTCAGCGTCGCGGCGAAATGGCCGCCATAGGGGGCATAATCGTCCGGCCGCACCCCGGCATGGCGGTTGAACAGCTTGCGCGCCGCCTTGTTCACCGGTTCGATCCGGCCATCGGGCGCGATCGTCAGCAGCGCGGCGGGCGCATCATCGGCCAGCGCTTCATAGAAGCGCGACGCCTCCTGCAAGCGCACCCGATCGTCGCGCAGCTTGCGGATGCCGCGATCGAGCGCCGCGCCCAGCTGGTCGAAGCCGCTGTCCGATCCCGGCCGGGCAAAGCGCGCCTGCAAGTCGCCGAACTCGATCGCCTCGACAAAGCGGGCCAGCTCGAAATTGGCGCGGCGCACATGATGCCATAGCGCCATCGCGCTGACCGCCGCGCCGATCGCGCACAGGATGCGCACGGCGCCCAGGTCCGGCGTCATCAGCGCCCAGGCGAGCGCCGCCAGGCACGCCATCGCCATGACCAGCCGCAGCGCCAGGCCGATCGAGAAGCGCCGATCAAAGCCCATGTTTTTCCATGCGGCGATAGAGGGAGGCGCGGGTCAGGCCCAGTTCGGCGGCGGCGCTGGAGATATTATAGCCATGCTTCATCAGCGCGGTCTCGACCAGCCGCCGCTCGACCCGCTCCAGATTCATGTCGTCGGGCGGTGGCGGCGCCTCCACCACGGCGGCGCGGTCGATCCGGACCGGCTCGGGACTGCCATGGCTGCGCAGCGGGATATCCTCGATGCCAAAGGGGGCGTCCCCGGCCAGGATCACCGCGCGCTCGATCGCATGGCGCAGCGCGCGGACATTGCCGGGCCAGTCATAGGCGACCAGCGCCGCCATCAGTTCGGGCGCGATCGGATGGACCGGCTGCGCATATTTGCGGGCATAGAGCGCATGATAATGGGCGACCAGCGCGGGAATATCCTCGCGCCGCTCGCGCAGCGGCGGCAGCACTATCTCGACCGTATTGAGCCGGAACAGCAGATCCTGGCGGAACCGCCCCTCGTCCGCGATCTGCCCGGCGCTCAGGTTGGTGGCGGCGATCACCCTGATGTCCACCGCCACCGGCTTGTTGGCGCCCACCGGCGTCACCTTGCGCTGCTCCAGCGCGGTCAGCAGCTTGGGCTGCAGGTGCAGCGGCAGATTGCCGATCTCGTCCAGGAACAGGGTGCCGCCATCGGCCGCCTGCAACCGGCCGATCCGGTCGGCCCGTGCATCGGTGAAGGCGCCCTTCACATGCCCGAACAATTCGGAATCGATCACGCTTTCGGCCACCGCGCCCAGGTCGACCGGCAGCATGATCCGCTCGGCCCGGCGCGATCGGCGATGCAGTTCGCGCGCGACCAATTCCTTGCCCGTGCCATTCTCGCCCAGGATCAGCACATTGGCGTCGGTCGGCGCGGCACGGTCGATCAGTTGCTGCACCCGCGCCATCGCCGGTGATGTGCCGAGCAGCGGCGTCTCCCCCGCCGGCGCCGCCGCGATCATCGCCACCTTGTCCTTCTGCGCCACCGCCTTGCGCGACGCGCGCAGCGCTGCGGCCGTGCGCACCGTCGCCAGCAACCGCTCGTTCGACCAGGGCTTGGTCACGAAATCGGTCGCACCGCGCTTCATCGCCTCGATCGCGACCTGCACCCCGGCATGGGCGGTAATCATCACGATCACCGCCTGCGGATCGCGCGCCAGGAAACGGCCCAGCCATTCGAACCCTTCCGCCGCATTGGTCGCCCCGCGCGAGAAATTGGCGTCGAGCAGGAACGCTTCGGGGGTCAGGCCGGCGGTCGCGGCAAAGGCGGATTCGGGGTCGCGAAAGGTCAGCACTTCGCCAAAGATCGCGCGCAGCAACAGGCGCGCGGCCAGCAATATGTCGTCATCATCATCGATGACGACGCACAGCTCGAATGGCTTCTCCTGTGTCATCCGCCCCTCTGTCATCCGTTCGCTCCCGTACAGCGCCTGTCCGGAACCGTGCAATCAATATCCGTGCCAGACCCGTCACGGCCCCGATCCGTCCCGCACATGCCCGCAAAAAGGCAACTGGCACGCCGCTTGCGAAGCATCGGGCAAAGGGCGTGCGCGCCCATGTCCAGATGGAGACTGACAATGTATCGCCGGCCCGGCTCCTCGCTGTCAAAACCGCTTTCGATCCTGCTCGGCATCGCCGCCACCCTGCTGGTGATGGCCGCGCCGCAGGCCGCTTCCCGGCCGTTCGGCTGCGAAGCGCCGCGCCAGATGGCGGCCGAGGCCGGGCATCTCCGCTGTCCCGCCCGCGCCGGCACCGGCTGCAAGCCCTTCCTCGCCTGATGTTCGGTATCGGACAAGCAATGTTCGGAATCGGACAGTGGAGCGGCCGCGCATGAGCGTCGTCAGCATGCCGAGCGAAACGCCGCGGGCTGCCGCGCCCACCAGTGGCGGCGCGATGGACCGGGTGGTGGCGCGCAAGGCCCTGCCGCTGCGCGCGAAGATCGCGCTGGGTGCTGCCGGCGCGATCGCGCTGATCGGCACCGCCTGGTATTATATGCCCAGCAGCAACAGCCAGACCCTGCCGGCCGACCGCATCGTCGTCTCCACCGTCAGCCAGGGCCGGTTCGACGATTTCCTGCCGCTGCGCGCCCGCGTCACCCCGCTCATCACCGTCTATCTCGACGCGATCGAGGGCGGCCGGGTCGAGGAGGTGCTGGTCGAGGATGGCGCCACCGTCCAGAAGGGCCAGCTGCTCGCCCGCCTGTCCAACGCGGAACTGCAACTGTCGGTCCTCGCCCGCCAGACCGAAGTGACGCAGCAGCTCAATTCGATGCGCAGCCAGGAACTGGCGCTGTCGCAGAACCGGCTCACCAACAACCGCGCCATGCTGGAGGCCGATCTCGACCTCAAGAAGGCGCAGCGCCAATATGAGCGGGAAGCGCCGCTGGCCGCGCGCGGCTTCGTCGCCGGCCGGACCTTTGCCGACACGCGCGACGATCTCAGCTATCAGCGCGATCGCCGGGCCGTCCTCGCCCGCACCCAGCAGACCGACGAGCGGCTCCAGACCAGCCAGCTCGCCCAGTTGCGCGCTTCGGCCGAAACCCTCCAGTCCAGCCTCGGTGTCGCCCGCGCCAGCCTGGAGGCGCTCAACCTGCGCGCGCCGGTCGCCGGCACCGTTTCCGCCTTCTCGATCCAGGTCGGCCAGTCGATGGCGCGCGGCGAGCGACTGGGCCAGATCGACAGCCCCGGGCGCAACAAGCTGGTTGCCGGGATCGACGAATTCTACCTGCCCCGCGTCCAGCTCGGCCAGACCGCGACGGTCGACTGGAACGGCAAGAGCTACCGGATGAAGGTCGCGAAAATCTATCCGACCGTGCGCAACGGCCAGTTCGAGATCGACCTGCAATTCCTCGACGGCGAACCGCCCCAGATCCAGCGCGGCCAGACGCTCCAGGCCAAGCTGACGCTGGGCGATCCGGTGCGCGCGCGGCTCATCCCCAATGGCAGCTTCTACAATGACACCGGCGGTGCCTGGGTGTTCGTGGTGACACCCGACGGCGGCGAGGCGGTGAAGCGCGCCGTGCGCCTGGGCCGGCGCAACGCCGACTATATCGAGATCCTCGACGGGCTGGAGCCCGGCGAGCAGGTGCTCACATCCCCCTATACCGGGTTTGCCGACAAGGATCGGCTGGTCCTCGAAAAGAAGTGAAAGGCAAAGACATGACCCAAGCGTTGCTCAGCCTGCGTGAACTCAGCCGCGTCTATCGCACCGACATGGTCGAAACCACCGCGCTCGACGCGATCGACCTCGACATCTTCCAGGGCGAATTTGTCGCGATCATGGGCCCGTCGGGCTGCGGCAAGTCGACCCTGCTGAACATGATCGGCATGCTCGACAGCCCGTCGAGCGGCTCCTACCGCTTTGGCGACACCGAGATTGCCGGCCTGCCCGAACCCAGGCTGGCGGGCATCCGCAAGACGCATCTGGGCTTCATCTTCCAGAGCTTCAATCTGATCGACGAACTGAGCGTGGCCGAGAACATCGAACTCGCCCTGCTCTATCACGCCATGCCCGCGGCCGAGCGCAAGGCGAAGGTCGAGGCGGTGATGGACCGGGTCGGCATCGCCCATCGCGCCCGCCACCGCCCCAGCCAGCTGTCGGGCGGCCAGCAGCAGCGCGTCGCCGTCGCCCGCGCGCTGGTGTCCGAACCGCGCCTGATCCTGGCCGACGAACCGACCGGCAATCTCGACACCAGCCATGGCGAGGAAGTGATGAAGATGCTCCAGACGCTCAACGCCGAAGGATCGACCATCGTCATGGTCACCCACTCGCCCGCCCATGCCGATTATGCCAGCCGCGTCGTCCACATGCTGGACGGCCGCATCCTGCAGGAACGGCGCCGCGCCGCCTGATAGCCCAAGACGGAGAGACTTCCCATGTGGCGCAATTATCTGACGGTCGGCCTGCGGTCACTGCTCAAGAGCCGCACCTATGCGGCGATCAACATATTGGGGCTGGCGACCGGCATGGCGGCCTGCCTCATCATCCTGCTGTTCGTCCGCAATGAACTGACCTTCGACGCCTGGATGCCGCAGGCGGACCGGACCTTCCAGTTCCAGACCTATTATACCGATCCGCATGGCGGCCGCGAAAACAACCTGCAGATGGCGCCCTATGTCGCGCAGGCGGCGCTGCGGAAGGATTTCCCGCAGATCGCGGCGGCCGTCCATCTGCTGTCGGCCGGGCCGGTCGTGCTGCGCAACGGCGTCGCGACCGAAGTGGACGATATGAAATTCGTCGACGGCCCGGTGTTCGACGTGCTCGACCTGCCGCTGGTGAAGGGCGATCCGCGCACCGCACTGGCCAAGCCCGGCGACATGGTGCTGACCGACAGCGAGGCGAAGCGCCGCTTCGGCAGCGAAGACCCGATGGGCCAGACGCTGACGCTCATCTCGCGCGGCATCTCGACCGACTATCGCGTCAATGGCGTGCTCAAGGATCTGCCCAAGGCCTCGCACCTCAAGCTCACCATGCTCGCCCGCTATGATCCGCCCAGCTACTGGGCGCAGACACCCGATTTCCTCAGCCAATATGGCTGGCAGTCGGGCTGGATCTATGCCCGGCTGAAGCCCGGCGCCGACGTCAAGGCGATCAATGCGCAGCTGCCGCAATGGGAAAAGCGCAACATCCCCGACCAGTTTTTCGGCGGCCGCCGCTTCAACCAGGGCGACGACATGAACTTCGCCCTGGTCAATGTCCGCGACGTCCATCTTGGCCGCGCCCAGAACGGGTCGATGACGCCGGGCAATGATCGCGGCTCGATCATCACCTTCGCCATCGTCGCCCTGCTGATCCTGGGCATGGCCTGCGTCAATTTCGTCAACCTCGCCACCGCCCGCGCCAGCCAGCGCGCGCGGGAGGTTGCGCTGCGCAAGGTGCTGGGCGCCAATCGCCGCCAGCTTGTGCTGCAATTCATCGGCGAATCCATCCTGGTCTCGGCGGTGGCGATGCTGGTCGCGCTGGCGCTGACCGAATTGCTGCTGCCGCTGGTCAGCCGCTTCCTCGACGCGGATCTCAGCCTCCATTATTTCGGCAGCGGCGGCCTCATCCTGCCGATCATCGGCCTGGTGCTGCTGGTCGGCGTGGCCGGCGGCGCCTATCCCGCCTTCTACCTGTCCCGCTTCCAGCCCGCCCGCGTGCTCAAGGCCAACAAGTCGGCGGCCGATGCGGAAGGATCGGGCCGGCTGCGCAGCGCACTGGTCGTTGCCCAGTTCGCCGTGTCGATCGGCCTCATCATCTGCACCGCGGTGGTCTATGCCCAGACCCTCTATGCCCGCAATTCCGATCCCGGCTACAAGCGCGAGGGGCTGATCCAGATTTCGGGCATCAGCCGCCGCCAGCTCGACCCGGTGCTCGACACGATGGTGCGGGAAATCGAGAAGGTCGACGGCGTCACCTCGGTCGGCCGCACCAATATCGGCATCAGCACCACCAACAACACCAATAGCGGCATCCTCGTGCCCGGCCGTGAAGAGCCGATCAGCATGGGCATCTATCAGGTCGACACGAAATTCTTCGACACGATGGGCATCAAGCTGCTCGCCGGGCGGAGCTTCGACATCAACCGGCCGATCGACGACATCACCCGTCCCTTCCCGGAGGTTCCGGAGGCCGAGCGGGCCTTTGCCGCGCGCGGCGCCAATACCGTGGTCAACGAACTGGCGGTCAAGCGCTTGGGCTTTGCCTCACCGCAGGACGCGATCGGCAAGCAGGTGCGTGGCGGCCTGGTGCGCGACGAATTTGGCGGCAGCGTGCCCATCACCATCATCGGCGTCGTCCAGGATTCGCGCTTCCGCTCGATCCGCGATCCGATGGACCCGATCTTCTTCCTCTTCGATCGCGACAATCATAACGAAATGCTGATCCGCTATCATGGCAATCCGGCGACGATGCTGGCGCGGATCGAAAGCGTGTGGAAGCGGCTCGCTCCCGAAGTGCCCTTCACTGCCCGCTTCAGCGACGACATCGTGCGCGAAGTCTATCATGCCGAGGAAGCACGGGCCCAGGCCTTCGCCGCCTTCGCCCTGCTGGCGGTGATCGTCGGCTGCCTTGGCCTGTTCGGCCTGTCCGCCTTCACCGCGCAGCGCCGGACCAAGGAAATCGGCATCCGCAAGGTGCTGGGCGCCAGCACGGGGAAGATCGTGCAACTGCTGGTCTGGCAGTTCACCCGCCCGGTGCTGATCGCCAACCTCATCGCCTGGCCGATCGCCTGGTGGCTGATGCGCGACTGGCTCAACGGCTTCGACGCCCGGATCGCGCTGACGCCCCTGCCCTTCCTGCTGGCAGGCGGGCTGGCGCTGCTGATCGCGATCCTCACGATTGGCGCGCACAGCTTCCGCGTCGCGCGCACCAACCCGATCCACGCGCTGCGCTACGAATGACAGAAAACAGGCCGGCCATCCTGGCGGATGACCGGCCTGCCTGCTTGCGGGATTGGACCGCGCTTATTTCACCTGGGACAGCGCCGCATTCATCCGCTTGGCGGCGAAGGGCGGCAGCTTGGCCGCCTTGGCCGCCGTCACATCGGCCGCCGTCGGCTTGCCCACCTGCACCAGCGCGACCATGCCCATCGAATAATGGGGCATGCATTTGATGCCATACAGGCCTGGCTTGCTGACGGTCAGCACCGCCTCCTTGTTCATCGCCCCCTTCATCGGGGTCGCGCCGGCCGGCAACATGGTGGAGATGGTCTCGGCATTATGGCTGGGATCGGTCGGCTGGAAATGGATCACGTCGCCCGGCGCCGCCTTCACGAAGGACGGTTCGAACACCATCGCGCCATCGGCGCCCTTGTTCTTCATATGGACGGTGATGTCCTTGGCCGCGGCCGGCATCGCACTGGCCATGGCCAGGCCGCCGATGATCGCCAGCGCCGAACGATGAAGCATTTACTCTCTCCCGAAAATCAATGGTTTGAACTACCCCGTTAGCGTGCAACATGCCCAAAAACGGGGGCCAGACAATTGACCTTTGGTCCTATCGGCGCGCGGGTTGGACGGGCTCCAGGTCGCGGCCCAGATCGCGCCAGCCGTCCGTCCCCTCGGCCAGCCACCAGATATTGCGATAGCCCATCGCCCGCAGCCGTCGCGCCGCATTCCAGCCCATCCAGCAATCCGCGCGGCAGAAGGTGACGATCATCCGGTCGCGCTTCCCCCCGGTCAGCCGCGCAACCCCGCGCGCGAACCAGTCGGCAATATCCGGCATCGGCGCGCCCCGCCCGCTTTCGGGAAACCAGTGGGCGCCGGGGATGCTCTCATGCAGCTGCGCCAGTTGCCAGCGTCCGTCCGCCGCGCGATGGCCGCCCTCGGCCGGCAGCACATCGATCAGGATCATGTCGATATCCGGCCGCAGCCCGGCGATCGCGGCCGGCGCGATCCTGCCCACCCCCTCGGGCGGGCGATGCACCGGCCCACGATAATGGGCAATGCGATAGCCCTCCGCATCGAACAGCCCCGCCTCCTGCGCCAGCGCCACGCCCGGCATCAGCAGCAGCGCCATCAGCCCGATCCTCGCCCGCATCCCCATCCCTCCCAGGCCGCACGACCCAAGGTGCAATGGTAGCCGGTTTTTCCCGGCGCTAGGCATGGACTTTGGGAGAAGAGGATGAACAGGCGCAAGACCCTGACAGCCATGGCCATGTCCTGCCTGCTGGCGATCGGCGGCACAGCGCCTGCCCGCGCGCCCTATCCCGCCGATCCGCTGCACTCGCCCATGTGGACCGCCCATGCGCAGACCATCTTCGGTGACGATCCGGTCCGCTTCGATCCGCGCGTGAAGGTCAGCTATCCCGAAATCGCGGAAAACCAGCGCAGCTTCCCGGTCGCGCTCGACGCCCGCGGCCTCGGTCCGGACCTCGGCCCCGTCAGGCGCATGCTGATCCTCGCCGATCTCAATCCCATCCCGATCGCCATCGACTATCGGCCCGACGGCGCCGAACCTTATGTCGCCACCCGCATCAAGCTCGACCAGCGCACCCCGGTGCGCGGCGCGGTGCAACTGGCCGACGGCCAATGGCTGGTCAGCGGCGGCTGGGTCGATGCGGCGGGCGGCGGCTGCTCGGCCCCGCCGGTCAGCCGAGTGAAGGGCGACTGGGCCCAGCATCTGGGCGAAATGCGGGGCGAAGCCTGGCCGATGGCCGATGGCGCCAGCCGGCTGCGCGTCACCTTCCGCCATCCCATGGACACCGGCTTCGTCGCCAATATCCCGACCTATCATATCGAACAGATGCGCGTGACCGGCCCTGACGGCCAGCTGTTCGGTCAGATGGAGATATGGGCCGCCGTCGCCGAAGACCCCGCCATCACCCTGATGCCCCGCGCCCATCCCGGCGACACGCTCTCCATCGACGCGCGCGACACCAATGGCCGCGCCTATCTCGCCAAGGTGACCGTCGCCCGCCAGTCGCCCCTGCCCACCACCACCGGCGCGACCGGCCGATGATGCTCAACCGCCGACAGGCGCTGGCCGGCATGACCGGCGCCCTCCCGCTGCTGACCGGGGCCGCAACCGATGACTATCACATCGATCCGCAGCCGATCGCCGATGGCCTGTGGATGATCCATGGCGCCGATGAACCGATGCTCTTCGCCAATGGCGGCGCAATCGCCAATATTACGATCATCGCCACCCCGGCCGGCACGCTGCTGGTCGATGCCGGCCCGTCGATCCGCTATGGCCACATGCTCAGGAAAGTGGCGGAAACGCTGACCGGTCAGCCGGTCATACGGGTCTATGTCACCCATCTCCATCCCGACCATGGCATGGGCATCGCCGCCTTCGATCCCGCCATCGTCGCCGCCCTGCCCGGCACCATCGCCGACATGGAGCGGGACGGACGCGGCTTTTCCGATGCGCTCTATCGCCTGCTGGGCGACTGGATGCGCGGCACCGACCTCGCCCTGCCGGGCCGGCGGATCGACCAGCCGGCGGAGGATTTCGGCGGCCGCCGCCTGCAATTGCTGCCGCTCGCCGGCCACAGCAATGCCGATCTCGCCTTGTTGGACGAACGCACCGGCACGCTGATCGCGGGCGACCTGCTCTTCCTCGACCGCGCGCCCAGCACCCCGACCGCAAACCTTGGCCGCTGGCGCGAAAGCCTGGATGCGCTTGCCAAATTGCCGCACAAGGCGGCGATCCCCGGCCATGGCCCGTTCGATCCCGCCGGCACCCGCGCCATCGCCCAGACCCGCGACTGGCTCGACTGGCTCGATGCGACACTGCGAACCGCCGTGCAGTCCGGCCTCGACATGGTGGAGGCCGGCACCCTCCCCATCCCCGACCGCTTCGCCATCATGGCCGCCACCCGCTACGAACTGCAACGCAGCGTCGCTCACCTCTATCCCGCCCTGGAGGCGGAACTTCTGCCCAGGGTGGATCTGCCGGAGGGATGATATCGCCGGCGATTTTTCAATGGGATTCCAGCCCGTCCATGATGCCCTGCAACACCGCTGCCGACGCCTGCAGCGCCGCCCGTTCCTCCGCGTCCAGGTCCGGCGCCAGCACCCGGCTCACCCCCAGCGCCCCGATCACGCAGGGCAGGCTCAGATAGACGCCCGCCACGCCGCATTCGCCATGGGCCAGGGTCGACACCGGCAGCACCACCTGCTCGTCGCGCCGCACCGCCTCGCACAGCCGCACGATCGCCGTCGCCACGCCATAGCTTGTATGGCCCTTGCCATAGTTGATCGCATAGCCCGCCCGCATCGTCGCATGCGCCAGTTCGGCCCGGTCCAGCACCGCGCCACCGCGAAACTGGTCCAGCGTCACCCCGCCGATCCGCACGCCCGAAAAGACCGCCACCTCGCTGTCGCCATGCTCGCCCAGCACCTGCCCCTCGACCGACACCGGCGCCACCCCCAGCCGGTCGGCCAGCCGCCGGCGAAAGCGCGCACTGTTGAGCAGCGTCCCGGTGCCGATCACCTGTCCCACCGGCAGCCCCGACGCGCGCTGCGCCACCTGCGCCATCGCATCGACCGGGTTGGACGCGACGATCATCACCCCGGCAAAGCCTGCTTCCACCACCCGCCGCGCACAGTCCGCCACGATGGCGGCGCTGCGTCCGGCGACCGACAGCCGGCTTTCCTCGCCATGGGTGGTCGCCCCCGCCGTGATGACCACGATCGCCGCGTCGCCCGCATCCCGATAGTCGCCGCGCAGGACATGGGCCGGCCGCGCCAGCGCATTGGCGTCGGCAATGTCCAGCGCCTCGGCCTGCGCGCGCGGCCCGTCCGCGTCGATCAGCAATATCTGCGTGAACAGCCCGCGCAGCATCATCGCATAGGCGGCCGTGGCACCGACATGGCCGGTCCCGATGATCGCAACCTTGTCGAACCGTACCGCCATGCCTTGTCGCCTTTCGCTATTGCCCGACCGCCTCCGCCCGCGCCACCAGCGCCCGCGCCTCCTCGACATGCATCGCCTCGATCATCCGCCCCTCGAAGCGCTCGGCCCCGCCGGTCGCCGCCTCGATCAGCCGGCGCGCATCCGCCACCGCCTGCGCATCCGGGCCGAACGCCTGGTTCGCCACCGGCACCTGTCCGGGGTGGATCAGCGTCTTGCCGTCAAAGCCGAAGCCATGGCCCTCGGCGCATTCCGCCTCCAGCCCCACCTCGTCATCCAGCCGGTTGAACACACCGTCGAACACCGCGATCCCCGCCGCGCGCGCCGCCAGCACCACGCTCTGCAGCACATGGGCCAGCCCCGCCCGCCCGGCCGACGGCGGAATGCTCAGATCCTTGCGCAAATCATTGGTGCCCACGAACAGCGCCGCGCAACCCTCGCCCGCCGCGATTCCCGGCGCCGCCAGCACGCCCTTCGCGCTCTCGATCATCGCGATCACCGGCTTCTGCGCGACGGAATAGACATCCTTCACCTGCTTGGCATTCTCGACCTTGGGCAGCACCACATAGTCGACCGCGGTGCGCTTCAATGCCACCATCTCTGGCCCATGCGACGGCATCCCCTCGACATTGATCCGCACCGCCATCAGCCGCCCGCCAAAGCCCTCGCCCACGGCCTCCACCGCCGCGTCCAGCGCCGCCGCCTTGTCCGCGTCGGGCACCGCATCCTCCAGGTCCAATATCACCATGTCGCACGCCAGCGTGCGCGCCTTGGCCACCGCGCGCGGATTGGACGCGGGCAGGAACAGCAGGGATCGGGCGTGGCGCAACTGCATCTTATGTCTCTCCATCACTTTGCCTTTTCCCGTTAACGAATAGCCGCCATAGTGCGCTCCCACATTGGGGAGGACATATGGTGACGACCTTCGCACTCACGGTCACGTTTCTGGTGCTCTTCTACCTGGCGGTCAGCGTCAAGGTGGTGCGGCAGGGCTATCAATATACCATCGAGCGTTTCGGCCGCTTTACCGAGGTGGCGAAGCCCGGCCTCAATTTCTACCCCGCCTTCTTCTACGCCGTCGGCCGCAAGATCAACATGATGGAGCAGGTCGTCGACATTCCGGGGCAGGAAATCATCACCAAGGACAATGCCATGGTGTCGGTCGACGGCGTGGTCTTCTTCCAGGTGCTCGACGCCGCCAAGGCCGCCTATGAAGTGTCCGAACTCTATGTCGCCATCATGCAGCTCGCCACCACCAATTTGCGCACCGTGATGGGCTCGATGGACCTGGACGAGACCCTGTCGAAGCGCGACGAGATCAACGCCCGCCTCCTCTCCGTGGTCGATCATGCCACCAACGCCTGGGGCATCAAGATCACCCGCGTGGAACTCAAGGACATCCGCCCGCCCGCCGACATCGTCAACGCCATGGGCCGGCAGATGAAGGCCGAGCGCGAGAAGCGCGCCAACATATTGGAGGCCGAGGGCCTGAAAAGCAGCGAGATCCTGCGCGCCGAGGGCCAGAAACAGTCGCAGATCCTGGAAGCCGAAGGCCGCCGCGAAGCCGCCTTCCGCGATGCCGAGGCGCGCGAGCGCGAGGCGGAAGCCGAAGCCAAGGCGACCCAGATGGTGTCGGACGCGATCGCCGCCGGCAATCCGCAGGCGCTCAATTACTTCAGCGCCCAGAAATATACCGACGCGGTGCAGCAATTCGCCACCTCGCCCAATGCCAAGACCATTCTCTTCCCGGTCGAGGCGACCCAGCTGATCGGCACGCTCGGCGGCATCGGCCAGCTCGCCAAGGAAGCGCTGGGCGACACCCCCACCCCACCAGCGCCACCCGCCGCACCACGGCGGGGACCGTTCGGCCAGACCCAGGGCTGAGGCGCGTGGCGATGGCGCATCTGCGCAACCGGTCCGCTCTGTCAGGCCATAGCGACCAAGCCATCGCGGGCTACGCACCCATCCCGCGCGCCCAAACCACCCCCACCGCCCCGAACCGCCCACCGCCTCCGTTCGCTTCGAGCCAAGTCGAGAAGCCCGCAGCGCAACGCCTCCTCCCAAAACCGTTCGCCCTGAGCCTGTCGAAGCCTGTCCAAGGAAAAGGGCTTCGACAAGCTCAGCCCGAACGGATTGTGTTTGGCCCCACCCACCCCCGTCATTCCCGCGAAAGCGGGTCGAAGAGAGGCCCGCGCCTCTCTTCGACATCTCCCGCACTTTCCGCTATCCGCGACGCCAGAGCAATTGCGCCCCGCCGCCACCGAAACGACGCAAAAACACCCCACCCCACCAACCACAGGACCACCCCATGAACGACTGGCTCAGCATGCTCCAGGATCATTGGGCCTGGCTGGTCTTCGCCGCGCTGCTGGCGATTGCGGAGGTGCTGATCCCCGGCGTCTTCCTGATCTGGATCGCGATCGCCGCCGCCATCACCGGCCTCGCCGCGCTGGCGCTGCCGATCGGCATTCCGCTCCAGCTGCTGATCTTCGCCGCGCTCTGCGTCGTCTCGGTCTGGGCCGGGCGGCGCTGGTATGTGGACAATCCGGTGCCCTCGACCGACCCCAATCTCAACGACCGCACCGCCCGCCTGATCGGCGAACTGGTGACAGTCGTGGAGCCGATCCGCGGCGGCGAAGGCCGGGTCAAGGTCGGCGACAGCGTCTGGACCGCCCGCGGCCCGGACAGCGAAGCGGGCGCGCGGGTGCGCGTGACCGGCGCCGAGGGTGCGGTGCTGTGGGTGGAGGGGGTGTAGAGAGAAACGGCAATCCGCCATACCCGACGATCAGTGCCCTCTTGCATCCCCCTTATGGCCGTAAATCAACCTTTCTTAAGATCGTCCTCAACTGGCACCAGTTCGCCGATGTGAGGGCATGTCTGACACGATAATTTGTCCTGTCCGGTCATCGAAAGCGTAATAAATTCGTAGGCATCTTTCAGGCTGTCGCGTATTCCCACCGTTTTTCAAATGCCAATTTGCGGAAATTCTTCTTCCCTGAAAATCGAAGGTATATTCATCGGCGCCACATGGTGCATTTGTTATGCCATCGAACACAGGAATATTAGACAACTCTCCACCACCTTCTAAAAATCTGGTTCTAGCGTCATAAGCGAGCCATCGGATCGCTCTTCCAGCAACGTCAATGTCTTGAAACTCAGATTTCTTAGCTCCGTGCCTAGCGGCCGATGCTAATGTGAGCCGACCCGTAAAGGTGACATCACACCAATCTACAAATTCTTCCCATTTTGAAGGAATGGGTGCCTCGGCCACTTCTTTACCAACTTCAGAGAGCGAGGCCTCCAAAATCGCAATCCGCGCGGCTGAAGAATACAACTGCGTCTCTGCGATATCAGCTCGATCGCTTTCCTCCTCGGATAGCTGTAGGGCCTGATCAACTTGCCCCTGCAAATCGTCAATTTGCGAATTAAGAGCAGCAACCTGCGCCTCGAGGGTAATGACCCGTTCACCGTCATTTACACCTGTTGCAGCTTGCGCGACCTTCTGTTTCTGAACGGCAGCGCTTCGAACTGCAGCAAAAGAAACGATTTCATGCCCAAGCCTACTTCTGCGAAGACTATCGCGCGCAACACTTCGCTGCAATTCAGCCGCTGTTTCAGCAGGTGACCTTCTGACGTGATAACCGAGGATAAGTCGGTGACCTCGAGGATCGGTGTCGAGATCGAAACCTGGTTGGTAAACACGCACCCCCCCATGAAAAACTGTCAGTTCTTTTCCTAGGGTATCGCTCAAATGAAAACTGAGTGCAGCAGGGAGCGAAACGACATGTGCCAAACCACACAACGCCTTCCCAAGCGAATCCACATCAAGCATAGGTCTTGATGGATCACCTTCACGTTCATCACCCGTTGCGACAATAATTGGCAATTTACGCTTTGGACTGTTGAGCCAATCGAACAACATTTCCACATGGTCAATTTCGCTGACGTGATGTGCGGCAGTCCTTATTGGCACCGGTCCGTCGACAAGTCCACAGACATCCGCGATCTGAAGCACAGGCCCAGGAACCGCAGGTTCGATAACCAATTGGCGCTCAGAAGAATTAACAAGCAGGCGAAGACCAAGCGTTACGCTACCGCTCTGGCTAGCCCTACCAAGACTGATCTCGCTGGACCATATCCGACCGGCCACATTTTTATCGGGATCATCAGCTCTGAGTGACCAAATAACTCCGTCACCATTTTCTACGCAACTTGCCATAGTAGCTCGACCCGCCACCGGCAGTTCAAAATGCATTCCATTCCATGCTTCAGCTGGAAGAATGGAACCAGCACGTTTTCGGGCCCATTTTAGAATTTCACTACGAGCAGCATTCATAACATCAAAATTACTGTTATTAGATATTTCTGATACAACTCTGAGAATCTCTCTCACCAACAAATCTTGAATCAGCACCTCTCATATTCGTCATAAAATTTGAATATTGCTCTTCCATTCCAACAATTCTTCCGCGCATTACAACACCCCCTCAAAAGCATCTAAATCTAATCGACCAACCCACGAAAACCGACCCGTTCTCAGACACACATTTCATCTGAAGATTCAGCTATAAAATACATTTCATTCATCAGCAGCAAATATGTATGAAAAGGCTTTCCATTCTATCGACTTACGGAAATTTTTCGCCCGCACTGAAAGGTCGTATTTACCCACCCTGTCCTACACCTCCACCCGCATGATAGCCTCGCCGGCATGACCGACATGCCCCTTCTCCACTTCACCTCCGTCCCGATGCTGCGCCGGCGCGCGTCGGGATGGTCGCCGGCCGCGCAGCGGGCCTTTATCGACATGCTGGCGCGCTGTGGCGTGGTGGCGCAGGCGGCGCGCAGCGTCGGCTGTTCGCCGCGCTCGGCCTATCAGCTGCGGCAGAAACAGGGGGCGGAGAGTTTTGCCGCCGCCTGGGACTGGGCGCTGGAGATGGGGCTGGACGCCGCTCGCGCCCAGGCGATCGCGCTGACCCGCTGCGCGCAGGTCCGCCCCATCGTCCGGCGCGGCGTGGTGGTCGGCCATCGCCGCGCGCCCGACAATCGGGTGATGCTGGCGGCGATGCGCACCATCTGTGCCGAGCGCAGCGGTGCCCGCGCCGCCATGCCCCATCGCCAGCGCATCGCCCTGCGCGATCTGGTCGCGGAACTCTCGATCAGCGCGCCGGAGATCGACCTTGGCAGCATCGCCCGATTATTATGATCTGTCGCAGGTAGGAAATAAGATGTCGAAATGTGCGGGAAATATGCGAAGTTAAGAGAGCGATTTCCAATCCGGCGCCCCGCCGGATGACTCGGAAATCGCGCCAGCCGCGTGAATTCCTACGGAGACCCTTTTCGCCATGACGACCTCCCGCCGCGATTTCCTCGTCGCCGGCTCCTCCGCCCTCGCTCTGTCCGCGCTCCCCGTCCGCGCCCTGGCGCAGGCGACCACCGCAGACGCCCGCGCAGAAGCCCTGCTCGCCGGCATGGCCGAAGCGATGCTGGCCGATGCGCCCGAAACCGCGAGCGGCCTTGGCCTCGACACCGGCGCCCGCGTCCCGCTCAAAGCGCGCCTGGGCGACAAGAGCCCGGCCGGCCAGGCGCGGATCGCCGCCCATGTGAAGGATCGCCTGACCCAGCTGCGCGCCGTCGATCTCGACGCCCTGTCGCCCGCCACCCGCACCGATGTGGAGGTGGTGCGCGCCGCCCATGAACTGGCCGATGCCGGCTTCGCCTTCCCCTTTGGCGACATGGCGATGATGAACAGCAACTGGTCCTATCGCAACGCGCCCTATGCCGTTGCCCAGAATACCGGCGCCTTCATCGAGACGCCCGATTTCCTCGACGCCAATCACGCCATCGCCACCCCGGCCGACGCCGACGCCTATCTCGAACGCCTCAGCCAATATGCCGCCAATCTCGACGGCGAGACCGAGCGGTTCCGCCATGACGCCGGCATCGGCGTCGTCGCCCCCGCCTTCCTGCTCGACAAGACGCTGGGCCAGATGAAGGCGGTGCAGGGCCAGCCGATCGACCAGTGGGTGCCGGTCGCCTCGATCGCGCGCCGCACCAAAGACATGCAGGGCGATTATGCCGCCAAGGCGCAGCAGATCACCCGCACCGCCATCGCCCCCGCGCTCGCCCGCCAGGCCGCCGAACTCACCCGCCAGCGCGCCACCGCGACCATGGATGCGGGCGTGTGGAAACTGCCGCAGGGCGATGCCTATTATGGCTGGGCGCTGCAGGCCGGCACCACCACCACCATGTCGCCCGACGAAGTCCATGCGCTGGGCCAGGAACAGCTCAAAGCCCTCCAGTCGGAAATGGACCAGCTCCTGAAATCCCTCGGCATGACCAAGGGGACCGTGGGTGAACGGATGACGGCGATGGGCAAGGATCCCCGCTATCTCTTCCCCAATGATGACAAGGGTCGCCAGCAGATCCTCTCCTATATCGACGGGCGCCTCGCCGACATCCGCACCCGCCTGCCCCGCGCCTTCGCGACCCTGGTGCCCGCCAAGCTGGTAGTGAAGCGGGTGCCGGTGGAGATCGAGGCCGGGGCGCCGGGCGCCTATGCCGGCGCGGGCACGATCGACGGCAGCGTGCCGGGCAATTATTATATCAACCTGCGCGATACCAGCATCTGGCCGCGCTATTCGCTGCCGACGCTTTGCTATCATGAGGGGATTCCGGGCCATATCTGGCAGGGCGAATATACGTATAAACTCCCCCTGATCCGCTCCATGCTCGCCTTCAACGCCTATTCGGAGGGCTGGGCGCTCTATGCCGAGCAGCTGGGCGACGAGCTGGGCGCCTATGATGGCGATGTCGCCGGGCGGCTGGGCTATCTCCAGTCGATCGCCTATCGCTGCTGCCGCCTGGTGGTCGACACCGGCCTCCATGCCAAGCGCTGGACCCGCGACCAGGCGATCCACTGGTTCGCCACCACCAACGGCTCCACGGTCGAGGATGTGCAGGGCGAGGTCGACCGTTATTGCGCCTGGCCGGGCCAGGCCTGCGGCTACAAGGTCGGCCATGGCGAAATCGTCCGCCTGCGCGGAATGGCGCAACAGGCGCTGGGCGACAAGTTCGACTTCCGCCTGTTCAACGATGCCGTGGTCAAGGGCGGCGGCGTGCCGATGACCGTGCTGGCGAAAAATGTCGACGCCTATGTCGCCCAGAGGAAGGGCGCGTAACGGACACGTCCGTCAGTGGACATGACATCCTCCCCTGCAAGGGGAGGGGGACCGGCGAAGCCGGTGGAGGGGTGTCACGCTATCGATGGCATGACACCCCTCCGTCAGCACTTCGTGCTGCCACCTCCCCTTGCAGGGGAGGATGGAAGAGCAGCCGTCCTGCTGAACATCCACTGCGCCATCACAAAGAAAAAAAGGGCCGGAGGATCGCTCCCCCGGCCCTTCCCTATTCTCGCTGCCGCAGCGCTTAGCCTACGAACGCGCGCTCGATCACGAACTGCCCCGGCGCGGCGTTGGAGCCTTCGGTGAAGCCCTGCTCCTCGAAGAACGCCGCGAACTGCTTGATCATCTCCATGCTGCCGCACATCATGATCCGGTCGGTTTCGGGATCGAACTTGGCCGCGCCCGGAATCCCCTCGAACAGCTTGCCGCTCTCGACCAGCTTGTCGATGCGCTCATTGTTGGGGAATTCTTCCCGCGTCACGGTCGGCACATAATGGAACTGGCCGGCGGCCTGTTCCGACACCAGCGGGTCTTCGGCCCACTTGCCTTCCATCTCTTCGCGGAAGGCGAGGTCGCTGACGCGGCGCACCGAATGCACCACCACGACCTGCTCGTAGAACTCATACACGTCCGGGTCGCGCGGCAGGCTCAGGAACGGCGCCAGGCCGGTGCCGGTCGACAGCATGAACAGCCGCTTGCCCGGCAGCAGCGCGTCGGTCACCAGCGTGCCGGTCGGCTTGCGGCCGAGATAGATCTGGTCGCCCGGCTCGATCTTCTGCAGCTTGCTGGTCAGCGGACCGTCCTGCACCTTGATCGACAGGAATTCGATTTCCTCGTCCCAGGCCGGGCTGGCGATCGAGTAGGCGCGCAGCAGCGGCTTGCCATTGTCGCCCTTCAGGCCGATCATGATGAACTCGCCCGAACGGAAGCGGAAGCTTGCCGGGCGGGTGATGCGGAAGCTGAACAGATGCTCGTTCCAGTGCTTCACCGACAGCACGGTTTCCACGGAAAGCGCGCCGGTGGGTTCCAGAACCGGCTTTTCGATCGTCACGTCGGTCAAGACCTTATCCTTGCATTTCGTCGGCGCCGCCATGATCGGGCGGCGCTAGTTGCGGATCATTCGCAATAATGGTGTAGTCCGCAAATGGCCCCACCGCATCGCGAAGGCAAGGCCAAAAAAACTTGGGGGCAACCAAGGGCCGGCTTTGCCGGCCCGCGCCGCAACCTGTTCAGCCGAACAGCCCCTTGGCCAGGCCGCTCAGTTCATTGAGCGGATTGCCGTCGCCATCGCGGTCCAGGAAGCCGCCCAACTGGCCCAAAATCGCCTCCGGCCCGCCAAACTGGCCCAGCAACTGCTGCAGCGCATCGGCCGACACGCCATGCTCGGCCGCCGTCTCGGCCAGTGCCGACACGCTGGTCTCGCCGCTGCCGATCTTGGCGCCGATCTCGTTCAGCAGGCCCTGCATCTGTTCCGGCTCCAGCCCGACCTTCTGCGCGATCGCTTCCAGCCCGCCCAGATTGCCCATCAGATTGTCGAACATGCCCATGCTAATCTCCGCTGCCATGATAGGCGGACAGCATAGCACCGCCACGCCCGCGCCAAAAGCAAAAGAGCCGGAGCGTTCCCGCCCCGGCCCCTTCCCTACACTGCTGCGTCCGATCAGGCGCCCATTCAGGCCGCCGTCAGCGCCGCGCTGCGCACGCCATCGTCAACATGCTCCTCGAACTGGGCGAAATTGTCGACAAAGGCCTTCACCAGCGTCGCCGCGGTCGCGTCATAGCCGTCCTTGTCCGCCCACATCGCGCGCGGATCGAGGATCTGGCTGTCGACGCCATTGACCGCCACCGGCACCTCGAACCCGAAATTGGGATCGGTGCGGAATTCGGCGCTGTTCAGGCTGCCGTCGAGCGCGGCATTGAGCAGCGCGCGCGTCACCTTGATCGGCATGCGCTTGATCCCCGGCATGGTCGCCTTGCCACCGGCCCAGCCGGTATTAACCAGCCAGCAGGTGACGCCGCCCTTGTTGATCCGCTCTTTCAGCAGATTGCCGTAGACGCTGGGGTGGCGCGGCATGAAGGGGGCGCCGAAGCAGGTCGAGAAGGTGGCGGTCGGCTCGGTCACACCGATCTCGGTGCCCGCGACGCGCGCGGTGTAACCGGACAGGAAGTGATACATCGCCTGCTCCGGGGTCAGCCGCGCGATCGGCGGCAGAACGCCATAGGCGTCGGCGGTCAGGAAGATGATGTTCTTGGGCACCGGCCCCAGATTCTTCTCCGACGTGTTCGGGATGAAGTCGATCGGGTAGGAACCGCGGCTATTTTCCGCCAGCGAGTTGTCGTCCAGGTCGATCTCGCGGCTTTCCTCGTCGATCACGACATTTTCCAGCACCGTGCCGAACCGCTTGGTGGTGGCGAAGATCTCCGGCTCGGCCTCGGCCGACAGGTTGATCATCTTGGCATAGCAGCCGCCCTCGAAATTGAAGACCGCCTGGTCCGACCAGCCATGCTCGTCATCGCCGATCAGGGTGCGGCTGGCATCCGCCGACAGCGTCGTCTTGCCGGTGCCGCTCAGGCCGAAGAAGACCGCGGTGTCGCCGTTCGCGCCGATATTGGCCGAACAGTGCATCGGCATCACGCCCTTGGTCGGCAGCAGGTAGTTGAGGATGCCGAACACCGACTTCTTCATTTCGCCGGCATAGCGGGTGCCGCCGATCAGGATCAGCTTCTCGGTGAAGTTGACCGCGATCACCGTCTCGCTGCGGCAGCCATGGCGGGCCGGATCGGCGACGAAGGTCGGCAGATCGATGATGGTATATTCCGGCGCGAAATCGGCCAGCGCCTGCGCCTCGGGCCGCACCAGCAGCGTGCGGATGAACAGGTTATGCCAGGCGAACTCGTTGATGACGCGCACATTGACCCGATATTCGGGCTGCGACCCGCCATAGAGGTCGGCGACATAGAGCTTGTCCTTCTCGCCCAGCGCCTTGAAGAAATCCTCCTTCAGCGCGGCGAAATGTTCCGGCGTCATCGGCACATTGGTCTTGCCCCACCAGACGGTGTCCTGCGTCTCGGCATCCTGGACGATGAACTTGTCGCTGGCGCTCCGGCCAGTATGCTTGCCGGTCTTGACGACCAGCGGGCCGTCCTTGGCCAAAATGCCCTCGCCATTGGCAAGCGCGGCCTCGACCAGCGGCGCAGTGCCGAGGTTCCAATACTGGGTGGCATGGGTGGAGATGCCCTGGTCGACCAGGGTGATTGAGGATTTGGCCTGCACGCCTTAGCTCCTGATGTAAAAAGTCCCTTAGTCGCTTGTCTTTTTATGCGACCGGCCCGTCCGGGAGCGCCGCGATCCTTGTCGCGCGGACATCCTCCCCTTCAAGCCCTACCGGCATAGGGCTTTGCGCCACGGCCGTCAAATAGGGGCGAACCACAGCCCGTCCCGAAAAACGACGCACGGGTCGCAGCAACAATTGCAACGCCCCTTCCTTGCAGGCCCGGCGGCCATCGTCTAACGCTGGATGCCTTCACCCATTTTATCATGACGTTCCGGGACGCAGCATGACCGCAACCATCGCGCTGGTGGATGATGACAAGAATATCCTGACGTCGGTGTCGATCGCGCTGCAGACCGAAGGGTTCGTCACGCGCATCTACACCGACCCGGAAGCCGCGCTGAAGGCGCTGACCGACAATCCGGCCGATCTGGGCGTGTTCGACATCAAGATGCCGCAGATGGACGGGCTGGAACTGCTGCGCCGTCTGCGCGAAAAGAGCCAGATGCCGGTCATCTTCCTCACCTCCAAGGCGGACGAGCTGGACGAGGCGCTGGGTCTGGCCATGGGCGCGGACGATTATATCTCCAAGCCCTTCTCGCAGCGACTGCTGATCGCGCGCATCCGCGCCATCCTGCGCCGCGCGGAGATCAGCCGCACGCCCGAAGCCGCCGACGAGCCGCCATCCGATCCGATCGTGCGCGGCCGGCTGGAGATGGACCCGCCCCGCCACCGGGTGAAATGGGACGGCAAGGATGTGACGCTGACCGTCACGGAATTCCTGATCCTGGAAACCCTCGCTGCACGGCCCGGCGTGGTGAAGAACCGCAACCAGCTCATGGACGCCGCCTATCAGGACGACGTCTATGTCGACGACCGCACGATCGACAGCCATATCAAGCGGCTGCGTCGCAAATTCCGAGAGGTAGACCCTGACTTCAACGCAATCGACACGCTCTATGGCGCCGGATACCGCTTCTCCGAAGAATGAGGACGCGCCGCTCGCGGTGCGCTGGTCGGGGCGATTGAGCCTCACCCCGCGCATCCTGGCGGTCAATGTCTTCGCGCTCGCCCTGCTGGCGGGCGGCTTCTTCTATCTGGACAGCTATCGCACGCGGATCGTCGACGATCGGCTGGAACAGTCGGCGCGCGAGCTGAAGCTGCTCGCCATTGGCCTGGAAAACGCGCCTGCCGACCGGCAGAATGCGCTGATCGCCGCCTATGCGCGCCAGACCGGCGACCGGGTGCGCCGCTATGACGCGGCCGGCAATCTGATGGCCGACAGCTTCGCCATGGATGCGCCGCGCTATCGGCTGCGCCTGCCCTCGGAAGAGGAATGGCAGCGCCATGTCGCCCGCTTCCTCGACAAGGCGGTCGACCGCGTCGTCTCCGCCGATCGCCCGCCCAATTTCGAGGAACCCGCCGTCGATCGCGCCAGCGCCTGGCCCGAACTGGTGCTGGCCGCCAAGACGCGCCAGCCCCAGGCGATGAACCGCTATGCGCCCGACCGCACCTTCATGATCTCGGCCGCCGTCGCGGTGCGCGACGGCTCGGGCCTGCTCGCGACCGAAAATGCGCGCGATATCACCCGCATCGTCCGCGCCGAACGGCTGCGTCTGGGCATCGTGCTGGCCGCCGCCGTCCTCGCCTCCGTGCTGCTGTCGCTGTTCCTCGCCCGCACAATCGTCCAGCCGCTCCAGCGTCTGGCCCGTGCCGCCGTGCGCGTTCGCCTCGGCCGCGCGCGGGAGGTCACCGTGCCCCGCCTGCCCGAGCGGCGCGACGAGATCGGCATGCTCGCCCGCGCCCTGTCGGACATGAGCCATGCGCTGCGCCAGCGGATCGACGCGACCGACGCCTTCGCCGCCGACGTCAGCCATGAACTCAAGAACCCGATCGCCTCGCTCCGTTCCGCGCTCGATTCGCTCGAACGGGTGGACCGGCCGGACCTGCGCGATCAGTTGATGGCGATCGCGCAGGATGATGTCCGCCGGCTCGACCGGCTCGTCACCGACATTGCCGAAGCCTCCCGCATCGACGCCCAATTGTCCCGCACCCGGTTCGAGCCGATCGACCTTGGCCTGCTGATCGAGCGCATGGTGCTGGCGCGCGAGGCACGCGGCGTGCCGCGCGGCATCCGCCTCGCCTTCGCCCGCCCACGCAAGGAAGTCGCCGTCGTTCTGGGCGAGGAACAGCGGATCGTGCGCGTGCTCGACAATCTGATCGACAATGCCATTTCCTTCTCGCCCGACGACGGGCTGGTCCAGATCATCGCCACCGTCGCCGACAATGAAGTGCTGGTCAGCGTCGAGGATGAAGGCCCCGGCGTGCCGGAGGGCGAGCGCGAGCATGTCTTCCGCCGTTTCCACAGCGTCCGCCCGGAAGGCGAGGCGTTCGGCAAGCATTCGGGTCTCGGCCTCGCCATCGCCCGCTCGATCGTCGAGGGGCATCAGGGCAAGATCAGCATCGCCGACCGCGAGGACAGGCTGAGCGGCGCCCGCTTCATCGTCCGCCTGCCCATGGCCGTGGAACGCGACCCCGGCATAATGTCCGAATGAAAGCAATAAGCTGTTCATTCCTGCTGGCCACAATGTGCCGCTGCGATGTCGCGTGAATCGACGCAATTCGATTTCCAACGCGGCGAACTGGGGCTAGAAGCAGGAAGGCAGGGGAACATGGTGCGGGCACTTTCATCAGAGACGCTTCACGCAACGACCGTCGCGATCGAGGGACGCTCGGTGCTGCTCTATGGCGCCAGCGGCATGGGTAAGTCCGACCTCGCCCTGCGCCTGATCGATCGCGGTGCGACGCTGGTTTCCGACGATTATACCCTGCTCAAGCGGGTCGACGGCCGGCTGATCGCCACCGCCCCCGAAACCATCAGCGGCAAGATGGAAGTGCGCGGCATCGGCATCGTGCCCGTGCCCCATGTCGGTGATTCGCCGGTCGCGCTGATCGTCGATCTGGCCGAAACGGTCGAACGCATGCCGATGCACGCTGCCACCCGTACCATCGCCGGGGTCGAAATTCCGCTGGTCGCCGTCGTCGCGCATGAGGCGTCCGCCCCGATCAAGGTCGAACTCGCGCTCAAGGCCCTGGGCAAGACATGAGCGATAGCGCGCCCAAGACCATCCTGCTCGTCTCCGGCCTGTCGGGCGCCGGCAAGACCACGGCGCTCAAGACGCTGGAGGATATGGGCTGGGAAGTGGTGGACAATCTGCCGCTGGTGCTGCTCGATCGCCTGCTCGACACGCCCCTGCCCGCCGGTCATGGCGGCGAGGATGACCGGCCGCTGGCGCTCGGCATCGACGCACGCACCCGCGGCTTCGACGCCAATGCCATCGTCCAACGGATCAAGGCGCTGCGCGAACGCCATGGCCATGATATCGAGACATTGTTCCTCGACTGCTCGGGCGCCGAGCTGGAACGCCGCTACGCCGAAACCCGCCGCCGCCACCCGCTGGCGCAGGATCGCCCGGCCGCCGACGGCATCGCCCGCGAACGCGAACTGACCGAACCGCTGCGCCGCTGGTCGGCCCAGCTGATCGACACCACCAGCCTGTCGACCAATGCGCTGCAGCAGGAAATGCGCGCCCGCTTCGCCCGCGAACAGCTCTCCGACCCGGTGCTGACCATCCTCTCCTTCGGCTATTCGCGCGGCGTGCCGCGCAATGTCGACCTGATGTTCGACATGCGCTTCCTGCGTAACCCCTTCTGGGACGAGGATTTGCGTCCCAAGACTGGCCTCGACGCCGATGTCGCCGCCTATATCCAGGCCGACCCGGCCTATCAGGAGGCGCTGGGCAAGATCCAGGATCTGCTGACGACCCTGCTGCCGCGCTACGCCGAGGCCGGCAAAACCTATATTACCGTGGCTTTCGGCTGCACCGGCGGGCGCCATCGCTCGGTCCATGTCGCCGAACATGTCGCTAGATACTTGCAAGATGCGGGCTTTTCGCCCACCGTCTCGCACCGCAATATGGAATCAGCGCCCCAGGACAGTCTGGAGAAGCGCAGACCGGGAGGCCCGAAAGCAATATCATGACAAAGGTGGGCCGCGGAAGCAGATGATCGGACTCGTACTCGTCACCCATGGGTCGCTTGCGACGGAATTCGTCGTGGCCATGGAACATGTCGTGGGACCGCAACAGCAGATCGAAACGATCTGCATCGGGCCGGAAGATGACATGGAATTGCGCCGCGCGGACATCGCGGCGGCGGTCGCGCGCGTCAATGACGGCGCCGGCGTCATCCTGCTGACCGACCTGTTCGGCGGCACCCCGTCCAACCTCGCCATCTCGCTGCTCAAGGCCGGCGAGATCGAGGTGATCGCGGGCATCAACCTGCCCATGCTCATCCGCCTGGAAAGCGCCCGCAAGGTGATGGACGTGCGCGCCGCCGTCGCCGCTGCCCGCGAAGCAGGCCAGAAATATATCAGCGTCGCATCGGAATTGCTGGGCAGCACCTCATGAATGATATCAGCCGGGAAGTCAGGATCAGCAACAAGCGCGGCCTCCACGCCCGCGCCAGCGCGAAATTCGTGACCCTGGCCAGCGGCCTGCCCGCCCAGATCACCGTCAGCAAGGATGGCAGCGAAGTCACCGGCACATCGATCATGGGCCTGATGATGCTCGGCGCCGCCATGGGCGACAGCATCACCATCAGCGCTGCCGGCCCCGACGCGCATGACAGCCTGCACCAGCTCGTCGCCCTGGTCGAAGACAAGTTCGGCGAGGAATAGGCGCGACCAGCGGCCGCGTTGCCGCGACGGGTTCCCATCCCGACATTGACGTCACGGCCCCGCCGCCCCATCTTGCGACATAGGGCGACCGCTGATCGGGAGGCAGCATTCGCCACCGGTTCAAGTGGATAGGCGCCATGCTCGACACGAAATTGAACGACGAAGCCGCCCGCCTGGCCGCGCTCGGGCGCTATGAAATTCTCGACACCCCGCCCGAGCCCGCCTTTGATCGCATCACCCAGCTTGTCCGGTCGATCCTGGGCGTGCCGATGTCGGTCGTGTCGCTGATCGATGGCGATCGCCAATGGTTCAAGTCGCGCACCGGCATCGACGCGACCGAAACCCCGCGCGACATCGCCTTTTGCAACCACACCATCCGCGACCGCGTGCCGATGGTCGTCCCCGATGCCTGTTCCGACCAGCGGTTCAGCAGCAATCCGCTGGTCACCGGCGATCCCAACATCCGCAGCTATGCCGGCGTCCCGCTGGCGACGCCCGACGGCTATAATGTCGGCACCCTCTGCGCGATCGATACCGTGCCGCGCGAATTTGATCCCGGCCAGATCGCCATCCTCGAAAATCTCGGCGCGCTGGTGGTGGAGCAACTGGAACTGCGCCGCATCGCCGAGCGCGACCATCTGAGCGGCGCCCTCACCCGCCGCGCCTTCGTGGCGGAAATGGACAAGCATATCGCCCTCTTCCGCCGCTATGCGCGTCCGGCCAGCCTGTTGCTGTTCGACATCGATCATTTCAAGCGAGTCAATGACACCCATGGCCACCCCGCCGGCGATGTCGTGATCCGCGAGGTCGCCGCCTGTTGCGACCGGACCAAGCGCCCGAACGACATATTGGGCCGGCTTGGTGGGGAAGAGTTCGGCGTGCTGCTCCCCGAAAGCAACGCAGCGCAGGCCGGGGCTGCCGCCCAGCGTTTCTGCGATGCCATCGCCGCACTGGAAATCGCCCATATCCCGCCGCTGCGCGTCACCGCCAGCTTCGGCATTGCCGAGATCGGGCCCGACCGGATCAGCAGCGACGCCTGGCTCGCCGCCGCCGACATCGCCCTCTACGCGGCCAAGCATGGCGGCCGCAATCGCGTGGCCATCGCGAAAACGGACGCCGCCCAGCCCGACTGACACCGAAAGACTGTCCTTTTCTCCATTCCCTCGATAGAGAGGCCGCTTCGTCCGCACTGGTCGCGGACCAGAAGGCAGGACGCAGAACGTGGCACGCGAAATCACCGGTTTTTCCAATCCGCTGGTCAAGCGCGTGCGCTCGCTGCGGGAAAAGAAATATCGCAAGGCCGAAGGGCTGTTCCTGGCCGAAGGGCTGCGCATCCTGACCGAAGCGCGCGAGGAAGGCGTGCTGCCCGAAATGCTCTTCCATGCCGGCTCCACCCACCCGCTCGCGCTCGACCTGATCGACGCGATCGAGGCGGACGGCGGCGACGTGATCGAAACCACGCCCGACATCCTGTCCAAGATCAGCGGCAAGGATAATGCCCAGGCCGTGGTCGGCGTCTATCGCGACCGGCTGACTCCGCTGGAAAAGCTCGATCGCAACACCGCCGACATCTGGATCGTCGCCCAGTCGCTGCGCGATCCCGGCAATCTCGGCACCATATTGCGCACCGGCGACGCGGTCGGTGCCGGCGGCCTCATCCTGATCGACGATTGCGTCGATCCCTTCTCGGTCGAATCGGTGCGTGCCAGCATGGGCGCCCTGTTCACCCAGTCGATCACCCAGGCACGCTGGGGCGAATTCATGCACTGGCTGCGCCAGGGGCCGGGCGAACTGATCGGCACCAGCCTGAAAGCGACCCAGGATTATCAGGAACCCAATTATCAGAGCCCCAGCTTCCTGCTGGTCGGCAATGAGGCGCAGGGCCTGCCCGAAAGCTATGAGGCCGAATGCGACCAGCTGGTGAAGATGCCGATGCTGGGCAAGGCCGACAGCCTCAACGCCGCGGTCGCGACGGCGGTCATGGCCTATGAGCTGCTGAACCAGAAACGACGGAAATAGAGGCGAATGTCATCATCCTCCCCTGCAAGGGGAGGTGGCAGGGCGAAGCCCTGACGGAGGGGTGTCGCCCTATCGCGCGCGGCACCACCCCTCCACCATTTGCTAGAGCATTCTGCGAGTCGTCGGCTGGAACAGCCGACGACTCGCAGAATGCGGCAAACAAAAGGAAATTAGAGCATCCTCCGATTCAACCTAATTGGAGGATGCTCTAGGCAAATGGTCCCCCTCCCCTTGCAGGGGAGGATGGCGGCGCGAAGGGATTGAGAAGGATGGGGGCTATGACACAGACGAGCGGCATGGGCGCAATGTGGCTGCACAAGCGGGTGCTGGCAGCGAGCCTCATCGGCACGGCGGTCGAATTTTACGACTTCTACATCTATGCCACCGCCGCCAGCCTGATCTTCCCCTCGCTCTTCTTCCCGGCCTCCTCGCCCTCGGCGCAGTTGATGGCTTCCTATGGCAGCCTCGCTCTCGCCTTCCTCGCCCGACCGCTCGGCGCCGCCGTATTCGGCCATTATGGCGACCGCATCGGGCGCAAGGCGACGCTCGTCACCTCGCTGATGCTGATGGGCGGCTGCACATTGCTGATCGGCTTCCTGCCGACCTATCTCATGATCGGCTTCTGGGCGCCGCTGATCCTGTGCGTGCTGCGCTTCGGCCAGGGCTTTGGCCTGGGCGGCGAATGGGGCGGCGCGGCGCTGCTGGCGGTCGAGAATGCGCCTGAGGGCTGGCGCGCCCGCTTCGGCATGTTCCCGCAACTGGGCGCCCCGGTCGGCTTCATCGCCGCCAACGGCCTGTTCCTGCTGCTCGGCGCCTTCCTGACCGATGCGGAATTCTTCGCCTGGGGCTGGCGCCTGCCGTTCCTGGGCAGTTCGGTCCTCGTGATCCTGGGCCTCTGGGTCCGCCTCAAGCTCACCGAGACGCCCGAATTTGCCGCGGCGCAGCAGGAAGCACCGCCACCCGCCGTGCCGCTTGCCACCCTGCTCTCGACCCATCTGGGCGCGGCCATCGCCGGCACCTTCGCCTGCGCCGCCTGCTTCGCCGTCTATTATATCGCCACCGCCTTTGCGCTGGGCTATGGCACCACCGCGCTCAAGATCGACCGGGAAATCTTCCTCGCTATCCAGCTTGGCGCCATCATGTTCATGGCGCTCAGCATCGTGATCGCCGGCTGGTGGTCGGACAGGAGCAGCCCTACCCGCGTCCTCGCCTGGGGCTGTGCCGGCACGCTGGTCATGGGTATCGTCTTCGGCCCGCTGATCGGCACCGCCGCGCTGCTGCCGATCTTCGTCGCGCTCAGCTTCGCCCTGTTCGTGATGGGCTTCATCTACGGCCCGCTCGGCGCCTATCTGCCCGCCCTCTTCCCGACCCAGCTGCGCTATACCGGGGCGTCCTTCGCCTTCAACCTGGGCGGCATATTGGGCGGCGCGCTGGCGCCGATCGTCGCGACCTGGCTGATCGGCATGCAGGGCGTCGCGCTCGTCGGCCTCTATATGTCGGCCGCCGCGCTCATCAGCCTGGCTGGCCTGTGGTGGACCAGCCGCACCTGAATCAGATTGCCTTGCGCATCAGGATCATCGGCACGCCGCTATCCTCGAACGGGCGGACATCGATGAACCCGAAGCTGCGATAGAGCGGCACGCCGGCCATCGTCGCCGACAATTCCAGCGCGGCAAAGCCCTCCTGCCGGGCGGCGGCCTCACACAGCGCCAGGATGGTCGTGCCGACCCCTTTGCGGACATGGTCGGGATGGGTGTACATCGCCCGCACCTTCGCCGCCTCGGTCGCGGGATCGAGCATGCGGTCGTCGCGCCCGGCCGTGTGGTCGCCGCCATAGGCGGTCGCCCGGCGGCTCCATCCGCCACATCCGGCGATCGCGCCATCCGCCTCCACCACGAAATAGGTCCGGTCACCGATCAGCCGCCGGTCCAGCCCCATGAAGCCATGGCTGGCCTGCACCTGCGCAGCGGTCAGATAGGCCGACTGCAATTGCTCGATAGCCAGCGTCATCAGGGCGGACAAAGCGGGTTCGTCGGCGGCGGTCGCCAGGCGGTTGGTCAAGGACATGACCCCTCCTGCAACGAAATCGGCCGGCCCCGCAAGGGACCGGCCGACCGGATCATGACGATGCGGGATCAGAACTTGAATCCGACCTTCGCATACCAGAAGCCGCCGTTGAAGCCGAAGGGCGATACGTCGGGATAGATGTCACCGGTGAAGCGACCACCCGTCGACGCATAGACCGGCCCCAGCCCGCCAGCGCGATTATCATATTTGTCGGGATAGTTGCTGAACAGGTTCTGCGCGCCGGCACTCAGCGTGAAATTGTCATTGAGCTGATAGCTGACTTCCAGATCGAACACGAACTCGCTGCCAAAGCTCTGATTGACATAGCTTTCGCCGTTCGCACCGGTGCCGTCGTCATAGACCTTGTACTTGCCATACCAGTTCGCCCGACCGAGCACCGACAGCGCGCCGCTGGTCCAGTTCTCGGTCAGGATCACGCGCGTCTTGGGCAGCGTATTCTGCAACTGCATGATGCGCGTGTCGCTGATGATCGGCGACCCGGTATCGGGGTCCAGCCCGACACGGATGACCTTCGTCTTGTTGTAGTTGAAGGCCAGCGTCGTGTTGAACGTCCCCATGCTGTCGGTCGAGAAGCGATAGCTGCCGACCACGTCGACACCCTGGGTGCGGGTATCGAAGGCATTGGTCAGGAACTGCACCTCGTTCACCGTGGCATAGTTGGCCAGGCCCAGCGCCTGAAGCTCGGGCCGCTGATCGTCAGTGATCACCCGCGATCCAGTGGTGCCGATGCGGTCCTTCACCTTGATGTTGTAATAGTCGATCGTCAGCGACGCGCCGGGGGCCGGCGTGAACACCGTACCGGCCGAGAAGCTGACCGACTCTTCCGGCTTCAGCGGCACGGCGCCCAGATATTGTGCGACCGGGCTGGCGACCGGCAGCGTCATGAACTCGATCGCGTTGGGATTGCCCGGATTGAAGGTGGTCGCGATGCTGCTGGTGTTGGTCTGGCCCGGCGTCGGCGCACGGAAGCCGGTCGACAGTGTGCCGCGAACCGCGAACACATCCGGCACGATGGCATAGCGCGCCGACACCTTGCCCGTGGTCGAATTGCCGAAGTCGGACAGATGCTCGTAGCGGCCCGCAAAACCCAGCGAGAAGGCTTCGGTGATGTCGCCTTCCACGTCGATATAGAGGCCCTTGGAATTGCGGCTGCTCTCCCCCGCGATCGCCGGACCATAGCCGGGGAAGCCATTGGCGCCGACCGGCAGTGCGACCGAGAGCTGGCTGCCGTCCGCGTTCAGCACCGGCGTGCCATCCTGATGGAAGACCAGGTTCCCGGTATAGGGCCCGATCGCATAGGAGGCGGCGTCACCCAGGCCCAGTTCATAGGATTCCCGGAAATACTGCCCGCCAAAGGCGATCGTGATCGGGCTCGCCAGCCCGACTTCCCAGGGATAGCTGAAGTCCGCATTGAACAGCGTTTCGCGTTGTTCCAGCTTGCCGAGGTAGAATTCGGTCGGCGAGGTGATGCCCAGCGACGGGTTCATCGTGCCGTTCATCGTATATTTCAGCGTCGACTGGCCATAGCTGCCCGACAGGTCGTAGTTCAGGCCAAAGCCGAGCGTGCCCTTATAGCCGACGGTGCCCGAAATATCGTCGATCTTGCCGAAGAAGATCGGCGTGAAGCCGCCCGAATAGACGCAGCTCCAGTTCTGCACCAGCGGATCGGAGCAATCCGACACCTGCGTATAATCCCGCGTCGTGGGGTCATAGCCGTTGGGCGCATAGACATTGCCGCCCGCCGCGCCGGTCTGGATGCCCGGCGTCGTGTTGTCGAAATCGGTGAAATAGTCGTTGAAGATACCGTTCAGGCCGAAATTGGCGGAATTGACCGACTGGCGATAGTTGAAGCTCTCTTCCTGGAAGCTGTGGCCATAATTGCCAAAGAAGTAGATGCTGCTTTCGTCGCCCAGGTCGAACCCGCCATTCACGAAGAAGCGATAGGATTCCATCTTCGGATTGCCATAGCGCTGCGCCAGCTTGGGCACGCCGATGTCGGGCTGCTCCTGCGACAGTTCCAGCGCGCCGGGTCGGGTGACGCCGCGGCTGGTCTTGCCGGCGTTCACATATTCGCCGCTGATGTTGATGAAGCCATTGTCGCCCAGCTTGAAACCACCGTTCAGCGCGACCTGATAATCCTCGCCATCGCCGCGATAATATTGGCCATAGCGGGCATAGCCCGAAATGCCGTCGGTATCGTCGCGCAGCGCCATGTTGATGACGCCCGCGATCGCGTCGGAACCATATTGGGCCGAAGCGCCGTCGCGCAGCACTTCGACGCTGCGCACCGCAATCGCCGGAATCTGCGCAAGGTCGGCCGAATGGGCGCCAGCGGACTGGGCGTTCGCGCCGATCTGCACCAGCGCGGAACGGTGCATGCGCTTGCCGTTCACCATCACCAGCGTCTGGTCGGGCGCCAGCCCGCGCAGGTTGGGCGGCCGGACGAAGGAGGAGCCGTCACCAATGGCATAGCGCGCCACCGAAAAGGACGGGACCAGGTTCTGGATCACCTGGTTCATGTCGGCGACGCCCTGCTTCTGCAGTTCCTCGCCGGAATAGACATCGATCGGCGTCGGCGATTCGGCGACGGTACGGTCGGTACGCCGCGTGCCGGTGACGATGATCGTCTGGCCGGGCGTTTCCGCTGCGGCCGCCTGGGGCGCGACATCCTGCGCAAGAACAGGCATGGAATAGGACAGTGCAATGGCAATCGCACTGCATGAAAACAGACCCTGATACTTCATCAAAAAGCCCCCTATTTCTTTTTTTAGAGACCTTTCGACACCCCCCTCTTCTTGTTGCCGGATGAGATCGGAATGGACGCAGTTATCCGTTCCTGAAATCGGAAATTTCAGTGCGTTTCACTCAGTAACATCTGGAAATATCAGGCTGGCATAATTGCATCGACTGCGAAATGGCCCTTTGAGCGGCCGCAAAAATTTGTTCGCAAGCGCAATAATTCATGCCGTAAAACAGCGTGTCAAATCATTGTAACACAAAGAAAAAGGCGGCAGCCCCGGGGGCCACCGCCTGTTTCATTTTTACAACTGTCAAGGACAGTTTTGAAGGATCAACCTTCGGTGCGGGTATCGCGGCGCTCGGCGATACGAGCGCGCTTGCCGGTGCGGCCACGCAGATAATAGAGCTTGGCACGACGCACGACACCGCGACGAACGACGGTGATCGAATCGAGGTTGGGCGAGTAGAGCGGGAACACGCGCTCCACGCCTTCGCCGAACGAAATCTTACGAACGGTGAAGTTGCTGCCCATGCCCTTGTTGGAACGGGCAATGCAGACGCCTTCATAGTTCTGGACGCGGCTGCGCTCGCCTTCGACAACCTTCACGCCGACGCGCAGGGTGTCACCGGGACGGAAATCGGGGATTTCCTTCGCCAGGGCGGCAATGTTTTCGGCCTCGATCTGCTGGATCAAGTTCATGTAACTCAGTCCTTATTTTCGCGTTGCGCACCAGAGGGCGACTGGTCCCGAACACCGATATGGCGTTCCCAAAGGTCCGGCCGCCTTAGCCGTGTATCTGCCTCCGCCTGTTGTTTCCGCCAGGCGGCGATCTTCGCATGATCCCCCGATCGCAACACTTCGGGAATCCTGCGCCCCTCCCATTCGACCGGTCGGGTATAATGCGGATATTCGAGCAACCCCGTTTCAAAGGATTCCTCGACACCGCTGGAAGCGGCGCCCATTACACCGGGAAGCAGGCGGATGCAAGCATCCAGCAGCATCAGCGCGCCCATTTCCCCGCCGGACAGGATGATGTCGCCCATCGATATCTGCTCGATCGGCCGGGCGTCGAAAATCCGTTCGTCAAAGCCCTCGAACCGCCCGCACAGCAAGGTCACGCCGGGACCGTCCGCCAGCGCCCGGATCCGCGCCTGGGTGATCGGCTTGCCGCGCGGCGTCATCGCCAGGATCGGCAGGTCGGGCCGCTGCGCCAGCGCATGGTCGATACCGCGCGCCAATATGTCGGGCTTCAGCACCATGCCCGCGCCGCCCCCGGCCGGCGTGTCGTCGACGGTGCGATGCTTGTCGGTCGCAAAGCCGCGCATCTGGATCGGATCGCACGACCATTTCCCCTCGGCCAGCGCACGTCCGGCAAGCGACACGCCCAAAGGGCCCGGAAACATCTCGGGATAGAGGGTCAGGATCTGGGCCGCAAAGCTCATCGCCGGCGCGCCCGCAGCCGGGCAGCAGACAGGCCGCCAACCAGGCAGAGCGCGCCGCAGCCCATCATCACGAAGCCGATCATCCGCAGCATGTCGGCAAAGGGCCGTTCGGGATGCAGCATGCCCGGCAGCAGCACCAGCAGCGGCAGGGGACAGACCAGCCCGATCGCCACCAGCCCCTTCACCCAGAGCGGCCAGCCAAGGCCGAACAGCCGCCAGCCGCCAGCCAGCATCATCAGCAGATAGATTGCGGTCAAAATTTGCGCCATGGCTGCGCGCCTAGAGCATTTTCGCTGCAGGGGGAACTGTCGATCGCGCCGCGCTCAGGGCGCCTTGACCTCCAGCTTCAGTTCCTGGATTTCCGCGTCGGCGGTCGGTGCCAGCAACAGACTGCCCGCCACCCGCCCCTTCTCGCAGGTCCAGGTGAACTTGCCCGACAGATTGCCCGTCGCGCTCAGCGGTGCATCGACCGCGCAGTTACCGACCTCCCCCTTCAACGCCGCCAGGCGCTTGCCCCAATGCACCGCATCGGCGTCCATCAGGAAATTCATCGCCAGATTGTCGCGGGCGGCCACCACATCGCCCGACGCATAGATGCGCCCCGCCGCGGCATAGCCCTGCGCCAGCAGCGGACTGACCGGCACGTCCCGCGCAATCAGCGCCCCCGCCTTGTGCAACAGCATCGCCGCATCCCAGGCGGCACCCGCCCCGCCATTATAGGTGCGATTGGTGAAGACGAAGATGCCCACGCCATAATCCGGCATCAGCATCACATGGCTGCCATAGCCGGGATAGCCGCCGCCATGGGACAGGGTCAGCCCCAGGTCGCAATCCTGCGCGATCCGCATGGCAAAGCCATAGGCCGCCGCCTGGCGGCAGGCGGTCGCCCCGCTCTTGCCGTTGCGCTGGCCGACGCTCATGAAATTGCTGCCCTCCGCCAGCATCCGCACCGACGCCCGGCTGACCGGGCCGCTCTCCGCATCGTCGCGCGGCGGCCAGGCGGACAGCAAAAAGGCCACCCAGCGGGCATAGTCATTGGCACTGGTCTGCAGCCCGCCCATCGCGCCAAAGGCGCCGTCGGCCATGTCAGGTTCGCGCTTCCAGCGCCCATCTTCCCAGCGATAGCCGAGCGACCGCCGCGCAACCGGCCATTCGCTCAGCTGATAGCCGCTCGACGCCATGCCCAGCGGCGTCAACAGGCTTTGCTCGACATAGCGGCGATAGGGCATGCCCGAGACATTGGCGATGATCCGCCCCAGCAGCGCATAGCCGAAGTTGGAATATTCATAATGGGTCGCCGGCGCGCTGCTCATCGGCACGCCCTGCTCCAGCATCCGGGTGAAGTCCGCGTCGGGCAGCGGCGTCTGCCGGTCGCCCCACGGATTATCGTCGACAAAGCCCGCGCTGTGCGTCAGCAGGTCGCGGATGCGGATTCGCGGACTATCCTTGGTCGCATAGGTCCAGCCGCGCATTTCCGGCACATAAGCCTCGACCAGATCATCGAGCGAGAGCTTGCCCTTCTCCCGCAGCTTCAGGATCGACAGGGCGGTGAACGCCTTGGTCATGGATGCGATGCGGAACAGGCTGTCCGCCGTCACCGGCCGCTTCTGCACCAGATCCTGCGCGCCAAAGCCCTTCACATGGACCAGCCTGCCATCGGCGACGATGCCATAGACCAGGCCCGGCGCATGGCTATCGACCTGGAAATCGGCAAAGAGACGGTCGATCTCCGGGATGGCAGCGTCGATCTTCCTGGCATCGGCAGCAACCGCCGGCGCAGACAGGATGGACAGAAATCCCGACAGGGCCACCATGCGCACAGCCATGGTCATCATGCGCTCCAATCCTCCACTGTCAGGCCGGGAATATCCGCGAAATCCTTTTCGTTGCGCGTCACCAGCACCATGGCCGACGCCATCGCCTGCGCTCCGATCAACCGATCGAACCCCCGACTACGCACCCCCACCAGGCGCACCATCTCGGCATAGGTGTGCGCCGCCGCATCATCGAACGGCAAGATATTCAGCAGCGCCAGAAATGTATCGACGCGCCGCAGGTCGCCGACCGGATCGCTCGAGCCGCGATTGCCGACCCGCAATTCGGCAGCGGTGACAGCGGAAACCGACAGGCGATCGAACTCGGCCGCCATCCGCTCGGCCAGACGGGCGCTCCGTCCGAGCAGGAAATCGATGCAAATATTGGTGTCGAGCAGATAAGCGACCTGCGTCATGCCGCAGACGACGCCGGTCCGGTCCAATCGCGATCCCCCTGATCGATATCGCCGCGCCCTTCCGCCATGAAGCCCGCCGACATGCTGCCGAACAGGGACAAAAGGATGTCGCGCTGCTGACCCTGCTTCCAGAAGGAAAAACTGCCATCGGCATGCGGTATCATGACGACTTCCTCGCCGTCATTCAGCCCCAGGCTCTTGGGCAGCCGCAAGGCCAGGCTGTTGCCCGACTTGAAGACCTTGGCCCGATATTCTTCGCCCATGGAGAAGCTCCGTATATACGGAGCGTATATACTATTCGGTAAAAGCCGCGTCAATCACGGCACCGTCCTCGCTCAGCACCACCACATGCATCGGTGCCATGAAGCGCTTGCCGGGCTTGCCCTCGATCGACGGACGCTGCACCTCGATGATGTCACCGGCGCCGAAATTCTCGACCGCGATGATCTCGCCCAGCGTCTCGCCGGTGCTGCTGGTGCAGGGAAGGCCGACCAGGTCGGCATGATAATATTCGCCCTCGGGCAAGGCCGGCAGGGCGGAACGCGGGACGGTCAGCGCCGTGCCGCGCAGCGCTTCGGCCGCGCCGCGATCGCCGATCTCGGCAAAGCGGGCCACCGCGCCATTGGGGCCGGGGCGCACCGACTTCAACGTCAATGTGCGCCCTGCCGCATCGAAGCTCTTGTAGCTTTTCAGGGCCTCGGCCCCTTCGCCAAACAGCTTCAGACGGACTTCGCCCGCCACGCCATGGGCACCGATGATCGCGGCCAGGGTGACGGGCTTGTCGGTCAAGAGGATCAGCCCTCGGCCTGTTCGGCAGCAGCTTCCTCGGCGGGAGCAGCTTCTTCAGCGGCCGGAGCGGCGGCAGCGGCAGCGGCTTCGCGCGCAGCTTCTTCAGCCTCGGCAGCCTTGGCAGCGCGGTCTTCAGCGCGGTCCTTGGCCTTCTGGCCCGGCTCTGCCTTCTTCGGGTTGTTGCGGGCAGCGCGCTCCTTCACGCCGGCGGCGTCCAGGAAGCGGGCAACGCGGTCGGTCGCCTGGGCGCCGGCAGCAACCCAGTGCTTCGCACGCTCGACGTCGATGATGACGCGCTTTTCGTCGCCCTTGGGCAGAACGGGGTTGTAGCTGCCGATGCGCTCGATGAACTTGCCGTCACGCGGGGCGCGGCTGTCGGCCACGACGATGCGGTAATAGGGGCGCTTCTTGGAGCCGCCGCGCGACAGACGGATGGAGGTTGCCATGGAACTAGACCTTTCTATTCAAACCAAAATACGGAAATTGCTTATTTCTTCATGAAATTCTGAAAGCCGGGCGGAAGCTTGGGCATGTTGCCGCCCAGGCCACCAAGGCCACCCAGACCCGACAGGTCGGGCGGACCGCCCTGCCCATCCGCGCCGCCCGGTCCACCCAGGCCGCCCAATCCACCCATGCCACCGCCGGTGAACATCTTGGCCAGCCCCTTGAGGCCGCCCATCTTGCGGATCTTCTTCATCGCCGATTCCATTTCCTGATGCATTTTCAGGAGACGGTTGACGTCCTGCACGGTGCGGCCGGCGCCCTTGGCGATACGGATCTTGCGCTTGGCGTTGATCAGCGCGGGCTTCTCGCGCTCCTTGGGGGTCATCGACCCGATCATCGCGTCCAGATGCAGCAGCGTCTTGTCGTTGGCACCGCTATTGGCCATCGCCGCCTGCGCCTTCTTGAGGCCCGGCAGCATGCCGGCCAGCGCCCCCAGACCGCCCATGCGGCGCATCTGGTTGAGCTGGCTGCGCAGGTCGTTCATGTCGAACTGACCCTTGGCCATCTTCTTGGCCAGTTTGTCGGCTTCCTCGGCGTCGATCGTCTCGGCGGCCTTCTCGACCAGGCTGACGACGTCGCCCATGCCCAGGATGCGCTGGGCAACGCGGGCAGGATGGAAGGGCTCAAGCGCATCCAGCTTTTCACCGGTGCCGGCGAACTTGATCGGACGGCCGGTGACCGCGCGCATCGACAGCGCGGCGCCGCCACGGGCATCGCCGTCCATGCGGGTCAGCACGACACCGGTCAGCGGCACCTGCGCGGTAAAGCTGGTCGCCACGTTCACGGCGTCCTGGCCGGTCAGCGAGTCGACCACCAGCAGGATTTCCGCCGGATTGGCGACGTCGGCAACCGCCTTCATCTCGTCCATCAGCGCCTGGTCGACATGCAGTCGGCCGGCGGTGTCGAGCATGACGACGTCGAAGCCCTGCAGCTTGGCCGACTGCAGCGCGCGCTTGGCAATCTCGACCGGCTGCTGGCCGGCGACGATCGGCAGGGTCGCGACATCGATCTGGGTGCCAAGGACGGCAAGCTGTTCCTGCGCGGCCGGGCGCTGGACGTCGAGCGACGCCATCAGCACCTTCTTGCGCTCCTTGTCCTTCAGGCGCTTGGCGATCTTCGCGGTCGAGGTCGTCTTGCCCGACCCCTGCAGGCCGACCATCATGATGACGGCGGGCGGGGTCACGTCGATCAGCAGGTCGCTGGTTTCGGCGCCCAGCGTCTCGGTCAGCGTATCGGAGACGATCTTGACGACCATCTGGCCGGGCGTGATCGACCGCAGCACATCGCTGCCGACGGCCTTTTCGGTCGCCTGATCGACGAACTGGCGAACCACGGGCAGCGCCACGTCGGCTTCCAGCAGTGCGACTCGCACTTCGCGCATCGCGGCACGGACATCGTCCTCCGTAAGCGCACCGCGCCCACGCAGTTTGTCGAATACCCCACCGAGACGATCGCTTAGCGAATCGAACATCATCACCTCAATTCGGGCCAAGGCCCGGAAAATCCATGCACCACCCCAAAACGACAAAATCGCCGGCGGGCGAAAACTCGCCGGCCAGCGTCCATTCGATATCCCTCTTGGATATCCTGGAGTCGTCAGGGTTCCAGGACCAGAGTCCCGGATGCAGGGCGCCCCTTAAGCCAAAGCGGCCGCAAGCGCAAGTGCGCTATCCCGCAGCCAGCGCGGCAGCCGCCCCAGCGACGATCGCCGTGCGCCCCAGCAACTCGACCAGCAGCAATCGCCCGGCGATCACCGCCAGCCCCCAGCGATAGGCCGGATGCACCGCGCCGCGCAGCCCCGCATCGGCGCGCATGGCGATCCCGACATAGAGCAACTGCATCAGTGTCGCGCAGGCGCCGGCCCATGGCCCCAGCAGCGGCATCGGCAATATCCGGCCGAATGCCGGCTCCATCATCGCGATGGTCCCGCACAATATCAGCCGCTTGTGCCAGTCGCTCCGCTGCCGCAGCAGGATCGCCGCCAGCGTCAGCGCACCAAAGGCCAGCATGTCGAGCGGCCCCAGCACCAGGAATATGCCCGGCGGAAAGAAGGGCGGCACCCGCCCCATCTGGACCGCCAGGATCGACGTCGCGATACCCCAGGGGATCAGGAAACAGGCAAGCCCGGCCCCAACCCAGCCCAACTGGCGATGGAGATCGGTTCGCCGCTGCGCCACCAGCAGCGCCTGCGCCAGGAACAGCAGCGTCCATGCCAGCAGCGACAGCGCATGGACATGCACCCACCAGGGCACGGTCGCCACGTCGACATAGCCGCGCAGGGCAAAGCTGCCGAAGCCACCAATCACGGTGACGGCGACCAGCGCCGCCATGCCGGTAAAGATGCGCCGTTCCCGCGCCTGTCGCTCCACTGCACCGATTGCCGTCGCCATTGCGTCGACCTCCCGCTCTTTGGCAACAATAGCGCAGCGACCACGCCCAATATTGTAAGAAGTCGCCACGTTCAGGCTCGGCGCTTGCGCCCGCCCGTCGTTTGCGCCAGCAAACCCGCCACAGACCGCATAACAGGGGGAGCTTTTCTATGAGTTGGACACGTCGCAAGCCGATGGAGGCGATGACGCCCCAGGGAGGCGGCCACAGCATGGCGCGCACCCTGTCCTGGCCGCATCTGCTGGCGCTGGGCGTCGGCGCGATCGTCGGCACCGGCATCCTCACCCTGATCGGCGTCGGCGCCGATCGCGCCGGCCCCGCCGTCCTCATCTCCTTCGCCATTGCCGGCGCGATCTGCGCCTGCGCCGCGCTCGCCTATGCCGAACTGTCGACGATGATGCCGGCGGCGGGCAGCGCCTACAGCTACTCCTACGTCGTGCTGGGCGAAGGCATTGCCTGGATCGTGGGGTGGAGCCTGATCCTCGAATATTCGCTGGTCGTCTCGACCGTGGCGGTCGGCTGGTCGGGCTATGCCGCCCCGCTCCTCACCCCGCTCGGCTTTCCCGAGGCACTGACCAAGGGGCCGGAGCTTGGCGGCCTCATCAACATCCCCGCCATCTTCATCATCGGCGTTGTCGCCGCCCTGCTGATGTTCGGCACGCGCGAAAGCGCCCGGCTCAACACGCTGCTGGTGCTGATCAAGATCGCGACCTTGAGCCTGTTCGTCTGGGTCGCCCTGCCCGCCTTCGACGCCCAGCATCTTGAACCCTTCATGCCCTTCGGCTTTGCCAAGCATATGGGGCCTGACGGCATCGAGCGCGGCGTGATGGCCGCCGCCGCCATCATCTTCTTCGCCTTCTACGGCTTCGACGCGATCTCGACCGCGGCGGAGGAAGCCAAGAATCCGGACCGGGACCTCGCCATCGGCATCGTCGGCTCGCTGATCGTCTGCACCCTCATCTACGTGCTGGTTGCCGCCGCCGCAGTGGGCGCCATGCCCTTTACCCGCTTTGCCGACAGCCCGGAGCCGCTCGCCCTCATCCTGCGCGAAATGGGCCAGGGGTCGATCGCCCGGATCGTCGCGATCGCCGCCGTCATTGCGCTACCCACCGTGCTGCTGGGCTTCCTCTACGGCCAGAGCCGCATCTTTCTGGTGATGGCGCGCGACGGCTTCCTGCCGCAATCGCTCGCCCGCATCTCGAAGCGCGGCACCCCTGCCCGCATCACCGCCGTCACCGCCGTGCTGGTCGCGGTCATCGCCGGCGTGCTGCCGATCGACCAGATCGCCGCGCTCGCCAATGCCGGCACGCTGATCGCCTTCACCGCAGTGGGCGCCTGCCTGCTGATCCTGCGCCGCCGCGCGCCGGACCTCAAGCGCCCCTTCCGCACCCCGGCAGCGACGCTGGTGGGCCTGGGCGCCGTGCTCGGCTGCGCCTATCTGTTCCTCAGCCTGCCGATGAAGACCATCTATGCCTGCCTGATCTGGAACGCGATCGGCCTCGCCGTCTATTTCCTCTACGGCCAGAAGCGCGCCTCAGCCGCCCGCTGAGAGACTGTTTGAGAAAGCCGGTACCAGCCCGCCCCCCCGCCCAACCGCCCGACAGGATGACACTGGATCGGGTGGTTGGGCGGGGGAGTGGGCTGGTACCGTGACGAAAAATCGCTCTTTCGCGATTTTTCAAACAGACTCTGAAGCATCGGCGTACGAAAATGAAAAAGCCTCCCGTCGCGACAGCAACGGGAGGCTTTTTCTTTGCCTCGAACAGGGCAGCGCTCAGTGCGCCGCCGACGTATCCACCGGCCCGCTGGGCTTGGGCGCCAACCAGACGATCACCGCCGCCGCAAACAGCACCAACGCGGAGATGAAGAAGACATAGTCGACCGAAATGGCGATCGCCTCCTGCTCCACCAGATTGGATATGGTCTGGCGGATCTGCTCGGTCGTCATCCCCATGCCCGACAGCGCGCGCTGCGCATCGTCGGGCTGCAAGGCGCCGGCCAGTTCGTTGCGCGACACGCGCTGGCTGTCGCTCCACCCGGTCAGCACCAGCGAGGTCGCGATCGCGATCGCCATGGTCCGCAGGAAATTCTGCAGCCCGGCCGCCGACGCCGTCTCGCTCGGCGGCACCGACCCCAGGGTCAGCGTCGTCAGCGGGATCATGAAGAAGGGCATGGCAAAGCCCTGCACGAACTGCGGCAGCGCCAGCCCGAAAAAGTCGATGCCGCTGGTCCAGTGCGCCCGCCACAAGGTCATGCAGCCCAGCCAGAAGACCGCGCCCGAAATCATGATGCGCGGATCGACCTTGCCGGTAAAGCGGGCCGCGAAGGGCGCGCTCATCACCGCCGCCATCGCCGTGAAGGCGGTGACGATGCCCGACCAGGTCGCGGTATAGCCCATCGACATCTGCAGCCATTGCGGGATGACCACGATGCTGGAGAAATAGGCGCCGAAGGCCAAAGCCAGCGTGAAGACGCCCGATGAGAAGCCGATATGCCGGAACACCCGCAGGTCGACGATCGGATGCTCCTCGGTCAGTTCCCAGATGATGAAGACTATGAAGCCGATGCCGGCCAGGATGGCGAGCGTCAGGATCAGCGGGTCGGAGAACCAGTCATGGTCGCGGCCGATATCCAGCATGACCTGCAGACAGCCGATCCAGAAGATCAGCAGACACAGGCCGATCTTGTCGATCGGCTGGTGCGCCGTATCGGTCTCCACCGGCCGCAGCATCGCCATCGCCGCGAACACGCACAGCGCCGCGATCGGCAGATTGATGAAGAAGATCCAGTGCCAGCTCCAATTGTCACTGATATAGCCGCCGACGATCGGCCCCATGGCCGGCCCCAGCAGCGTCGTCATCGCCCACAGGCCCATGGCGCGCGGCCGCATTTCCGGCGGGAATATGCGCAGCAACAGGGTCTGCGACATCGGCATGATCGGCCCACCACAGATGCCCTGACCCAGGCGCGCGGCGACGATCATGCCCAGCGTGGTCGACAGGCCGCACATCATCGAGAAGAAGCCGAAGCCGATCATCGCCCAGATGAAGGTCCGCACCACGCCGAAACGCAGCGCCAGCCAGCCGGTCAGCGGCACGCAGATCGCCTCCGCCACCGCATAGGATGTGATGATCCAGGTGCCCTGGTCGCCGGAGATGCCCAGATTACCGGCGATATGCGGCACCGAGACATTGGCGATGGTCAGGTCGAGCACGACCATGAAGTTGCTCAGCGCCAGCACCAGCCCGGCAAGCGTGCGGGTGCGTGGCGAGAGCAGATTGAAGGTTTCGGGACCGCTCACGCGCTCGCTCCCTTACTTGCCGGCCAGATCGATCTCGACTTCGGTGGACAAGCCCACGCGCAGCGGATGCTCTGCCAGTTCCTTGGGGTCGAGCGCGATGCGCACCGGCAGGCGCTGGACCACCTTGATCCAGTTGCCGGTCGCGTTCTGCGCCGGGATCAGCGACAGCGACGAACCGGTGCCACCGGAGAAGCCCACGACCTTGCCATGATAGACGACATCGCCGCCATAGATGTCGGCCACGACCGTGGCGGGCATGCCCACCTTCACATGGCGCAGCTGGCGCTCCTTGAAATTGGCGTCGACATAGACCTGCGACAGCGGGACGATGTTCATGATCGGGCTGCCCTGCGCCACGCGCTGGCCAATCTGGACCGCACGCTTGGTCACCACGCCATCAACGGGCGCGCGGATGATCGTGCGCTCCAGGTCCAGCTTGGCATTGTCCAGCTTCGCCTTGGCGATCATCACCGCGGGATCACTTTCCTCGGTCGAACCGCGGATCAGCGCGTCATTGGCGGCCAGCTGGCCGGTGGCGGCATTGCGGGTCGCCTGCGCGGTCTCGACACCGGCGCGGGCCAGGTCCAGCGCCGCCTTGGCAGCGGCATAGGATTTGCGCGCCGCGGTGACTTCGTCACCCGAAACCGCGCCGCCCGCAACCAGCGCCTCGCGACGCTGCAGGTCGATGCGGGCCTTGTCGAAATCGGCCTGCGCGGTCGCCAGCTGGGCACGGGCCTGGACGATGTCGGCACCACGCGCCTCGACCTGCGCCGACAGCGAACCGCTGGTCGCGCTGGTCTGGCGGAAGCGGCGACGGGCATCGGCCAGATCGGCCTCGGCCTGCTGCAGCGCGATCTGCGCATCGGTCGGGTCCAGCTTCACCAATATGTCGCCGCGCTTCACCGTCTGGGTGTCGGTGACATTGACCTCGATCGCCTGCGCCGACAGCAGGGGCGTCACCTGGGCGACCTCCGCATTCACATAGGCATTGTCGGTGCTGACATGGTTGCGGCCGATCAGGACATACCAGGCCGCCCACAGGACACCGACCACCAGCACGGCGATCGCCAGACGGGTCAGCCAGGTCTTGCGGGCATTGCCGCGCTGCTCGGCCAGTTCGGGGGAAGTTTCGGTGGCGGCATCAGCCATTGGGTCGATCCTTGGACTGAGCGTCGCTCGCGGCAAAGCCGCCGCCGAGCGCGCGAATGAGGGCAATATCGAGAGAGAAGGCGCTCGCTTCCAGCTGCGCGACGGACTGACGCGCCGCGAGCAGCTGGTCTTCGACGTTCAGCACGTCGAGATAGGTGGAAAGCCCGCCCTTGTAGCGCTGCTGGGCAACGCCATAGGCATCCTGCGACGCGGCCAGCGCCGCCTTGGCGTCGGTCAGCCGCTGGTCCAGCGTCCGGCGGCTGGTCACGGCGTCGGCGACGTCCTGATAGGCGCCCAGCACCGTCTTGTCATAGCTGGCGACCGCTTCGTCATAGGTCGCGCGCGCGCCGCGATACTGGCCGCGCAACTGCCCGCCATGGAAGATCGGCAGGCTGATCGCCGGACCGGCGCTGCCGAACAGCGAATCCTTCTTGAACAGATTGTCCGCGAAGGACGTCGAACCACCCGAAGCACCGGTGCCGGTGAACAGCGTCTCATATCCCAGCGACTGGACGCCGATCAGGGCGCTCAGGCTCACCGCCGGGTAGAAGGATGCCCGCGCCACCTTGATCCGGCTGGCGGCGGCCTGCGTCCGGGCCAGCGCGGCGGCGACGTCGGGACGACGCGCCACCAGATTGGTGGTGACGTCCGCCGGCAAACCCAGCGGCGCGAGCTGGCCGATCTGCGGCCGGGTCATCGCCAGGCCGCGGTCCGGCCCGGCACCGATCAGCGCGGCGATCTGATGCTGGCGCAGCTCGATCGCCACGCGGGCGGCGGCCAGTTGCGCCTTGGCCGAGGACACGGTGGCGTCGGCCTGGCGCACGCTGCCGCGCGTTTCCAGGCCATTCTGCCGCCGATCGGCGACCAGCTTCTGGCTGGCCGTGCGGATTTCCAGCGTGCGCTCCTGGATTTCCGCCTCGTCATAGAGGCGGGCCAGGTCGGCATAGGCATCGGCGATCGCGGTGGTCAGCGCCAGGCGTGCCTGTTGCGCGTCGATCTCGGCCGCGCGGGCCTCCGACGTGGCGGCCGCCAGCGACGCCCGGTTCTTGCCCCACAGGTCGATGTCCAGACCAAAGTCCAGCCCGACCTTGCCGGTGCCCAGCCAGCCCTGCGGCACGAAATCCTTGGGCATGCCCATATTATAGCTCTGCTTGGTCACGCCGGCATTGGCCGTGGCGTCAACCGTGGGCAGCAGCGCCGCGCCCGATTGCTGGGCCATCGCCGTCGCCTGGCGGAAGCGCGCCAGCGCCACCGCCATGTCGGGCGAATTGCGCAGCCCCTCCTCGATCAGCGATGTCAGCTGCGGATCGCCATAGGCGCTCCACCAATTCTCGCTGGGCCAGGCAACCGTGTCGGCGCTCAGGCTACGCCCGGCCTCCACGCTCTGCGGTGTGCGAATCTCGGGCTTGTCGCCCAGATCGGGTATTGAAGCACAGCCGGCCAGAAGCAGCGCTGTCACTGCAATACCGCCGGTGCGAATGGAAAAACTGATGCGACTCACGGACATATCCAAACCGTACCATCCAGTATGAAAATCGCCTTTGCCCCGCCGTACCACCCTTGTCAATATAAATAGCGTACTCTATGGTACACTTATATGACATGCCCGGAAAAAGCTTTAGCCCCCAGTCGTCGGGAGGCCCGCCGCCTCGACCGGCGCCAGACGATATTGGAGGTGGCTGCCCGGCATTTTCTCGAAAATGGCTATGCCGCGACCAGCATGTCCGCCATCGCCGCCATATTGGGCGGGTCGAAGGGCACGTTGTGGAATCATTTCCCGTCCAAGGAGGAATTGTTTCGCGCGGTTCTCGAAAATGCGACCGGCACCTATCGCGCGCGGCTTTCGGAAATATTGGACCCCGGTGGCGACCTCGCCTCGACGCTGCATCGCACCGCGCTCAGCCTGCTCAAAAAGGTGACATCGCCCGAAGCGATCGCCCTGCACCGACTGATCGCGTCGGAAGGTGGCCGTTTCCCGGAAATGAGCCGTATCTTCTATGAAATGGCGCCCAGCCATACCCGGATGCTGCTCGCCCGTTTCCTCGAAGGGGCGATGGACCGCGGCCAGTTGCGCCGCGACGACCCCGACAAGGCCGCCCGCGTGCTGATGCGCCTGACGACATCGGGCTGCCATGAATTGCTGCTGCTCAGCCAGATCGAACGGGTCACGCCGCAACAGATGGAAAGCGACGCCGCCTTCGCCGTCGACATCTTCCTGCGCGCCTATGGCGCCGATACCATGACGCGTTAACCATTTCTTTGCCGCCAGCTTCTATCCTGCCGATCGCAGGAGTTGCTATCCAATGCCGTTTTTCAAGCGCAAGCCCCTTCATCAGATCATCGCGGAACAGCCGGAAAGCGGGGCCACAGCCTCGCGTCGGCTGCGCGTACTGCTGATCGACGAGAATGCGACCGCCCGCGCCGTCATCGCCCGCCGCCTGTCGCGGCTTAACTATGACGTGGTGCTGGCCGAAAATGGCTTCATCGCCCTCAACCTGCTGGTCACGCGTCCGGTCGACCTGATCCTGATCGACATGGACCTGTTGATGCTGCCCGCCGTGACGACGATGAAGCGCATCCGCGCCACCGCCCTCGCCCCCCATGCCTGCATCGTCATGCTGACCGGTCGCATCGACAGCCAGTCCGCCGTCGAAGTGCTGGAGGCCGGCGCCGACGACCATATCGTCAAGCCGTTCGATTTCGACCTGCTCGATGCGCGGCTGCGCCATCTGTGCGCCCGCGCCGAACGGCTCGGCATGCTCAGCCGGCACAATGCCGAACTCGACGCCCGCATCGCCCGCCGCGCCGTGGAACTGGGCGAAACCCGCGATGCCCTGCAGGAAATGCAGCTCGACCGCGCCCGCCTCGTCTCCTCGATCCAGGCCTTGCAGGATGAAGTCGCCCGCCTCAGCGCGCGGCAGAACTGAGCCACAGACTGAGGCCGGTTTCAAGCCGTTCGGGCGGACCATCCGCCGCGATCCGCTCGGCATCCGCCCGCGCCCGGTCCAATATCGCCGGCGCCACCGACGCATCATGATAGACCCGGTCCGCCAGCGCCAGCATCCGCGCATCGCGCACGCTCAGGTCGTCGGGATCGGCCGACGTCAGCCGGACAAGATATAGCTCGCTATTGTCCGCCTCCGGATTTTCCGCCAGCCAGACGTCGACATCCGGATCGAAACCCAGCGGATCGATCGCCCCGCCCGGCGCCAGCGCCTTGCCGATCGCCTGCCGCCGCGCGCCCGTATCGGGCCACAGGTCGCGCAACCGCCCCCGCGCCGCAAACAGCGCCCGCGCCAGATCGCCCAGCCCGCTCGGCAACAGCGCCTCGATCCGCTGCCGCAGCGCCGCCGCCAGCCCCGCCGACGCCCCACCCGTGCCGATCGCGATCAGCACCGGGTCGCGATCGACGATCGCCGGCAGGGTGAAATCGCACAGGTCCGGCTTGTCGGTCGCATTGACCAGCACGCCGCGCGCGCGCAGTCGCGCCACGACCGCCGCGTCGCCATCCGACACGATCGCGACCCGCGCATCCGCATCATCCTCGCCGACGATGCGCGCGCCGGCGCGCTCCAGCAGCCGGCGCTTGGCATCGGCCGCCTCGCCCTGTCCGGTCAGGATGACCGCCCGCCCCTCCAGCCGCAGAAAGACGGGCAGGCTGTGCATCAGCCAGCCACCCAGTCGGGGATATGGTCGCCCGCGATCAGTGCCTCGATCGGCGGACGCGCGCGGACCACGGCCCATTTGTCGCCCCACACCAGCACCTCGGGGGTCAGCGATCGGCTGTTATAGGTGCCCGCCATGGTTGCACCATAGGCGCCGGCCGTCATGAAGGTCAGCAGGTCACCGGCCGCCACCACATCCATGTCGCGGCCCATGGCAAAGGTATCGCCGGTTTCGCACACCGGCCCGACCACGTTCGACGCGATCCGGTTGCCGTCCGGCGCCACCGCGCGGATATCGTGCCATGCGTCATAGAGGCTGGGGCGCATCAGGTCGTTCATCGCCGCATCGACGATCACGAACGGCGCCTGTGCGCCCTGCTTGACGCGGATCACCTTCGACAGCAGCACACCGGCATTGCCCACGATCACCCGGCCCGGCTCGAACATCAGCCGCGCATCCCAGCCCTGCGTCACCCGCGTCACCATCGCGCCATAATCGGCCGGACTCGGCGGCAGCGGCTGCGACGGGTCGTAGGGCACGCCCAGGCCGCCACCCAGATCGGCGGTGCGGATGTCATGACCGGCCGCGCGCAACTGCGCGATCAGCGCGCCAACCTTGACGAACGCCGCCTCCAGCGGTGCCAGGTCGGTCAGCTGGCTGCCGATATGCACGGCGACGCCCTGGACATCGAGGCCCGGCAGGTCGCGCGCGGCGGCATAGCTTTCCAGCGCCCGGTCATAGGGGATGCCGAACTTGTTTTCCGACTTGCCGGTCGAAATCTTGGCATGGGTGCCGGCGTCGACATCAGGGTTGATGCGATAGGCGACCGGCGCCTTCCGACCCATCGACTCCGCAACCTGCGACAGCATTTCCGCTTCCGGTTCGCTTTCCAGGTTGAACTGGAAAATGCCCAGCTCCAGCGCCAGCTTCATTTCCTCGGCGGTCTTGCCGACGCCCGAAAAGACGATGCGATCGGCCGGAATGCCCGCGGCCACGGCGCGCTGCAATTCGCCGCCGGACACCACGTCCGCGCCCAGCCCCAGCTTCGCCAGCGTCGCCAGCACGGCGGCGTTGGGATTGGCCTTCACGGCAAAGGCGATCAGCGGATTGTCGAGCTGGGACAGCCCTTCGCGGAACACGCCGACATGGCGTTCCAGCGTCGCGGTCGAATAGACATAGACCGGGGTGCCGACCTGCTGCGCAATTTCCGTCATCGGCACCTGCTCCACATGCATGGTGCCGTCTACATAATCGAAATGGTCCAAGGTCTGATCCTTGCGGGAATAGGGACTATTGTTGCGGCCGGCTTTCCGGCGGCAGGTCGAACTCGTCATTGCCGCGCTGGCGCGACTGGGTCAGCAGTTCGACATTACGTTCCGGGCGGGCCTGGGTGCCCGGATCCATCATGTCGGCGGCGGTCGGCGCGGTCGCCGCCCCCACCGGCACGGCGGGCAATTTCTGCCCCGCCACGGGTTTGAGCGATTCACGGCCACCACAGGAGGCCAGCGCCAGCGCCATTGCCCCGATCATCAGCCCGTTGCGGACATGCCGTGCCATCTGCCTCACTCCTGTGTCGCGCGCGCCGCGGCGATCCGCGCGCGCACCTGATCGGGCGCCGTGCCGCCATGGCTCTTGCGGCTGGCGACCGACGCATCGACCGTCAATACCGCATAGATGCGATCGTCGATACGCGCATCAATGGCCTTGAGCGTTTCGAGCGGCAGGTCGGCCAGCTGCACGCCGGCTTCCTCCGCCGCCGCCACCGCACGACCGGTGATATGATGCGCCTCGCGGAAGGGAATGTCGCCCTCGCGCACCAGCCAGTCGGCCAGGTCCGTCGCGGTGGCAAAGCCGCTTTCGGCCAGCCCCCGCATCCGGTCGGTGCGGAACGTCACCGTCTCGATCATGCCGGTCATCGCGGCGATCGACAGGCCCAGCAGGTCATGCGCCTCGAACACCGGCGGCTTGTCGTCCTGCATGTCCTTGGAATAGGCGAGCGGCAGGCCCTTCATCGTCACGCACAGCGCATTCATGCAGCCCATGATGCGGCCGGCATGGCCGCGCACCAGTTCGGCCGCGTCCGGATTGCGCTTCTGCGGCATGATCGAGCTGCCGGTCGAATAGGCGTCGGGCAGCTTGACGAAGCCGAAGGGCTGGCTCGCCCAGATGATGAATTCCTCGGCCAGGCGCGACAGGTGCAGCGACGCCTGGGTCGCGGCCATCAGATAGTCGAGCGCGAAGTCGCGGTCCGACACGCTGTCCAGGCTGTTGTCGGTCGGCTTGGCAAAGCCCAGCGCCGCCGCCGTGGCATGGCGATCGATCGGGAAGCCGGTGCCGGCCAGCGCGGCGGCGCCCAGCGGGCATTCGTCCAGCCGCACGCGCGCATCGGCAAAGCGGCTGCGGTCACGCCGCACCATTTCATAATAGGCCATCAGATGATGGCCCAGCGTCACCGGCTGCGCCGACTGGAGATGGGTGAAGCCCGGCATCACCGCATCGACATGTTCCTCGGCGCGGGCGAGCAGCGCCTGCTGCAACCCGGCCAGGCCCGCCATCACCTCATCCATGGCGTCGCGGACCCACAGGCGGAAATCGGTCGCCACCTGGTCGTTGCGGCTGCGCGCGGTGTGCAGGCGTCCGGCGGCCGGGCCGATCAGTTCGGCCAGCCGCGACTCCGTGACCATGTGGATATCTTCCAGGTCCAGATTGACCGGAACGCCATTGGCTTCATATTCCTCCGCGATCCGGTTCAGCCCCTCGGTGATCGCCTGCGCATCCTCGCCATCGACGATGCCCTGCTTGGCCAGCATCGCGACATGCGCCTTGGACCCGGCGATATCCTGTTTCCACAAGCGCTTGTCGAAGGGGATGGAGGCATTTATCTCACGCATGATCGATGCCGGGCCGGCCGCGAACCGGCCACCCCACATGCTGTTGGAGCCTGCTTCCATGATATCGTCCTTGCGCTCGGTAATGACACTGCTCCTGCTGGCTGGGCTGGCGGCATGCGATAGGCAATCCCCGCCCGCGGGGCAAGCCAATGCGAGCGCCAGCGGCGAGGTGACAGGCGACGAGGTGCAACCCGCTGCCGGCGGCAGCGCCAAGGGCGAATTCAACTACACGATCGACCGCAGCAAGGCGGGCACGCCCGCGCCAGTCTTCGCGTTCGAAAATCCGCAGGGCGGCACGGCGACGCTGCAGGACTTTGCCGGCCGGCCGCTGCTGGTCAATCTCTGGGCGACCTGGTGCGCCCCCTGCGTCGCGGAGATGCCGACGCTCGATGCCCTCGCCGCGCAAAGTGACAGCGAAGGTGACAGGAGCCTGGCGGTATTGACGATCTCGCAGGACGTGCAGGGCCAGGCCGCGATCAAGCCCTTCTTCGCCAAGCACAAGCTCCCCCACCTCAAGGGCTGGACCGATCCGGAGAACAAGCTGGGCCTCGGCTATGCCACCGGCGTCCTGCCGACCACCGTCCTCTATGATGCCAAGGGCAAGGAAGTCGCCCGCGTCGTCGGCGCGATGGACTGGACCGGCGCAGAGGCCCGCAAGCTCATCGCTATGGCCAAGGGCGAATGAGGCACAAGTAAATCAACAACGAACAATAACCAAAAATCCGCCATGCCAATTGATTGCAAAATTCACATGAAAAATGCAAAATTGAACATTGCGACATTGATGCAACAAAAAATATGCTACAGAGTTCAGTCGCTGAAATATGCGTGAAATATGTCACTTTTACTTAAATTTTGTGCGGCGCAATAGAGGATAGTCCGCAGATCGTTCGTCCCTCCGAGTGTCAAGATAATGACAATATCAGGGGGCATAGAATGAAGAGACTTTCCGCGCTCAAGCTTTCTCTCGTGATTGCGACATCCTGGTCGGCCTGCGCCATGGCGCAGGAAGCACCGCAGGAACCGCAGGCCGATGAAGGTGCAGCCATCATCGTTACCGGCACCCGTGCCGTCGGCATGTCGGCCGCCGAAGCTGCCGCACCCGTTCAGGTGCTCAGCGAAGAAGCCATCGCCCATGTCGGTCAGCCGAACCTCAACCAGGCGCTGACCCAGATCGTTCCCAGCTTCACCGCCCAGACCCAGGGCACCGACATGTCGAGCTTCTCGCTGTCGGCCCGTCTGCGCGGCCTGAGCCCCAACCACACGCTGCTGCTGGTCAATGGCAAGCGTCGCCACGGCTCGGCCATTCTTCAGGTCGCCACCGGCCCGTTCGGCGGTTCCGCCGCGCCCAGCCTCGACCTCATTCCGCCTGATGCTGTCGAACGCATCGAAATCCTGCAGGAAGGCGCCGCCGCCGTTTACGGTACCGACGCGATCGCCGGCGTCATCAACCTGATCCTGAAGGACGATACCGAAGGCGGCAGCTTCAAGATCACCGGCGGCCAGAATTACGACAGCGAAGGCGAAACCTTCTCGGTCTCGGGCAATGTCGGCTTCAAGCTGGGCGAGGATGGCTATTTCAACCTCAGCGGTTTCCACCGTCGTCAGGACTATACCACCACCGGCACCGGCCAGGTTCAGGTGACGCAGCTCGACGGTTCGCTGCAGCCCAACGCTCCCGCACAATGGTCGAACCTGACCGGCGACGCGCTGGCGGGTATCAACGGCGGCCAGCCCAAGACCTATCTGACCGAATTCTTCTACAATATGGGCTATGATTTCGGCGGCGTCGAACTCTACAGCTTCGGTAACTATGCCCGCCGCATCGGCTATGCTAAGCAGGGTTATCGCCACCCCAAGCGCGTCTGCTACGAAAGCGGCAATCTGGGCGGCAGCGTCACCACGGCGGCTTATGATCCCAGCATCTGCTATGGCAATACCGGCGTCGTCGGCATGGTGCCGCTGCAGCATGTGACCGAGGACGAATATAGCTTCACCGTCGGCGCCAAGGGCGAATTTGGCGGCGGCTGGAACTATGACCTGTCGACCACCTATGGCCATGACAAGAACGAGATCTGGACCGAAAATTCGGCCCATCGCGAAGTCTGGCAGGAAACCTATGCCCAGTATCTGAACGGTTCGGGCGTCCTGCCCAACACGCCGGACTCGGCCTATGACGGCGGCTTCCGCCTGAGCCAGACCACGGTCACGGCCGACATCCGCAAGGAATTCGATCTTGGCCTGGCCGATCCGCTGACCTTCGCCTTCGGTGGCGAATATCGCCGCGACACCTACACCATCGTCGCGGGCGACTATTATTCCACCTACAAGACCGGCGTTCAGTCCTTCCCGGGCTACAAGGAAAGCGACGCGGGCGACTGGAACCGCAGTGCCAAGGCCGGCTACATCAACGTCATCGTCAACCCGGTCGAAAAATGGACCGTCGACCTTGCCGGCCGTTACGAAGATTATTCGGATTTCGGCGACACGCTGATCGGCAAGGCCACCACCCGCTTCGACTTCAGCGATGCGGTCGCCATCCGCGGCACCGTCAGCACCGGCTTCCGTGCGCCGACGCTGGCCGAACAGCATTACTCGACCGTGGCCGTCGGCCCGACCAGCGCCGTCGCGGTGCTGCCGGCCGGTTCGCCTGCGGCGACCCTGCTGGGCTTCTCCGCGCTGAAGCCGGAAAAGTCGACCAACTTCTCGGGCGGCTTCGTCTTCCGTCCGATCCCCAAGCTCGCGGTCACGCTTGATGGCTATCTCATCAAGATCAAGGATCGCATTGCCCTGACCGCGGCCCGTTATGCCGTCCAGGGCGGCGTTGCGACGGCGGAAGCCCCGGCAATCATCTCGGCACTGCAGGCAGCTGGCGTGGTGTTTGACGCGGCGCTGCCGAACATCGGTGCGCAGAGCTTCACCAACGGCATCGACACCCGCACCTGGGGCATCGACTTCTCGGCCGCCTATCCGGTGGCTCTGGACTTCGGCAGCCTGAACCTGTCGGTTTCGGCCAACTACAACAAGACGAAGATCACCAAGAACAAGATTCCGACGGTCTTCAGCAATATCTCTGAAAGCTATGTCGAAGACGCTTCGCCCGACTATAAGGTCGTGCTGGGCGCCCTGTTCAAGAGCGGTGCCTTCACGGTCAACCTGCGCGAGACCTTCTATGGCAAGACCAGCGTGTTGGTGCAGCCGGGCGTGTCGAACGCTTCGCTGATCGCCGCCGGCCTGCCGACCATCTATGAAGCGAAGGTCAAGCCGACCGGCATCACCGATCTGGAAGTCAGCTATGCGTTCAACGACGCCATGACCTTCTCGCTCGGCGCGAACAACCTGTTCGACAAGATCCCGGAAACGCCGGCCCTGCTGAAGGGCGTGACGATCCCGGCGGGCACCTCGCCCTATATCAACGGGTCGACCACCTATAACAGCCCCTATGGCTTTGGCCCCTACGGCACCTCGGGCGGCTATTATTACGCGCGTATCGACTTCAAGTTCTGATAGGCTAGAACACAAGGGCCGGTCTCCCAGGAGACCGGCCCTTTTGCTTTGTTAGCGTTCTGAAGCCGGTCGGCACGACCGGGGGCTCGCAGAACGCGGCAACAATAATAGGGATGTGGATCGATGCCTCGATCCCCATCAGGGGGAAGCGAAAACCATGACCGACCGTCCGGACACTCTCAGCCGTCGCATGCTGATGCGCGGCGCCATGGGCGCGGCGGCAATAGCCGGCGCGGCACCCGCCCTCGCCCAGCGCGACCGCAAGGTGGCGATGAGTGATGATCCCAAGGCCATGGTCGCCACGCTGACCGACGGCATCTTCATCAACAGCAACGAAAACCCGCTCGGCCCCGCCCCCGCCGCGCTGCAGGCGCTGTCCGGGCTCGATCCGCTCGCCGGCCGCTATGGCATGGCCTTCGCCTCGAAGCTGGAAAGCCTGTTCGCCCGCCAGAACGGCCTGTCGCCCGACCAGGTCCAGGTCCATCCCGGCTCCTTCATGCCATTGCGCTCGGTCGCGCTGACCTACTCGTCGAAAACCCGCCCGATCGCCTATTTCGAGCCGACCTTCGACCAGGGGTTCCTGGGCAAGGGCAACCAGCCGGTCACCCGCACCGTCGCCCTGCCGCTGGCCGGCGACTTCACCGCCGATGTCCGCAAGCTGCTCGCCGCCGCGCCGGACGCCGGCGTCTATTATCTCTGCAATCCCAACAACCCGACCGGCCTGCCGATCCCGCGCGCCGACATCGAATGGCTGCTCGCCAACAAGCCGGCCGGTTCCGTGCTGCTCGTCGACGAGGCCTATATCCACTATAGCGATGCGCAGAGCTGCCTCGATCTGGTCGCGAAGGGCGCGGACGTGCTGGTCACCCGCACCTTCTCGAAGATCTACGGTCTGGCCGGCCTGCGCTGCGGCCTGATCGCCGGGCGCAAGGATCTGCTCGACGGCATGGCCGACTATGGCGTCAACATCACGCCAATGCCCGCCGTGGTCGCGGCCGAGGCCAGCCTGCTCGATCCCACGCTGCTGCCCCAGCGCAAGGCCTATAACAAAGCGGTGCGCGACGATCTCTTTGCCTGGCTCGACGCGCGCGGCCTCAAATATCTGCCGTCGCAGACCAGCTTCGCGATGATCCATGTCGGTCGCCCCGGCGCCGATGTCACCGCCGCGCTGGCGAAGGAAAAGATCTTCATCGGCGGCCCGCGCAAGCATATGGACGACTGGGTCCGCGTCTCCTTCGGCACGCCGGCGGAGATGCAGGCGTTCAAGACCGCGCTCGCCCGGATCATGGCATGAGCCTCAGCCGGCGCCAGGCGCTGGGGGCAGCGCTCGCCGTGCCGATCGCCGCGCAGGCCGCCCGCGCCGTCGCCGCGCCGCCATCGCTCCCCGACAAGGCCAGCTTCGCCGCCACCCCGCTCGCCTATCTCGACAGCGCCTCCACCCATCCGCTGAGCCTCGGCGCCAAAGCCGCCGCCGACGCCTATCTCGCCGGCCGCACGCTCGATCCGGTCGCCGCCGCGCGCAAGCCGGTCGATCGCGCCGCGCTGATCGCGAAATTCGCTGCATTGATGGGCGCCGATGCGGACGAGATCACCTGGGTCCAGTCCACCACCATGGGCGAACAGGCGGTGCTGCGCGCGCTCGGCTTGCCAAAGGAGGGCGGCCGCGTCGTCACCGACACGCTCCATTTCTACGCCGCCTTCCCCATGTATCAGGAGATGGCGAAACAGGGCGTCGACGTCGCCTGGGTCCAGGCGCGCGAGGGCCGCATCGCCCCCGAGGACATGGCCCGCGCCATCACGCCGGGAACGAAGCTGGTCAGCGTCTCGGCCGTCTCCACCTATAACGGCTTCCAGCATGATCTGAAGGCGATCAGCGCGATGGCGCACAAGGTCGGCGCGCTCGTCTATGCCGACATCATCCATGCCGCCGGCGCGGTGCCGATCGACCTGCATGACAGCGGCGTCGATTTCGCCGCCTGCGCCACCTATAAATGGCTGATGGGCGATTTTGGCCTGGGTTTCCTCTATGTCCGGCGCGGCGTCGCGGATCGGCTGCCCCGCACCGAATATGGCTATTATGGCTTTGCCGCGCCCGGTGCGCCGCCCGGCATCGGCCTGTCCCCGCCGCAAACCCATGTCTTCCCGCTCGATCCGCCCGGCGATGCGCCGACCAGCTATGTCGCCCGCCCCGGCGCGCTCGGCCATTTCGGCACCGGCACCTATGCCCAGGCGATCAGCGCCATGCTCGATCATTCGATCAGCTATATCTCGACCCTCACCGTCCCGGCGATCCAGGCCCATGCCCAGACGCTGATCGGCCAGCTGCGCGACGAGCTGCCGCGCAAGGGCTATCGCCTCATCACCCCGCCGGGCACGACCAGCCCGCTGCTGAGCTGCGTCCTGCCCAATGCGAAGGGCCTGCTCACCGATCCGCTGGCGCGGGCACAGGTCCGCCTGTCCGTCCACGACAATTATTTCCGCATCTCGCCATCGGTGTTCAACGATGACAGGGATGTCGAACGGCTGATCGCCGCCCTGCCCCGCGTCTGATCCTTTTCGGAGCCCTATGATGAAAAAGCTGCTCGCCCCCGCCCTTCTGGCCAGCCTCATGATCGCCGCCCCCGCCGCCGCGCAGAAGCCGCTGCCGGCCAAGCTGCCCTTCTCGCCCGCGATCCGGGTCGGCGACATGCTCTACATGTCGGGCCAGATCGGCCAGGTGCCCGACGGCATGGACCCGCACAAGGAAGGGTTCGACGCCGCCGTCCGCAACGCGATGGATTCGATCGGCAAGATATTGAAGGATAATGGCCTCGACTTCGGCCATGTCGTCAAATGCACGGTGATGCTGGACGACATGGCCGACTGGCCGCGCTTCAACACCACCTATGTCAGCTATTTCGAGGGCAAGCGCCTGCCCACCCGCAGCGCCTTCGGCGCCGACGGCCTGGCACTCGGCGCCCCGCTCGAAGTGGAATGCCTGGCCTCGTTCAAATAGGCCAGCCGGGCCTCGCCTGGACCTTCACGGACAGGCGAACCTCCCACCTTTCCTACACGCGCTTTTCCTGATCTATCCTGTCGGATGGACCAGCCCATCCCCAATCCGCCCATCCCCGCACCCCGGCGCGCGCGCCGCCAATGGACGCCCGATCGCCAGCGCCGCTTTCTCGCCGCGCTGCTCGAAACCGGCAATATCAGCCATGCCGCGCAGATGGTCGGCATGTCCCGCTCCAGCGCGCACCGGCTGCGCGATCGCCTGGCCGGCACCGGCTTCGATCGCAGCTGGGCCAGCGCACTGGCGCTCCATGCCGCCCGCCGGGCCGATCCGCTCGCGCCGATCCGCCCGCATAAAGGCCCGATCGGCCGATAAATGTCGCGTCCCTGTCGTCTGGCTGTCGCGTCGCTGTCGCTTCGGTGTCGCTTCGGCGTGACCCCAGTGTCGCTTCCGTGTCGCGTCACCGGCGCGTTACAGGCGCGTTTCCGCCGAAATCGCCCGGAAATCGCGACGCACGACACTGTGAACTTTCAACTGTCGCGTCGTTTCGCCCCCTTCCCTTCCCCCGCTTCGATCCCCATAGAGATCAGCCATGACCGACCAGCCTGCGCAAGCCGCCATCGAGATCCGCGACCTGACCAAGGTCTATAAGGGCGGCAAGCGCGCGCTCGACGGGATCAACCTCACCATCCCGCGCGGCCAGATCTATGGCCTGCTCGGCCCCAATGGCGCCGGCAAGTCGACCACGATCAACATCCTCGCCGGCCTCGTCAACAAGACCAGCGGCTCCGCCAGCATCTGGGGCTTCGACATCGACGCCAATCCCCGCAATGCGAAGAACAGCATCGGCATCGTGCCGCAGGAGATTGTCTTCGATCCCTTCTTCACCCCGTTCGAGACACTGGAGAACCAGGCCGGCTATTATGGCGTGCCCAAGGACAGACGCCGCTCGATGGAGTTGCTGCGCGCGGTCCATCTGGAGGACAAGGCCAATGCCTATGCCCGCACTTTGTCGGGCGGCATGAAGCGCCGGCTGCTGGTGGCCAAGGCGATGGTCCATTCGCCGCCGATCCTGGTGCTGGACGAACCCACCGCCGGCGTCGACGTGCAACTGCGCCAGCAGCTCTGGGCCTATGTGAAGGAACTGAACGCCATGGGGGTGACGATCGTCCTCACCACCCATTATCTCGAAGAGGCCGAGGAGTTGTGCGACCGCATCGGCATCATCAACCATGGCCGGGTCATCACCGACAAACCCACCCGCGAGCTGATCGCGATGGCGCAGGAAAAGGTGGTGCAGGTCACCGTCGACCGCGACATCACCGCCCCGCCGAGCGACCCCAGCTTCGAGAAGGTCGAACTGACCGACGAGCGCACCCTCACCATCACCTATATGAAGAACCGCGCCAATGCCGGCCAGGTGCTGAGCGCGGTGCAGGCCGGCGGCCTCGCCATCGTCGACGTCGTCACCCGCGACCCCGACCTGGAGGATGTCTTCCTCAACCTGACGGCGGCGGCGTAGATAATAAGGGGGGAAGGAACCGTGGGCTTCAAGATTTCATGGCTGGCATTTGAAGCGCTCGACAAGGCCACTCTGCTCGATGCGCTTGGCTTTCATGATACCGGTGCATCGGACGAAGCGAACGAAGCGCCCTTTTCCGCAGCCCAACTGCCAAACGGATGGAGCATCATCTGGTCGAATGACTTTGGCTGGATAGAGACGCAATCTGTCAAACTGCCCTTCCCGACCAAGAGGACAATCGCCTGCCAGTTGCATGAAGGCCTGATGTTCAGCGCCGCCCATGGTGCCAAAGATGGGATTGAAATGTGGAGCCTGTCGCATGATGCGCAGACAGACCTGCACAATCTATCCATGACTGGCGATCTGCCAGCCACGTTTCCGGCAATCCGAGATCGCCTGTTCGAGGAACAGAAGGCAGAAGATGCAGGCAGTGCAGAAGTCGATTTCATATTCGACATCCCCATCGAACTGGCGCAGAGCGTCACGGGCTTTCGCCATGATTTATGGGAAATGGATGGCCGTCGCCCCAACTGGAGCGTCATCGAACCAAAATCACCCCCACGCCCTCAGCACAGCTTCTTTAAGTGGCCCTTCAAGCGGAAGGGAGAGAGTAGATAATGCCCACCATCACCCATGACGTCGTCATCATCGGTTCCGGCGCGGCCGGGCTGACAGCCGCCATCAACCTCGCGCAGGACCGCAAGGTGGTGGTGCTGGCCAAGGGCGCGCTGGATGGCGGATCGACCAACTGGGCGCAGGGCGGCATCGCCGCGGTACTCGATGCGGGTGACAGTTTTGCGGCCCATGTCCATGACACGATGGTCGCGGGCGCCGGCCTCAACGATCAGGACACGGTCGAGTTCGTCGTCTCCGAAGCCCCCGCCGCGATCGAGCGGCTGGCGGAACTGGGCGTGCCCTTCAATCCCAATGAAGAGGGGGATGGCGACGAGTTCGGCGAACGCTGGCACCTGACCCGCGAGGGCGGGCACAGCCATCGCCGCATCGTCCATGTCGACGACGCCACCGGCCATGCCGTTCAGGTCGCGCTGCTCAAGGCCGCGCGCGCCAATCCCAACATCACCCTGATGGAGGATATGGTCGCGGTCGACCTCATCACCTCGCGCCATGGCGAGCGCTATTCGGGCGACGGCCATGTCTGGGGCGTCTATGCCTTCAACAAGCAGACCGGCCATGTCGACGCGATCCTCGGCCGCGCGACCATCCTGTGCACCGGCGGCGCGGGCCGCACCTATCTCTTCTCCACCGCGCCGCGTGGCGCGACCGGCGACGGCATCGCCATGGCATGGCGCGCCGGCTGCCGCGTGTCGAACATGGAGATGAACCAGTTCCACCCCACCTGCCTCTATAATCTGGAGGTCAAGAATTTCCTGATTACCGAGGCGGTGCGGGGCGAAGGCGGCCACCTGAAACTCCCCCCCGGCGTGCCGGGCGGCGGCGAGCGTTTCATGCCCCGCTTCGATCCCCGCGCCGAACTGGCGCCGCGCGACGTGGTCGCCCGCGCCATCGACCATGAGATCAAGCGGCTGGGCCTCGACTATGTCCATCTCGACATCAGCCACAAGCCGCCCGAGTTCGTGAAGCAGCATTTCCCGACCATCTATGCCCGGCTGCTCGATCTCGACATCGACATCACCAGGGAGCCGATCCCGGTCGTCCCGGCGCAGCATTATACCTGCGGCGGCGTCATCATCGACCTGGACGGCCGCACCGACCTGCCCGGCCTCTATGCCGCTGGCGAAGTGACCGAAAGCGGCCTGCACGGCGCCAATCGCCTCGCCTCCAACTCGCTGCTCGAATGTTTCGTCTTCGGCGAGGCGGCGGCCAAGCATATCCGCGCCCATTGGGACGAACTGCCCGCCCCGCCGCCGATCCGGCCGTGGGACGAGAGCCGCGTCACCAACAGCGACGAGGAAGTCATCGTCCAGCATAACTGGAAGGAAATCCGCCGCTTCATGTGGGACTATGTCGGCATCGTCCGCACCACCAAGCGGCTGGAGCGCGCCCAGCATCGCATCGACCTGCTGTCGAAGGAAGTCGATGAATATTACGGTAATTTCCGCGTGACGCCGGACCTGATCGAGCTGCGCAACCTGCTCGAAGTCGCCCGGCTGGTGGTCCGCTCGGCGCTCCATCGCAAGGAAAGCCGCGGCCTGCACTACACGCTCGACTATCCCGAAACGCTGGCGCAAGCCGTCGACACGGTGCTGGCGCCCTGACCCAAAAAAGAGGCGCGGCCGGGCAGCCGCGCCTTTGAAGGGAGGAGGAGCAAACGCCAGGGGCGTCGTCTCGCCGACCAAATTAGCGCCGATGCAGACCGGCGCTTTGATCGAGGTCAAACGCCCTTGAGGAAATTGCCCAGCGCCGCGTTGAACCGGGTCGGCTGGTCGGCCATCACGACATGGCCGCTCGGCCCGATCGGCAGCAGCTTCGCGTCCTTCTTGGCCGCATAGGCAGCCCGGAAGCGCCGGGTGATCTCGACCGACTGGGCCTGGTCCGTGCCGACGGCATAGACCACCGACATCGGCACCCCGATCCGGCCGAGCTGCGGGCCAAGGTCGGTATTGGCCAGGTCGCGCAGCGCGGTGGCGATCACCTCCGGATTGCTGCCCTCCGCCCCCGGCGCCTGCGCGACGATCTGGGCGAGGTAGCGGCGCCCGGCCGCCGTGCCGGTGAAATATTGGCTGAGCTGGTCGGCCAGATAGCCCATGCCATTGGCGGTGCCGCCGACCATCGCCGCCCCGGCGGGCAGCATGTCGACCACCATCACCCGGCTGGCGAGGCCCCTGAGGCCCTGCATCATCGCCAGCGTGCCGCCCATGCTGTGCCCGACCACCGCCGGTCGCCGCAGTCCCGCGGCGGCAATATAGCGGGCAATCTCGTCCGCCACCGGCTGCACCACCGGCCCGCTGCCATTGGCGTCGGCAGCCAGCCCCGCAAAGCCGCGGACATGGACCAGATGCCAGCGATAGCCCGGCATCTGCCCCGTCACGCCGTTCCAGATGCCCGGACCACTGGCAAGGCCGGGGATCAGCAGCACGTCCCGGCCACTGCCGCGCACCGTCACCATGATCCGGCGCGAGGCAAAATCCGCCGCCAGTGCCGGCATCGCCCATCCCGCTGCAAGCGCGCCCGCGCCGCAGAGCAGGCTGCGTCGATCCATCAGTCCATCCGTCATCCGCTCCCTATTGCCGCCCCGCCGCTGAACCGCAACTGAGCGCCGTTCCGCCGTTCAGACTCCTTACATCGCAATTGTGGAATCATTCGTCGCATCGTCCTTGCCTACAATGCGGGTCGCCGCGCCTTGTAACGGCTTGAAGTGCGGGGTTAGTGATGAGTTCGAATGATAGCAGGCGCGTCTCGTCGCGCCTTGTGCTTGCGGTGGTTGCCTTGTCCGCCTGCGTCGGCGCGCCCCCCCAGCCGGGTGCCCAGGCCAGCAGCGCGCGACCGAATAATCCGCCGCGCCAGACGGTGCAGCCCACGACCAACACATGGCCGATCAAGCAGGTCGCCAATCCCCCCGCCCCGTTCAAGGATATCGACCAGCGCGAGCAGCCTTCGCCCGCACTCGTCAGCGTGATCCAGAATCTGGGCCAGAGCTTTCGGGGCAAGGTCGGCATCGCGGTGCGCCGGGTCGGGGCGGACTGGACCGTCGCCTATAATGGCAATGCCCTGTTCCCGCAGCAGAGCGTGTCGAAGCTGTGGGTATCGATGACCTTCCTCGATGCGGTCGATCGCGGCAAGATCCGCCTCGCCGATTCGACCACCATCACGAAGAAGGATCTGACCCTGTTCCACCAGCCGAGCGCGGCGATGGTGGGATCGAGCGGCTGGACCACCACCTATTCCGACCTGATGCGCCGCGCGATGACGCAGAGCGACAATACCGCCAACGACACGCTGCTGCGCGCGGTCGGCGGGCCGGACGCGGTGCGTGGCTATCTGGCACGCCGCCACATCGCCAATATCCGCTTTGGTCCGGGCGAACGGCTGTTGCAATCGACCACCGCCGGCCTCGACTGGCGGCAGGATTATTCGATCGGCCGCAATTTCTACGCCGCCCGCGCCGCGCTCCCCATGTCGGTGCGGCAGAAGGCGCTCGACAATTATCTCGCCAGCCCGCCCGATGGCGCCGCGCCGGCGTCGATCGTGCAGGCGCTGGCCAAGCTCAAGGAAGGCGACATGCTGTCCTCCGCATCGGCCCGCGTGCTGATGAACTTCATGGAGGAAGCCAAGACCGGGCCGCAGCGGATCAAGGGCGGCGTGCCGCATAGCTGGACCTATATGCACAAGACCGGCACCGGGCAGGATCTGCCGCCGCGATCGACCGGCTTCAACGATGTCGGCATCATGACCGCGCCCGACGGCACCAGCTATGCGGTTGCGGTGATGATCGGCAGCACCACCGTGTCGATCCCCGAACGCTGGCAGCTGATGCAGGCCGTATCGCGCGCCGTGGTTGCCAATCACGAGAAACGGTGACGATCAGAAGCGCCTGACGAGGCCGACATAGAGTTCGGCGTCGGGGCTGTGATGGTTGAGGCCCAGATTGGCGCCGGCATCGAACTGCATGTCGTCGCCCGCCTGCCAGCCGAGCGACAGGCCGGCCAGCGCCTGGGTGGCATGGCCGTCGGGATCATCGTCGCGCATCAGCGACGCCTCGATCGATCCGGACAGGCTGTCGCTGATATCGAAGCCCAGCCCGGCGACGCTGCCATAGGCCAGATGCCGGCCATCGCCATCCTCATCGACCGCCGCATCCACTTCCGGCGTTGCCAGCAGGCTGAAACCCTGGCCCAGATCATAGCTGATCGGCACCAGCATCCCGGCGCCCCAGTCGCCATCGCCGATCGCGTCGCCGCCGGTCGGCAGGCTGGCATAGGGCATGACCGCGATCGAGAAGCCCGAACCATCCGGATTGCGCAGATTCTGCCGCAGCGCGACGCGCATGTCGCCGATGCCACTGTCCTTCTCGACCGCACCGGTCACGCGATCGCGCGTGCGCACATGGCCAAAAGCGGTCCAGCCCAGTTGCGCTTCCAGGCTGTCGGTCAGTCCGATGCGCAGCAGTGCGTCGCCGAAGTTCACAGTGTCGATGCGGCTCTCCGCATCCTGCTCGCGGGTCCAGTCGCCCAGCCCCAGTTCGACCTGCACCTTGCCCGGCGCCATGGTGCAGGGCGGCGTGTCCAGACCCGGCCGGTCGGCGCAGAATTCCCGCGCGTCCTGCGTCCAGGCCGCGCTGCCCTGCGCCGCCATCGCCAGCAGCATCGCCGCCCCCCATGCCCGCATCATACGCCCTCCCCTTCCCAATCTGTTTCCAGCGCAACGAAACGGATAGGAAGCGGCAAATATCCCGCGCTGGCCTTTACTGTCCCGCTGCGGCACTAAGTCCCTATGCCGCGCCCCTTTTCCTCGCTGCTCGACCGCGTGACGCCGCGCACCATCGATGAACTGGAATGTGCGCTGTCGGTGCTGGGCGCGATCCTGCTCGCCCATCTGCTGGGCGCCACCCATGTCTCCTGGGCCGCCTTTGCCGGCTATATGGTCATGCGCGGCCATGCCGCTGAAACATTGGCGCGCGGCGTGCTGCGGATTATCGGCACGGTCGCGGGCGGCCTGATCGCGCTGGGCAGCGCGCCCTTCATTGTCGGCTACTGGCCCGCCGCTGCTGCTGCGCTGGCGCTGATGGGGACGATCAGCCTCTATGCCGCGATCACCTCGCGCCGCTCCTATGCCTGGCTCTTCTTCGGACTGACCTATGCGATGGTCGTGCTCGACAAGATCGAGCATCCTGCGATCGCCCTGCCCGAATTCGTCCAGACCCGCGTGCTCGAAACGCTCGCCGGTATCGCCGCCAGCCTGATCGTCAGCCTGGCCTCCACCCTGACCCTGCGCCGCCGCTGGCCGGCCAAGCGCACGCCCGCCGCGACCGGCGCGGGCTGGCACGGGGATTCGCTGCGCCATGCGCTGCAGGCCGGCGTGGCGCTGGCGCTGCTGGTGGCGCTCAATGCCTGGATTCCCGTACCCGCGCTGGCGCAGGGGGCGATCATGATCATGGCAGTGATGCTGCTGCCGGTCACCGGCATCGGGTCGAGCGGCCTCGCCCCGGTCAGCCAGCGCATCCTGCAACGCATGATCGGCTGCATCGGCGGCGCCTTGTTCGCCGCCTTCTTCCTGGTCGCGGGCGCCGACAATATGACGCTGCTGCTCGGCGCCACCGCGATCGGCGTGATGCTGGGCCGGCATCTGGAAAATGGCGATCCGACCCATCGCTATGTCGGCACCCAGTTCACCCTGGCGGTGCTGGTGATGCTGGTGCCCGACCGCTATGACCAGCTGGTGCTGGAACCGGGCGTCGAGCGGCTGATGGCGATCTTCATCGGCATGGCCGTGCTGATGCCGGTGCTGCTGGTCGGCCATCTGCTGAGCCGCCGGCGCGCCGACGAAGTGACCGCCCCGGCCAGCGGCGAGAGCGGCGGCGTGTAAGCGCCCGGCACTGGAGCGGCGGGCCAAACCCCGCTATCCCCTGCCCCATGTCTCAGCAGAATCATCTCTATCTGGTCGACGGCAGCGGCTATATCTTCCGCGCCTATCACCAGCTTCCGCCGCTCACCAACCAGCACGGCCAGCCAGTCGGCGCCGTCTATGGCTATACCACCATGCTCTGGAAGCTGGCCGAGGAGCTGGGCAAGGCGGAGGGGCCGACCCATCTGGCCGTCGTGCTGGACAAGGGCAGCCACACCTTCCGCAACGACATGTATGATCAGTATAAGGCGAACCGGCCGCCCGCGCCCGAGGATCTGGTGCCCCAGTTCCCGATGATCCGCGACGCCACCCGCGCCTTCTCGCTCCCCTGCATCGAGGAAGCCGGGTTCGAAGCCGACGACATCATCGCCAGCTACACCCAGGCCGCCGTGCGCGCCGGCTGGCATGTCACCATCGTCAGTTCCGACAAGGATCTGATGCAGCTGATCCAGCCCGGCGTCGACATGTACGACACGATGAAGAATGAGCGGCGCGGCGCCGACTATGTCATGGGCAAGTTCGGCGTGCTGCCCGAACAACTGGGCGACGTGCTGGCGCTGATGGGCGACAGCGTCGACAATGTGCCGGGCGTGCCGGGCATCGGCCCCAAGACCGCGGCCAAGCTGATCACCGAATATGGCACGCTGGAAGCGGCGCTGGACGCGGCCCCCGCGATGAAGAAGTCGAAGATGCAGGAAAACCTCATCGCCCACGCCGACATGGCGCGGCTGTCGCGCCGACTGGTCGCGCTGCATGACAGCATGGACCTGCCCGAGCCGCTGGACGACCTGACCTTGAAGGGCATTCCCAAGGAGCCGTTGCAGGCCTTCCTGTCGCATCATGGCTTCAAGACCCTGCTCAACCGCCTGGGCGCGCCGGCCGCTGCGGTTGCGCTCGCCAGCACGGCCGCGGCGACCGGCAGCGCCGACGCGCCACCGCCGCCTCCCGTGGTCGAGGTCGAGCATCCGCCGATCGACTGCGCCCTCTATGAAACCGTCACCACGGTCGAGGCGCTGCAGGTCTGGATCGACGAAGCCCGCGCGCTCGGCGTGGTCGCGGTCGATACAGAGACCGATGCGCTCGACAGCATGGAATCGGGCCTGGTCGGCATCAGCCTGTCCACCGGGCCGGGCCGCGCCTGCTACATCCCGCTCGCCCATCGCTCCGCCGACGACATGTTCGGCGAAGTGCCGCAGCAGATCCCGCTCGACGACGCCATCCGGTTGCTCAAGCCGCTGCTCGCCGACGATGCGGTGCTCAAGGTCGGCCATAATATCAAATATGACCTCAACGTCCTCGCCCGCGTCGGGCTGGAGGTGACGCCGATCGACGATTCGATGGTGATGAGCTTCGACCTCGACGCCGGCAAGTCGCTGGGCGGCCATGGCATGGACGAGGCGGCAAGCGTCCACCTCAACCACACATGCATCAGCTTCAAGGAAGTGACCGGCACCGGCAAGAAGGCGATCAGCTTCGCCCATGTGCCGCTCGACAAGGCCACCGCCTATGCCGCCGAGGATGCCGAGGTCACCTGGCGTCTGTGGCACAAGCTGTCGGGCCGCCTGCCGGCCGAGGGCGCGACGCGGGTCTACCAGTTGGTCGACCGGCCGCTGATCCCGGTGGTGGCCGGCATGGAGCGCCAGGGGATCAAGGTCGACCGCGAAGCCCTGTCACGCCTATCGGGCAGCTTCTCGCAGTCGATCGCCGGCCTTGAAGCCGAAATCCACGAACTCGCCGGCCATCCCTTCACCATCGGATCGCCGCAGCAGTTGGGCGTCGTGCTGTTCGATGAAATGGGCCTCAAAGGCGGCAAGAAGGGCAAGAGCGGCACCTACTCCACCGACGTCACCGTGCTGGAGAAGCTCAAAGCCGAAGGCTCCGCCATTTGCGGACTGGTGCTGGAATGGCGCCAGCTTTCCAAGCTCAAGTCGACCTATACCGACGCGCTGCAGCAGCAGATCAACCGCGACACCGGCCGGGTCCATACCAGCTATTCGCTGACCGGCGCCCAGACTGGCCGCCTGTCCTCGACCGATCCCAACCTGCAGAATATCCCAATCCGCACCGAGATCGGCCGGCAGATCCGTCATGCCTTCGTCGCCGAACCCGGCAATGTCATCCTGGCGGCGGACTATAGCCAGATCGAACTGCGGCTGGCCGCGCACATGGCCGATGTCCCCGCGCTCAAGGACGCGTTCGAGCAGGGCGAAGATATTCATAACCGCACGGCCATGGAATTGTTCGGCGAGGTCAATCGCGACACGCGCGGCCGCGCCAAGACCATCAACTTCGCGATCCTCTACGGCATTTCGCGCTGGGGCCTGGCCGGCCGGCTGGAAATCAGCGCCGAGGAGGCGCAGGACATGATCAGCCGCTATTATGAGCGCTTCCCCGGCATCAGCGTCTATATCAACGAGACGCTGGAAAAGGCGCGCGCCAACGGCTTCACCGAAACCCTGTTCGGCCGCAAGACCTGGTTCCCGCGCATCAAGGCACCGGTCCAGCACGAACGGCAGGGCGCCGAACGCGCCGCGATCAACGCGCCGATCCAGGGCACCAGCGCCGACATCATCAAGCGGGCGATGGCGCGCATGGGCCCGGCGCTCGAGGCCGCCGGCCTGCCGCGCGTGCGCATGCTGCTGCAGGTGCATGACGAACTGGTGTTCGAACTGCCCGAAGCCGATGTCGAAGCCGCCAGCAAGGTGATCCGCCAGGTCATGGAAAGCGCCGCCGAACCGATGGTCAGCCTGTCCGTACCGCTGGGCGTGGAAATCGGCATCGGCCCAAGCTGGGGCGCGGCGCATTGAGAAAATCTAAGAAGCCAACATCTGCTGGCGTGACCGGACTGTCCCCCTCCACTCCCCGTCATGCCAGCGAAGGCTGGCATCTCACTGCCTTTTGACGCAGCATCACGGCCATGACGGGCGGCTGGGTCTATATCATGACGAACCGCGCTTATGGCGTGTTGTATATCGGCGTGACATCCAGCCTGCCGCATCGAACCATGCAGCATCGCGACGGGACGGGTTCGGACTTCTGTCGCCGATATGGTCTCGATCAACTGGTCTATGCCGAGCGGCATGCAGCGATCATCGACGCCATCGCCCGAGAAAAGGCGATGAAGGCATGGAAGCGTGAGTGGAAGGTGCGGTTGATCGAAGAGATCAATCCGCAATGGGCGGATCTGTTCGACACGCTGCACATGGAATGAAGCGTGGCGCCAGAAGAAAAGTGAGATGCCAGCCTTCGCTGGCATGACGGAAGGAAGAAGTCCTCTCCACGAAAAAGGCCGGCCCCATCGGGACCGGCCTTTTTCTCAATCGAACAGCTCTTCCAGAAAGCTCTTCCTGCGTTTCTTCGGATAGCCGCGCCCGTCGTCGCGATAGTCGCGGTCGGGGCGGTAGCTCATCTGCGGCGCGGCGGGAGCCGGGGCCGGCTGAACGGAACGCTCGATGATCTTGTCGAGTTCGCCCCGGTCCAGCCAGACGCCGCGACATTGCGGGCAATAGTCGATCTCCACCCCCTGCCGGTCGCTCATGTGGAGCCCCACATGGCAGACCGGGCAGAGCATGGCCGACACGGTGGCCTGGTCCCGCATGCTTATTCGCGCTCGCCGGTCAGGCTCAGCAGCATCTGGAACAGGTTGACGAAGTTCAGGTAGAGCGACAGCGCGCCCATCACCTGCATCTTCTGCGCCACCTCATGGCCGGCATAATAGAAATATTCCGACTTGATGCGCTGCACGTCCCAGGCGGTGAGGCTGGTGAAGACCACCACGCCGATGATCGAGATGACCATCGCCATGGCCGACGAGCCGATGAAGATGTTGATCAGGCTGGCGACGACGATGCCGATCAGGCCCATCATCAGGAAGCTGCCCATCTTGGTCAGGTCACGCTGGGTGGTATAGCCCCACAGCGCCATGGCGAGGAACATCACCGCCGCCGAGAAGAAGGCCTGGGCGATGCTGCCGCCGGTGAAGACCAGGAAGACGCTGCCCAGCGACACGCCCATCACCGCCGCGAAGGCGTAGAAGGCGGTGCGTGCGCCAGCCGTCGTCATCTTGTCGATGCGGAAGCTGAAGAAGAAGACAAAGGCCAGCGGCGCGAAGATCGCGACCCACTTCAGCGGCGTGCCGAAGATGGCAGCGGCCAGCACGGGGGTATTGCCGACCAGGGCGGCGACCAGGCCGGTGATGACCAGACCGATGCCCATGTTGCGGAAAACGCCGAGCATGTGCGCGCGCAGGCCAGCATCGGTCTGCGCCGTCTGGCTGGCACCATAGCCCGGCATGCGTACGGGATTGTTCACGGCTTCACTCACTCCATCATAAATGTGGTTCGAGTGAGCCCGGTGCGGTCTCCTGCGGCAAAAAGAGGGGGGAATTGCCACAAAACCTGCACCGGGCGCACCCGATGCGGTCCGACATCGCGACCTGGATCAAGGGGGAAGAGATCCATGTCGCCAGAGGGGCCCGGTCCGCTCCAGCAATATCGGGTCGCCCGGACGATCGCGCAAGGCACCACCGCCCAAGCAACAATTTATTACATTTGCCGCGCCGCCCCGACGCTGCGGATGAAGTCCCACACGGCCGATGCGAAGGGCGGGTGCCGCTCGTCCTTCCACTCGTCGACATGGTCGTACATGCGCGTCACCCCCTCCATCATCGCCGGCGTGGCGATGGCGGTGAAGGGCGCGAGCAGCGCCTGCCATTCGTCATAAAAGGCCCCGGCTGCGGCGCTGGCCGGATCGAGCGGCAGCGCCGCCTCTATCCGGGTGGTGAGGTCCGCCCATTGCGCGCTATAGGCCGCCTGATCGAAATCGGCCGGCATGTTGGGCATCGTCTCGGCAAAATCGGCCTCGGCCTGGGCGCTGATATAGCGGCCACTGACCGCCTTCCATTCTTCTTGCATGGTCATGCTTTCTCCACTGCGGATCAGCGAGCAAAGGGTCGCGGCATCGAGCGGCTCGCCACGGTCGATGCGGGACAAGGCAGTTTCCAGATGGCTGCGCGCCTGCGCCAGTTCCTGCGCCTGCGCGTCGATCGCCGCAATCTGCGCGCGCAGCAAAGCGCCAAGGTCGATCGGCCGGCCATCGAACAGGGTCTTGATCTGGGCGAGGCTCAGCCCCGCGCGCTTGAGCGCCAGCAATTCATGCAGCCGCGCCAGCTCGGCCGGGCCGAACAAGCGCCGTCCCGATGCGGTGCGCAACGGTGCAACCAGTCCACGCGCCTCATAGAAACGCAATGCCCGGCTGGTGAGGCCCGTGGCGCGGGCGATGGCGGCAATATCCAATATATCGGTCATGCCCCCTGCTACCGCTTGACCCAAGGTCAAGTTCAAGCGCTTTTTTGCGGTGCCCGCCCCGTTGACGATCGCGCCGTCTCGCGACATGGCTGGCGCCATGAGCCAAGACCAGCATAGCGACGCGCCCCTGCGCCTGTTCAACAGCCTGACCCGGTCGATCGAGCCGTTCGCGCCGATCGAGCCCAACCATGCGCGCGTCTATAGCTGCGGCCCGACCGTCTATAATTATGCCCATATCGGCAATCTGCGCGCCTATGTGTTCGTCGACACGCTGCGCCGGACCCTGCTGTGGAAGGGGCTGGACGTCACCCAGATCATCAACATCACCGATGTCGGCCATCTGACCTCGGATGCCGATGCCGGTGACGACAAGATGGAGGCGGCCGCCCGTGCCAGCGCCAAGAGCATCTGGGACATCGCGGCCCATTATACGCAGGCGTTCAAGGCTAATATCGCCGACCTCAACATCATGGCGCCCAGCGAATGGACGGTCGCGACCGACTATGTGCCGCAGATGATCGAATTTGCGCAGAAGATCGCCGACGCCCATTGCTACGAACTGGACAGCGGCCTCTATTTCGACAGCTCGACCGTGCCCAATTATGGCGCGCTGGCCGGCGGTCGCGACGATGCCGCCCACGCCCGCATCGACCCGGTGGCGGGCAAGCGCAACCCGAGCGACTTCGCCATCTGGCGCAAGTCGCCGCCGGGCGAGCAGCGCCAGATGGAATGGGACAGCCCCTGGGGCAAGGGCGCGCCGGGCTGGCACCTGGAATGCTCGGTCATGAGCCAGGCGCGCCTCGGACAACCGTTCGACATCCATACCGGCGGCATCGACCATCGCGAGATACATCATCCCAACGAGATCGCGCAGAACCAGGCCTATTGCGGCTGCACCGACACGCAGCCCGATTTCACCGGCGCGCGCTGGTGGATGCACAATAATTTCCTGGTCGACCGCCAGGGGAAAATGTCGAAGTCCAAGGGCGGCTTCACCACCCTGTTCAGCCTGGTCGATGCCGGCGTGCATCCGATCGCCTATCGCCTGCTGTGCCTGGGCGCCCATTATCGCAGCGAGCTGGAGTTCAGCGCCGACAATCTCGCCGCCGCGCTGACCCGCCTCAAGCGGCTGGTCATGGGGGTCGAGGGGCTGAAAAGCCGGGCCGAGGGCATCACCTGGCAGTCGGTGACGCTCGATTATCTGCGCGCCAATCTTCACCCCAAGCTGGTGCCGCTGCTGGAGCAGTTCGACGCCGCGATCGCCGACGACCTGATGACGCCCCGCGCTTTGCCGCTGCTGGAGGAAGCGATCAGCATGAAAAAGGTGCCGGTCGACGAGAAGCTCTGCCTCATCGCCGCGTTCGACCAGGCGCTGGGCCTGCGCCTGCTGGACCTCACCCGCGCCGAGTTGCGGGTGCAGCCCAAGGATGCGCAGATCACGCCGGAAGAGATCGAGGCCGAACTGGAACGCCGCACCGCCGCCCGCGCCGAGAAGGATTTCGCCCTGTCGGACGAGATTCGCGACGCGCTGATCGCGCGCGGGGTCGAGGTGATGGACGGCGATCCGCTGCGCTGGGACTGGCGCCTGACGCTGGCCTGATGGCTTGACGCCGTCCTGGGTTCGACCCAAGACGATATCGGGTCGAGAAAAGTGGGGCGCATCATGCTGTTTTCCGCGCGCGCGGGCGCGTTCCTGCTGGCCTTGGCCGGCCCCGCGCTGCTGCCTGCTGCCGCCGCCCCGCCGCCCGCCTTCCGCACCGACGATCCGCGCTATGCCCGGCTCTACGCGCTGGAGGACAAGGCCGACGCGCTGTTCGAGAGCGATGATTATGCCCTGTCCATGTCGCAGAAGACGCGCGATGCCTGGACAGCGCTCGAAACGGCGGCATCCCACAACAAGGTGCAGGGCCAGGCCCATCCGCTGGCGGGGGTCGCGCTCATCAACCTGTCGTCGATGGACCAGATCGACGGCCGCAATCCCGACGCGCTCGCTCATGCGGACCGCAGCCTTGCCCTGCTGGCCCCCTTCCGCGACGCCTATCCGATCTACTGGATGCAGGGCCTGTCGATCAAAGGCTATGTCCAGGTCACGCTGAACCAGATCGGCGCCGGGGGCGAGACGCTGGCCGAAGCGAGCCGCTATATCGACGGCTATTTCGCCCGCACCGATCCCAAGGCGCTGGATGAATCGGCGATGATGCTGAAATCCAACATCGCCTTCGCCCATGCCCAGGCGCTGTCCCGCCTCGGCCGCAACAGCGAGGCGGTCGAGGCGCAGCGCCGCAGCATGGAGGCGCGGGTCGCCGCCAGCGGCCAGAACAGCGCGGACGCGGTCGGCGCCTATTATATGTATGCGCAGATGCTCTCGCGCGCGGATCGCGATGCCGAGGCGGAAATCTATGCCCGTCTGGCGGTGGATACCGCAACCGACCATGTCGATCGCAAGCACCCCAATTATGCCCGCGCGCTCGAAGCGCTCGGCCTGCTGCTCTCGCGCACCGGGCGGCGCAGCGAAAGCCTCGCCTATCTGGAGCGATCGATCGCGATCAAGCGCGAGACCAGCGGCACGAAGAGCCTGGCCTTTGACTTCGCGCTGCAGAATCTCGGCAATCTGCTGCTGCCGCTGGAACGCTATGACGAGGCGGAACCGCTGTTCCTGGAGGCCGAGCGCGGCTTTCGTGACATCGAAGGTGACACCAGTCCGCAGTCCGCACGCGCGCTGGCCTTTGCCGGCGTCGCCGCCTTTGCCCAGGGACGCAGGGATGAAGCGATCGGCCGGCTGCAGACTGCATTGGCCCGCGGCCGCACCGGCAGCGCCGAGGATCGCGACATGGGGCAGCGCGTCTATCCCTTTCTGATCCCGGCGCTGATCCAGGCCGGCCGGATGGACGAAGCGCGCGCCGCCGCCGCCGATTTCGACCGGGAGACCCGCCAGCTCGACAATCTTCCCGGCTTCGCCATCGCCAATGCCGGCATGCTGTCCGCCTGGGCCAATGGCGGCGACAGCGTCGATGCGGCCTGCCGGCTGATCGCGCTGCTGCGCACCAGCCTCAGCCTGCAGGAGGACGGCGCCCTGACCGAGGATCAGCGCGCCGCGCTGGACAGCGTGCTGGCGATCGCGACACAGGCGCGCGACGCCGGGCTGGGGATGGACGCGATGGCCCTGCTTGCCGGATCAGGCATCGTCCAGGCCAATCATCTGGTCGCGCAGCGGATGGTGGACGACCCCGCACTGGGCAACCGGGTCCGCGCGCTGCAGGACCGGACCCGCGCGCTACAGTCCGCCGACAGCCTGTTGCTGCAGGCGCTCGCCCGCGACGAAGGCGTCGCCGCCGCACGCGCCAGCCGCGCCGCGCTGGCCAAGCAGGTCGATGCCGACCGCACCGCCATCGCCCATGACTTCCCCCGATGGCTGGAGGCGCGCGGCGGCGCCCTGCCCGACCTGGCATCGCTGCAAGCCAATCTGGCGGCGGACGAGGCGCTGCTGGCGGTGACGCCGGCCTTTGACGGCGTATATATTCTGGCCGTCAGCCGCGAACGGACCACCATCATCCGGGCGCAGGAGACGCGCGCCGATCTGGTCGGCCGGATCGCGCGACTGCGCGCATCGCTGAGCGCCACCGGCTTCGACCAGGAGGGCGCCCATATCCTCTACACCCAGATCTTCACGCCCGATGTCCAGGCCGCGCTGGGCAAGGCGCAGCGCCTGCGGGTCGTGCCGACCGGCGCTTTCGCCGCCCTGCCCTTTGCCATGCTGCCGCAAAGGCCGGTGCAGCATATCGACCGCAACACGCCCTGGCTGATCCGGCGCTATGCGCTGCGGATCGACAGCGGCTTCCGCCCGGTCGTGGCGCAAAAGCTGGCGGCGCAGGATGACCGGATGCTGGGCATCGGCGCGCCCCTGCCCTTTTCGCAGGAGACGCAGGCCATCGCCCTCAAGCAGCGTGGCGGCGGCGCGGCCACGCTGGCGCAATTGCCGCCCCTGCCCGGATCGGCCGAGGAATTGCGATCGGTCGCGCGCTATTTCGGCCCCGATCATGCCCGGCTGCTGATCGGCGCGAACGCCAGCGAGGCGATCCTACGCACCAGCGACCTGCGCCCCTATTCGGTCATGCTGTTCGCCACCCATGGGCTGGTCGGCGGCCAGATGGAGGGACTGGACGAACCGGCCCTGCTGCTGTCGCCCCCCGATACGGATTCCGGCAATGACGGGATACTGACGGCATCGGAAGTGACGCAGATGCGGATCGGCGCCGACTGGGTGATCCTGTCCGCCTGCAACACCGCCGCCGGCAGCAGCGCCCAGGCGCCGACCTATTCCGGCCTGGCCCAGGCGTTTCGTTATGCTGGTGCCGGCGCCCTGCTGGTGTCGCACTGGCCGGTGCGGGACGATGCCGGCACCTTCATCACGGTCGAGACGGTCAAGGCCAACCGGCGCGGCGCCTATCGTGGGGTGGCGCTGCAACGGGCGATGCTGAAGCTGATCCGGTCCGGCAAGCCGGACGCGGTGCAGCCCTATGTCTGGGCGCCCTTCATCCTCGTGGGGCAATAGCCGCTTGCGGATCGACCCGGTTGGCGAGCGGACGACCGGCGGCGAAATCGCTGATATTGGCCATCGTCGTCTCGGCGATGCTGGCCAGTGCCTCTTCGGTCAGGAATGCCTGATGCCCGGTGACCAGCACATTGGGGAAGGTCAGCAGCCGCTGGAACAGATCATCCTCGATGATCTCGTTGGACAGATCCTCGAAGAACAGGTCCGCCTCCTGCTCATAGACGTCGAGCGCGACACCGCCGATCTTGCGCGACTTGAGCCCCGCCACCAGCGCCTGCGTATCGATCAGCGCGCCGCGGCTGGTGTTGACGATCACCAGTCCATCGCGCGCCCGGCCGATCGCGTCGGCATTGATGATATGGCGCGTATCCGGGGTCAGCGGGCAATGGAGCGAGACGATGTCGACCTGTTCCAGCAGGTCGCGCGGCGACACGTAGCGCACGCCCATCGCCAGCAGTTCGGGATCTTCCGCCACATCGCTCGCCAGCACCTCGCAGCCAAAGCCCAGCTTCAGCGTGCGGGCGACCAGCGCGCCGATCCGCCCGGTGCCGATCACGCCCGCCACCCGGCCGTGGAGGTTGCGGCCGATCAGCCCGTCGAGCGCGAAATTATTTTCCCGCACCCGCGCCCAGGCGCGATGGATGCGCCGGTCGAGCGCCATCAGCAACGCGACGGTGAATTCCGCAACCGCATGGGGCGAATAGGCCGGCACCCGCACCACCGTCAGCCCCAGATCCGCCGCCGCGACCAGGTCGACATTATTATAGCCGGCACAGCGCAGCGCGATCAGCCGCGTGCCACCGGCCGCCAGCTTGGCCAGCACGGCTGCGTCCAGCCGGTCGTTGACGAACACGCAAACCGCCTCGAACCCTTCGCCCAGGCTCGCGGTATCCGCGTCCAGCCTGGGTTCCAGGAAATGCAGTTCATGTCCCTGATTGGCGGCCGACAGGAAATGCCGGTCATAGCCCTTGGTGCCGAAGATCGCGATGCGCATGGCAGCATAGTGCCTGCCCGACCGCCATCGTCAAGCCGCGGCCTATACTGAGCCAGTCCGTTTCACATGTCGGCCAGTCCGGTTGGACAGGCTATCCCAAAGACGGCACTTTGCGTCGCATCCTCAACGATCCGATATGAGTGCCCCGCCCCCATGTTTGCGCTTCTGCTGGCGATCGCCGCCGCGTCATCGAGCAAGGTTCCGCCGCCACCGCCCGCATCGGACGAAGGCGGCATCTACATGTTCGAGACCGGCACCAGCCTGCTCGCCAAATGCCGCAACAAGGCGCCGGAATATAAGCTCGCTTGCACCGCATATATCGCCGGGGCGACCGACGGCATCCGCAAGGAGATGTTCCTGGGCCGCGCCCGCACCGTCTGCTGGCCCAAGCGGATGGCGGCCGAGGATGTGAAAAACACCGTCGTCGCCTATCTGGAGCGCTACCCCGATCAGCGTGGTGCTGCGGCGTCGGCGCTGGTCAGCATCGCCCTCAACGATCGCTATCCCTGCCAGAAATAAAGCCGCTCGATCAGTCTGATCGATAGTATCCTTGCGCAAAGAGGCGCTGCAACCGCTATAAACTTGCCCTGCCGGGCGGTTGCGCGTAGATGCGGCCCCTATTTTTTTGACGTGAAGGAGACTCGACGTGGCGGCGAAGTGGACGCCGGAAAGCTGGCGGGAGCATAAGGGCATCCAGATGCCCTTTTATCGGGACCAGGAGGCGCTTGCCTCGGTAGAGGCCCAGCTTGGCCAGTTTCCGCCCCTCGTCTTTGCGGGCGAGGCACGGAATCTGAAGGCCGATCTTGGCCGCGTCGCGAACGGCGAAGCCTTCCTGCTGCAGGGCGGCGACTGCGCCGAAAGCTTTGCCGAGTTCCATCCGAACAATATCCGCGACACGTTCCGCGTGCTGCTGCAGATGGCGGTCGTCCTGACCTTCGCCTCGAAGCTGCCGGTGGTGAAGGTCGGCCGCATGGCGGGCCAGTTCGCAAAGCCCCGCTCGGCCGATACCGAGACGATCGGCGGCGTGGAACTGCCCAGCTATCGCGGCGACAATGTCAACGACATCGCCTTCACGCCCGAAGCGCGCGAGCCCGATCCGCAGCGGATGATCCGCGCCTATAACCAGTCGGCGGCGACGCTGAACCTGGTGCGCGCCTTCTCGACCGGCGGCTATGCCAGCCTCGACCGGGTGCATGGCTGGATGCTCGATTTCATGGGCCGCAGCCCCTGGGCCGCGAAGTTCGAGGCGATGGCCGATCAGATCGGCCAGGCGCTCGACTTCATGCGCGCCTGTGGTCTGGACGCGGACAGCGTGCCGCAACTTGGCGGCACCAGCTTCTACACCAGCCATGAGGCACTGCTGCTGCCGTTCGAACAGGCGCTGACCCGTCAGGACAGCCTGACCGGCGACTGGTATGACACTTCGGCGCACATGCTGTGGATCGGCGACCGCACCCGCTTCGAAGGGTCGTCGCATGTCGAATATCTGCGTGGCATCGGCAACCCGATCGGCATGAAGTGCGGCCCGACGCTGGAGCCCGACGAATTGCTGCGCCTGCTCGACCTGTTGAACCCGAAGCGGGAAGCCGGGCGTATCACGCTCATCACCCGCTATGGCCATGACAAGATCGAGGCCGGCCTGCCCAAGCTGGTGCGCGCGGTGAAGCGCGAGGGCCATTCGGTGGTCTGGTCCTGCGACCCGATGCACGGCAATGTCATCAAGGCGGCCAATGGCTACAAGACGCGGCCGTTCGACCGCATCCTGGCCGAAGTGCGCGGCTTCTTTGCCGTGCATCGCGCCGAAGGGACGTTTGGCGGCGGCATCCATGCCGAAATGACCGGCCAGAATGTCACTGAATGCACCGGCGGTGCGATCGCGATCACCGACGAAGGTCTGGCCGATCGCTATCACACCCATTGCGACCCCCGCCTCAACGCGGCCCAGAGCCTGGAACTGGCTTTCCTGCTGGCAGAAATGCTGAACGAGGAACTGAAGGAACGCCGCGCCGCGGCCTGACGAAAAAAGGAACCGGCCCCTCCGAACCGCAAGGAGGGGCCGGTCCAGCCGGCTTCTGCCCCCTGTTCAGCCGGGATCCGCGATCGGGTCGAATTCCAGATGCAGGTGCCGCAGCGCCCGCAATATATAGGTGGGCTCATAGTCAAAGCGCAGCGCATCACCCGCCCCATGATGGGCCGGGGACAGGCGGATATTGCCCATCCGCGCCAATAGCCGTTCGATGCTGACCGCCACCTCGCGCCGGGCCAGCGGCGCGCCGATGCAGGTATGGGCGCCCCGGCCGAACGCCAGATGCTCCTTGGCACGCGGCCGATCCATGTCGAACTGCGCCGGATTGTCGAAGCGGCGCGGATCGCGATTGGCGGCCATGTGCGACATCAGGATCGTCGTCCCCGCCTTGATCTCGACCCCGCCCAGTTCCGTCGTCCGCGTGCAGATGCGCCCGCCACTCTTCACCGACCCGTCATAGCGCAGCACTTCCTCCAGGAAATTGGGGATGCGCTTGGGGTCGGCGCGCAACTGCGCCTGGATATCCGGCCGGATCGCAATGATGCGGAAGGCGTTGGCCAGCAGCCGGTTGGTCGTGTCCTGCCCCGCGCCGAACAGGAAGGCCGCCATCGCCGTCAGATCGACCAGGGTCGGGCTCGTCCCATCCGGGAACTTCGCCAGCGCCAGCGTCGTCAATATGTCCTTCTTCTCCGTGTCCGCGCCCAGCAGCCGGCGCACCGGCAGCACCGCCGGATGGTTCAGGAAGCGGCGCCAGGCGATGTAGCGGAACATATGCTTGCCAAGGCCGACCAGCGGATTGTGCTTCAGATCTTCGGGCGATCCGTCGATCTGGGCCGGCACCGCCCCTTCCAGCAGGACGCGGAAGGCCGCGCGCCCCTTGGCCGGGATGCCCAGCAGATCGGCGATCACCAGCGTCGCATAGGGGCCGCCATATTGGCGCACCAGATCGACCTTACCGTCGGCGGCAAACTCGTCGATCAGGCTGTCGGCGGTCGCATAGAGGGATGGCTCCAGCGCCTTCAACCGGCTGGGAGTGAACAGGCTGCCGATCACCGACCGCAGCTTGGCATGGCGGGTGCCGCTTTCCGTCACGATCTGGTCGGCGAAGGCGATCTTGGGCCGGGCGGCCTCCAGTTCCGCCGCGATGTCGTCGCCCTGCGGCGTGAAGGGCAAGTCCGTCATCGGCCCGGTCACGGCGTTGATGCTGGAAAAATGCTCGGTGTCGAGCATCACCTGCACCGTTTCCTCATAGCCCGTCACCGCCACCACATTGCGATGGGGCAGCCGCGTCACCGGCCCCTGGGCGCGCAGAAAGTCGAAATAGGCATGGGGATCATCAACCAGATCCACATCCTTGTAGAAGTCCGCCGTGGCGTAATCGCGCATGATCCTCACCCATTTATGATATACATTGGATCATATCATCCGCCATGCCGCTGTCAACGACGGCAAAATGGTAAAGCAAATCGCAGGGCTTTCGCGCTAGGACAGCGCCATGCATGGGTCGGCACCACAGGAAAGCAGCATGATCGGGGCGGGTCGCTATCGCCGCGACATTGACGGGCTGCGCGCCATCGCCATCCTGCCGGTGCTGCTCTTCCATGCCCATGTGCCCGGCTTTTCCGGCGGCTATGTCGGCGTCGACATCTTCTTCGTGATCTCCGGCTTCCTCATCACCGGCATCATCGCGCGCGAGGTGGATGAACAGCGCTTCTCGCTCGTCCATTTCTATGAACGCCGCTTCCGCCGGATCATGCCGGCACTCAGCCTGATGATCCTGGCCGTGCTGGCGGCGGCCTGCTGGCTCTATCTGCCCGGCGATATAGAAGGCGTGCCGAAATCCGCGCTCGCCGCCACGCTGTTCGCCTCCAACCTCTGGTTCTTCACCGACACCGGCTATTTTGCCGGCGGCGCCGACGTAAAGCCCCTACTCCACACTTGGTCGCTGGCGGTGGAAGAGCAATATTATCTCGGCTTCCCGATCCTGCTGATGCTGGTCGCGCGCTTTGCCGCCCGCTGGCGCAGCCTGATCGTCGGCGTGATCGCCGCGATTTCGCTGGCACTGGCGATCGCGCTCCAGCGCGACACCAGCGGCTTCACCTTCTACCTGCTGCCGACCCGCGCCTGGGAATTATTTGCGGGCGCCTTGCTGGCGCTCGGCGCCATACCCGCCCCGCGCCCGCGCTGGCTGCGGGAGGCGCTCGCGTGGAGCGGCCTTCTATCTGTCGCCTTCGCTGTCATCTTCTATACGCGCGAGACCGTTTTCCCCGGCATCACCGCCCTGCCCCCGGTGCTGGGCGCGGCGCTGCTGCTGCACAGCGCGCCGGGCACCAGCGTCGGGCGCCTGCTCAGCCTGCCCCCGTTCGTCGGCGTGGGCCTCATCTCCTACTCCCTCTATCTGTGGCACTGGCCGCTGATCGTCTTCACCGAATATGCGACCGATGCGGCCCTGACCGGCTGGACGGCAATCGCCGTCGTGGCCGCCTCCTTCATCGCCGCCATCCTCTCCTGGCGCTTCGTCGAGCGTCCCTTCCGCGATGCCCGCCGCATCCCCGCCCGGCGCATCTTCCAGTTTACCGGCGGCGCCATGGCGCTGCTGTGCCTCCTGTCGCTGGCACTGCTGGCGATGGGCGGCTGGCCGCAGCGCTTTGCGCCGCAGGTGCTGCAACTCGCCGCCGGCCGCACCGACATCAGCCCCGCGCGCAAGGCCTGCCACGACACGTTCGCCCGCGGTGCCCAGCCCTGCATTCTCGGTGCCAAGGTCCGCCCCGACGCCCTGCTCTGGGGCGACAGCCATGGCGTGGAAATGGCCTATGCCCTATCGCTCGGGGCCAGGGCAGAAGGCCGCGCCCTGATCGAGCGCACCACCTCCAGTTGCCCGCCGGTGCTGGGCTATGACGCGCCCAAGGATGCCCGCTGCGCTCGCGCCAACCAGGCCGCCTTAACCGCCATCCGCGCCGATCCGGCCATTCGCCGCATCTATCTCGCCGCCTTCTGGGCCAATGGTGAATTTGACGATCCCGCCTTCGTCGCGAAACTCGACGCCACCATCCATGCGCTGCGCGCCGAAGGACGGCAGGTCATCCTGATCGGACCGGTGCCGCCCCAGCCCTTTGACGTGCCACGCCATCTGGCCCATCTCGCCCGCGCCGGCGATCTTGCGCAGGCGCAGGGCGTGGACCGCGCCACGATCGAGGCCCGCACCCGCAATCTGCGCGCACTCTTTGCCCGCTGGCAGGCACGGGGCGTGACGCTGATCGATCCGATGGCGCGGCTATGCGATGCCCGCCGCTGCGCCATCATCCATGACGGCAAGCCGCTCTATTTCGATTCCCATCATCTGAGCCTTGCCGGCGCGCGGTTGGTGATCGGCGAATAGGCTATTCCGCCGCCATCGCGTAGCTGCGCGGCAGTTCGTTCGCCAGCGCCTCGGCAATCGCCGCCACCACGCCCTGCATGCGCGTCAGCCCCGGCCCCGGCCGGTCGAGCGTGACGTCGAGATAAAGGGCACGGTCCACCTCCAGCTGCAGCGCATGGAAACCGCGCTCCGGCCGGCCATGCCGCTCGATCAGATGATCGCCGGCATAGGGATGGTTCTGCGACGTCAGCACGCCATGCCCGGCCGCGACATCGGCCGCCAGCATCATCAGCCGTGTCGCGGCGCTGCGGCCGAAGCGATCGCCCAGCACCAGCGCCGGGGCAGCCTGTCCGGCGGCCGGCGGCGGCAGCGGCGGCATCGAATGCAGGTCGATCAGGATGGCATGGCCATGCCGCTCCCGCGCGGCCGTCATCATCTGTGCCAGCCGGGCATGATAGGGCCGATGCACCGTTTCGATCCGCCGCCGCGCTTCTTCCCAGGGGATGGGGCGCTGCCACAATTCCAGGGCGCCGGGCAGGCGACGGGGAATGAGGCCCAGCCCGCCGCGCAATTTGGCGCTGCTCTGCAGCGGCTGATCGCGGGGCAGACCGGTCACCATCACCGGATCCAGCTCCCGCTCATGCCGGTTGAGGTCGATCATCGCACGCGGCGTACGGGCGACCAGCACGCTGTAGCCCCGCGCGACCAGCGGCCCTGCCAGCATGTCGGCCCAGCGATCCTCCAGCCGGCGCAGCACCTCCGGCCGCACCCGCGCCAGAGCCAGCAAATCAGGGGAATAGTCGCGCCCGGCATGGGGCACGGACACAATCAAAGGACCATTGGGAAGAGCAGGACCATGAAGATCATAGGCCGCCGTCGATTCGGTTGGCGGACACGTACCAAAATGATCCAACGCCATTCCTTTCACCGGCCGGGGAAAAATTTGGTCGGCTGGATAATCTTTAATCCTTGTCGCATATATCCGAACGGCTTGCCAGTCTGTGGGCAAGGCAAGGGGCGCCGCGGAAGACGGCTTACAGGAAATTTGGGGTCAATGGTTCGAATCCTGCTGGCGGAAGATGATGACAGCATGCGCGCCTATCTGGCGCGGGCGCTGGAAAAGTCGGGTTATGAGGTGGTGGCGGTCGCCACCGGCACCCAGGCCGTGCCGCATATCGAATCGGATCGGTTCGACCTGTTGCTGACCGACATCGTCATGCCCGAAATGGACGGCATCGAATTGGCCCAGCACACGGCCAATGTCGCGCCCCAGACCCGCATCATGTTCATCACCGGCTTTGCTGCCGTGACGCTCAAGGCCGGGAAGGCGGTGCCGCAGGCGAAGGTGCTGTCAAAGCCCTTCCACCTGCGCGACCTGGTGCTGGAAGTCGAACGAATGTTCGGCAGCGAGACGCTGACCGGCCTTAGCTGAGCGCTTCGGCCGCGACCTCGTCCGCGCCCTGCCCCAGCGGCGGCAGCGGCTTGCCCGCCATGGCCGCCGCAAAGCGCTCGCGATCCAGGCCCTTTTCCCAGACCGACACCACCACCGTCGCCACCGCATTGCCGACGAAGTTGGTAAGGCTGCGGCATTCGCTCATGAAGCGATCGACGCCCAGGATCAGGGTCATGCCCGCGACTGGCACCGACGGCACGATCGACAGGGTGGCGGCCAGGGTGATGAAGCCAGCCCCAGTCACACCCGCTGCGCCCTTGGACGACAGCATCGCCACCAGCAGCAGCAATATCTGTTCCTCCAGGCTCAGATGCACGTTGGTCGCCTGCGCGATGAACAGCGCCGCCAGCGTCATGTAGATATTGGTGCCGTCGAGGTTGAAGCTGTAGCCGGTCGGCACGACCAGCCCGACCACCGACTTGCGGCACCCCGCCTGCTCCATCTTCTCGATCAGGCTGGGCAGCGCGGCTTCCGACGAGGATGTGCCCAGCACCAGCAGCAGCTCGGCGCGCAGGTAGCGGATCAGGTGCAGGATGTTGAAGCCGGCGAACCAGGCGACCGTCCCCAGCACGACGAGCACGAACAGCAGCGAGGTGAGGTAGAAGGTCGCGACCAGCCCGGCGAGGTTGGCAAGCGTCCCGACGCCATATTTGGCGACGGTGAAGGCCATTGCGCCGAATGCGCCAAAGGGCGCTGCCTTCATCAGGAAGGACACCAGCTTGAAGATGGCGAGGCTGGCCGATTCCAGCACCGTCATCAGCGGCTCGGCCTTTTCCCCGATCATGCTGAGCGCGATGCCGAACAGGATCGCGACGAACAGCACCTGCAAGATATTATGCCCATCGGCCACCGCCGATACCAGGGTCGCGGGAATGACGTTCAGCAGGAAGGCGACCAGCGTGCGGTCATGCGCCTGCTGCGCATAATCGGCGATCTTGCTGGCATCCAGGGTCGCCGGATCGATGTTGAGCCCGGCGCCTGGCTGAACGACATTGGCGATGATCAGGCCGACGATCAGCGCCAAGGTGGAGAAGGTCAGGAAATAGGCAAAGGCCTTGGCCGCGACCCGGCCGATCGCGCCCAGTTCCTTCATGCCGGCAATGCCGGTGACGATCGTCAGGAAGATGACCGGCGCGATGATCATCCGCACCAGCGCGATGAAGGCATCGCCCAGCGGCTTCATCGCTTCGCCCGTCGCCGGGAAATAATGGCCGAGCAGCACGCCCAGCGCGATCGCCACCAGCACCTGGAAATAGAGATGGCGATAGAAGGGGAGCGGCCGAACCGGTTCCGTCGGCGTCGATGGCGTAGGCAACATGATGTTTTTGCGTCCCCCCTTATTTGCACCGCAGCATATGGCCTCCCCACCCCCTGTCCAGCGGGTTGGAAAAGTTTCTACAAAAAAGTGTCATTTAGCGCTTGCGCGAGTCACCGACCCCCGTTATTGGCCCCCTCCACGGCGGGCGTGTAGCTCAGTGGTAGAGCACTGTGTTGACATCGCAGGGGTCGCAAGTTCAATCCTTGCCACGCCCACCATTGAAAACCCCGGTAGGTCAACGACCTGCCGGGGTTTTTATTGCTCTGCAGCACAGAGCTCGTCCGGTTCAGTTGAACCAGCCCCTCACTATCCATCACCCCACATCAAGCTCACCAATCGAGCGCATCAGCGGCGTCTCGCATGAAGCCAGCGCTGTATCTCGCATAGGTCCGCTCGGTCACGCGCGTCGAGGTATGCCCGAGGAGCTGCGCGATCTTCTGCATGGCCACATCAGGCAGATCCATTCGAGTGAGTGTCGCCACCAGGCAACACCCTTCAAAAACGCAAATATGCTATTGCGAATCTATTGCATTAAAGGTCAGGCCAGCTTAGCAGGCGCCCCCTAAGCCAGAAAAGGGGTCGCACATTGAGACAGATCGTAACGCGGGCATTGCTCGCGAGTGCTGCGCTATTGCCTGTTCAGATCGCTACCGCACAGGATAGCGGCACCGATGCCCGCCTGCTGCCTGAAGTCGTTGCCGATGGCGAACGCACCGACGACAGCTATATCATGGGCACCGGTGCCGACGCCGGCACCACGCGCATCACCGAAAAGGAAATTCGCGCCCGCACGCCCGGATCAGGCGACGTCAATCAACTGCTCAAGGCGCTGCCCACGATCCAGTTCCGCAGCGATGAGTTCCTCGCAACGGAGGAAGATATTCAGGATATTCGTCCATCGGATATCTCGATTTCAGGCGGCCGCTACTACGACAATCTCATCAGCATCGACGGTATCGATGCCAATGCCCGTGTCGACATAACCCAGAACAGTCCCCAGCATTATGCAGAGCCGGCCGGGGCCAGCGCACAATCGCTATGGGTCGACGCCAATCTGGTTGGCGAGATCGTGGTGCGCGATTCCAACATTTCTGCCGAATATGGACGCTTCACCGGTGGCGTGCTGGACATCAGGACACGCGATCCCAAGCGCCGCTTCGGCTTCACCAGCACCCTGTCCTACACGTCCGACGCGCTGACCCATTTCAAGATGTCGGATGCGTCGCGTGAGGCAATTGGCGACGATGCCATGCCGGGAAAGCCCTCCTTCGAAAAATGGCGCTACGGCGTTACCGTCGATGCCCCGCTCAACGACGATATCGGGTTGCTGCTGGGCTATAACCGCTCGCGTGCCGACGTTATTTACACACGCAACGCCAAATATGGCGGCACGCGTTACGGTCAATCGAGCGTCAGCGACAATTATCTCGCCAGGCTGGTCTATGACATTCGCACCGACCTGAAACTGAGCGGCCAGTTTGCCTACACCCCCTATGAAAGCGAATCCTCCTCCGCTTCCGGGGTCGACAACAAGGTCACATCCCATGGCGGCGGCATCACCAGCAAATTGGAACTGGCGAAATCGGGCGACACCAACTGGTCGATCTCAGCCAGCCTCTCGCACAGCGACACCAGCCGCGACGCATCGCCCACCAATTATTCCATCCCATCCTGGACCACGAACGGCAATGTCTGTTCCAACACCAACTGCACCATCGGCGGCTTCGGCAATGTTGACCAGTGGCAGAATAATTACGCCCTGACCGGCCGCTGGTCGACGCCGATCGGCGCAGGCCGCCTGAGCCTTGGCGCGGATTATCAGCGGATCGAGGTGATGCGGAGCCGGCCTGACGACAATATTGCCTATTCCAGTGGCACAAGCCAAGCGAACGCCGCCAACATCCTGTGCAGCGACGGCAACAGCATGACCTGCGTTACCGGTGAATATGCCCTGACCACCTATTCGGTCTACCGAGCCTATCGCGCGCGGGTCAATCTCGACAGCTTTGCCGCCTGGGCGCAGTATCAGATGGAACTGGGTGACCTGACGCTGCGCGGCGGGCTGCGCTATGACTATGAAAGCTTCCTTGGCAATCATAATGTCTCGCCGCGCCTCTCGGCCAGCTATGACCTGCCATGGGACGGCTGGAACGTCACGCTCGGGGCCAATCGCTATTATGGCCGCTCCATGCTGGCCTATGCCCTGCGCGAACAATATCCCAATACCCTGACCTACAGGCGCACGGCGACGACATCGGGCTCAAGCCTCGTCTATGCCGACAGCGACTGGTATCTCTACCGGGCCAGCTCCGCGGCCAGCTATTCGGATGGGAACAAGAAGACTCCCTATTCGGATGAATTGTCGGCAGCCCTGACGGCTGGCGTGCTGGGCGGCAGTCTGCGCGTCAAGGGTGTATACCGCGAAGCCAAGGATGAGTTCGTGCGCTCGGCCGGCGAAACACTGACCACCACGCTCGAAGACGGCCGCACCACGACCAATACAAACTATGTCGTCACCAATGACGGGTTCAGCGAATATCGTGGCCTTTCGCTCGAATGGACACGCAGCTTCGGCAAGCATGCGATCGCGCTCAGCACCAACTTCTCCAAGACCAAGAGCAGCAACGACGATTATATTGAATCGGACATCGACGACCTGATCGAAAACCCTCTGGTCGTGTTCGATGGAGCGGTGCGCAGCTATGCCGATGTGATGGCGATGAACCAGCGCCCCGACATGGCCGCGCCCCTGATCATCAACGCTACCTGGACCGCCAACTGGCTGGACGATCGCATCACCACCAACATGAACCTGCGCTATCGCAGCGGTTTCGACCGGATCGAGGATACCGGCCGGAGCGCTACCGTGGACGGCACATCCTACGACCTTTACGACTATGTCCATTATCCCGATGCGTTCGACATGAACATGAACGCGCAGGTGGAGGTGATCCGCTCCCGCTATGGCACGCTGACCGCCGACGTGCGTGTGGCGAACCTGCTCGACAACACGCCCTCGCCCAACAGCAGTTCCACCTCTCAACCCTATCAATATGGCCGTTCCTTCTGGTTCGGGCTGAATTATCGCTTCTGAGAGGATGACGATCCGTATCCTGCGGCCCGTTCGCCTCGTGATGATGCTGGCCTGCGCCGCCATCGTCGCGGGGCCGATGGTGCGGGCAACCGCCGAGCCGGCGAGCCTGCGCCTTCTCTATGCGGGCACGCCGGAAAGCTGGCCGCGCCCATTGCTCAAGGATGGCGCGGCCTTCAGCGAATTTGCCCCCCTGCCCGCAAGGCCGGCGATGAGCGATCGCGACAAGGCACTTGCCGAGATCGGCCTGCGCCTGTTCGATGATCCGGCACTGTCCCGATCGGGCCAGATCGCCTGCGCATCCTGCCATAACAGTGAATTGGGTCTGGCCGATGGCATTCGCACATCCTTTGGCCACGACCGCCAGCGCGGCCGACGCAACGCCCAGTCGCTGTTCACCGCCGCCTGGATGACGCCGCTCTTCTGGGATGGCCGCGCCGCAGACCTGGAGGCGCAGGCGCTGCATCCGCTGGTCGACGGCAAGGAAATGGCGAGCAGCATTCGCATCGTCGAACGGCGGGTCAATCATGACCAGATCTATCGGACCGCCTTCGCCAAACTCAATGGCCGGCGGCGGATAAGCATCGCCGACGTGAGCGCCGCGCTTGCCGCGCATGAGCGGACCCTACGGCCGCCGCGATCGAAATGGTCCCGCTTCATCGCCGGCGATCTTCGGGCACTGGACGACCAGGAACTGGAAGGGCTGCACCTGTTCCGCACCAAGGCAGGTTGCGTCAATTGTCACAATGGACCGCTGCTGTCCGATCGGCAGTTCCACAATCTGGGCCTGAGCTTCTATGGCCGCCGGCTGGAGGATCTGGGCCGCTACGAGGTGACCGGCGCAGCCGCTGATGTCGGCCGTTTCCGCACGCCTTCGCTGCTCGGCGTCAAGCAAACCGCTCCCTATATGCATGTCGGCCTGTTCCAGACGCTCGATAATGTCGTTGCCTTCTACAATGGCGGCGGCGGAAAAGACCGCACGAAGAGGCCCGGCAATGTGCCCAGCCCTCAGCCCGATCCACTGGTAGCACCGCTCGGGCTCAGCAAAACGGAGCGCGATGCCCTGATCGCCTTCCTCCAGACATTATAGCCATTCAGAGCGGAGAGCGCCGCGCGATGTCGTCCAGCGCGAAGCCGATCAACGCGGCCGCGCAGGGCGTAGCGAACAGGACGAGGAAGCCCCAGGCCACGGGATCGGCAAAACCTACCATCAGGGCTGGCAGACCGAGCAGCGCAATCAGGATGTTGGGCGTCACCAGCGCCATCCTGGCCCAGGCGCGGTGCGGCACCAGGAACAGCATGTTGCAGAGATAGAGGATGGCCGTGCCCGCTGATAACCAGGCGATCGTCTCGTCCGTTCCCGCGCCCACACGGTCCTCCAGGAAATACCAGGACAGGTAGCTCAGGAATTGGAAACCATGCAGGGCCAGGAACATGAAGTTCACACTGCGCGCCACGAAATGGGGAATGGAGAGCACTGCCATCCGTCAATAATATGCTATTGAGAATCTTGAGCAACAACATTAGGGCGCGGACATGGATTTTTCGCGCACGACCTCCGGCCTGCTGACGCTGGGTGTTCACGGGCTGGTGATCGGCCTCGTCCTGATGCAGCGATCCTTCGGCGCTGCCCCCATGACCGACACTGCGGCCCTCTCCGTCTTCGCCCTGCCCGCCCAACCGCAGTCCACTCCCAAGGTCGAACCGCAGCCGGAAAGAGCAGAACGCGCTTCACCGACACCGCCCCCAAGCCTGACACTACCCACGATGATGCCCGCTCAGCCGCTTCTGCGTCAGCCTGCCCCCCTGGTGCAATTGGCAGCCCCGGTCCGTATTGCGGCGCCTCCGCAGATGATTGCTTCGCGCTCGGCTCAAAGCAGCACATCAATGGGCAGCGCCCCCGCAGCGGATATAGGCGATACCGCCCCGAACGCGGCCCCATCGCCCGATGCCGGCAAGGATGATGCCTATGCCCGCAAAGTCCTGGCCTGGATCGGCCGGCACAAGGATTATCCCCGCAGCCTCGCGCGCGAAGGGACCGAAGGCACTGTCCTCGTCCGCCTGCATCTCGCATCGGACGGCGATCTGGAGGATGTCGCACTAGCCCGTAGCAGCGGTTTTGCGGAGTTGGATCGGCTGGCGCTCGACCAGTTGCGCACAGCCACGCCCTATCCCCGGCCACCGCGGAATTTGCCGGCAATGGCACGCCGCTTCCTGGTGCCGATGCGCTATCGTCTGGCAGGATAGCATGTCGCCAAGCCGATCGCCTGCTCACGTATAAAGCATGAAGGTGCGCGCAACAGAATCAAGCTATAACCATTAGTTAGACGGATCGAAAACCTACAGTGGTCGTCTGGTTCAATATGAACCCAAGTGACCGTGCAGATCGAGAATCATGGGGTAAAACGCCCTGATTCGCCTGCATTTCGATACAGAAAACCGCAGTTTTGCGTGGATATCTGGTGTTGACATCGCAGGGGTCGCTTGCATGCCCTCCCCTAATCCTCATGCCCTTCCTGCGAGGTCCAGACCTCATGCGCGTCGATCTGGATGCGCAGGATGGCGCGCAGCAGCGTGGCGCGGGCGTCGATTTCCTGGCGGCGCGTCTCGTTCGCCTGGCGGCGGGCGAGCAGCGTATCGGCGAGGTCGATCTGGCCCAGTTCATAGCCTCGCTTCGTCCGGGTCGCGGCGGCGGCGGCGCTGGCGGCGGCGCTTTCCATGCTGCGCCAGACCGCTTCGCGAGCGCGGACATTGCTGAGGTCGGCGGCGGCGGTCGCCTCTATCTCGCGCCGCACGCGGGCGAGTTCCAGTTCCGCCGCACTGGCGTCTGCGGTCGCCTGGTCATGGGCGGCGCGGCGATAGCCACCGCCCAGCGGAATCGAGCCGACCAGACCGACGCCCTTTTCCAGCCCACCCCGTTCACTGAAGACGCGCACGCCGAAGGACGGATCGGCGATGCGATCGGCCCCAGCCCGGCGAGCGACCATGGCCAGCCGCTGCGCCTCCCGCTCCGACGCGCGAATTTCATGGCTGCGCTCGATCACCAGATTGCGCAGATCCTCCAGCGCCGTGGCGGGCATGGCCGGATCGGCGAGCAAGGGTGCCTCTTCGGGCAGAGCGAGGCCGGGGAAGCCGGCGGCGAGCTTCACCCGCGCCTCATCCCGCGCCGCGCGGGAGGTCGCGGCCTGCGCCTGCGCCTGGGCCAGTGCGGCTTCAGCCTGATCCACGTCCAACAGCGACGCGTCACGCAACTGGGCGCGGCGGCGCACGGCCGCCATATCCTGCGTCAGGCTGGCAGCGGAATCGAGGTCGGTGCGATGCTGGGCACTGGCGACCAGCCAGTCATGCCAGAGATCGGAAAAGGCGAGCGCGGTCTGATGCCGCACATCCTCCATGAGATTATGGGCGACTTCGACGCCCAGTTCGCCAGCCTTGCGATCCAGCGACGCCTTGCCGGGCAGGCGGAACGGGCGGGTGAGGTTGACGTCATATTCGCCATAATCGCCCTCCCCCTCGGCCGAGCGGCGGGAGACCGTGCCCTGAAAGGTAAATTCATGGTTGCCCCGGCGGAGCATGGCGGCGCCAGCCTCGGCCGAACGCACGCGCGCCTGTGCCGCGGTCACGGCGGGATGGCTATCAAGCGCTTCGACCACCAAGGGTTCAGGCGGCAGGTCGCTGCGCTGGGCTAAAGCCGGCGTGGTGATGAGGGCCGTGGCGGTCAGGAGAAATGCGCGGATCATGCGATGCGCCCCCGTGCCGCGACCGGGCAGGCATGCCAGCGAACCGGATGACCCCGCCGCGCATCGGTGACGGCGGCGACGAGCGCGTCGATATCGTCCGCCGGCACGATCAGGTCGATCGCCGCCCGGCGCAGCGTGCCGCGCACCTGCTCGCCCGCGCCGGCATCGCCGAAATCGCGGCCCAGCACCTGCTCGTCGCGCAGATGGAGCGGTGCCGGGGTGCGACCGCGCAGGGCATCGGCCACGCCGTCGCGGTCGATCGCGGCGCAATAGAAGGTCAGCAACATGTCGGTCATGATCGGGCTTCCGTGGCGCCTTCACCGAAGCGCTCGAACAGGATGGGCAGGAGGATGAGGGTGAGCAGGGTCGAACTGATCAGCCCGCCGATCACCACGATGGCGAGCGGCTTCTGGATTTCCGACCCCGGTCCGGTCGCGAACATCAGCGGGACAAGGCCGAAGGCGGTGATGCTGGCGGTCATCAGCACCGGGCGCAGCCGCCGTTCCGCGCCCAGTCGCACGGCCTGGGCCATGCTCTGCCCTTCCTCGCGCAGCTGGCGGAAATAGGCGACGAGGACGAGGCCGTTCAGCACCGCGATGCCCAGCAGCGCGATGAAGCCGACCGAGGCGGGCACGGAGAGATATTGGCCAGAGCCCCAGAGCGAGATGATGCCGCCGACCATGGCGAAGGGGATGTTGGCGAGGATCAGCAGCGACGCGCGCATCGATCGCAGGGTCATGAGCAGCACCAGCAGGATCAGCAGCAGCGCGGCCGGGATGACCAGCATCAGCCGGGCGGAGGCGCGCTGCTGATTTTCGAACTGGCCGCCCCAGACCATGCGATAGCCGGCCGGCATCTTGATTTCGCGATCGACGGTGGCGCGCGCCTCGTCGACATAGCCGACCAGATCGCGGCCGGAGACGAACGCCTGGACCAGCGCATAGCGCGAGCCATTTTCATGGTCGAGCTTGACCGGCCCCTCGGTGCGCTCGACCCGCGCCATGTCGCTGACCCGCGCGACGGTGCCGTCCGGCGTGCGCAGCGGCAGGTCGGCAAAGCGGGTCGCGTCGCTGCGGATTGTCTCGTCGCCCTTGACCAGGATCGGCACGCGCTTCTGCCCGTCGGCGACGACACCGGCATGCACGCCCTCGATCTGGGCACGCAGCGTGTCCTGCATCTGGTCGATCGGCATGCCGAAACGGCCAGCGGCGGCGCGATCGATATCGAGCTGGAGATAGTCGACATGGTCGTTGGCGACCGTCATCACCTCCGAAGCACCGCGCGTCTTCGACAATATCTTCTGCACCTGTCCAGCAAGGTCCGACAGGGTGGCGAGGTCCGGGCCGAAAATCTTGACGGCAAGGTCACCGCGCGATCCGGTCAGCATTTCCGAGACGCGCATCTCGATCGGCTGGGTGAAGGTCGGCTCGATGCCCGGCAGCCGGTCGAGCGACTTGCGGATTTCATCGACGATGAATGCCTTGTCGCCGCGCCACTCCTTCTGCGGTTTGAGCACCACGAAACTGTCGGTCTCGTTCGGGCTCATCGGGTCGAGGCCGATCTCGTCGGTGCCGACGCGGGCGATGATCTGCGCGATTTCGGGCACGTCCTTCATCAGCGACTGCTGCACCGCCGTGTCGCCCAGCACAGACTGGTCGAGATTGATGGTCGGCAGCTTGGCGGTCTGGACGATCACCGAGCCTTCATCCATCGACGGCATGAAGGTCTTGCCGACCGCGCCATAGGCCAGGCCCGCCAGCACCAGGCCGAGCGCGGCCAGGCCATAGACCAGCCGTTTGCGGCCAAAGGCGCCGTCGAGCAGCGCCCGATAGCGCGGTGTCAGCTTGCGCATGATCCAGGGTTCGCCATGATGGCCGGCCTTGAGGCCGAGCGAAGCCAGCACCGGGACCAGGGTGAGCGCGATCAGCAGCGATCCCGCCAGCGCGAAGATGATGGTGAGCGCGACCGGGGCAAACAGCTTGCCCTCCAGCCCTTCGAGCGAGAGCAGAGGCAGGAAGACGAGCGCGATGATGACGATGCCGGCCGACACCGGCACCACGACTTCGCCGGTGGCGCGGTAGACATGGTGCAACCGGGGCGGGCCGTCATCCTTCGCATGATTGAGCCGCTCGACGATGTTCTCGACCACCACGACCGCGCCGTCGACCAGCATGCCGATGGCGATGGCTAGGCCGCCCAGGCTCATGAGGTTGGCCGACAGGCCCATGCCGCGCATCATGAGGAAGGTGACGAGCGCCGACATCGGCAGGGTGGCGGCCACGATCGCCGCCGCGCGCCAGTCGCCCAGGAACAGGATCAGCAGGATGATGACCAATATGGTCGCCTCGATCAGCGCCTTTTCGACCGTGCCGACGGCGCGGCCGATCAGGTCGGAGCGATCATAGAAGACGGCGATCGTCGTGCCCTGTGGCAGGGTCTTTTCCAGTTCGGCGACGCGCGCCTTGACGCCATCGACCACGGCGCGGGCATCGGCACCGCGCAGCGCGATCACCAGCCCCTGCACCGCCTCACCCTTGCCGTTGGCGGTGACCGCGCCATAGCGGGTCAGGCTGCCGGTGCCGACGGTCGCGACATCGCCCATGCGGACGATGCGGCCATTGCGGGTGGCGATCACCATCGACTGGAGGTCCGCTTCCGACCGGATCGCACCGACGGCCCGGACGATCAGCGATTCCTCGCCCTGGGACAGGCGACCGGCGCCGTCATTGCGGTTGCCGCGTTCGATCGCTTCCTGAAGATCGGCGATGCCGAGGCCCGCGCTGGCGAGCGCGATCGGATCGGGGCGCACTTCGAAGGTGCGGACATAACCGCCCAGCGCATTGACGTCGGCAACGCCGGGCACGGTGCGCAGCGCCGGCCGGATCGTCCAGTCGAGCAGGGTGCGCTTTTCCTCCAGGCTCAAAGGCCCTTCGATCGTGAACATGAAGATGTCGGACAACGGCGTCGAGATCGGCGCCATGCCGCCCGATACCGCCGGCGGCAGATCGCCCATCACGCCCGACAGACGTTCGGCGACTTGGCTGCGCGCCCAGTAGATGTCGGTGCCGTCTACGAAATCGATAGTGATGTCGGCAATCGCATATTTGGCCGAGGAGCGCAGGATCGCCTGCCCCGGAATGCCCAGCATCTCCATCTCGATCGGGGTGATGACGCGGCTTTCCACCTCTTCCGGCGTCATGCCGGGCGCCTTGAGGATCACCTTCACCTGGGTCTGGGCGATGTTGGGATAGGCATCGACCGGCAGGTTGACGAAGGCCCAGGCACCCAGCCCGGCGGTCAGCAGGGCGAGCGCGATGACGATCAGGCGATAGGAGAGCGCCCAAGCGGCCAGCGATTTGAGCATCCGGCCTTACTCGCCCATCGCCAGCGGCTTGAGCGCGCTGGTGCCGGCGACAACGACCTGCTCGCCCGGCTTCACGCCGGAGAGGATCAGGACATGATCGCCATCCTTGCCGCCGGCCTTGACCGGGCGCGCGACGACGCCGGCGCGGGTGCGCACGAACAGCACGTCGCCGCCGGGCAGCGTCGTGACGGCGGCGGCGGGCACCATCGCGGCACCGGTCGGTGCCGGGCCGAAGATCGACAGGCTGGTGGCGCGGCCGGCCATGGCACCGGGGCCAGCCGGCAGCCTGGCCTTCAATGTCACCGATCGGGTGGCGGGATCGATGGTCGATCCGACGGTGGTCACTGTGCCGCGCAGATCATCGCCCAGCGCCACGGTCATACCGGGCTTCACCTGCCCCGCCAGCCGCTCGGGCAATTGCGCCTGCGCCTCATATTGGCCGGCCGCATCGATCATATAGGGTGCGGTGGTGCCATCGACGACGCTGCCGGCATGGATCGCGGCGCTGGTCACGCGGCCGGCGATCGGCGCGGTCAGCATGTAGGTGCCGCTGGCGCCCGATCCGTTCACCATCGTCAGGATGCGGCTCTTTTCCGACACATCGGCGCGGGCCTCGCCCAGCACGGCGCGGGCCTCGTCCGCGCGGGCGCCGGCGATGATGCCTTCGCGTTCCAGTTGCGACAGGCGGCTGGCGCTCGATTGCGCCACGCCCAGCCGTGCGCTCGCGCGATTGAGGTCCGCGCCCATGGACAGGACATCGCGACTGGAGACGATCGCCAGCGGCTGGCCGCGCCGCACTTCCTCGCCCTCGACCACCAGGATGCGGGTAACGACGCCGGGGAAGGTGGCGGCGACCGCGACACGGGCGTTGGGCGGGGGCGCGATAAGCGCGGGCACGACCGCGATCGGCGCTTCGGTAGCAGCGACGGCCGCGCCGAATTTCAGACCCAGCCGGGCGATATTGTCCGCCGTCAGCGGGATCGATCCGTCCGCTGGCCGCGCCGCAGCGCTGTCATTGGCGGGCGCGGCCTGCTCCCCCGAACAGGCGGCAAGCGTCAGGAGGGCGAGAGCGCCGGGCAGGCGCACGAATCGGAATAGCGGGACCATGGCCCCAGCCCTATGGGATCAAACTGACGAGACCCTGACGAGGGGTTTTCGGACGATCAACGCAGTGGCGCGAAATCCAGCACCAGTTCCTGTGCATCGGCCGTGCTGGAAAGGGTGCCGCCATGCGCGGCCATGATGCGGGCGACGATCGCCAGCCCCAGCCCGGCGCCTTCGCTGCTGGCATGATCCGCGCGGCGATGGCGCTGGACCAGTTCGGCCAGCCGCTCGGGCGTCAGCCCAGCGCCGCCATCCTTCACCCGCAGCCGGGGACCAGGACCGGCGATCACGGTGACGGCGCCACCGGGCGGCGTCACCCGCAGCGCATTTTCGACAAGGTTGCGCAGCGCCGCCGCGACCGTCTCACGCTGTCCCATGATCGGCGCGACATCGCCGACGCGGGTCAGCGACAGGCTCTTGTCGGCCGCGATCGCGCCGGGCGCCATCAGGCTGACAATGTCGGCGCCGACATCCTCCAGCCGGACGCTGTCGCGGATCGACTGGGCCACGCTCTGCGCCTCGACCCGCGCGAGCAGCATCAACTGGTCGATCAGGCGGCGCATCGCGATCACCTCGGCCCGCAGGCGCGGCGCGTCGGGATGCTCGAGTCCGTCCAGTTCCAGCGCCAGCACGGCGAGCGGCGTGCGCAGTTCATGCGCGACATCGGCGGCGAACGCCTCATGGTCGCGCGCCGCCTGATCGAGCTGGCCGAGCAGGCGATTGACGGCCTGGGCGAAGGGCACGGCCTCGGTCGGGAAGGCGGCATGATCGATCAGCACGCCGCGCTGATGGCGTTCGGCCACCTGCAACTGCGCGACCGCCTCTCCCAATGGCGCAAGCGCCTGGCGGATCACGATCAGGCTGGCCATGCCCATTGGGATGATCAGCACCAGGATCGGCAGGATCACATGCTCAAACAATTCGCGGAAGGCATGGCGGGCGGCCGCCGGGTCGCCCAGCGCGGTGAAGCTTTGCCGATGTTCGTTTATGATGAAGACCAGCAGCAGCGTGGTGCCGATGAAGCCCACGATTGAGAGGCCGATGAAGAGGCGGCGGGCGATCGAGCGACGCTGGCTCATGCCGCCGGCTCCCGCAGCATATAGCCGACGCCACGCACGGTATGGAGCATGCCGCGCGCGCCAGCCTCCTCCAGCTTGCGGCGCAGGCGCGACACCGTGGCTTCGACCGCATTGGGGGTGACCGGCTCGGCAAAGGAATAGAGCGCGCTTTCGATGCTTTCGCGCCGGACCACGGCACCGGCCTGGCGCAGCAGCAGTTCCAGCAGGTCAGTCTCGCGGCGCGACAGGTCGATCGCCTGCCCCGCGCAGAGCGTCATGCGGCGCGCCGAATCGACCAGCAGCGGACCGAAGCGCAATTCGGTCTGGGCGCGCGGCCCCGGACGGCGCATCAGCGCGCGGATGCGGGCGGCAATCTCGTCCACATCGGCGGGTTTCACGACATAATCATCGGCGCCGGCATCGAGGCCCGTGACGCGGTCCTCCAGCGCGTCACGCGCCGTCAGGACCAGGGCAGGCTGCATATGCCCCTGCCGCCTGATGTCGCGCAGCCAGGCAATGCCGTCGCCATCGGGCAGGCCGCGATCGACGATCAACACATCATGGACCTGCGCGGCGATCGCCTCGCTCGCCATGGCCAGGCTGGCGGCATGGTCGCAACTGAAGCCGCGCCGACCAAGCCCCGCAACGAGGAGGTCGGCGAGACGACCATTATCTTCCACCAGCAAGAGACGCATGCGCAGCTACATCCATGGCCGGGCGGTCACGATCAACTCCTTTGTGATTTCGCGCCAAGACCCCCGGCGACCAGGCAAGCGAACAGCCCCTTATCTTTTCGATCTTTCCGGCTATGACGCGCGGCAGCGAGACGGAGACCAGCAGATGACAGCGGCATGTGTGGTGATGGGCGGACGGCGGGTGCTGTTCGTGATGGCGATCGACGCCGAATATGGCCCGCATCTGCAAGCCCGGATCACCCCGCTGATGACCGGCGTCGGCCCGGTCGAGGCTGCACTGGCCATGGCCGTGACGCTCGACCGGATGGCACAGGCGGGCACCCTGCCCGATCTGGTCGTGTCGCTGGGTTCCGCTGGATCTCGCGTCGGCATGCTGGGGGAGGTCTATCAGGTCGCCAGCGTCTCCTGGCGCGACATGGATGCCTCTCGTCTGGGCTTCACCAAGGGGGTGACGCCGCTGATCGACCATCCGGTCGACATTCCGCTGGTCACGCCGCTCGAAATCCGCGCCCTGCGCCTGTCGACCGGCGCCAATGTCGTGGGCGGCGAGGAATATGCCGCGATCGACGCCGACATGGTCGACATGGAAACTTTTGCGATCGCCCGCGCCTGCCAGCGTTTCGGCGTGCCGCTGATGGGGTTGCGCGGCATTTCCGATGGGCCGGGCGAGCTGAACGACATGCTCGGCTGGACGCAGCTGCTCTCGCTGATCGACGAGAAGCTGGCGGTGGCCGTCGATGCCCTGGGCGAGGCGCTTTAACAGCCGCCCGGCTGGGGCACGGCGTCGCGCGGCCAGGACAGTTCATAGGTAACGAGGAAGCCGTCATGGTCGGACAGTTCCGGCCCGCTCGGCCCGCCATCGAACATCGCCTCCACCCGGATCGGGCGAACCGAGACCCGATCGCCCGGCCAGAAGAATTGCAGATCCTGCGTATCCATCCACGGCTCGTCGCCATCCCAGGACATGTGGACATCGCAGCCTGACGCGGCATCGGCGCAGACGCGATGGACCAGGTTGAGCGCCTGATAGCGAGAGAAATTCTCCCAGCGCGGTTCGGAATGGCGCATGTTGAAATCGCCGCCGAAGATCAGCGGATAGGCGTCGTCATGGCTGGCATCGATGAAGGCCGAGGCTTCGAGCGCCTGCCGCTCATGGGCGGCGAGGTTGCGCGGTCCGGGTGCGCGGGAAGCCCCGCGCGAGTTCATGTGGGTGTCATAGATGTCGATCGGCGTCGGCACGCCGGGCATGGCGATGCGCGCCAGCACGATCCCCTTGTTCGACAGGCAATCCAGGCCCGCACAGGATTTGCGGCCATAGGCGCGCCGCTGCGTCAGGAGAATCGGATAGCGCGAGGCGACCGCCAGGCCGCTGCCGGAAAAATGAATGCCGATCTCGCCCCGGTCGATATGCGACTTGCCCGGCAGCTTGTCCTTGGTCGACCCACGCGCGCGAGTCGTACGATGCGGGCCGGCGGCGATCGCCGGATAGCCGGTATCGGCCACCGCCTGCTTCGCCGATCCGCTGAACATTTCCTGGAACAGCACCACGTCGGGCGCCGTCCCCGCCGCGCGCATGGCGGCCAGCCTCTCCGCTATCTGGTCAAGTGACGGCCCACGCCCGCTGCGGGCCGGCCAGCCCAGCCCCTCGATATTATAGGTCAGCACCGACAGGGTGGTGGTGATCCGATCCGCATCCGGGGCGGCGAGCGCAGGCGCGACTGCCGCGCCACAGGACAATTCGCGATAGGGCGCCGGCGTCGCACAGGCCGATAGCAGCAGCGGCACCACACAGGCGCCGAACCGGCGGAGGAAGCGGGATGTAGCGGCCATATGCTCCTCGTCATCGGATCGGCGCATCATGACGCGAAAGGGCGCCGGCGACAACCGGCGCCTGGACCGGATCAGTCGCCCTCGAACAACAGGATCGCGCGCGAGGGGACACCGTCCTGCTCCAGCGCGGCAAGCCCGCCCAGATCCGGCAGGTCGATCGCGAACAGCGCCATCAGCACCTGCGCGCCCTGCTCGCGCAGCAACCGCGCCGCCGCCTGCGCCGTCCCGCCGGTGGCGATCAGGTCGTCGACCAGCAGCACGCGCGCGCCCTGCGGCACCTGTCCTTCATGCAGTTCCAGCCGGTCGGTGCCATATTCCAGCACATAGTCGATGCCGACGGTCTTGCCCGGCAGCTTGCCCTTCTTGCGGACCGGCACGAAACCCTTGCCCAGCTTCAGCGCCAGCGCCGCGCCCAGGATGAAGCCGCGCGCCTCCACGCCGACGATCAGGTCGGGGTCGAGCGGTCCTGCCACCTTCGCCATCTGGTCGATCAGTTCGGCCAGACCCGGCCCATCGGCCAGCAGGGTCGTGATGTCGCGGAACTGGATGCCCGGCTTGGGGAAGTCGGGGATGGTGCGGACCAGCGCGGTCAGACTGTCGATGCTCATGGTTGAAGCCCCATAAGGAAAGGGCGCGCTCCCGACAAGGAAGCGCGCCCTTTCTTTCATGCCATCAGGCGAAGGTGCGGTCAGGCCGCCTTCTTCTTGTCCGCCCAGATATTCTGATAGGCCATATAGGCAAGGCCCGTGGCGATCAGCAGGAAGAGGATCGTCGCCACGCCCGCGCGGCGGCGATTTTCCAGCTTCGGCTCGGCCGTCCAGGTAAGGAAGGCGGCCACGTCCTGCGACATCTGGTCGATGGTCGGCTTGGTGCCGTCGCCATAGGTCACCTGGCCATCGGCCGACAGCGGCGGCGCCATGGCAAGGTTCAGGTTGGCGAAATAGGGATTGAAGTGCAGCCCTTCCGGCGTCTTGGCATCCGGGAAATGTTTGAGCAGTTCGGCCGGCTGTTCCTGGAAACCCGTCAGCAGCGAATAGACATAGGCCGAGCCATGATGGCGCGCCTTGGTCATCAGCGAGAGATCCGGCGGGATCGCATTATTGTTCGCCGCCGCCGCCGCGACATTGTTCGCGAAGGGGGACGGGAAATAATCGGCCGGGATGCCATCGCGGGTCGAGGCCTCACCCGTCGCCGGATCGACGCTGGGGGTCTTGATCGCCCAGTTCTTGGCGATCGCCTTGATCTCCGCCTCGTTATAGCCAATGCCGGCCAGGTCGCGGAACGCGACAAACTTCAGGCTGTGGCAGGCCGAGCAGACCTCCTTGAACACCTGGAAGCCGCGCTGGAGCTGTTGGTTGTCATAGCGGCCCAGCGGCCTGTCGAACGAGAAGGAGACATGCTTGGGGGCCAGGTGGAACTCATGCTCCACCGTCTTGGCCGGGGGCTCCACCACATAGGAATAGGCACCTACGAGGAAGGACCATAATAGCCAGCCAGCGAAGAAGAGGCCGACAAGGAATGCACCTTTGCGTACCATGTTCGTCCTCCCCCTTATTCGGCCGGGACTGCGGCGGGTTCGCCGTCAGCCTTGGCATATTTGGCCAGCACCGCCTCGGTGATCGAATTGGGCAGCGGCAGCGGCTTTTCGAAGCGCGCGATCATCGGCAGGATGATCAGGAAATGCGCGAAATAATAGGCCGCGGCGACCTGGCTGATCATCACATAGGGCTCTTCCGCCGGCGCACCACCGCAATAGCCCAGGATCAGCACGTCGATGACCAGGATCCAGAAATATTTCTTGAACACCGGGCGATAGCTGCCCGAGCGCACCGGCGAGGTGTCGAGCCAGGGCAGGAAGAAGAGCAGCAGGATCGATGCAAACATCGCCAGCACGCCCAGCAGCTTGGCCGGCACGAAGAAGAAGTCGACGGTGAAGGCGCGCAGGATCGCGTAGAAGGGCCAGAAATACCATTCGGGCACGATATGCGCCGGGGTCGAAAGCGGGTTCGCCTCGATATAATTGTCCGGGTGACCCAGATAATTGGGCGCAAAGAACAGCAGGATCGCGAACAGGATCAGGAAGACGCCCGCCCCGAAACCGTCCTTCGCGGTATAATAGGGATGGAAGGGCACGGTATCCTGCGGCCCCTTAACCTCGACACCGGTCGGGTTGGAGGAACCGGGGATATGCAGCGCCCAGATATGCAGGATCACCACCGCTGCGATCACGAAGGGCAGCAGGAAGTGGAGCGAGAAGAAGCGGTTCAGCGAGGCATTGCCGGGGGCAAAGCCGCCCAGCAGCCAGGTCTGGATCGGCTCGCCCACCACCGGGATCGCGCCGAACAGGCCGGTGATCACCTTGGCGCCCCAATAGCTCATCTGCCCCCAGGGCAGGACATAGCCCATGAAGGCGGTCGCCATCATCAGCAGGAAGATGACGAGGCCGAGCAGCCACACCATCTCGCGCGGCGCCTTGTAGCTACCGAAATAGAGGCCGCGGAAAATGTGCAGATAGACGACGATGAAGAAGAAGCTGGCGCCGTTGGCATGGGCATAGCGCATCAGCCAGCCCGCATTCACGTCGCGCATCGTCTGTTCGACGGTGCCGAAGGCGACCAGCGTGTTGGCGCCATAATGCATCGCCATGACCACGCCGGTGACGATCTGGATCAGCAGCGCGAGGCCGGCGAGGACACCGAAATTCCAGAAATAATTGAGGTTGCGCGGCACCGGATAGCCGGCACCGACGGCATTGTAGACGAGGCGCGGCAGCGGCAGCTTCTCGTCGACCCACTGCATCAGCGGATGCTTGGGGGTATAATGTTCAGCCCATGGAAAGCTCATGACGGTCCCCCTCAACCCACAAGAATGGCAGTGTCGGAAGTGAAGCTATACTTCGGCACTTCCAGATTCTTGGGGGCAGGCCCCTTACGGATGCGGGCGGCCGTGTCATAGGACGAGCCGTGGCAGGGGCAGAAATAACCGCCGAATTCGCCGCGATTTTCGCCCTCGCCCGCGCCCAGCGGCACGCAACCCAGATGGGTGCAGACGCCCATGGTGATCAGCCACTGCTTCTTGCCGTCGACCGTTCGCTCCGCCAGCGTCTGCGGATCGCGCAGCGTGGACGGGTCGACCTTGTCGGCCTCGGCAATTTCCTTGTCGGTGAGCTGGCGAACGAACAGCGGCTGCGACCGGAAGGTCGTCTTGATCGCCTGGCCCGGCTGGATCGCGGAAAGATCGACCTCGGTCGATGCGAGCGCCAATACATCGGCGCTGGGGTTCATCTGATCGATGAGCGGGAGAATGACGCCGACGGCGCCCACCCCTGCAAAGCTCACCGCAGCGATATTGATGAAATCGCGGCGACGCACTCCGTCTTCGCCGGATAGACCCTGCCCGTCAACTTGTTCTGAGTTCGCCATGCACCTCTACCCTTGCAAGACTTCCCTATTCACGCCGGAATGCCTTGAGTGATCCTGATTATCAAGGGAGTTAGGGTATACCCCGCCTCCCCCCGGCGTGGGTCAAAGGTCTGATAACCGGACTGTCAGGGCTTTGCCAACCGCAAAGTCATCCAGACTATGACAAATCGCCGCGCTGCATTATGCGACAGCCATGCGTATCGCTCTCTACCAGCCCGAAATCGCCGGCAATGTCGGCGCCATCCTGCGCCTCGCCGCCTGTTTTGCCGTGCCCGTCGACATCATCATGCCGACCGGATTCGCCTTTTCCGATGCCCGGCTGAAGCGCGCGGCAATGGATTATGGCGCAGCGGCCGAAGTCGTGCGCCACGCCAATTTCGAGGCGTTCGACGCGGAAAGACGGGCCGCCGGCCGCCGCCTGCTGCTGATGAGCAGCCACGCGTCGGAACGACTGCCCGATGTGACATTTCGCAGTGACGATGTCTTGCTGATGGGATCGGAAAGCGCGGGCGTGCCCGATCATGTCCGCGATCTGGCCGATATTCGCGTGCGCATTCCGATGGCGCCGGGCTTCCGCTCGCTCAACATCGCCGTTTCCACCGGCATCGCCGTTGCCGAGGCCCTTCGCCAGACCGGGAGCTTCCCTGCATGACGCCTGACATCCGCTTTCCCCTGAACCCGCAGCAGCAGGCAGCACGTGCCTGGTTCGAATCGCTGCGCGACCGGATCTGCGCGGAGTTCGAGGCGATCGAGCGCGAAGCCGGCAGCGACGCCAGCTTCGCCTATACCCCCTGGGATCGCGAGGCCGAAGGCGTAGCGCCGGGCGAAGGCGGTGGCGGCGTGCGCGGGGTGATGAAGGGCAGGGTCTTCGAAAAGGTGGGCGTCAATATCTCCACCGTGACCGGCGATCTTGCCCCCGGCTTTGCCCAGACCATCCATGGCGCGGCCGACAATCCGGCCTTTTTCGCCACCGGCATCAGCCTGGTCGCGCATATGGCGAACCCGCATGTGCCGGCCGTCCACATGAACACCCGCTTCCTCAACACGACCAAGAACTGGTTCGGCGGCGGCGCCGACCTCAATCCGCCGCTGCCGCGCGACGAGGATACGGCGGATTTCCACGCGGTGTTGCAGGCCGCCTGCGACGCCCATGATCCGACCTATTATCCGCGCTTCAAGGCCTGGGCCGACGACTATTTCTTCATTCCCCATCGCGGCGTGCATCGGGGCGTCGGCGGCATCTTCTACGATCATCTCGAATGCGCGGACGATGCGGCGTTCGACGCCAATTTCGCCTTCACCCGCGATGTCGGCGACGCGTTCCTGGCCGCCTTCCCGCCGATCGTGCGGCGGCGGATGAACGAGGCGTGGAGCGAGGAAGAGTATCGCACCATGCTGGAATGGCGCGGCCGCTATGCCGAATTCAACCTGGTCCATGATCGCGGCACGCTGTTCGGGCTCAAGACCGGCGGCAATATCGACGCGATCCTGATGAGCCTGCCGCCGATGGCGAGCTGGAGCTGATCCGATGGCACTGATCCCGGTCGATCCGCGCGAGATCGCGACCATCGTCACCCATCTGGAAATGCGCGAGCGACCGAAACCCGCGCCGATCCCGCCCGCGCCGCTGCGGCTGGTGCCGTGGAAGACGCCGGACCTTGGTGCCTATCGCGCCCTGTTCCGCCGCGTGGGCGAACCGTGGCTGTGGTTCTCGCGGCTGGTGATGCCGGACGATCAGCTCGCGGCCATCCTGCATGATCCCCTGGTCGAGGTCTATGCCGTCACCGACCCGCGCGGGGTCGAGGTCGGCCTGCTGGAACTGGATTTCCGCAGCCCGTCACAATGCGAGCTGGCCTTTTTCGGGCTGGTACCCTCACTCAACGGCAAGGGACTGGGCAAATGGCTGATGGCGCAGGCCAAGTCGCTCGCCTGGCGCAAGGGGGTGGAGCGCTTCTGGGTCCATACCTGCACGCTCGACAGCCCGGCGGCGCTCGGCTTCTACATCAAGTCGGGCTTCTCCCCCTATGGCCGGGAGATCGAGACTTTCGCCGATCCGCGCCTGCTGGGCCTGCTGCCGCCCGAAGCGGCGCCGCAGATCCCGATGTTCGGTCAGCCAGCCGACGCCTGACGATAGATGCGAGCCAGCATCACCAGCATATAGACCTGGATCACGGTCGATACCGCCGCCGAGGCGACGCCGCCCACCAGCCGGGCGGCCTCCGGCCCGGCGGCAAGGCCGGCGAGCGCACCGAAGATCGTCTGCGCCGCCATGCTGGCAATGCCCGACAGCAGGGTGATCAGGATGATGAAGCCCAGCAGCCGCCAGAAACAGCCGCGCGTCAGCGCCCAGGCATGGCGCAGCGAGGGCACCACCCCCTGATTGCCGTCGATCACCGCCGGATTGAGCAGCATCAGCCGGACGCTGGCGAAGATGGTGGCGCCGCCGACAAAGGCGCCGAGGATGGCGCCGATGCTGGTGCCCACGGACTCCGAGACCAGGCTGGCCAGGACGGCGACCAGAATCGCGGCCAGCATCAGCCCGCCAATCAGGAACATGGCGAGCAAGGCGGTGCCCAGCAGCACCGGCAACCGCGCGAAGCCCAGGCGCAACGCCTCCCCCACGCTGATGCCCGGCCGCAGCGCCAGCGCAAACAGCGTCAGCGATCCGAACCAGATGATGACGACACCCAGCAGCATCGCCAGCGCAAAGCCGGGCGGTATGTCAGGCAGGCCGGTGCGCTGGGGATTGGCCATCCATTCGGCCAGTTGCGGCGGCGTCATTTCCTGCAGGATCAGCCCCGGCAGGGCCAGGAACAGCAGCGCGACGGGAAAGAGCAGCGACGCTTCGCGGGCAACGAAGGCAACCGCCTCCTCCCACGCCTTGCCGATCGAGACTGCCGCCATATCTAATGCCTACCCCTGTCCTGCGAAATGCGGCCCGAGACTTGATCGCTCGCCCCGCTCAAGTCAAGGAAGCGACATGACCGATCCCCTGCCCTTTCCTGACGTCGAGTGGCGCAGCGATGCCACCCCCGTCGACTATCCGACCGCCCTTGCCGATATGGAGGCGCGCGCCGCCGCCATTTATGAGGGCGAGGCGCGCGAGCGCGTCTGGCTGCTGGAGCATCCGCCGCTCTACACCGCCGGCACCAGCGCCGATCCGGCCGAACTGATCGATCCGCGCTTTCCTGTCCATGATGCCGGGCGCGGTGGCCGCTACACCTATCATGGGCCGGGCCAGCGCATCGGCTATCTCAACATCGACCTGCGCGAGCGCGGCAAGGATGTGCGCAATTTCGTCCATCATCTCGAAGGCTGGATGATCGACGCGCTCGCCGACCTGGGCATTGCCGCCCGCCGCGCCGAAGGCCGCATCGGCATCTGGACCGACGACAGGCAGGGGCGCGAGGCAAAGATCGGTGCGCTGGGCATTCGCGTCCGCCGCTGGGTGACGCTGCACGGCTTTTCGATCAACGTCGATCCCGACCTGTCCCATTTTGGCGGCATCGTGCCGTGCGGGATCAGCGAGTTTCCGGTGACCAGCATCGCCGCACTGGGCGGCGATGCCTCGATGGAAGCCCTTGATGCCGCGCTCAAGGCGCATTTCCCCGTCTTTCTCGGCCGGCTGCGGCGCTGCGGATCGGGCGACGGCACGGGACTTGAGCAATGCGGGACCGCCCGCTAGGGTCCGCCACTTCGCCAGGTGGGGGGCCGCCGGGCATGTTGAGCCATGTTATGGAGACCCGGATGCGCCTTGACGCAAGGATGATGACTGCCGCCCTGCTGATCGGCTGCATGCCGCTGGCAGGCTGCGGCGGTGGCGGCGAAAAGAGCGGCAACACGGTGCAGATGAAGGATATGGAAGTGGTCGATGGCACAGCCACCGACGCCATGACCGATCTGGACGGCGTACAGAGCGAAGGCACCAGCCTGGCCCTGCCGGAAAACCGTACCGAACCCAAGGCCGCTGCCCCGGCCAAGGCGGACAATACGGCCGCACCCGCCAATGATGAGGAAGTCGTGTCGGATCAGTGAGGCTTTTGCCGTTCACTTCCGATACAGCCGCGCTATAGTCGATGCCGTTATGGGGGAATTGGGCGTTCGCGCCGTCAAGACCCCGGCTGAGAGGGTTTATTCAATGACGTTCCGTTTTCGCTCGCGCCAGGCCTTTGCTGCCCTGACGATCGCCGCCGCGTCGCTCGCCGCCGCGCAGCCGGCCGCCGCGCAATTTTTCTGGTCGCCGCCCGACATGTCGGCCCCTGCCCTGACCGACGAAGCCGCCGCCACCGCGCTGGGCCTGCCCGGCGCCACCGCGGACGAGATCAAGGCCGGCCTCACCTGGAACCTGCGCGCCGCGATCAACGTCGCCGCGCTGCAGTGCCAGTTCGAACCGACCCTGCTGTCGGTCAGCAACTACAACGCCATGATCGCCCATCATGACGCCGAACTTGACGCAGCGCAGGCGACGCTGCTCAGCTATTTCCAGCGCACCAAGGGCAAGGGCAAGCCCGGCCAGTCGGCGTCCGACATGTATAATACCCGCATCTATTCGGGCTATTCGACGGTCCAGGCGCAGCGCGGATTCTGCCAGGCGGCAGCGGCGGTCGGTCGCCAGGCGATCTTCGCCGATCGCGGCCAGCTCAACGTCGTCGCCCGCCAGGGCCTGGCCTCGATCAAGAAGTCGCTCGTCCATGCCGGCGAGCAATATTATGGCGATCCGGGCTGGAACTATCAGCTCGCTTTGCCTTCGCTCGACGCCAAATGCTGGAAGAAGGGCGTGTTGCTGCCCGAATGCCACCAGCAGTGGAACCAGAAGGCGGGCGTCCAGCCCTGATCTGACGGAGACTTAACGCAGGCCCAGATATTTATGGGCCTGCACCGTCAGCCGCCAGCGCGGCCGGGCCATCACCAGATCGATGGCCGCGCGGGCATTGTCCACGGCATGGGCATCATCGAGCGGCTGGACCAGCAGATGGTCGAAGCCCCAGCCCTCCATCGCCTCGACATCGGCCAGGCTGTGGCCGCCATCGGGCTGCGGCCAGACCAGCTTCAGCTCATTGCCCTTCACCTGGACCACGTCGCTGCCCGCCTTGGGGCTGATGCAGACCCAATCGATGCCCGGATGCGCCGGCAAGGTGCCGTTGCTTTCGATCGCGATGGTGAAACCACGGCCGTGGAGCGCATCGATCAGCGCATCGTCGACCTGCAACATCGGCTCACCACCGGTCAGGACGATATAGGGGCCTTCCCCCTCGCCCCAGAAGGCGAATGCCGCATCGGCCAGCGCGTCGGCGGTCGCGAACTTGCCGCCGCCATCACCGTCGGTGCCGACGAAATCGGTGTCGCAGAAGCGGCAGACGGCATCGCGCCGGTCCTGCTCGCGCCCGCTCCACAGGTTGCAGCCGGCAAAGCGCAGGAACACCGCACGCCGCCCCGCCTGCACGCCTTCGCCCTGCAGGGTCAGGAACATTTCCTTGACCGCATAGGTCATGTGTCAGGCCTTTCCGGGACGCGTCGCATAGACGGTGGGATCGGGCAGGCCCGCTTCCTCGAAGCCCTTGGAGCGCAGGCGGCAACTGTCGCACAGGCCGCAATGCTTGTTGTCGGGCGTCGGATCATAGCAGGACCAGCTGAGCCCGGCATCCAGGCCCAGGCGATGCGCCTCGCGCACGATGTCCGCCTTGGTCATGAACTGCAGCGGCGTATTGATGCGGATCGGATGGCCCTCGACCCCCGCCTTGGTCGCCAGCGTCGCCATTTTCTGGAACGCGTCGATAAATTCGGGACGGCAGTCGGGATAGCCCGAATAATCGAGCGCATTGACGCCGATATAGATGTCGCTGGCCGACGCGACTTCGGCCAGGCCCAGCGTCAGCGACAGGAAGATGGTGTTGCGCGCCGGCACATAGGTGACCGGGATTTCGTCGCCCACGCCGCCCTTGGGCACTTCGATGTCGGCGGTCAGCGCCGACCCGCCAAAGGCAGTGAGGTCGAGCGGCAGCACGATATGCGACATGGCATTGAGCGCCGTCGCCACCTTGGCCGCGGCGCGCAGTTCGACGCGATGGCGCTGATTATAATCGATCGTCAGCGCCAGGACGCGATAGCCCGCTTCGCGCGCAAGCCCGCCCGCGACCATTGAATCCAGCCCGCCCGAAAGCAGGACGACGGCGAATTTTCCATTCTGTGCGACCATGATGCTGCGCTAGACCTCGTTATGTTGCAGTGCAAGGGGGCCGCCGGTCAGCGGCATGCCCCGACATGGCGCCCTTCGACCATGTTGGAAAAGGGCGCGCCGTCGCTGATCCCCTGCGATCGTATCTGGATGAGGCGCGGCGTTTCGACGCGCAGGTCGGTGCGCGCATTGCCGGCCGCCCCGCAATCGAAGGTCACGGTGGCGGCAGCAGGCGCGTCGCTGACCACGAACGGCTTGCAGCCGGGGCCAGCATTGGCCGGCTCCAGCAACTGATGCGGCATCGTCACGCACAGGCGGCGGGGCGGCGCGGACGGATCGTCGCGCAGGCGCAATTCCCATTCGCCCGTTTCCAGCTTGGCGAGCGCAGCCAGTTGCGGCGCGTTCGCCGCCCCGGCCCAGCTTGCCATCATCATTGCCGCCGCGGCGCCCAGCGCCTGCAGCCCCAGCCCTGCCATCTTGCGTCCAGACCTTGTCATCGGCGCCGGGGAGCGGCGCCATGCTTCATCCTGTTGTGCCGCGCAATTGCGGCAATTTGATAGCGCGGGGCGAACGGCCGTGCCGCAATTGCCCCGCGCCGGCTTTCAATGGGTCACGAAACTGTCCAGCGCGAGCGGGAACAGCCGCGAGCAGAAGGCGCAATCGACGCCGATAATGCCCTTCTCGTCCGCCATCGCCACCCGTTCGTCCGCCGGGAAGCGGCCGATCACATCGCGAATATGGGCAAGGTCACAGCGACAGCCCTTGGCGAGCGCCGTGGTCTCGGTGACGCGCACTTCCTCTTCTTCATGGAACAGGCGCCAGGCGATGTCGGTCAGCGGCAGGTCGAGATCGGTCAGTTCCTCGTCGCGCAGCGTACCGGCCAGCGCCTGCACATGCTCCCATTCGGGATGGTCATGGCGCACATGCAGGCGCTCGCGTCCCACTTCGCCCTCGGGCAGATGCTGAAGCAGCAGGCCCGCCGCGACGCAGCCTTCGCCCGGCTCATGCCGGGTCGCGATCTGGACGATGCTGGGGATCTGTTCGGACTGGAAGAAATAATGCTCCGCCGCTTCGGCCAGCGACGATCCGTCCAGCGGCACGATGCCCTGATAGCGCTCGCCGGTCGCCGCCTGGTCGAAGGTGATCGCCAGATAGCCCTTGCCGAACAGGCCGAACAGGGTCGGATCGCTGCCGATTTCCGCCAGCCGCTCGGCATCGAACTTGGCATAGCCGCGCAGCTCGCCGCCCTTGTAGTCGGCCACCAGCAGGCTGACGACGCCATTTTCTGTCTGCGCCTGCAGGGTCAGCTGGCCGCCGGCATCCTTGAGCAGGCTACCGAGCAGCGCGCCCAGCACCAGCGAGGACGCCAGCACCCGCTCGATCGCCGGGGGATAGGCATGGGCAGACAGCACCTGGTCCAGCACCGGCCCCAGCCGCACGAAACGGCCACGCACATGGCGCGAGGGGATGGTGAAGCCAAGGGCCTGATCGACATTGCTACTGGTCACGATATTTCCTTCCGATCCACCCGCCCCGAAAGCCGCGAGGGCCCGTCCTCCGCTTCCCAGCGCAGGACAGGCCCCGTCATCTTTCAGGGCGAACGGAAAATTTCGCCCGAATATAGGGTGAGCTTACAGCTTTCCAAGCGCCCAGAGCAGAACCGACTTCTGGGCATGGATGCGGTTCTCCGCCTCGTCCCAGATCAACGACTGCGGACCGTCGATCACCGCCTCGACCACTTCCTCGCCGCGATGGGCGGGCAGGCAGTGGAGGAATTTGGCGTCCGCCTTGGCGCCCGCCATCAGTTCCGGCGTCACCTGATAGGGCATCATCGCCGCCAGCTTCGCCTCGGCATGGGCCTGGCCCATGGAGATCCAGGTGTCGGTGACGACAACGTCGGCGCCGGTCACAGCCTGCGCCGCATCGCGGGTCAGGGTGATGGTCGAACCCGCTGCCTGCGCCGCCGCGGCAAAGGACGGATCGGGATCATAGCCCTCGGGGATGCCCATGCGCACGTCGAACTTCATCAGGCCGGCGGCCTCGACGATCGAGTGGAGGACGTTGTTGCCATCGCCCAGCCACGCCCACTGGCTGCCCGGCAGCGCCAGCCCATGCTCGACCACGGTCAGCAGGTCGGCGACGATCTGGCACGGATGCGACAGGTCGGTCAGGCCGTTGATGACCGGGACGCTGGCATATTCGGCCATTTCCTCGATCTTGGCATGATCGTCGGTGCGGATCATGATCGCATCGGCCATGCGGCTGAGCACGCGGGCCGTGTCGGCGACGGTCTCGCCGCGTCCCAACTGGCTGGTCGCGCCGTCCAGGATCAGCGAATTGCCGCCCAGCTGGCGGATCGCCATGTCGAAGCTGACGCGGGTGCGCGTGCTGTTCTTTTCAAAGATCATCGCCAGCGTGTGACCGGCGAGCGGCGCATCGGCGTCGACCCAGCCCTTGGGCTTGCCCGCGCGCGCCGCCTTGCGGTCGATGGCGTCGGCGATCATCGCGGCGATCGCGTCGCCGCCCGCATCGGTGAGATTCAGGAAATTCTTGGTCATTGGAAGTTTTCCCCGCTTCCAACCACCGTTCGTCCTGAGTAGCCATTGAGCGAAGTCGAAATGGCGTATCGAAGGATGCTTCGATACGGGGCTTCGACTTCGCTCAGCCCCTACTCAGCACGAACGGGGCAATATATGGTCAGGCCGCCTTGGCGTCCGCGAAGCTCCGCGCGCCGGCGGAAATCTTCTCGATGCACTCGGCGATATGGCTTTCGTCGATGACGAGCGGCGGCAGGATGCGCAGCACATTCTGGCCCGCCGATACCGACAGGAAACCATGATGGTCGCGCAGATGGCCGACAAAGGCACGCGCGTCATAAGCGTCCTTCATCTTGACGCCCAGCATCAGCCCCATGCCGCGCACATCCTCGAACATGTCGTCATGGTTCGGGATCATCTGCTCCAGCGCGGAACGCAGACGCGCCCCCATCGCCGTCACCTGCTCCAGGAAGCCGTCCGCCAGCACCTCTTCCAGCACCGCGATGCCCACCGCCATGGCGAGCGGGTTGCCGCCATAGGTGGAGCCATGGGTGCCGAACACCATGCCCTTGGCCGCTTCCTCGGTGGCGAGACAGGCGCCGAGCGGGAAGCCCGCGCCGATGCCCTTGGCCACCGCCATGATATCGGGCTTCACGCCATATTGCTCATGGGCGAAGAAGGTGCCGGTGCGGGCATAGCCGCACTGCACTTCGTCCAGGATCAGCAGCAGGCCATGCTCGTCGCACGCCTTGCGCAGGCCGGTCAGGAATGCCTGGGTTGCCGGGGTCACGCCACCTTCACCCTGCACCGGTTCCAGCAGGAAACCGGCGGTATTGTCATCGATCGCGGCCAGCGCCGCGTCGAGATCGTTGAAGGGCACGACCTGGAAACCGGGCAGCAGCGGCTCGAACCCGTCGCGCATCTTGGGCTGGCTGGTCGCCGAAATGGTGCCCAGCGTGCGGCCGTGAAAGGCGTTGTCGAAGCTGATGATCTTGTGCCGGTGCGCTTGCCCATTGGCATAATGATAGCGGCGCGCGGTCTTGATCGCGCACTCGACCGCCTCGGCACCCGAATTGGTGAAGAAGACGGTGTCCGCGAAACTGTTATCGACCAGCTTCTGCGCGAACGCTTCACCCAGCGGCGAGCCATAGAGGTTCGACGTGTGCATCAGCGTCGCGGCCTGATCGGCGATGGCCTGCACAAGCTTGGGATGGCCATGGCCCAGCAGATTGACGGCGATGCCGCTGGCGAAGTCGAGATAGCGCTCGCCGCGCTCCCCGATCAGGTAGCAGCCCTCGCCTCGGACCGGACGCACATCGCACCGGGGGTAAACGGGCATGAGCGGCGTAATCGACATGTGCCTTCCCTTTCTGGGTTGATGCTGCGCGTCCGTGCGCATTGGATATAACGCAAAAAGGCGGCCCCCGCCGGGCCGCCCTTGTGCGAGTGCCGCCTATACAGGCCACCGGAAGGGGGTGCAACCCCGCAACCGGGCCAGTCGGCAGCCTATGGACTGATCGTCCCGTGAGCGATCAGGGCTGGCCGATCTGGCTCCAGGCATCGGCAATCTCGCCGACCATGGCGCGGGCCTGCTCGACGGGCGCGGCGTCATGCTCCTTGGCGCTGACCAGCAGCAGCCGGCGGGCCTCGCGATAGATGCGCGCCAGGCCGGTGGCGATGTCGCCGCCCTTGTCGAAGTCCAGGCTGGCTTCCAGCGCGAACAGGATCGACATGGCGCGCGCCTGCTTGTCGGACACCTTCAGCCGGTCGCCATTGCGTTCGGCCAGCGCCGTGGCATCGAGCGCGATCAGAAGTTCGTCGAACAGGATCTTGACCAGCGCGTGGGGCGTGGCGCCCTCGATCCGGCTGCCCGAATGCACCGCCGCATAGCGTCGTGCCGCTGCCGTACCCGCAAAGCTGTGATTATAGAACATGTTTCAAAGTCCCCGATTAACTGTCGCTCTTGTTCCAGGCATCGATCTGCTGCTGGAGATAGCTTTGGGTTGCATTGAGCGCAGACAGCTTGGTCTGCATTGCCGAATAGATGGAAGTCAGGCGCGTCTCATAGTCGGCCATGTCCTCGTCCAGCTTTTCGAGCTGTTCGGTCAGGCTGTCGGCCAGCTTCTCATAACGGTCCTGCGCCGCCTTGATCGGGCCGTTGTCCAGCTCGATATTGTCGCGCACGCTGTCCATCAGGCCCGACAGGCCCAGATTGTCGGCGGTCGACTTGGCGGGATTGAGCATCTTGGTGATGCCCGCCGGATCGGCGGCCAGCGCCTTGTCCAGCGTGTCGGTGTTGAGCGTCAGCGTGCCGTCGCGGTTGGTCGCGATGCCGATATCGGCCAGCGTCTTGTAGCTGCCGGTCGAGGCCAGCTGGGTCGATGTGATCTTCGACAGCTGCGACTTCATGTCGCGCACCGCCGACACACCGTTGAGGACGCCCGCGGTCGATGAATCCGTCCCGGTCGAGGTCGACGTGTTCAGCGCCTTCATCAGCGTATTATAGGCGTCGACAAATTCCTGCAGCAGATCCTTCATCGTCGCGGTCGGCTGGGTCATGGTCAGGTTGACCGTGCTGTTGACGTCCGCCGCGGTCAGTTCGATCCGCAGATAGGGGATCGCATCGTCGATGGTGTTGCTGGCATATTCATAATCGGTGCCGTCGAGCGTGATCTTCGCATTGGCCGGGTCCGACGTCGAGGTCATCGCGCTGCTGTTGAGGCCGGCAAGGACGCTGGTCGAACTGCTGGCCGAGCTGGTGATGGTGAAATCATTGGCCGCGCCGGTTTCGCCCTTGAACACCAGCCGCGTGCCCTGCGCATCGGTGACGACGCTCGCGGTCACGCCGATGTCGGCCGCGTTGATCGCCGAAGCCAGGCCGGAAAAACTGTTATTGCTCGAATCGACGGTGATCGTCGCGGTCTTGCCACCCGCCGTCGTGATGGTGAGCGATCCGGTACCGACCGCCGTGCTGCTGGTGGCGCCGCTGGTCGAGGTCGAAGCGAAGATGCGGGCGGTCGCCAGCGACTTCACCACCAGCTGTGCCGGCATGCCGGTCGGCGTGCCGCCACTCAGCAGACTGACCGACGCGATGTTGGTGTTGGTCGAATTGGGCGTGCCGGTATATTCGGCACCCGACAGGACGCTGGTGAGCGCATCGGCGAAGGTGTCGAGCGAGCTGATGGCCGACGCCAGCGCCGAGATGCGGGCATTGTTGGTCGTCTGCTGGGTGGTGATCGCGGACTGGCGCGGGTCGCGGGTCGCGCTGACCAGGCTGGTGACGAGCGCGCTCGTGTCGATGCCCGAATTGGCACCCAGCGCCGACAGGATGCTGCTCCCTACCGATGTCGTCGTCGTTGCCATGGGCCGTCCTTTCAAATGAGAGAACGGCCGTAGCGCGAAGATGTTTAGGAATGATTTTCAAGCTGATGGCAAAGCCCGCAAAAAAGCGGGCATGGCCGCGATCAGATCGCCGATGCGGACAGGATCTGGTCTACGGTCCCGCGCGCGACATGCGCCTGGGCGGCATAGGCATAGCTGGCCTGCTGGGCGATCCGCTTGGCCAGATCGGCGGCCTGCTCCACCGCCTCGCGCGTGGCGGGCGGCAGCGGAATGTAGATGAAGGGCTGCGGCATCATCGCCTGGACCGCAGCCGATGCACCATCGACCGACACATCCCCCTGCCCGGCGCGCATATCGGCCAGGATGTCCGCGATCCGGGCATGGATGCGCGCATATTCGGCTGCGCCGGCGGCATCCTCGTCGACCGCAACGACATCGACCGCAAAACTCTCCTGCCTGCGCGCATCGCTGGCAGACATATTGCCCTGCTCGGTTGCCGATTCCGTCGCTGAAACCGGCTGAACGGCCGCAGCCGGCACCGGCGCGCGAACGACGCTCCGATCCACTGGCGAAATCTCGCTACGCGAAAGATACTCGTTCATGACGCACCATCCTAATGCGTCCCCGTAAACAGAATACGGACAAGCGTGGCTAAACTTTAATTCACCATCGCCCTAATTCTTCGATCAACTGCCAAGTATCAGCAAATTCTCTACAATTTCTTTCCATCCGGATCGAAACGCAGATCTTCTGGCACGGTAATGAACGGACGGTCCATTTCCGTCGCCATCTTGTTCTCGACCCGGAAGACGAAGGCCAGCACCGTCGCCACCGCCATGTAGAGGCCTTCATTGACGATCTCGCCAGCGCGCGAGGTGAAGTAGATGGCGCGCGCCAGCTCGGGATATTGCAGCACCGACACGCCATGATCCTCGGCCAGTTCGCGGATCGAGGCCGCGATCGCGTCACAGCCGCGCGCGACCACCACCGGTGCGGCATCCACGCCGGGCCGATAGCGCAGCGCCACCGCGAAATGGGTCGGGTTGGTGATGATGACGCTGGCCTCTGCCACCGCCTGCCGGGTCGATCCGTTCAGCACCTCGAACTGGCGCCGGCGGATCTGGCCCTTGAGTTCGGGCGAGCCTTCGCTTTCCTTATGCTCGTCCTTGATGTCCTGCTTGCTCATGCCCAGCCGCTTGGCGCGCTGGGAAATCTGCATCGGCACGTCGATGCCGGCGATCACGAACAGCCCGCCCGCCATCACCAGGCAGACCAGGATGAACATGTTGCCAAGGTCGCTGATCGCATTGCCGACCCCCGCCTTGCCCAGGCCGATGATCGCGGTCAGCCGGTCCCAGATCATCCAGAAGCCGACCGCACCCAGCAGCCCCACCTTGGCGATCGACTTGACCAGTTCGATCAGCCCCTGCGCGCCGAACATGCGCTTGAGGCCCGAAGCCGGGTTCATCTTCGACGCCTTGGGCGCGAAGGCACCGGGACGAAAGCCCAGCGATCCGAGCAGCGCCGGCGCCGCAATCGCGGCAAAGAAGGTCGCGAGCAATACGCCGCCCACCGGCAGCGCGATGTCCGCCAGCAGGCCGGTGCCACGCGTCACCGGCGAGAAGTTCACGATATCCTCGCGCCCGAAGCGCAGCGCGCGGGTCAGCATGCCCGACAACGCGTCGATCAGGCCCGGCCCGGCAACCGCCAGCCAGCCGATGCCGGCCATCACCACCAGGGCCGTCCCCAGTTCGCGGGACTGGAGGATGTCGCCTTCCTTGGCGGCATCCTGCAATTTCTTCTGTGTCGGTTTTTCGGTCTTTTCGCCGCCCTCGGATCCGCCCGCCATGGCTCAGCGTCCTTCCGAGATGGCGCGGGCCTGTTCCAGCCCCGACTTGAGCGCGATGGTGATCCCCTCGCCCATCACCGGCACCGCCATCGCCAGCAGCACCAGCCCCGCCATCACCGCCATCGGCATGCCGACGGCGAACAGGTTGAGCGCGGGCGCGGTGCGCGCCAGCATGCCCATGACGATCTGCACCAGCACCAGCGCAAAGCCGACCGGCAGCGCGATCGTGACCCCGGCGCCCAGCAGTGAGCCGCCAAACTGGATCATGTGCCAGACCGCATCATTGCTGAGCATCGCCGCACCCGGCGGCAGCGCCTTGTAGCTCTGCACCACGAAGCTGACGAGCAGCAGATGGCCGTCCATCGCCAGCAGCAGGAAGGTCGAGAGGATCGACAGGAACTGGCCGACCGCCTGCGTCCCCTGCCCCGACCCCGGATCGACCATCGCGGCAAAGCCCAGCCCCATGGTGTTGGCAATCGCCTCACCCGCAACGAAGGCGGCGGAGTAGCCGATCTGCACGGCAAAACCCATGGCAAGGCCGGTCAGCACTTCGCCGGCGACCAGCATCACGCCTTCGAAACTGGCGACGCCGTCATGCGGCAACTGGATGGTGACGCTGTTGAGCGCGGCCATGCCAAGCGCGAGCGAGAGGATCAGGCGCAACTGAAGCGGCATCGCGGGCGCACCGAAGACGGGCGCGGCCAGAAAGGCTGCACCGGGGCGGATCATGGCGATCAGCCAGATCCACAATTGCGTCTCGACGCCTGCGAAGCCGGGTGCGATCATTGCAGCAGGTCCGGTATCCGCTCGAATATCTCGCGCGTGAAGTCAGCGATCAGCACCATGATCGATCCGCCGAACAGGGTCAGCATCGCACCCACGACCAGAATCTTGGGAATGAAGCTGAGCGTCTGTTCGTTGATCGACGTCGCGGCCTGGACCATGCCGATCAGCACGCCCGCGACCAGCGCCGGAATCAGGATCGGCGCCGTCGCCAGCGCCGTGATCCACAGCGCATGCTGTGCCAAGCCCATGAAGAAATCCGCATTCTCCATTGCCGCCCTCCTATGTCGCGAAGGAGCCGGCGAGCGACCCCATCGTCAGCGCCCAGCCATCGACCAGCACGAACAGCAACAGCTTGAAGGGCATGGAGATGATCGTGGGCGACAGCATCATCATGCCCAGTGCCATCAGAGTCGATGCGACGACCAGGTCGATGATGAGGAAGGGCAGGAAGATCATGAAGCCGATCTGGAACGCGGTCTTCAACTCGCTGGTGACGAAGGCCGGCAGCAGGATCGTGAAGGGAATGTCGTCGGGCGTGCGGAAGGCCGGAGCCTCGGCCATGTTGGCGAACAGCTTGAGGTCGCTCTCGCGCGTCTGCTTGGCCATGAAGCCGTGCAGCACCTTGCCCGAACGGCCGACCGCTTCCTCGATCGATATCTGGCCCTTGCCATAGGGATCATAGGCCTGGCCGTTGATCTGGTCGATCACCGGTCGCATCACGAACAGCGACAGGAACAGGGCAAGCCCGACCAGCACCTGGTTGGGCGGCGTCTGTTGCAGGCCCAGCGCCTGGCGCAGCAGCGACAGGACGATGATGATCCGGGTGAAGCTGGTCATCATGAGGATCAGCGACGGCAGGACCGACAGCAGGCTCATGAGGACGAGGATCTGCAGCGACAGCGACAGCGAGCGGCCGTCGCCCGAAATCTGTCCCATCGCGCGGGTCAGCGCGCCGCCATTGTCGACCGGCGCCGGCGCGGCCGGCACCGCCTGCGCCAGCGCAGGATCGACCAGCATCAGCCCGGCGGTCAGCAGGATGCCGCCGACCAGCCAGTGACTAGCGCGCACGATAGGGGTCGCCTTCCGCGATCTTCTCGATCCGGCCGCGGGTGACCGACAGCAGGATCTTCTTGCCCTCGAACTCGACCACGGCCAGCTTGCCGAACGTGCCCATGGGCAGCGCTTCCAGCAGCTTCAGCGACCGGTCATTCTGGCCGACCATCATGCCGGGCTGATATTTGCGCCACAGCCACAAGGCACCAAAGGCCATGCCGCCCACAAGCGGCAGCAGGATCAGCAATTTGACGAAATACCAGAACATGCACGCGCCCCGCGTTTAGGTTAATGCGTCATCCGATCCGCAAGAATGGGCCGCAAGGCAAGCGCAAAAGCACGGCCCTGCGATCAGCCGCGCCGTTCGACCCCGGCCATGCGGGTTTCGGTGGCGGCGATATCGACGATGCGGATGCCATAGCGGCCGTTCACCGTCACGACCTCCCCCTTCGCGATCAGCGCGCCATTGACCATGATGTCGAGCAGTTCGTCGGCCTGGCGATCCAGTTCCACAATGCTGCCTTCGGCCAGGTCCATGACTTCGGCCAGGCGCAGCGAGGTCGATCCGACCTCCACCGACATGCGCACCGGAATATCGGCCAGCAGCTTGAACTGGCGGTTCGCCGCCATGCGGCTGGCGCTGTCTTCCCCACGGGGATCCATCATCGGGGCGTCGCTCATATCACTCATTGTTCCGGTCCCTGTGCAATCTTTTCAATCTGGAAGGCGGCACGGCCATCCTGTTCGCCGATCGTGCCGTGCGCGACGATCCTGTCGCCGACGATCAGCGGCAGGCTGCGGCCGATCGTCACGGGTATGATGTCGCCGGCCTTGAGCTGCATCAGCTCCGCCAGCGAGAGATTGGGGCGGGCCAGCACGGTGCGGGCCGGCAGGCGGATGTCGCGCATGCGGCGCGCCACGCGGGCCTGCCACACCGGATCGACATGCTCATCATCGCTTGCAACCTTGCTGCCCATCAGCGCCTCGACGCCGCGCAGCGCCGCCAGCGGGAAGACCATGTCGATCGACCATTCGCGATCCCGGTCCAGCCCGACGCGGAAGCGCTGCACCACCATCTGGTCGGCGGGCTGGGCAGCGGCGGCAAAGCCGATGCCGGTTTCACGCAGCAGCAGGCCGGGTTCCAGGGGCAGGACTTCGGACCAGCATTCGACCATGCGGGCCATGATGGTTTCCGACAGGCGGGCGATCAGCCGGTCTTCGGTCGGGGTAAATTCGCCGCGCGCGGGCAGCGCCCGGTTGCCAAGGCCGCCATAGAAGCAGTCGACCAGGGTCGAGATCATGGTGGCGTCCATGCACAGCAGCATCTGGCCCTTCAGGGGCAGCAGGCGATAGATGGACAGGCTGCAGAAATTGGGCGCGCCGGCCGACCAGGCGCCGAACTCCACGACCCGCGCATCCTCGGCCGCGACGTGCGGGCGGATGCCGGAAATGGGTTCGATCAGCGCACGGATACGCCGGCCGAGCTTTTCACCCAGCCGGTCGAGGCCCGACAGCATTACCGGAGCTTGCGCGTCCCCCCGCCCGAAGGCGAAGGATTGAACGTGATTCATGTCTGTCCCCTGCCCTCGGCCAGGGGACTTCCCAGCGTTCAGGCAGCGCTATTGAATAACGAAATTGGTAAAATAAACGTTATCGACACCGCCATAGCCGGTCTTCTGCTTGAGTACATCGTTGATGATGCCCCGGATTTTTCCTTGCAGCATGCGCTTGCCGTCGGGCGTGACCAGCTGCTCCTCGGGCTGTTCGGCGAGCATCATCAGCACCTGGCTGCGAATCGCCATCTCGTGCATCTTGATCGCGGCAATCACGCGATAGTCATAATAGGTCGACACCGCGACGGTGATCTGGGCGAAGGCGTCGGTGTCCGTCATGTTCGACGTGAAGGGCGCCTGGAGCTGGAAATAGGTGGCCTGATAGGCAGTCGGATTGCTTGGTGCCGGCAGGTCGATGCCCTTGCCGGGCGCATGGGCGGCCGACGGGGCATGCCCCTCGCCACCGGCGCTCGCATGGCCACCGCCTTCGCCACCACCGCCGCCGCCTTCACCGGCCCAGCCATGGGCGGTGGCGACAGCCTGCGCATCCTCGCCCGCCAGGACGAGTACGGGCTTGTTGGGATCTTCCTTGGGGCCTTCGGCCTTGGGGCTGAAGAAGCCGGCGGCGTACAGCCCGCCCGCAGCGCCGGCACCGCCCACCACCATGGCGACGGCGACCAGCAGGATGAGCTTCATCCCCCCACCCTTCTTCTTCTTCGCCTTGGGTTCATCGCTCATCGTTCACGTCCCCTGGAATATCCCGTCCCGGCCGTCAGGCGTAGCGCGCGCGGCGGACGTCACCGGCGCTATCGCCGGTGTCACCATGGTTAAGAACGGCCGGATCGCTCCCGGCTTTATGGCCAAGGCCATTATTTTCACGGCCCTGCCAGCGGCTCTGCGACGAGGATTGGCCCATCGACTGGCCCGCCATCTGGCCCGCACCCTGCCAGGCGCCCTGCTGCTGGGAGGCATTGCCCTGCTGGCCGTTCGACTGGCTGCCGGTCTGACCATTGGCATCGGCCTTGGCCGCTTCAGCAACATGCGGCGCGCGTTCGATCTTCACTTCATGGATGCGCACCGCGGCAAGGCTCGCGTCCAGCTTCAGTCGGTCGCTATCCTGGCGCAGCGCCATTTCCGCCGCCTCGCTGGCGACAGTCAGGCTGACCGCCGCGCCATCGCCATCCTGGCGGATATCGACCTGGATCGGGCCAAGCTGGTCGGCATTGATCTGGAACCGGCCCTGCGCGCCATTGGCCGACAGGCCGGCAATGTCGCGGGCCAGCCCGTCAATCCACTGTCCCGACACGCCCATATCGACCACCTGCTGGCCAAGACTGGCCGACAGGTCGACCGTCGGCATCGCCGCCGGGGTGACCGAAGCGGCTTGGGGTGCTGCGGCCTGTGGCACGGAGGCTTCCGAGCCATGATGGGGTGCGGCCGGGGTGGCAGCGACCAGCGGATCGACGGCCGTGGCCGCCTTGTCCGGCGTGTGATCGCTGACCGGCGCTGCCGCTTCGGCGCTGTCGCGCACCGGCGTCGCCCGGCGGTTCATATGGTCGCGCACCAGTTGCAGCAGCGACAGGGCTTCCGCCTTGGCCGGCTTGGCGGCCACGGGCGCGGCCGGAAGGTCGGTGCCGGCGGATGCGATCTCTACATCACCCTCGTCCGGGCTGCTGGTCGCAACCACCGGTGCGGTCTTCTCGGTCGGCATGTCAGGGTTGACCTCCGGCGCCGCCGCCACGGCGGGCAAGACCTGCTCGACCGGGCGCGGTGCCATCGCGGGCTGCGGGGCGGCCTGGACCGGGGCCTGCACGACATTCGGGGCCGCCTTGGCAGCTGGCGCAGGCTGGGCCGGGATCATCGAAGCGACCAGTTCGGGCGTCATTGCAGGCGCCGCCACGGGCGTTGCAACAATCTGGTCATCCTGCCCATCCGCGCCGACCACCGGGGCCGTCACCGCTTCCTGTCCCACGGCCGGTTTCGAAGGGGCCTGGGTTTGGGACGATGAAGGTGACAGCGAAGGAGACACGCTCAAAGGCATCTCCCGGGTCGGCGCGGATGGAGCCGAAGATGCGGGGGCATCGATCGGCGCCTGCGGCAAGGGGGGGAGTGCAGCAGGCAAGGAATGGGCAATCGGATCGGTGACAATCGGCGCGTCGCTGTCGACGGGCGCATCGGCCGTCACCATGTCAGCTTCGCTGTCAACATCGGCGATGTCGTCGGCCTCGGGCGCGGCCATCGCAGCCGGCAGAGGCTGCGGCGCGGGCGTCGGCGTGGTCTTGATCGGCGCGTCGGCAAGCGCGCGCGCGATCGGCCCTTCGGCGTCGACCGGCAGCGGCAGGGCCACATCGCTGGTCGGAACCGGCGCCGGCGTCCGGATATCGGCAGGCGCAGGCGCGACCGCCGGCGCCGGGGTCGGCAAGGGCAGCGGAAGGGCTTCGGCGACAGCCTCGCCCTCCGGCAGGACGATTGGCGCAGGCTCGGCCGATCCGGGCGCGACGGCCACCTGATTCTGGACTGGCGCAGCGATGGGCAGGACCGGTTCGGCAACCGGCGCGGCCTCAGCGACCGGCAACGCCGGTTCTGCGGCCGGCTGGACCGGCATGGCCCGCTGGGTCAGAAATTCGGCAGTATCCGGCAGAGCCGGCGCCTCGATTGCTTCGGGCATCACGACCGGCGCATCACCCTCGATCGTCGCTTCCACCGGCAGGGCTGGCACGCCCATGGTCGTGGCAGGCGCAGCCGGCTGCGGCGCGCCATCGACATCGCCCAGCAGTGCGGCGAAGTCGGCCGCACCCTCGACCACGGCCGAAGCAGCGGCCGTCGTCGCACCGGCCAGCGGCGTCGAGGAGAAGAGCAGCGATTTGAGGCTGGCGAGCATGGTCATGTCAATTGTCCCCCGTGCGCTGCATGCGGCGATAGCGCGGCAGCGCGGCAAGCTTGTTCTCGCGCCATTCTTCCAGCGCGACGCGGGCCCGATCCTTCAGGCGCGCGGCAATTTCCTTCTCGCGGTTGGCCACGATGCTGAGCCCTTCCTTCGCCTCCACCTTGCGGCGGGCGTCGTAGAGCGCGCCGTCGAGCTGGCGACCGGCCTGCTCCAGACGGCTGGCCAGTTCCTGCATCGATGCAAAGGAGGCACCGGTGGCACCGCCCTGGACACCGAACAGCTCGCCCCGCACCCGGCGCAGACGTTCGAGGTTGGTGGCGATCCCCTCCGCCTCGTCACGGGCGCGCGCGGTCTCGGCCATGGCCATGGCATGCTGGACATGGCGCACGCGCAGCACGCGGTGACGGCGGGACACCAGCCCCTTCACGCGCCGAACTCCGCGATGAGCGCGTTGGCGCTGGTATCAAGGTCGATCCGGCTCTTCTGGTCCTGGCGGATGAAGTTCAGGATTTCCTGGCGACGCTGCACCGCCTCATCGATCACCGGATCATTGCCGGGGCGATAGGCGCCCATCAGGATGAGATCGCGATTTTCCTCATAGGCGGCCCAGAGGCGGCGATAGGCGGCGGCTGCCTGGCGATGCTCGTCCGGCACGACGTCGGCCATCACGCGCGACAGGGACTTGCCGATGTCGATCGCCGGGAAGATCGCCTGTTCCGACAGGCTGCGCGACAGCACGAAATGTCCGTCGACAATGGCACGGGCGGCATCGACGATTGGATCGTCGGTGTCGTCGCCATCGGCGAGAACGGTGTAGAGCGCGGTGATCGAGCCGCCGGTGCGGGCGTCGACGCCGGCGCGTTCGACCAGACGCGGGATCAGCGCCAGCGCCGAGGGCGGATAGCCCTTCATCGCCGGCGGTTCGCCGAGCGCCAGACCGATCTCGCGCTGGGCATGGGCGCAGCGCGTGAGGCTGTCGATCAGCAGCAGCACCTTCTTGCCGCGGGCGCGGAAATATTCGGCGATGGCGGTGGCGCGGGCAGCGGCGCGCAGGCGCAGCACCGGCGGATGGTCGGCCGGCACGGCAACCACGATGCTCTTGTGCATCGCATGCTTGAGCTTGGTTTCGAGAAAGTCGCTAACCTCGCGGCCACGCTCGCCGATCAGGCCGGTGACGACGATATCGGCTTCCGCGCCGGCGATCATCTGGCCCATCAGCACCGACTTGCCGACACCCGAGCCGGCGATGATGGCGATGCGCTGACCGCGCCCGGCGGTCAGCAGCGCGTTGACGGCGCGCACGCCGAGGTCGAACGACTCGGTCACGCGGCCGCGATCGAGGACATTGCCCTTCACCCCGTTGAGCGGCCAGACGCCGCCGGCGATGATCGGCCCCTTGCGGTCGAGCGGCTGGCCCATGGCGTCGATGACGCGGCCGATCAGCCCCTCGCCCACCTGCACCATATTGGCCTGGCTGTCGGGTTCGACACGAATGCCATTTTCCAGCGGCGCGTCAGCGTCGAGCGGCACCAGCAGGGTGCGTTCCCCGCGAAAGCCGACGACTTCGGCGCGACAGACCGATCCGTCGCTGGCAAGGACGCGGGCGCCCGAACCGATCGGACGGCGGAAGCCGGTGACTTCCAGCATGCCGGCATCATGGCTGACCAGACGGCCGACATGGCGCGGCTGGCGATTCTGGACCTGAAGATGCTCGAACAGGGTTTCGGCCTGCGCCAGTTCGGCGCGGATCATGCCTTACCCTCCATGTCGTCCATCAGGGCGCGCAGGCGCGCCAGACGAACGTCCGGGCCATCCTCGACCCAGCCATCGGCGGTTTCGAGGCGCACGCAGCCGCGCTGCATGTTCTTGTCCGACACCAGCGGCACGCCGATCTGCTCGCCTTCGAGCAGGGCGACGTCGTCAGGATGCAGATGCAGCGCACTCTTGTCGCTGCTGTCATCGATGAAGGCGGCGACCGCTTCGCAGCGCTGGGTCAGCCGGTCGAGATCGATCTGCACTTCTCCGACAATCTGTTCGACCAGGCGGACGACCGTGGCCGACAACATGGTCGACAGGCTGCCGCTGGGCGCCGGCGCCAGCATTTCAAGCGCGGCGGTCAGGCGGTTGCGCGCCTCGATCTCGTTCGCCTGATCCTCACCGGCAGCGCGATAGCCTTCCTCGAAACCCTGCGAGAAGCCCGCCATATGGGCTTCGTCGATCGGATCGGTTTCCGGTTCGGCATGGATCGGCGCGCGGGCGGGCGCCGCGACGACGTCGCCGGGCAGCGCCGAATAGAGGCTGCGGAAGCCGTTGCTGGCCACCTGGCCAACGCCGATCATCGGCACGCTCGATACGTCGTGACTGGCTTCGGCGGCCCAGATCTTAGACAAAGTCGTTCCCCTTGCCACCCAGCATGATGGTGCCGGCATCCGCCATGCGGCGGGCGGTGGCGATGATCAGCTTCTGCGCGTCGATGACTTCGGCCAGGCGGATCGGGCCGCGTTCCTCGATCTCGTCGGCGATCGCCTGTGCGGCGCGGGCCGACATGCAGCTGAAGATCTTCGCCTTGAGCATGTCGTTCGCGCCCTTGAGCGCCACGACCAGCACCTGGCTGTCGACGGTGCGCATCAGCGTGCCCAGATTCTTGTCATCCATGTCGATCAGGTTATCGAAGACGAACATTTCCTCTTCGATGGTCTGGGCGATCATCTTGTCGCGCTTGGCGACGGCCTTCATGATCCGCTGCTCATTGTCCTTGCGGACATTGTTCATGATCGCGGCCGCTTCGACCGTGCCGCCGCGCTGCGACGCCGCACCCTGCTTGTTCACCGGACCGCGCAGCAGCAACTGCTCCAGATCATCCAGCGCCTCGTTCGACACCGGGCCGAGCGTGGCGATGCGATAGACGATCTCTTCCTGATATTCGGTCGGCAGCAGTTGCAGCACGTCGGCGGCAACCGGCGCTTCCAGATGCGCCAGAACGATCGCCATGATCTGCGGATGCTCCATCTCGATCAGGACGGCGATTTCCTTGGCGTCCATCCACTTCAGCATTTCCAGCTGGGTGGAGCGGGTCGGCGGGGTGATGCGGGCCAGGATGGTTTCGGCCCGCTCCTCGCCCAGCGCCTTGGTCATCGCGCCGCGGATATGGCGGGTCGCGCCATAGCCGATGGTGGTGCGCTTCTTGGCCTTGGTGACGAAATGGTCGAGCGCCTCGTTCACTTCCTCCGGATCGACATCCTGCACGTCATACATGGCATAGCCGAGCTGACGGACTTCTTCGGGCTCCAGGCGCGACAGGATCTGGGCGGCCTCATCCTCATCGAACAGCATCAGCAGGACGGCGGCGGCGGCGCTGCCCTTGAGCGCCTCGGGACGGCCGGGGACGATCTCAGGCATTTTCCTTCTTCCCTTCCTTCAGAAGGTCGCGGACCACCAGGGCGGCGCGATCGGGGTCCTGCTTCACGAAGTTGCGGATCAGGTCGGCGCGCTGGGCATAGTCATAGGTGGACGAGATCATGTCGAGCGTCACCGGACGGCTGGGATCGGGATTTTCGGTCGCCTGCTTGGTCAGTTCGCCCGAGATTTCGCGACCCAGGCGCTGCCCGGCTTCGGCGGTCTCCACGACCTTCGCTTCCTGGGCGGCGGCGCGGCGCTTGAGCAGCGGGCGACCGATGCCGAAGATCACCAGCAGCGCGACCAGCAGGGCCGAGACATTGCGGATCAGCGGCGACATCCAGTCGGCCTCATACCAGGGGGCCTTGACCTCTTCGGCCTTGGCGAAGCTGCGGGCCGACAGGGCGACGACGTCGCCACGGGCCTGGTCGAAGCCGACGGCGCCCTTCACCAGCGCTTCCAGCGCGGCGATTTCCTGGGCGGAGCGCGGCTTGCCATCGGCGCCGGTGTCGAGCGCGACGGCGACCGACAGGCGCTTGACCGTGCCGACCGCATCCTTCGTGACCGACACTTCACGGCCCAGCTCGAAGCTGCGGTTGAAGGTTTCCTCGGTCTTCATCGGCGGCAGGCCCGGCGTGGCCGGCTGCTGCTGTTCGGCCGTCTGGCCCTGCGTCACGGCCTGGCCGTTCGGGTTGGTCTGGGTCACGGTCGGGTTGACCGGCGCCTGGTTGCTGAGCGCGCCGGGGATGCCCGAAGCCTCGCCAGCCTTCTGACCACGCTCGTCCGACGACCAGCTGCCCTGCTCTGCACGCAGGCGCGCCTCGTCCTGGGGGAAGCTTTCGCGGGTCGCCTGGCGTTCGGCGAAATTCAGTTCGGCATGGACCTCGGCCGAGAATTTGCCGTCGCCCAGGATCGGGGTCAGCAGCGCAACCACCGACTGGCGATAGCGATCCTCGATCCGGGTCTGGATGGCGAGCTGGCGATCGTCGGCTGCATTGCCGTCATTATTGCTGAGCAGGCGGCCATTCTGGTCGACGACCGAAATATCTTCCGGATTCAGTTCCGGGATCGAAGAGGCGACGAGATGAACGATGGCGCTGACCTGTGCGTCAGTGAGCGTGCGGCCCTGCGACAGGCGCAGCATCACCGAGGCAGACGGCTTGGTGCGTTCGCGCAGGAAGACGCTGGGCGCTTCGACCGCGAGATGCACCTTGGCGCTCTCGACGCTGTCGATCGCCTCGATCGTGCGGGCGAGATCGGTCTCGCGGGCGCCGCGCAGCTTCTCATTCTCGACCGCGCGGCTGGCGCCCATCGGCAGGCTGTCGATCATGCTGTTGCCGTCGGGCGCGCTCTTGGGCAGGCCCTGGGCGGCGAGCATCATCTTCGCCTTGAAATAGTCGCCTTCGCCAACGGTCATGCCGCCAGCGTTATCGAAGTCGTACTTGATGCCATTCTGGTCCAGCACCTGGGCGACGGCAGACTTGTCGCCATCGGGCAGGCCGCGGAACAGGTCGCGCTGCGGCGGTTCGCGCAGGGCCAGCCAGGCCGCGCCAGCCACCGCGACGGTGCCGAGCAGGCCGAGCAGCGGCAGGCTCTTGGCCACGGCCGGCTGCTTGATGAAGCCGGCGAAGCGTGCCTTGAGCGCGTCCACGCCCTTGGCATTGCCGAAGCTGGCACCGGTGACGGCCGGGAGGGCCGGGGCAGCGGCCGAGCCGCCATCGATGGTGAGTGCGTTCTCGCTCATGGGTTAGACCGGCATGCTCATGATGTCCTTGTAGGCGGACAGGAGTTTGTTGCGGACCTGGAGGGTCGCCTCGAAGCTGACCGATGCCTGCTGCTTGGCCAGCATGACCGCAGCGATATCGGTGGTTTCGCCCCGTTCGAACGCCGAGGCGGCATCGCCGGCCTGGGTCTGCAGGCCGTTGACCTGCTGGAGCGCGTTGTTGAGCGCGTCGGTGAAGCCGCCGGGCGCGGTGTCCTGCGTTGCGCCCGCGCCGCCAGCCGAACCGACATTGCCGGTCGAGGCGACGTCGCGCAGCGCGGCGTTCTTCTGCAGGATGGCATTGCGCATCGCCATCACGCTGTCGGTGGGAGAGATACCGGTCATGCCCTAACCCTCCTTATGCCGCAGCCAGCTCGCGCATCTCGGCGAGCCGATAGCGCAGCGTGCGTTCGGAAATGCCCAGCTTGCGGGCGGCGGCGGCGCGATGGCCATCGGTCTCGCGCAGGGCGGTGCGGATCGCTTCCAGCTTGGAATGATGGGCGACGTCGCGCAGGCGGATCGGTTCGGCCGGCGCGGCAGCGACTGCGGCCACCGGCGCGGCCGAAACGATACGCAGCGGCTGCGGCGCGCCAGCGACATGCAGGTCGTCGGCCTCGATCCGCTCGCCGTCGCGCAGCACCAGCGCGCGCTGCAGCACATTGCCCAGCTCGCGGGCATTGCCCTGCCAGCGATGGGCGGCCAGCTTGTCGAGCGCGGCGGCGGTCGGCCAGACAAAGCCGTCCTTGCCGGCATCCTGGTGGCGCAGCAGCATGGCGGCGGCGATCGCGGCGATGTCGCCGGGACGTTCGGCCAGCGGGCGCAGTTCGAGCGCCATGACATTGAGGCGCCAGTAAAGGTCTTCGCGGAAGCGACCGGCAGCGACTTCGTCGGCCAGATTGCGGTTGCAGGCGGCAACGATGCGGACATTGACCGGCACCGGATGGGTGGCGCCGACCGGCAGCACTTCGCCTTCCTGGAGGGCACGCAGCAGCTTGGCCTGGAGCGCGAGGGGCAGCTCCGCGATTTCGTCGAGGAACAGGGTGCCGCCGTCCGCGGCCAGGAACAGGCCGTCCGAAGCATTGGATGCGCCGGTGAAGCTGCCCTTCTTGTGACCGAACAGCATGGCTTCCATCATGGTTTCGGGCAGCGCGGCGCAGTTGACGGCGATGAAGTCATGGGTGACCCGGCCGGACTGGGTATGAAGGAAGCGCGCCATGCCTTCCTTGCCGGTGCCGGTATCGCCCTGGATCAGGACGGTGGCATCGCTGCGGGCCACGCGGCCGGCCAGCGTCATCAGGCGGGCGCTGGCGGCATCGCCAACCGCCGGCACCGAAGCCGGACGGGCCAGTTCGGCGATCAGCGCGAAGGCAAAGCCCATGTCTTCGAGGCCAAAGGCGACGCGGGCGGGCAGGCCATTGGCCGCCGGCACCAGCGACGGCTTGCCGTCGACCAGGTTGATGAGGATATCGCGATGGGTGGCATGGCCGATCTCGGTCGCGAGAAGGACGCGGCGGCTATCCCGCTCACGCGGGCTCTGCGCATCCACGATCCGCACCGTGTACAAGGCATTTTCGAGCCAGTGCTGCAAGCCCGGAACGAGCGCGCAGACCCCACGGCTCACGTCAAGCGATGACATGAACTGTCCCCAGTGTCTTGGCAGGTTTGTGCCCCCGCACGCCCCTACCCCCTTCGATGACTTAAATTTACGCCAGCGTGGTTATTAGATGGTTAACGCGGCCATTAACTTGCCGGTGACCGGCAATTTTTTTCCGCTCCGCCGGCAGAAAAATCGCACTCTATATATACGCGCACGCGTAGAGGGCTGTTTTTCCGTCTTTTTCCAGAAAAATCGCATCGCCCCCTAAAAGCTTTTCGCGGCCCGCCGTTATCCCCTTTCGAGGCCGCAAGCGTCAGACGACAGCGACCTGATGAACGGAAAGGGAATATCATGACTGTTATCGGAACCAACTCGTCGGCGCTGCGGGCCACCAATGCTTCGGCCGCCTCCAGCAAGGCTCTGTCCACCGCCATGGAGCGCCTGTCGACCGGCAAGCGCATCAACTCGGCCAAGGACGACGCCGCTGGCCTGGCCATCGCTTCGTCGATGACCTCGCAGATCAAGGGCATGACCCAGGGCATCCGCAACGCCAATGACGGCATCAGCCTGGCGCAGACCGCAGAAGGCGCACTGGGCGAAGTCACCAACATGCTGCAGCGCATGCGTGAACTGACCGTCCAGGCCGGCAACGACACCAACGACGCCACCGCCAAGGGCAACATCAAGTCGGAAATCGACCAGCTCGCCACCCAGATCGGCAAGGTTCTGACGGACACCAGCTTCAACGGCATCAAGCTGTTCGACGGTTCGGCCGGCCCCGCCGCTGACGGCAAGATCAACATCCAGGCTGGCGCCAACTCCAGCGACGCGATCGAAATCGACCTGGGCGACGTGCAGGGTGACGCGGATGTCGCCGCTGTGGTGACCGCCGCTGGTGCGGCCACCACCGCCCTCGACGTCACGGCCACCACCTTCGATGTCGGCGCCGCCCTGGATCTCTATGACGACGCCCTGAAGGCTGTTGACACCTCGCGCGCCAATCTCGGTGCGGTGCAGAACCGCCTGGAATCGACCGTCAACACGCTGACCGCGAACGTCACCAACCTGACCGACGCCAAGAGCCGCATCGAAGACGCCGATTTCTCGACCGAAACCACCGCGCTCGCCAAGGCCCAGATCCTGAGCCAGGCATCGACCGCGATGCTGGCCCAGGCCAACCAGAGCCAGCAGAACGTCATGAAGCTGATCCAGTAATCCGGATCAGACACCGAAAATGACGGGTTGAGGTATTGGTCACCGGCAACCCGCCATGTCACCCCCGGCACATCAACAGTCCCCACCGTGCCGGGGGTAACACCTTCGATCAAACGGCCAAATTCGAAGCCTCCGTCCCCCCGGGCGGGGGCTTCATCGCGTTTGATTACAGGCACATCTTGCAATGCCGCGATCAGCACCCATGATGGACGCATGACCATGATCGACCGGCGCGCCTTGATCGCTGCTTCGGGCGCAGCGCTGCTGCTCCCCCGCCCTGCCCTTTCCCAGACCCGAAACGACCGTTTCTCGTGGGACGGCATCATCGCCATGGCGCAGAAGCTGGCGCGCAGCCCCTTTGCCGAAACCCCGCCCAATCCGGTCGCCGCCAAGGTCGGTTATGACCAGATGCACCAGGCCCGGTTCCGCGACGAGAAGACGATCTGGGGCGACCTGCCCGGCGATACCGGCGTCCGCCTGTTCCCGCTGAGCGGCACGGCCCAGCAGCCGGTGCAGATCGCGTTGGTGGACAAGGGCGTGGCGACGCCGCTGCGTTATGATCCGGCCATGTTCGAGACGCCCGACGGCAATGCCGTCGCGGACCTTGGCCCGGACGCAGGCTATGCCGGCTTCCGCATCATGAATGCCAGGCGCGACGGCGACTGGCTGTCCTTCCTGGGTGCCAGCTATTTCCGCGCGCCCGGCCCGACCAAGCAGTTCGGCCTGTCCGCCCGCGCGATCGCGATCAACACCAGCATTCCGGGCAAGGAGGAATTTCCCCGCTTCACCCATTTCTGGCTGGAGCGGACCGGCGACAACAGCGTCACCGTCTATGCCCTGCTGGACGGGGCTTCGATCACCGGTGCCTTCCGCTTCGTCAACCGGCTTGGCCCCAAGGGGGTGACGCAGGACGTGACCGCCGCCCTCTTCCCGCGCCGGACGATCCCCGAACTGGGGCTGATGGCGATGACCAGCATGTTCTGGTATGACGAGGCGCACCGGACCAAGGGCACCGACTGGCGCCCCGAAATCCATGATTCCGACCTGCTCTCCATCGCCAGTGCCGATGGCAGCGCGCAGGCCCGGCCGCTGGTGAACCCGTCCGTCCCGCGCGTCGATGGCTTTGCCGAAACCAGCCCCAAGGGCTTTGGCCTGTTGCAGCGCGACCGCAATTTCGACCATTATCAGGATGACGGCGTCTATTATGACCGTCGCCCCTCGCTATGGGCGACCCCGTCTGCGCCGCTGGGCGCGGGACAGGTGCGGCTCTACACCTTCCCGACCGACAGCGAATATACCGACAATGTCTGCGCCTATTGGACGCCGGCCAAGGCCGTGCGTCCCGGCAGCCGGATCGATGCCGCCTATCGCCTGGACTGGACCGCGGACCGGGCACCCGCCGGCAGCAATCTGGCGATCGTGCAGGCGGTCTGGCGCGGTCGTGGCGACGAAGCCGGGGTCGAACGACTGGTGATCGATTTTGCCGGCCTGCCCGCCGATGCGAAGCCCGAACTGTGGACCGATATCGGCAATGGCACAATCGTCAAGAAGGGCGGATATCCGGTGCTGGGCCAGGCGGGATTGTATCGCGTGGCGATCGACATCCGCAAATCGGGCGACAGGGCGGCGGATATCCGGGTCCAACTTCGCTCTGGCAATCGCGCGTTCAGTGAATATGTGCATTATCCGATAGGCGCATGAAGGGAACCACGCGGGTAGCGAAAGGTTCTAGCGCTCGGGTTAACCAGGAATGGGTCTGACATGACATCGACAGGAGGCACGAACGTGGCCGATGGGGCCACGGGGTCGCAAGCGCTTGTCCGAGCGTTCGAAAGCGTGCCGGCAGAGGCGCCGCTTGCCATGCCGGTGCAGGATTTCGCGACCGCACCGGGTCGGATCCATCGGCCGCTGAACATCGACCTGTGGGCCCGCCGGCTGCTGGTCGTGCTGTTGGCGCTATTGCCCGCCGCGCTTGCCGCGCACGAGATGCGCCGGTCGATCGGCCTGGACGGCATTTCCTTCTGGGAGGGCGTCTATCTTGCCCTGTTCATCCCGCTCTTTGCCTGGATCGCCTTCGGCTTTGCCACCGCCGCGATCGGCTTCCTGCTGCTGACGGTCGGCAAGGGCAAGGGCGTTCGCCCCTATATCCCGCGCGACCGCACACCGCTCAAGGCGCGCACCGCGATCCTGCTGCCGGTCTGTAATGAAGATTTCCTGGGCGTGCTCGGCCGCCTGTCGATCATGGAACGATCGCTGTCCCAGGTGATGGGTGGCGAGCGCTTCGAATTCTTCATCCTGTCGGATTCCAACCCGGAAAATGGAGAGACCGAGCGCAAGGCCTATCTGGAAATGCGCAAGGCCTTCTCGCGCCCGGTCCATTATCGCCGCCGCGCCCGCAATATCGGCCGCAAACCAGGCAATATCGAGGAGTGGGTGACCCGTTTCGGCGGCGCATATGACCATATGATCGTGCTGGATGCCGACAGCGTGATGAGCGGCCAGACCATGGCGCGCCTGTCGGTCGACATGGAACGCCACCCGCATCTGGGCCTTATCCAGACCGTCCCGACGGTGATGGGCGCCGCCACGCTGTTCGCCCGCTGGCAGCAATTTGCCAGCCGCCTGTTCGGGCCGATCTCGGCCGCCGGCATGATCTGGTGGGCCGGGTCCGAAGGCATGTTCTGGGGCCATAATGCGATCGTCCGGGTGCGTGCCTTCGCCGAAAGCTGCGGCCTGCCCGAACTGCCGGGGCGTGCGCCCTTTGGCGGCCATATATTGAGCCATGACATGCTGGAAGCGGCGCTGCTGCGCCGGCGCGGCTGGGACGTCCACATGGTCACCGCCGACGACAGTTTCGAGGAATTTCCGCCGGCCATGCCCGACCTGTTCACCCGCGATCGTCGCTGGTGCCAGGGCAATATCCAGCATGTCCCGCTGCTGGCGAAGATCAAGGGGCTGCACCCGGTCAGCCGATTCCAGCTGTTCGTCGGCGCATCGGCCTATTGCACCTCGCCGCTATGGCTGGCGATGATGCTGGTGGTGCTGGGCGGCGTCGCCACCGGCGTCTGGCCGCCGGCCGCCGTGCTGCCGTCCAGCACGCTGCTGACGGTGACCGCCGTGCTGCTGTTCGGTCCCAAGATATTGGCGATCGGCTGGGCCATGGCCGACCCGTCGCGGCGGATCGGCTTTGGCGGCGCAGTGCGGATGACGCGCGGCGTGATCGCCGACATCCTTCTGTCAATCCTGATGGCGCCGGTCGCGATGCTGACCCAGACGATCAACCTGTTTTCCATCCTGATGGGCCGCAAGGCGAGCTGGAACGGCCAGACCCGCGACCGCGACGGCATGGCGATCCTGGGCGCGATCTGGCTGTTCAAATGGCATATCTTGCTGGGCGTCGGCCTGGCCGTGCTGGCGGTGCGCGCCAATGCGATCGGCTGGATGAGCCCGGTGCTGGCCGGCCTGTTCGCCGCGCCCATCCTGGCCGCGCTGACCGCACGCAAGGATCTGGGCCAGCGGGCGGAAAATAGCGGCCTGTTCCAGGTGCCCGAACCCTGGTGGCGGACACAGAATTACCGGCCGCTGCGTTTCCGCTGGCCGGTTCCGGGTCGCAAGGCATCGGTATCGCGTCCCGCCAACGACGGTTGACGGGCGCGCGGGCTGGTCAGTTCCAGTCGTTGAGCTTGCCGCGCAGCTTGTCGAGCGCCGACTTCTTGATCTGGCACACGCGCGCGGCACCAATGTCCAGCGTCTGGCCGATTTCCTCCAGATTGAGTTCCTCGACGAAATAGAGTTGCAGCACCAGCGCCTCGCGCTCGGGCAATTCGCCGATGCATTTGGCGAGCGCGCCCTTGAGCGATTCGCGCTCCATGATGTCGTCGGCGCGATCCTCGACATCGGCGAACCACATGGACTGGTCGGAATAGACCTCGTCCATGCTGGTGTGCTGGACCATCTCGGCGCCATCGGCCGCCTCGCGATAGTCGGCGGCATCCATGCCCAGTTCAGCGGCCATTTCCGCTTCCAGCGGCGTCCGCCCTAGCTTCTGTTCCAGCTTCGCACGGGTGGCGGCCAGCTTCTTGCGGGTCGCCATGGCGGAGCGGCACAGGGTCGAATGGCGCCGCAGATGATCGATCATCGCGCCGCGCACGCGCAGCTGCGCATAGGAGGCGAAGCCCAGGCCGCGATCCTCGAAACTGTTGGCAGATTCCACCAGTGCGACCATGCCGATCTGCAGCAGATCCTCCACCTCGATCGCGCTGGAGACGCGGCCATGGACATGCCAGGCGATCTTGCGCACCAGCGGCATGTAGCGGCGCGCCAGCTGTTCGGGGGAATTGGCAAGCCCTGCCCGTCCATAGGTGAGGACATCCGAGCCTGCAGCGACCTTATTCATATACATTGGTCAGTCTCCTCAGGCGACGCGTTCACGCGGCAGCGGATCGTGCCGGGGCGTGGGACGCTGCTCGCCACCGACGACGGCGACAACCTCGACACCCTTGCCGTCCGGGATTTCCAGGAAGGACAGCACCGGGGTCTCGGGCAGATGGGGTTTGAACAGCCGGGCGAGCGCGCGGCGCGCGACCGGCGAGGTAACGATGGCGAAATTGCGCGCCTGGCCCAGCATCGGCCGGGCGGCATGCACGACCGATTCGACGATGCGATTGCCCAGGCTCGGCTCGATCGGATGCTTGGCGTCGCCCGCGACACGCATCGCCTGCGCCAGCATCGCTTCCAGATCGCCGTCGAGGGTGATGACCGGCAGCGGCATCTTCACCGGGACGAGGCCCTGGATGATGAGTGCGCCGATGCGCTGGCGCACCGCTTCGACAAGCTGTTCGTGGTTCATGTCGGGGCGGGCCGCATCGACCATCGCCTCGCAGATGCGGCGGAAATCCTTGAGCGCGATCCCTTCCGACAGCAGCGCGCGGCAGAGCGCGGAAATCTGCGTCAGGCTGAGCGTGCCGGGGGTCAGGCCGTCGACCAGCTGCGGCGCGACATCCTTCAGGTTGTCGAGCAGCTTGCGGGCTTCGTCCAGACCGAACATCTCGGCCGCATTCATCGCGATCAGCTGGTTGAGATGGGTCGCGACCACCGTCGGCGGATCGACGACGGTATAGCCGGCGACCACCGCCTCGCTGCGCTTGGCCGGGGAAATCCAGACGGCGTCGAGGCCGAAGGTCGGATCCTTGGCCGGGCGACCGGCGACCGTGCCTTCCAGCATGCCGCTGTCCAGCGCCAGCAGATCGTCGGGCCAGATATCATCCTCGCCCACGACGACGCCGGCGATGGTGATGCGATACTGATTGGGTTCGAGCGCCAGATTGTCCTTCACCCGGACCATCGGCACGACAAAGCCCAGTTCCTTCGACAGCTGGCGACGAATACCGGTGATGCGAGCCATCAGCGGCGCGCCCTTGCGCTCGTCGACCAGGCCGATCAGGCCATAGCCGATCTCCAGACCCAGGATCGCGCCATCGGACACGTCGTTCCATTCGATGATGGCCGGGTTGGGCGGCGGGGCGACCGGTTCGGGTTCGGCGGCCTTGCGCTGGCCGGCCTTGCGCAGCTGCCAGGCGATACCACCGGCGATGGCGGCGGCCGTCAGGATGATGAGATGCGGCATGCCCGGCAGGATGCCGAGGAAGCCGAGGATCGCGGCCACGGGCACCCAGGCCTTGCCCGTGCCGAACTGGCCGGCGACCTGCGCCGACAGATCCTGTTCGGACTTGACGCGGGTCACGATCGAGGCGGCGGCGATCGACAGCAGCAGCGCCGGGATCTGCGCGACCAGCGCGTCACCGATGGCGAGCAGGATATAGGTCTGGGCCGCATCGCCCATCGCCAGGCCATGGCTGACCACGCCCAGGATGATGCCGCCGATGATGTTGATCGCCAGGATCAGGATGCCGGCGATCGCGTCGCCCTTCACGAACTTGGACGCACCGTCCATCGAACCGTAGAAATCCGCCTCGGTCGCGACTTCGGCACGGCGCAGCTTGGCTTCTTCCGGCGTCATCAGGCCGGCATTGAGGTCGGCGTCGATCGCCATCTGCTTGCCCGGCAGGGCGTCCAGGGTGAAACGCGCCGACACTTCCGACACGCGGCCGGCGCCCTTGGTGATGACCACCAGGTTGATGATCATCAGGATCGCAAAGACGAAGATGCCGACGACATAGTCGCCGCCGATCAGGAAGTGGCCGAACGCTTCAATCACCTGGCCCGCGGCGTCCGAACCCTCATGGCCCGACACCAGCACGACGCGGGTCGAGGCGACGTTGAGCGCCAGGCGCAGCAGGGTCGCGAACAGCAGCACCGTCGGGAAGCTGGAAAAGTCGAGCGGCTTGGCGGCGTTCAACGCCACCATCAGCACGGCAAGGCTGATCATGATGTTGGTGATGAAGCCGATGTCCAGCATCACCGCCGGCACCGGCACCATCATGAACAGCACGACCATCAGCGTGGCGAACGGCAACACCGCCCCCTTGGCGGCGCTCATCCAGATCTTCGCTTTGACTTGGGTGGGAGTCATGAGAGGCCGTTACCTTCCGAGGGTGGCGAGCATGAGATAGGCGAGACGCGCGGTCTGCGGTTCCGGGCGGACGGTGACGTCGGCCTGGGTCGCAAGGCGCTGGGTTTCGATCCGCACATAATCGGCGGGAGCGACGGTCTTCGCGCCACTGGGCAACGAAGCATCGGCATATTGAACATTGCCGGTGCCGATCGAATCGACACCCTTTTGCAGCTTGCTGGCGAAGCGATCGCGAATATCGGCGAAGCTGCGGGCATTGCCCTGCTTGTCATAGAAGATCGAGCGATTGGCGCGGGCCGCCGCCGGGAAGATCGAGGCAGCCGTTGCGCCAGGCGCGCGATCATTCATCGACAGGAATTTGGAAGCACCACCCACGCCCAGGAAATGGGCGAGGTAGAGATCGACCGGCTCGGCCTCACGGCCCAGGCGGCTTTCCAGATAGGCCTTGTTGTCGGCGGCATGTTCCGCCGCCATGACCGAGGCGGTCTCGGGATGCTTGCGCAGGTCCAGGATCTGCTGGCGCAGGTCCGGGTCCGACACATAATAGCGGCCATTGCTGCCCTTGCTGATCGCGTCAGCCGCCCAGCCCAGCCCATATTCGGCGCCATGCTTGTCGACGACGGCGAGCCAGCTCTGGTCGACGAACTGATAGAGGCCGGTGGCGGAAGAGGTGGCGGCACGCGCGCTGGGGTTCAGGCTGGATTCGATCTTGGCCTGACCAAGCAGGTAGGAGAAGTCCACGCCGGTACGGCGGCTCGCCATCGCAATCGCGTTGGTGACGCGATTACCGGCCGAAGCTCCCGTTGCTGAAATGTCTGCAAGTGCCGACACTGACCCACAATCCCCATTTGGTACCGTGGGCTATTAGAGCAATGCTTGTGCCAAGATTTGGTTAACGCGGTTAAACAAGATTCTGCGTAAAACGAAAAACGGCGCCGATTGGCGCCGCTTTAGCCCGAAAGCAAAATTTATTTTTGTCAGCGCCGACCGTAGGTGAGCGGCGCATTGCGCGCGCCGTTGGAGGTCAGGATCGCGAGTCGCTGGCTGGTATAGTCCGCCAGCACATTGGTGCGGACGCGCGCCGCTTCGATCAGCGGCAGGAGGCGGTTGAGCCGTTCGACCACATCGGGTTCGGAACGCCAGGCGCCGATCGCACGGGCGGCGGCCGCCGCCGTGCTGACCCTGGTGCTGGCAGCTTCGATCGCGGCCGCATCATTGCCGTCCAGCGCAGCGCGCAGGTCGTCAAAGGCGGCGAAGAGACCATCCAGTGCAGCAAGGCCGAGGGGCATGAAGGAATGTCCTGTTTAGGCGGGAAGATCGAGCGCCATCATCCGGTCGGCGATCACCGACGGGTTGACGGGGTAATTGCCCGAAGCGATCGCAGCCTTGATGGCGGCGATGCGGTCCATGTCGACAGGCGCGCCTTCGGCCGCCATGCGCGCCGCCGGGCTGGCCGACGTCGATGCCGACGCGGTGGTGCCGGTCGATCCGGTTGCCGATGCGGCGCGGGTCTTGCCCCCTTCGCGCAAGCGGTTAGCCTCGATTGCCGAACTGATGCTCTGGCCGACTGAGTTGATCATTGGTTCATTCCTTCACTCGTCCCTTGAACGCTATAACGGACAAGTTCAAAAATTATTAAATCCCGGAATGCGCACTACGCCCATGTCCACGATCTGGGCAAGTACAGGCGATGACTTCTTGTCTTCGCGCACGCGAATCGTCTCGCCAATTGCGCCATCTTCATCGGCGATCATCATGCGCGATACGCTGAAACTGGCATTACCAGCCATGAGCTGGACCGGATCGCCGCGTTTGACGACCGATTGCTTGGCGACCGGCCGCGCGGCCGGGGCATAGCGGCCGACCGGACCGGAGGCAGCTGCGGCGGCGCCCGCGACCAGCGGCACGCGGATGCGCCAGCCCAGTGCATCGCACTTGACCATGGCGGCGCCGAAGATCGGCCCTTCGACGCTGGGCGTGGTCGGGCAGGCGGCGAGGCGGAGGCGACGATCGACCGGCGCCAGCGGGCCACCGGGCTCACCCATGTTCGCGCCGACGGTCATCGCGACCAGGCTGTCGATGCGATCCAGATTCTCGAACTTCTGCTGCGCCAGCGCGGGCTGCGCAGCGGCGCAGGCCAGGGCAATGGCGAGGAACTGGACGGGTCTGGTCACGGCGTTTCTCCGAAAATGCGGACTTTCGCCATGGTTAAAAGCAATTACCGTGCCAGTTGAGGATCAGGACTTCACGGCCTCACCCGGCGCGATGCGGATCAGCTGCCCCTGCCCGTCGGCGCTGTCCGCCTGATCCAGGCCGCGGATGAGCAGCCGATCGCCGCCTATGCCCTGCGCCTTGAGCGCACGCGCCACGGCGCCAAGCCGCGCCGCCGCCAGATCCCAGTCGTCGAAACGCTGTCGCGCCCGGTCCTGCCCCTGACTGCGCAGTTCGATCATGCGGTCATCCTGCATGTAGGGCCGCACCGCCGCGCGCAGACGCATTTGCCCCTGCGGCGTCAGCATCGCCTCGCCCGGCGCAAACAGCTCTGCCGCGCGCAGTTCGATCGCGGTGCGGGCGGGGCGGCCGCCAAATTGGCGACTGACCTCGGCCAGCATCGCATCGCGGCGCTGGCTGCCGGTCGCCTGGAGCAGCACGAAGAAGCCGAGCAGCAGCATCAGCAGATCGGCAAAGCTGACGGCCCAGCGATTGCGCCGGGCCGCCGTTGCTGCCGATGGGATTGCGGGCGCGGTCATGCGACTTCGCGGATCGATGCGCGGCGCAACGGCGCATTTTCGCGCCGTGCGATCGCCAGCATGCGCGCCACCGCCTCCTGCTGCCAGGCCAGTTCCTGTTCGGAGAGGGTCGCCAGCCGCGCGGCGATCGGCGCGGCGAGCAGGTTGGCGATGACCACGCCATAAAGGGTTGTGAGCAGCGCAAGCGCCATGGAAGGACCAAGCGCGGACGGATCATCCATCGCCGCGAACATGCCGACCAGCCCGATGATCGTGCCGGCCATGCCCAGCGCCGGCGCCGCATCGGCAACCGACAGCCAGACGTTGCGCACGCTGGCGTGGCGCTGGGCCCGATCGGCCAGCGCCTGCGACGCCCAGGTTTCGAATTGTTCGACGCGATCGCAATTGGCGAGGCGCCGCGCGGCATCGACCATGAAGCCACTGTCGCTCTTCACGCGGTCGATGCACATCAGGCCGCGCAACTGGGCTACCTGGTCGATCTGGAGCAGGGCCGTGCGCGCCGCATCCCGGTCGCGCAGCGGATCGGCGCGCAGCAAAGGCCGCAGCGCCACGCAGGCCCGACCGACCGCCTGGACGCCATTCTGCGCCAGCGCCACGACCGCGACGCCACCCAGCATCGCGGCGAGCGTGAGCGGATCGAACAGATGCGCCAAAATCCCGATCATGCCACCTTCCGTTCCGCCATCCTGACCGGGCGGCAAAAGATTGCCGCCACCCGGCAAATTTTTGCCGCCCTTGCCGCCCGATGCCGCGAAAGCCCGGATTTCCGGCAGTTTGCCGCGCCATCCTGCGTCACCCACGCAAATTGGCACGGTCCTTGCGGATATCCGGCTGGATCGCTCGCATCGAACGCCATCAGGCAGGAGAACGGCGGGACGATCGAAAGCTTTAGGCCCGAATGGGCAAAAAGGGACTGACGGGAAATGTCGCTGGAAGACGGTTTGTTCGGGATCCATGGAAAGGCGCTGGCGCTTCGCTCGCAGCGCCTGTCCCTGCTCGCGTCCAACATCGCGAACGCTTCGACCCCCAATTACAAGGCGCGCGACATCGACTTCGATGCCGCGCTCAAGGAAGCGACCGCCCAGAGCGACCGCGGCCCGGCCGATGTCGGCCAGGCGGTGGACGATGCCATGGGCTATCGCGTGCCGTTGCAGCCCAGCCTTGACGGCAACACCGTCGAACTGAGCACCGAACAGACCCTGTTTGCGGAAAATGCGGTGAAATATCGCACCACCCTCTCCTTCCTGGAGGGCCGCATCAACACCATCAACCGCGCGCTGAAGGGAGAATGAGCATGAGCGGTTCAGGCCCCATGAATGTGTTCGACATCGCCGGCCGCGCCATGAGCGCGCAGCTGGTGCGTCTGAACGCCACCGCATCGAACATGGCCAATGCCGGCAATGTCACCGGCAGCGCGGCCGAAGCCTATCGCGCGATCAAGCCGGTTTTCCAGTCGGTTACCGACAGCCCCGGCGTGTCGACGGTCAAGGTCGCCAATGTCGTGACCACCAATGCGGAACCGACCAAGCGCCACGACCCCAATCATCCGCTGGCCGACGCCAATGGCGATGTCTGGGAATCGGCGGTCGATAGCAATGCGGAGATGGTCGACATGATCGAGACCGCCCGCATGTACCAGAATAATGTGCAGGTGCTCAACACCGCCAAATCCCTGATGCTCGAAACCATAAGGATCGGCAAATGACGACGACGTCTACCGTCACCGATAGCGCAGGCCTTTCGGTCTACAACCCGAATGCCAATGTCGGCACGGGCAGCGCGACCATGGACCAGTCGAGCTTCCTGACGTTGCTGACCGCGCAGATGCAGTATCAGGATCCGTTCGAACCGGTCGACAATACCGAGATGGTGTCGCAGATGGCGACCATCACCCAGTCGACCGGCATTGCCGAAATGAACCAGTCGCTGAAGTCCCTGGCTTCGGAACTGAGCGGCACGCGGCTTGGCGATGCGGCCAGCTGGATCGGCAAGTCGATGCTGGTCCAGAGCAATGTCGCGGTGCCCGATTCCAGCGGCTATTATGCCGGCCAGATTACGCTGAGCGGCGCCAGCGATGCTGTCAGCGTCGACCTGGTCGATGGCGACGGCAATGTCGTCAAGTCGATCGACCTGGGCGCGCAGAGCGCCGGCGAAGTCGCCTTCTACTGGGACGGCAAGGATGATGCGGGCGAGACCGTTTCCTCCTCCGCCCTGCAGGTCAAGGTCAATGGCGGCACCACCAGCCAGGTCGCGACCTGGGCCACCATCGCCGCCGTCCAGTCACCCGCCGACGGTTCCTCCTCCAAACTGATCACCGCGCTCGGCAGCTATGCGCCGACCGACGCGATCAGCCTGATGTAATTTCACCCATCCTTTTCACCCAAGGAGCTACGCCATGTCCTTCTATGTTTCGCTTTCCGGCCTCAAGGGCGCACAGGCCGACCTGTCCGCCGTCTCGAACAACGTCGCCAACGTGAACTCGACCGCCTTCAAGAAGAGCAAGGCCCAGTTCGGCGACATCTTCGCCGCTGCGCCGATGCAGACCACCCACCAGGTCGCCGGCCAGGGCGTGCGCGTGCAGGGCATCACCCAGCAGTTCACCCAGGGCACGATCGAAACCACCGACAAGACGCTGGATATGGCGATCTCGGGCGAAGGCTTCTTCACCGTGAAGGGCGAAGACGGCACCATCAGCTATACCCGCAACGGCGCCTTCTCGGTCGACAATGACCGCTATGCCGTCGACACCACCGGTTCGCGCATCCAGGTGTTCGCGGTCGACCCCGACACCGGCGAGATCACCACCCCGCCGACCAATTCGACGACGCCCAACGACCTGACCGACCTGCAGATCCCGACCACCTACAAGGGCGAGGCCGATGGCGCGCAGCTGACCAGCGTGGGCGTGGGCAAGGACGGCCTGGTGTCGGCCATCTATGCCGACGGTTCGACCGTCTATCTGGGCCAGGTCGCGATGGCATCGTTCAACAGCCTGGAAGGGCTGCGCCAGCAGGGCGACGCGCACTGGACCTCGACCGTGGAGAGCGGCAGCGCGATCATCGGCACGCCCAACCAGGGCATGTTCGGCGCCGTCAACTCGGGCTCGCTGGAACGTTCCAACGTCGACATCACCGACGAACTGGTCCAGCTGATCGCTGCCCAGCGCAACTTCCAGGCGAACTCGAAGGCGATCGAGGCGGCCAACACGCTGACCACCACCATCGTCAACATCCGTAGCTAAGGCTTAGGGTAGAAGGGGTAGCCCATGGACCGGCTCGTCAACACGGCACTGACCGCGATGCGCGGTGCGATGGCCCGCCAGGCGTCGATCGCGAACAATCTCGCGAACGCCAACACGGTCGGCTTTCGCGCCGAAATCGCCAATGCCGAGACGCGCTGGATCAAGGGCGATACCTTCGATACCCGAGCCCAGGCCTCCGAACAGGTGATCGCCGCCGACATGGCGCAGGGGGCGGTCACCGAAACCGGCAATCCGCTGGACGTGGCAATGAACGGCGACGCACTGCTCGCCGTTCAGGCCCCGGACGGACAGGAAGCCTATACGCGCCGTGGCGACCTGAAGGTCAATGACAGCGGCCTGCTGACCACCGGCGACGGCCTGGCTGTGCTGGGCCAGGGCGGCCCGATCACCCTGCCCCAGATGGACAGCGTGTCGATCGCCCAGGATGGCAGCATCTGGGGCGTGCCCCAGGGCGGCGATCCGGCCAATCCGCAGCAGGTCGACAAGCTGAAGCTGGTCAATGCCGCCGGTTCCAGCATCGCCAAGGGCACCGACGGGCTGTTCCGCGAAGTGAATGGCGGCGCCCTGCCCGAAGATCCGATCGCGACCGTCACATCGGGATCGCTGGAAGGATCGAACGTCAACGCGACCGCCGCGCTGGTCCAGATGATCGAGGCCAGCCGCGCCTGGGAAACCCAGATCAAGATGATCGACACCGCCAAGCAGATGGATGACGGCGGCGCATCGCTCATGAAACTGGATGGTTAATTTTGGCACGTATCTTGCTGTGAACGACGCATGAGCATCCTTTCGGGGAGCCGCACGGAGATTGAACGATGACCAACGCCGCCCTTCATGTCGCCCGCACCGGCCTTGACGCGCAGAACACGAAGATGCGCGTGATCGCCAACAACCTGGCGAACGTCAACACAACCGGCTTCAAGAAGGACCGGGCCGACTTCGAGACGCTAGCCTATCAGCAGATCGTCGCCGCCGGCGCCAACAGCGACAGCCAGAACAAGTTCGCCACCGGCCTCAATCTGGGTTCGGGCGTCTCGGTGCAGGGCACCAGCAAGATCAACACGCAGGGCACGTTGCAGGAAACCGGCAATGCGCTGGACATGGCGATCGAGGGATCGGGCTATTTCCAGGTGCAGCAGGCCGACGGTTCGACCGCCTATACCCGTGCCGGCAATTTCAGCGTCACCGCCGAAGGCACCGTCGTCACCAGCGACGGCCTGCCGCTGATCCCGCAGATCACCGTGCCGCAGGGCGCGACGTCGGTCACCGTCGGCAATGACGGCACCGTGTCGGCGACGCTGCAGGGTGAGAGCGAACCGACCCAGCTGGGCCAGATCGAACTGGCGAGCTTCATGAACCCGGCAGGGCTTCAGTCGATCGGCGGCAACCTGCTGGTCGAAACCGCCGCCAGCGGCACGCCGCAGGTCGGCACCGCAGGCCTCGAAGGCCGCGGCCTCATCCGCTCGGGCAATCTGGAAACCTCGAACGTCAACATCGTCGAGGAACTGGTCGACATGATCGAGACCCAGCGCGCCTATGAGGTCAATTCCAAGATGATCAAGGCGACGGACGAAATGCTCCAGTACGCCAACCAGAATATGTGAGCTGACTGATGCGCGCGCTCTCCACCTCGCTCGTCGCCCTCGCCATGGTCTCCATGGCCGCGTCGCCCGCCTTCGCTGCCAAGAAGAAGCGCGAGGTCGAGCGCGAATATTATGCGCCGACCGTCATCGCCCAGCCGCAGGCCCCGCAGGCCAATGGCTCGATCTTCCAGGTGTCGACCGGCTATACGCCGCTGACCAGCGGCGCGCGCGCCGGCAATGTCGGCGACATCATCACCATCGTGCTGGTCGAACGAACCCAGGCGACCAAGAGCAACAGCGCGGACACCAACCGCAGCGGCTCGATCGGCCTCAACCCGCCGACCACCGGCCCGCTGTCCAAGCTCTTCTCGTCCAGCGACATCGCTATGGGTGGCAACAACACGTTCACCGGCAAGGGCGCAGCGACCCAGTCGAACGCGCTCAACGGCGAGATCACCGTGACGGTCGCGGCCGCCTATCCCAACGGCACCATGCTGGTGAAGGGCGAGAAGGCGCTGACGCTCAATCGCGGCGACGAGTTCATCCAGATCAGCGGCCTGGTCCGCCAGGCCGATATCGGCCCGGACAACCGCATCCTGTCGACCCGCGTGGCCGACGCCAAGATCATCTATACCGGCAAGGGCGAAATCGCCCGCGCCAGCCGCCAGGGCTGGCTGCAGCGCTTCTTCTCGATGATCAGCCCCTTCTGATGGAGACCCGGACCGCCATGACACGCCTGTTCCGCTTCCTCCTGCCGCTGCTGGCGCTGATCGCCGCGCCGGCCCATGCCGAACGCGTCAAGGATCTGGGCACCTTCCAGGGCGTCCGTCCCAACCAGCTGACCGGCTATGGCATCGTAGTGGGCCTGGCTGGCACCGGCGACGACAGCATCGAATATACGGTGCAGGGCATGAAGGGCGTGGTTTCGCGCTTTGGCCTGACCCTGCCCGCCGGCGTCAACCCCGCGCTCAAGAACGCCGCCGCCGTGCTGGTGACGGCCGACCTGCCCGCCTTTTCCAAGCCCGGCCAGCGGCTGGACGTCACCGTGTCGGCGATGGGCAAGGCCAAGTCGCTGCGTGGCGGCACGCTGATCATGACGCCGCTGCGCGGTGCCGATAACGAAATCTATGCGATGGCGCAGGGCAATCTGGCCGTTGGCGGCCTGGGCGTGTCCGGTGCCGATGGCAGCCAGGTGTCGGTGAACATCCCGTCGGCCGGCCGCATCCCCGAAGGGGCGACGGTCGAGCGTGCGGTCGCCACCGGCTTCGACACCGCGCCGACCCTGACCTTCAACCTGTCCGAAGCCGACCTGACCACCGCGCTGCGCGTGGCCGACGGCATCAACAAGACCTTCGGCGATCGCCGCGCCCGCGCGATGGATGCCGTGTCGGTCGCGATCGACGCAACGCCGGGTGCCGAGGAGCGCATCCTGATGATGGGCATGATCGAGAATATCGAGATCACGCCCGCCGATGCCCCGGCCCGCGTGATCGTCAACGCCCGCACCGGCACCGTCGTCATCAACGGCGCGGTGAAGATCCATCCGGCCGCCGTCGCCCATGGCAAATTGACCGTCAGCGTCAATGAAAGCCCGCGCGTCGTCCAGCCCGCGCCCTTCAGCCAGGGCCAGACCGCCGTCGAGCAATCGTCGAACATCAGCATCGACGAACAGAAAAAACCGATGGTCAATTTTAAAGGTGGGGCGTCGCTGGCCGATATAGTCAAGGCGGTCAACGCCATCGGGGCATCCCCGGCGGACATGGTCGCGATCCTTGAGGCGCTGAAACAGGCAGGCGCGATGAAAGCGGAACTGGTGGTGTTGTGATGCAGGTATCGAACGCAACCGCGGCGAGCGGCACGTCCAACCCCTTCGAGACCAAGGCTGCGCTGCAGAAGGCGGCGCAGCAGTTCGAAGCGGTGTTCCTGCGCCAGATGATCGGCGCGATGCGATCGGCCAGCCTGGCCGAGGGCATCACCGATTCGAGCGCGACCCAGCAATTCCAGGACATGGCCGATGCGCGCACCGCCGACGCCATGTCGACCAAGGGCGCGATGGGCATCGCCGAACTGCTGATGCACCAGTTCGGCGCCCGCGTGAAGGACGACAGCCCGGCCCAGACCGGCAGCACGGCCGCGACCGGCACGGCAACCACGGCTGAGGGCGCATGAGCGACCTGTTCATCATCGGTGCGTCGGGCACCAAGGCCTATCGCACGGCGATGGCCGCCATTTCCGAGAATATCGCCAATGCCAGCACCGACGGCTATGCCCGCCGGTCGGTGACGACGGTGGAATCGGGATCGTCGACCGCGACCATGGCGACCTATGTCGCCAAGGCGAATTTCGGCGGCACCCAGGTCGCCAGCATCAATCGCGGCACCGACCCCTATCTGGATGCGTCGGTGCGCATCACCGCCATGGCGCTGGGCAGCGCGAACGCGCGCGTGCGCTGGCAGACCGACATCGAAACCGCGCTCAATGACACCGCCACCGGCGTCGGCCAGCTGATGACGACGATGTACCAGAATCTGGACAAGCTGGCGGCGAGCCCCAGCGACACGTCGCTGCGCGTCACCACGCTGGACAGCATCGGCCGCGTCGCCGAATCCTTCCGCCAGACCGCCGCCGATCTGGAAACCATATCGACCGGCATCAATACCGAGGCGCAGGCGTCGGCCCAGACGATCAACCAGCAATTGTCGTCGCTGGCCGCGATCAACAACAGCCTGCTGCGCGCGCAGCCGGGCACGTCGGCCTATGCCCAGTTGCTCGACAGCCGCGATTCCGCGCTGCAGACGCTGTCTTCCAACCTGAATGTGACGATCAGCTTCGGCGCGCATGACAGCGCCGAGGTCAGCTATAACGGCACCACTTTGGTATCGGGCGACACCGCCGCGTCGGTCGCGGTGACCGCGTCCGCCACCGATGGGCGCCTGTCGCTGGCCCTGTCCGACGGCACGGCGCTCGCCGCCCCGTCGAACGGCACGCTGGGCGGGCTGTTCGCATCGGCCGACACCACCGCCGAACGCCGTGCCAGCCTCGACACGCTGGCCGAGCAATTCGCCACCGACGTCAATGAGTGGCATGCGCAGGGCTATACCGATACCGGCGCCAGCGGCGTGCCGCTGCTGTCCTATGGCGGCAGCGCCGCGACGCTGGTCGCGCTGGACGTGGAGCCGGATGCTCTCGCGACCAAGTCGGCCGACGGCACGCTGAACGGCAATCTGCTGACGGTGTCATCGACCCTGCGCGGCAGCGGCAGCGTCGAACAGGGCTGGACGACCCTGATCACCAGCAACGCCAATCTGCTGACTGCCAGCACGGCGGAAAAGACCACGGCCCAGAGCCGCAGCGACCAGGCGGTCGCCGCGCGCGAAGCGGTAAGCGGGGTCGATCTCGACATGGAGGCGGCAGACCTGCTGCGGATCCAGCAGGCCTATTCGGGCTGCGCCAAGATCCTGCAGGTCGCCAAGGACACGGTCGATTCGATCCTGCAGATCATGTGACGGAAGGACGCTGAGACATGGTAGGCATCACCAACAAGATCATGCTCGCCGAGATCCGCCGGCAACAGCAATTGTCGCAGAGCATCGTCGACGGACAGACCTCGATTTCGACCGGCATCACCCTGAACAAGCCGTCGGACGACGCGCTCGCCTGGGTCCAGGTGTCCGACATCGGCCGCGCTCAGGCGCAGCAGTCGGCCTGGCAGACCAATGTCAGCTATGGCACGACCCGCGCCGGCAATGCCGAAGCCAATCTGGAAGAAATCAACAATCTGATGACGCGGGCGCAGGAACTGGTGACGTCGGCGCGCAACGGCGCGCTGAACGACACCAGCGCCGCCGCCATCGCCGAGGAATTGAAGACGATCCGCACCACGGTCGGCGAATTGCTGAACCAGAAGGATTATCAGGGCGTGTCGGTGTTCGACGACGGCCAGAGCGTACTGGTGCCGGTGAGCCGCGGCCTCAACCTGGCAGTGGTCGGCACCAAGCAGGAAATTTCCGAGAATATCGACGTCAACGGCACATCGATGTCGCTGGACGATATCTTGGGCAAGGCGATCGACGCGGTCGAGGGCGGCAATGACACCGACCTTGCCAGTTCGCTGGATGCGATCCAGATCGGCCAGAATCGGGTCGTGGTGGAGCGCGCCAAGCAGGGCGTGCGCGCCGACCGGCTGGATGTGATCGGCACGCGGCTGACCGATGTCGACATCAACCTGTCGGAACGGCGCGACACGCTGGAATCGGCCGATCTGACCACGGTCATTTCGAACGTGAAGGCGCAGCTGCTGCAGCTGGAGGCGGCCCAGTCCGCCTTTGCGCGGATCAACCAGCAGACCCTGTTCGACCTGATCAGTTAAAGGCGGCGAAAAAGCGTCGCCGTCCTAAAGGGGACGGTAACCAGTCCGTATTAACCAGAAAGGGACTGGCGCCACGGGGCGCCGACGGAGCCACCGCCTCCAGGCGCATTTTCGGGGATCAACATGTTTGCAGTCATCGGCCTTGTCGTGCTTTTGAGCATGGTCTTCGGTGGGTTCATCTTCACCGGGGGCGACATCGGACCGGTGCTGCACGCCCTGCCCCACGAAATGATCATCATCGGCGGCGCCGCTGTCGGCGCGCTGATCATCGGCAATTCGGGTTCCGACCTGAAGGCGCTGGGTGGCGGCCTGGGCAAGGTGTTCAAGGGGCCGCAGTACAAGAAGCAGGACTTCCTGGACTGCATCTTCCTGGTCAGCAAGCTGATGAAGACGCTGCGCGTCGAAGGCCCGGTGGCGCTGGAACCGCATATCGAGGATCCGGGCACCTCGCCCATCTTCGGCGAATATCCCAAGCTGATGAAGGACAAGACGCTGATCCACCTGATCAGCGACACGCTGCGCCTGGTCGTGGTGTCGTCCGGTACGCTCGATCCCCACGCGGTCGAGGAAGTGATGGATAACAGCCTCAAGACCCATCATCATGAAGCGCTCAAGCCCGCCGACAATCTCCAGGGCCTGGCCGACGCTCTCCCGGCCCTCGGCATCGTCGCCGCGGTGCTGGGCGTGGTGAAGACCATGGGCTCGATCGACCAGCCGCCTTCGGTGCTGGGTGCGATGATCGGCTCGGCGCTGGTCGGCACCTTCCTGGGCGTGCTGCTCGCCTATGGCATGGTCAATCCCTTCGCCAATCGCTGCCGCGCGGTGATCGAGCAGGACGGCGCCATCTATCATGTCGTCAAGCAGATCATCATCGCCTCGCTGCACGGCCATCCGCAGCCGCTGGTGATCGAGGCCGCCCGTTCCAGCCTGATCCATGCGAACCAGCCCGGCTTTGCCGAAGTGTTCGACGGCATGCGGAACAAATAAGCCATGGCGGAGAAGAAGCGCGGCGCGAACGAGCCCGAACCCCGGCCGATCATCGTCAAGAAGATCATCGTCGAAGGGCATGGCGGCCATCATGGCGGCGCCTGGAAGGTGGCCTATGCCGACTTCGTGACGGCGATGATGGCCTTCTTCCTGCTGATGTGGCTGCTGGGTGCGACCACCGAAAAGCAGCGCAAGGCGCTGGCCGACTATTTCACGCCGACGCTGGTCGAGCTGAAGATGAATTCGGCCGGGTCCACCGGCATGTTCGGCGGCGACAGCCTGATGGCGAAGGAAAATTACCCGACCACCGGTGGTCAGGGCAACCTGGCCATCACCATCCCGCGCGACGCCACCGGTACCAAGGACCAGGGCGGCAAGGCATTGCGCGCGGCCGACCGGCAGAAGTTCGAGAATATCAAGAAGCAGCTCGAGGAGCGCATGTCCAAGAAGGGCCTGGCCCGGCTGCGCAAGAATGTCCGCTTCACCGAAACTCGCGAAGGGCTGCGCATCGACCTGATCGACGAAGCGGATTTCGCGATGTTCCGGTCGGGCACCGACCAGTTGCTGCCCGAAGCCAAGGCGCTGATCGCCGAGGTCGCAGACGCACTGGCGACCATGCCCAATCCGCTGATCGTGCGCGGCCATACCGATGGCCTGCCCTATGCGTCGGGCCGGAGCATGAACAACTGGATGCTGTCGTCGGCCCGTGCGGAATCGACCCGCAAGGCGCTCGCCGAAACCGGCATTCCCAATGCCCGCTTCGCCCGGATCGAGGGGGTCGCCGATCGCGAACCGTTCGTGAAGACCGACGCCTATGATCCGCGCAACCGGCGCATGTCGGTCATCCTGGGCTGGACCCGTGGCGGCAATGCCTCGGCCGACGAGGATGACGCGCAGGATCCCGAAACCCAGGCGGCGATCAAGGAGCGGGACGATCCGCAGCGGGTCGCGCGGGAACAGGCGCAGAAGCTGGACATGGGCGGCACCGGCCTGCCCAGCGGCGCGGCGCTGATCAACCCGACGGCGGCCGGGACATCGTCCAAGCCGGGCAAGCATTGAGGCGGACAGTCGGGGCGGCAAAATAGGAAATCACCGCCTTAACTTCCCATATTTCCCGCACATTCGGCAATTTTGATGCAGGGGTTGGAAATCTTGTTTCCAACCCCTGCTTCGTCATGTCCGCCCGAAATCCCATCGCGACGCAGCATAAGCCATGATGCGCCAATAGGACAGGCCGGGGTCGGCTCACCCCCATGCGGGCACGGCCTGCCCCTTTGTTGCACCTTTTTGCGGGCGATTGCCTATATGGGGCCCTCCTCGCTTGATGCCCCATGCGGCGTCGCAACGTTCCAAGGCCCTGATTATCGGCCGACATTGCCTGTCCGATGGCTGTGAGGCGCGCCCCGCGTGCCCGCCTGGACGGGCCGGGAGATTACTGTGTCCACATCTGCCGCGCATGCCGCGCGCCACACCCATTTCGGCTGGTTCAAGCGCCGCCGCGACCTGGAAGTCGATGATGTCACCGTCGTCGACCGGTCCCTGCTGAACCGCGCCGTCGGCGCCGCAGCACTGGGCAATGCCATGGAATGGTTCGATTTCGGCGTTTACGGCTATATCGCCGTTACGCTGGGCCATGTCTTTTTCCCGTCGAGCGATCCGGCGCTGCAGCTGATCGCGACCTTCGCCACTTTCACCGTCGCCTTCCTGGTCCGGCCGCTGGGCGGACTGGTGTTCGGGCCACTGGGCGATCGCTATGGCCGGCACAAGATATTGGCGATGACCATGATCCTGATGGCGGTCGGCACCTTTTCCATCGGCCTCATCCCCTCCTATGCCCAGATCGGCATCGGTGCGCCGCTGATGCTGCTGGCCGCGCGGCTGGTGCAGGGTTTTTCGACCGGCGGCGAATATGGCGGCGCGGCGACCTTCATCGCGGAATATTCGACCGATCGGAAACGCGGCCTGATGGGCAGCTGGCTGGAGTTCGGGACGCTGGGCGGTTATATCGCCGGTGCCGGCACCGTCACCGCGTTGCAGATGGCGTTGAGCGACGCGCAGATGCTCGAGTGGGGCTGGCGTATTCCCTTCCTGGTCGCCGGGCCGCTGGGCCTGCTTGGCCTCTATATGCGGCTGAAGCTAGAGGAAACGCCGGCATTCCAGGCCTATAGCGAACAGATCGACGCGCGCGAAAGCGAGCGGCCGGGGCTTGGCACCCTGTTCCGCGTGCATTGGCGGCAACTGCTGAAGTGCGTCGGGCTGGTGCTGGTGTTCAACGTCACCGACTATATGTTGCTGACCTACATGCCCAATTATCTCAGCGTCACCATGGGCTATGCCGAGACCAAGGGGCTGCTGCTGATCATCATCGTGATGCTGGTGATGATGCCGCTCAATGTCGTGGGCGGGCTGTTCAGCGACCGGCTGGGCCGGCGGCCGATGATCATCGGCGCCTGCGTCGCGCTGATGCTGTTGTCGGTGCCCTGCATGTTGCTGATCGGCACGGGCAATGACGCGCTGATCTTCCTCGGGCTGATGCTGCTGGGGATTGCGCTGGTCTGCTTCACCAGTTCCATGCCCTCCACCCTGCCCGCGCTCTTCTACACGCCGGTGCGCTACAGCGCGCTGTCGATCGCGTTCAACATCTCGGTCTCGCTGTTCGGCGGCACGACGCCGCTGATCACCGCCTGGCTGGTGCAGAAGACCGGCGATCCGCTGGTGCCGGCCTATTATCTGATGGGTGCGGCGCTGATCGGCCTGCTGACCATGCTGACGGTGCGCGAGACGGCCGGCATGCCGCTGCGCGGATCGCCGCCGGCGGTGGCGAATGAGGCCGAGGCGATCGCGCTGGTCGAAAGCGGCGAGCCGGTGACGGTGGACAAGGCGCTGCCCGACCTGCCCCCGGTGGCGCCGGTCGCGGTGGAGACTCCGGCGATGATCCGGCCGCTGGCGAGCTAGGGCCACATTTTCCGACGCTGCGCCATCGGGCCTGTGCCCCTCCACCACTCGCTACGCGACCGGTCCCCCTCCCCAAGCACGCTTGGGGAGGAATGGCCTAGTCAGGCGGGGAGGACGAGGCTGGCTTCGAGGCCGCCGCCGGGGCGGTTGGCGAGTTGGAGCGCGCCGCCATGTTCGGCCATGATCGCGCGGACGAGGGCCAGGCCGAGGCCAGCGCCGCCGGTCTCACGGTTGCGCGAGCCTTCGAGCCGGGTGAAGGGCTCCATCATCTCGCCCATCTTGTCCTCGGCAATGCCGGGGCCTTCGTCGGCAACGATGATGCGGATCATGCCGTCCTGATGCTGGACGCTGACATGGGCGCGGTCGCCATAGACGATCGCGTTTTCGATGAGGTTGCGCAGCGCGCGGCGGATCTGCTGGGCACGGACGAAGGCGACGGCGCGATCGCTGTCGATCATGTCGACCGGCGATCCCAGCTCGATGAAATCCTCCACGACGGCATCGGCGAGCGAGGTCAGGTCGACCTTCTGCGCCATCTCGCTGCTGCGGCCGGCGCGGGCGAGCGAGAGGATGTCGTCGAGCATCCGGTTCATTTCCTCGATCGTTTCCGACATGCGGGCGCGTTCGCCCTCATCCTCGACCGATTCGGTGCGGACCCGCAGCGAGGCGAGCGGGGTGCGCAGATCATGGCCGATGGCACCCAGCATCCGGTCCTTCTCGTCCAGCATGGCGATGATGCGCGCGCGCATGGCGTTGAAGGCGGTGGTGAGCTGGCGCACGTCGCCCGGCCCGCTTTCCTCGACCGGATCGGCCGCGCCGGTCTTCGCGAACTGGCGGGCGGAGCCGGTCAACTGCTTGAGCGGGCGGGCAAAGCGGCGGCCCATCCAGAGCAGCGGAATGAGGACGATGACGTAGAGGATCAGCGTCTGGGCCACCAGCCAGCCGCCAAAACGCGGCGGGCGGCTGCCGATGCGGGCCATCGCGGTCACCCATTTGCCCGGTTCATATTCGACCGCCAGAGAGAGACGGCCGAGACGACGATCGCCCGGCTGCTCTCCCGTCGCGCGACGGCGTATCTGTTCCCAGCGACGCTGCGGCATGATGCGACTATCTTCCGTCGCGACCACCGAATGGACGGTCAGGCCGATATCCTCGAACATGGCGACGGCTCGCGTCTCGACATCTGGTCGAGGCTTGCCGGCAAGGACGGGCCGCGTCGTCGAAAATTCCACATTGCGCCGGTCACGTTCCTCTTCCTGCTCGTGATCGCCGCGCCTTGGCCGACGGTCGGGCCGGATATCGAGTGCGTTGATCACCCGATAGACGACCGGCGCGGTCTGGCTGGTCAGTTCGACCCGATTGCGTTCGCGCAGCAGCAGGCCGAAATTGATCGCCTGCGCCACGAACAGCGCGATCGCGACCAGGATGATGATCTGCCCGACCAGACTTTGCGGCCAGAGGCGCAGTTGCTTCACAGTTTGCGAACCTCCGACGACAGGGTGTAGCCGCCGCCCCAGACCGTCTTGATCAGCGTCGGGTTCTTCGCATCGGGCTCGATCTTCTTGCGCAGGCGGCTGATCTGGTTGTCGATCGCCCGGTCGAAGGCGTTCGCTTCGCGCCCCTGGGTGATGTCGAGCAACTGGTCGCGGCTGAGCACCTGATTGGGCCGGGTGGCGAAGGCGAGCATCAGATTATATTCGGCGGTGGAAAGCGGCAGCGACACCCCCTCGGCATCGACCAGGGTGCGTTCCTGCGTCTTCAAGAGCCAGCCGGCAAAGGCATAGGTGGCGCCGTCGGGCGCGGTGACGCGCTGACCGCCGGTGGCGACGCGGCGGAAGATCACCTTGATGCGGGCGACCAGTTCGCGCGGCGAAAAGGGTTTGAGCACATAATCGTCGGCGCCCATTTCCAGCCCGACGATGCGGTCGGTCTCTTCCGACCGGGCGGTGAGCAGGATCACCGGAATCTCGCTGGTCTCGCGGATATGGCGGCACAGCGACAGGCCGTCCTCGCCCGGCATCATGATGTCGAGGATGACGAGATCGATGGCATTGGCGGCCAGACGCAGCCGCGCCTCCGCCGCATTCTCGACGGCGGTCACGCGGAAGCCGTTGCGGGAGAGATATTGGGCCAGCGGCTCGCGGATCGATCGCTCGTCATCGACGAGCAGGAGATGGGGTCGTTCGCTCATGGTGCCTGTCTGTCATGCCGGGGGACGGGTTGGAAGGGCGAAGGCAGGGGAACCTTCGCCCTTCCCCCTTGGGACGATCGACTGGAGCGGGGCGCTAGGGGGAAAAGCCCCGCTCCGGATCGTCGGCGCTGTCAGCCGATCAGTTGGCCGGCGGCGGGGGCGGACCCTTGCGGTCCTGCCACTGACCACGCATCGCCTGGCGGGCGGCCTTCATTTCCTCCGCCGTGACCTTGCCATCCTTGTTGGCGTCGGCCTTGTCGAACATGGCGAGCGGGCCGGCCATGAACTCTGCCTTCGTCACGGTGCCGTCCTTGCCGGCGTCACCGAGGCCGGGACCGCCTGAGCCACGATGCATCATGCCGCGGCCGGGACCGCCATGGCCACGCCCGCCCCAGCGCTTGCCGTCGGGGCCGCCGGGCTTGCCAGCTTCCGGGCCGCGATCCGCGCGCGGCTGATGACCGGCCTGATACTCGGCCTTGCTGATCTGGCCATTCTTGTCGGTGTCGAGCGCGGCGAAGCGTTCGTCCAGACGCTGCTGGCGGCGGATGTCACGATCCTCCTTGGTCAGCTTGCCATCCTTGTTGGCGTCGAGCTGGGCAAAGCGGGCTTCGAGCGAGGCGGTCAGTTCCGCCTTGGTGATGGTGCCGTCCTTGTTGGCGTCGGCCATCATCATGGGACCACCGCGCATGCCGCGCGGACCCGGACCACCATCCTGCGCGAAGGCGACATGGGTGGCCGCCAGCCCGCCGACGAACAGCGAACCGACCGCGACGGTGGCGAAGAAATTGCGGAGCATTGGGTCTTTCCTTCCAAGTTCAGTCGTGGATGGCGTGTCGACCATCCTTGACGTCGCTTATCGGCAAGACTTGTCCCGCAACTTTGTCATGTCACCCAATAGTTTGTCGCAATTTGTATCGGGGAGGAAAGAGAAAGGCCCCGGCCCGCTCATGTGCGGACCGGGGCCTTCCCCGAAACATCAGTGCCGCGCTGAATCAAAGCCCGTCGCGGCGACCCAGCAGGCGCAGGCGCAGCGCGTTCAATTTGATGAAGCCCGCCGCGTCGCGCTGGTCATAGGCACCCGCGTCGTCCTCGAAGGTCACGACCTTCTCGCTGTAGAGCGTATAGGGCGACTTGCGGCCGACGACATAGACGCCGCCCTTGTAGAGCTTCAGGCGGACCGTGCCGGTCACCTTTTCCTGGCTGTGGTCGATCGCGGCCTGGAGCATCTCGCGCTCGGGCGAGAACCAGAAGCCGTTATAGATCAGCTCGGCATATTTGGGGGCCAGCTCATCCTTCAGATGGGCGGCGCCACGGTCCAGCGTGATCTGCTCGATGCCGCGATGCGCGAGGTGATAGATGGTGCCGCCCGGCGTTTCATACATGCCGCGCGACTTCATGCCCACGAAGCGGTTCTCGACCAGGTCGAGACGGCCGATGCCATGCTTGCGGCCATATTCGTTGAGGGTTTCGAGCAGGGTCGCGGGCGACATGGCGATGCCGTTGATCGCGACGCCGTCGCCACGCTCGAAATCGACCGTGATATATTCGGGCGCGTCGGGCGCGTCTTCCGGGTTGACGGTGCGCGAATAGACGAAGTCCGGGGTTTCCTCCCACGGATCTTCCAGCACCTTGCCCTCCGAAGAGGTGTGCAGCATGTTCGCGTCGGTCGAGAAGGGGCTTTCGCCACGCTTGTCGCGCGGGATCGGGATCTGATGCTGTTCGGCGAATTCGATCAGCTTGGTGCGGCTGGTCAGATCCCACTCGCGCCAGGGGGCAATCACCTTGATGTCGGGCTGCAGGGCGTAATAGCCCAGTTCGAAGCGGACCTGGTCATTGCCCTTGCCGGTGGCGCCATGGCTGACGGCGTCGGCGCCGAGCTGCTTGGCGATCTCGATCTGGCGCTTGGCGATCAGCGGACGGGCGATCGAGGTGCCGAGCAGGTAGAGGCCTTCATAGAGCGCATTGCCGCGCATCATCGGGAAGACATAATCCTTCACGAATTCCTCGCGCAGGTCGTCGATGAAGATATGCTCTTCCTTGACGCCCATCAGGCGGGCCTTGGCGCGGGCGGGTTCCAGTTCCTCGCCCTGGCCAAGATCGGCGGTGAAGGTGACGACTTCGCACTGATAGGTCTGCTGCAACCATTTCAGGATCACGCTGGTGTCGAGGCCGCCCGAAAAGGCGAGGACGATACGATTGATCTTGTCGGACATGGTGGGCGACTCTTCTGCAGGCCAATGATGGCGTGGGATATAAACCGCGCGCCGGTAACAGGCGGGACGGGCAAGCGCAACAGCGCGGGGGTGCCTGTGGGAGACTGCGAGCCTTAACTTCCCATATTTCCCGCAGATTTTGACATAATCTTGCTGGACGCTGATCCTATCGGAAAGGGCGATGTCCTCCCCTACCCCGCACTTCTATCAGGAAGACATGGTTGTAGGACAGGCAAGACAAAGGGGACGATGGCGGGCCACCGTCCCCTTCATTGTCAGCTCAGGGCGCCGATCAGCTGGTGCGCGGCTTGAACAGGCCCGGACGGGCGCGGTCGCTGCCGAAGCGATAGACGGTCTGGCTGCGATCGGTCGCCGCGGCGCTGGCCGGGGTTGCCACCGGTGCGGCGCGGGCGACCGGATCGGCCGTGCGGAGCGCCTGCCGCTGGGCGAGCAGGAAATGGGCGCGGCGACGGCGGTTGCGCTGGGTCAGGAAGGGATTGTCGCGGCTGGGGGCAGCGGCGACCATCGCTTCGACATCGCTGGCCGGCATGGGGCTGGCGGGAGCCGTGGCGGCGGCCAGCGGGGTGCGTGCCGCAATCGGAGCAGCAGGCGGAGCAGCCGGGGCGAGGGGCATCGGTGCCGGGGCCGGGCCGGTTTCGATCGGCGCGATCGCTTCGCGCTCGGCTTCGACACGCTGGCGGCGGCGACGGACGATGGCAGTGGCGCCAAGGCCGACCAGCAGCAGCGAACCGCCGCCCAGCGCCAGCAGCAGCGCCGGATCGATCAGGGCCGAGGGCTGTTCGGCCGGCGCGGCAGCCGGGGCCGGTTCGGCAACCGGGGTGACGGCAGCCGGTTCCGGAGCCGGCGTTGCGGCCGGGGCTACGGGTGCCGGCGCTTCGGTACGTTCAGCCGCGACCGGGGTCGGAGCAGGCGCCGGGGCGGGTTCGGAAGCACGTTCAGGCTGGCGAGCTTCCGCGCGGCGCGGTGCCGGGGTGGCCGGGGCAGCGCGGCTTTCCTGCGCGGCGGGCGCTTCAGGCTGCGGCTCCGGGGTCGGCGGCGTCTGTTGCACGACTGGCTGGCTGGGCGCGAAGACCGGCGCCGCCGGGGTTGCAGGCGCTGTGACAGGCGCTGCGGGTGCGGACTCTGCCGCCGGCACCGCGGGGGCGATGTCAACTGGCGCGGCCGGCGGGGGCGTCATCCCCTCCTGCGCAAGCAGGGGCGTTGCGGACAATGCCAGGACAGCGGCGATCGCGGCCGAGGCGGGACGGATGGATCGAATATTCTTGGTCATAGCGATAGATCAACCGCCGACCATCTCCATTGGCCTCAAACATATCGTCAAATGCGGGACGATCTGTTTTTCAATATCGATGAATTGAAAAATCCCACTTCAATATGAACAGATGTTCATTCCGAACATGAACAACAGATTTATATCATGACTTCACAGCATCAGACATCGTCGCCGGACTCTTCCTTGCGCTCAAGACGCACACCATCCAGCAGAGCCGACTTTCGACGTTCTTCTTGCTGATCGGCAAGTTTCTGCGCCTTGGTCCGGCCGAACTTGGCGCGATTGCTGTCTGCCGCCTGCGCCTTGTCGGCCCGATCCCTGGCCTTGCGCGCCAGACGAAAATTAATGACGTTGCTCATCTTCCATCCTTGGTCCTATGGGGAATAGTGCCACAAAGATCCGGGGCAGCACCAGTCGCCTTCGGCCCGGCCCTATAGGAAAATCATGCCCAGCATCCATGACGTCGCCGCCCTTGCCAAAGTCTCGATCAAGACGGTGTCCCGCGTTGTCAACAAGGCGCCGAACGTCAGCGACGAACTGCGCGAGCGGGTGAACGCGGCGATCGAGCAACTGGGCTATCGCCCCAACCAGTCGGCGCGGCGGTTGGCCGGTGGCCGGTCCTTCATGATCGCCTATCTCTACAGCAACCCCGCCCCCGCCTATACCGGCGGCATCCAGTCGGGCGCAGCGGCGCGCTGCCGCGACCTTGGCTATCATCTGGTGGTGGAGCCGATTTCCGACGGCGGCGAGGAGCGGATCGAAGTGCTGGACCGGCTGGTCGCGGCGCTGCGCCCCGACGGCGTGTTCCTGGTGCCGCCGCTGTCCGACGATGCGCTGCTGCTCGACCGGCTGGCGGAAATGAACCTGCCCTGCGCACGGATCGCCGGCACGGCGGACGCATCCAGGGGCGGCATCAACATGCCGACGCCCGAACATGCCGCCGGGCGGATGGTGGCCGATCATCTGGCGTCATTGGGCCATAAGCGGATCGCGGTGATCACCCCGCCCCCGACCCACAAGGCGGCGCTGCAGCGTGTCGAAGGCTTTCGCGAGGGGATGGCGGCGGCCGGCCTGCCGATCGACGACAGCCTGTTCATGCAGGGCAGTTTCGATTTCGCGTCCGGCATTGCCTGCGCAGAGGCGCTGTTGCAGCGGGACGACCGGCCGACCGCGATCTTTGCGACCAACGACCCGATGGCGCTGGGCGTGCTGACGCTGGCGCATGATCTGGGCCTGCGCGTGCCCGAGGATCTGTCGGTGGCCGGGTTCGACGATACGCCCGCAAGCCGCACCAGTTGGCCGCCGCTGACCACCGTGCGCCAGCCGCTGGACCATATGGGCCGCGCCGCGATCGACGCGCTGATCAACGGTCCGGGCGAACCGCCGCGCTTCACCTTCTCGCTGGTCGCGCGCGGCAGCACCGGCGCGGCGACTCCGTAAAACGAAGGCAAGGCCCGGCATTGCCAGCGAAAAATCCGTCAGCCCGTCCCGGCGCAGGGAACCGAAAGCGGCGCGGGCCGTCATGCTCATTCGCGCCCCTATCGTTCATGCGCGCCCTGCCCCGTCGACCTGCCTGGAGCATCATCATGGCAAAATCTTTCGGACCCGCGGCCATCGCCATGACGGCGATGCTGGCCCCTCTCATCGCCGCGCAACCGGCAAGGGCGGCGGCCGCGCCGCCCGAGATCGTCGACTTTCTGGTCCAGGATGTGTGCCTGAACGATAACGGCAACATCATCGTCGGCATGATCCCCACCGATGCGCGCTGCAAGAAGCGGCGCGACCTGACGTCGGCGGACCGGATCCCCTATCACCTGACCAAGGTGGTGCCCCAGAACGCTGTGGACTGTGGCGCCCGGCGGACGATCCGCGACAATATCCTGTGGCAATATCAGGGCAATGCCCGTGTAGTCGGCGCCGTCCAGATCCAGAAGGACGCCTGCAGGACCGAGGGTTTCATTCCCGCCTATTTCTCGGTGCGCTGGTATGATGACCAGTTCGCCTTCATCATGGGCTGGTGGTCGCGCGGCAAGGACGGCGGAACGGTCGGCGGAGGGATTTCGTCACAATGCCCCAAGGGGCCGCACAGTTCGGTCCGCTATTTCCGCAACTGGCTGCTGACGTCTCGCACGGTGCCGGCCAATGGCGCGATCGGCATCGCGGTGAACCAGAAGAAATCGTCCAATATCGGCCTGTCGCCGATATCAGGGCCATGCCCCGACGATTATCCGTCGAAAGTTCTGGCGCTGTGGACCAGGGGCGATTTCACCTATAGTTCGGGCAAGCGACTGAACACCATATTGTCCCACCCCTATTCGCAGGTCGATCCATCCGGCCTGACGCCCGGCAAGGCGCGGCAGATGGAGCGGACCTACTGGACCCGCGAGTTTGGCCAGGTGCGCTGGGAAGCGTGGAAGCGGGACGATTATACCCGGTCGCGCGACGGCAAGTCGGCATCGGAAATGGCGGAAAGCTTCGCCGATGTTGGCACCTGCTCCAAGCCGTTCGAATTGAAGGGCGCCGTGACCAAGGGCCTGACGTTGGGCCCGGTGGAGCAGATCAACGGCATATATAGCCAGGTCGCGACCGACGTGCGCACTGGCGAAAAGCACCGGTGGATCATGGCCACCTGCCAGGACATGACCGCCACGATCGTTCCGCAGGACCCCAAGGGCGACCCGATGCCTGCCGTCCAGGGCATCACGCCGCGATACTGGGACTTCTGGCGCTAGACGGGGTTTTCCCTGGTTTGTCCGGGACCGGCCCGATGGCTAGTCCAGCGCCAGCCCGTCATAATAAGCGAGAAATTCGTCCAGCGTGATCGACCAGTCATCCTGGACCGCGAGAAACTGCTCCTCCACCCAGGCGCGATATTCGAAGCCGCGCAGAATGGCCAGACGCGCATAGTTCCAGCGCAGGAGATAGGTGCCCATCGCGATGGGCAGGAGTTCGATGATCTTCACGTCCGCACTGGCCATCAGCATATGCGCCAGCCCCGCGCCATGCGGCGCCACGATGACGCGCGCCGAATTGACCAGCGCGATCTGGTGCCAGAGCGGAATATCCTCGAACCGGTAGATGCGCACGCCGCGCGCGGCCAATGCCTGTTCCAGCGCCTCTTCGTTGCGCATCGACCGTCGCGCCGCCGCGGCGCGGGAAATGTAGATACGGGGCGGCAGTTCCACCTGATGCCTGGCCGCCTCTGCCAGCGCGGCGTTCACGATCGTCTGGAACATGGGCACCATGTGCGACCAGCCGGTCATGCCCTCGAACCCGCAGACGACCTTCAGCAACCGCTCTACAAACACCGGTTTGTCCACCGCGACCAGCCGGTCCGGCCCGAAACCGGCCAGATCCAGCAGCGCGCGCTCGAACGCCTTGCCCCCTGCATTCGTCAGCAGCTTCACGTCCGGATCAGCCCCCTGCTGGAACAGGAAGGCCAGCCTTGGCAGATGGTCCACCATGAAATGATAGATGCCCTTGGTGTGGGCAACGACGCTGGTTGCTACCGCGACATGCCCACCCGCACCGGCTTCGTTGAAATCGATCGGCTTCCCGAGGCTGACGATGACCTTGCCATCGGGCGTCCAGATCTGACCATGGCGATCGACCACGACATTGGCATATTCGACGATATAGCCGGGCGCGGGCTTCTGCATCCTGGCGAGGAATTTCGCGGTATCGCCCGTCAGCCGGTCGATATGCCGGCGATCCAAGCCCGGCGCGGGAACGATCTGCACTGGCGGCCCCATCAGGGCCGGCAGCGGCGCGGGAAAATGATGGGACGAGGGCTCGCCCTTCATGTCCCAGCCGCCATTTGTCGCGGCATTGAGCGCCGCCTCCAGCGTGGCTGTGCGCCCCTCGTCACCACGATTGAGGCTGATCGCGCGGCGCAGGAAAACGGCATAGCGCGGATCGGCCGCCGCATTGGCGCGCCCCAGCAGCATGTCGGCCCCAATATCGCCATGGCCGCTGCGCTGTATCTGTCCGACCAACGGATAGAAAAGCGGATGGCCGTCCGGCAGGTCGATGATTTCCGGCGCGAGTGCAGCAAGCAGCGTCTTGTCGTTAAGGGCGCAGGCGGCAGTGACCTTCATCCGCAACAGCGCGGGATTGACCTCTTCCAGTTCCACCGAGGTCGCCAGCGTGTAGACATCATGCCAGCGCACATCCAGGCAGAGTGCGCGACAGCTTTCGATGATCCGGTCAATTGCCGCCGCATTGTCCACCATATCCATCGACCGGTCTTGCCCCTGTAATCAGATCGAACCCCAGCACCCATTGGCACTTCGCCCTGCACAGCCGCATATTGCCGCTTGCAGCGCTTCGGACAATCCCCCGTGTTCACGTCGGCATGTCACAAGATGGCAGCGTCATCCAATTGAAATGCCTTGGTCATCAAACTGACCGCAGCGCCCGCTAAGCGGCCGGTCGCATGAGCGAGCATCCTTCTGAACAGGCGCTGCGGGCGCCGCGGCGGCTATGGACCGGCTGGGCCGGGCTGCTGGCGCAGGTCGAGCGGATGACCCGGCGTTCCGACAGCGAGGATCTGTTGCACGATGCCTATGTCCGCATGGCGGCCCGGCCCGAACGGCCCGACAATGAGGAAGCCTTTCTGGTCCGCGCGGCGGTCAACCGGGCGCGGGACAGCTATCGGCGGGAAAAGGTGCGCGGGCCGGCAGGCGGCGAGGATGCGCTGGCGCTGCTGCGCGACGGCGCGCCGTTGCAGGACGAGGCGCTGATGGCGCAGGCGCGGCTGCGGCGCGTGTCGGAAGGGATCGACAGGCTGCCGCCACGCACCCGCGAGGTGTTCCTGCTGCAGCGGATCGACAATCTCAAATATCGCGAGATTGCCGAACGGCTGGACATCAGCCAGAGCGCGGTCGAGAAGCATATGGCCAGGGCGATGAGTTTCCTTGGCGAATGGACGAAGGATTGGTGAGCCCCGACATGCCCGGTGAGCGCCCCATGGCCCGGACCGCCGCCGAGTGGATTGCAAGGCTGAATGCGGACGAACGGACGGTGGACGACGAACAGGCCTTTCGCGCCTGGATCGCCGCCGACCCCGCGCATGCGGCCGATTTCGAGCGGGCGACCGATATCTGGGCGCTGGTGCCCGGCACCGATGCTGCCGTGCGCCCTGCGCCGGCGTCCGCACGCCCCCTTTCGCGCCGGCGGATGATGGCAGCCTGCGCCGGCACTTTGGTGGTGGGCGGCGGCGGCATGGCGATCATGCAGACGGCAATGGCGGGCACCCGTTATCGCACCGGCATCGGCGAGCAACGCCGGCTGACCCTGCCGGAAGGGTCGGCGCTGTTCCTGGATGCCGATACCGATGTCCGGGTGCTGGCGAGCGCCAGCCGGCGGCGGTTGTGGCTGGAACGGGGGCGCGTCGCGCTGACGGTGAAGCCGTCCGCCGTGCCCTTTGCGATCGATGCCGGCCGGGGGCGTTTCGTCGCCGGCAGCGGCCGGTTCGATGTGCGGCGCGACAGCGATGACCGGCTGGCGATGACGGCGCTGGCGGGACAGGCCGATGTCGCGGTCGCCGGCGGGCAGCGCAGCCTGTCGGCCGGGCAGCGCATCCGCACCGATGCCGCCAATGTCGTGCAGCTTGATCGGCCCGATGTCGAAACTACCCAGGCCTGGCTGAGCGGCCGGGCGGCCTTTCATGACGACCGGCTGGATGCGGTGGCGGCGGAGGCCAATCGCTACAGCCTCACCCGGCTGGTGATCGCCGATCCCGTCACCGCTGCGCTGCGGGTGAGCGGCATGTACCGGATGGGCGACAATGTCGCGCTGGGCCAGGCGCTGTCGCAATTGCTGTCCGTGCCCGTCCGCCAGGTGGACGACCGGGTGCTGCTGGGCCGCTGAAAAAAAATGGCCGACGCCGGGGTGGGGTAAAATCCCGCTGGCGCGTCGGGGAGGCGCGGCGCCTTCTGCCGCTGTCCACGGGGGATGATCGTGACCGTTTCTTCTTCGCGCACTTTGCGCCGCTCTCTGGTGCTGGGCGCCGCTCTTGCCGCCTTCTGCGCGGTTCCGGCCCAGGCGCAGCCGCGCCAGGCGACCGTCCAGATCGCCGCGCAGTCGCTGGGGACCGCGCTGGAGGCGCTGGCCCGCCAGACCGGCACCGACATCTTGTTCGCGCCGCAACTGGTCGCGGGGATGAGTGGCCCGTCGCTCAGCGGCCGGATGGACGCCATGGCGGCGGTCGAGCGGCTGATCCAGGGCAAGCCGCTGGCGGTGCGGCGGCAGGGCAATGGCGCGCTGCTGGTCGTGGCGGCGCCGGCCGCGCCGCAGGAGACGGTGGCCAGCGGCGGCGTCGAAGTCGCGCCCGACATCATCGTCACCGGCTACGCCGCCAGCCTGTCCGGCGCGCTGGCCGAAAAGCGCAAGGCGACCAATGTCGTCGACGTGGTGAAGGCCGAGGATATCGGCAAATTCCCCGCCCAGAACATCGCCGAAGCGCTGCAGCGCGTGCCGGGCGTGTCGATCGTGCGAGATCGCGGCGAAGGCGTGTTCGTCCGCATCCGCGGCCTGGGCGCCAATTTTCAGGTCGTGACGCTCAATGGCCGGTCGGCCGCGGTGAACGAGAATGTGCGCGACAGCGGCCAGAGCGGGCGCCAGTTCCGTTTCGACACGCTGCCGTCCGAACTCATGTCGGCGGTCGAAGTCATCAAGAGCCCGCGCGCGGACCTGGCCGAAGGGGGCATCGGCGGGATCGTGAACCTGCAGACCTTCCGCCCGATCGACCTCAAGAAGCCGGTGCTGGCGCTGTCCGCCACCGCCAGTTCGCCGCGCCTGGCCGACACGGTCGATCCGCGCCTGTCGGGCATGGCCAGCTGGGTCAATGAGGAGGGCACGTTCGGCGCGCTGATCGCGGCGGTCTATGACGAGCGCACCACGCGGCAGGATCGTGTCACCGGTGTCGGCTGGGCCGACGGTCGGATCGACACGGATGGCGACGGCACGCTGGACAGCGACACCATATTGGTGCCGACCAGCACGCGCCCGACGCTGGAGCGCGAGAATCGCGACCGCATCGGCCTCAATGGCGCGATCCAGTGGAAGCCCGACGACCGGTTCGAGCTGAATGTCGATGGCCTGTGGAGCCGGCTCAACATCGATTATGACGAGCTGACCTATTCGACCGATTTTTCGGCGACCACGCCGGGCGCGATCGTGCCCGGCACGGCGGTGATCGAAAATGGCGTGCTGACCGCTGCGACCGTCAATACATCGACCCAGATCGGGCGCGAAACGTCGCGGCTGGAATATGAGAATTGGCTGATCGGCGCGAACGCCAAATGGTCCGCCAATGGCTGGACGCTGGCCGCCGACGCGAGCCTGGGCCGGGCCTATTCCAACACGCCCACGCCCATCTATCGCACCCGCCTGCTCGGCAGCGTGGGCCAGGTCGCGTTCGATTATGGCAAGGTGGGCGAGCGCTTGCCGAACCTGGAGTTCCTGACCGCCGACCTGACGGAATCGACCACCTTGCCCGGTCGCCGGATCGAGTATCGCGTCAATGACTCGCTCGATCGCCAGCGGGCTGCGACCTTCGACGTGACGCGCGAGCTGAGCGGCGTGGTGCACGCGCTGCGCTTCGGCGCCAAATATGAAAAGCGCGACCGCACCTATAATCGCCGCGACATCAACTTCACCAGCGGCATCGCCGGCCAGCGCTTCGACGACAGCTATTTCGAGGCCTTTCCGGTCGATGATTTCCTGAACGGCGTGGGCGGCAACCTGCCGACGAACTGGGTCATGCCCGATCCCGACCGTTTCTGGGACGCGGCGACCGGCAAGGAAGCCTTGCTCGACGCGCCGCTGACCCGTGGCGACCGGCGCAACAGCTATGCCATCGATGAACGGATCATCGGCGGATATGGCATGGCGGAGTTCAGCCTGCCGCTGGGCGGCGTGACCATCCGGGGCGACGCGGGCCTGCGCTACGCCTATACCCGCCAGACATCGTCGGGCTATGCCGACAATGGCAGCGCGGCGCTGCCGGTCAGCTATGAGCGCAATTACGGGAATTTTCTTCCCTCGCTCAATCTGGTCGCGGAGTTCACGTCGAACCTGCAGATGCATCTGGCCGCGTCCAAGGTCATCACCCGGCCGTCGCTGGCCGACCTGGCGCCGCGCCTGACGATCAATTCCAACCCGACCGTGCTGACGGCGGTGGGCGGCAATCCCGAACTGCGGCCGTTCGAGGCGTGGCAATATGACGGCACGGTCGAATGGTATTTCGCGCCGGGCAGCGCGCTGATCGGGGGCGCCTTCTACAAGGACATCACGACCTTCGTCTTCCAGCAGACCCGCAATTTCGACCTGGATGGCCAGATCTATCGCCTGACCGCGCCGCAAAATGGCGGCAATGCCTATGTCGCGGGGATCGAGATCGCTTATCAGCAACTGTTCAAGATGCTGCCGGCGCCGTTCGATGGCCTGGGTTTCCAGGCCAATTACACCCATACCAAGAGCAAGGGCACCTATGCCCTGTCCGACGGCACCACCTTCCGCGACGACCTGACCGACGTGGCTGGCGATAGCTTCAACCTGACCGCCTTCTACGAAAAGGGACCGGTCGGCGCACGGGCCAGCTATAGCTGGCGCGGCAAGGTGCTGCGCGATGTCGGCGGCGCGGGGCTGGCCGCCAACAACGACGCGGCGTTCGGCAGCCTGGACTTCGATATTTCCTACAAGGTCACGCCCAATGTCACATTCGTGGTGCAGGGCATCAACGTGGCCGGCGGCGTCCAGTGGCAATATGTCCGGGACGATCGCTTCGCGGGCTACACCGATTATGGCACCACGCTGATGGCCGGCGTGCGGGCCCGTTTCTGAACGGAAGGACGGCAATGACGATGCGATCGATCGGGATCATGCTGGCGGCGGGCGCAATGCTCGCCGCCGCTCCAGCGCAGGCCCGCAATGATGACGGGGCCGCGCCGCAGCGGGCCCGCAACATCATCCTGTTCCTGGGTGACGCCGGCGGCGTGCCGACGCTGAACGCTGCGGGCATCATGGCGCATGACCGGCCGCAGTCGCTGTTCATCCAGTCCATGCCCCATGTCGGCCTGTCCGACACGTCGGCACTCGACAATTGGGTGACGGATTCGGCGGCGGGCATGAGCGCGATCATGACCGGGCACAAGACCAACAGCGGCATGATCTCCGCGTTGCCGGCGGCCGATGGCGCGATCACCCCGGTCAAGAGCTTCCTGGAATATGCCGAGCAGCGCGGCCTTTCCACCGGCGTCGTCACCAACATGCCGATCTGGGATGCGACCCCGGCGGCCTGCTTTGCCCATGTCGCCACGCGCAAGGACAAGGACCAGATTTTCCGCCAGATGCTGACGCCCCGCTTTGGCAATGGCGTCGACATATTGATCGGCAAGGGGCAGGCCGATGCGGTCGCGTCCTTCGCCAAGGATGGCACCACCCCGCAAGCGGCCTTTGCCAGGGCGGGCTATCGGTTCGGGGACGATCCGGCACTGGTGAAGGATAGCGGCCGGGCGGCGGTGCTGCGCGATGCCGACTATGCGCCGATCCCGGCGGTCGAGGCGACGATCGGCCAGCTTGCCCGCAATCCCAAGGGCTATTTCCTGATGGTCGAATGGGACATGCACACCGACAAGCCGGAAAATGGCCTGAAACATGTGATCGAGATGGACGAGATGATCCGCCGGGTCAGCGCGATCGCGGGCAAGGATACGCTGATCCTGTTCACCGCCGACCATAGTTTCGGCCTGCGCATGACCAGCGGCAAGCGCAACGCGCCGATGGCGCAGCAATATGCGGCGGCCGCCGCCAAGCCGGGGGCAACGGTCGCCAGCAATGCGATCATCGGCGTCGAGGACAGTCACACCGGCGAGGAAGTGATTGCCGCCGCCGCCGGGCCGGGCGCCGATCAGGTCCATGGCTTCTTCGCCAACACCCGCCTGTTCGATGTGATGCTGAAGGCGATGGGCTGGACGAAGGAGGATTGAACGCCGCAGCGGCACCCGGCCCGATCCTGCGGATCAAGCTGCGGTGCCGCTGATATGTCGGGGATGACGGACTGGAGCGGGTAGCGGGGATCGGGCCTGCGGCTGGTCGATCGGCGATTTCATCATGAACATGGCGATGCATGGGTGGGATCGTTGCCCGACGTGATCGGGGCGTCAACGGGTCTGCTATTTCATCGGCCGCGATATGGCTCGCAGGCGATGCCGTCGTGGTCCCCGTCCATGTGCTCGCCATAACCCGGCTCCCCAGCGTAAAGCGGCGCGGCGCCCGCTGCGCGTGCCGCTCGGCAGTTCGGATAGGACCAGGAAGGTTGAACGGGAGCAGTGGTCCGGGCAGGTCGGTTCGCTGCTAGACCTGCGGATGGTTGTTGTGCGTCGAGATCGGCCGCACTGGCCCCCCGATCATATTGGGGCAACTGACCTGCGCCAGTCGAGGCGAGGAGATGAGGGGCGTCGATCGGGCTGGTTTCTGCGGATGAACTTTCTGCCCGATCGAGTGCATGCAAGGCCAAGGCGGCGACCAGGCCGAAGCCGACCGCGCCACCCAGGAGCTTGACGGTCGCGAGGTCATCCCGGCGTTTCCGCTTTGCCTGATAGTGTGGGCCTGGTCTGACCGGCGCCGCGCGAAAGGGCTTCTTGAACGACATTGTGCGACGATATCTCTCGCCGGTGAATCAATCGTTCCCTTCAGGCGGCCAAAGCACGATAGACGCTGGCCCTGCCGATCCCCATCTTCCTGGCGATCGCGGCGGCGCCCATACCGGCGTCCTTGAGTTCCTTGACCTTGGCCGGGTCGATGGACGGCGGCCGCCCCTTGTATTTCCCCGCTGCCTTAGCCTTCGCTACACCCTCCATCTGGCGCTCGTGCCGGATGTCAGCCTCGAAGGCCGCGACCGCGCTCAATACGCCGATGAGCAGACGGCCCATGCTCGTGTCGGTATCGACGCCGGACTGGTTCAGGCACCGGAATGCCACCCCCTTCGCCGTCAGCTTCTCGATGATCTGGTGAAGATCACCGACGCTCCTGGCAAGACGATCCAGGCGGGTGACGACCAGGGTATCGCCTTCGCGGACAAAATCGAGGGCAAGGGCGAGTTGATCACGATCGGTGGTTGAGCGCCCGGACATCTTTTCGGCGAAGATTTTCTCGCACCCGGCGGCGGTCAGTGCCTCCTGCTGGATGTCGAGCGACTGACTATGAGAGCTTACTCTACCGCATCCGACCAGCATGGCGCCTCTTGTCTCGTTTGATCCTAGCGTTGCTCTATCACATGTCTCGGATTTCGGACATCGATACTGTCGAGACGCGTCATCTGTCTCAGGCGAGTTCCCGTGCGGGTTTACCCATCAGGGACAGATTCTCACTTCCGTGGAATCGGTTCAAGCACTTCATTTACTTCGATATTTTTGATTCTGGAGTATCATCGAGCATCAATGATGGGAGGCCGACGATGGACCTGCACGATCTTAGAATCGGCGACTATGTCATCCGCGAAGATGCGCATGAAGGGCGGCTTATCGGCGAAATTTTGCACATCAGAGCGCGGGTGCAATACCTCAATGTCGACTACCCCTGCCGAGATTGGATCGAAATCAGCACTGCCACGGCATATCCCTACCGGCTCGATGATGCGGACAAGCCGGTGATCTACAAAGCCAGCGCCGAGGATGTCCGGCGATATGGTCTGACGGATCGTCCGCGCCGAACCCTGCCCGCAATCAATGGTGGACAGCCATAGCCACTTCATATCGTGAATGGGCATCGTCGAAGGAAATCGTTCTGGAAATATCGTTGCGCTAGTGGTCGTTGACGATCGTCAGGGTGAGATCATCGACGACCGTCACGGCTGAGATCGTTGATGACATCGGTTCAGTGGAACATCAGTCAGATGGCTTCGGAGAACGGCGCTTCCCCTTTGGTTCCGGAGGCAATGCCGGTGCCGGTGGCGTAAATTTGGGGCATGGAGCAAGCCCTCGGAGGAACGCGATGAGATCATCGGTCGGCGTTCGAAAGGGAGAGCGAGGCTGCTGAACCAAAGGGCCATTGTCGACGACGAGGCGGAGCGCAGGGCGCGCTGGTGGGGATGATGGTTTTTTCATGATCCAACCGGAGGAAACCGGGTTTCGGGAAATCCATTTGTTTCATCATTGGCAGCGTGATGCAGCGAAATATCGGGGCTTTAGGGCTGCCGATCGTGGAAATACCGCATCGTTGAAGTGAACAGAGGGTCCCTTCAGGAATATGACGGCGGGCGACGGCACGGGTCAGGTGGCGAAAGTGATCTAGGACAGCGCGGGCGAAACATATGGGTAAAGAAACTGAGCGGGTGAAAGGGGCAGCCTTGACTGCCCCCAGCTTTGGCTAATCGATCTGCTTTGCCCAAATGAGATCGGCATCCTTGAAAGCGGATTTCATAGTCTCCAAGAAGCGCTGACTAACGTCGAGGATAGCATCAGCTAATTCGTTAACACTTGCTCCAAACACACCTCGACGCACTCTGTCTGCGCCAAAGTGGTCATAATATAGCTCCGCCACATACTGGTTCCCAGCCGTTTTATAAACTTCAACTGAATGAGTGAATCCATTTCGCTCATGATATGCCTCACCTAGCTTTTTACCGCAAAAAGAGATGTCAGCATCATAATCGTCGTGGACGATAATTTTATCAAAAATTTTTAATTCATTACTCACTCAAAATCTCCAATTCTGATTCGGAGTGATAATACAGGATTACATATTGGAAAAAAGCATTTTTTTCATACTACGTTTTATCATTATGCGCGATATATTGATGATTACATCATTTTATTATTATACTACCTTTTATGATTAATTGTAATTATGATATATAAATAAAAATAACGGTAATTATTACTATATATTGATGCAGGAGTTTGGATTTGTAGTAATCGAAAACGATTGATGGTGCAGCCAAAAGCGAAGGCCAGTGAGTTTCAATTGAATTGCTGGCAGCAAATAATACCGAAGGCATAAGCGCAAAGCGCCCCATGGCGGGATATGGGGAGCGAAGTAAATCACTCCCCCTCCATCACTTCATTTCTGATCAGGCAACTCGAACTTTGCAGCCCCTCGCTGCCGCCGTTTTCGCAGCCTATCCTTCTCCCTCTGGGCTTTTTTCGCCGCTTCGATCTCCTCATTCGTCCGCACTTTTGCTTTGCGCCCCGGCATGCTGTTGCGCTCATATTCGGCGATACCCATGCCGGGAATGTCGATTAGCTCGAGGGTAACATCGCAATATCCGGTGCTCTGGAAATACGCCTCCAGATGTCGAGCTTGCACCTCATCATACACGTAGAGGTGGACGGTTTCGGTGCTCTCTGCGACCCGAACGCTGGTGCGGCACGCGAACTGGACCATGATGTCGAGTTCGCGGGTCTCGATGATCGCCTCGGGAGAAATTCCGATGAGCTTGGCTACGCTGATGTCGGCTGCGGACGGCTTTGCGGTGTAAAGTATCGCCGCTTCATTGGATGCCTGCCAGCGGTTCGAACCTTGTTGACGAGGTGTCAGGAAGCGCCCCGGCATCAGTGGTTCGTCATCGTCCATCCCCATAAACATGTCGCGCTCTTCGCTGTTGCATGTCCAGATAAGCCGTTCAGGATCGACGCGCCTTGCGATGTCCTGTCCGATAGCCAAGAGGAAGCGGCGGCCAACAGGGCTTCCCCAGAGGGTTCGGCTCGCCTGATGGGCTTGAGCATAATAGTGCACCTCCACACGACGATGTGCGTGCCGAAGCTTTGTTTTGCGATTGAGGTTTACCCATTCGATATCAGGCCAGTTGGCTTGCATGACGCGATAGGTAATCGAGGCAGTCAGCGCATGGGCCAGAACCGTCACGCGCTCGAAGACCAGAAGCGCCGTCGGTTTCCAAATCGACCACCATTCCCACCGACGATCGGTGTCGAGTTGGTCAAATGAAGTGAGCCGCGTGGCGACGATGCACCGATCCCCAATTATGCGTTGAGACAGAACCGCCAATGGGCTGCCGCAGGTGTCTTCGTCGAAATCCTTCGCCGTGGCGTCGGATGCCGACACGATCCGGTTAATCGTTTCACCATCGGTCACTTCAAGTTCTTCCAGCCGGAAGTGCTGAGTCAGCAGCCCCTTGCTCAGCCTGCACGACAAGCTCTGCCGATCCCAGATGGAAGGGCGCTCATCAATGACAAGTTGCCATCCGTGGAAACCCGACAGGTCCGCTGCCTTGAGGGCCTCATGGGTGATCACAACAACGACATGACCGCCTGTATAAGTGTTGGGGAGCCCCTGAACGCGAACCCGGACGCTCGGAGAACGGAGTCCGATCAGGTCAGGATCGCGATATCCGTTCCGACCAGTGCTACAAATCGTAGCGACCTTGACGTTCACGCCCGCCTCGGCTGCCATTTCCCGAATTTCCTTGGCCCGCTCTTCTACCGCCGCTTTGCGCTCAACCGCATAGAGGTAAAGACCAGCATTATTGATGATATTAAGGCATTCGTCGTAAGATTTTCCCGCTCCACATGGGCGGTCGTCATAATAGAATTTCGTCATTTCGCTCCGTTAGGACGGGTCCCAATCGCGCTACTCGATGTATGCGTGTCCCGTCTCTTTCTCTCTTTTAGAGATATGGGTGGGACAAAGGCGAAATTAAAATTAGATTACTTGAACAAATCAATCCGATTTGCCGTCCTTATGCGCGTAAAGGGCTTGTTTATAGCAAGGGCGACGAAGTAATTTCAAATCGGTGCTTTTGGTGTTCACATCGACGAGGGCTCGCAGTCGAGGTGGGCAGCAAAAGCGCCGGTTTGTTCTGGCGTCCTACCTCTGGGAGGGCGCAGACGTATATCCATATGCCTCCAATGCGGTAGCAGGCCTCAAGTCGATCACAGGTTATAGCCGTCGAGGGATGTGATCTGTTGAAGTGAGGCATCTGCCTTTCTTTTCAGCAGCCAGACCTGCTGACTTCATCGAACCGACACCTGACGGAAGATGTCGATATTGCAGGTGGCAATGAAGGAAATACGCGGGAAGCGATCGGCGATCCCTCCCCGGAGCCAAAAGCCAACGTCGTCGACGAGCCGCCGAGCCGTTGGCCTCTGGCTATCCATATAGCTGCTGACATCTCGATCAGAGCAGTTTTCCTGCCCCTCACTTCAAAGGCAACGACATCTCTGCGATCTCTTCAGGTCAGCCAACGGAGAAAAGGCCCTCAAGGCCGCGAACAACCCCACCGCCGTGCGCAGCGCGGTTCCCACCGAAGCTAGTAGCGCCAAGTGGGACGTCGGATCGACGCCGCTCTCGTATGCAAACCGATCCTTTACCCTGATCGGCGATACCTCTCGCATGCGTAACAATTTCGCTCTGAAGTCGCTCGTGGTCGCCGGGCTCGTCGGCGTCGCCGTGGGCGGTGGTGGCCGATATCTGTCATCACCATCGACAACCCCCGGAACCAGCGTCACCGATGGATTGACATCGGAGTGGCGACCAACCCGGAACACCATCCGGGATCGCCCGATGTCGGCGGCAGAACTGGATGCCCAGCAGCCCGCCGATCGCGGTTCTACATCTCGCCCCCAACCCCAGACCGTCGCCACTTCAACGAACACCTCAACATGGTCGTATCGCAACTGTCGGGAAGCAAGGGCAGCAGGTGCTGCGCCGCTTCATCGGGGGCAGCCGGGCTACGGCGCGCATATGGATGGCGACGGCGACGGGATCGCGTGCGAGCCATATCGAGGGCGATATTGATGTTGGACAGTCATGACGATCTGATTCGAAACTTCAATTCAGCAGCGATCATCAGGAAGTGATTGATCATCAGGCCACTTAGAGAATATTCGGTTGGGCCTGATGCGATGAGGATGATTGGAACCGATATTGTGGCGGGAATAGGTGGTTTTAGAAATTTACTTCACAAATTTAGATATGGTATGATCGCCGATGCCTGCATTTAGGACTGTGGTCCGATGATGGAGAACAGCGCTGCGCAGCGCGCCGAAACGACCTATCAGGTTTACTTATGCCTACATGGCGCGCGCGATGCTTACCCGGAGAAAACGCTGCGCGTTGTTATATCAGAGTTAATGTATTCGGAAATTTATGCGTGGCGGGCCGTCGGGATCACCCGTGCAGCGCTAGACATCTACCATCGCGCGGGCCGCAATCGAGTAAAAGGCATCGAGCGCGCCCACCTTACTGATCGGGCCGTGATGGTGCGCCACATCCTGTATCGAGAAGCACCGTTACCAAAGGACGACCTGTTCACCTACTGGCGCGAAACTGATCGAGTTGTGATCGCAGAAAAGCGCGAAAACCGCAGCAACACGCTCGGCGACTGGATACCCTTCGACAATGACGATGCGCGGTTTTTCCCGCCTATGAATATTGGATTTCGCTATCGCTCCGCAATCGAAGGCGAGTTGGTAAGGGTTTTGGTGCACAGACAACTTCGCGGGGCAAGCCCATCGCCTGCGAGGTGAGACGCTAACGGCTATTAGTGTTCGCTTTGCGCCGGGCAGCTTTTCCCAGACATCAATCCCGCAGCCGCCGGACCAACCGTCGCCACTGATCTTCGCTATTCATCCAATCCGGCCTGTCCGCCTGTCGAGACGTTGGATCAAATCGCACAGGATGTCGCCTACAGGCCGAGCAGCGCAGGTGCGCTCCGACAGCCTCCATGGCGACACGCCAGCAGCGACAGGTGAAATAGCGCGCGAGTTTCTGTGCATCGATTACTCCTCCGTGGCCACAGCGGCATGTGATGAGCAGATTGACCTGTCGACGAACATAGTCATCGAGAGTGCGGAAGCGGTTATCCTCAACCACCTCACAGTGACATCGGCAGGATCAGTTGATTTCGATCCACCACCACCGCTGGCTCGATCTCCCGAACGATGAGCCCGGCAAGTTCTGCGGCCGCAGCTTCGCGCATCTGGTCATCACGCATCGTCAACCCGATAAGCGCCCACGCTGGCGCTCTGAGCAGGGTATCCGTGATCTGGGCAGCATTGATTCGTTCCATATGCAAAAGAGAACATATAAGGAACAAAACTTCAACTGGTCATGCGACGACCCGCAACGATGCTGCCGATGACATGGTAGATGGCGGTATTGTATGGCGGTGCCAGAACAAAACTACATGGCCATCCTGAACGCATATCTGGCGGCGTTCGACCATCAATTTCAACGTGATAGCGAGATCATCGGAATTGATATCGTCGAGGTCCGCTATTGAAATAGGACCGGCCCCAAGCCGCTGGAATATGTGGTGCTCTATCGTCATCGGCGGGGGAATGCCGTGGCGTTGTCGAGCGTTCCATGGCGCAACATGTTAACCCTGCTTCTTGCAATGAGCGGAAATGAAACGGCCCCGCCAGACTGGCGGGGCCGAGGGCAGACGAGTGCGGGGGGCAGATTGCTCGTCCGAGGGCACAACCTAACGAAGTGACGATGGGTTCCAAGCCGGATTGATGGTTGCCCGGCGTTAACGGCAATGATGGCAGCGATTGTCATGAAGTGCACCCCACCGAAGCCGTCGGTGGAGAGCATCCGGCTTGCCATCATATCTAGTTCATTTAGTGGGCGCTGGATGTCGAGTTCATTTAGTGCGGCGCGCACCTATCGCCCCGGAATCGTAGCCAGCAGAAACCAGCGTATCGCCAATGCCCACAGGCGCGCGAAACCTCTGCTGGAGGTGATCAAGGGCATGACAGGTGCGACGGTCCGCGAAATGGCCAACGCTCTCAATGAAGCTGGATATCGAGCCTCTCGTGGCGGTCCGGTCACCTATAATACTGTCACGCGAGCACTTGCGCGCGCCGGTCTGGAAGCGCCGATCATGCCTCGTCCGAAGAAACCCACGAAGCCGAAATCCCGGAAGAGCATCCGCGCCCGCGCCAGACGCTATGAAGTGTTCCGGACGCCTGAATATGCCTACACTTCATTGTTCGATTACTGCCCGGATTGGTTCGTCGGGCACGGTTTCGATCCTGCTGCCGGAGACGGCAGGATGATCCGGGAAATCATCCAGCGTGGAAATCCCGGCCCTCACTTCGTCAATGACATCCGCGATGAGGAATTAGCGACCCTGTCGGACTGGGGGCAGGCCACGATCAGCGATTACCTCACGATGGGCGATCCGCCCGTATGTAACTTCATGGTGACGAACCCGCCGTTTACGAAGGCCGTGGAGTTCGTCCAGAAGGCGCGGGCACACGTGTCTGGGCCGATCTGCATCCTTCAATCGACTCGGTGGCAGTCCACGCAGAAGCGGAGTGAGTGGCTGCGGACCGCCGGGCTGGCGTTGGTGCTCAATTTGCCCCGGCGGCCGCAATGGGAAGTGGATTCCGGCGACGTAGTGAAGAACAACGTCATGGATTTCGCATGGTATATCTTCCTGCCCGGCTACGATGGACGGCCGGAGATGGACTGGCTGGTCGACAATGCGGCAAACCCGGATCGGGCTGGCTGTCATTTCGGCGATGGGTAATGGCGGGTTGTAACCCCATCGCAATCCCATATTAATGCCGATTCGGTAGGGGGATATTGTGAACCATCAAGCGCTTGCATCTTTTATCTGGTCGGTCGCCGACCTTCTTCGCGGCGATTATAAGCAGTCGGAATATGGGCGCGTCATTCTCCCATTCACGGTGCTGCGCCGCCTCGATTGCGTGCTGCAACCAACAAAAGCTGCGGTTCTGGCGGAGCTTGAAGCCAAGACGGCAATGGGCCTGAACCCTGAGCCCTTCCTCCTGCGTGCCGCCAAGCAGGGCTTTTACAACACCGATCCGCTCGATCTCAGCAAGCTGATGGGCGATCAGGACAACATCCGCGCCAACCTCATCCGCTATGTCGAGGGCTTCTCCCCTGCGGTGCGCGACATCTTCGAGCAGTTCGAGTTCCATGCCCAGATCGACCGGCTCGCCAAGACTGGGCTACTCTATCAGGTCACTGAACGCTTCGCTCGCATCGACCTTCACCCGGACAGGGTGGACAATGCCGCGATGGGCCTCGCCTTCGAGGAACTCATCCGCAAGTTCGCTGAAATCTCGAACGAGACGGCGGGTGAGCACTTCACACCGCGTGAGGTGATCCGCCTCATGGTCAACCTGCTGTTCGTTGAGGACGACGACGCGCTGACCAAGCCGGGGATCGTCCGCACCATCTATGATCCGACTGCGGGCACGGGCGGCATGCTGTCGATCGCGGGCGAGTATCTCACTGAGCACAACCCGCAGGGGCATTTGACCATGTTTGGTCAGGAACTGAACCCTGAGTCCTATGCCATCTGCAAAGCCGACATGCTCATCAAGGGACAGGCGATCGAGAACATCGCCCCCGGCAACACCCTGTCAGATGACGGGCATCCCGGTCGCACCTTCGATTATATGCTGTCGAATCCGCCTTTCGGCGTCGAGTGGAAGAAGGTCGAGAAGCAGGTCCGCGCCGAGCACGAGCAAAAGGGCTACGATGGTCGTTTCGGCCCCGGCCTGCCGCGCGTATCGGACGGCTCGCTGCTGTTCCTCATGCACCTGCTGTCGAAGATGCGCCCACTCAATGAGGGGGGCTGTCGGTTCGGGATTGTCCTCAACGGCTCGCCCCTGTTCACGGGCGGCGCGGGTAGCGGCGAAAGCGAAATCCGCCGTTATGTGCTGGAGAACGACCTCGTTGAGGCGATTATCGCGCTGCCGACCGACATGTTTTATAATACGGGCATCTCGACTTATGTCTGGATCATCAGCAACCGGAAGCCGGAGGCACGCCGGGGCAAGGTCCAGTTGATCGATGCCTCCTCCATGTGGCGCAAGATGCGCAAATCCTTGGGCTCGAAGCGCAAGGAAATGTCGGACGCCCAGATCGCCACGGTGACCAAGCTGTTCGGCGGGTTCAATGAGGCGCAGCTTGCCATCAGCTTCGACGCGGACGGCCGGGAGATTGCGCGCGACGTGGTGATCGAAGGCGAGCCGGTGCCCCCAGCACCGGAGGGCGGCAAGGTTAAGCTCGCGCCGCTGTCGCGCATCTTCCCGAACAGCGCCTTCGGCTATCGAACCATCACCGTCGAGCGGCCGCTGCGCGACGATGCGGGCGAGATCGTGCTGGGCCAGCGTGGCAAGGCGAAGGGCAAGCCGCAGGCGGACAGCGCCCTTCGCGACACCGAGAATGTGCCGCTCAGTGAGGATGTCGAGACCTATTTCGCGCGTGAGGTGCTGCCGCACGCGGACGATGCGTGGATCGACCACGACAAGACCAAGGTCGGCTACGAAATCCCGTTCACCCGCCACTTCTACGTCTTTGAGCCGCCGCGTCCGCTCGCCGAGATTGACGCCGATCTTGAGGCCGTCACTGACCGGATCAAGGGCATGCTGGAAGGGCTCGCGGCGTGAGCTTTCCGTCATATTCATCATATCAAGACAGCGGGGTGGAATGGCTTGGTGAGGTGCCGAGCCATTGGACAGTCACCGGACTAAAGCGCGCATTTTCCATCGCGGGTGGTTCCACGCCTAAGTCAGATATCGAGGATTATTGGGGTGGTGATATCCCATGGATCACCCCCGGTGATCTCAGCAAGCTGAGCACTAAGTTCATTTCCGATACGGCGAGGAAGATCACAGCCAGTGGGCTGGCGTCATGCGCGGCATCGCTAAGCCCAGCGGGTAGCATTGTTATTTCGACACGCGCTCCCATAGGATCGCTTGCCGTCACTGAGATCGGCGCAAGCACAAATCAGGGCTGTAAAACGCTCGTCGTTAAGGACGGCGTAAGCGCTACCTTTGGATATTATGCTCTGTCGATCGCAACCGAGCAGTTGAATGTTCGCGGGAAGGGATCGACGTTTCTTGAGATTTCAGCGGATGATCTCGGCGCATTCGCGCTGCCGTTCCCGCCTCAATCTGAACAGATCGCCATCGCCGCCTTCCTCGACCGCGAAACCGCCAAAATCGACGCGCTCATTGAGGAGCAGCGGCGTTTGATCGCGCTGCTGAAGGAGAAGCGACAAGCCGTCATCTCCCACGCCGTCACCAAGGGCCTCGATCCGCACGCCCCTTTGAAGGACAGCGGTATCGAATGGCTCGGCAAGGTGCCCGCGCATTGGACTGTCACCAAGTTCTCACGCGCTATCGCCTTCCAAGAAGGCCCGGGCATTATGGCCGCTGATTTCCGCGAAGAAGGCATTCCACTGATGCGCGTCGCTGGGGCGTCAGGTCGATGGGCATCGCTGGATGGCTGCAACTACCTCGATCCTGAAAAAGTGGCGACCAGATGGAAGCACTTTCGGCTCGAACTTGGCGACCTGATCATCAGCGGCAGCGCAAGTATGGGCACCGTGTGTGAGGTAGGCGCTGAGGCCGTTGGTGCTGTGCCATATACCGGGCTGATCCGCCTCACTCCGGTTGATGGAGCAACTACCCGCGACTTCGTGCGCGCAGTGGTGGGTTCATCAATGTTTTTTACGCAGATCGATCTCCTGAAGGCTGGCGCTACGATCCAGCACTTCGGCCCCACTCATCTCCGTCAGATGATCATCGCGTTGCCGCCTCTCGCCGAACAGGCCGCAATCTCAAGCCACGTTGATAAGCTGAACAGCCGCTGTTCCGATTTGATGCAGGAAGCCGAACAGACGATCGCGCTGCTCAATGAGCGCCGCGCCGCTCTCATTTCCGCAGCCGTCACCGGAAAGATCGATGTTCGCGCCTCCGCCAAGGTGCTGCCGTTCCCGATTGAGCGCGCACGGGCACGCGGGCTTGTAGGCACCGAGATCATTGAGCGATCTGCGGGTCAGCCGACCTTCGGTCGCGTGAAGTTCCAAAAGGTGGTGTTTCTCGCAGAGGGGCATGTCGGCATCAGCGAGCTTGAAGGCTCTTACCTGCGTGAAGCCGCTGGTCCGCTCGATCGCGCTCTCATTGACGACATGGAGAGCGGCGCTCACCGGCTCGCTGGGATCGAGCGCGATCAACCGGGCGGCTCCGGCACCACCAACACCTACCGCCTTGGCCCAGAGCGCCGCGCGCACCGCCAAGAGCTTGCCGACTGGCTTGGCCCCGACCGCACAGCCAAGCTCGACAAGCTGATCACGGACTTCGCTGACTTGAGCACAAGGGGCGCTGAAGCTGTCGCTACTCTCTATGGCGTGTGGAACGACGCGCTCGCTGAGGGTGCCTCGCCGTCCGATGACGAGATCATCAACGGCTTTCTGAACGATTGGCACAATGAGAAGCGCAAGAAGTTTCGTGCCAGTGATTTACCTGAGTGGCTGGGGTGGATGCGCCGCCACGGCATCGTGCCCAACGGCTCCGGTCCCAAGAGCGCGCGACAGATTGGAGCGCTGCTGTGAGCCCAGTGGTCGGCCGCTCGTTGGAGCTTTACTACATCGACGGCCGCCCGGACGGCATGGTCACCGCCGAACTGTTCAACTGGACCGGCCACGTCCTGCTGTTCCCGCGCACCCAGTTGAGCGCGGCGCTTGCCCGCAGTGAGGCCAGCTATGCAGGCGTCTACCTGCTGCTGGGCGACCAGAACGGCGAGCCCTTCGCCTATATCGGTGAGGGCGAGGACATCGGCGCGCGCATCCGCCAGCATGACGTGCGCAAGGAATGGTGGACCAGCGCCGTGCTCGTCACCGCCTCCGCCAACAAGCTCAACAAGGCGCATGTCCGCTACCTCGAAGCGCGGCTGATCGCGCACGCCAAGGCGATTGGGCACACGCCGCTCGACAATCTGACCGCGCCGGTGCTGCCGATCCTCAGCGAAGCCGATATCGCCAAGATGGAGGCGTTTCTCGAAAACCTGTTGATTGTTCTTCCGGCCGTGCGGGTGGACATGTTCATACAGCGCGCTCGTTCCCATCGGCCCACCGCTCCGGCGACGCCGGGTCGGACGATCGCCGATCCGCAGACAATCAGCGCAGGCGGCACGCGCTTCGTGCTGGAAGCGCGGAAACATGGTCTGCGCGCATCGGCGGTTCTCACTGATGGTGAGTTCGTCGTTGAGGCTGGATCAATGGGCAGACGCGAATGGACTGGTCTCGACCACCATACCTACGCCTCGCTCTATGCGGAGCTTCGCCGGTCGGGCGTGCTCACTGAACAGGGTGCGCATTGCGTGTTCACGCAGGATTACGCTTTCCGCAGCCCGAGCGCCGCAGCAGCGGTTGTCAATGGCAGGGCATCGAACGGCCAGATCGACTGGCGCACCGCTGACGGTGGCCTGACCTACAAGGACTGGGAAGCGCGTCAGGTCGCCGCGCCCGAGGGGACAGCCTGATGCCGGTCTACGAGGTCAATGACGGAACGCTCATCGCGGCGAACCCGACCCGCTTCTATGTCGAGGGCCTGCGCGAGCGTCAGGATATCCAGCGGATGCTGCGGGATCAGATCGCGGTGTTGGGTGAAGACCTGCTGGTGCTGTCAGACGAATATGGCGGGTGGATCGACAGCAACAGGCGTATCGACCTGCTCTGCCTCGACCCTGAGGCCAACCTCGTCGTCGTCGAACTCAAGCGCGATGATGCGGGCCACATGGAGCTTCAGGCGATCCGCTACGCAGCGATGATCGCGCGCATGACTTTCGCTGAGGCGGTCGATGCCCACACGCAATATCTGCGGCGCTGCGGCCAGAGCGGCGAGGATGCCGAGGCCAAACTGCTCGCCTACCTCAACTGGCAAGAGGCCGAGCAGGAGGAGTTCGGCAGCAGCGTTCGTATCATCCTTGCCTCAGCGGCATTTAGCAAGGAACTGACGACCACGGTGCTGTGGCTCCGTGAGCAAGGGCTCGACATCAGTTGCATCCGGCTGAGCCCATACAAACTCGGCGACGGGCGATTGCTGCTGGATGTGCAGCCGATCATCCCGCTGCCCGAAGCAACCCAGTTCCAGACGCAGATCGGGCTCAAGCGGCAGGCCGAGCAGAAGGCGAAGGTGGAGCGGCACGAGGTTCGATATGAGTTCTGGCAGGGCCTGCTCGCTCTCGCGGCTGAGAAGACGCCGCTGCATGCGGGGCGCAGCCCGTCGAAGGACAACTGGATTTCAGCCTCAGCGGGGCTGGCAGGTTTCACCTTCGTCTACACGATCCGCCAGCGCGATTCTCAGGTCCACCTGTGGATCGACGACAATCAGGCGTTCTTCCTCAAGCTCGAAGCCGATCGTGCTCTCATTGAAGGCGAGTTTGGCGGCGATCTCATCTGGAAACGCGAAGAAGGCCAGCGCGGCACATTGATCGGCGCGTTGGTTGAGGGCGGATATCGTTCCGACCGGGAGGATTGGCCCAAAGTGCAGCAGGCCCTCGTCGATGCGATGTTGCGACTTGAGCGGTTGCTGAAGCCCCGCCTCAATCAGTTGAAGCAGGGGTGAGGCGTTGAGCATCCATAAGGAAATCCGTTTCGAGGACGAAATCTGCGCTCACCTCGCGGAGCATGGCTGGCTCTACGAACCCGGCAGCGCCGCGTTTTACGACCGCAAGCGGGCACTGTTCGCGCCCGATCTCGTCGCGTGGGTGCAGGAAACGCAGCCGAAGGTCTGGGAGTCACTGAACCGCAGTCATGGCGCAGGCGCTGAGTCCGCGCTGCTCGATCGGGTGCGCAAGCAGATCGACGATCGCGGCACGCTGGATGTCATCCGCCACGGCGTGGAGATGGTCGGCGTGCGGGGCATGATCTCGCTGGCCCAGTTCAAGCCCGCAATGGGCATGAATCCCGACATCATCGCCGCCTATCAGGCGAACCGCCTGCGCGTTGTGCGGCAGCTTCGCTACTCAGTGGCGAATGAGAACTGCTTCGATCTGGCGCTGTTCCTCAATGGCGTTCCCGTCGCGACCGCCGAGTTGAAGACGGACTTTACCCAGTCGATCACGGACGCCATCGATCAGTATCGGTTCGATCGCCTACCCCGACCAAAAGGCGGCAACGCTGAGCCGTTGTTGACCTTCCCCAGCGGGGCGCTTGTCCACTTCGCAGTGAGCAACAGCGAGGTGCATATGACCACCAAGCTGGCAGGGCCGACCACGCGCTTCCTTCCATTCAATAAGGGCGATGCAGGCGGCGCGGGCAATCCGCTCAATGAGCACGGGCACCGCACCGCCTATCTGTGGGAAGAAATCTGGGAGCGGGAAAGCTGGCTCGAAATCATTGGCCGCTATCTGGTCGCTCAGCGCGATGCGAAGCGGGCGATCAGCGGCATCATCTTCCCCCGTTATCACCAGCTTGACGCCACCCGGAAACTGCGGGCTGCCGTACGCACCGAGGGCGCAGGCGGCAAATATCTGATCCAGCACTCAGCGGGTAGCGGTAAGACGAACTCGATTGCATGGGCAGCGCACTTTCTCGCCGATCTCCATACCGATTCCGATGAGAAGCTGTTCTCCACCGTCATCGTCGTGTCGGATCGCAATGTCATTGATGCCCAGCTTCAGGACGCCCTGTTCGGGTTTGAGCGGACCACCGGCGTGGTGGCAACGATCCGCAGTGAAGGCGGTGCCAAGAGCGGCCAGCTTGCCGAGGCACTGGCTCAGGGCAAGAAGATCATCGTCTGCACGATCCAGACCTTCCCCTTCGCACTTGAGGCCGTCCGCGACCTCGCTGCCACGCAGGGCAAGCGGTTCGCGGTCATCGCCGATGAGGCGCATAGCTCCCAGACCGGCGAGGCGGCGAAGAAGCTCAAGCAGCTTCTGTCCCCGGAGGAAATCGCTGAGCTACAGGATGGTGGTGAGGCCAGCGCCGAGGATATCCTGACCGCACAGATGGCGGCGCGCGCGGGTGACAGCGGCGTCACCTATGTGGCGTTCACCGCCACACCCAAGGGCAAGACTCTCGAACTGTTCGGGCGCAAGCCGGAACCCGATCAGCCATCCGGCCCCGGCAATCTGCCGTCCGCCTTCCATGTCTACTCAATGAGACAGGCGATCGAGGAAGGCTTCATCCTCGATGTGCTCAAAAACTACACCCCCTATCGCCTCGCCTTTCGCCTCGCCAATGACGGGCAGGAATGGGATGACAGGGAGGTCGAGCGCAGCACGGCGCTGAAAGGCATCATGCGCTGGGTGCGCCTGCACCCCTATAATATCGCGCAGAAGGTTCAGATCGTCGTCGAGCACTTCCGTGAGAATGTGCAGCCGCTGCTCGATGGCAAAGCCAAGGCGATGGTGGTGCTCGGCAGCCGTGTCGAAGCCGTGCGCTGGAAGATGGCGATCGATGGCTACATCAAGTCGCAGGGCTATGGACTTGGCACATTGGTGGCGTTCTCCGGTGAAGTGAACGACCCCGATTCCAGCCAAGAGCCGCTCACTGAGGGCAGCGCCACGCTTAATCCGGGGCTGAAGGGGCGGGACATCCGTGATGCGTTTGCGGGCTCGGATTTTCACCTCCTGCTTGTCGCCAACAAGTTTCAGACGGGGTTCGATCAGCCGCTGCTGTGCGGCATGTATGTCGATCGAAGGCTCGCAGGCATTCAGGCGGTGCAGACGCTCTCGCGCCTCAACCGCGCGCATCCGGGCAAGGACACCACCTATGTCCTCGATTTCGTAAACTCTTCAGAGGAAATCCTCACCGCCTTCAGGCAGTATTTCACCACCGCCGAGCTTGAGGGCGTCACCGACCCGAGCCTTGTCCTCGACCTGAAGGGCAAACTGGACGCCAGCGGCCATTATGATGAATTCGAGGTCGAGCGCGTCGCTGCGGTCGAGATGAACCCACGCGCCAAACAGGGCGAGCTCATCGCCGCCATTGAGCCGGTCGCTGACCGACTGCTCAAGCGCTACAAGGCCGCGCAGGACCGTTTGCGGAACGCGCGCGAACGTGATGACCATGATGGTGCATCTGACGCTCAGGATGAGATCAATGCGCTGGTCCTGTTCAAAAACGACATGGCCGCATATCAGCGCGCCTATAGCTTCCTGTCCCAGATATTCGATTATGCGAGTAGCGCGGTTGAGAAGCGCTTCCTGTTCTACAAACGCCTGACACCGCTGCTGGAGTTCGGTCGTGAACGCGAGGGCGTAGACCTATCCAAGGTCGTGCTGACGCACCACAATCTCAAGAATGAAGGGCAGCGCCGCCTTGATGTATCTGGGCGCGACGAAAGCAAGCTACAGCCGATGACCGCATCTGGGTCCGGGGCCGTACAGGACAAGGAGAAGGCGCTCCTTGCTGAGATCATTGCGAAAGTGAACGACCTGTTCGGTGCTGACACGACCGATGGCGACCAACTGAGTTATGTCACCACATTACGCGACAAGATGTTGGAATCCGATGCGCTGGTGACGCAGGCGGCGAACAATACTGAGGCGCAGTTCGCCAATTCGCCCACGCTGAAGGACGAGTTGATGAACGCCATCATCGAAGCGTTCGAGGCGCATTCCTCTTTGAGCAAGCAGGCCCTTGATTCGCAGAAGGTTCGTGACGGCCTGAAGGAAGTGCTGCTCGGTCCCGCTCAGCTTTACGATGCACTGCGTGCGCGAGCGCCGGAAATTCGGCCTAGGACATGATGATTTGGTCGAGAGGTTATGTTCGCGCCGCCGCTATTCGCCGCAACTGAACGATCGGATCGTCCCAGCATACTCCCGCGATAAATCGTTCTGCCTCGTCATCGGTCCGGCCACGATCGGCAAAGCGCTGCTTGATGATCGGCTCCATACGCGCGCGGTGCGCGCTCGCCCATGTTTCGAAGTTTTTGGATGAATTTTCGTTCTGCATGAAGTATTTATCCAGTTCGACCTGACCGGAAGGGAAATGCAAAATGACAATATGACCCATATTTGAGGGAGATATTGTCATGGATTCCATCGCGCCGATTTCGGGATGGATGCTGGATCGCATCGTTGCGCTCGACGAAGTGGTGCCGGGGTTCGCGGGATATGTTTTTCGTGCGAGCGTGGAACGGCGGCAGGTCATTGCTGCATTCTTGTCGGTGGCCAAGCTGGACGGAGATGGCGCGGGCGACACGGCCGAGTTTTTGATGCGCGCCGATCATCGGTCCATCCTCCATCGGGCATTTGGCTGGGTGCCTCCCGGTCTCCGGGCGACGTTGGGACGCAGCGGCTCGCAGCCGCACGAGCCAGCCTATTACCGTCAGTTGTTTGATCTGATGTCCCACGGCGATCGCTACCTCATCAAGGCGATCTGGCAGTCTGCGAAGCTCAATCCCGAGCGCCTCACCATTATCACGGGTGTCCCGGCTGATCTTTGTGATTCCCGAATCCTAACCAAGATCAAGGATTGCAAGCACGCAACCGATGTCGCCTTGTCGGTCGATCTGCTGTCCCGGCGCGGTGTCGATCGTGCGGCACTGATCGATGCATTGCATCAGTCCGACGGCATCAATGATGCGATCAAGCACTGGTCGATGAGGATGTCATTTCCGCCGGGGCCGATTCCCGCTGCTGAAGGATATCGACCGATCGGGACCGGCATCGAATTGGCGGCAATCGCGCGGAAATATCGTAATTGCTCGCGCGGCTATTTCTCGTCGGTCATGGTTGGCACGCACGCCTTCGGGGAATTTCGCTGCGAAGGACGAGAGGTCTTGATCAGTTTCGACAAGACCGATGGCATGTGGATCGTCGATGGCGTTTACACTTTCCGAAATTTCGATGTGGATGCTGGCATTTCCCGTGCGGCCTATGCCTTTGCCGCCCGCCAAGGAGTCCCGGATCGGAGGCCCGATCGAAGCGATAAAGCCGTTGAGGCGCTCCGCCGTCTGGGGCGATTCCACGGCGATTGGGGGTTCTGATGGCGCAGGCTCAGCAGCAGCGGCCGTTCACCGAGGCATTCGCTTCATGGTTCGCCGCCGCTGGTCTTCACGACATCATGGCGGTCGAGCCCTGCATCGACCGGGATGCCGTGGAGATCACTTTCCTGATCGGCGGCGGCGCGCTTCGTGGATATGCCCACTCCGTTGGCATCAGTATTGCGGCAATCAAGGACCATGAGTGCTGGGACTTCCTGTTTGACGAGGATTTGGTGGTCGAGCGGGACGCGGGCGGCTGGTTCTGTTCACTATGCCACGTTGATGAACAGTCCCGTTTTCTGATTATTGATGCTTTATGGAAAGCCCACCTGTTCGATCGATTTCAGACATGGGTAGAAGAGAAACTGCGACCGGCAATGGTGTTGGAATTCCATCGGATAGACGGAGCTACGTGGGCGCATCTGGCAAATGAACCTTCGGATACATCCACGGCAACGGTGAGCTTGGACAAATGACGTATGTCATGTCCCAACGCTACTGACCTCGACCTTCCCGCCGCAATATTCTCGTGCGAACGTCATCTCCCACACCCCCGATCCGCAGATTTCCGACATTTTTGTCGATCGATCACGATTTCCGACCCGCAACTTTAACGACAATGCTCGTGCGGGATGATGATCGGCGTCGACGATGATCCTGCCATGATGAGGTCGAACATGTTGATTGCTGGGAGCCTTGGATTTTCGTGCGTTGCGCCTGTGACGATCGATCACCATGCCATGGTTGTCACGGCATCAACGTCCCCAACCATGGGGATCGCAACATCAATATCAGATGCATTTGTGTATCAGATATTTTTCACCGCGCTGTCGTGGCTGTCGATCGTTATCACGGACATCTCGACGCGGTAGCGCCGTCCGGAGTGCCACCGTCTCGCTGATCGCGATACGGGCAAAATAGTGCCCTTTGCTTATAATATATAGAGGCAGGGGCACTAATGGCCCCGGAGAGCGAAGCGTCCGGGCGGGGGGCGCGCGCGGTGGTCATATGACACTCCGGCCATCGCAGTCAGGCCCGTCATCAGCACGACCATACTGGATCATTGCTTCGACCATGGTTCCAGAAGGCCAGAAGATGTCATGGTGATGGTCGATCACTTTCCCGCTTCGATCGACCGTTCCAAAAACCCGGCTGGCTTTGGCCACCTGAAAGCGAGCCATTCCGCCATTTCGATGATGTGCGATATTCCCATTCCGGAATAGGTTGGTTGCCGAACTAAGCACCGGCCGTCCTACTCGAATGAGCGGCGGTCGGGATCGACTTTGGCCAAGAGTCTGGCCGCGTCCTCAAGCTCCTTCACCGCGTCCATCGACTGATCGACGAGAAGCTGACCTTGAAAGGAATAGATCGACCCGCTTCCATAACGGGACGGCACAGTGATTTTCACCCCACGCCGGACGAACACACCACCGAGGTGGCCAATGATCTGGCCCACCACGCGCCCAGTGTATTTCTTCATCTCGTCGGTGAACGCCCGATCCCCCGCGAGCATGGCGAGAAACGGCTCTGCCGCGACGATGGGGGGACGCGATGGTGCCGCCAGCACCGCCCCAATGAGAAGTGCCACTCCCAAGCGCGATGTCAGGAAGTCATGGATGATCTGACCAGCGGGGGAATCGTGAGCCTTGGCGCTGGACATCGGGTAGAAGAAGAAATTGACCATGTTGAGGTCGAGCGCTTGGGATCGTTCGTCCAGCACAAAGCGCTTTTGGGGCACCGACATTCTTCCTCAACACGATCGGTGACCGAACTACGGCACATGCTCTGGTCGGGCAAGGCGTCATATATGCCGTCTATGAAGCCATTGGTCTCGGGAAGACATTCTGTGTAGCTGATACGGCCTCACGCCAGCACGGAGGCAAAAATGGCTCATAACAAGCAGTTCGCCCTGATCGACAAAGAAGGCAAGGAGCGGTTCGCCGCCATCATCAACGGCACCTACCAGATCGGCAAGGACCGGAAGCGAACCCCTTCGAACATCGACGACTTCGCGCGCGCAATCCTGATCGAAGGCGAGGACGGACGCTTTGTCCGCGCTGACGGCACGAAGCCCGGAATCCTCAAATTTCTCGGCAAGCACGACTATGAAGCCATCGCCTACCGCCTCCACCCAGACCTTGCTGACAGGCTAGGCATCCCCTCCGAGGGCACTCGATAACGCAACCGCACTGTCGCCGAGTGTCACCTTTCCACTCGTCGATGGGGATGGGGCCGCCCACCGGTGCGGCCTTCATCTTTTTGCGCATCACCATTTCCAACGGATCATCGCAGGCCGAGGCGGTCCAACTGGTCGACCTCGGCCCGGATCAACCGGCAGCGCCGGTCTTCCAACCATGGTCCGTAGGGATATTGCGTGCCATGGTGGAGGTCCCACCATTCGCGCCAATCCTGCGTCGGGTGGAAATATCGGACCCGAGCCCTGACCGAGAGCACCTCACCGATATGCTGCTTCATTCCGCGCTCGGTATTGGTCTCACGGATTACAAGATCGCCGACGCGGAGATGGTATAAACTCATAGCCCATCATACCATCAGGTCTTGGAAATATCGAAGTAAATGAAGTGCTTGAACCGATTCCACGGAAGTGAGAATCTGTCCCTGATGGGTAAAATCTGATGGGATATCTCAACCCCCGACGATCTCCCTATCAATAGACCCGGTTTGGTTTTTGAGAACGTCCTCAGACCCCAACTCTAGATTCGAACGAGACAGGAGGCCCCATGATCATCGGATATGCCCGCGTGAGTTCCACCTCCCAGAGCCTCGACATCCAGCACGAGGCGCTGGCCGCTGCCGGGGCGGAAAAGGTCTTCTCGGAAAAGGTGTCGGGCCGCTCGACCACCGATCGCGAGCAACTGGCGCTGGCCATGTCGTTCGCCCGTGAAGGCGACACCCTGATCGTCACCCGCCTTGATCGTCTGGCCCGCAGCGTCGGTGACCTTCACCGGATCATTGAAGTGCTGACGCAGAAAGGCGTGGGCTTCAAATGTCTGAACCAGCCCGGCGTCGACACCGACACCAGCACTGGACGCCTGATGCTCGCCATGCTCGCCGCCGTGGCCAGCTTCGAGGCGGACATCCGGCATGAGCGCCAGATGGAGGGCGTGCGCAAAGCGCAGGCCGCCGGGAAATATCGTGGTCGCCCTGCCAGCATCGACCCGTCGAAGATCAAGGAACTCAAGGCCGGTGGCATGGGTGCCGCCGCGATCGCGAAGGCCATGGGGATCGGTCGGGCATCGGTCTATCGGGCGCTTGCCGCCTGACATATCATACCGCTGACTTCATCGCAGGAATCCACCATGGCCGACACCGATCCCACCATCATCGAATCACCGCTGTCCCGCACCGTCAGCCGAGATGGTATTACCGTCCGAGTCCTGATCTACCGGCTCGAACACGATCCAAAATGGGCGCTGGAAGTGGTCAACAATATCGGGACATCAACGGTCTGGGACGATCTGTTCGACACAGATGAAGCCGCCTTCGAAGCCTTCACCCAGACGGTCGCCATCGAAGGCATGACCGCCTTCCTCGACGACGATGATGATGTTCCAGAAGGCGTCACTCGCCACTGATATCGGCGTCCAATCGGGACCCCACCTTCACCGTCGGCGGTCATTACCAGCATGGGGTCGAGATCATCTCACCCGATCGTCGACCCGACATCGTCCGTCCACATCGTCATCGCCGACCATTACCGCCCATGCTCTGGGCGACCGTCAGCGACATCATGGAGATCAGCATATGGCATCACGTTCGAAGCAGCCGGAGGCAACGTCGGCCACCCATGCCCCTGCCCATGATCAGGGGGAGAGCGTGGGCGGTATCATCGAACATATCGACGGCGAAGCTGGGGACGATGGCGGGGAAATGATGGTGCTGGACGCTGGTTCACCAAAGCCCGCAAAAGCCACCCGACAGACCCCCGCTACCCGCTCCAGTCCTCATCAAACCCCTGAAAATCAACGAAAACCTGCTCAAAAGCGGGTCACTTCGCGTGTCTGGGACACAGAGGTGGGTCACAATGACCCGTCTAAAATCGGCCTAATACCATCAAAACAAACGAAATATTCCTCGTCAGGGTGGGTCACAACAGTGGGTCACAAACGATGGCCGCGCGGACTTTCGTTACGAGGATCGACTTTCCAGTTTCGGGTGCGGGTTCCAAACTCAATCGAGGGTGGGGGCAAACGCTCTGAACGCAACAGGGCGTCCATCTTCCAACTTGATGTTCAGGGCCAGCGGTGTAGCTTCAGTCGCGGCCTTCTGGGACGCACTGCTGAGCCCATCGAGAATATTGTCTTGCCCCTGCATCGCCCGGTTCAACAGCATATTCTCTTGACTGAGAAGCTGGCCTCTCAATTCGAGGGACGACACCACCTGAATTTTCTCACGAAAATCTCGATCCAACGCGGCGGTGGCGTCACCAGAAGGTGAGAATGCGTCCAGAACATCCTTGATATCATTCAATCGCGACCGCTTACCTGCTTCACGACCGGGAAATGCGCACAACAGCATATATGCGCAGGCACGGGCCCGGATGCACAGGAACAGTTCATCGTAAGCCTTGTCGAGCGAAACGAGTCGATCTTGGATAGCCTTGGCGTATTTGCCGCTACCCCATCCTTCCTTTTTGATCGCACGAAGAGCAACGATTTGGTCGCGAACCTCTTCACTGAGATGATCCTGCACACGCATCAAATCGATTTCGTGTCGTTCAAGCGAATGCAAAACTTCCTCAGCCAACTCACCTGTCAGCACAGATTCAGCGATCTGCTGAAAATATCGAATCGAGCCAGTCAGAATCGAGCGCCGTTCGCCTTTTTGGAATTTCGATATGTCGCTGAGAGAGGTTTTAATTTCCGCCAGACTCTTTTCGATCTGTTCAAGCTTTTGCTGCTCTATCATGGCACTAGCCAAAACCAGAACGGCGGTCGGCCCAACTAGACTTGCGACAGACACGTGGCCCAAGCTTTTAACAATGCCCTGTTGCCCCGCCTGCACAATTGATGCGGTGGCATTTTTGGCTCCTTCTTTCCACAAGGTGTCATTACGCAACATCTGCACACCTGCCATCACGGGCTGGATGGCTTCCAGCATCGGATACAAGAGACCTGACACCTTTGTGTTTTGGTTCACCTCTAGCCATCCCGCACCATCCGCCGGAAGATTGGCCATCGACAGAAAGGGTTCGCCTTCCCCCATGTGAATGACCAATGCGTCGGAACCATCGCCAGCGGATACCAGATTACAATCCAGTCGATCTGGCTCGTGTCTCGACATCCGCCCTTCATCCACGAGCTTGCGGCGGAGATATCCCAATTGCAGCAGTGCCGATGCGAACGGCTGCCATGCGTCGGAACTGAGTATGCCGCTGGCGGCACGAGATGCTGCGGCTGCTGCTTCTTCAACGATCCGCTGACGGTCAATGATTGGAACAGTCAGAATATGCTGGCTGGCAAAGCAGTTGAGGAGATTCGCCTCATTTTTAGAGTTATCCCCGACGTCAATCGAGAGCCCTATCTGCTTGCTAACCCCCTCCAGCATTGCGGAGTATGTAGGCCGTTGCCCATCGCTGCGAGCAAGTGCCGTCAACGCAAGCCGATACACTTCGTCACCAATTTGATCGGCATATTTCCCGTGGTCCGGAGCATAGCGTTCGAATGCACGCGTCAGCTTGAAGGCGCTCGCTGGCGAGGCAACCAGCATATTTACAATCGGCGCGATTTCGTCGTTGGTGCAGCGTTCGAGTATATCATAGATATCACTACATAATTCAGCGCTACCCGATTCGCTCATCTGCACTTGCCCCCGTAATGAGATTCCTCAACGTGTTAGCTACGTTGTTGATTCCGGGATAGAGGCACAACAGGTCAGTTCGCATCGGCACCCCGTCATTTCTGCATCAGATGGGACAAATCCAGACCGGGATATTCGATTTTCGCAATGGCATCGTAAAGAACTCTCGGATGGTAGCCCGCGCCATAAGCATCTGCTGCCTCGCTCTCCCCTGCACCAGTAGTCCACCCCCCGAGTCTCAGCACGATGTCTCGCTCAATGCGGGCATTTCTCGCCGCGTCGCGGAAACCATGCCGGAACGAATGAAAGCATGTCAGCGGTGCATTCGCTGACGCGCTGACAAGAAATCGCGAAAACCATCGAGAATATGCGACTGAGCGAAATCCTTTTGCACCGAGAGGTAGATCATCAAAAAGTTTCCGCGCGCCGCTTATTCGCTTCTGCTCAACAAAATCCATGAAATTGAGCCGAAGCAAAATTGGATGGATTGGCACGATCCGGGCACTTGCCTTGTTTTTGAGTGATTTGTCTCTCTCACCAGTCAAGCTATCTTCAGTGATCACGAAACACGCGATACCATCAATGATCCTGATATCAGCCACATCCAACTGACAGACCTCATTTAGTCTCGCGCCAGATAGCATTCCGATGAGCGCCACGAAGTATCTGGCACCCGTCGCAATAACAGGCCCCGGCATAGCATACCCGCCCTCCTGATCCTTGCATCCCGTATAGACCGGGGCTGCGAAAATCCGTTGGAGTTGTTGGAGAGAAAATGGCCGTCGCCGATCTTGAGGGTGAACCGTTTCGGCAAGCTGCAAGCCTTTTGACGGATTGCGGCCAATATATTCTTCCGCCACTGCCCAGTTCAGCAGGCTGCTAAAACGCGCCATATAGGCATTTAGATTTGTCGGGTTGATTGTCCTGACCTGCCGGTCAGATTTTCCCAGTGCTGCGGCATCGCGTGCGGATAGATCACTGTATATCTTGCTGAAGTTGACCGGCAACCAACGAAGGGTTTCGAACAAATCGCGACACGTTTCGCGCGTTATATCGGTGACCGGGGTTGAGGCACCGATGACATCCTCGACAACCCTGCGTGTTGTTTGATGGGCCAGCATCGTTCGCGCGCACCTTCGGCGCGTGGGATCATCGAGATATCGCTGGTAGATAGCAGAAAGTGTAGGCCCGGCAGGACGCTCTTCTTCTCTCGGTGATGGCATAGCAGGCTCACTGCTGACGGATGCAATGGATGACTGCCCCGTCCGCGCTACGAAGCCGGTATTATCATTCGAAGCGAGTAGGCCCTCCTCATATTTCAGCCCAGCGTCGCGGCGCTTCCCCTCGAACATAGCATCGATCTCCACCGCCAATCTCTGCCCAAGCCTCACTGCCAGTGACGGACTGTCCGTCCGCAGCGATCGCTTCACATGACTGCATCCCATCGCTTGCCGCAAATCAGCCGGAACCCGCACCCGAAACTGGAAAGTCGATCCTCGTAACGAAAGTCCGCGCGGCCATCGTTTGTGACCCACTGTTGTGACCCACCCTGACGAGGAATATTTCGTTTGTTTTGATAGTATTAGGCCGATTTTAGACGGGTCATTGTGACCCACCTCTGTGTCCCAGACACGCGAAGTGACCCGCTTTTGAGCAGGTTTTCGTTGATTTTCAGGGGTTTGATGAGGACTGGAGCGGGTAGCGGGGATCGAACCCGCATCACAAGCTTGGAAGGCTAGTGCTCTACCATTGAGCTATACCCGCCCGTCAGGTGACGCGCCCTGCCATCATTCACCGGGGCTCGTCAACAGCCCATTGATGGTAAATGCGTGAGAACACCTCTTAACCCGGCCTCCTCTTTGTTCTATCGCTCGGCCATGACCAACCCGTCCCTGCGCCAACTCGACATTTTCGCGCAGATGGTGGCCGCGGGCAGCCTGTCGCGCTGCGCCCAGACGCTGGGCGTTTCATCCGCCGTGATCGAGCGCGACATGGCGTCGCTGGAAATGCGGCTGGGCTATCGCCTGTTCGACGATATTCGCGGCGCGGCGCGGCTGACCCCGGCGGGCCGGCGCACGGCGCAGGCCATGACCCTGCTGGCACAGGACGATGCCGAAGATTGGGCAGAGGAAGCCACGCCCGCCCCTACCCCGCAACCTGATCCATCGCCGCCCCCGCCGCCTGCACTGCCCCCTGCACTGCCGGAATTGCTGCTGGATACGGATGCGCAATTGCCGTCGCTACCGGCCACGCCGCCGCCCGCCAATCGCGCCATCATCCTGGCGACGCCGGCGCCGGTGTTCGGCCATTTCCAGGATGCACTGACCGCGTTCGAGGCGGCCAATGACGATATCGCCATCACCCTGGACCTGAGCGTCCAGTCGGCGGTCGAGGCGGCGCGGGCGATCGAATCGCTGCGCGCCGACATCGCCTATTTCTATGCACTGGAGGAGCCGGCCGGCTTGTCGTCGCGCTATGGCTGGTCGGAACAGGTCAATCTCTATGCCGGGGCCGACCATCCGCTGGCGCGCGCGGGCAGCGTGTCGCGCGGCGACCTGACCATTACCCCGCAACTGGCGGTCGATCCGCGCAACGGGCTGCGCCCGATCATCGACGCGGCGCTGGCGCGCGGCGGCGCCCGGCTGGGCCCGGTGATGCTGGAAACCGACAATATGTTCGACATCATCACCGCCCTGCGCGAAGGCGCGGGCTGTTTTGCGGCGTTCGGCCCGATGGCGCGCGACCTGGGGCGGATGAGCGGCATTCGCCGGCTGGCGCTGGACGTGCCATTGCCCGCGATCGAGGTGCGCCAGACCGTCAACGAACGATCGCTGTCACGCCCCGGCGTGCAGGCGCTGGCGGATTTCCTCTTCCTCTGACCGGCAAATGATGGCGGAATTGCGCGGCTGATCCGTCTTGGCGGCGGGTAATATGCTGCGCGCCATGCCGTGCAAAAATGCAACAGTTGGTGGTGAATGCGGCAGAAACGGCCATCATTTCGCCGATCGTATATTGATATGATGTATCATGACCGATACGCGGAAGCCGACCCACATATTCTGCAAGGATAAAAAGCCTGATGCTTCGTTCCCCGTCGCTGCGCGCCGGCTGTGCCCTCACGGCCCTTTGCCTGGCATGGCCCGCCGCCGCCCAGACCGCAGCCCCCGCCGACACCCAGGCCGATGGCAGCTATCATGACCCGCGCAGCGACATCGTCGTCACCGCCCTGATCCTCCGCAGCCAGGGCGACATATTGTCCGGCACCTCGATCGTCACCGGCGAGGAATTGACCCGCAGCCTGCGCCCGACCATCGGCGAGACGCTGGCGCGCCAGCCCGGCGTGTCGGCAACATCCTTTGGCCCCAACGCATCGCGCCCGATCCTGCGCGGCTTCCAGGGCGAGCGCGTGCGCATCCTGACCGACGGCATTGGCAGCTTCGACGTGTCCAATACCTCGGTCGACCATGCGGTCGCGATCAACCCGCTGACCGCCGACCGGATCGAGGTGCTGCGCGGCCCGTCCGCCCTGCTCTATGGATCGTCAGCGATCGGCGGCGTGGTCAATGTGATCGACAGCCGAATCCCGCGCCGCGTGCCGGACGAGGCGATCCATATCGACGCGATCGGTACCTATGGCAGCGCCGCCAACGAACGCAGCGGTTCGGGCGAGATCGAGGTGCCGCTGACCGAGAATTTCGTCGTCCATGTCGATGGCAGCTACAGCAAGACCGACAATCTGCGCACCGGCGGCTATATCCTGTCCAAGGCGATGCGCGAGATCGCCGCCGCCTCCGACGAGGAGGAAATCCAGGACAATGCGCGGCTGAAGGGCAAGCTGGCCAATACCGCGGCGGAAGTGTGGGAAGTGGCCGGCGGCTTTGCCTATATCGGCGATGGCGGCAATCTGGGCATGTCGATCTCGCACAGCGAGAACACCTATGGCGTGCCGTCGCGCCTGGAAGTGGCCGAGGAGCATGACCATGATCACGATCATGACCACGATCATGAGGAAGAGGGCCACAGCCACGAGAATGTGACGCTGGCGATGAAGCAGACCCGCGCCGACCTGCGCGGCGAGGTCGCGGTCAATGGCGGCTTCCTCGACAGCATCCGCCTGCGCGCGGGCTGGGCCGATTACCAGCATCAGGAAATCGAACCGTCGGGCGAAGTCGGCACCACCTTCAAGAACCAGTCGATGGAAAGCCGGCTGGAATTCGTCCAGGCCGACCGCAATGGCTGGCAGGGCGCATCGGGCGCGCAATTCTTGACCCGCCGTTTCCAGGCCGATGGCGAAGAGAAATTCCTGCCCAAGAACCAGACCGACCAGTTCGGCCTGTTCACGCTGCAGTCGCTGGACCTGGGCGACACGCGGCTGGAAGCGGGCGCGCGCTATGAACATACCAAGCTGCAGTCGGACCCGGATGCCGACCTGTTTGCCGAGGCCAGCCAGCGCAGCTTCAACGCCCTGTCCGGATCGCTGGGCATCAGCCAGACGATCATGCCCGGCTGGCGCGTGGGCCTGAACCTGTCGCGCAGCGAGCGCGCGCCGTCGGCCGAGGAACTGTTCGCGCGCGGCAATCATGCCGGCACCCAGGCGTTCGAGCTGGGCAATCCCGATTTCGGCAAGGAAAAGAGCTGGGGCGTGGAAGGCACGCTGCGCGGATCGGGCAATGGCTACAGCTTCAGCCTGGCCGCCTATCACAACTGGTTCAGCGGCTTCATCTATGAAAGCGTGGTCGACGACAGCGTCTGCCAGGCGGCCAATGGCGGGGCCGAGATGGAATTCCCCTGCTATGCCTATGCCCAGGCCGATGCCCGCTATTATGGCTTCGAAGCCGAAGCGTCGGTGAAGCTGGCGCAGGTCGGCAGCTATGCGATCAACATTGACGGCGTCGCCGACTATGTCCGTGCCACGATCAAGGGCAATGGCCCGGCGCCGCGCATTCCCCCGCTCCGCCTGCTGGGCGGGATCGAGGCGCAGGGCGCACGACTGAGCGCCCGCGCCGAGCTGGAACATGTGTTCGAGCAGGATCGGGTGACCGATTTCGAGACGCCGACCGATGGCTTCACCATGGTCAACGCGTCGATCTCGTTCAAGCCGCTGGCCGGCAATGACCGCACCACGCTGATGCTGTCGGCCAACAATATCTTCGACGTGGAAGCGCGGCGCCATGCCAGCTTCCTGAAGGATTTCGCCCCGCTGGCCGGGCGGGACATCCGCCTGACGGCGCGCATCTCGATCTGATCCGCCTCCCGGCCTCGCCCAGCGGGGCGCCGGTCGCTCCCTTCGCCTGCCCCTCTGGGCGAAGGGAGCGATTGCAAAAAATGACATTTTCGTTACATAGCGCCGATGGAACGCGCTGCGGCAGAGCATGAGGATTCGGGCAGGTCGCCCGTAAGCCGCCGATAATGCGCCAGATTGCCGCTCTCCCCTATACCAGCGACCCGATCGACGGGTCGATGCAGATCCTGCTGATCACATCGCGCGACACCGGGCGCTGGGTGATTCCCAAGGGCAATCGCATCAAGGGGCTGGCCGGCCATCGCGCCGCGGAAGTCGAGGCGTTCGAGGAAGCGGGCATCCATGGCATCGCCTGTCCCGCGCCGATCGGCCGATACAGCTATGACAAGCGCAAGCGCAGCGGCAAGTCGCGCGAGGCGAATGTCGAGGTTTTTCCGCTTGCCGTGACCGGCCATCTGACGCAATGGCCCGAAAAAGGGCAGCGCGAGCTGCGCTGGTTTTCCGTCGCCGAAGCCGCAAAGGCCGTCGACGAACCCGAACTGCAATCGATCATCGCGGCTTTCCGCGAACCGCCCGCCGATCCGGGCTGGTTCCTCCGGTTGCTGTTGTCGATCCGCGAGAAGCAAAGTGAAAGGACTGGAATGCTGCGCTGGTTTCACGCGCTGATGCCCAAGCAGGGGCGTTTCTTCGAGCAATTCGAAGACCATGCCGCGACCCTGGTCGCCGGCGCCGACGCCCTGGCCAAGCTGCTCAAGGGCGGCCCGGACATGGACGCGCATATCAAGGAGATTTCGGACCGCGAGCATGAGGCGGACGACATCATCCGCGAGGTGCTGCAGGACGTCCGTCGCATCTTCGTCACCCCGTTCGACCGCAGTGCCATCACCGGCCTGATCGGCGTGATGGACGACGCGATCGACCAGATGAACCAGACCGCCAAGGCGATCGCGCTCTATGAGGTCAAGGATTTCGCGCCGCAGATGCAGGACATGAGCGCGCTGATCGTCGAATGCGCGCGGATCACGGCGGAGGCAATGCCGCTGCTGCGCTCGCTCAACATCAATTCGGCGCGCCTGCACGAACTGACCGAGCGGCTGGTCAAGCTGGAAGGCCATGCCGACATATTGCATGAGGCGGGCCTCAAGGCCCTCTATCAGCAAGCCCGCGCCGGCAACCCGATGGACTTCATCGTCGGCAACGAAATCTACAGCCATCTGGAAAAGGTGACGGACCGGTTCGAGGACGTCGCCAACGAGATTTCCGGCCTGGTCATCGACCACGCCTGACAGGCCTGACCCGATATGGAAGCCCATCTCGCCTTCCCGCTGCTGATCGCGCTGATCGGCGTTGCGCTGCTGTTCGATTTCCTGAACGGCCTGCACGACGCCGCCAACTCGATCGCGACCATCGTGTCGACGCGGGTCCTGAAACCCCAATATGCGGTCGCCTGGGCCGCCTTCTTCAACTTCATCGCCTTCCTCTTCTTTGGCCTGCATGTCGCCGAGACGGTGGGCAAGGGCATCGTCAGCGCCGACATCATCGATGCGTCGGTGATCTTCGGCGCACTGATGGGGGCGATCGCCTGGAACCTCATCACCTGGGGCCTGGGCATCCCATCCTCGTCCAGCCATGCGCTGGTCGGCGGCCTGCTGGGCGCGGGCACGGCCAAGTCCGGCCTGTCGGCGATCGTGTGGAGCGGCGTGTTCAAGACCAGCGCAGCGATCGTGATCTCGCCCGCCGTCGGCCTGTTCCTGGCGCTGATGCTGGTGCTGGCGATCAGCTGGATCTTCCGCAAGTTCACGCCGCAGGGCGCGGACCGGGTGTTCCGCAAGCTGCAGCTTGTTTCTGCGTCGCTTTATTCGCTCGGCCATGGCGGCAATGATGCGCAGAAGACGATGGGCATCATCGCGGTGCTGCTCTATTCGCAGGGGCTGCTGACCGGCGGTTTCCATGTGCCGATGTGGGTGGTGCTGAGCTGCCAGGCGGCGATGGGCCTGGGCACCTTGCTGGGCGGCTGGAAGATCGTCCACACCATGGGATCGAAGATCACCCGCCTGACCCCGGCGCAGGGCTTCTGCGCGGAAACGGGCGGCGCGATCACCCTGTTCATGGCGACCCATCTGGGCGTGCCGGTATCGACCACCCACACCATCACCGGCGCCATCGTCGGCGTGGGCGCATCGCGCCGGCTGTCGGCGGTGCGATGGAACGTCGCATCGAGCATCATCGTCGCCTGGGTCGTGACCCTGCCGGCGGCGGCGGCGATCGGTGCGCTGTTCTATGGCCTGACGCGTTTGTTCTGATCGGAACAGGCCGAGACAAGAAAAAGGGCGCGGGAGTGATCCCGCGCCCTTTTCCTATTCCACCTTCGTCATTGCGAGCGCAGCGAAGCAATCCATGGATTGCCGCGGGCCTGCGGCCCTCGCAATGACGGGGTTTACGCCACGCGGCCGAGGCGGTGGTAGAGATTGGCGTATTTGACCGATTCCGGCTGGTCCTGCACTTCCTTGAGATAATGGGCGATGGCGGTGCGGATCAGGCCGAAATCCTCCTGGCTGAAGACCGCGCGCGAACGGGCGGGCTGGGGCGCTTCCATCGTATCGGTCGTCATCTTCCTGTCCTTCCTGCCTTGTGGCTGTGCTGGTTGATGACAGCGATATTGACAGGTTGAGGGCAAAGCGGAAGGGCGATGAGTGGCCGCAAGTCACGCCGCGACTTGTTCATATTGTCAAATCGTGACAATATGACCTTATGGCAGATGTGACCGACCGGAAGCTCTATCTCGGCCCCAAGCTGCGCGTGCTGCGCCGCGAACTGGGGCTGAACCAGACGCGCATGGCCGAGGAACTGGGCGTGTCGCCCAGCTATCTCAACCATCTGGAGCGCAACCAGCGGCCGCTAACGGCGCAGATGCTGCTGCGGCTGGCCAATACCTATGACATCGACATTCGCGACTTCACCGCCAGCAGCCAGGATGGCGCAGCGAGCGACCTGGCCGAGATATTGTCCGATGCGCTGGTGCGCGACATCGGCATCGCGCGCGACGAAGTGCTGGAAGTCGCGGAAAATTATCCCGGCGTCAGCGAGGCGATCGGCCGCTTCTATCGCGCGCTGGCCGACCTGCGCCGCCTGCCCGAGCAGATGCAGGCGAGCGGGCGCGGCGCCGCCCCTGCCCCGCTGGTCGCGCCCGTCGACTGGTGGCGCGAGACGGTGGCCAAGGCCGGCAATCATTTCGCCGAAATCGACGCCGCGGCCGAAGGGATCGCCGCGGAGCTGGAGGAAGATCCGGCGCTGTTGCAGGTCGGGCTGCGCGCGCGCCTGAAGGAGCGGCATGGCATGGCGGTGCAGATGGTGCGCGCCGATGTGCTGGCCGGGACAGTGCGCCATTATGACATGCACCGGCGGCGGCTGATGCTGAGCGAGCGGCTGCCGGCATCGGGGCGAATATTCGCCATGGCCTATCAGCTCTGCGCACAGGAGATGGCCGACCTGATCGCGGCACAGGTGACGCGCACGGCGTCGCCGGACGAGGACAGCCGGCGGCTCGCCGTCATTGCGCTGACCAACTATGCCGCCGCGGCGCTCATCATGCCCTATGACCGGTTCCGCCAGGCGGCGGAGGCGAGCCGGCATGACCTCCCCCTGCTGCGCGCGCGCTTCGGCGTGTCGACAGAGCAGCTGGCGCACCGGCTCACCAGCCTCAACCGCACTGGCGCGCGCGGCATCCCCTTCTTCATGGTGCGGATCGACCGGGCGGGGATCGTGTCTAAGCGCTTCGATGGCGAGGCCTATCCCTTTGCCCGCTATGGCGGCACCTGCCCACGCTGGGACGTGCATGCGGCCGACGCGCCCGACATCGTGCTGCCGCAGCTGATCGAGACGCTGGACGAGCGGCGCTTCCTCACGCTGGCGATCGCCCTGCCCCGCGCCGATGGCGCGCGCGGGCGGCAGGTGATTGCACTGGGCTGCGAGGCGAAACATGCCGGGCGGATCATCCATGCCGATGGCATCGATACCGAGCGCGACGATGCGGTGACGGTGGGGCCGACCTGCCATCTTTGCGAGCGGCGCGACTGCCCGGACCGGGCGCTGCCGCCGGTGACGCGCGCGCTGGACCTGCACAGCTATGAGCGGACCGCCAGCCCCTTCCCGTTCCGGCGGGTATGATAGGCGCTCCGCCCCGCCCCCGTCACTGAGAGGGGCTCCGGCCGTCGCCGGGATGAAGGGGGCGGAAACGGAGCGCCTGCCGCCACCCCTCAGGCAGCTACGGGTCTGGGTTGGGGCGATCGGGCGGAGCGGTTCTTCACGCGGCGCATCGGCAGATTGCGGCAATGGCGCTTGAAATAGACGATCTCCAGCAGGGTCGGCCAGATTTCGAGCGAGGAGCGGATCAGTCCGACCTCGTCATCGACCATGCGGCTGACATTCTGCTGGAAGAAATCCGGCTCGAAATCATAGAAGGTGCGTGACAGGCCGGCGGCAAAATGGCCGAGCGCGTCGCGCCGCTCGGTCGTGCGCGCGTCGGCCATGCTCTTGAGCACCCGGTCATGCAAGGCGCGGGCGCTGTCCAATATCTCCTCGCTGTCCTGCAGGCTGACCGCGCCGTCATAGTCGAAGGCGATCGACCATTCGTCGGTGCGCTTGAGGCTGGTGCGGATCTTGCGCTTGAGCAGGCCGCAGATCGCCTCGTTGAACACCTCCGACGCCAGCGGATTGCGCATATAGCTGTTCTTGATGTGGGTCTGGGCGGAATCGACATGGGCCGAGACCATGTTCGACTGCTGAATCCAGAGGCGATAAATATAATCCTCGAACCGCAAGCGCGTCGGGAAGAAGGGCGGCAGGCCGGTGCGATTGTCATAGCCCGCGACGCCGCAATCCATTCGCCAGTTGAGATTGGTGAGGCAGGGGCGGAAATTGACCAGCACATAGGTATCGTTGAGCCGTTCGGCATCGACCTCGTCCGGATCGTCGAGGAACATGTCGACGAAATCGACCGCGTCGATGTCGTTGGTGCCGGTGCGGAAGGTCTGCGCCATCTTCACCACCGCCGAGCGGGGCAAGCGCCCTTCCTGCAAGGTCAGGCTGTTTTCCCGCGCGAAGCCGAACGAATTGTTGGATTCCAGGTCCATGGCACTGTCGATCACCAGTTCACCCTGGTCGTAATTGGCCGGCGCGTCGGCCACCGTCTTGCCCAATATGTCGCGGAAGGACTGGAGAATGTCGTAGGATTTGCGGCAATGGCCATTGGCGCCGCGCGGGATGGTCTTGCCCCGGCTGATTTCCCGTTCGCCCAGCGTTTCCGGGCTGTCCTCGATCAGGGCATAGGGGCGCATGTCGTCGTCGGCGCTGACCATCAGGTCGCCCAGCGTATACATCAGGGTGAAGTTGCGATTGCCGCCATAGCTGGGGCGGAAGAGGTTGCGGACCAGCACGTCGAGCTTGCGGTCGCGCAGCCGCTTGCAGATGTAGGAGACGAACTGCTCCTTTTCGGCGGGGCCGACATACCAGAGGTCGTTGACCGTCTTTGTCGCCTCCAGCGCGCCGAAATATTTGTCATGATTGGCGACCGAGGAATCATCGAAGACGATGATCGGCGCGGTCTGGCCGCTACGGGCGAAATTCTCGTCATAAGCCTCGACGGTCGCGCCGACGTCGCGCAGGCGATAGGTCGGGATCACGAAATGCAGGTCGCGTTCGCTCACAAATTTGTCCTTTGGGAATATGGGAAGGGGTTCAGTCGCGCCGGGCGCGGGCGGCCAGAAAAGCCGCGAGCGGGGCGCGATCTTCGGTCAGGATCAGGGGATCGCGATAGCCATCGCGCTGCGCCTGGCGCCGTTCGAGGTCGCGGCGCCAGCCATCGCGCAGGCGCACGCCCTGGCAGAGCAGCAATATGCCGAGGCTGGCGAAGCTGAAGCTGGCAAGGGCCAGCGCCATTTCGAGCGGCGCCGATGCCGGGCCGTCCAGGGTCAGGGCGCGATGCAGCAGCGAACTGCCCGCCGCCGCGCCGACGAGCAGCAGGCCCAGGCCGCGCCAGGCGAGATCGCGCCGGGTCATGATGCCCGGCTCCGTTGCCATGCCGGAGGAGCCGGGGCGGCGCGCGGCCGGATCGACAGGCGTCCGGTGAGCCGTGGCCGATCGCTGCGTCGCCCGGCATCGGCAGAGGCGGCAGGAGGAGGTCGGTGGGTCATGGGACAAGGGACTTAATGGCCCCCGTCGGTCAAATTCCAGCCGGCCTCCGGCCCGTTTTCATAGTATTTGCATAGGGATGATCAGCGGCCGCCCAGCAGGCCGCTCTTCACCGTCAGTTGCAGCATCACCGCGCGCGGGGCGCCGAGCGAACCCAATATGTCGCCTTCGCGCACGGCGTTGGTGCCGGTGCCGGCCGCGCTCGCGCCCACCACCGATCCGCCGACGATGATCAGCTTGTTGGTGAGGTTGCGGCCGATCAGCGACAATTCCCAGGGCTTGCCCGCGCCGCCATTTATCGACAGGGCGGCGTTGAGCTGGACATAATCATCCTGCAGCGTCCTGGGGTTGCCCTCCGTCTGGGTGACATAGGCGCTGCTGTAATTGAAATCGACCGACAGCGATCCGCCGAGCCGGTCGGCGAAACTATGGTCATAGGTGAAGCCGCCGGTGATCGCGATTTCGGGCGCACGGAACAGGCGTTGGCCGGTCTGGTCCTGATTCTGATAGGGATTGGCGGCCGTGCCCCAGGTCGATTGCGGCAGATTGGGGTTGAGCGGATTGAGATTGCAGCCCTGCGCGATCGACTGGCCCGCATAGCAGCCGCCGATGAAATCGGTGTAGCGGGCGTTATTGTAGGCGATCGCCGTGTTGAACGTCAGGCCCGCGAGCGTGCGCGGCCGGATGGTGAGGCTGAGTTCCGCGCCTTTGATCTCCGCCCCGCCCGCATTCTGGGTCAGCTGGGTGAAGGAGGCATTGTCGTAGCGCGAGAGCTGAAGCCCGCTATATTTATAATAATAGCCGACCAGATCGTAGAGGATCTGGCGATCGGCGACATAGCCCTTCGTGCCGATCTCGCCGCCCTTCGCGGTCATCTGGTCATAGGAGAGGTCGATCGCGGCGCGGCTCTGGTCGGCATCGGTGCGCAGCCGCGTCGGCACGGTGTTGAAGCCGCCCGAGGTGAAGCCCTCGCGATAGGCAGCATAGACGGTGCGATCGCTGTCCGGGCGCCAGGTGAGCGTCACGTCGGGCGAGAAATCGGTATAATTCTGCTTGGGGCCGAGAATCTGGATCGGGCTGCCGAGCGAGGTGCCGGTCAGCGACTTGTCTTCCCAGCTATAGCGGCCGCCGACGGCCAGTTCGAGCGGGTCCGCGATCTTGTAGCGCAGCTGGCCGAAGACCGAGGTCGCCTTGGTATGGACGTCATAATAGGTCGATCCGACCACGAAGGGCGTGCCGAAATTGGTGGTGAAGGCCTGACGCGTGAGGAAATGGGCGTCCTGGAAGAAACCGCCGACGAGGAAGTTCAATGGCCCGTCATAGTCGGACGCGAGGCGCAGTTCCTGGCTGAAGCCCTTGGCGGTGATGTCGTTCGACGCCCCGAAATAGGGATTGTTGGAGAAGGTGAAGCTGTCGACCGAACGTTCGCGCAGGCGGTAATAGCCGGTGACCGAGGACAGGGTATAGGCGTCGCCCAGATCCTGGTCGATGCTGAGCGAGGCGAGGAACTGCTTCGACTTCATGAAGGGCACGCCATCGCCATAGCTGGGATCGCTGGCGGCGGTCGCCGGCGCGAGGATGGCGTCGTAGAAATTGCGGTTGAGCGTGCAGTCGGTCGAGCCATAGCGACTGACGCCGGCGGGGCAGTAGATGATCTGGCTGAGGCCGGTGGGGCCGACGCCGTCCCGTTCGCGCTGGCCATAATTGACCTTCGCCTTGATCCGGGTCGATCCGCCCGCATCATAGGCGAGCGTGCCGCGGACGAAGACATCTTCGGAATTGAGGCTGTCGGCGCCGCGCCCCGGCGTGATCCCGGCGATCGGTTCGGCGACATTGCGGAACCAGCCATCCTCCTTGGAATAATAGCCGACGACGCGGGCGGCGAGGCCATCGGTCAGCGGCACCGAGGCGCTGGCCTCGACAAAGCGCTGGTCGGCCATGAATTCATAGCCGGTGCGCAGCTTCGCCTCGAAATCCTTGCCCGGATCCTGGGAGATGAGCGAGACGATGCCGCCCGGACTATTCTTGCCATAGAAGAGCGCCTGCGGCCCCTTCAGCACCTCGACCCGGCCAAGGTCGATCTGGCCAAGGCGGATGGCATTGCCATAGCTGATCGGCACGCCGTCGAAATTCAGGGTCACGGCGGTTTCGGTCGAGGGGTTGGAGATGCCGGCGCCGATGCCGCGCAGGTTGATCGAGCCACCGACCTGATTCTGCGATTCGGCGATGACCAGTTGCGGCACCTGCTGGCTGATCGCCTGGAAGCTGGTGGTGGCATAGCGTTCGATCTGGTCGGTCGAGAGCGCCGAGACGGCAACCGGCACGTCGATCAGCCGCTCGTCACGCTTGCGGGCGGTGACGATGATCTCCCCTGCCCCGGCGTCAGCCTGGGGTACGGGTGCGGTGGCGGTATCCTGCGCCTGTGCGGTTGCGAGCATCAGGGCCGGGCCGGCAGCAACTGTGGCCAGCAGACGGCCGATCAGGGCCTGCTTCATATCATCCTCCCATTGGTTCAGGCCTTGTCGACAATGCCGCAAGGCTCATTCCATTCGGGACGATTATGGTCCGAGGCTAATGGTCAGGCAAATTCGCCGAATTGATCGATCTAGCAAATGATCATCAGAAAAATATATAGATCAACATGTTGATCAATTGTCCATAAGCGCCGAATTTACGGCATTTTTGATCCGAATATCATCGGATATTTTGGCAGATATTCACGTTTTCTGTGCCACATTCAGGCGCATCGCTTTGACGATATATGGCGACCTGTCGACTGATCGAGATGAACGGCAGAAACGAAAAAGGGGCCGCCGGGCAGGCGACCCCCTTCGATATTCCTGTCACGTCGCCCGTACGGCGAACGGGCGACGGCCGATCAGTCGGCCTTGGACTGGAGATTGACGGCCGCGTACTTGCCGCGACGATCGACTTCCAGTTCGAAGTCCAGACGGTCGCCCTCGTTCAGGGCGCCCATGCCGGCGCGTTCGACAGCGCTGATGTGGACGAAAGCGTCCGGCTGGCCATCATCACGCTGGATGAAGCCGAAGCCCTTCATGGCGTTGAAGAACTTGACCGTACCGCTGGCGCGTTCGCCGGTCAGCTGACGCTGCGGGCCACGCTCTGCACCACCGAAACCACCGGCGCGGGGTTCGCGCGGTTCACGCGGCGGCGCACGATCGGTCACGGGGAGCGGTTCGCCGTCGATGACCAGATCGGTCGCCGACACCTTGCCACCACGATCCACCAGGGTGAAGCCGAGCGGCTGACCTTCGGCCAGACCGGTCAGGCCGGCCTGCTCGACCGCGCTGATGTGAACGAACACGTCTTCGCCGCCATCGTCACGAACGATGAAGCCGAAACCCTTCTGGCCGTTGAAGAACTTGACGACACCCTTGCCTTCGCCAACGACCTGGGCCGGCATGCCGCGACCACCGCCGCCGCCGCCACCAAAGCCGCCACCGCCGCCGCCGAAGCCACCGCGGCCACCGCCGCCGAAACCACCGCCGCCGCCGCCGAAGCCACCGCGATCACCACCGCCGAAGCCACCACGACCACGATCACCACCGCCGAAGCCGCCACCGAAGCCGCCGCGGTCACCAAAGCCGCCGCCGCCGAAGCCGCCGCCGCTGCCCTGGTCGTAGAAATTGTCGTCGCCGAAACCGTCGCGCTTGTCCTTGCCGCGCCCGCCGCGGCGCCCTCTGTCAAAACTCATGCCCTGTTAGTCACTTTCGCTTCGCCCCAAGACACATTGGACAAACATGTCGGGCGAATGACATGCACAATCCACCGCAAAGTCGCGGTTTGGGAATCACTATATCAAGTTTTCCGGGCAGCGCGAATGATTTCGCATATCGGGCAAAAAGAGCGCCCGCAGCGCCGATTTACAGGCCCTATCTGCCAAAGCCTTGATTGCGATATGGCCCGTTTCCCCATAGAGGGAAAAGTCATGACCGTCCATTTCCATGAAGAAGATCTGCCCGAGGGCGTCCTTGCCCCCGGCCCGATCGCCGTCGATACCGAAACCATGGGGCTCATCACCCCGCGCGATCGCCTGTGCGTCGTCCAGATCAGCGACGGCAAGGGCGACGAGCATCTGGTCCGCTTCAACCCCGGCAGCGACTATGCCGCGCCGAACCTGAAGGCAGTGCTGGCCGATCCCGAGCGGATCAAGATCTATCATTTTGGCCGATTCGATATCGCCGCGATCCAGCATTATCTGGGCGTGGTGGCAGCCCCCGTCTATTGCACCAAGATCGCGTCGAAGCTGGTGCGCACCTATACCGACCGCCACGGCCTGAAGGAACTGGTCCGCGAACTGCTGGGCCAGGACATCAGCAAGCAGCAGCAGTCGAGCGACTGGGGCGGCCCGAACCTGTCTGACGCGCAGAAGGATTATGCCGCGTCCGACGTGCGCTTCCTGCACCAGCTGAAGACCGAACTGGACAAGCGCCTGACCCGCGAAGGGCGGATGGAACTGGCCCAGGCCTGTTTCGACTTCCTGCCCCATCGCGCGGCGCTGGACCTGGCGGGCTGGCCCGAGAACGACATCTTCTCGCACATGTAAGCGACAGGGCGGCAGGCAGACATGTCCATCCAGGCCGAGCAACAGCGCAACGTCCGCCGCCATTGGGCCCGGCCGGGTGGCAGCCATGACAAGCTGGTGCGCCTGCTCAAAAATTATCTGCCGGTGGCGGTCGGCGTGCTGACCGCCCTGCTGGCCATGGCCCCCTTCACCGGCGGCGACAAGGTCAGCTTCGTGCTCGACAAGAACAAGGTCGAGGTGGCGAAGGAGCGGATGCGCGTGTCCGAGGCGCTCTATCGCGGACAGGACAGCAAGGGCCAGCCCTTCTCGCTGCGGGCCGGTTCGGCCGTGCAGAAAAGCTCGCGCGAGCCGATCGTCGACCTGAACGACATGGCCGCACGCATCCTGCTGCCCGAAGGGCCGGCGGTGCTGAACGCGCAGAAGGGCCGTTACGACATGGAGACCGAGCGAGTCGCGATCGTCGGCCCGGTCCAGTTCGAGGCGGCCGGCGGATATCGCCTGGTCACCCGCGACGTGGGCATCGATTTGCAGACGCGACGGATGAAGAGCGCGGGCCGGGTCGACGGGCGCATCCCGATCGGCACGTTCAGCGGCGACCATCTGGAAGCGGACATGAATGCACGCACGGTCACGCTCAACGGCCGGGCGACCTTGCGCATCGAACAAAATGGCCTCAAAGGGCAAAAGTGATGAAACGCACCCTCATCCTGCTGTCGACCGTTGCGCTGGGCGCGACCGGCCTCCTCTACGCCGGCGCCGATGCGCAGGTGTTCAAGAATCATGACAGCAATGCGCCGGTGAACTTCACCGCCGACCGGATCGAGGTGCAGGACCGCGCCGACCGGGTGGTGGTATCGGGCAATGTCGAGGTGACGCAGGCCGGCATGACGCTGAACGCCGCCCGCATGACCGTCGCCTACAAGCAGCAGCCCAATGGCGCGGCCAACACCGGCAATGGCGTGGAAATCCAGCGCATCGACGCGTCTGGCAATGTCGTCATCACCAAGGCCGACCAGACCGCGCGCGGCAATGTCGCCATCTATGACCTCAATGCCAAGCTGATCACCATGGTCGGCAATGTCTCGCTGACCCAGGGCGTAAATCGCCTGACCGGCGGACGGCTGGTGATGGACCTCAACAGCGGCCGCACCACGGTCGACGGCCGCTCGACCGGCGGCGCCGGCACATCGACCAGCCCCAGCGGCCGCGTGTCGGGCACCTTCACAGTGCCGCAGCGCAAGAACTGACCGGGGTTCAGGAGGCCGGGCGACGCGTTTCAGGCGGTCTAACGGCTATCGATTTCCGTCATTGATGCCGGGCTTTGGCGGCTCACGACCATTTGTGGACCTTGCCTGCAGAATCCATCTACATCGAAAGCAGACAATGAGCCTAACTGACGTTGGTGGACACCCAGTCCGGAGGCAGTTGGTTCCAAGGCTGATCGGGCCATCTCGCGGCCCTTTCCTCCTTAATCCGCCGCTCTCTACGGATGGGGCCGCCAACATGCCATTCGGCTTCCTCTTCGCCAAAGTCAGCAGTCAATCGTGCCGGAAGGTGCTGCTCAGCGTCCCATACTGCCATCAACTCCATCTCTTGGATCGCCGGATCGTCAACACGAGTTTCCCACGCGGGTCCGTTACCAATCCAAACAGACACGGCGAGCGTGCCCGCTGACCATCGCACGGAAGGGTGCGGCTCTACGAGGCCATTTGCCACAGGGTAGCGCCCCAGCTTCTTCCATCGCCCAGCACGCAACGCGCGCGTGATCGAAGGATAAGAAATTGTGATGATGGACATTACTGGTGCAGCGAGCACACTATCAGCATCAACAGGCTCTCGATCTCTGCGCTGGAAGAACCCCACACTCTTTTCAGACGTGGTTTGTCCATAGTATATCCAGCCGCGCTCTCCAGCGATTGCGTAGAGGGTGCCGGGTTTTAGATCCGCGCGGGCGGTGGGCTTTTCTGGAAACATCGGGCGAGGGTGAAGCTACCGGTCGCCATCGTCAATGTCGGAAATAGCAATCAACGGCACTGAAACCCGACCTTCCGCTTCCCACCCAGAAGTGGACATTCCTCCCCGGAACGGGGAGTTCAATGGAGACACGGGTCTCCATTGAACAGACGCGAAGCGCTGACGGAGGGGCAGGTGCCTCTTGGCGCTGCGCTATCCGGCCTGTGCCCCTCCACCACTCGCTACGCGAGCGGTCCCCCTCCCCGTGCCGGGGAGGAATGTCTACTTCCCACCCTCCTGGCCATTTAGCCGGCATCGCGTCGGTGCCCCCCCATATCCGGGACAGTCGCCCCATGGCCCCGGATGTTGCTTGCTCCGCTCCAGGGACGCCGGCCTTTGGCTGCGTGGCTGCGAAATCCGTTATTTCTTCGGGAACAGCAGGGTGAAGATCATGCGGATGCCCCATTCGGGGCCGCCGTCGGGCGAGACGGCATAATATTTGCCGCCAAGGCCCACCTGCACCGCCTGGTCGCCGACCTTGGTCAGTTGCGTGACGGTGAGATTGACCGGCACCAGCCAGTCCTTGCCCTTCCAGTCATAGGCCGCTTCGGCATTGATGCCATAGGTGGTGGCGTGGGACGTGGTGTGGCTGAAGAAGGGCTGCATGAAGCTGGCGCTGACGTCGGAACGGTCATCCTTGCCGGCGATCGACCAGATATGGTTGCCGAGGAAACCGACCGTGTTCTGCCCCATCTGCTTGAGCAGCACGACGGTCGGGCCGGCGCCCCATTTGTCCCCGCCCAGATAGCGATCGGTTGCCGAGGGATAGAGGATGGCGGGCCCCACGCCCCAGATGATGCCCTTGTTTGCCTTGGGCGAGAAGAAGAAGCTCTGGGTGATATCGCCAAGGCCGAAGGCATCCGTGCCCGGTCCCTGATAGCTATTCTGCGCGACGACCGGCACGATGGTGCGCACGATCATGTTCCAGTCCTTGCCGACGCTGATCGGCACCACCGGCTGGATGTTGAGCGTCGACTTGATGCCATCATCCCCCGCGCCGAAGTCGAGATTTTCCTGGAACGGCACGCTGATCAGGGAGGCGACCGGGTTGGACAATTGCAGCGCCAGATCCTGGTCGCTGCCGCCCGCCGGCGGTGGGCCGGAGGTGATGGCAGGCGCTGCCGGCGAGCCCGCATCCTGCGCGATCGCCGGCAGCGGCGCCATGGCGACTAGGGCCGCGAGGCAGGCGATCTTGCGATGATATCCCGTCTGCATGGCCAAGCGCCTTCCCCTTTCGAACATTGTGCGCGGGGACAGAATGACCCGATCGAGAGCGGCGGCCAATCGCGGGCTTTGCGGAGATCTGCCGGGAATAATCCCTAGGGGCGCTCGTCCCAGCGCAACAGCCGCACCTGGCCCGGCGCATCGACGACCAGTTCGCCAAAGGCCCCGGTGCGCAGCTTGAGCTGGCCATGGGCAAGGCCCAGCGCCAGCAGGGCGAAGCGGGCGGCGCCGTTGCTGGTGACCAGCAATTCCGTCCCCTCCCCTTCTGCGGCGAACCAGGTGCGCCAGGCAGCGATGCGCGCGGGAGCGTCGACGGTCCAGCCATCGGGCACGATGCCGTCCCGGTCCCAGGCGGCGATAGCCGCTTCGCCAAGACGCGCTACGACGGTCGCCTCGGGCTGCCCCTCGTCCGGGCCATGGTCAATCTCGTCCAGCCAGGGCAGGATGGCGTCGACCGGATGGTCGAGCGCGGCCGCGATCGATGCGGCGGTCTGGCGCGCGCGCTGCAACGGGCCGCTGTAGAGACGCACGGTGCCGAGCGACTGGGCCGCGAAATAGCTGGCGAGACGCTGGGCCTGGGCCATGCCGCTGTCGACCAGCGGAATGTCGGTGCCGGCCCCGACCCGACGCGCATCGGCGCTGGAGGCGAAGGTGTTGCCGTGGCGGATGACGAAGATGCGCCGGCTCATGACAGGGCCGGCGTCGGGTCTCCATGGGCGGCGATCAGCGCCTCGACCCGCTGGATGTCGGCCTCGGTATCGATGCCGCTGCTGTCGAAGACGGGCGGATCGACCGGGACGGTCATGATATCGATGCCCAGTTCCAGCAGCCGCAACTGCTCCAGCCCTTCCAGATTTTCGAGCGCCGTGGGCGGGGATGCCTCGAACCGGGCGAGCGCATCATAGGCATAGCCATAAAGGCCGACATGGCGCCAGACGGGGGATATGGGGCCGGCGGCACGCAGCCTGTCCTCATCGCGGATGGCGGGCATGATCGTCTTGGAGAACCAGAGCGCCCGGCCATCCGCACCGCGCGCGCAGGTGGTGCCGCTGAAGGGCGAGCGTTGCTTATGCTCGCGCAGCGCATCGAGCGCGGCCCAGTCGAGCCCGATCACCGGGGTCGCGACCTGCGCGCCGGCATCCAGCGCCTCGATCACCGCGCCCAGCGCTCCCTTGGGCTGGAAGGGGGAATCCCCCTGGAGATTGACGACGAAGTCGGGCTGCGTGACCTGCGCGCGGGCGGCAGCGAGCGCGCGGCCGGAGCCGGTGGCGATCGCGCTGTCGGTCATCACCGCGTCACAGCCGGCGGCCTGCGCATGGGCCGCAATCTCGTCATCATCGGTGGCGACGACCAGAGCGACGCCGGCGCGCACGCCGATCGCCGCGCGCGCCATGGCGATCGTGCGATGCAGCAGGCTGCGCCCCGCAATAAGGCGCAGCGGCTTGCGCGGCAGGCGGGACGACCCCGCCCGCGCCGGAATGACCACCAATATGGTCAGGCGACCCCGGCGTGCAGCAGGTCGTGCATGTGAAGCGCGCCGACCAGATCGCCATCCTCGCACACGAACAGCAGGGTGATGTTGCGATCGTGCATGATGCGCAGCGCTTCCGACGCCAGTTCGTCGGGACCGATCGACTGCGGCGTCACGGTCATGAAACGGCCGACCGCATCGGTCAGATTCTGCTTGCCGGTCACGGCCCGGCGCAGATCGCCATCGGTGAAGGCGCCGATCAACTGGCCACCCTGGTCGACGATGGCCGTGCCGCCAAGGCGCGCACGGGTCATCTCGATCGTGGCGTCGAGCAGCGAGGAATCCTCGCACACCCGCGGCACGTCGCTGCCCGCCGACATCAGTTCGCGCACCTTGACGAGCTGCGCCCCGAGACGGCCATTGGGGTGGAATTTGTAGAAATCATCGGCCGAAAAGCCGCGCATTTCCATCAGCGACATCGCCAGTGCGTCACCAAAGGCCATCTGCAAGGTGGTCGAAGTGGTGGGCGCCAGCATATTGGGGCAGGCTTCACGCACCGCCGGCATCAGCATGCAGACATCGGCAGCCTCGGCCACGGTGCTCTGCGCCTGCGCCGTCATCGCCAGCAGCGGGACGCCGAAGCGCTTGCAATAATGGATGATCGGCCCGAGTTCGGTCGATTCACCCGAGTGAGACAGCATCAGCACGACATCGTCCGGCGTCACCATGCCCAGATCGCCATGGCCGGCATCGGCCGGATGCAGGAACAGCGCGGGCGTGCCGGTGGAGGTGAGCGTCGCCGTCATCTTGCGCGCGACGATGCCGCTCTTGCCGATGCCGGTGACGATCACGCGTCCCCGGACATTGATGATGATACCGACGAGCCGCAGGAAGGCGGCGGAAAATTCCCGGTCGGAAAATTTGGCTTCGAGTGTATTGAGCCCCCTGGCTGCCAGGGCGAGACTGCTGCACGCCGTCTCCACAATATGCGCACCCGAGCCGAAAGGAACGATCTTCGAAACTGTCGACACGCTTCTTGCCCTTTTTTCCGCGTATCGCCGCCGACATGCTCCAGCTGACGCCCGCGGTGTCGATGCGCCTTGCCAGCGCAGCGTCCATCCCTTGTTCCGCGACCCCAGGCCGATTTTGCAATCAGCACCCTGCAACTGTCTACGCCGTTTCAGGCACTTATGGCAATCCATTTCGCAAGTGCGGCAAGGGGCACTGAAGTCGGAAGGCAGGGGGAATGGGGCAGAAATACAAGATGAAATGAGCTAAATCATCGACAAGCCGAGGAACTTTTCGACAACTCGACATATGTCGCAACACTCACAGTCGATGATAGTCGCGATACCAGTTGACGAATCGGGGCACGCCCGACTCGATCCCGGTGGTGGGCGCAAAGCCGATATCCTGGGCAATCGCACTGATGTCGGCGAAGGTCGCCGGCACGTCGCCCGGCTGCATCGGCTGGAAGTCCAGTTGCGCCTTGCGCCCCACAGCCTCCTCCAGCACGGCGATCAGGTGCATCAGTTCCTCGGGCCGGTTATTGCCGATATTGTAAAGCCGGTGCGGCGCCCGGCTGCCGCCCGCCTTGAGCGCGCCGTCATCGCCCGGCGGGGAATCAAGACAGCCGATCACCCCGGCGACGATGTCGTCGATATAGGTGAAGTCGCGCTGCATCCGGCCATGGTTGAAGACCGGGATCGCTTCACCGGCGAGGATCTTCTGGGTGAAGATCCACATCGCCATGTCGGGCCGCCCCCAGGGACCATAGACGGTGAAGAAGCGCAGCCCCGTCATCGGCACGCGGAACAGATGGGCATAGGTCTCGCTCATCAGCTCGTCCGCCCGCTTGGTCGCGGCATAGAGAGAGACCGGATGATCGGTGCGATCCTCGACCCGGAAGGGCAAGCTCTCGTTGCCGCCATAGACGGACGAGGAAGAGGCATAGACCAGGTGGCGCACCCGCCGTTCCCGCGCCAGTTCGAGCATGTTCACATGGCCGGCGAGGTTGGAGCGGACATAGGCATGGGGATTGATCAGCGAATAGCGCACGCCGGCCTGGGCGCCGAGATGGACGATCGCCTCGATCGGATGATCGGCGAGCAGCGCCTGAAGCGCGGGCATGTCGGCAAAGTCCAGTTCGGCGAAGGTGAACAGCTTGCCATGGCGCTGTTCGAGCGCCGCGATCCGGTCGCGCTTGAGCGAGACCTGATAATAGTCGTTGAGATTGTCGATGCCGATCACGGCGCGCCCGTCGGCCAACAGCCGGTCGGCCACCGCCATGCCGATGAAGCCGGCCGCGCCGGTTACCAGGATCGTCAAAGCGTCATCCTCCTTGATCGGGCCGACAGGCGCGTCGCCGCCAGAACCATGGCGGTTCACAGACAATCCGACGCGCGATGTAAAGCCCTTTCCCTCATAAGCCGTTCGATACAGGCTTCCATGCGGCGGAATACTTAGGCATTCCCTAATCTTTCCCGGCTAAGGCGAGGCGATGGACATGGCAGCGCACCCATCTCCCCCCTTTGCATCCGACAGCCTGCCGCTGACGGCCCCGCGCGCGCGCTGGGCGACTCTCGCCGCAGAGGCGGCCGAACCCAATGCCTTCTACGCGCCCGACCTGCTGGCAGCGGCGATCGACCATCTGGCCGGCAGTGGTGACGTGCGCGTGATCGAGGCGCAGGCGGATGGCGAACTGATCGGCCTGCTGCCGGTGACGGTGCAGGCGCGCCACGGCCGCTTGCCGATCGGCTGCGTCGCCAACTGGATGCACGACCATTGTTTCTTCGGCGCGCCGCTGATCCGGCGGGGCCAGGAGATGGCGGCGTGGCGCGGCCTGCTGGCGCAACTGGACGCGGCCGAATGGGCGCCGCATTTCCTGCACCTGCGCGCGCTGGACGCGGCCGGCGCCAATGCCGCCGCGCTGGAAGCACTGTGCGTCGAACAAGGGCGCGGCCGGCGCGAGGTGCATCGCCATGACCGGGCGATGCTGCGATCCGACCTGTCGGCCGACGCCTATTGGGAAACCCATGTCCGCGCCAAGAAGCGCAAGGAAATCCGCCGCCTGCAGAAGCGACTGGCGGAACTGGGAACGGTCGAGCAGCGATTGCTGGACGATGGTGCCGACCTGCCGCGCTGGTGTGGCGACTTCCTGGCGCTGGAGGCGTCCGGATGGAAGGGCCGCGAGGGCAGCGCACTGGCGAGCAGGCCCGATGACATCGCCTTCTTCCGCGCCGCCTGCGCCGCAGCCTTTGCGGCGGGACGGCTGCATTTCCTGCGCATCGACCTGGATGGCCGGGCGATCGCGATGCTGGTCAATTTCCGCCATGGCGACGGCGCCTTTTCCTTCAAGATCGCCTTTGACGAGGAGATGGGCCGCTTTTCGCCCGGCGTGCTGATCGAGATCGCCAATCTGCACGCGGTGCAGGATGATCCGGCGATCGGCTGGATGGACAGCTGCGCCGCCGCCGATCATCCGATGATCGACAGCCTGTGGGCCGAGCGCCGCAGCATCGTCCAATATCGTATCGCCCTGCAGGGCAAGGGCGCGACGCGCCTGCGCCGGGCAGCGGCCTTTGCATTGGCCGGCGGGGTCGAACGGATCGCCAGCCGCATGAAAGGACAGGAATGACCGTGCATAGCCCGATGGCGCCGGCCACCGACGCGCCGCATTTTTCGGACAGCGCCCGCGCCGCCTTCGCCGCCGCCTATCCCGACCAGCCGACCAAGCTGACGCATCAACTGGTCGGGCATGAATTGCTGACACTGGATGCGCTGGCGACGCTCGCCGAGCGGATGCCGGCGAGCGCGGTCGAATATAATCTGGGCAAGCTGCCGTTGGGCGTGCGGCCGGAGGATACGCCATCCAACGGGCTGAGCCTGGGCGAGACGATCCGCACGATCGAGAGCAATGGCAGCTGGGCGGTGCTCAAGAATGTCGAGCGCGACCCGGCCTATGGCGCGTTGCTGGACGCGGCGCTGGCGGAGCTGGAGTCGATCGTCGCGCGCAGCACCGGGCCGATGCTGCACCGCGAGGCGTTCATCTTCCTGACCTCCCCCGGCAGCGTCACCCCATTCCACATGGACCCGGAGCATAATATCCTGCTGCAGATCATGGGGACCAAGGTGATGACCGTGTTCCCGGCGCGCGACGAGGAACTGGTGCCGGCGCAAAAGAGCGAGGAATTTCACAATGGCGGTCATCGCAACCTGATCTGGCAGGACGGGTTCAAGGCGCGCGGCACCCCCTTTCCGCTTGAACCCGGCGAGGCCGTGCATGTGCCGGTCAAGGCGCCGCATTTCGTGGAAAATGGCCCGGCCGTGTCGATCAGCCTGTCGATCACCTGGCGGTCCGACCGCAGCGTGGCGGAGGGCGAATTGCACAGTTTCAACGCCCTGCTGCGCAAGCGTGGCTTGCCGACCGGCGCGGTGAGCGAACGCCCCGAGCAACAGGGCATTCGCCGCTTCGTCTATCGCGTCATGCGGAAGCTGGGCGTTTAAGGATCCTGCGCGCCAGTGCCTCGGCCTCCAGCCGGGGGCTGAAACGCTCGACATGCCACCACTCCAGCGCCTCTTCGCGGGTCGAGAGGCTCTGTTTGTAGCGATCCTTGCCCGCGAGCAGCGAATAGAGGCTGAGGCCCCGCGTGGCATAATGGCCGACGGCAGCGGCGTGACAGAGCAGGCCCGGCTTGTCCTTGGCGGTGCGCGGCTGGGCGAAGGCGGACTGATAGTTCATCGCCTGCCCGTCCTGCACGAAATTGACCAGCAGGCCGACCGGGCCGCCGGCATCGGCAAAGCGCAGCAGTTCGACCGCGCCCGAGGGCAGTCCGCGCGCCGCGATGGTGGCGACGAACTGGCGAAAGCCCTGATCGTCCCAGGCATTGTCGGCATGGCGCCCCATGTTGAGCGCGGCCATCTCGTCCAGCCAGGGGGCGATGTCATCCAGCGTGCCGACCGTGACATCGGGCAGCGGCCCGCCATGATCCTTCATCGCGCGGCGGATCTGGCTGCGCGTATTGCTGCTGAGCAGCGCGAGATAATCGCCGTCGGCGGCGCGCACGGCGTCGAGATCGACCTGGTAGACGGGCGAGGAATCGACCCGCAGTTTGCGCCGGGCCGGCAGGCCAAGCAGCGGCGAATCCGGGGAGATGCCGCTCAGCCGCAACACACGCCAGTCACGGCGCCGGGCGATGGCGTCGATCGCGGCAGCGACGGCCGCCGCCTCCTGCCCGCGCGCGGCGAGCAGACCATTATATTCGACATAGGGCCGATCCACCGCCGGATCGCCCGACTGGTTGAGGCTGAGCGTCGCCACCCGCCCCAGCAGGCGCGGGCGCATCGCATGGCCGACCAGCGCCAGCGCGACATCCTGTCCGCTTTCATCGGTGACGGCGAGCAGTTCGGGACGCACGCCATAGCTGTCGAGCCAGGCCCCCACCCAGGTCCAGCGCAGGAAGAAGGACGCATCGCTGCGTGCCTCCAGCGCCTGCCAGCGGGCGGCCAGCGCCGACCGGTCGGTCGGCAGGGAGAATGTCGCGGTGAGCCCCATCGCGCCCCTCTTGTGACAGAGCGGCGGCGGGAATCAAGCGCTTGCGATGGCTAGAAGCTGTTCCCACGCCCAACCACTCGATCCAGTATCATCCTGCCTGAAATCCTGGGCGGGGGAGCGGGCTGGAACCGGCCTTCTCAAACGGACTCTCAGCCGCGAATGCGACGCTGCGGATCGACCGTGCCGTCGGAGCGGATGCCGGCACGGGCCAGATCGCGGCGCATATGGCCGGTCAGGAAACGCTGGAGCATCACGAAATCGGCGCGCAGCGACCAGAGCGGATAGCGGAAGGTGGCGGGACGATTGCGCTCGATCAGCATATGGCTGACCCAGGCGAAGCCATAGCCGGCGACCGGCAGCGCAGCGGCCAGCCACCATCGACCCGTAATGGCCGCCGTGGCCGCGATGCCGACCACCAGGCTGGTCCCGGCATAATGCATGGCGCGCGTCGCGGGCCGGGCATGTTCCTGCAGATAATAGGGCCAGAAGTCCCGGAACCGGGTGATCTGGGTCATAAGGGGCATCCTCTCTGTTATGCCCCATCTTTTATACGTGGACGTTCAACTTGTTAAGCGCCACGCGCCGCTTGGGCGCAAAGAGGAAATAATCATAGGCCGCACGGGCGGCCTGGGCCATGATCTGGTCGCGCGAGACATGGCCACGGCTGTCCTTCATCACGAAGACGGTGATGGCGAAGCGGCGGCCATCGGGCAGGCCGATGATGCCGACATCATTGCCGACGCCATTGAGCGACCCGGTCTTGTGCGCGACCGGGGTGCCGGGCGGCAACATGCCCGACAGGCGCAGTTTACCGGTCTGGCAATGGCCCATGATGGTGAAGAGCAGTTGCGTGCTTTCCGGCTTCAATGCCTTGCCCGATTCATAGGCGACCAGCAGCTGGTTCATCGCCAGCGGCGTCGCCGTGTCGCGCGGATCGAGCATGAAGTCCATGTTCGGCAGATCGCGCACGTCACGCCGCTGGATCATCGGATCGGCGCGGCGGGCGGCACCAGCATTCTGCTGGAAGGTGCCGGACTGGGGATTGATGCCCATGGCGCGGTAGAGGAGATGCGCGGTATCGCTATCGACGCGCAGGCCATGGATGCCAAGGCCGGCGACGAAATCGCTGACCGCCTTCGGCCCGCCGGCGCGGGCGACCAGCACGTCGGTCGCATTATTGTCGCTGCGCGTCAGCATCAGGTCGAGCAGCTGGCTGACCGGCAGGGTCGCGCCGGGGCGCGAGAACATCCAGGCGATGCCGCCTTCGCTCGCCAGCGCGGGATCGAGCGCGAGCCGGTCGTCGAGCTTCAGGCTGCCGGCATCGACCAGCGAGAGGATGCGGCCCGCGACCGCGACCTTGTAGGCGCTGGCCATGGGGAAGAGCGTATCGCCATTGCGCGACTGGATCTCGCCGGTCTGCAGATCCTGCACCGCGACGCCGACCGTGCCGTCCGACAAAGCGGCGAAGCGGTCAAATTCGGCCAGAAGATGCGCCTCCGCCGTCAGCAGCACCTGTGGCCGGGGCGGCGGACCGAAGGCATCGGCGCTCGGCAAAGGCGCAAAGAACAGGCCAAGGGCGGCGCAGCTGGCGCCAATTTGACGGAGAGACGGCATGGCCCGTCTGTCGCCCATCATGGGTCGGGTGGCAAGATATTTGATCGGCTTTTCCCGCAGTTGACGCAGGCATGCCGGGGGTTCATCACGCCGGCCATGAACGACACCATCAAGCTGCACGAAAGCTGGCGCGCGCCGCTGCGCGACCAGTTCGCCAGCCCCCATATGCAGGGCCTGAAACAGTTCATCGAAGCGGAAAAGGCGGCCGGCAAGCGCATCTTCCCCAAGGGGAATGAATATTTCCGGGCACTGGACCTGACCCCGCTGGACCAGGTGAAGGTGGTGGTGCTGGGGCAAGACCCCTATCATGGCGAGGGCCAGGCGCATGGCCTGTGCTTTTCGGTCCAGCCCGGCGTGCGGACGCCGCCCTCGCTGGTCAATATCTACAAGGAGCTGGAAAGCGACCTCGGCCTGCCGCGCGCGCGCCACGGCTTTCTGGAGCATTGGGCGCGGCAGGGCGTGCTGCTGCTCAACAGCGTGCTGACGGTCGAGATGGGCCGGGCCGCGTCGCACCAGGGCAAGGGATGGGAGACATTCACCGACGCGATCGTCCGGCTGGTGGCGCAGAAGGAGGAGCCGGTCGTGTTCCTGCTGTGGGGGGCCTATGCCCAGCGCAAGGCCGGCTTCGTCGATTCCGGACGCCATCTGGTGCTGAAGGCCGCCCATCCTTCGCCACTGTCGGCGCATAACGGCTTTCTGGGCTGCCGCCATTTCTCGCAGGCCAATGATTTTCTGGAGGCCAAGGGGCGCGGCGCGATCGACTGGCGCCTGCCGGAGGTGGTGGCATGAGCGGGCCCGCGGTCGCCCTGCTCTATCAGGCGCTGCCGCCGCCGGTGATCGACGGGCTGCGCAAGGATGCCAAGCCCGGCGGCTATTCCGATGGCGGGGCGGATATCGGCTTTGCATTGAAGGGCCTGGGCCGCACGGTGGTGACGCCGGTGCCCGCGCCCGATCCGGCGCAGGCGATGCAATGGGTGTTCCCCGACACGGCCGACGGGATAGCAGCCGCGATCGCGGCAGGCGCCGACACGATCTGGGCCAATAGCGTGCTGTTCGAGGGGCATCCGATCGAGGCCGTGATGGGCCAGGTCGCCATCGTCGGCCAGACCCCGGTCGCCACGCAGAAATATGACGACAAGTTCGCCACCAACCGGATGCTGGAACAGGCCGGCTTGCCGGTGGCGCGCGGCTTTTTGCTGGCTGATCGGCCGAGCGAAGGCGTGCATGCGCTGGCCGATGTCGGGCAGCTTCTGGCCGATCTGGCCATCCCCTTCCCGCTGATCGTGAAGCCCGTGCGCGGTCGGGGCAGCCAGGGCGTGACGCTGGTGCGCGATGGTGATGCGCTGAACGCCGCGGCCCGCAGCCTGATCGACGAAGGCAAGTTCGGCACGCTGCTGATGGTCGAGGAATTTCTGGACGGCGAGGAAATGACCATCACCGTCCTGCCGCCGGCCGCGCCGCGCCCGTCAGGTAAGAAGGGCGACCGCCATTTCGCGCTGCGCCCGGTGCTGCGCTTCGACCAGAAGGACGGTGTCGCCCCCTATAATGGCGATGTCGCGGTGACGCAGAACAGCGTCGCGATCGGCCCGGAGCGGATGGAAGAAGCCCCGGTGCTGGCGATGCTGGAAGCCTGTGTGAAGGCAGCGGGGCTGGTGGAATCGCGCGCGGTGATCCGCATCGACTGCCGCGCCGATGCCAGCGGCCAGTTCAAGCTGTTCGACCTCAACATGAAGCCGAACATGACCGGTGCGGGCCGGCCGGGCCGCGCGGACCAGGATTGCCTGTCGGCGATTGCCGCGCGGGCCGATGGCTGGTCCTATGCCGACATGCTCGACGCGATGCTGGCGACGGCCTGGAAATAACGCCCCGGAATCCGGTGCCCAGAATCATTGAGGCCCGGTCCCGCTTGCGCGGGCCGGACCCCTTCCCTCTCCAAACCGGAAAGTGGAAAATCAGCCGTCGTAATCGCCGCCGATATTCTGGTTGCGCGGCGGCGCCGCAGCGGTCAGGCGCAGGGCCTCCGCAGACTGGGCGATCGAACCGATTTCATCGGGCGTATCGTCGTCGTCAATCTGGACCTTCTGCAGCGACGCAACGACCGAATCATGCAGGTCGGCGGGCAGAATGGTTTCCTCGGCGATTTCGCGCAGGGCGACGACCGGATTCTTGTCGCGGTCACGCTCAAGCGTCAGCTCGGCGCCACCGGAAATTTCACGCGCGCGCTGGGCGGCGAGCAGGACGAGATCGAAACGGTTGGTAACCTTGTCGACGCAATCTTCGACGGTGACGCGGGCCAATCGGGCCTCCTGAAAAATCAATAGGGAATCTTGAACTTGGCGCCTAGCAGTGGCGGCCTGTCGAGTCAATGAAAAGCCCATAAAGCCATGGCGCGCCGCGGCAAAGCGGCGCATGAAGGGGCCATGGCGTCGCGACAACAGGAAGCCCCGACCAGCCCGATCAGCGTCACGCTGAACGGCAACCGACTGACCGTCATCGAAGAAGGCGCGGCGCTGCGCGATGCGCTGGTCAGACTGATCGACGGCGCGCGCACGAGCCTGAAACTCTATTATTATATCTTCGCCGACGATGGCAGCGGCCGGTTGATCTGCGAGCGGCTGGTGGCGGCGCGGGCACGCGGCGTGGCGGTGACGCTGATGATCGACGGCTTCGGATCGGCCAATACGCCCGACAGCCTGTTCGCCCCGCTGATCGCGGCGGGTGGCCATTTCGCCCGGTTCGGGACGCGCCGGTCGACCCGCTACCTGATCCGCAACCATCAGAAGATCGCCCTGGCCGACGACAAAAGGCTGATGATCGGCGGCTTCAATGTCGAGGATGGCTATTTCGGCATCCCCGCCGACGATTGCTGGCGCGACCTGGGGCTGCTGCTGGAAGGGCCGCAGGCCGAGGCGATGGCGCGCTGGTATGGCCAGCTATGGCGCTGGGTCACGAGCAAGGGACAAAGGTTCCGCACGCTGCGCGCGATGGTGCGGCACTGGCACCCATCGCTGCATCATGATCCGGCCGATCCTTTCCGCTGGCTGATCGGCGGGCCGACCCGGCGGCTGAGCCCCTGGGCGCAGGTGGTGAAGCATGACATGGACCGGGCGCAGCGGCTGGACATGGTCGAAGCCTATTTCTCGCCCGGCCGGGGCATGATGAAGCGGATCGCCCGCGCCGCCCGGCGCAAGGGCGCGCGCCTGATCCTGCCGGCCCTGTCGGACAATGGCGCGACGATCGCGGCGGCACGGCTGCTCTATGGCCCGCTGCTGCGACGCGGGGTCGAGATATATGAATATCAGCCCTGCAAGCTGCACATGAAGCTGATCGTGATCGACGATGCGGTCTATATCGGATCGGCCAATTTCGACATGCGCAGCCTGTTCCTCAACCTGGAGCTGATGCTGCGGGTGGAGGATGCCGGCTTTGCCGAGGCGATGCGTGGCTTCATCACCCGGCAGACCGGCGAGAGCCGGCAGATTTCGCTGGAGACCTATCGCGCCAGCCGCACCGGCCTGTCGCTGATCAAGCAGTGGATCAGCTATCTGCTGGTCGGCGTGCTGGACTATACCGTCACGCGGCGGCTGAATTTTCGCGATCCCGACGCGGACTGAGCGGAATATCGGGCGCGATGTTGCGGCGCAGGCTGGTGAGCGCCAGCAGCGCCAGCCGCCGATCATCGACCGCGCCGTTCCGGCCGATGGTGGCGAGCGCCGTGTCGATGGCCCGCACCAGCGCAGGATCGGGATCGCCCTGCCCCCTGGCGCCAAGCCGATCGAAATGCTGGCGCACGCGCCCCAGCACGACGTCGAGCAGCCGGTCGTCGCGGGCATGGGCGCGCACCCGGAAGCGGTGGAGATCGTCGAGCGACATGCCCACGCGCGTGTCGCGCAGGATATCGAGCAAGGGCGCGGTGGTGTCGCTGCCCAGCTCGGCAAGGCGCGGGGTCAACAGGCCGATACGGTCGAGCATGGTGTTGATCCATTTGACCGTGTCGGGCTGCTGGCGCGGATCGGTGCGCAGGGCAAGATCGCGCCAACCCGCCCGGAGCAGGCGCAGCGCGGACTGTTCGGCGCCCACGGTGCGGACCATCTTGAGCGCCCAGACCGCGAGCAACGCGCCCAGCATCTGGGCAATGGCGGCATTGGCGAAACTGTCGAACTGCCCGGTATAATAGCCATCGAGGCCCATCAGGCCGGGCAGCGAGAGGATCATGCCGATCGCCATCGCCGCCAGCCGCCGCCGCACCATCATCGCGCCGACCAGCAGGAAGGCCGGCGCCAGCACCGCGACCAGCACCGGGAAGTCGGACACGCGCGGCAGGATGGCAAAGGCATAGGGCGCGGCCACCAGCACCGCGCAGCAGGTACCCTGCCACACTTTCCAGGCGGCGGGCGCGGGATCATCCATATTGCTGAACAGGGCGCAGATGATGCTGGCGATGACGACCGCCCCTGCCCCGGCCGGCCAGGCCGACAATATCCAGAGCAGGCAGCCGATCAGCACGGTGAGGCTGGTCGCCAGCGCGCCGCGCAGCGCCAGGCCATAATCGCGGTGCAGGACGCGGCGGCGGGCGTTGCGGATCGCTTCCCGCGCGGGCGGTGACAGGGGGATGCGATCGGCGCCCATCGCCGCCTGCAACTCGCGGCAGACGGCATGGACGGCGACCAGTTCGGCCAGCCGGTCGAGCATGCTGAGCTGCAATGCCGCGTGCCAGGCGAAGGGCAAGCGGCAATCAGGTTCACAGGCGCGGGCGCGGGCGCGCAGTGCTTCGGCCGCCCCGCCCTCCCCGTCCGGCGCGCCCAGCCAGGCGACGACATCGTCCAGCAGGGCATGGACTGCCGGCGGCAAGGCATCGGCCCGCTGCAACTGGCGACAGCGATCCTCGACCGCGCTGGCCAGCGGCAGCAGCAGGCAAAGCTGCGTCTCCAGCGCGCGCAGCACCCCGGCCTTCAGCCGCAGCGCGCTGCTTTCGAACGGCAAATGGGTGGCAAGCTGGTGCAGTTCGTGGATGTCGGTCGCCAATTGCCGGCGGTCGCGCGTCACGACCGCATCGCCATGATCGACCCGCAGGGAATCGCGCGACCAGCGTTCGGCGTCGATCATGATCGCATCGATCCGCGCCTGGAGGCGAGCCGACACGGTGCGCGGGAAGACGAGGCTGTGGACCAGCGTGGCCGAGGCGATGCCGATGCCGATTTCCTGGGCCCGCAGGCTGGCGGCGGTGAAGATCGTCGCCTGCGCCTCGACCGCCGGGAAGGCGACGATCCCGGCGGTATAGCCCGCCAGCAGGAAGGTGTAGGCGCGCGGCGTCCGGTCGAGCAGCGCGACGAAGGTGCAGAGGCCAAGCCACAGCGCCAGTGCGAGCGAGAGAAGTTCGGGGGCATTGCCGAGCAATGGCACCAGCAGGATCGCCACACCCGCGCCGATGACGGTGCCGAGCAGGCGGAACATCGCCTTGGACGACACTGCGCCGGCGAGCGGCTGGGCGACGATATAGGCGGTGATGATCGCCCAATAGGGCCGGTCCAGCCCGATCCGCAGCGCGATATAATAAGCCAGCATCGCCGCGAGAAAGGCCTTGAGCGTGAACAGCGCGTCATGGCCGCCGTAGCGATCGGCCATCCAGCGCGCTTGAGGCAAGGCAGGCGTCACGCGGCACATCCAGCATCATCGGGCGGGGCCAGGCAGGGCGGCGACGCCGGTCGGGAGAATGAAAGCCGGACGCGTCGGCCCGCCACGCCGGATCGGGCGCGCATTGCTGGAGCTTCAGGCAAGCCCTCTATGCGCCTGTCCATGTGGCGAAACAATATGAGCCCAAGGCACAGTCATTGTGCATGATATGCACAACCCAGCCGGGCCAGCGGGCATCAATCATCCCCTTGCCGCCGCCCCCGGCTTTCTGCACAGTCGCGCCGCCCAGCCGGGCCAGGGAGACGCATTTCCAAGCGTCGCACAATCAGAACAAGGACATCGCCCCATGCCATCCCGTCGCTTAGTTGCCGCCTTGCCCGCCGCCGCGCTGCTGGCCGCCAGCCTCAGCCCCCTGCACGCCGCCACCGCGGCCGATACGCAGGCCCGCGCCGGCGAAGCCGCCTTCCGCACCCTCTACAAGGAACTGGTGGAGACCGATTCGAGCTGGCCCAATGGCAGCTGCACGCTCGCCGCCGAACAGATTGCGGCGCGACTGAAGGCGGCGGGCTATGCCGATGGCGACATCGCTGTCGTGGTCGATCCGGCCCATCCCAAGGAAGGCAATCTGACCGCCGTGCTGCGCGGTTCGAACGCCAAGCTGCCCGCGCTGCTGCTGCTCGCCCATATCGACGTGGTCGCGGCCAAGCGCGCCGACTGGACCCGCGATCCCTTCACCCTGATCGAGGAAGGCGGCTATTTCTATGGCCGGGGCACGTCGGACGACAAGGCGATGGCGGCGAGCTTCGCCGACGCCATGATCCGCTTCAAGCAGGAAGGCTACAAGCCCAAGCGCACGATCAAGATGGCGCTGACCTGTGGCGAGGAGACGGAGAAGGCGCTGAACGGCGTCGAATATCTGCTGAAGCACAAGCCCGATGCGATGGCGGCCGGATGGGCGCTCAACGAAGGCGGCGGCGGGTCACTGGACGAGAATGGCAAGCCGGTCAGCCATGGCGTGCAGGCGGGCGAGAAGGTCTATCAGGACTTCACCTTCACCGCGACCGCGCCGGGCGGCCATAGTTCGCGCCAGGAACCGCATTTCAATGCGATCGGCTGGATGGCGCAGGCGCTGGCCAATGTGAATGCCTATGACTTCCCGGTGAACCTGACCCCGGCGGCCAAGGCCTATTTCGGCGCGTCGGCGCCGCTCTATCCCAAGCTGTCGCAGCCGATGGCGGCGGTCGGCGCGGGCAAGGCGACCGAGGCGGACTATGCCGCGATCTCGGCCGCCAATCCGAGCTGGAACGCGACCCTGCGCACCACCTGCATTCCGACGCTGATCAATGGCGGCCATGCCCCCAATGCCCAGCCCCAGTCGGTGACGGCCAACGTCAATTGCCGCATCATTCCGGGCGAGGATGTCGAGGCGGTGCGTGCCAAGCTGGCGCAGGTGGGCGGCGACGAGAAGGTCAAGGTGACGCTAGCCGATCCGCCGCAGCCCAAATCGTCGGCGCCGCAGCTGACGCCGCAGATCATGGCGCCGATCGAGGCGCTGACCAAGGCGATGTGGCCGGGCGTGCCGGTGATCCCGCGGCTCGCCACCGGGGCGACCGACGGGCGCTTCACCAATGCGGCGGGCATCCCCACCTATGGCGTGTCGGGCATGTTCGCCGATCCCGATGGCCAGGGGGTCCATGGCCTCAATGAGCGCATCCGGGTCAAGTCGCTGCTCGACGGCCGCGCCTTCCTCTACCGCCTGACCAAGGCCTATACGCAGTAACGCGAAAGGGCTGGCCCGGATGACCGGACCAGCCCTTTTTATTTGGGTCAGCGCGCGCGGATCAGCGGCCGCTGCTGCCCAGCACCCGGACTTCGCCGACCGGATAGCCCTTCTCGGCCATTTCCTTGGCATAATCGCCGCGCGCATCGGCCAGTTCGGTGCGATATTCCTCCCAGGCGTCGCGATTATCCTCCGCATCGCTGGAATGGCGCAGATCCTTGGTCAGTTCCTTGCGCGCCTCGGCCAGGTCGGTCTGGTAATTGAACCAGTAGTTGTTCTCCACGCCGGCGATCGGCGCTTCATAGACAAGCTGGTCCTCGACCGACGCCAGTTGTTCCTCATAGCTCACCGGGCCTTCCCCCGGAGCCGGGCCACGCGCCTGGGGCTGGGCCATGGCGGCGATCGGGGTCATGCCGACCATGGCGATGGCGGTCAGAAGCATCGAACGGTTCATGACGTTTCTCCTCTTTCCTCATCGAACCTGCGGCAATAACGCACCGGGACCGGCATTTTGCGCCTGAACGGATGTGCAGAATGGACGAAGCGAGGCCCGGCGGCGGTGGGCCGCAGCGCCCAAAAGGGCCGAATGTCGGGCTTTTCCGCCCTGTTTTCAGATGATTGGGATCAGATCAGCGGATCACCAGATAGAAGGTCGCCGGCGCGCTGCCGCCATTCTCTATCTCGATCGCATAGCGTTCGGTGAACAGCGGCAGCCAGGCGCAATCGGCCTGCGGCGCGGCCACCGGCTTGGCGCACAGCGTGCCGCCATCGGCATTGCGCACCCGGACCGACAGGGATGCGGCGATGCCGGTGGCGCGTGCCACCGAAATCTGCGCGCGCTGGCCGGCAAGGAACAACTGGCGCAGCGTCACCCGCCCGCCCGCCGCCAGAGACCCACGGCGATAGGCGGGGCCGAGCGCGCGGCCGCGATAGACCGGCCCGGCATGGACGGCACCGCCGGCCTGCGCCTGCTGCGACCAGAGGGAGGACAGGTCATCCTGCCCCTCCGCCGGGCGCGCGCCGAGCAGCTTGAGAGTGTCGGCCGCCGCCGCGAGTGCGGCTTGATCACCCCTCGCCTGCGCCAGATCCCCCTCCGCCAGGGTGCGCATCAGCGCATCGGTCGGCATCGGCTCCTCGACCACCGCGACCGGGCCGACGCCCAGCATCAGCAGGGGCAGGAAGAGCCTAATCATCCGCCATCTCCGGCTGCACGACGAAGCGGGCGCCGGGCGCGGCATCCTCGACATGGATGGTCAGGCCATGGCGTTCGGCAATCGCACGGGCCAGCGCCAGCCCCAGACCATGGCCGCTGCCGGGCGACGGATCGAGCCGGACATAGCGGTCGAAGACCAGTTCGCGCGCATCGGCCGGTATGCCCCGGCCATTATCCTGCACGATGATCAGCGGCCCCGGCGCCAGGCTGAGCAGCACGCTGCCGCCGCGCGGCACATATTTGAACGCATTGTCGAGCAGGTTGGACAAGAGCCGGGTGATCTGCATCGGATCGGCGCGGAAGGATATGCCCGGCGCCACCATCGCGTTGAAGGCGATGCCCAGATCCTCTGCACTGGCGCCATAAAGGTCCGCCAGATTGTCGGCGATCTCGCTGAGGTCGACATCGGCAAGGCCCCGGCGATCGCCGCGCAATGCCTGGGTGCCGGCAATGTCGAGCAGGGAATCGAGCAGCCGCACGACACTGCGAATCTCGTCGCGCGACCGGCCCAGGGTCCGCAACAGCCCCTCATCCCCGGTCCGTTCCATCGCTTTCAGGATACGCGTGTCGAGATGCATCAGCGGGGTGCGGATCTCGTGCGCGGTCTGATCCGACACGGAGCGCTGGGCCTCCATCAGCCGCTGCACCTGATCCAGCATCGCATTGGTGTTCGCCGCCAGTTCGGCCAGTTCGTCGCTCGCCCCGGTGGCGCGTGCGCGCGCACCGATATCGCCGGCGCGCACCGCGTCGAAGACATGGTTGATCCGTTCGACCCGACGCCGCAGGCGGCGCGCCGCGAAATGGCCGGCGGCAAGGCTGAGCAGGGCGACGATGGCGCCGGCAATGGCAAAGGCGATGGCGAGCCGGGTCTGCAGCGCCCGCGCCCGAATGTTGCTGCGCCCGACGATCAGCCGGGTGTCGGGACCAAGCAGCGTCGCCCGCGCGAACATGCGGTCGCCGCCGGGCAGGCGGATCAGCCGGGCTTCGGATACTTCGGACGCCAGGGCGGGCCAGTGATCGATATTGCCCGCCACCCGGCGCCCGGCCGCATCGGCGAGCAGATAATAGGCCTTTTCGCTATCGCCGCGCTCCATCGCCAGTCGATCGGCGATGCGCGCCCTCAGTTCCGCCTCGCCACTGCTGACATAGATGTCGGCCAGGCCCGCCAGATCGGTATCGACCTCTCGCCCCAGCATCACGCGCCCGTCGGTCTCGACGATCCGTTCGACCACCAGGAACAGCACCAGCGTGGATGCCAGGCTGACCAGCAGGGCCGACAGCGTGACCCGGCCGAAGACCGAGCGCAGCAGGCCGAACCTAGCCATGGGCGGCGATCAGCCGATAGCCGGTGCCCCAGACCGTCTCCAGGACGGCGCTGTCGAACCCTTCCTCCAGCTTGCGGCGCAGGCGGCCGACATTGACGTCGACGACATTGGTCTGGGGATCGAAGCTGAGTTTCCACACATGGCGCAGCAGCATCTCGCGCGTGACCACTTCGCCGGCATGTTCCATGAGGTAGCGGAACAGCGCAAATTCCTTGGGCGACAGCGGCACATGGCGGCCGCCGCGATGGGCGGTGCGCGCCTTCACATGGCATTCCAGATCGCCGAACAGCAGCACCGAATCCTGCTGCAACCGCCCGGCCCGGCGCCACAAAGCGCGCACGCGGGCGATCAGTTCGTCCGGTTCGAAGGGCTTGGCCATATAGTCATCGACGCCGCTTTCCAGCCCCTCGACCCGATGCTCGCTGCGGCCGAGCGCGGACAGCATCAGCACCGGCGCCTCGATCCCGGCGACGCGCATGCGCGTCACCACGTCGATGCCCGAAAGATGCGGCAGGGTGCGATCGAGGATGATGACATGATAGCGGCCCGATGCGGCGCGCTTGAGCCCTTCCGCGCCATCCTCGGCCAGGTCGACGACCATGCCGGCGCGGACGAGGATTTCGGCGATATTGGCGCGGGCCGCCGGGTCATCTTCCACCAGCAGCACGGAAATCGGGTCGGTTTGCGCCATCTTCACCGCCTGTCAGATAGCGCGAACGGCTGCCAGTGACAAAGCCTGTTAAGGCGGTCACTGGCGGCCGTTAAGAGCCTGTTTGAAAAATCGCGAAAGAGCGATTTTTGGTTACGGCACCAGCCCGCTCCCCCGCCCAACCGCCCGATCCAGTGTCATCCTGTCGGGCGGTTGGGCGGGGGAGCGGGCTGGTACCGGCTTTCTCAAACAGCCGGATTATCAGATCATTATCAGATCTTGAGCCCCGCGCGCAGCATCAGCGCACCGATGATCAGCAGATAGACGCCGAAAATCTTCTTCAGCGGCCCGGCGGGCAGGCTGTGGGCGGCGGCCACGCCCAGCGGCGCGGTCAGCATCGACATCGATGCGATCGCTATCGTCGCGGGGATGTTGATATAGCCCAGCGAACCCCAGGGCAGGCCGCCTTCGCGAAAGCCGATGATGGCAAAGCCGATGGTGGTCGGGATGGCGATCAGCGTGCCGATGCCCGATGCGGTGGCGATGGCGCGGTGAATGGTGCGGCCGCACAGCGTCATCGTCATGATGGCAATGGTGCCGCCGCCGATGCCCAGCAGCGAGGAAAAGGTGCCTAGCCCGCCTGCAATGCCGATGCGCGCCAGCCCCGACGGCATCTGGTCGCTGATCACCTTGCCGTTCAGCACCGGGATCAGGAAGTTGAGCGACATCAGGATGACGCCTGCGCCGAAGATCATCTTGAGCGTGCGGCCATCGACATGGCCCGCCAGCACGACACCCGCGCCGCAGCCCAATATGATCCAGGGCGCCCATGTCTTGAGGACGTCGAACTCCACCGCGCCGCGCTTGGAATGCGCCAGCAGCGATCGGATGGAGGTCAGGATGATCGTCGCCGCCGACGTGCCGATCGCGACATGGGCGATGCCGTCCTTCGTCCCGCCCAGCAGCGGCAGCACCACCAGCAGCGCCGGCACGACGACGAAGCCGCCGCCGATGCCGAAGATGCCGGCGGCAAAGCCGGCGAGCAGGCCGGCGGCCAGCATGGCAACCAGCGGCACGAGCCAGGTCATGATATCACCGGACATCAGCACGCCCCTTTCTGCAGTGCGCGACCGGCGCGCATGATGGAGCGATCGCCTTTTTGGATCAAGGCGGCGAATGTGGGGAAATCGACCATGATGTTAAACCATGCCTCTCTTCGGCGGAACCAGGATGCATGGGGGGCATGTGGTCATGTCCCCCTGCCCGACTAGACGAACGAGATCTTGGAACCCGCAAGAGAATCCATGGCGTTTATTTGACAATCGGGAAACAAAGCCCGGCGACGCGACGTCGCGCCAGACGAAAAACGGCGCAAAATAAAAGGACGCCAGCCCCGCAAGGGAGGGCTGGCGTCCTTTTGCCCGGCGCCTGTCGGGGACGCCGGGAAACAGGGGGCGGCGCGATCAGGCGATCGCGTCTTCCGCCGGGGTGTAGGGCAGGCCGAGATCGTCGGCGACGGCCTTGTAGGTGACCTTGCCGTCCCAGACATTGAGGCCCGCGAGCAGGTGCGGATCGCGGCGCAGCGCGTCCTTCCAGCCCAGTTCGGCGATGCGCAGCGCATGCGGCAGGGTCACGTTATTGAGTGCATAGGTGCTGGTGCGGGCGACCGCACCGGGCATGTTGGCGACGCAATAATGGACGATGCCGTCGATGATGTAGGTCGGGTCGGCATGGGTCGTGGCATGGCTGGTTTCGAAGCAGCCGCCCTGGTCGATCGCGACGTCGACCAGCACTGCGCCCTTCTTCATGGTCTTGAGCATGTCGGCGCTGACCAGCTTGGGCGCAGCGGCGCCCGGAATCAGCACCGCACCGATCACCAGATCCGCCTCGGCCACGCATTCGGCCAGGTTCGCGCGGTTCGAGAAACGGGTCTTGGCGCGCGCCTCGAAATACATGCCCAGCTTTTCGAGCACTTCGGGATTGCGGTCGAGAATGGTGACGTCGGCGCCAAGACCGGCCGCCATCTGCGCCGCGTTGAAGCCGACGACGCCGCCGCCGATCACGACGACCTTGGCCGGCAGCACGCCCGGCACGCCGCCCAGCAGCACGCCGCGGCCGCCATGCGCCTTTTCAAGGGCTGTGGCACCGGCCTGGATCGACATGCGGCCGGCCACCTGGCTCATGGGCTTCAGCAGCGGCAGGCCGCCGCTCGCATCGGTCACGGTTTCATAGGCGATGCAGGTCGCACCCGAGGCGATCAGGTCGCGGGTCTGCTCCGGATCGGGCGCGAGGTGGAGATAGGTGTAGAGGATCTGGCCGGGGCGCAGCATCGCGCGCTCGACGGCCTGGGGCTCCTTCACCTTGACGATCATCTCGGCGCGCGCGAACACTTCGGCGGCCGTCGCGATGATGGTGGCGCCGGCCCGCTCATAGAGCGCGTCATGCGCGCCGATGCCCTCACCCGCGCCGGTCTCGACCAGAACCGCATGGCCATGGGCCGTCAGTTCATGGACGCTCTCGGGGGTCAGGCCGACGCGATATTCGTGATTCTTGATTTCCTTGACGGTGCCGACGATCATGAGACGCTCTCCATTTTGCAGCGGGATGGCCCATCCTGAAAGGACAACGCAGCCCCGCCGGTTGTGGCCTCATCATATCGCCAAGCGGGTGGCGATTGTTCCCTGATTTGCGCTTGCGATCGCCCGCATGCAGGACGATATATTGCGAAATCTTATTTCATCGGGATGACATTGCATGGATCGGTTCGACATCGCGTTGCTGGAGGCGCTGCAAAGCGATTCCCGCCGGTCGATGAACGAGCTGGGCGAGCAGATCGGCCTCTCCTCCTCCGCCTGCCATCGCCGCATCCGCGCGCTGGAGGATGCCGGCATGATCGAGGGCTATGCCGCCCGGCTCGATCCGGCGGCGCTGGGCCTGACGCTCCAGGCCTTTGTCGAAATTTCGCTGACCAGCCAGAGCCGCGAGGCGATGGAACGGTTCGAGAGCGCGGTCGCGGGCTTCCCGGAAATATTGGAATGCCATCTGATGGCGGGCCAGGCCGACTATCTGCTGCGGGTCGCCGCCGCCGACCTCAAGGGCTTCGACGCGGTCCATCGCGACTGCCTCGCCCGCCTGCCTGGCGTGTCGGCGATCCGCACCAGCTTCGCCATCCGCCGCATCCGCGACTGGCGCGGCTATCGGCTCCGTGATCTGCCTATTTAGGGCGCGGGACGCACCGGCACCGGCGCGTTGCACAGATCAACGCCCCCGGCAGGCCGGTCGTAGAAATCATCCTTCCGGTTGGCGCGCAGCCGCAGATAGTCGGCAAAACTGGCCGAACCGGTATCCATCACCTGGAAGCTAGGGCGCTCCGTTTCGGGCAGATCGCTTGCCAGCCGCACCGAGATGATCGGCAGCTTGCGCTCGGCGTCGGTGTAGAAACCCAGTTCACCACTGCCGCGCGGCAGGCTGGTGAGCGCGGTCATCCCCTCGACGATACGGCCTACCACCGCGATGTTGCGATCGAGCTGGCGCGGCGCCTGACCGATCACTGTGTAGAGTTCCGCGCCCGTGCCAGCGTCGGGCGACATGTTGCGACCGACGCCGATCATGCCATAGCAGTGCGGCAGCCAGGCGGCCTCCCCGTCGATCGCCACCGGCCAGCCATCGATGAAGCCGGTCGCGCGCGCATAGGGATCGGGATAGGGCAGCGGCGTCAGCTTCGCCTTCATGCCTCCAAGCGACTGGACATAGTCCACCGGACTGGTCGGCGCGAGGCCGGCGGGCAGCGGCTTCTTCTCGGTCGCGTCGCCCCATTGGACGACATAATTGTCCTGCACCCGGTTGATGCTGGTGCCGTCCCACCAATGGGCGGTGGCAAGCGCGCGGATATTGGCGACATGGCGCGGACCGAATTGCGGCGCCAGCTGGATCACCACGCGCTTGCCACCCTCGATCGTCATCACCAGCAAATCCTGCGCCGGGACGGTGCGCCAGGCACTGGCCGGCGCCTGCGCCACGACCGCGCTGGGCGTGGCCGGCGGATCGGCCGCATCGGCAGCGGCAAGGGGCAGGATGGCGATGAAGGGCGCAAGCAGCGCAACACGGCGGCGAAGGGTCATGACCCGATCAAACAATTGCTGCGCAAGAAAGTAAAGCATCCCCTTGCCTAGTGCGTTGTCGCGCGATAGGGAGCCGCCTCCAGTGCATGCGGAGCGGTGGCCGAGTGGTCGAAGGCGCTCGCCTGGAAAGTGAGTATACGTCAAAAGCGTATCGAGGGTTCGAATCCCTCCCGCTCCGCCAAATTTTCCCGACCAAATCCGATACGATGCCCAAATTCGCAATTTGACAAGAATTCAGGCGTCCGCCTGTCCTGCCCGCCCAGGCCTGCCTAGATCGATATATCTCGGGCCCATCAGGATAAAATTTGGAGGGGTCGCGCTGGCTGAAAGAGTCAGCCACCAGGCAAAATCTAAGTACATATCTTCGATTTTCGTAAATATAACCTTAGATGGTCCGGAATTATTCGGACAGCCAACGCCAATTTTACGAAATATATTCAATCTCTACACGTCAACAAGCGCCTTGAGTGCCGTATCGACATCTGCCAAATTCGCAATGTCAGGTCTGACTCCTGCCTCGACCAGCTTGCGCCCCTGCACATAGTCCTTCACGCTGTTCACGCAGTCGAGCGCGATGACCTTGCCTTCCCTGAGGTAGACGATCGAGAAGGCGCCGTCGGCGGACGTGCCGCGCATCACCGTCTGGTCGAAACCTGCGTTTATCCCGGCGGTCTGGAGCTTGAGATCATATTGGTTCGACCAGAACCAGGGGAAGGCGCGATAGGGCCGTTCGTCGCCGCAGATCGCCTTCGCCACGCAGGTCGCCATGTCATTGGCATTCTGGACCGATTCCACCCGCATCACCTGCCCGCCGGCAAAGTCGCAGGCGAAGGCGGCGCAGTCGCCGATGGCATAGATGTCGGGCAGCGAGGTCCGGCATCCGGCATCGACATCGACGCCATTGGCGCCCTTGGCCCCGGCACGGATCAGCGGCTCGACCGCCGGTATGATGCCAATACCCACGATGACCGCCTGCGCGGGGATGCGCTCGCCATCCGCCATTCGCACCGCCGTCACCTGGCCGTCCGCCCCCTCCAGGCAATCGACCCTGGCATCCAGGCGCAGGTCGACGCCATGGTCGCGATGGACCTGCTGGTAGAAGGCGGACAATTCCTCGCCCGCCACCCGCGCCAGCACGCGCGGCAACGCTTCCAGCAAAGTGACCTTGAGGCCCATCTTGCTCAGCACCGCGGCCGCCTCAAGCCCGATATAGCCGCCGCCGATGACCACGATCTCGCGCTTGCCCGCGTCGATTTCGGCCATCAGCGCGTCGCAGTCGGCGCGGGTCCGCACCGCATGCACGCCGGCCAGATTGGCGCCAGCGCAGCTCAGCCGGCGCGGATCGCCGCCGGTCGCCCAAATGAGCTTGCCATAGCCAAGGCTACGCCCGTCGGAGAGCGTCAGTTGCTTGCCGGCCGGATCGACCGCCGTCACTTCGGTGCCGAGCAGGAAGTTCACATCCTTTTCCGCCCAGAAAGCGGCCGGCCGGATCAGCAGCCGCTCGAACGCCTTTTCCCGCGCGAAATAATCCTTCGACAGCGGCGGCCGTTCATAGGGATATTCCGGCTCGCGGCCGATCACCATGATGGTCCCGGCAAATCCGTTCTGGCGCAGCGCGATCGCGCATTGCGCGCCGCCATGGCCGGCCCCGACGATGACAATATCTGCGCGGTCCATCACACCCGCTCCAGCAGCAGGGCGAGGCCCTGGCCCACGCCGATGCACATGAAGGCCAGCGCATGGCGGCCGCCGGTCCGATGCAGTTGCTCGACCGCCGACAGGGCGATGCGCGCGCCCGACATGCCGAGCGGATGGCCGAGCGCAATCGCGCCGCCATTGGGATTGACGCGCGGGTCGAAGGGATCGACGGCCAGGTCGCGCAGCGTGGCGATCGCCTGGCTGGCAAAGGCCTCATTGAGTTCGATCACATCCAGTTGATCGACGGTCATGTCGTTACGGGCGAGCAGCTTGCGCGCCGCCTCGATCGGACCGGCGCCCATGATGCGGGGTGCGATGCCGGCCGCCGCCATGCCGATCACCCGAGCACGCGGCGTCAGGCCGTGCGTCACCGCAGCCGCTTCCGACGCGACCAACATCGCCGCCGCCCCATCATTCAGGCCCGACGCATTGCCCGCCGTCACCGTGCCGTCGGCCTTCACTACCGGCTTCAGCTTCGCCAGCGCCTCCAGGCTGGTGGCGCGCAGATGCTCGTCCGCCTCGAACAGCAGCGGATCGCCCCTCTTCTGCGGGATCGAGACCGGCACGATCTCGGCAGCGAAGCGCCCGTTCGCCTGCGCGCGTGCGGCCTTTTCCTGGCTGGCCAGGGCAAAGCGATCCTGCTCCTCGCGGCTGACGCCCCATTGTTCGGCGACATTCTCGCCAGTCTGGGGCATGGTATCGACGCCATAGGCGGCCTGCATCGCCGGATTGATGAAGCGCCAGCCGAGCGTCGTGTCTTCAATCTTCTGGTCGCGGCCAAAGGCGCTGCCGGCCTTGCCCAGCACATAGGGCGCGCGGGTCATGCTCTCGGCGCCACCGGCGATCAGGAAATCGGCGTCGCCGCTGCGGATCGCCTGCGCCGCCATGCCCAGCGCATTGAGGCCGGAGCTGCAAAGCCGATTGACGGTCACGCCCGGCACGGCCTCACCCATGCCCGCCAGCAGCACCGCCATGCGCGCGCAGATAGGCCAGCACATAGGCGCGAAAGGTGCCGATGTTGGTCAGCCGCCGACCATCCAGCCTGTTGCCCGCTGCATGATCCCCATTCCAGCGCGAGAGATCATCCTGCTTGTCGTGCAGATAGGTCCGGAGCAGGCCGAAGCGCGCGACCGCCGCCAACCCTGCCTCATCGAGAAACCCGACGCTGTTCTGGTCGATCACCAGCGCCCGCATGATCCGGCGGCCGCCCGATTCCTGCATCCCGCGCCAGTTGCGAAAACTCTCGCTGATCAGCCTGTGCGTCGGGATGGTGGTGATGGTGCGATCGAAATTCTGGACCTTCACCGTGTGCAGCGCGATGTCGATCACGTCGCCATTGGCGTCGAGTTGCGGCATCTCGATCCAGTCGCCCACCCGGACCATGTCGTTGGAGCCGATCTGGACGGATGCGACCAGCGACAGGATCGTGTCCTTGAACACCAGCATCAGCACGGCCGCCATCGCCCCCAGCCCCGACAATAGCAGCAAGGGCGACTGGTCCATCAGCGCCGCGATCATCAGGATGCTCGCCGCGCCATAGACCAGCAGCTTGGCCACCTGGACATAGCCCTTGATCGGCCGGTTCGCAGCGTCAGGGCGGCGCTGATACAGATCGTTGCCGAGCGTCAGCAGGCCGCTCAAGGCGATGGCCAAGGTCAGGATGATGAAGGCGGCGCACAGGCTGGCGATGAAGCCGGCGAGCCGCACCGGCAGATGCGGGACGGCGGCGACGCCCGACTGGATGATGAGCGCCGGCACGATGTTGGACAGGCGCGCGACGACGGCGCCGATATGCGCGGCCTCGACCCGGAACGGCAGGTGATCGATCAGCCGCAGCAACAGGGCCAGGACGATACGCTTGGCCACCCAGTTGGCCGCCCAGGCGAATGCGCCAAGCAGCAGCAATCCCGTCACGGCCTGCAACCAGACATTGTCGACATAGCCGCGGGTCAGGATCTGGAGGCTGTCCGACGCGATGTAGAGCTGACTGATCATGCGGCACGCTCCCGTCCGAACGGATCGTCATGGAGCGACCGGCCTGCCGTTTCCGGCATGAAGCGCAGCGCTATCAGGCCGATGATGCAGGCCGCCATCATGTAGAAGGCCGGCATGAGTTCATTGCCGGTCATGCCGATCAGCGCGCTGCCGATCGCCGGCGCGGTGCCGCCGAACAGCGAGGTCGACAGATTATAGGCGATCGCGAAGCCGGCGAAGCGCGCGGCGGTGGGGAACAGCGCCGGGAAGGTCGCCGAAATCGTCGACAGTTGCGGCACATAGAGCAGGCCGAGCAGGACAAAGCCGATGATCGCGCCGACCAGGCCCGTCGCCATCAGCATGTAGAGCGGCACCACCGCGACCAGCAGGCCGATCAGCGACAGCCGCCACATCGGACGCCTACCCACCCGATCGGACATATGGCCGGCGATCGGCAGGAAGATCATCATGAAGAGCATGCCGATGATCGGCACCACCAGCGCCTCGTCCGGAGACAGGCCGATGCGGCGCTGCAAATAGGTCGGCATGTAGCTGAGCAGCGTATAATTGACGACGTTGAGCGCCACGACCAGCCCGCCCACGACCAGCATCGGCCGCTTATGATCACGCAGCAGCCGGGAAAGGGACGGCGATCCACTGCCTTCGGCCGCCTGCTCGCGAAAGACCGGCGTGTCCTCCATCCTCGACCGCAGATACATGCCGATGAGGCCCATGGGCGCGGCCACCAGGAAGGGAATGCGCCAGCCCCAGGCATGCATGACCGCGTCCCCCAGCAGCAGCGAAAAGCCCAGCATCAGCGCCGCGCCGAAGGAGAAGCCGGCGAGCGTGCCGAACTCCAGGAAGCTGCCATAGAAGCCGCGCCGCTCGTCGGGCGCATATTCGGCCATGAAGGTCGCGGCCCCGCCATATTCGCCGCCAGTCGAAAAACCTTGCACCATGCGCAGGATGATGAGCAGCGCGGGCGCCGCCCAGCCAATCTGCGCATAGGAAGGGATGAGGCCGACGGCCAGCGTCGCGCCCGACATCAGCAAGATGGTCAGCGCGAGCACCGACTTGCGCCCCAGCCGGTCACCCAGCGGTCCCCAGAACAAGCCACCCAATGGCCGGACGAGGAAGGAAATGGCAAAGGTCGCCAGCGCGAACAAAATGGCATCGTCCACCGCGCCGGGAAAGAGCGCGGCGGAAATATAGGTCACGCCATAGGCATAGATGCCATAGTCGAACCATTCGGTGGCATTGCCCAGCGCCGACGCGGCGATGGCCCGGCGCAAGGTGGCCTTGTCGGCCTGCATCGGGGCAGCAGCGGTGGCAGGAACGGCGGAAGCGGTCATTCGGTCAGTCCGTCTACGGTATTGGGATCGAGCAGCGAGGCCACCGGCGTGGTGCGCGGCACGATCTGGAAGTCCTGCTGTTCGGGCACCGGCACGGGCGGGGTCGCCGTCTGGCGCCAGAGGCCGAAGGCCAGCGTCGCGCCGGCACACAGGGCAATGAAGAGAAAGAGGCCGCTCGTCGGCGCCAGGCTCATCAGCAGCGCAGCGCCGAGCGGACCGATCGCCGCGCCAACCGAATAGAGCAGCACCAGCCGCCCGCTCGCCGCGACCCGCTCGGTCGCCAGCAGCCGGTCGTTGCAGTGCGCGACGCAGAGCGGATAGAGGGCGAAGCTGAGGCCGCCGAACAGGGCGCCAAGCGCCAGCAGCAGCGGGCCGCCCGACACCAGCATCGCCAGCGCCGTGCAGACCGCCAGCGTCGCGGCAAAGCAGCCGACGATCACCCGCCGCCGGTCGAGCCGGTCCGACAGGCGCCCCAGCGGCCATTGCAGCGCGACGCCGCCCAGGATGACGATCATCATGAAGCTGGCGGTCGCGCCAAGATCCAGCCCCAGCCGGCGCACATGCACCGCCGCCATGCCATAGAAGGCGCCCAGCATCAGCCCGGTCGCGACCGAGCCGACCGTGCCAAGCGGTGACGCGGCATAGAGGGCGCGGATGGTGAAGGCCTGCGCATCGACCGGCGCGGGGGCGCTGCTGCGGGTCAGACATAACGGGATGATGGCCAGGGAAATGAGAATGGAGGCGATCTGGAACGGCACCGCCGGCAAGGCGCCGCTGGCGCCCAGCAGCAATTGCCCGACCGCCTGCCCCGAATAGAGGGCGACCATATAGGCTGCGAGCACGCTGCCGCGCGTTTCCGCCTCCGCCCGGTCGTTGAGCCAGCTTTCAAGGCAAATAAACACGCCCGCGACGCAGATGCCGTCGATCAGGCGCAGGCAGGCCCAGAAGAGCGGATATTGGACCAGCGCATAGGCCAATGTGCTGGCCGACAGCAGCGAGACAAAGGCGGCGAAGGCGCGGATATGCCCCACCTGTCGCACGATCGCTCCGGCCCGCAACGCGCCCACCACAAGTCCGCCGAAATAGGCGGTGGCGACCGCACCGATCGCCATCGTGCCTGCCCCTGCCCGCTCCAGCCGCAGGCCGATCAGCGTGGACAGGAAGCCGCTGCCCGCCATCAGCATGAAGATGGCGAGCAGCAGGCTGCGGACGGGGTGGATCGCGGCGAACATGGGGATGACCGGGAGCGGATCAGGCCGCGCGCCGATCCTCCGCCGGTTCCGCCCCGTCCTCCACCAGGGCACGGTGCAGCGCGCCCACGGCGGTCTCATAATGATCGACATCGACGATGAACTGCAGGTCGACATTGCGGATCTGGTGCTGCATCGCGACGATCGGCACATGGGCATCGGCCAGCGCCTGCAGGGCGTCGGGCACCAGCCCCGGCCGGGATATGTCGCTGCCGATGACCGACACGATCGCCACCGGCTGGGCCGATATGGCAGCGTCGGGATAGCGCGCCTGCAAATCGGCGATCACCCGCTTCACCGTCGCCGCATCGGCGGACAGATAATGGGTGATGGTGTTGGCGTTCGACGCCTTGCTGACGATCCAGGCGCCATGGCGGGCCAGCGCGTCCAATATCGCCGCGTCATAGCCTTTCACGCCGACCATATCCTGCTCGAAGAACATAAGCGCCTGCGCATGGCGCACGCCGGTGACGATCTCGACGCGCGGCGTGTCGGACACATAGGCGCCGCAGATCAGCGTCCCGCCATCCTCCCGGTCGAATGTGTTGCGCACCCGCAGCGGAATGTCGGTCTGGCGCAGCCCCCGGCCGGCGCCGGGATGGATCGCCTCCATGCCCAGATTGGCAAGCTGGTCCGCCACATCATAATTGGTGCGGCCGATCTTGCGCGCCTTGTCCGTGCCGACCAGGCGCGGGTCGGCGCTCGACAGGTGGAACTCCTTGTGGATGATCGCCTCGCGCGCCTTGGTCAGCACGGCAATGCGCGAAAAGGTCATTTCCGAATAGCCACGGGCATAAAGGCGCACCATGCCCTCGCTGCATCCGGCATAGCCGGTGACGATCGGCAGGGTGGTGGAAAGGTCGATCGGCGCGAACGCCTGGCCGATCCGGTCGTCCAGCTCGCGCATGTCCTGCTGGTCCCACAGGGTCAGGTCGACAAACTGCGCATTGACGCCCCGGTCGCGCAGCAGCAGCGCGGTCGAATGCGCGCTATGCGCTTCGCCGAGACCCGCCAGCAGTTCCCGCACCGTCACCAGTTGTTCCTTGACGCAGAAGCGACCATGGCTGCGCAGCCGCGCCAGATCGTCGAGACAGGCGGCGACCGCATCGATCCGCATGTCGACAAAGGCATTGGCCTCCGCCAGCCGGTCGGCGCGGACGAACATCGTCGCATTGCGCTCCTGCATGGCGCGGCGCACCGCCTCCATCGCCTGGCGCCAGCCGTCCGCATCCTCGTCCGCCACGAAACGGGCATAGACACCCGGCTCGCCGCTTTTCTTGTGCTCCAGCAGCAGGTCGGTCATGCCGGCATAGGCCGACACGACGAAGATGCGATGATAGAGGTCCGCGCCCTTGCGGCCGGCGATCAGCACATTGTCGAACAATGTCGCGGTCGCGGCCATGGATGTGCCGCCGATCTTCTCGACGCTATGCAGGCTGCTCATGCCAGCGCCTCCTGCATCAGGGGGCCGCTGATCGGCGTGATGACCGGCGGTTCGCCGCGCGCGGCGATGAACGCAGGGCGCGGCCGGTCGACACCAAAGGGCGCCTCCAGCCGGTTGGACACCGCATTATAGACCAGGAAGGCATTGGCGCGCGGGAATGGCGTGATGTTGCCGTTCGACCCGTGCATGATGTTGCAGTCGAAGATCACCACCGATCCGGGCTTGCCGGTCGGCGCGACGATGCCATGATGATGCGCCAGTTCGGCCAGGCTGTCCTCGTCGGGAACGCCATATTCCTGGCGCTTGAGCGACTGGCGATAATGGTCCTCGGGCGTCTCGCCGACGCAGGTCAGATATTGGCGATGCGATCCGGGGATCAGCATCAGCGGGCCGTTATGCGGCGTGTTTTCGGCCAGCAGCACCGACATGGACAGCGCGCGCATGCGCGGCATGCCATCCTCCACATGCCAGGTCTCGAAATCGCTGTGCCAGTAGAATTCCTTGCCCTGGAAACCGGGCTTATAATTGAGTCGTGACTGGTGGATATAGACATCGTCACCCAGCAGGAAGCGGGCCACGCCGACCAGGCGGCTGTCCGCCGCCAGCCGCTCGATCACCCGGCTCTGGGCATGGATGCGGAAGATGGAACGGACTTCCTTGCCGCCCGGTTCGGTGATCACCGTTTCGGCTTCCAGCGCATCGGGATCAGCCAGCAGCTTGCGGGCCTCGTGCTGGAGGAAGGCGACTTCCGCGTCGGAGAAAATGTCTTCCAGCACCAGATAGCCGTCGCGCTCGAAGGCATCGGCCTGGTCGCGGCTGATCGGCGCGCCGGCGCTCCAGTCGGCATGGACGACCGGATCGTGGCGCGGCAGGAATTCCGCCATGTCGGCATGGCGGGACGGGTAGAGGTCTTTCATGGGACTCCCCCTTTTTCAATCTAAGGTAATAAGGGCGTGGCTGGCTCAGGCAGCGCCCAAGCCAGAGCTTGATCCGTTCATACTGAACCGGATCAAGCTCCAATTTTCGTTGTTGTCCGCATTTTCCGAGTCAGCAGATGTGGCCATCTGCTTTGAAAATGCTGGAGCGTCACGCATCAGTCGGCCAGCGCAGGCTCGCGCGCGGCGCTGATATCGGCGGGATAGGCGCCATTCTCGTCATGCACTTCCTTACCGGTGACCGGCGGATTGAAGGTGCAGGCGCACAATATGTCGGTTTCCGGCCGCACGATATGCTGGTCATGGGCATTGAGCGCATACATGACGCCGGGCGCCAGCTGATGGGTGATGCCGGTGCCCAGATCCTCGATCGTGCCGGTGCCCTTGAGCACGAGCACCGCCTCCAGATGGTTCTGGTAGTGCATGTGCAATTCCTCGCCCGCGTACATGGTGGTGACGTGGAAGGAAAAGCCCATATTGTCGTCCTTCAGCAGAAGGCGGGCACTTTCCCAGCCCTTGGACTTCACATTGCGGTCGGACTTGCGGATGTCCTGAAGCTTGCGAACGATCATGTCTGAAATCTCCTCTTATTCTGCGGCGACGCCATAGGTGACGGTCAGCGCGGACCGGATGCTCTCCTCGAGAATGTCGAGCCCGGCCGACAGCACGGCGTCCTCGATCACGAGGGGCGCCAGCACTTTGACGATCTCGTCATGCGCGCCGCTGGTTTCGATGATGAGCCCCTGCGCAAAGCAGGCGGCGGTGATGGTCTGAGCGACTTCGCCCGATCCGACGTCGATGCCGCGCATCATGCCGCGGCCGCGCGTCGACAGGCCATGTTCGGCCGCCATCGCGTCCAGCCGCCGTTCCAGCAGCGCGCCGCGACGGGCGATATCCTGTTCGAACTGCGCATCGCCCCAGAAATGGCGCAGCGCGGCGGTGGCGGTGACGAAGGCATGGTTATTGCCCCGGAAGGTGCCATTATGTTCGCCCGGCGCCCATTGATCCAGTTCCGGACGGAACAGGGTGAGCGCAAAGGGCAGGCCCATGCCCGACAGCGACTTCGCCATGGTGACGATGTCGGGGGTGAAGCCCATGCCTTCGAAGCTGAAGAAATTGCCGGTACGGCCACAGCCGGCCTGGATGTCGTCGACGATCATCAGCGCGCCATGGCGCCTGGCGATCTCGGCGATCCGGCGCAGCCATTGCGGCGAGGCGGCATTGAGGCCACCTTCGCCCTGCACTGTCTCCACCAGGATGGCGGCCGGCGCGTCGAGGCCGCTCGACGGATCGGACAGGCGCCGCTCCAGCAGGTCGGCGGTATCGACATCGGGACCATGATAGCCGTCATAGGGTTCATGGGCGACATGGCTCAGCGGCACGCCCGCGCCGCCGCGCTTGGCGGCATTGCCGGTGCAGGCGAGCGCGCCCAGCGTCATGCCGTGGAAACCGTTGGTGAAGGCGATCACCAGTTCGCGACCCGTGATCTTGCGCGCCAGCTTGATCGCGGCCTCGACCGCATTGGTGCCGGTCGGCCCGGTGAACATGGCGCGATAATCAAGCCCGCGGGGACGCAGGATCACATCCTCCAGCGTGGCAAGGAAGTCGGCCTTGGCATCGGTGTGCAGGTCGAGGCCATGGGTGATACCGTCGCCGGCGATATAGTCGACCAGCGCGGCCTTCAGGACCGGGTGATTGTGGCCATAATTGAGCGTGGAGCAACCCGACAGGAAGTCGAGATAGCGGCCGCCCTGATTGTCGTGCATCCACACGCCTTCCGCACGGTTGAACTGGCGCGGCATGGCGCGGGCATAGCTGCGCACGGCGGACTCGCGTCGCTCATAAATGGCCGTGTCGGGCATGGCGCTGGTGGGTTTGGGCTGGGTCGTGACGGTCATGCTTTTCAATCTCTCTCAACTCTGTGCCGGGGTCGGCAACGGGCCGATGCGCGCCTGCCATTCGGTGGCGCGGGCGCCGGCAAAATGGGCCTGTTCTTCAAAGCGGGCGGTCTTTTCGATCCGAACGCCCCACCGCCGCGCCAGCCCCTGGAACAGGGCCCAGGAGGCGCGATTATCGTCGGTGATGGTCGTCGTCAGATGGGTGACGCCGGCCTGCGCGGGCCGGGCCAGCAGCGCCTCGATCATGCGCCCGGCAAGGCGCTGGCCACGCGCGGCGGACGACACCGCGACCTGCCAGACGAAGAAATTCTCGGGCGCTGCCGGCGGGCGATAGCCCGATACCCAGCCGACCACCCCACCGCCGCGCTCGGCGACGATGCAGCTGTCGGCAAAGTCCGTGCATTGCAGCAGGTTGCAATAGGCCGAATTGGGATCAAGCGGCGGACAGGCCGCAATCAATCCGCTGATGGCTGGCCCATCCGTGGCGACGGGCTTGCGTAAGACGATATCCTGCCCCTCGCCCGATCGAGAGCGCGCAGAAGCCCGTGGCGGCGAAGCAGCCGCTGTAGCTTGGGAATCGAAGATTGTTCATCTCCCGAATTATATTTTACTCGGAGAAGCAGATTCTCCGGCGAGACGGGCGGTTATATGCCGATCATCGACGCCACCTTCAACCCCAAAGCCGAAATTATATTTCATATGATGAAGTATATGATGAGGAACTTTTGGCCCCGTTGGCGCTTTGCGGGACTTCGCGCTATGCGCCTTCCCATGGATTCCGAAATCGCCTCCCTGACCCTGCGCGCGCTGCGCCGCGTCCTGCGCGCGACCGAAATCGGCAGCCGTCAGCTGGCGACGACGACCGGGCTCACGCCGTCGCAATTGCTGGTGCTGCGGGAAATCGACGCGCGCCTGTCCGTCACCCCCTCCGCCGTGGCGCAGGCGCTGCAATTCAGCCAGGCGACGATCACCGCGATCGTCGACCGGCTGGTCGCGCTCGGCTTCGTCCAGCGCCAGCGCGGCGAGCGCGACAAGCGCCAGATCCACCTGACCCTGCTGCCCGCCGGTCGTGATGCCCTGGCCGATGCCCCCGACCCGCTGCAGAAGCGCTTCACCGATCGCTTCGACGCCCTCCCCACCTGGGAACAGGCCATGATCCTTGCCGCGACGGAAAGGCTGGCGATGCTGATGGACGCAGATTCGATCGACGCCGCGCCCCTGCTCGACAGCGGCAGGATCGACCGGTCGGAGCCGCTTTGACGCCCCACGGCGCCCCGCCGTCAGCGTCCCCCCTTCATAGACTATGCATAGATTCCCTATTCGACGCATCGTCTGCCCTTCGGCCGCCGGTCAGGAATCGCTGTCAGTTGCCGCTTCGATCCGTTAGGAGGGCGCGATGAACGGGGTTATTTGCATGTTGCGCCATTCCGGCCGCACCCTCCTGATTGCAGGATCGATGGCCATCGGCACTGCTGCGCCTGCGCAGCAGGCCGCGCATGGCTCGCTGCTGGTCGGCGCGGTGGTCGTGCAGCCCTGCCGCATTTCCAGCGACCAGGCTGCTGGAAATTGTGGACAATATCATTATCGCATGGTGAAATCGTCCAGCGACAACGGAACTGTCGCCTCCCTTCGCAGCGGCAATATGGATCACAGCCGGCAGGACGACATCCTGTCCTATGAGTTCTGAGGGACCGCTCCCTTGTCTTGCGACGAACGCGATTTACGCAAAATATTGGTAAAGCCGCCTTTTGCCCAAAAGCGCGTTATTAACCGACATTGACGATACTCCCTCCATCAAAGCTTGAGGTGTTGGAGGACACATGTTTCGTTTCAAACTGGCCGCATCCCTCGCAGCCGCGGCCCTGCTGACGGGTCTTGCAGGCACGGCCCAGGCAGCCACCACCACCACGACCTTCCCGGTTACCGCAACCGTGATCAAGGCCTGCGTCGTGTCGGCGACGGCGCTGGCGTTCGGCAATTATGACCCGACCGCAACCGGACCGACCGACGCCACCTCCACCCTGTCGGTTCTCTGCACGGTCGGCACCACCTACACGGTCGGCCTGACCGCGGGCACTGCATCGGGCGCGACCGTGACCACGCGCAAGATGTCGAGCGGAAGCAATCTGCTGAGCTATGCGCTGTATCAGGATTCGGCGCACACGACGAACTGGGGCAACACACCTGCAACCGACACCGCCGCCGCGACGGCGCCGGTCGGCACCAATGCCCTGACCGTCTATGGCCGGATCACGGCCGGCCAGAATGTCCCGATCGGTTCCTATAGCGACACCATCACCGTCAACGTCGTCTATTGATCGATCCGGAGCGAGGCAGCCATGCCCAAGATGTTCGCACGATGCGCGGCGGCGGCCCTGCTCGCCCTGGCGCAGCCCGCCACCGCCTGGGCCGCGACGCTGAAAATCTATCCGGTCCTGGTCGCGCTTGACGACAAGACCCCGGTCGAGACGATGACGATCGAAAATAGCGGCGATGCGCCGGCCCGCATGCAGGTGCGGGTCGTGGCATGGCGGCAGGATAATGGGCAGGATCTGTTCGAGGAAACACGCGACATCCTGGCCAATCCGCCGCTGTTCGAAATAGCCGCAGGCGGGCAGCAGATTGCGCGCTTCGGCCTGCGCACGGCCGCCTCACCGACCGAGAAAAGCTATCGCGTCTTCCTGGAGGAAATCCCGACCGATCGCCCGACCGCCGCTGGCGAGATCCGCACATTGCTGCGCGTCAGCATCCCCATCTTCGTGACCGCGCCCGGTGCGCAGGCATCCCTGGCGTGGCAGCTGACCGCCACCAATGACAGGCAGCTGACGCTGACCGCACGCAATGAAGGCAGCGCGCACGTCCACCTCAATCGCCTCGACCTGAAGCGGGCCGACGGCACCGCATTGGCGACGAGGCAGGAATCGATCTACATCCTTCCCGGCGCGACACGCAGCTTCCTGTTCGACATGCAACGGCCGGTGCGCGGCGGAGAGAAGCTGACGCTGGAGGCGGCCACCGGCCAGCGCAGCCTGACCGCAGAGCTCGTCCTCCAGTCGGCATCCCATGCCGGTGGGACGCGCTAGCACCCTTCTTGTCCTGCCCTGCGTCGTGGCCAGTTGCGGCATTGCCAGCGCGCAAGACAGCGCGCCGACGACAGGCGCGGTTGCGACGACGGCAGACGCGACGGCGCCCACAATGATGCTGGCCTCGGTCACACTCAACGGCCGGCTGTTGCCAGGCGACTATCTGCTTGCGCGGCGCGCCGGCGCATTCCTGGTGCGCGTGAAGGATCTGGCCGCCTGGCGGATGCGCCCGCCGACCGGCACGGCAATGATGATCGATGGCGACGCCTTTGTCGCGCTATCCGCGCTCGGCGGCGTCGCGGCCGCCTTCGACGAGCCCAATCAGGCCTTGTTGCTGACGGTGTCGCCCGAAGCCTTCGAAGCGACCAGCGTTGCGCCCGCCAGCACCGTCGCCGCGCCCAGCGACAATATGCTCGCCGCCTTCCTCAACTATGACATTTCGGCCGAATATGCCGGCAAGGCGCGCCTGGGCGCCTTCGTGGAGGCGGGGCTGTCCGATGACTGGGGCGTGGTGTCGAACAGCATGCTGCTGGGCAACGGCACGGTCTATGGCCGGGCGACCCGGCTGGACAGCTATTATCTGCGTGACGATCCGATCAACCTGACGCGCCTCGTCATCGGCGATGGCGTGACGGACGCGCGCGACTGGACGCGGCAGATCCGCTTTGGCGGCGTGCGCTTCGGCACCGAGTTCGCCCTGCAGCCAAGCCTCCTGACCTTTCCGACCCCGTCCCTTGCCGGCAGCGCCGCCGTGCCGTCGAACGTGGAACTGCTGGTGAACGGCACCCAACGCTTCCAGACCGACGTCGGCCAGGGGCCCTTCTCCATCAACCAGGTGCCGCTAGTCACGGGTGCCGGCCAGGTGACGCTGGTGATCCGCGATCCGCTGGGTGTGGAGCGGCACGTCACGTCCAGCTACTATGTGAGTTCCCACCTGCTGCGCGCGGGCCTGGCGTCCTGGTCGATGGAGGCAGGAGCCGAACGGCGCGGCTATGGGCTGCGCAGCTTCGGCTATGACAATCCCTTCCTGGCCGGCACCTATCGCCGCGGCCTGACCGACCGGCTGACGATCGAGGGACGGGCCGAAGCCAGCGCCGACGTCACCATGGCCGGCGGCGGCGTCAACATGATCATCGTTCCGATCGGCGAGATCAGCCTGGCGGCAGCGGGATCGACGAGCCAGGCCGGTGAGGGCCTGTTGTATCGGGCAGCCTTTGCCCGCAACGCGCCGACCTGGAACGTCGCTCTCAGTTACCAGCGGGCGTCGAACCGCTATCGCGAAATCGGCGTGGAGCGCGACAGCGAGCGGATCGTGGAACAGGTGCAAGGCTCTGCCGGATGGAGCCTGGGCACCATGGGCACGATCGGCGCATCCTATACCAGCCTGACCTATGCCGACAGCCAGTCCGCCCGCGTCCTGTCGGGCAATTACAGCCTGTCCCTGCGCGACAAGGCCTTTGTCAGCGCCTACGCGATCCGCAGTCGCTTTTCGGAAAGCGGCCATGAAAACAGCATCGGCTTCAACCTGACCATCCCCTTCGGCCCGCGCAGCAGCGCCTATCTCCAGGCCGACCGGGGTGGCGTGCGGGCGGAAATGCGCAGCACCCCGCCGCAAAGCGGAGGCTGGGGCTATCGGGCGGCGATTTCGACCGGCAGCAACGCGCAACAGCAGGGCGAGATTCTGTGGCGCGGCAATGCGGCGGAGATGACCGCGCAGGTGGACCGTGCCGGCGGACAAACCGGCTGGCGTGTCACCGGCCAGGGCGGCCTGTTGCTGGCCGATGGCGCGCTGTTCCCGACCCGCCGGGTGGAAAGCGGCTTTGCCGTGGTGCGCGTGCCCGGCCAGGCCGATGTGCGCATCTATCAGGAAAACCGCCTGGTCGCGCGGACCGACGCCCATGGCATGGCCGTCATTCCCGACCTGCGCCCCTATGAAATCAATCGCCTCAGCATCGCGGCGGCGGACGTGCCGATCGACATCCGGATGCCCAATGACCAGATCAGGGTGGTGCCGCGCTACCGTGGCGCCGTCAGCGCGCGTTTCGTCGCGGTCCGGGAGCATCCGGCGACATTGCGCATCGTGATGCCGGACGGCGCGCCGGCGGAAATCGGCGCCAGCGTCACCGCGGAAGATGAAAGATCCTTCGTCGGCAATGATGGTGCCGTCTTCATCCGCAGCCTTCACCCCGGCATGATGCTGACCGTCGATACGGGGGACGGCCCCTGCCATGTTCGGGTCGACGCCGTGCCGGACGAAATGCTACCAGTGATCGGGCCGCTGACATGCGTGCCATAAGGAGGATGAGGATGCGCACTGGCCATGCCCTCTACGCCGTTGCGGTCGCGCTGGCGGCCCTGATCATGGCGCCCCCCGCGCAGGCGGCGTGCGATCCCCTGGCCCTGTGCACCTGTACCGTATCGGCAAGCGGCCTGAGCTTCGGCAATTACAACCCGGTCGCCAGCGGGGATAATGATTCATCGGGAACGGTGCGCGTGCGCTGCTCGCTGGTGGTCGCGCTGGGCGGCAGTTACACGATCCAGCTCAGCAAAGGGACATCGTCCACCTATGCGCCGCGCGTCCTGACCAGTGGCGGCTCGACGCTCGCCTATAATCTCTACACCAGCAATGCGCGCAACCAGGTCTGGGGCGATGGGACCGGCGGATCGCAGACGGTGACCAGCAATTTCATCGCGCTGCTGAACCTGGACCAGACCACGACGGTATATGGCCGTATCCCGGCCGGGCAGAATGTCCCGCCCGGCAGCTATTCGGACACGATACTGGTCACGGTCATCTTCTGATCAGGCGCCTCTGAACCCGGTCATGCGCGCCTGACAGCGCCTATTCATTGGCTGCCAGGGAATAGCCATGGCAGGTCTGCGCGTCGAACTGGATGGTCGTGATGCAATCGCGGCCGCGCTGCTTGCTGGCGTAAAGCTGGCGATCGGCTTCCGCCATCCACAGCTCGGCGGGCAGGTCGGCATGGCAACGGGCACTGGCGACGCCGATGCTGACGGTGATGAAGGGGCTGACCTGCGACTGGGCATGGGGAATGTTGAGCGACTGGATCTGCAGCCGGATTTCCTGCGCAACCAGTTCTGCCCCCTGGGGGTCCGCGCCGGGCAGGATGCAGGCGAACTCCTCGCCGCCATAGCGCGCCGGCAGGTCGGTCGCGCGCTTGACTGCACGGGTCAGCGCGGCACCGACCATCGCGATGCAGCGATCCCCGGCGGGATGTCCATAGGTATCGTTGAACTGCTTGAAGAAATCGATGTCGAGCATGATGACCGACATCCATTCCCCGGTCCGGGTCAAGCGCGCGCTTTCCGCCTGCAGCGACCGTTCCATGTGGCGACGATTGCTCAGGCCCGTCAGCGCATCGGTGACGGCCAGCGTCGCGAGCTGATCGCGCAGGCGCTTGAGTTCGACATGGTTGCCGACCCGCGCGCGCAATATCGCCGGCTGGATCGGCTTGGTCACATAGTCGATCGCGCCCAGCGACAGGCCGCGCATCTCATCTTCCGTATCGCCAAGCCCGGTGGTGAAGATGATCGGTATGTCGACCAGCATGATGTCCGCCTTGATCTGGCGACAGACTTCGAACCCGTCGATGCCCGGCATCAGCACATCCAGCAGGATCAGGTCGGGCTGCACCGTGCGCGCAATGTCCAGCGCCTGCTGGCCCGACGTGGCGAAGCAGATCTCATAATCATCCTCCAGCACGGCGTTCATGATTTCGATATTCGAAATCTCGTCATCGACGATCAGGATGGTGGCCTTGCTCATGATGTCGCTCCTGCCGGATCGATCGACCGGCCTGCTGTGCCCGCGCCCGGCGCATCGGCATCGATCAGCGCGAGGGCAGTTTCATAATCCAGTTGCTCCAGCGCCCGCTGAACCGGATGGCCAGCGCGCTGATCGGCCGTCAGCCCCATCGCCTGGGCCAGCCGCTCGAACCCGGCGCGGGCGCTCAGGCTCCGGCGCGCGATCAGCCCGCGCAATTCGGTGCGCGCCTGTTCGACCGCGCCATCATCCTGGTCGGTGACGATCGCGACGTCCGATGCCTCCGCGCCCCCCGTCAGGCTGCGCGCAGCGGCGATCGCTGGTGCTATCGCCACCTCCAGATCGACGACCGCGGCCAGCGCCGGCCCGGTTTCGCCCGCCGCCAGCATCCGTTCGATGTCCGACGCGATCTGCTGGACGCCGGGCAGTTCCAGCGATCCGGCCACGCCCTTCAGGCTATGGGCCAGGCGCCGCGCATCGGGCAGCAACCCTGCCGCCAAATGCGCCCGCAAATCCCGGCCGACATGGTCATAGCTGTCACCGAAGGTGACGATCAGCTTGCGCAGCAGCCCGGTCTTGCCATTGACCCGCGCCAGTGCGGCGGGCAGGTCGAAGGGCGGCAGCCGATCGGGCAGCGACGAACTGGCAACCGTCGGCACGACCGGCGACGGCAGCGGCGTGGTCACTCGTCCCGCCTTCAGCCAGCGATCCAGCACCCTGACCAGCACCGGCGGCTCGACCGGCTTGGCGATATGATCGTTCATGCCCGCAGCCTTGCAGCGCTGCTTTTCCTCCTCATAGGCATGGGCGGTCATGGCGATGATCGGCAGATCCTCGGCGCTCCACTGCTCGCGGATGATCCGGGTGGCGCTGATGCCGTCCATTTCGGGCATCTGCACGTCCATCAGCACGGCGGCATAACCCGCCCCCTTCTCGCGCACCATGTCGCAGGCGATGCGGCCATTTTCCGCGAAATCCACCTTCAACCCGGCATCGTCCAGCAGTTCGGCCGCAATCTCGCGGTTGATCTCATTATCCTCGACCAGCAGCACGCGCAGCCCGCGCAGCGCTTCGGCCACCATCGGCAGGGCGGGCGTGGCCGGCGCGGCGACATGGACGACGGGCGCATGTTCCTCGGCGAAAATCTCGGTGATCGTATCCAGCAATATCTTGGGCACGACCGGCTTGGTCAGGAAGGCGGCAACCTTGTCGGTATCGACACCCTGCAACAGATCGTCCGCGCCATAGGCGGTGATGATCAATGCCTTGGGCTGGGGATGGCGCAGCGCCGTGGCACGCAGCGCATCGACCGTCTCCATCCCGTCCAGGCCGGGCATCTTCCAGTCGAGCAGGGCCAGGTCATAGGGCTCGCCCCGTTCGTCGGCATGTTCGATCGCGGCGATCGCCTCGCCACCCGACGCCACCAGATCCACCGCCATGCCCCAGCCGGCAAAGACGTCATGGATGATCTGGCGCGACGCCGGATTGTCGTCGGCGGCCAGCACGCGCAGCCGGCGGACATGCGCCGACATCGGCATTTCCAGCCCCATCGCCCGGTCGTCCGCATCCATCAGCATGTGGCAGATGAAGCTGCTGCCCTGGCCGGGTGCGCTCTCGACCGCGATGTCACCGCCCATCTGCTCCACGATCTGACGGCAGATGGCGAGGCCAAGGCCGGTGCCACCGAACCGCCGCGTGGTCGAACTGTCCGCCTGGGTGAAGGAATGGAACAGCGATTTCTGCTGCTCGGGCGTCATGCCGATGCCGGTGTCGCGCACCGTCAGCTTCAGCCGCACCCGGCCATTCTGCTCGGACGCCGACAGGCCGATGGTGACGGTGCCTTCCTCGGAAAATTTGACGGCATTGCTCATCAGGTTGAGCACGACCTGACAGAAGCGCATTTCGTCGCCTATCAGCCGCTCGGGCACATCGGCGTCGACCCGCGAGACAACCCTGACCTGCTTTGCCTCGGCATTGGCCGCGACCAGTTGGATCTGGTTCTCGATCGCGCTGCGCAGGGTGAAGGGATGCGCCTCCAGCGTCAGCTTGCCCGCTTCATTCTTCGAGAAATCGAGGATGTCGTTGATCAGCCGCAGCAGCGACACGCCAGCCTGGTTGATCTTGCCGATATAATCCTGCTGCTTGGGGTCGAGGTCGGTCCGGGCGACCAGATGGCAGAAGCCCAATATGGCATTCATCGGCGTGCGGATTTCATGGCTCATATTGGCCAGGAACAGGCTCTTCGCGCGATTGGCCTCCTCCGCCTCGCGGGTCCGCGCCTCCAGCGCCTGATTCTTGGCCAATATCTCCTCGCCCATCTTCTGGTTGCGCTGAAAACTCTCGACCAGCTTGTCGCTCAGCCAGACCAGCACTGCCGTCTGGAAGGCAACGATGCCGGCATGCAGCAGCACCCGTTCCAGATTACCCTGCCCCGGAAACACCGCATAGGGCAGCAGATAGAGCAGCAGCAGATGATGCAGCGCCGTCGCCGTCGCCGCCGCCAGGATGGCCCGCTTGTCGCACCAGGCGATGGTCAGCGCCAGCATGGCGAAGAAATACATGTGCATGTCCATCTGCCAGGCATGGCCGCGCAGCAGGAACAGCAGGATCGCCGGCTCGCCCATCAGTGCGACGGCGGACAGATAGCGGGTCGCAGGGGCAATCCCCTGCCGCCACCAGGTCAGATGATAGGCCCCCGCCAGCAATGTGCCGCCCAGCGCCGCCGCGATCGGCGAATGGCCCGTGAGCAGGGCCACCGTCGCCAGCAACGGCACATGCGCCCAGAAGAGCGGCACGAGGAAGCGGCCGAAATGGAAACGCAGCTTGTCCAGCTCGATAATCATGATGCCTGCCCCCCCGGCAATGGTTCGCCGCATTCGATCCGCGACGGCGTCGCGATCACGCCCCAGGCCCCCGCCCTGCGCAACGCCGCCGCGAAATCCGGCCGGTTCGACCCGGCAATGATGATGTTGGACAGGCGCCCCATGCCGACCAGCCCCCCGTCGGCCGCCCGCACCAGGTTGATCGCCTCGGCCCGCGACGCACCCCAGGGCGCGATCACCAGATAGCGTCCCGAGCCGCTGCCGCTCATGATCCAGGCGGCCGCCAGCCCGACCAGCCCCGCCAGCAGCAGCAAAGCCGCAGGCAAATAGGCGGACATGGCGCAGGACGCGTCCATGCTGCCCGCGCGCGCGGGACGGTTCAAACCCTTGAGCAACCCTGCCTCATCCATCGCATTATTAAGCCATGGAAGCATTTTACAATGGTTAAGAGGCCTTTGCCTGTTCTGTTCGCAAAATGATCGCCTGCCTTTCTCGACATACCCAATATTTACATATGAAATTACAGAAAACGGGCTTGGATTGGCGGCATAATTTACAAGTTATACGTCAACCGCGCTCCCTTTTCTGCAATTCCGGCATCGGCTTGCCCGGCTCGCCCGAACATGGCATCTGCGCCGCCCGAACCCATATTTTTGCCGGACGAGCCCCTGTCTATGGTCGTGCGCAACGCTGCGCCCGGCCCTTGGAGGCGCTTCTCCGGCATTGCCGAGGACAATGCGCCAGCCTGCCCGTCATCCGTCCCTGTCTGCCCCTCAGCGCACCGGCGATGTCTCCATCGTCGCGGCTACGCCGGATCGCGCGTCCCGTCCGGCCGCGCGTGGTGCCGCCTGATGCTGTTCGGCCAACTCCATTCCGATATCTTCGCGCTGTTCGCCGGGTCGAACCGCTTTCTCTACGAGCGCGTGCTGATCGGCCTCTATGAAGGCTTCTACCGTTCCGACCTGCATTTCCCGACCCAGGGTGAGGTCGTCCAGCTGATCTATACGCTGCTGGGCGACAATGCGGAGCTGTGGCGCGAGGATGAAAGCCCGGTGGTGCTGGACAAGCTGGCCGCGCGACCGGGCCGCCGCGTGCGCCGGCACAAGCTGGAAGCCGCCGACGCACAGGCGACCAGCGCGGCGATGATGCGCGCCCGGCACATCTACAACCGGCTGCAGGCAACCGGCTGGATCGAGGAAAGCCGCTATGGCCTGAAGGTCACGGTCGACATGTCCGCCGGCGCCATGCGTCTGGCCGAATTTCTCTGCAGCCTGCGCGAAGGCCTGTCCGACCAGCTTGGCGGCCTTGTCATCCAGGTGAAGAACGAGCTGGAAGCGCTGCAGCGCAATGCGCGGGAAAATGCCCCCGGCCTGCACAAGGCGGCGCGCGATGCCGCCAGCTTCGGCCGCTATCTGCGCAGCGTGCTGAGCGCGCTGCGCGACATCGACAAGCGGGTGGTGGAAAGCGACAGCGTGGGCCGCCGGCTGCGCCATTATTTCGAGGATTTCGTCGAGAAGCTGCTGCTGCAGGATTATGCGGCCATCTCGACCACCTCCCACCCCTATCGCTTCCGCCATCGCATCTTCACCGCGCTGGACGCGATCGAGGATTCGATCGCCGACGTCGCCGCCATCGCCGAAGCCTATCATGAGGCCCGGCTGGCGCCCGATCCGTCCGCCGCCCGCGATCTGGTCTATGACGATCTGCACAAGGTGCGGCGCGTGTTCGACCAGATAGAGGAGGCTTTCGAGCGCATCCAGCAGCATCGCAGCCGGCTGGAGACGCGGCTGCGCAACACCGTCCGCTATGCCGGACGGCGCGGCAACAGCTTTCTCCAGCGCAGCGAGCCGATGCTGCTGCAACTCGACCGGCTGCTCGCGCGCACGGATGGGCAGGATATGGCGCCGTCCATGTCCGGCCTGCTGGAACCGCGCCGGTCCTATTGGTCCCCCGCCCTGCTCGCGCGGCCGCGCACCTATCGTTCGACGGTTTCGGGCGGCCTGCTGGTCCTGCCGCCGCCCGATCCCCTGCGCGAATGGCGCAAACGGCTGGACCGGGACTATCTGGCCCGCCTTGCCGTCACGCCCGAACAGGTCAGTCGATTCCTCGAACGGCGCGTGGCGCCCTTCGGATCGGGCGAGGCCAGCCGCTTCGCGATCGAGACGGTCGATGATTTCCTGACGCTCGAAGCCCTGCGCCTGTCCGTGCTGGCCGCTGATGCCGACGGCCGGGGCAATGCCATCGCCAACCATCTGGCGCCCCATTTCCGCTTCTCGGTCGATACCGGATCGACCATCGACAATGACTGGCTGCACTGCGCGGGCTTCACCGTCTCGCGCATCGGCGATGCCGTGACCCCAGAGATACAAGATGCTCAGTGAATTTCAGACCCTGGAGGCGCGCGATCCGCGCCGGATGCACCGCGTGACCCAGGCGATCAGCCAGTTGCTGCGCCATCAGTTCCTGCATGTGCAGGATCGCGGTTCATCGGCCCTGCTCGAAGTCCTGCTCCGCCCCGAGGTCGAGCGGCTGGTGGCGGATTATTTCGAAGTTGCGGGCTATCGGCTGGTGGTGCGCGAAAGCGAAGGCTGGGCCGGCATCCTGCCCGATACCGAACAGATCGGCCATCCGCGCATGCGGATCGACGAGACGCTGGTGCTGCTGCTGTTCCGCCGATTGTGGGAAGAGGGCATCCAGGAAGGCGATGTCGAACGCTATGGCAGCGTGATGGTGACGCTCAACGCCGCCTATGACGCCTATCAGGACATGGTCGCCCGCGCCCGCCGCGCGACGCTGGGCATCAACGAGTTCAAGGCGCTGGTCACCGCGCTCGACCGCCGGGCGATCGTCCATATGGGCGACATCGACGAAGAGCTGGAGGACATGCCGATCACCATCCGCGCGCTGATCGCGACCGTCGCGGGCGAGGAGTTCATGGCCCATCTCGAACAATTGCTGGCCGGCGGCGACTATCAGGAAAGCGAGACGGAGGAGCCCGTCATCGATCTGGATGATGCCGACGAGGAGGAGGTCGCATGATGCAGCTTGCCCATATCGCACTGGTGCAATGGCATCTGTTCGGTCGCGAGGACCTGGCCGTCGGCGGCGACACCGCCGTGCTGGGCCAGAACCGCTCCGGCAAATCGACGCTGATCGACCTCATCCAGGCGGTGATGACCGGCGGCTCGCGGCGCTGGTATCAGTTCAATCGTTCCGCCGGCGAAACCGGCAGCCGCAAGTCGGAACGCACGCTGCGCGGCTATTGCCTCGGCCAGCTCAACGAACATGAATTTCTGCGCCAGGAATCCGTCACCCACATCGTGCTGACGTTCGACGACCCCGATGGTGTGCGCCCGCCGGTGAGCGTGGGCCTGTGCGTCGAGGCATCCGCGATCGAGGATGCACAGGTGGTCGGCCGCTATATCGCGCCCGGCGTGCGGGTGGATACCGACCTGCTGATCGAGCATCTGGATAGCGGGCAGCAGCGCTCGGCGCCCTGGAGCCTGGTGCGCGAACGGCTGGAGCAGGCCTGCGCAGCGGCCGGCACCCAGCTCATTCGCCCCGACGGCCCGCGCAACCATATCCGCGAATATATGCGCCAGCTGTTCACCGGCCGGCGCCACAGCGATCCGGATCGCTTCATCCGCGCCTTCGTCATGGCCCTGTCGTTCGAGGACATGCGCTCGGTCGAGGGCTTCGTGCATAATTTCCTGCTCGCCCGGAACGACATCGACATCGGCGAGCTGCGCGAGGGCATCCAGCGCTATCGCGACATCCAGAAGGATGTGCATGAGCTGGAACGGCGGCTCGACGCGCTGCGGGCGCTGGCCGAACTCGTATCCCGCTTCGTCACCTTGCTGGAACGGGAGGATGTCGCCCGCGGCACCGCCCGCCTCGCCGCCATGATCGAGGCGGGCGCCGCGCTGATCGCCAATCTGCGCGAACGGCGCGACACGCTGGCGGAACTGGATGACATCCAGCAGGATATCGGCCGCTGCGATGCGGAGATCGCGGCACTGGGCGATCGGCAGGACAGCCTGCTCGCCCAGTCCGTGGCGGAGGGCGCCGCCGGCAAGCGTGCCGTGGTCGCGAGCGAACTCAAGGCCGTGGACCTGGCCCGCACCGGCGTGGTGCAACGGCTCGAAGCCCGTTTCCGTGCGGCCGCGCTCGGCGCCAGCCTGCTCGACCATCGCGAGCGGCTCGCGCCCCTGAAGCTCGGCGCCCTGTTCCAGGCGCTGGAGGCGCTGCGGCAGCACAGCGACGGGCTGGAGCCGCCAACATGGCCGCGAGATCCGCTGGCGATGGAGGACCTGATCGCCAGCGCCCGCCGCAGCGCCATCGATAGCATCGCCAAGATCCAGGAACGACGCGACCAGGCGATCGCCCAGCGGCGCGGCCTGCAGGACGAGCTGGCCGATCTGGTCGCGCGCCGCGACAAGGCGCGCGCCGGCCAGGTGAGCCTGGATGATCGCACCATCCGCCTGATGGGCGCGCTGGAGCGGGAGAATATGCGCCCGCGCACGCTCTGTCAGGTGGCCGAAATCGTCGATCCGCAATGGCGCGAAGCTGCCGAGGCCCTGCTTGGGCGCGACCGCGAGGCGATCCTGGTCGATCCCGAACATGCGTCCCGCGCGGTTGAGATCGTGCGCGCCAACCGTGACGGCTTCCGCGGATGCCGGGTCATCAACAGCCGCCGCCTCGCCGAACAGCCGCCCGGCTTCGACACCGATTCCCTCGCCACCGTCTTTGCCAGCGACGACCCATTGGCGATCGCCTTCCTGCGCTTCCGCACCGGCCAGGTGCGGCTCGCCGGCACCCAGGCGGAATTGCTGGCGGGCGGCCGCGCGATCATGCGCGATGGCGCCTATAATAGCGGCATCGTGGTCGAGGTGCTGCGCACCCGCGACCTCAAGATCGGCCGGGCCGCAGCCCCGCTGATGGAGGCCGAACTGCTCGCCCGGATCGAGGATCGGCAGGCGCTGATCGCCGTCCATGCCGAAACCGAGCGGTTCCATGACGATATTCATCGCAAGCTGCTGCCGCTGATGGCCGATGTCGATCCGGCCGACCGGCTCGACCTGCTGGTCGCCGCGATCGACCAGCATGAGGAAAGCCGCTCCGAATTGCAGCACCGGCTCGACAAGATCGCGATGACGGTCGATCCGGCAATCCAGCACAATCTGGACAAGGTGAAGCTGCAACTGCGCAGCGCCACCGAGGAAAAGGAAGAACTGATCGGCCGGCGCGGCCAGCTTGGCCAGGCCAGGATCGAAATCCAGCGGCGGCTGGATGCGGGCGATGCCCAGCCCGGCTCCTGGCTCTGCCTGCGCTCGCGGCGCGCCCTGTTCAAGGATCGGGTGCGCTCATCGGCCAGCCTCTCGATCCTGCGCGAGGCCTATCGCCAGCAGCGCGGACGCCCCCTGACCCGGCTGGTGCAGGAGATGATGAAGCGCGCGGACGAGGCCCGCGACGCCTATCAGGCGTTGCAGGGCGAAATTCGCGAGACGCTGGGCCATTACCGCGCCGATTTCGACAATAGCGCGCCCATTGCCCTGCCCGGCGCGATCGCGACCGAAGTGAAGCCCTGGCTCGCCGCCAATATCGCGGCGCTGGAGGAAAATGAGCTGATCCAGTATCGGCGCCAGGCCGACGAAGCCGCCGAGCAGATCGGCCAGCTGTTCCGCACCGCCTTCATCCATGAGCTGAACGCCCGCTTCAACGATCTGCGTTCGGAGCTGGACAACCTCACCCGCGCGCTGCGGATGCGGCCGCTTCACGGCGAGATCTACACGCTCCACGCCCGTCCCAAGGAGGAGTTTGCCGCGCTCCACCGGCTGGCGCGCGAGAGCGAGCATGACGAACTGACCTTCGACGCCCTCTTTGGCCGGGCCGCCCCGCGCGACGCCGAACATGCCCAGGCACTGGCGGAGGTCGAACGGCTGCTGAGCGACGAGTCCCTCGATTTCTCCGCCTATCAGGATTATCGCAACTATTTCACCTTCGACCTGCGCATGGAGGATGTGAACAAGGGCCGCACCACCAGCTATGACAAGCGCAAGGGGACGGCGAGCGGCGCGGAGCGGCAGGTGCCCTATTATGTGGTGATCGGCGCGGCGCTGGCCAGCATCTATCATGGCGCGCGCCGGCAATATGAGCGGGCGGAACTGGGCCTGGGCCTTGCCGTGTTCGACGAGGCGTTCAGCAAGATGGACGGCCCCAACCAGCGCACCCTGCTCGAATTTTACGACGATATCGGGCTGCAGGTGGTGATCGCTGCGCCATCGGAAAAGCGCGCGGTCGTCTATGAAAATCTCGACAGCGTGATCGACGTGTTCCGCCATGGCGACAATGCCAGCGCCGAAGCCGTCCGCATCAAGCCCCACGCCCGCACCCAGATGCGCGCCGCCAACCCGCAACATCTCGACGATGCCGCGCTGGCCGAACGGCTCGACCTCTTCGCGCTGGACAGCGCGGAATAGGACTGGCCGGCTTCAGGGGCGCCGTCCCGCGCCCCTGAAGCCGGCATTAGATCAGGGGCGGGTCGCCGCCACGCGGATCACGCCGACGCCCTTGACCGTCTCGATCTTCGTGCCGAACGGCGCGGACAGGCGCTGCAGCCGTTCCAGGATGCGCGCGCCGGTGGTGGCATCGGCCAGGTGCGGCACGCCCTTGCCCGCGCCCGTCGCATTGACGCCCAGGTCAACGGGATAGAGGCGAATTTCGCTCAACTGGCCATCCTTGTAATGGCTGACCGCGATCACCGTTTCATAGAGGTTGGGATCGCCAAATTCCTTCGCCCCGCGCGCCTGTAACAATTCGGGCGCGGTCACGCTGCCCGGCGTGATGCCGAACTGGTCGTACATGTCGGCCGGCAGGTCATCCAGGCTGTTGTTCATCATCGCAAAGTTGCCGAGCGAATAGAAGATCGGCTTGCCCTTGTAGATCTCGATCCCGCGCAGCTGGTGCGGGCCATGGCCGACATAGGCGTCCGCGCCGGCATCGATCGCCTGATGCGCCAGACCCTGGGCGAAATTGGCGGGCGTCTGGCTGGCATTGCCGGGCTCATGATTGTGCAGCGAGAAGACGGCGAAATTACCATTCTGCTTGGCCTGGCGCACGGCCAGCATGTTGGCGGCGACATCCCTGGCGTTGAGATCATATTCGATCGTCATCGGTGCGGTCGGGGTTGTCGTCGCCCGATATTCGCGGCCCTTCATCTTGACCGGCGCGCCCGCCTTGGTGCCCGCCAGCCGCGCGATCGTCGCCAGATCGGTGTCGGACACCAGACCGACCTCGACGCTGCGGATGGCGTTGGCGCCGCCACGGCCGGGCACCTGGCCCAGCGGATCGGAGGCCGGCGACATCGGCGTGAAGCTGGTGGTGGCCGACACCAGTCCGACACGGCCATGCGGCCCGTCATAATAGGCCGGGGCGCGGGCTGCGGTCATCGAACGGCCGGTGCCGGCATGGACGATATGCGCGCCGTCGAGCAGCGCCAGCGTGTCATACAGCCCCTCCACGCCCCAGTCGGTGGCGTGGTTGTTGGCATGGCCGACAATGTCGATGCCCATCTTCGCCACATCAGCCGGAACGGCGGGATCGGCCAGCATCCAGGTGCCACCCGACTCCGCCTGGGGCGAGCCCTTGAAGGTCTTGAGGTCGAGCGCGGTCGTCTCGAAATTGCCGAAGGTCACATCCGCACCGCGCAGGATGCGCAGCATGTCGGGCGACTGCTGCTCGATCGTCGCCAGCATCGGACGCAGATAGATGAGGTCGCCCACCGCCGCGAAGCTGAAATCACCGGCGATCGGGCTGGTCGGCACGCGGCTGGTCGACAGCTGGCCACCGCTTTCCTCTTCCTCGGCATGGGCCACGATCGGCGCGGTCAGCATCAGCGCGGCGCCGGCCAGCGACAGGCTGCGCACTGCGCGGCGGCGAAGAATCTTGGACAGCATCAACGGACTTCCCCTTTGTAACTTTGTGTCGGGGATAGCCGGTCGGGCTGACATGAACCTGTCGCCGGGACAGGCTTTTCTGTTCGGCGGCGCTATTCGGCGCGAAACGCGATGGTGACGCACAGCCCCCGGCCGGTCCGTCCGTCGGCGAGGCTGATCTGCGCGCCCATCCGGTCGGCGAGCGCGCGGGCGATCGGCAGGCCAAGGCCGGTGCCCGGCGTCGCGCTGTTGCCCGGCATGCGATAGAAACGGTCCCACACCTTTTCGCGCTGCGCCTCAGGAATGCCCGGACCATCATCGTCGATGTCGACCATCGCCTGCCCCTCGCGGCGATAGAGATGGACGGTCACCGTGCCGCCCGGCCGGTTGTAGCGGATCGCATTGTCGAGCAGATTGCCGATCAGCTCCGCCGCCAGCCCCGGCTGGCCGACCGCCATGGCCGGACCGACCATCGCCTTGTCATAGCCGATCTCGATATCGGCCGGCGCCTGGGCGGCGCGATCGGCGATTACGTCCGCGGCGACTTCGGACAGGTCGAACGGCCCCATGCGCATGTCGCCATCCTCCTCGCTGCGGGCGAGCGCGATCAACTGGCGCAGCAATTGTTCGAGGCTGTCGATGGCGTGGGGAATATCCTGCAACGCCGCCTTGCCCTGTGGCGAGGCCGCGCCATAGCGATCGAGCACGTCGAGATGGACCCGCGCCACGGCGAGCGGCGTGCGCATCTGGTGCGAGGCGTTGGAGGTGAACTGCCGCAGCGAATTGGTCGCCCGCTCCAGCCGCGCCATCAGCCCGTTGAAGGCCGCGACGAACGGCTTGATCTCGACCGGCGTGGCGTCCGCCATTTCCATGCGGAAAGCCGGCGACGCCTCGCGCCGGGCGGCCTCCACCTGCCCCGTCAGGTCCGACAGCGGCCGCAGTCCCCAGCGGATCGCCCACCAGAAGAGCAGCCCGGTGACCAGCAGCACCGCGACGCCGACCAGCAGCACCTGGCGCAGGAACAGCCTTTCATAGGCGGACCGATCATCCAGATAGTCGGCAATCTGGATCGCGATCAGCCTGTCATCGCCATAGGCGCGGCGCATCTCGGTCGCGATCCGCACCGGCTTGCCGTGCAGCGTGCCGCTGCGCAGATAGGCCGCCTGGGTAACATAATGGGCGTCCGCCGGATCGAGATAGCCGCGCACCAGCGGCGTCTTGCGATAGGCATTCTTGAAGGTCGCGGGCGGATGGCGATCGGTCACGCCATCCCAGTCCGCGCGATAGTCGGCGGGCGGCTTCAGGCTGGGATCGCCGGCGACCAGCGTATCGCCGCGATAGACGCTGTAATGGACCACCGGCCGGGCGCGACGCTGGAGCAGGTGAATGACCAGCGGCACCAGCCGCTTCTGGTCGGCGGGCGGGCTGTTATAGGCAAGGCTGAGCGTGCGGACCGACCCCACCAGCACCCGGTCGACCGTGTCCGCCTCGGTATTGTGATTGACCAGTGCGGTGATGACGGAAAAGACCAGCACCAGCGCCGTCAGCGGCATCATCACCGCCCCGGTCAGGCGCAGCCGCAGCGAGGAAGACAATCTGCGCATGTGTATGGCGGTCGATCAGCCCGGCGCTCAGGCCGCTTCGATCATATAGCCCAGGCCGCGGATCGTGCGGATCGACGGGCCTGACGGCTGCAACTTGCGGCGCAGGCGGCCGACATAGACTTCCAGTGCATTGGGCGTGACGGCATCGTCGAAGTTGAACACTTCGGCCGACAGCCTTTCCTTGGCCACCACCTTGCCCGGCCGGCCCATCAGCGTTTCCAGCACCGCCAGTTCGCGCCGGCGCAGGTCGATCATGCTGCCTTCCAGATAGACAGTGCGGCTGGACCGGTCGAAGCTCAGCGTGCCGATGCGCAGCACCGGATCGAGCGTGCCCTGGCTGCGCCGCACCAGCGCGCGGACCCGCGATTCCAGTTCGCGCGGATCGAACGGCTTGGCCATATAATCGTCGGCGCCGCGATCCAGACCATTGATCCGGTCGTCGATCATGTCGCGAGCGGTCAGGATGATGATCGGCGTCCGCGCACCGCGCGCACGCAGCCGGCTCAGCACTTCCAGGCCATCGAGATCGGGCAGGCCCAGGTCCAGGATGATCGCGCTATAGGGTTCCTGATCAGCCAGCCGCAGCGCATCCTCGCCGCTGGTCAATATGTCGACGGCAAAGCCCGCGCCTTCCAGCGAGGCCATGATTCCCCGCGCCAGACGCTCATCATCTTCCACCAGCAACAAACGCATTACAGCACTCCTACCGATCCCGGCAGGCACCCTCGATCGACATTAAATTGCGATACGCATCCACAGCAGGAATGCAAATACCAAATAAAAAGCCCTTATCTTGCCGTTGATTGCAAGATCGGCCGCCGCACCCCTCTCTGTGTCAGGTTCGTGACAGCGACTCCGGTTAGGACTCGCCAGGAAAGACGGACGACGACGGATTTTCCGCCGTACGCGCCGCCGGAAAAAACAGATCGCAGCGCGGCAAGAGCGCTTCGGGCGCACAAGGGGAACATTGATATGACGACCGTTCGGTCCTCGCTCGCGGGGGCGCTCATCTGCATGGCTGCGGCACTGCCCGCTGCCGCCATGGCGCAATCGGCCAGCCCGGCCCCGGCTGATGCCGCGTCGCTCGCCCGCCTCGACGCGCTGTTCGCGCGCTGGAACAGCAAGACCGCCCCCGGCTGCGCCGTCGCCGTCTCGCGCAATGGGCAGGCGATCGCCACCCGCGCCTATGGCATGGCCAGCCTGGAACTGGGCGTCCCCCTCACCCCGGACAGCATTTTCGAGGCCGGATCGGACTCCAAGCAGTTCACCGCCGCCGCGACCCTGATGCTGGCGCATGCCGGCAAGCTGTCGCTGGACGATGACATCCGCAAGGTCGTGCCGGAAATGCCCGATTACGGCACCCCGGTCACGATCCGCCACCTGCTGCACCACACCAGCGGCCTGCGCGACTGGGGTTCGGTCGCCGCGATCGAGGGCTGGCCGCGCAACAGCCGCACCGCCGACAATCAGGACATGCTGAACATCGTCGCGCGCCAGAAGGAACTGAACTTCGCGCCCGGCAGCCATTATCTCTACAGCAACAGCAACTATAACCTGCTCGCCATCATCGTCGCGCGGGTCAGCGGCCAGTCGCTCGCCGACTTCACCCAGGATCATATCTTCAAGCCGCTGGGCATGACCCACACACGCTGGCGCGACGATCATGGCGATGTCGTGCCGGGCCGCACCGGCGCCTATGAATTTGACGATGGCGTCTATCGCAACGACCAGGTGATCGAGGACGCCTATGGCAATGGCGGCCTGCTGACGACGGTCGGCGATCTGGTGAAGTGGCAGGCGGCGCTTGACGCCGAGACGTTCGGCACCGGCTTCACCGCGCAGATGCAGACGCCGACCAAGCTGAATGACGGCACGCCGATCGCCTATGCACTGGCGCTGGTGAACCTCGACCATCATGGCCAGCAGGAAGTCAGCCACAGCGGTTCGACCGGCGGCTACCGCGCCTGGATGGCCCGCTATCCGCAGCAGAAGCTGGCCGTGTCGCTGCTCTGCAATAGCGGCAATGCCGATACGCCGGTGCTGGGCCGCGATGTCGCCGACATCTTCCTGCCTGCCTACAAGGCCAAGGCCTATACCCCCAAGGGGCCGCTGCCCTCGGGCACCTATGCCGACGGCATGACCGGCTTCCCGGTGCGCTTCGACAGCGACGACAAGGGCAATCTGCGCGCCGACGGCCGGGTGCTGACGCCGGTGGGTCCGGGCCGCTGGGCGCAGCGCGAGGATATCTTCGCCTTCGACAAGACCGGCCTGACGCTGGAACATCGCGAGGGCGAGAAGATCGCCTATCGCAAGGTCGATGCCGTCACCGCCTTCGACGCCAAGCCCTATGTCGGCCGTTTCTGCGGCGTCGACACCTTCGCCTGCCTCAGCTTCAAGCAGCAGGGCAATACGCTGACCTATAGCGGCCCGCGCTGGTACAACACGCCGCTCAGCCCCGCCTATGCAGACGTCTTCACCGGCGAAGCCGCGCCGGGCGCAGGCCGCATCACCGTCAAGTTCGAACGCGACGCATCGGGCGCGGTCACCGCGCTGCGCTTTGGCGAAGGGCGTGCCTACGACGTCGCCTTCCGCCGCGTCGCCGACTGATTTTCAGCCATCACACAAGAGCCGCTCGGGTCGCGGCCACAACAAAGCAAGAGCAAAAGGGGACTATTGGAAATGCGTATTGAAGACACTGGATTTCGCCGCCTGCTGATGGCGGGCAGCGCCGGGGCCGCCCTGGTCCTGTCGCTCGCCACGGCGCAGGTCGCCCTGGCACAGGACAGCACGCCCGCCGCCGACGATGACGCCGGTTCGATCGTCGTCACCGGTTCGCGCATCGACCGCAAGGGCTTCGACGCGCCGACCCCGACCACCGTCGTGGGCGAGAGCGAACTGCGCCAGGGCGCCCGTCCCAGCATCGCGCAGGTGCTGAACGACCTGCCGCAGTTCCGCGCGACCCAGTCGCCCGCCAGCACCGTCGCCAACACCAACTCCTCCTCGTCGGCGATGGACCTTCGCGGCCTGGGCGTCACCCGCACCCTGACCCTGCTCAACAACCGCCGCTTCACCGGCTCGTCGGACCTCAACACCGTGCCGCAGGGCCTGGTGAAGCGGGTCGAGATCGTCACCGGCGGCGCCAGCGCAGCCTGGGGCTCGGGCGCGATCGGCGGCGTCGTCAACATCATGCTCGACGATGATCTGGAAGGCCTGACCATCGGCGCGCAGAACGGCGTGTCGTCGCGTGGCGACGGCTATCGCTACAGCTTCGACGGCACCTTCGGCACCCATTTCGCCGACGGTCGCGGCCACTTCATGATCGGCGCCGAATATCAGAATGACGAGGGCATTCTGGACCGCAACTCGCGCAAGAATGTCGGCAGCGCCAACCTCTTCTCGCCGACCACGGGCGACCATGACTATATCCTGGTGCGCGACGTCAACAGTTCGACCACCAGCCTCGGCGGCCTGATCACCTCGGGCACGCTCAAGGGCCAGACCTTCAATTCGGACGGCACGCTGCGCGCCTTCCAGTACGGCAGCCAGATCAGCGGTTCGACCATGGTCGGCGGCGAAGGCGTGGCCACCAACGACGAATATGCGCTGACCAACCCCTATCAGCGCGTCAACAGCTATGCCCGCGCCAGCTTCGAGGTTGGCGACGCCACCTTCTGGGCGGACGGCAGCTACAGCCGCATCTGGGCCAAATATCCCTTCTATGCGGAAAATGGCACCTACACCCTGTCGGCCAGCAATCCCTATCTGTCGCAGTCGATCCGCGATCAGCTCGCCGCCGCCGGCGAGACCAGCATCAAGGTCGGCCGCTTCTTCGAGGATTATGGCTATCGCACCTTCGGCTATTATCGCCAGAATGTGGAAGGCGCGATCGGCGTCGATGGCAGCTTCGCGGACGGCAAATGGCGCTATTCGGCCTATTACAGCCATGGCGAAAACCGCAACATGCAGAGCTATGACAACCAGATCACCGGCGCGAACCTGACCGCCGCGCTGGATGCCGTGACCGACAGCAGCGGCAATATCGTCTGCCGCACCGCGCTCACCGATCCGACGACCGCCTGCCGCCCGCTCAACATCCTGGGCGAAGGCGCCGCCAGCCAGGACGCGATCGACTATGTGTTCGGCAATGTCGCCCGCGTCGTCTACACCACCAAGCTCGACAGCGCCGGCGCCAGCCTGCGCGGCGACCCCTTCTCCACCTGGGCCGGTCCGGTTTCGGTCGCCTTCGGTGCGGAAGCCCGCTGGGAAGAGCAGGTCACCAACAGCCTCGACGCCACCTCGGCCGCCAAGGGCTTCAGCCGCTTCAACTTCTCGCCGCTCGACGGCGGGTTCAACGTCCAGGAAGCGTTCGGCGAAGTCGCCATCCCGCTGCTCGACCAGCCGTTCAGCAAGCTCGATGTCAACGGTGCGGCCCGCTACAGCCGCTACAGCACCAGCGGTGGCATCTGGTCGTGGAAGCTGGGTGTGACCGATCGCATCTTCGACAATCTGCTGCTGCGCGTGTCGCGTTCGCGTGACATCCGTTCGGGCAGCCTGGCGGAACTCTACACCACCACCACGACCAGCTTCACCACGGTCGCGGAAAATGGCAGCACCTACTCGATCACCCGCTATGGCGGCGGCAATGCGAACCTGAAGCCGGAAATCGGCAGCACGCTGACCGCCGGCGCCGTGTTCACGCCGACCTTCCTGCCGGGCTTCAACCTGTCGGTCGACTATTACAACATCAAGCTCAAGGACGCGATCACCTCGCTGGGCGCACAGGACGTCATCAGCGGTTGCGCCAACGGCAATACCGACCTGTGCAGCCAGATCGTGCGTGACACTGCCGGTGCCCCGACCACCATCTACACCACCTATATCAACCTGGCCGAATACAAGACCGCCGGCGTGGATATCGAGGCCAGCTACACCCTGCCGCTGAGCAAGGTGAGCGGCGGCCTGGGCGGCACGATGCGCTTCCGCGGCCTCGCCACCTATGTCGACAAGGTGCTGATCAACGACGGCATGACCAGCGTCGACCGTGCCGGTGACGTGGGCGACAATGTCAGCTTCGGCACGCCGCACTGGCGCGCCACCGGGTCGATCAACTACAGCAGCCAGGACGTCTCGGTCGACGCCCGCGTCCGCTATGTCGGCGGCGGCAAGTTCAACCATGCGCTGGACATCGCCAACAACGACATCGCCGCCCGCGTCTATGTCGACCTCGGTGCCCAGGTGAATGTCGACAAGTTCACCCTGTTCGCCAACGTCAACAACCTGTTCGACCGCGATCCGCCGCTGACCACCTATGGCGCGATCCACTATGACACGATCGGCCGTTACATGACGGTCGGTGCCAAGGTTCGCTTCTGATCCCTGGCTGATCGATGTGCGCGGGCACCCCCTTGCCCCCTGCCCGCGCACATTGAAAACCCGTCTTCGAACGACCGGCACCCACGCGGCGGGCTTTCATGCGCCGCTCCGCTGGGCTAGCACGCGCTATCCATCCGGTGCAGGATCATGGACGTTCGATGCTCACGGTTCGACAGATAGAAATTTTCCGCGCCGTCATGATTACCAAGACGGTCAGCGGCGCCGCGCGGATGCTCGGCACGTCCCAGCCCGGCCTCAGCCGGATGCTCGGCCATATGGAGGACAGGCTGCAGTTCCGCCTGTTCGACCGCACCCGCGGCCGGCTGGTGCCGACCCAGGAAGCCGGCGTGCTGTTCGAGGAGATCGAACGCATCTACAAGGGCTTCGACGATCTCGCCCATGTCATCCGCCGGCTGGCCAAGGGGGAGGACAAGACCTTTCGCGTCGGCGCATCGCCCTCGCTCGGCCATTCGATCCTGCCCCAGATGCTGGCCCGCCTCAGCGCCAATTATCCCGGCCTCACCATCCAGTTCGATATTCTCTCGGTCGAGCAGGCGATCGATTATCTCGCACTCCAGCGTGGCGAATATGCGCTGACCGTCTTTCCGATCGACCATCCCAACATCCTGTCCAGCCGGATCGGCGCCGGGCGCATGGTCTGCGCCGTGCCCAGCCATCATCCGCTGGCGGATCGCGGCCGGATCGGCGTGGCCGACCTTGCCGGCGCGCAACTGCAATCCTTCCGCCCCGATACGCCCCATGGCCGGATCATCGCCGACATGTTCGCCCGCGCCGGGCAGGAGCCGGACGTTTCCACCTATATCCGCTTCGCCGAAACCGCGGTCGCCTTCGTCGCCAACGGCATGGGCGTGGCGCTGGTCGACAGCTTCACCGCGATGCAGCCCCATGCCGACACCGTCCGCTTCCTGGAATTTGAAGACCCCGGCGTGCTTCCGGTCTATATCAACCGCAATATGGAATCGCCGCGCGCCATCATCGGCGAAACCTTCGAGGAGATTGCCCGCAGTGCGATGCTCGCCCTGCCGCGCCCGCCAAAGCCATAACATAGCGATATAGCGAAGCGCATCTGGAGCGGTGGAAATTACCTATTGAATGGATGAGGCATAGCCATCCGCAGAATAGAAGCCGACAGGCCACCGGACAAGCAAGGCAAGGGCGCAGGGCGCCGCGAGAGGATGAAAGGCATTATTCGAGATGGCCAGCTATTCCGCCACCGGCAGCGTGTCCGTGCGGCCCTATGTGACCGTTGACGGCCAGGCTGCGCCCGTCGCGGCGGACAGCCTATGGACCGCGCGCCAGATACTGGTCGTCGCCATCTGCTTCATCCTCAACATGCTCGACGGCATGGACGTGCTGATCCTGTCCTATATCGCCCCCGCCCTGTCGACCGACTGGCAGGTGACGCCCGAACGGCTGGGCGTGGTGTTCAGCGCCGGGCTGGCCGGCATGGCCGCCGGTGGCCTGCTGATCGCGCCGATGGCCGACAGGTTCGGTCGTCGCAAGCTGATCCTCGCCTCGCTGGTGATGATGGCCGGCGCCATGTTCGGCTCGGCCATGGCCGCCAATATCGGCGAACTGATCGTCAGCCGCTTCATCGTCGGCATCGGCATCGGCACGGTGCTGGCCAGCATGGCGGCGCTGACCGCCGAATATGCCCCGCCCCGGCACCGCACCTTCGCGGTCGGTTTCCTCCAGGCCGGCTATCCGGTCGGCGCCACCATCACCGGCTTCGTCGTCGCCAACCTGCTGCCCATCTATGGCTGGCAGGCGATGCTGCTGGGCGCGGCGATCCTCTGCACCCTGTCCCTGCCCTTCGTCTGGCTGCTGCTGCCCGAAAGCATCGACTTCCTGCTGACCCGCCAGCCCAAGGGCGCGCTGGAAAAGGCCAACCGCCTGCTCCGCTCGATGGGCCAGCCGGCGGTCGATACGCTGCCCGCCAAGAAGGTGCATGAAGCCAACAAGGCCGGCGTGCGCGGCCTGCTGGCCGATGGCCGCGCAACCGGCACCATCCTGCTGTGGATGGCCACCATCTCGGGCTTCATGACGCTCTATTTCGTCATCAGCTGGATTCCCAAGCTGGCGGTCGAGGCCGGCCTGCCGGCCAAGGACGCCATCTATGCCGGCGCCATCTATAATATCGGCGCCTTTGTCGGCGTGACCCTGATCGGCATCGCCGGCACCCATTTCGACCTGCGCCGCCTGATCCTGGGCTATATGTCGGCCGCTGCCGTCACGCTGGTCCTGTTCGGATCGGTCGCGATGCCGCTGGTCGCGACGCTCGCCACCGCCTTCCTGATCGGCGTCTTCGTCCAGGGCGGCTTCAACGGCTGCTACCCGCTCGCCGCCAGCCTCTATCCGCCCGAAGCACGCGGCACCGGCATCGGCTGGGCCATGGGCGTCGGCCGGATCGGCGCAGTGATCGGGCCGATGCTGGGCGGCTTCCTGCTCGCGGCGAAAGTCTCACTGCCTGTCATCTTCGGTGTCTTCGCGGTGCCGGCCGTCATCGCGGGCATCTGCGCCGCGATGATCCGCCTGCCCAAGGCCGACTGACCGCCCCTCTTCCAAGGATAATGCCATGTTCCAGTCCCCCGCGCCCGTCGCGGATCGCCCCCGCGCGTCCATTCTCTGCGGCCTGATCGGCCAGGGCATTGCCGGATCGCGCAGCCCGCACATGCACGAGACGGAGGCAAAGGCGCTCGGCCTGACCCTCGTCTACCGCATCCTCGATGCCGATCGGATGGGCTATGACGCGGACGACCTGCCCCGCCTGCTGCCGATGCTGGGCGCGATGGGCTTTGACGGGATCAACGTCACCCATCCCTTCAAGCAGGCGGTCATCCCCTTGCTCGACAGCCTGTCCGACGCGGCGCGGGCATTGGGCGCGGTCAATACCATATTGTTCCGCAACGGCCGGGCGCATGGCGACAATACGGATTGGTCGGGCTATCGCGCCCATTTCCTCGCAGGCCTTGCCGATCGCCCGCGCGGCCGGATCGCGATGATCGGTGCAGGCGGCGCTGCGGCAGCGGTCGGCTATGCCCATCTCGACCTTGGCGCGACGCATCTTGCCATCGTCGATCCGGCACAGGACCGCGCGGCGGCGCTGGCCGATCGGCTTGGCGCGCTCTTCCCGGCGGCGCAGGTGCAGGCCATGGCCCATGCGGCCGATGCCATTGCGGACGCCGATGGCGTGGTCCAGACCTCCCCGATCGGGATGCTCAGCCATCCCGGCCTGCCCTTCGATCCCGATCTGCTGACGCCCGATCAATGGGTGTCGGACATCATCTATTTCCCGCTGCACACCCCGTTGCTGGTGGCGGCACAGGCCAAGAGCTGCGCCATATTGACCGGCGGCGGCATGGCGGTGATGCAGGCGGCCCATGCCTTCGCCCTGTTCACAGCGGTCGCACCGGACAGCAACCGCATGCTGGCGGACTTCGCCCGCGCGACCGATGCGGCTGTCGCGCCATGATCGCCGACAGCCCGCCCGCCATCGTCCTGCCCGTCCAGGTCGCCGAAGCGGTGAAGCCCGCGCCGCAATTGCAGGGGCCGCCCGCCGGACCACAGACGCCCCCACCCCAGCCGCCGGCCGCGCCCCAGGCCGGCTGGCGCACACGGCTCAAGGACAGCGGCGTCAACCTCACCTTCTCCTATGTCTCCGAAAGCGCCGCATCGATCAGCGGCGGGCGCGATCAGGGCGCAGCCTATACCCAGCAATTGCTGGCATCGGCGGTCGTCGACACCGGCAAGGCGTTCGGCCTTTCAGGCGGGAAGATCATCGCGACGATCATCCATCGCAAGGGGCAGGATCTGACCGCCACCCGCATCGGCAATCTGTTCGAGGTGCAGGAACTGTTCGGCGGCGGGCAGGATCTGCGCCCGGCGGAACTCAGCTATGAGCAGCAGTTGAATGGTGGCAGGACCGCGCTCAAGATCGGCCTCTATCATACGGGCGACGATTTCGCGACCTTGCCCTCGGGCTGCCAGTTCCAGAATTTCGCCTTCTGCCCGCGCCCGACCACACTCTTCTACAATAGCGGCTTTTCCGGCTTCCCGATCCCGCGCTGGGGCATTCGCGCCCGGCAGGACATCGGCCATGGGCTGAGCATCAGCGTCGCCGCCTTCGAAGTGAACAGCATCCGCGCCCAGACCGGCAATGGCTGGCAACTGGCGCCGCGTTTCGACAGTGTCGTCCTGCCGGTCGAACTGGGCTGGAAATCGGGCCAGGGCGCGGGGCAATTGCCCGGCCTGGTCCGGCTCGGCGGCCTCATCGACACGACCGACAAGCCCGATGTCTATGCCGACGCCAATGGCAATTCCTACGTCCTGTCCGGCCTCGCCCCGGCCACCCGGCGCGAACGGTGGAGCGCCTGGGCGATGGCGGAAAAGATGATCGTCCGCTTCGGCCCCGGCGAACGCGGCCTGTCGCTGTTCGGCACCATGACGCTGTCCGACCGGGCGACCGCGCGCGTGCCCTTGTTCCTGAGCGGCGGCTTCGTCGCGCGCGGCCTGTGGGACAATCGGCCCAGGGACAATTTCGGCCTCGGCCTCGTCTATGCCAGGGTCAATCCGCGCATCGCCGATCGCCAGCGCGACCAGCAGTCGTTGGGACAGGATGTCGATCCGCAGCGCTGGGAGGCAAGCGGCGAAATCTTCTATGGCTGGCAGGCGACCCGCGCATTGCTGCTGCGCCCCAACCTCCAATATATCCACCGCGTCGGGGCGACGAGCCGCTATCCCGATGCGGTGGTGGCCGGCATGACGATCAAGCTGATCCTCTGATCCCGCTCAATCGACGGGATTCTCGTCGCGGAACCGGTTCTGTGCGGCCAGCCGGACGCCGGCATTGGGCGCGCCATAGCCCGTATAGCCATGATCGCGCTGGACGAACTCGAAGAAGAACAGCTTGTCGAAGGCGCGGCTGTAGAGCTGCCAGAAGCCGTGACCATCGGCATCCTCGTCATAGAGGATGCCCAGCGCCTGCATCCGCGCCACCAGCGCGTCGTCAAAGCCGAAGCGCGCGGCGATGTCCGCATAATAATTGGCCGGAATGGTCAGCACCGCCGCGCCCTCGTCCCGCAATGCCTGCGCGGTCGCGAAGATATCGTCGGTCGCCAGCGCCACATGCTGATAGCCGCCGCCAATTCCCTGGTCGAGGAAGCGGGACGACAGCGTCTCGCGCGCGTCCGATGCATTGAGCGTCACCCGGAAAGCGCCGTCGGGCGCCTGCAAGGCCTGGCTATGCACCAGTCCCGACGGATCGATCACATCCTGCGCCGCCTTGGCCTCAAGCCCGAACAGGGCGCGCCAGTAAAGCTGCCAGGACAGGAACTCGTCATTATGAATGACGGCAGCGAGATGGTCGAAGCCATGGGCATGGACCGGCGCATCGGGCTCCGCCTCGATCGCCTGGAACTCGCGCGCCCACAGCCCTTCGACCTCATTATCGTCGATCAGATAGACCAGGCTGCCGCCGACCCCGCGCAGCGCCGGCATCGCCATCCGGCCGGGGCGCCCTTCCGCGCTATAGGCCTTGATCCCCAGCGCCGCCGCGCGCGCCTGCACCGCCGCCTTGTCCCTCACCCGCACGCCGATCGCGCAGATGGACGATCCATGCGCCGCACGATAGGCGCTGGCAAAGCCCTTGGGCTCGGCATTGACGACCAGATTGACGCCGTCCTGACGCCATCGCGTCACCTTCTTCTGGCGATGCTCGCCGGCAAGACTGAAGCCCAGTGTCGCCAGCGTGCGGCCCAGCCGCGCGGAATCGGCGCTGGCGGTGGTGAATTCCACGAACTCGGCGCCCAGCACCGGCTCCGGCGCGGGCATGGTCGACGGGCGCCCCAACTGCCGCAGCGCCGCGTCGCGCACATAGTCGAGCGAACGATGCCCGTCCTCCGCCACCAGCGTCGCGGCATTGGAGCGGAACCGGTCGTTGAAGATTTCCAGCGACAGTGGCCCGTCATAGCCGGTGGCCAATATCTCCGCGACGAAGCCGGCGACATCCAGCCCGCCCTGCCCCGGCAGGTTGCGGAAATGGCGGCTCCAATAGAGCAGGTCCATGTCGAGCAGCGGCGCATCGGCCAGCTGGACGAAGACGATCTTGTCGCCACGAATCTCGCGGATGCTCTCGCTCGGAATCTTGCGCGACAGCGAATGAAAACTGTCGAGGATGATGCCGATATGGGGATGGTCGACCTGCTCTACGATCGACCAGACATCGCGATGATCGAACACATGCCGGCCCCAGGCCAGCGCCTCATAGCCGACCAATATGCCGCGCTTGGCCGCCCGCTCGCCCAGATCCCGGAAATCGTCGACGATCCGCTCCCGCTCCCCCAGCGAAGCGGGCGAGCAGTTGGAGCAGACCAGGATGCGATCGGTGCCCAGTTCGCCCATCAGGTCGAACTTACGTTCGGCCCGGTCGAAGGCGCGCTGGCGCAGCGCGCCCGGCATCCCCTCGAAATCGCGGAAGGGCTGGTAGAGCATGCAGGCAAGGCCCAGATCGTCCAGCATGCGCCGCACGTCCCGCGGCGCCAGTTCCGACCCGATCAGGTCATTCTCGAATATCTCGACCCCGGCAAAGCCGGCCGCGGCAGCGGCGCGCAATTTCTCTTCGAGCGTGCCGCGCAGCGAGACGGTGGCGATGGCGTTGGACATGGGGGATCTCCTTGGAGCCCCCTTATCCCACAGCCCGGCACCGCCATTTAACCGCTCAAGACCGACTATCCCATAGCATAGAGTTATAGGATGGCCGCCCGGATCAGGACGGGATCAGCCCCTTGCCCGCCAGCCGACCGCGCTCGGCCGCGACCTGCGCCGCGGTCTGCTTGCCGCCGGCGCGCACCTTGGCGACCTCCGCCGCGGTAAAGGGCGCGGCGGGCTTGGCTGCCTTCTTGAGCGACACGGCGTGGTTGAGCACGTCGGCAATATCCTGATCGGACATGGTGCCCATGCCCGGCATCAGGCCGGTGATCTTCCTGTCGTCCACGGTGATCGGGCCATAAATGCCATAGAGCAGCACCATGGCGAGATAGCGCCGCCCCTCCGGACTGGTCGCGATCTGCGCCACCCGGCCATTGAGACGCGGAAACTGGCCCGGCAGGCCCGCGCCCGAGGGCTGATGGCACATGGAGCAGCGATTGGCGAAGGTCTGTGGCCCGGTCGCCTGTGCCGCCCCGGGCAAACCAACCGCCGCAACCGCCAGCAGAGAGAATGTGACGCGCTTGATACCCTGAATCATCGCCTGAAATGTCCCCGCACATATGGACGTTTGCCCCGGAAGCCGCCCCCGCCAGGGTGCCGCACCGGATTTCACGCCTCTTCCCAAGATTATGTGGATGAGCGAATACTGGACAGTCTTCAAATATTCGTCAAGCCCGCCGTTGCGAGCGATGCGCAAAGGGTGGCGAACCGGGCCGCGCCGTGGTAGGAGGGCCGCCAAGGCAGATGTGATATGATACTCGCTCCCTCACGGCCCGGCATCTATGCCCGCGGGTCCGAAACGGTGGACCAGATCCTCAAGGCGGCGCTGGACGTGCTGATCGACGAGGGTGCCGATGCCTTCACCCTGCGCCGCATCGCCGCGCGCTGCGACATGAAGGTCGGCAATGTCAGCTATCATTTCCCGCGCAAGGAAATGCTCATCCAGGTGATGCTGGACGAGATGCTGGAATCCTATGACAAGCTGCTGGAGGAGATGGTGCGCAAGCCCGGCCTCACCGCCGAGGAACGGCTCAAGCTGGTCATCATCCTGTGCCTGGAGGATATCCAGACCAAGCGCACCACCCATTTGTTCACCGAGCTCTGGGCCCTCGCCAACCAGAGCGAGTTCGTCGCCGACCGGGTGCGCCTGTTCTACAGCAAGGTGCATGAGGTGATCGGCGAATATGTCGCGCAGATCAATCCGGCCCTGTCCCCGGACGAGGTGCATAGCGTCGCCCTGTTCATCAGCGCATCGATGGAAGGATCGACGCCGTTCCTGGGGCATCAGAAGCCCTGGGCGGCCAAGATGCCGGTGTTTACCGCGCTGGCCGCAATGTCGTTCGTGCATCTTGCCAAGACGGTGACTTCGCGCGATCTTGCAGGGCTGATGACAGAAGCGGCCTGACGCCGCCCCAGGGGGGAGAGATGGTCTGAACGGCAGGAGCGCCACCGGCGCCTGTTCATGCTGTGGGGGCCATCATGACGCAAAGCCGTATATTGCCCGGATGGGCACCGGACCGGACCATCGCCTGCATCGCCGCCGCCGCGCTCGCGCTGCTGCAACCCGGCATCGATCCCGTCTTCCTCACCCTGCTGACCGCCGCCACCGGGCTTGATCCATCCGACCATGGCTGGATCGTCGGCGCGACCCAGGGCGGCATGGCGATCGGCGCGATCCTGGTCTGGCGCGGCGGCGCGCATCTGCCGACTGGCGCGCCGGCCTTCGCCGCACTGATCGCGCTGGCCGCCAGCCTGATAACGCCGGCGCTCGACGAGCTGGCAACGCTGGTCGTCGCGCGCGGCCTGTTCGGCGTCGGCATGGGCGTCGCCTATACCCATGCGATGAGCGCCGCCGCCTCGCAGCGTCCGACCGGCGCCTATGCCGCCGTCTTCCTGGTCCAGTTGCTGCTGTCCACCCTGGTCGCGCTGGCGCTGCCGGCGATCGGCGACCGCGCCGGGCCGGCCGCGGCGCTGCGTCTGCTGGCACTGGCGCCGATCGGCGTGCTGCTGCTCAGCCTGATGATGCCGGCCGCCGATCCGGCGCAGTCACAAACCAGCGACGCCGATGAACGCGCACCCACCCCGGCCCGCGCCTGGGCACTGGCCGTCGCCCTGTTCTGCTTCATCGCCGGCACCATGATGGTCTGGAGCTTTTCCGGCGCGCTGGCGCTGGCCGCCGGCATTGACGACAGCGTGATCGGCGAGGCAGTGGCGATCGGATCGGTGATCGGCGCGCTGACCGCGATCGCGCTGATGCGCGAACAAAGCATCGTGCCGCTGCCGCTGACCGGCCTGCTGTCCGCCGTCTGCCTGCTCGCCCCGCTCGCCCTCACTCGCCCCGGCGCACCGACCCTGTTCATCCTGGCGATCGGCCTGCTCAATATCGGGTCCACCGCCACCATCATCCGCTTTTCCGGCCTTGCCACGGCAGCGGGCGGCGGCAGTCCGCTGTTCCGCCGCTTCGTCGCCTGCGTCCACAGCCTGGGCATGATCGCCGGGCCGGTGGCGGGATCGCTGCTGTCCGACGGGTTGGGGCAGCAGGGGCTGATCGATGGCGCGCTGGTCGCGCTCACCGGCGGCTGTTTCGCGCTGCTGGTGGCGGCCTCGCCCGACAGGCTGCGCCTGCCCCGGATCGAAGGCGTTCACGAGATTATCGCTTAGTTTTGCTGCGGCGCAAAAATATTTTGCGGGGAGCGTCTCCACCTCCTTGACCAATCCTTGACACTTGTCCAGCCTTCATTCCAGCGGCGAAACGCGGACCAGATGAGTCCAGCGCCGCCGCACCGATCAAGGGGGATCACGCCAGATGTCGAGCGCCGCCGTCAGGGGATTTTTCGCCACCGCCGCCATGGGTTTCGTCCTGTGCGCAGCCATCACCGCCCAAGCCGCGCCCGCCGACACCACGGCCGCGCTGGAGCCGGAAACGTCCGATGTCGTGACGATGGAGCCGCCCAAGCCCAACTGGTTCTTCGTCGACGGCGGATGGGACATGCCGGGCACCAGCATCTTCGACGGCGACAGCGGCAAGATGGTGGGCATGGTCGAAACCCGGCGCCTCGCTGACATGGCGATCGATCCGGCCGGCCAATATTATTATGTCGCCGAAACCATCTGGTCAAAGGGCGATCGCGGCACGCGGCAGGACATGGTGTCGGTCTATGACACGCGCGAGCTGAAGCTGGTCACCGAAATCACCATTCCCGACCGTATCCTGATCGGATCGCGCAAGAACAATTTCATCATCAGCGACGATAGCAAGACCGGCTTCGTCTATAATCTCAGCCCCGCTTCCTCGGTGAACATCGTCGATCTGGTGAAGCGCAAGTTCGTCGCCAATGTCGAAGTGCCGGGCTGCGCCAGCATGATGCCCAATCCGGGCGTCGGCTTTTCCGCGCTGTGCGCCGACGGATCGCTCGCCACCGTGAAGCTGACCGGCAGCAAGGCCGACATTACCCACAGCGCGCCCTTCTTCTCGGCCACCGACGATCCGATCTTCGACAATTTCACCTATGACCGGAAGAAGAAGGAAACGACGTTCCTGAGCTACACCGGCCAGATCTGGACCGCGAAGCTCGGCCCGGCGCCGACCATCTCCGCCCCCTTCTCGATCCAGGCCGCCGCCGGCATCCGGCCGGGCGAAACCAAGCCACTGGAGCTGAACTGGTATCCGGGCGGGCGCCAGCCGATGGCGCTGCACCGCGCGACCGGCCATCTGTTCGTGCTGATGCACATGGGCGAATATTGGTCGCACAAGGCGTCCGGCACGGAAGTGTGGGAGGTCGATCTCGCCACGCAGAAGGTGGTCAAGCGCCGCCCGCTGGAAGAGCCGATGAACAATATCGAGGTCACCCAGTCGGACAAGCCGCTGCTCATCATGGACGGCGAGAAGGGCACGGCCCTCGTCATCGACCTCGCCACCTGGGAGGAAAAGCACAAGATCGAGAAGGCCGGCGGCAGCACCATCACGGTCGTGGACCCGTCCTGACCATGACACTGGGTCTGGCGATCGCCGCGCTGGCGGCTGCCATCGGGATCGGCCTCATCCTGTTGCAGGCGGGCCTGTCGAAGTTGCGCCATCGCATCCTGTTGCCCGGCGTGATCGCCAATTACCGGCTGCTGCCGCCGGCGCTGGTGGCCCCCGCCGCCATCCTGCTGCCGCTGGCGGAGATCGCCATCGGCGCCACGCTGATCGCCGGCCTGGCTCCGGTGCCTGTGCTGCTTGCCATGCTGCTGCTTAGCCTCTTTGCCGGGGCGATGGCGATCAACATCGCGCGCGGGCGCAGCCATATCGACTGCGGCTGCGGACGTTCTCAGTTACGCCATCCGATCGGCTGCCCGCTGGTGATCCGCAACCTGCTGCTGATCGCGCTGGTCGCGCCGCGCCTGCTGCCCGCCCCGCCGCTGTCCGCGCTGGACATTGCCACCGCGGCCGCTGGCGGCATCGCCCTGTTCCTCGCCTTCCATCTGCTCGGCGCCATCCTGGCGCTGATCGCCACGCCCGCCGCCGCCTACCGGAGATAGAAGACCTATGCTGACCTCGCTCATCATCGCGCAGATCCTGTCCTGGGTCGCCATTTTCGCGCTCGGCATCGCCCTGCTGGCGGTCGCGCGGCAGGTCGGCGTGCTGCATATCCGCGTCGCGCCCGCCGGCGCACTCGCCACCAGCGGCGGCCCGGCGGTGGGCGACGCCATCGTCAAGATCGATACCCGCACCATCGACGGCGCGCCCGTCACGATCGGCGGCCATGCCCATGGCACGGCGCTGCGCCTCTTGATGTTCGTCTCCGCCCAATGCCCGCTGTGCAAGAATATCATCCCGATGGCCAAATCCTTCGCGCGGGACGAGCGGGTCGCGCTGACCTTCGTGGGCGACGATGATGTCGCCGCCCAGCGCGCGATGATCGCCCAGCACGGGCTGGAGGGCCATGCCTTCGTCAACGGGCCGGAGGCGGGCCAGGCCTATGGCGTCGCCAAGCTGCCCTTCGCCGTGCTGCTCGATGCCGAGGGCACCATCCTGTCCAAGGGGCTGGTCAACAGCCGCGAGCATCTCGAAAGCCTGGTCGTCGCCCATGAAATGGGGATCGCCACGGTGCAGGATTATATCGGTTCGCTCAAAGCCCAGGCGGCCTGATCGCAAGTTCAAAGGGGGTCCGTGACATGAAGAAGTTCGACGCCGACGCCATGGGGGAAAAGCTGCTGCGACGCCTCGCCGGGGGGACATCCCGCCGCTCGATGCTCTCGCGCCTGGGGGCCGCCCTGGTCGCTGCGCCCGCCTTCCCGCTGCTGCCGGTCAGCCGCGCCGAAGCGGCCAAGCCCGACCGCTCGCCCGAGGCCAAGACCGCCTTTGCCCGCACCGCGCAAAGCAAGGACGAAACCAAGTGCGACTATTGGCGCTATTGCGCGATCGACGGCGCGCTCTGCACCTGTTGCGGCGGCGGCATCCACAGCTGCCCGGCGGGTTCGGAGCCCTCGCCCGTCTCCTGGGTCGGCACCTGCATCAACCCGGACGACGGCAAGGCCTATCTGATCGCCTATCGCGACTGTTGCGGCAAGCCGGCCTGCGGCCAGTGCGGCTGCGACAATACCGACCGCGAGACCCAGCTCTACATGCCCCAGCTCAACAATGACGTGATCTGGTGCTTCGGCACCAGCAGCATGGAATATCATTGTTCGACCGCCGTGCTGGTCGGCGCGGCGAGTTGAGGCGAGCAGGGCATGCGGCATGCGCTGCTGATCGGATCGCTGGCGCTGCTCGGCGCGGTCGGCATCGGCCGCGCCGCCCTGCCGCCGATGGGGCTGTTGCCCAGCGCGATCACCGATCCCGATCTCGCCCGGTCCGATTATGTCGAAAATTGCGGCGGCTGCCACGGGGTGCAGGGCAGCGCCGCGCCTGCGGCCCTGCCCGAACTGCGCGGCCGGGTCGGCTGGTTCCTCTGCACGCCGGAAACCCGCGCCTATCTCATCCGCCTGCCCAATGTCGCGCTCAGCCGGATCAAGGATAATCAGCAGCTCGCCGACATGATGAACTTCGTCGTCTTCGGCCTGGGCGGCGGCAGCGTGCCGCAGGGCAGCACGCCCTTCACCGCCGAGGAAGTCGCCCATGAACGGCGCTTCGCCCTGTCCGCCGCCTCGCTGACCGCCGAACGCGCCCGCCATGTCGAAACCGCGATCCGCAAATGCCATGCGCCAGCCTCGCTCAGGCAGATGTTCCCGTCTGCAGGGCGATAGCGCTGCCACGGGCATCGCTGTCCTACACGCCGCTTTTCTGATCTATCCCTCGCCATGCGACAGAGGCTGTTCCCCCTCGCCCAACCCGGCCGCCCGGCGCGTGGCAGGCGCCTATGTGGCGCGCGGCTGTCGCGTCACAGGCGCGCGACAGGGGCAAGGGCGACGCGCGTCAATGCCCCTCCCCCCGCCACCCCCGGCGCGGCACAGGCGCGTTACCGACGCGTTACAGGTGCGCGACAGGCGCAAATGGCCCCGATAGGCCGTTTACACTGTGAACTTCGGCAGACGCGCGCCCGATCGCGGGCGCCGCCATGCTTCAGAATTTCGCCTTCACCCCGGCATACCAGCGGCGCGGCGCACCCGCGCCATAGGCCCTGGGATCACTCGCCCCCGGCGCCTCCTCCAGTTCGATCTCGTCCACTTCGGTAAAGGTGCCGAAGGTCGCATAATGGCGGTCAAACAGGTTGCGGACCTCGCCGAACAGGGTGACACCGGGAATGATGTCGATGCCGGCGCGGATATTGGCGATCAGATAGCCGGGCACCCTGGCATTCTGGTTCGCCTCGTCGCCGACCAGATATTGGCCCGACCGGGCAATCAGGTCGCCGCCAACCGACCAACGGCGCTGGCCGCCCAAGGTGCCAGCATAATCCAGCGTCAAGGTCGCACTATGGCGAGGGATACCGGGCAGGCGATCGCCCTTGCGAACGTCGATCGTGCTGTCGTCATTCGCCTCGGGATTGGCCGGGCTGCTGAGTTCCAGCGCGCTGCGATAGGTCGCATCGGTAAAGGCATAGCTCAGGCCCGCACTAAAGCCACCCCGCGCCGCCTTGACCGACGCCTCGACACCCTGGCGCCGGGTCTTGCCGATATTCTGGAAATAGGCCCGGCCGCGAATGTCCGACGCGATATATTGGATGTCATCATGATTGCCGGTGCGATAGGCCGAGAGCAGCCAGTCGGCGGTCCATCCCCCGACGGCGAAGCGGCCCGAACCGCCCGCCTCCCAGCTTTTCGCCACCACCTGCTTGAGCGGCGGATCGGCGATGAAGAAATTGGTGAGGCTGCATGGCGCATTCTCGTCGGCGCAGGACAATTCCGCCGGGGTCGGCGCGCGGTTGGTCTCGGCATAGCCGGCCCGCAGCGACAGCCCGTCCGAAACCCGATAGTCCAGCTCCGCGCCGGGGTTCAGTCGCTGGAACCGATGCCGCCCGTTCAGCGCCGTGCCGATCTGGTCGACCAGTTCGATCCGCGCATGGTTCCAGCGCAGCCCCAGTTCCGCCGTCAGCCCCGGCGCCAGCGGCAACCGGTCCTGCACGAACATACCCCAATAATCGCTATGCGCGACCAGCCCGACCGGCGCGATTGCCCCATCCGGCTGGACGATGATCGATCCCAGCCCCTCGACGCTGCGCTCGTCCGTCATCGCGCCCAGTTCGGTCGATGTGTCGAAACGGGTGCGGCTCGTGTCGTAGCTCATGCCGATCGCAAAATGATTGGTCCCGCCCATCAGCGCGCGATCGTCGATCAACTGCACCAGCGCGCCCATCGCATCGGTCCGCGTCCGCCCCCGATTGAGCACGCCATAGCCTTCGCCTCCCAGGCTGTCGGCAATGGCATTGCCGTTCGCGTCGGTCAGGACCGACTGCGCCTCATCCTCATCATCGCCCCCCACCGTCTCCAGGCACAGCAGCCCGGCGTCATCCTCATCCTCGCACCCTTCGATATCGGCAGCATCGCCATTGACCGTGCGCAGGGTCAGCCGCTGGGCATAGAGCGTTCCCTCGATCCGGGTCGTGTCGGAAAGCGCGACCCAGGGGTGCAGGCTGATCCGGCCATAGCGGCTGCGACTATTATCGGGCCAGGTGAAGACGGCGCGCCGGTCCGCTGCCAGCAGTTCGACCGGCGATACGCCATTGCCGGTCAGGTTGGTCTTTGCCCCGACCAGCTTCATGTGCAGCCCGCCCTTCTCCGTGTCGAAGCCCAGGTCGGCATAGCCATTATAGAGATGCGACGGGCTATGATCCCGCCATCCATCGTCATGACTATATTGGAAAGCACCGAACGCACTGAAATTGCCGCGCGCAAAGCCGCCGGCGATGCTCGCCTCGGCATAGCCGAAACGGCCGCCGGTTATGCTCGCCTCCAGCCCCGGATCGCTGCGCCCGTCCTTCGTCTCCAGCAGGATCGCCCCGCCCAGCGCATTGAGGCCATAGACCGGGCTGGCGTCGAGCAGGCTCAGCTTGCGGATCGCCGCCTCGGGGATCAGGTCGAACTGGACGGTATCGCCGAACGGCTGGTTGAAACGGGCACCGTCCATATAGACGGCCAGCCCCTGCGCCTGCCCCTGCAACGGCGAGGCGACGAAGCCGCGATAGAGAAGATTGGGCTGCCAGGGGTTATTCTGCGCGTCCTGCAGCGTGATGCCGGCGATATTGCGGGTCAGCGCGCCGAGCAGGTCGGGCGTGCCGCCAATGCCGATATCCCGGCCGGAAATGGACAGCGCATCATCGACATCGATCGCCCCGCCCGGCGCCGTGACGATGATCGTCTGTGCCGGGCCAGCATCGGGCTCTTCCGCCCATGCCAGCGCCGGTATCAGCGCCGCGCCTGCCAGACCCGCGCAAAGCCAGCCCCTGCCCCGCATATTCCTCTCCCATCTCTATTTATGAAAAGGACGCTAGGGAGGGCTGGCCATCGCCTCCATTATACCTTGGGTCGCATGCGACAATCAGGCCGCGACCCCGGCGCGGCTGCGCACCAGGTCCGCGACCACGCTCGGGTCGGCCAGCGTGCTAACATCGCCCAGCGCCTGCGCCGACACCTCGCCTTCGGCGATCTTGCGCAATATGCGGCGCATGATCTTGCCCGATCGTGTCTTGGGCAGGCCCGGCGCGAACTGGATCACGTCGGGCGTGGCGATCGGCCCGATCTCGCTGCGCACCCATTGGGTCAGGGTTCGGCGCAAATCCTCGCTCGGTTCCTCGCCCACATTCAGTGTGACATAGGCATAGATGCCCTGCCCCTTGATGTCGTGCGGCATGCCGACCACCGCCGCCTCCGCCACGGTCGCATGCAGCACCAGCGCGCTCTCGACCTCGGCCGTGCCCATGCGATGGCCCGACACGTTGATGACATCGTCGACCCGGCCGGTGATCCAGTAATAGCCGTCCTCGTCCCGCCGTGCGCCGTCGCCGGTGGTATATTTGCCGGGAAAAGTGGTGAAATAGGTCTGGAAGAAGCGCTCATGATCGTTCCAGACGGTGCGCATCTGCCCGGGCCAGGACCGGGCGATCACCAGATTGCCCTCGCTCGCGCCATCCTGCACCGCGCCTTCGCCATCGACGATCTGCGCCTCGACGCCGGGCATGGGGAAGGTCGCGCTGCCGGGCTTCAGGTCAGTGGCGCCTGGCATCGGCGCGATCATCGCGCCGCCAGTCTCGGTCTGCCACCAAGTGTCGATGATCGGGCAGCGTCCCTCGCCCGCAACGCCATGATACCAGCGCCAGGCTTCGGGATTGATCGGCTCGCCGACGCTGCCCAGCAATTGGAGCGACGCACGGCTGGTCTTCGCGACATGATGGTCGCCCTCCTTCATCAGCGCGCGCAGCACGGTCGGCGCGGTGAAGAGGGTGTGGACCTGATGTCGGTCGACCACCTCCCAGATGCGGCTGGGCGTCGGCCAGCTCGGCAGGCCTTCATACATCAGCGTCGTCGCGCCATTGGCCAGCGGACCATAAACGATATAGCTGTGCCCCGTGACCCAGCCGACATCGGCCGCGCACCACCAGACGTCACCCGGCCGATAGTCGAAGCAGAGCGCGTGGGTGAGGCTGGCCCAGAGCAGATAGCCGCCGCTCGAATGGACCACGCCCTTGGGCTTGCCGGTGGAGCCGGAGGTATAGAGCAGGAACAGCGGGTCTTCCGCATTCATCACCTCGGCCGGACAATCGGGCGCGACGCCGGCCATCGCCTCGTCATACCAGCTGTCGCGGCCCGGCTGCATCGCCACCGCCCCGCCGGTTGCGCGCACCACCAATACGCGGCGCACGCTGGTGCAATGGTCGAGCGCCAGCGCCGCGTCGACATTGGCCTTGAGCGGCACGCGCTTGCCGCCGCGCCGGCCCTCGTCGGCAGTGACGACGATGCTGGAATCGCAATCGGTGATGCGGCCTGCCAGCGCCTCGGGCGAAAAGCCGCCGAACACGACGCTGTGGATCGCGCCGATCCGGGCGCAGGCGAGCAGTGCCATTGCCGCCTCCGGGATCATCGGCATATAGATGGTGATGCGGTCGCCCCGGCGTGCGCCAGCATCCTTGAGCACATTGGCGAAGCGGCAGACCTCGGCATGCAATTCACGATAGGTCAGGCTACGCGGCGCTTCAGACGGATCATCGGGTTCCCAGAGGATCGCGGTAACGTCGCCCCGCTCGGCCAAATGCCGGTCGAGGCAATTGGCCGACACGTTGAGCGTGCCGTCGGCGAACCACTGGATGCCGAAATCCGCTTCGTCGAAGCTGCTGTCCGACGCGCGGGTCGGCGGCGTGATCCAGTCCAGCCGCTGCGCCTGTTCCAGCCAATAGGCATCGCCGTCATCAAGCGACCGGCGATAATCGGCGGCGCGCGCCGTCTGATTCATGCGGGCATGGGCCGCCCAGTCGGCAGGTATCGGAAACAGGTCTTCGGACATGATGGCTCCCTTCATTGGCCGAACCGCACGCCGATCCAGAGCGTCCTGGGCGTGCCCAGGTCGATCGATCCGCCGGCATTGCGGGTGACGATATCCTCGTCGAACAAGTTCTCGCCGCGCGCAACCAGGCTGATGCCATGGCCGATCGGCAGCCGGGCGAGGGCGTCGAGCGTCAGCGCATCGGGCAGCACATCGCTCTGCAGGTCATCCTCATATTGCTTGGCCGTGTAGCGCAGCGTCGCCGACAGCTCCGGTCCGGCTTTCGGTGCCCAGGCCAGCGTCGCGCTGGCGGAGTGACGCGGCACCTGCGCCGGCGCGAAGCCATCGAAGGCCATGCCCGGCGCATCGACCTTGCTGTGGCTATAGGCATAGGAGGCGAGCAGCGAGAAATTGGCCGGCAGTTGCGCGCTGGCGGTCAGTTCCACGCCCTTCGCCACGATCGCATTCACATTCTGGCGCTCACGGGTGTTGGCGACGCTGGTGAGGGTGACGTTCGCGATCGCATCGTCGAGCCGGTTGTAGAAGAGCGTGGCGGAGAGCTGCACGCCCGATGCCGGGGTCAGATCGATGCCGCCTTCCACGCCCTTCAGCTTTTCCGGCTTCAGTGCCGCATTGGCCTGGGTGGTGATCGGGAAGACGACGAAGGGGCGATACAGCTCGTTGAGCGTGGGCAGGCGGAAGCCGCTATAGGCCGCGCCGCGCAGCGCCACCGCATCGCTCACATGGTAGAGCGCGCCGGCCCGGCCGGAAAAGGCCCAGTCGGAGCGATTGGCATAGCTGCTGTCCTGCGTCACCAGGCCGGCCGCACTGACCGCCTTGTAGAAGCCGTTGCGGATCGACCAGCGATCGGCCCGCACCCCGCCGGTCAGGACAAGCTTGCCGCCAAAGACATCGGGGCTCCAGTCATCCTCCGCGAAGATACCGGACGTGATCTGGTCGCCGCCAGCATGACGACGCGATGTCAGCGGGTTGGTGGCGATGCCCGCATTATAGGCGTCCTCATACATGTCGCCGGTGGCAAAGCGGGTGTCCATACCGATGCGCAGCACATGATCCTCGCCGACCGGCGGACGCAGCTCGATCTTGCCGCCGATCCCGGTCGAGGGGGTGTTGCGCTGGTCAAGCGACTTGCGGAAGCTGGTGGAGGAGATGACGATATTGGAGAAATTGCGCGCCTGGAGATAGGCAAGTGCATCGACCTGCCAGCGGCCGCGGCTGATATAGCGGATGCTGGCATCCTGGCCCTGGCTCATGCTGTCGGCGCCGGCAAAGCGCAGGGTACGGTTGTCCTGGAACAGGGTACCGCGAAACTGGATTTCCGAGGTCGCGTCGATCGGCGCGACGGCGCGCAAATTGGTCGACCAGCTATCATAGGCGGCGGGCACGGTGGCGGCGACGCGCTGGTCACGGGGCGTGGTCTGGAAACCGTCGCCCCGGTCCCAGCGACCCGAGAGCGAGACATAGCCCTGGCCCAGATCCGGCGCGATGCTGGCGGACAGCTCGGTCGCGTCCCTGCTGCCATAGAAGGCGCTGGCGCCGAAGTGCGGCATCTGGTCGCGGGTGGCGCTGGCCAGTTCGATCGTGCCGGCAACCGCGCCCGCGCCAAAGGCACCGCTGCCGCCGCCACGCGTCACCCGCACCAGCGCCAGCCGGTCGGGCACCAAAGCCGAGAAGGGGATATAGCCGAAGAAGGGATCGGCCACCGGCACGCCGTCGAGCAGCACCAGGGTCCGGCTCGACGCATTGCCGCCCAGCGCGCGCAGCGTGGCGCCCTGGTTCGAGGGATTGGACGCCCGGCTGTCGGACCGGCGGAACTGCTGGAAGCCCGCGACATCGGCCAGCACGCTCTCGATCCGCCCCGACGCCGCATCCTCAAGCCGGTCCCGGTCGATCTTCACGGAGCCGTAGGCCGGTGTCCCCGGTGGCAGGGCGAGGCCCGTCCCCGTCACCACGATCGACGCGGCGGCCATCACCTCGCCCGCGTCATCGGGCGCTTCCGCCTGCGCCGCAAAGGGCGCCATTGCCATGCCGAGCGCGAGCCATTTTGTTCTGCGCATATATCCTCCCCTGCCGCCCCGTCATGCGAAGGGGCGGCATCCCTCGATAGGATGCCGCCCCTTGCCGGAACATTGGCCTTTGGGCCGATGGCCCTTCTTCCGCTCAGAAGAAGAGGATGGCGCCGGCAGCGATCGTGTCGCCCTCCGCCTCATTGCCATTATGCGCCTTGGACCTGCTGTGGATATATTCGCCGATCAGCGTCACCCAGCTGGTCAGGCCATAACGGCCCTGCCCCACCCAGCTGCTGTTCTTGCGGATAAGCGTCGGGTTGGCGAGCGCATCGGCGGCATTGGCATAATGGAGATTGCTCTCGCCATAGCTGCCGCCGACCGAGAATTTGCCGAAGGTCGCCAGCCCCTGAAGATAGAAGCCGTCGCTGTCGCGCTTGTTGCCGGCGGCATCCGTGTCGAACAGGTTGAGCGCCGTCGTGCCCAGCCCCGAGCCATTATAATAATAGCCGGTAAGGACGATCGGGCCGTAGCCGATCTTGGCGCCGGTATCGAAGCCGCTGCCGGTATAGGAAATGCCATCGACGCGATTATGCCGCTGGGTGATGCCCGACAGCCAGGCGCGGGCCGAGAAGTCGCCGAACTTGCCGTCATAGACGATCTTGCCCTGGAAGCCGGGCGACTTGTTGCTTTCACCCGGTCCCGTCAGCGATTCGAGCGGCTGGAAGACGCCGACCGAGACCTGGAAGCCCGACAGGCTGGGCGAGGTATAAGTGATCTGCGGCTGGAAGTCCGTGTAGATATAGCCGATGCCGATGCGGCCGAGCGAGGTGTTGGACGGCGCGACATTGCCGCCGCTCGCCCCGACCGACAGCAAGGTGATGTCGTTCAAGATGCCTTCCGATCCGAACAGGCCGATGTCGCGACCCAGCTTGAACTCGCCCAGGCCGGAACGGCCGATGGTCATGTAGGTCTGGCGGAAATCGATGCCGGCGGTCTGCAGCGCCACCGGCCGGCCGCCGGCATTGGCGCCGCCGCCGACGGAATAATCCGCACTGTTGATGCCGGGATACATGCCGAAATGGGCGCCGACGTCCCAGCCGCCCTGGTTGGTCGTGACGTCGAACTTCAGATAGCCGGGCAACAGGCCGTTGCGGATCGCCGAACTATTGCCGCCAACCGGCACCACGCCGCCGACGACATCGGTATTCGGCCCCGCCGCCTGGCCATTTTCATGGGTGTAGAAACCATTGACCGATCCGGACATCTTGACCGTGACGTCGCCCACCTCGAAGCCGACGCCGCTGTCGGCGACGCGGACCACGGGCTTCCCGTCCGACGCGGCGGGCGCAGCGGCAGCGGCCGGCGCCGCAGCATCTTCCTTCGCCAGCTGGGCATATTCCTCGTCGGTGAGGATCCCCTTTTCATGCAGCCTTTTCAGCAGCTCCGTCGTCGTCCCGGCGCTGGCCGGCGTTGCCCCTGCGACGAACAGCAACGCCATGGCGGCGCTGCCGAGGAATGTTCCCCGTGCCATCTCATCCTCCCTCTTGTGCGCCGGTCGTGCCGGCTGTCGGGAAGAGTGGGCGGCGGCGATGGCGGCTGAAATTGGACTTTGGTTCTCATCCTCCCCCCGCGCGCCGCGCTATACTTTTGGTCAGGGCGCGACGGCGATGCCCCACGGCCCGGCGCCGACCGCTACCGTGCCGACGACCTTGCCGGCGGCCAGATCGATCACCGAGACATTGTCCGAAAGGCCATTGGCGGCAAAAGCACGCGCGCCGTCCGGGCTGACCGCGACATGCCAGACCCGTTTGCCGACCGGCACATAGGCCCGGACCTTGCGGGTGGCGACATCGACCAGCGCGACATGGTTGGCACGGCCCAGCGCCACGACCGCCGTCTTGCCGTCCGGCGTGAAACGGATGCCGCAGGGCAATAGCTGATAATCCTGCACGCCAGGAATGGTGAAATGCAGCGTCTCGACGATCTTGCGCGTGGCCGGATCGGCAATCTGCACCGTGCCGCCCATCTCCGCCGCGATCCACAACTCCTTGCCATCGGCGGTAAATTCCACATGGCGCGGGCGCTGGTCCGTCTCGGTCGCATCGACCATCGTCTTGCTCGCCAGGTCGATCCAGTTGACGACGCCGTCATCCTCCGATGTCACCACCACCCATTTGCCGTCGGGACTCTGCGCCACGCCCTCGGGCTCCTTGCCGACATCGACCTGGAAGGCGACCTTGCGGCTGTCGAGGTCGATAGCGGTCAGCGCGGCATTATCCTCATTGGCGACGAACAAGGTCCGGCCATCGCGCGACAGGAAGAATTGCTCGGGATCCTGGCCTGAAGGCAGGTCGGCGATGACCTTGCCGGTCGCGCGGTCGATTATCTGCACCGCATGGTCGTTGCTGGCGCAAAGCAGGATATATTTGCCGTCCTTGGTGAGGGTGATACCGCGCGGCCGTCCGCCCACCGGCCAGGTCGCGACCGTCTGCATCGTGGCGGCATCGATGACGCTGATGCTGTTGCCGCGTTCGTTGGAGACATAGAGCGTCTCGGCCCGGACGGACGGGATCGCCGCCGCCAGCGCAAGCCCCGCAATCATGCCCTTCATCATGCCCGCATCCTCTCGTCCTTTTGGCCTGATAGCGGATTAGCCCCCGGCCCGTCGCGGCGGGATTGTACCAATGGCCAATGGGGGCCGGTCCCGCCCTCCCCTACAGTCGTCAGCGACAGGGACGACATGCGGCCAGCACAGGCACGCGGCACAGACGAGGGTTTGGGATGAGGAATTACGGACGGATCGCATTGTTCGGCGCGGCCTGCCTGGCGGGCGCATCGATCACATCGGCACTGATGGCGCATGGCAACGTCACGCCGCAGGCGGTCGACACATCGGCCCTGCCGGAAATCGGTGCCGACTGGGTGCAGCACAATCCCTATCGCGGCAATGCCACGGCGGCCAAGATCGGCGAATCCGCCTATGGCCAGAATTGCGCGCGCTGCCACGGGCTGGACGCGGAAAGCGGTGGCATCGCGCCGGACCTGCGCTATCTGGAAGTCGGCGACAGCGGCGATGAATGGTTCATCCAGCGTTACCAGCATGGCTCCAGCCATGACGGCAAGGTCTATATGCCGCCCTTCGGCGACGTGCTGGGACAGAAGGCCGGATGGGCGATCCGCGCCTGGCTCGAAACCAAGCATCAGGAGTGACCGCGATGGATCGCCGCGCCTTCTTGAGCAGCGCGGCGGCCGCCGCGCTGATTGGCTATATTTCGAGCGGGCAGGCGGCAAAGGCCGCGCCGCTCGGCAAGGTCAGGGAATTGGGTGTCCTTCGGGTCGCAGTCTATAAGGACAACCGCCCCTGGTCCTGGCGCAAGGACGGCAAGCTGACCGGGATCGACGTCGACCTGGCCCAGGCGCTGGCCAAGGGGCTGGGCGTGCGCGCCGACATTGCCGAACTGGTCGCGGACGAAAGCGCCGACGACGACCTGCGCAACGGGGTGTGGAAGGGCGGCCTTTTGGGCTTCCAGCCGGCCGACATCATGCTGCATGTGCCGTTCGACCGGACTTTCGCCGCACGCAACGATCAGGTCGCGATCATCGCGCCTTATTATCGCGAAAGCTTCCAGTTTGCGGCGGTGAAGGGCGAGATCGACGTCAATGCGCCGCCGACCCAATATCGCGGCAAGCGGCTGGCGGTCGAGATCGACTCCATTCCCGATTTCTACCTGATCGGCACATTCGGCGGCATATTGGCCAGGGATGTCGTCCATTTCCCCGGCGGGACAGAAGCCGTCACCGCGCTGATCGATGGCCGGGCCGATGGCGCGCTCGCCAGCCGGGCGCAGATCGAGGCGGTGCTGCACGACAGCGGCGCCACCAACATCGTCCGTCGCACCAGCCCCCTGCCCGCCTTCACCTCGGCCGGGTGGGACATCGGCATGGCGGTGAAGGAGAATAGCCGAAACCTGGGCGATGCGGTCGAGACCATCCTGGCCGACATGACGCAATCGGGCGCGCTCAAGGCGATCTTCGAACGCCATGGCGTCGCCTATGCGCCGGCCGTCGCGGCGGGCTGAACGGGCGACCCAAGGTCCAATTGGCACGGCCGCCGGGCCTCATAAGGTGCTGCATCGACGGCGTTGATCACGCCGGAAAACAAGGGAGGATGACTATGACGGGACGTTTCACGCGTTCGTTCCTGGGGGCAGCCGCGATCGCGCTGGTGGCCGGGGCCGCGCCGCTGCTGGCGGCCGATACGGCAGGCGGGCCGACCGATGCCGACCTGATGAACGACGCCGCATCGACCGGCGACGTGCTGACCTATGGCATGGGACCGCAGGCGCAGCGTTTCAGCACGCTCAACCAGATCAACACCGACACCGTCAGCAAGCTGGTGCCCGCCTTCGCCTCGTCGCTGGGCGGCGAGAAGCAGCGCGGCCAGGAGGCCCAGCCGCTGGTCTATGACGGCACCATCTATGTCACCGGTTCCTATTCGCGGCTCTATGCCTTCGACTCCCGCACCGGCGAGGAGAAATGGGAATATAATGCCCGCCTGCCCGACGACATCATGCCCTGCTGCGACGTCGTCAATCGCGGTGCGGCGATCCATGGCGACAAAATCATCTTCGCCACGCTCGACGCGCGACTGGTGGCGCTCAACCGCCATACCGGCAAGGTGGTGTGGAACAAGCAGATCGCCGATTACAAGGCCGGCTACAGCGCGACCGCCGCGCCGCTGATCGTCAAGTCCATGGTCATCACCGGCAATTCGGGCGGCGAGTTCGGCATTGTCGGCGCGGTCGAGGCCCGCGACGTCGATACCGGCGAGCTGATCTGGCACCGCCCGGTGATCGAAGGCAACATGGGCACCCTGCGCGGCAAGGATAACGGCATCACCGGCAAGCTCAACGCGACCTGGCAGGGCGATCTCTACAAGACCGGCGGCGGCGCAACCTGGCTGGGTGGCACCTATGATCCGGAAACCAATCTTCTCTATTTCGGCACCGGCAACCCGGCCCCCTGGAACAGCCATTTGCGGCCCGGCGACAATCTCTACACCGCGTCGACGCTGGCGATCGATCCCGAAACCGGCGTGATCAAATGGCATTACCAGACCACCCCGCATGACGGCTGGGATTTCGACGGGGTCAACGAGTTCATCCCGTTCGACGCGACGATCAACGGCAAGCCGATGAAGCTGGGCGCCAAGGCAGACCGCAACGGCTATTTCTTCGTGCTCGACCGGACCAACGGCAAATTCGTCAGCGCCAACCGCTTCGTGATGCAGACCACCTGGGCCAGCGGCTATGACAAGAATGGCAAGCCGATCGTGATCCCGGCCGGTCGCCCCGGCGCGCCGAGCGCCACCGAAAAGGGCAGCACCGTCTTCTCCTCGCCCAGTTTCCTGGGCGGCAAGAACTGGATGCCGATGGCCTATAGCAAGGACACCGGCCTGTTCTACATCCCGTCCAACGACTGGGGCATGGACATCTGGAACGAGCCGATCGCCTACAAGAAGGGCGCCGCCTATCTGGGCGCGGGCTTCACCATCAAGCCGATCGCCGAGGATCATATCGGCGCGCTGCGGGCGATGGACCCCAGGACCGGCAAGATCGTCTGGGAATATAAGAACAAGGCGCCGCTGTGGGGCGGCGTGCTGTCGACCGCCGGCAACCTGGTCTTCACCGGCACGCCCGAAGGCTATCTGAAGGCCTTCGACGCCAAGACCGGCAAGGAGTTGTGGAAGTTCCAGACCGGGTCGGGCGTGGTCGGATCGCCGGTCACCTGGGAACAGGATGGCGAACAATATGTCGCCGTCATGTCCGGCTGGGGCGGCGCGGTGCCGCTGTGGGGCGGCGAAGTGGCCAAATCCTTCAAGGACATCAATCAGGGCGGTTCGCTCTGGGTGTTCAAGCTGGCCAAATAAGGAGGCGAGGACGATGATCGTCATGGGGCGCGGACAGACTATGCACGGCGGAAATCGCGGGCAATTTGCCGCGCCCCCGCCTATGATCCATCATCATGGCCAGGGGGCGGACATGCAGGTCGAAGACAGTGATGCGATGATGGAAAGGGTGCTGATCGTCGACGACCACCCGCTGGTGCGCGACGGGCTGCGCAGCGTGATCGCGGTCAGTTTCGACGGCTGCGAGATTTTCGAGGCCGCCAGCCTGGAGGAAGCGCTGGCGACGCTGGAAAAACAGTCCAATTTCGATCTGGTGCTGCTCGACCTCAATATTCCCGACGTGAAGCGGCTCGACGGCCTGAAACTGCTGCGCAGCCGCCACCCGATCCTGCCGGTGGTGATGGTGTCGGGCGCGTTCGACCGGGGAATCGTGCGCGAGGCGCTGGGCGCCGGCGCGGCCGGCTTCATCCCCAAGTCGATGAAGCGCAGTTCGATCGTCGATGCGCTGCACCGGGTGGTGTCAGGCGAAATCTACATGCCCGACGCGATCGACGAGGCGCCGCAGGAAAGCGCCGAGGAAGCCGATATCCTGACCCGGATCGGCAGCCTGACGCCGCAGCAGCGGATCGTGCTGACCCATCTGGTCCATGGCCGGCTGAACAAGCAGATCGCCCATGACCTGAGCGTATCAATGACCACGGTGAAGGCGCATGTCTCCGCGATCCTGCAGAAGCTCAACGTCTTCAGCCGGACCCAGGCGGTGATCCTGGCCAATCGGGTCCATTTCGATGGCGACAACTGACCGCGCAAAATAGGAAATCCCGCGCTTAACTTCGCATATTTCCCGCACATTTCGACATTTTGATGCCGATGTTGGAAATCATGTTGCGCGCCCCATCCCTATCGTCCCCTGTTCCCGACTAGCATGGAACAGGGGCTGTAGGACAGGCAGGGACGGGTCAGAAGCTGGCCTTCAGCCCGTCGATCACGAACTGCGCCGCGAGCGCGGCGAGCAGCACGCCGAGCAGGCGGGTAATCACCGCCTCGATCTTGGTGCCCAGGATCGCCATCAGCGGCCCGGCCGCCAGCAAGGCGCCCAGCATCAGCACCAAAGTCACCGCGACGGCGACCAGCACGACCAGCCGGTCGACCATGCCATCGGCGCGCGACATCAGCAGCATGACGGTCGCGATCGAGCCCGGCCCGGCGATCATCGGCATCGCCATCGGGAAGACGGAGACATCCTCCACCTCCGGCGTCTCGGCGATCTTCTGCGCCCGGTCCTCGCGCCGCTGGGTGCGCTTTTCGAACACCATGTCCATCGCGATCATGAACAGCATGATGCCGCCGGCAATGCGGAAACTGTCCAGTTCGATGCCGAGCACGCCCAGCAGCTGCTTGCCCCACAGGGCGAAGACCAGCAGGATGGCGGCGGCGATGCCGACCGCACGGATCGCCATCGACCGGCGCTGGGCAATGCTCGCCCCGCTGGTCAGGCTGGCATAGATGGGCGCGCAGCCCGGCGGATCGATCACCACGAACAGGGTGACGAAAGCGGATATGAACAATTCCATCATGACGGCGCCCCCACCTTGTCGTCGATCACCACATCATAGCCGGTCCCGTTCCACATGCGGACGGTGACCCGGCGGCTGCCGTCGGTCGCGACATCAGCGGACCAGATCAGGCTGTCATCCTGCGGCACCGGCGGCGCCTCCCCCTTTGCCGGGGGTGGACCTTCGGGCCGCGCGCCGCGCTTGCAGGTCGCAACCTTGCCGGTCAGAAATTCCGGCGCGTCCCGTTCGGTCGCCAGACGATCTCCATGATCGAGGATCCACTGCCAGCGGCCCTTCTTGTCGCGCCGCCACAGGGTGGTGAAATAGCCGACCGATCCGTCCGGCCGTTTCCAGTTGCCGGTGCTGGCGGCGAGCAGGCCGTCGCAGGAGACATAGACGATCGAGGGCGACCAGCTGACCGAGGCCGGCGGGTCCGCCTGCTTTTTCAGCCAGTCCTTCGCCACCACCCGCTGCGGCACGAACATCACCGCGTCGTCCGCCGCCGTTTCGCGAAAGGCGGTCCATTGCCCCTTTTGCTGGGCAAGCCGGTTGAAGGCGATTTCGGCTGCGATCACCGAGCTGGGATCGGGCTGGTAACGCATCGGCGGCTTGGCCGCGACCAGCATCACCAGGCTGAGGGCGAGGAGCGCGCCGCGCCCCGTCACAGCCCCTCCGGCTTGGCGAGGCCCGCACGCGCATGGGCGGCAACCAGCGTGTTGCGCAGCAGCACGGCGATCGTCATCGGGCCGACGCCGCCGGGCACCGGGGTGATGGCGCGGACATGCGACAGCGCTTCGGCGGTGGCGACATCGCCGACGATCCGGCCCTTGCCATCTTCGGTATCGACCACGCGGTTGATGCCAACGTCGATCACCGTCGCGCCCGGCTTGATCCATTCGCCCTTCACCATTTCGGCGCGGCCGACGGCGGCGACGACGATGTCGGCACGGTGGACGATGCTGGCAATGTCGCGGGTGCGGCTATGGGCGATGGTGACGGTGCAATTTTCGGCCAGCAGCAGCGCCGCCATCGGCTTGCCGACGATGTTGGAGCGACCGACCACGACCGCCTCCATGCCCGACAGGTCGCCCAGTTCATCCTTCAGCAGCATGATGCAGCCGAGCGGCGTGCAGGGCACCAAAGCCTCCTGCCCGGTGGCGAGGCGCCCCGTATTGACGACATGGAAGCCATCGACATCCTTGGCCGGGTCGATCGCGGCGATCACCGCTGCTTCATCGATATGCCTGGGCAGCGGCAGCTGAACCAGGATACCATCGACCCGGTCGTCATGGTTCAGTTCCTCGATCAGATCGAGCAGGTCGTCCTCGCCGATGCTGTCGGGACGCTTGAACTCCAGGCTTTCCATGCCGGCCGCGACCGTCATCTTGCCCTTGTTGCGGACATAGACGCTGCTCGCGGGATCTTCCCCCACCAGCACCACGGCCAGGCCCGGCTTGCGGCCCGTCTGTTCCACGAAGGCGGCGACGCCATCGGCCACCTTGTCCCGCAGTCCAGCCGCAAAAGCCTTGCCGTCGATAATCTTGCCGATCGTCATGTCGCGTCTATCCATGTCTCGATGATGGCGGTCAGCCGGTCCAACGCCTGCGCCCCGCCCTGTATCCGCAATCGCTTTAGCCGGTTGGTATCACCCGATTCCAGCAAAATCGCGCCCCTGGGCCAATCCAGCCGCTTGGCCAGCAGCGCGATCAGCGCCGCATTGGCCTTTCCCTTTTCCGGCACGGCGCGCACGCGGGCGGACAACCAGTGCGCGCCATGTTCGTCGATCCAGCGCCCGCCGACATCCTCGCGCGTGGCGCCGGGCGTCAGGCGGACCGCCAGAATGAGGTCATCCCCGTCCCGGCGCCACCCGGTCAGAGACTGTTTGAGAAAGCCGGTACCAGCCCGCTCCCCCGCCCAACCACCCGATCCAGTGTCATCCTGTCGGGTGGTTGGGCGGGGGAGCGGGCTGGTACCGCGCTGAAAAATCGCTCTTTCGCGATTTTTCAAACAGCCGGTCACATCAGGCTGGAGAAGAGCGGCGGCAGGATCGCCTGGCGGATGATGAGAATGCCCAGCAGGACGACCATCGGCGTCAGGTCGAGCGCGCCCAAGTCCGGCATGACCCGGCGGATCGGATTATAGATGGGCGCCGTCATCCGATCGAGCGCGACCATCACGGTGCGCACGAAATCGCTGCCCATGTTGACGACGTTGAAGGCGATCAGCCAGCTCATGACGGCCTGGATGATGATGATCCACCACAGCACGTCGAGCAGGATGACGATGGTCTGATAGAGGGCGTAGGCCATGCGGTCTCCGAAAGAGCGGTTGGCGCTCGCTCTAGCCGAGGCATGGGGCCGGCCACAAGTCGAGACAGTCCCTTATTCCACCAAAGGACGCCATAGTTCTGCAAAAGCCGGTTCGACAGGAAGGGGTAGCGGGACCAGCCTGTCGCGCTATAGCTGGGTCATGGATTTTCGTGACGCCTCCCCCGCCGACGCCCCGCTGATCGCCGCCATGCATGTGGACAGCTGGCGCATCGCCTATGCCCATATCATGGACCCGGCCTATCTGGCGGGCGGGATCGAGGCCGAGCGGCTGGCCACCTGGACGCAGCGGCTCGAACATCCGGCGCCGGGACAGCGCATCATCATCGCCGAACGGGACGGGCAGCCGATGGGCTTCACCTGCATCATCGGCGGGGCCGATGATCGCTGGGGCACGCTGGTCGACAATCTCCACGCCCTGCCTGCCGCGCGCGGCACCGGTCTTGGCACGGCATTGCTGGCGCGCGGGGCGCAATGGGCGATCGAGGGCTGGCCGCAGACCGGCCTGTTCCTGTGGTGCTACAGCGACAATTTGGCCGCGCGCGGCTTCTATGCCTCGCGCGGCGGGGTCGAGGTCGAGGATTGGGACAAGCCCGGCCCGGACGGCCGGACCCTGCCGGAAAAGCGCATCTACTGGGCTGATCCGGCAATCCTGCTCCGATAAATCGGCGCTTATTTGCGGATCAGCGTGCCCGCGCCGCGATCAGTGAAGATTTCCAGCAGCATGGCGTGCGGCACCCGGCCATCGAGGATGACGGCGGCATCGACGCCGCTCTCGACCGCCTTGACGCAGGTTTCCAGCTTCGGGATCATGCCGCCGGTGATGGTGCCGTCGACCTGCAGCGCATGGATCGCCGCCGGATCGAGATCGGTCAGCAATTCCTTGTCCTTGTTGAGCACGCCCGGCACGTCGGTCAGCAGGAAGAAGCGCGACGCCTGAAGCTCGGCGGCGATCGCGCCGGCCATGGTGTCGGCGTTGACATTATAGGTATGGCCGTCGGCGCCGATGCCCACGGGCGCGACCACCGGGATGATGCCGTCCTGGGTCAGCGTGTCGAGGATGCGACGATCGACCGAGACCGGATCGCCGACGAAGCCCAGATCGACATGGCGTTCGATGCCCGAATTGGGATCGGGCGCGCGGCTGTGGCCGACCTTCTCGCACAGGACGAGGCCGCCATCCTTGCCCGAGATGCCGACCGCGCGGCCGCCCGCGCCGCTGATCCAGCCGACGATTTCCTTGTTGATGGAACCGGCCAGCACCATTTCGGCGATCTGGGCGGTTTCCTTGTCGGTGACGCGCAGGCCGTTCACGAACTGCGATTCGACGCCCAGCTTCTTGAGCATCGCGCCGATCTGCGGCCCGCCGCCATGGACGACGACGACATTGATGCCGACCGCCTTCATCAGCACCACGTCCTCGGCGAAGTCGCGTGCAGCCTCCGGATCGCCCATGGCGTGGCCGCCATATTTCACGACGAAGGTCTTGCCCGCATAGCGCTGCATATAGGGCAGCGCCTCGACAAGGGTTTCGGCCTTCGCGAGGAGCGCGGGATCGGGGGCGTAGTTGCTGGTCATGCGCGCGCGCATAAGCCCATATGCGCGCTACGGCAAGTTATCGATCGAGGCGACGGCCCAATGCGACCGCGGCCGAGATGAGCGGCGGCACCAGGATGATCGACAGCAGCACCTTGGTAATCATCTGCCCGACCATCAGGTCCATGATCGGCCGCTCGCCATAGAAGGAGATGGTGATGAACAGCAGGGTGTCGACGATCTGCGACACGACGCTGGCCACCATGCCGCGCAGCCAGACCAGACGGCCCTCGCCCCCGGCCAGTCGCGAGAAGATGAAGACGTTGAGCGTCTGCGACGTGCCATAGGAAATGAGGCCCGCCAGCATCATGCGCGATCCCTGTCCCACGACGATCGGGAAGGCATCGACCGCGGGCGGATACATGCCCGGATCATACGGCAGGGCGATGACGATATGAATGAGCGCGGCCGACACCAGCAGCGGCACGAAGCCCAGCCGCACCAGCGCGGTCGCGGTCTTTTGCCCGTGCAGTTCCGACACGGCGCTGGAAATGATGACCAGCAGCAGGAAGGCGAAGATGCCGGCCTCCACCGCGAGCGGCCCTAGGGCGACCTGTTTCACCCCCAGCACGCCGGCCATGCAGACCATGCCGCCATAAAGGATGGAAAAGACGAAGAGGGAGCGGGTCAGCGGCGCGGGCGATGAAGTCATCGCCAGCCCTTACCGGGATTCGGCCTGCGGGGGAAGATGGCGCGGCACGCCCTGCCCCGTCCCCTTTCAGGCCAGCATGGTGCGCAGCAGCGCGCGCAGCTGGGCGGGCTTTACCGGCTTGTTGAGCAAAGGGATGTTGGCGGCGGCGAGCTGGGTCTTGAGCGGTTCGCCGCGATCGGCCGAGATCATGACGGCGGGGATGCGGACGCCGAAATGATCGTGCAGGCGGGTGATGACCGTGTCGCCGGTTTCCCCGTCCTTGAGATGATAGTCGACCAGGATGATGTCGGGCCGGCGGCCATCGGCGAACAGGGCGGCCGCCTGGTCATAGCCGTCGGCGGTGACGACGCTGCATCCCCAGCCGGTGAGCAGGGTGCGCATGCCCGACTGGATCTGCTTTTCATTGTCGACCACCAGCACCGACAGGTCGCGCATCGACCGGTCGCGGGTCGGCTGGCCGGTATCGCCATCCTCCTCGCGCTGGGGCTGGCCGATGGGCAGGGCGATGGCGAAGGTCGCCCCCTGCCCCGGCTGCGAGCGCAGGCTGATGGGGTGGCCCAGCATGTCGCTGGCGCGCTTGACGATGGCGAGGCCCAGCCCCTTGCCCTGGCTGCGGGTGTCGAGCCGGCGAAATTCCTCGAAGATCAGCGCCTGCTGCTCGGGCGCGATGCCGGGACCACTGTCGGTCACGCTGATTTCCACCCGGTCGTCATGCTGGATGCAGGCGACCGAGACCGTCCCGCGCGGCGTGTAGCGGATGGCGTTGGAGATGAAATTCTGGAGGATGCGGCGCAGCAGGCGCAGGTCGGTTTCGACCCAGAGCGGCTGCGCCTCGATCCGGAAGATCAGGCCAGCCGATCGGGCCATGGGGGCAAATTCGACATTCAGCGTCTGGAGCAGCCGGTCGATGCGGAACGGGCCGATTTCCGGCTGGATCGCACCGGCGTCGAGGCGCGAGATTTCCAACAGCGCCTCCAGCAGATCCTCAACCGAGTCGAGCGCGGTCGAGGTCTGGTTGACCAGCGCGCGGGTCGGCAGCGCCAGCCGCCGGTCCCCCAGCGCCGCGACGAACAGCCGCGCGGCATTGAGCGGCTGGAGCAAGTCATGGCTGGCGGCGGCGAGAAAGCGGGTCTTGGACAGGTTCGCCTTTTCCGCGACGATCTTGGCATCGATCAGCGCCGCCTCGATCGCGCGGCGCTCGGCCACTTCGCCTTCCAGCTTGCGGTTGAGGTCGACCAGTTCGCCGGTGCGTTCCGACACGCGCCGTTCCAGCGTCTCGGCGGTTTCCTGAAGGCTGGCCTGGGCGCGCAGCATGTCGGTGACGTCGGTGAAGCCGAACACCTGGCCGCCATCGGCCATCGCGTTGCTGCGCAATTCGAAATGCCGTTCCCCGGCGGTGCAGAGGCAGACCATCGCCTGCTGGTCCGCGCCGCCACCGCGCCAGTCGAGACAGCCCTGATCGTCCATCGCCAGCGTTTCGCGGCACCAGCGCTGCAATTCGGCATGGCTGCCAAGCGCGCCGGCGAAATTTTCCGGCAAAGCGAGCAACCGGCGCAGCGCGTCGTTCCAGGCGGCCAGCTGTCCACTGCCGTCGAACACGCAGACCCCCTCCGACAGATTGTCGAGCGTGGATTGCAGCACGACGTTGCGTTCGGCCAGTTCGCGGGCACGGGCGCGGGCATCCTCCGCCTTCGCCTCGGTAATGTCGGTATAGATGCCGACGATGCCGCCTTCGCTGGTGCGCAGTTCGTTGATCTGTATCCAGCGGCCATCGGCCAGCCGCTGCACCTGGCCGCCATCGGCGATGCCGTGCTTGGCCAGGCGATCCGACACCCAGCGATCGGGCGCGACCTGTGCCCCGGCCGGCCCCTGACTATGGGCGGCGATGCGGGCGATGTCGTGGAAGGTCAGATTCTGGTCCAGCCGCTCGGCGACCTGCGGCCAGAAGCCGAGATAGGCTTCATTGTAGAGGATCAGCCGGTCTTCGGCATCGAACAGGACGAAGCCTTCGTTGATCGATTCGATCGCATCGCGCAGGCGCACCTGCGCGGCGTCCGCATCGGCATGGGCCTCGGCCAGATCGGCATTGGCCTTGGCGAGGCGGCCCAGCGCATCTTCCAGCTGGAGCGTCCGGTCGCGCACCTTGGCTTCGAGCGAGATGGCGGTTTCGAACATGGAAAAGGCGTTGGCCGACATGTCGGTCGAGCGTTCCACCCGATCCATCAGCGCGCCGTTGATCTTGCGCAGCTTGCGCACCTCCTCGCGCAGGGCATCCAGCTCCGCGTCGGTTTCAAGGGCGGTGCGCAGCTCGCTCATCGGCCGATCGCCAATCCGCTGAAGGTCTGGTTGACGTGCAACGCATGATATTGCTCGCCATAGGTGTTGAAGCCGATGACCCGGTTGCCGGCATAGAGGGCAGAGACATCGCGCGAAATCTGGCGCTGCTCCGCATCGATGCGGTTGAGCACGCAGTCGAAGGCGATGATCCGGTCCACCTCGCCCACGCGGGCGTGCAAGTCGGAGAAGAGCTGGCGCATGCCGGCGATCCGATCCACCGGCTCGCCGATGTTGAGGACGATCCCCTCGTCGATCGCGCAATAGAAGGTCAGGCTGCCGTCCGCATTGGCGCTCTGGATCGAGCGGACATGATATTCGCCGCCGGCCCGGACCATCGGCGGATGCGCCGCGAAAAATTCCATCCCCAGCTCCTCGCCGGCATGGCCGGCCAGGCGCAGATATTCGGCCGCGGCCGGCTCTGCATTGATCTCGGTCACGATGCGTTCGTGCGGGATCGCGCCGGTAATCACCATCTTGGCGGCGCCAGGCTGATAATGCTGCGCCTTGAAGACGTGCATCGGCCGGGTCGAGGAGAGGATCGCGACCACGGCGGCGCGGGCATGGAAGCGGCCGCCATCGAAGATCGCGGTCTGGCGGAAGGCGAGATCGTCGCCGGACGATCCGCCGATCAGCGGAATGTCGCCCAGCGCATCCTGGATCGTCATGGTCAACAATTCCTCCCGGTGCGAGAGGCCGTCGACCAGGAACAGCGCGACATGATTGACCAGCCCGCCCAGCCGGCGGCTGTCCCGTTCCGCCTGCGCCGCCAGCGCGCGCACGATTTCGCGCGCGGCGACCGGATCGAAATTGTCGATGTCGTCGAAACAATGGGAGGTCATGCAGAAATCGGCCGCAGGAAAGCCGATCACGGTCAGGCTGTCATGATCATAGCCCGCATCGGTCAGTTCGCCCGAGCTGGTGCAACCGATCACGGTGGTGCATTCGCTGTGCAGGTTGATCGCCCGCGCCAGGCTGTCCCGGTCATAATGCTGGGAACAGAAGATCACGGCGCCGGCCAGCGGCTCCGTGCCGAGTTGATCCACCAGATCCGCCATCGCCTCGAACGGATCGTCGGCATGGGAGGACGCAAACCCTATCCCTGCCCTTACCCCTGCGCCTGTCGCCATTGTCTCTCCCCATCGCCCATTTTCTTATGCTTTGGGGCATTATCATGTAGCGGGTTCCGCCGGCCTGTCACGCGAAACAAGCCGGCTTCTGGCGCCGTGGATCAGGTGGAAGACCAGCAATGCGACGAATGGCATGGCAAGCCCCAGCAGCAGCGTCGCGGACAGGCGCGGCCAGTGCTTTTCCACGGCCTTGAGCGGATAGGAGAGCAGGCCAAGCGCATAATAGCTGACGGCAACCGTCGACAGCCCCTCAACCAGTTGCTGAAGCTGGAGCTGCATCCGCGCGCTGCGGTCCATCGAGGCGAGCAGGCGGCCATTCTGGTTCTCGATATGGGTTTCGATCCGGGTGCGCAGCAGGGCGGTGAACTGCGCCGCGCGGCCGTTGAGCAGCGCCAGCCGATCGGTCAGCGCCGCGCAGGTGCGCACGGCAGGCCAGAGCCGCCTTTCGGTGAAGTCGGCGAGCGAGCGATGACCGGCGATCGGCACGACATCCAGTTCAGCGAGGCGACTGGCGACGATCCGGCCATAGGCGGCGGTCGCGCTCATCCGATAGGCGCAGCCGCTGTCGATCGACAATATGTCGGCGGACAACTGGATCAGTCGGCCCAGCAGCACATCGTCGCGCACCTCGCCGGCGGCCAGCGCCCGGCCGACCTGCTCCAGCGCCTGTTCCAGCCAGTCGAGATCGGCCCAGGCCGTGCGCGCGGGCGGCAGGCCAAGCAGCGCCAGATTGCGATAATTGCCCAGTTCCTGCAGCCGCTGGACGCAGCGGGCAAGATCGCCGGGCAGCAGGCCGTTGGCGGCCACCACCATCCGGCCATAGCCATCATCATGGATGCGGAAATCGGTCCAGATGCGCGCGCCGCCACCGACATGGCAGGTGACGAGCTGGCCCGCCGGGAAACCGGCACTGGCCACCAGCTCAGCGGCGGCGCCTTCATCCGCGACGATCGCCAGCCGCACGGCGCGGATCACCGCACCCGGCAGATATTCGGCCCAGGCGATCGCGGCACGGGCGTCGGCCGCATCGGGAAAATCCCAGCCGACCGGATCGCTGCCGCCGCGCACCAGGGTGACCGTGCTGGCCTCGCTATGCTGCTCCCAGTGAAGATGGATGTCGGCGCCCAGCCGGGTCTCGCGATGGCGGCTGTCATGCCCTGGACGCAGATCGCCCGGCATGGCGGACACGGCCGCCAGTTCGGCCGTGCGCGCGTCCGCATCGAGCAGGCGGACAAGCTGGATCATCCGTGCCGGGACCGTCAGCGCAGGTTCGCGGCGCAATTGCATCTCGCCCACCACCTGCGGGCGCAGCGCATGTTCGGTGAAGCGCCGCTCAGCCACCACGCGCCGGCTCTCCAGCGGCTTCCAGCAGATCCGCCTCCGCATCGGTGAAGACGCGCGAGCGGACGATGAAGCGCTGCCCCTCCGGGCTTTCGAGCGACATGCCGGCGCCCCGCCCCGGCACCACGTCGATCGTCACCTGGGTATGGCGCCAATATTCGAACTGGGCCGCGCCGATCCACACCGGCACATCGCCCGCGACATGGCCCAGCAGCACATCCTGCGGGCCGACCCGGAACTCGCCGCGCGGGAAGCACATCGGCGCGGAACCGTCGCAGCAGCCGCCCGACTGGTGGAACATCAGCGGGCCATGCTGGTCGGTCAGGCGCGCGATCAGCGCGTCGGCCGCGGGCGTGGCGAGAATGCGGGCAGGACAATCGGCCATCGATCCGATCCTTCAGAACCAAAACCGCCATTGGCAACATTGGCAGAACCAAAGCTGGCGGGCATCCGGGGGAGGATGCCCGCCAAAGGTGCGGAGCGCCGAGAAAGGAGAGAGAAGGGGCGCTCCGCTGTGGATCCGTCAGAAGAAGCCCAGCGCCTTGGGGCTGTAGCTGACCAGCAGATTCTTGGTCTGCTGATAATGGTCGAGCATCATCTTGTGATTTTCGCGGCCGATGCCCGACTGCTTGTAACCACCGAAGGCCGCATGGGCCGGATAGGCGTGGTAGCAGTTGGTCCAGACGCGACCGGCCTGGATGCCCCGACCCATGCGATAGGCACGGGCGCCGTCGCGGGTCCACACGCCCGCGCCCAGGCCGTAGAGCGTGTCATTGGCGATGGCGAGCGCCTCCGCCTCGTCCTTGAAGGTGGTGACGGCCAGCACCGGGCCGAAAATCTCCTCCTGGAAAATGCGCATCTTGTTATGGCCCTTGAGCACGGTGGGCGTCACATAGAAGCCATCGGCCAGTTCGCCGTCATGGGTGGCGCGATCGCCGCCGGTCAGCACTTGTGCGCCCTCTTCCTTGCCGATCGCGATGTAGGAGAGGATCTTTTCGAGCTGGTCGTTCGACGCCTGGGCGCCGATCATCGTCGAGGGATCGAGCGGGCTGCCCTGCTTGATCGCCTTCACCCGCGCGATCGCCCGTTCGATGAACTTCTCGTAGATCGATTCCTGGATCAGCGCACGGCTGGGGCAGGTGCAGACCTCGCCCTGGTTGAGGGCGAACATGGCGAAGCCTTCGAGGCATTTGTCGAAATAATCATCGTCCGCATCCATCACATCCTCGAAGAAGATGTTGGGCGACTTGCCGCCCAGTTCCAGCGTGACGGGGATCAGGTTTTCCGACGCATATTGCATGATCAGCCGGCCGGTCGTGGTCTCGCCGGTGAAGGCGATCTTGGCTATCCGCTTGTTCGACGCCAGCGGCTTGCCCGCTTCCACGCCGAAACCGTTGACGATGTTGAGCACGCCCGGTGGCAGCAGGTCGCCGATGATCTCGGCCAGCACCAGCACCGACATCGGCGTCTGCTCGGCAGGCTTGAGCACGATGCAGTTGCCGGCGGCGAGCGCGGGCGCCAGCTTCCACACCGCCATCAGGATCGGGAAGTTCCAGGGGATGATCTGGCCGACGACACCCAGCGGCTCGTGGAAATGATAGGCGATGGTGTCATGGTCGATCTCGCTGATCGATCCTTCCTGGGCGCGGGCGCAGCCGGCGAAATAGCGGAAATGATCGATGGCGAGTGGAATGTCGGCATGGGTGGTCTCGCGGATCGGCTTGCCATTGTCGATCGTCTCGGCGAGCGCGATGAGGTCGAGATTGGCCTCCATGCGATCGGCCATCTTGAGCAGGATGTTGGACCGCTGCGTCGACGACATCTTGCCCCAGGCGTCCTTGGCGGCATGGGCGGCGTCGAGCGCGGCCTCGATATCCTCCGCCGTGCCGCGCGCGACCTGGCACACGACCTGGCCGGTGACCGGCGAGATATTGTCGAAATACTGGCCCTTGGCCGGTGCCGTCCACTGGCCGCCGATATAATTGTCGTAGCGGTCGCGGATCAGGGTCTGGCCGGCGAATTTATCCAGCGCCTGTTGCAGCATCATCTTGTCTCCTGGGTCGATTTTGTGATCGTCTTTCAGCCTTCAGAAGATGGCAAAGCAGGCCGCCGGTGCAATTGGACCTTCGGTCGGATCGCTCCGTCTGCGGGACGAGGCGGGCATGAAGCGCGACCTGTGCCGCCCCCTCGACAGCGACCCGACGGGCTGCTCTATCTGGCAGGCCCCTTCCCTGCCCGGAGAGATTTCCCCCATGTTCCAAGTTTCCCACCTGGTCATCGTCGGTGGCGGGTTCAGCGGCACGCTGCTGGCGATCAACCTGCTGCGCTACGGGACGATGCGGGTGACATTGGTCGAGCGGCGGCCCGAACGGCTGGGCAAGGGCGTCGCGTTCGGCAGCGCCCTGCCCGACCATATCCTGAACGTCCGCGCCGGCAACATGAGCGCTTTTCCCGACCAGCCGGGCCATTTCGCGCAATGGCTGGCGGAGACGAGTGGCGGGTCGGACGCCAGCTTCGCGACGCGGGCGACCTATGGCCGCTATCTTTCCGCGCTGCTGGACAAGACCCGCGCCGAGGCGGGCGACCGGCTGGACGTGATCGATGACGCGGCGGTCGACATCCGCATGACCGGCGATGGCTGTGTCGTCAAACTGGCGTCGGGCAAGATGCTGGCGGCCGACGCGGTGGCGCTGGCGCCGGGCAATCTGCCGCCGCATGACCTGCCGCCATTCCGGGACAAGGCGCCGCCGCTCTATGTGTCCGAACCCTGGGGCGCGGACATTGCCGAGGGGCTGACGCCGAGCGACAAGATATTGCTGCTGGGCACGGGCCTGACCGCGGTGGATTGCGCGCAGACGCTGGACAGCGCGGGCTTTCGCGGATCGATCTTGGCGCTGTCGCGGCGCGGGCTGGTGCCGCACAGCCATGCGCCGGCCACGCCCTTCCCTGCCCTGCGCGAACGGCCGGCCGCCCATTGCGCCGGGCTGGTCCGCACCATCCGCCAGCGGGCCGAGGCGGTCGGATGGCGCCGCGCGGTCGACGAACTGCGCCCCTTCACCCAGGATATATGGCGGGCGGCCTCCCCGGTCGAACGGGCGCGCTTCCTGCGCCATGCCCGGCCCTATTGGGACGTGCATCGCCACCGCATCGCGCCGCAGGTGGCCGAACGGATCGCTGCGATGCAGGCAAGCGGGCGGCTGCGGATCGCGGCGGGCCGGATCATCGGCGCGCGGGACGCCGACCAGGGACTGATCGTGCAATGGCGGCCGCGCGGCGGCGAACAGGCGCAGGAAATCCGGGTGGCGCGGGTGGTCAACTGCACCGGGCCGCTGGCCGACCTTGGCCGGGCCGACGATGTGCTGCTGCGCCGGCTGGCGGATCGCGGCGCGATCCGGCCCGATGCGCTGGCGATCGGCATCGACACCAACCGGCAGGGCCATGCCATCGCACGCGACGGCAGCGCGCAGGAGCGGCTGCTGGTGGTCGGGCCGATGACGCGCGGCGCCCATTGGGAGATCGTCGCCGTGCCCGATATCCGCCGCCATAGCTGGGACATGGCGCGCGCGCTGACCGGCGCGCAATGGGTGGAGGCGGAAGGGCTTTAGAGCAAATTCCGATCCGACTGCGTCAGATCGGTTGCTCTAAGTTTTTGGTTTAACGCGTTTTCCGAGGCATCAGGTAATTCCACCTGATTAGAAAACGCTCTAAACCGGCAGCTCGACCTGCGCGCGCAGCCCGCCATCGGGGGTGCGCGCCAGCGACACCCGGCCCTGATGCGCCTGCGCCGCCGATTGGACGATCGACAGCCCCAGACCCACGCCGCCGGTGCTGCGGTTGCGGGAGGGTTCGCCGCGATAGAAGGGCTCGAAGGCGCGGGCGATATCGGCCTGCTCCATGCCCGGCCCGTCATCCTCGATCGTGACGATCGCCCGCCCCTCGTCGCGCATCACCCGCACCCGCGCGCGGTCGCCATATTTGATCGCATTGTCGATCAGGTTGGTGAACAGCCGCTTGAGCAGGATCATGTCACCCGCGATGATGACAGGCTCCGCGCCCGTCAGGGTCACGTCGCGGCCCATGTCGGCGAAATCGTCGACCAGCCCCTCGACCAGCAGGCCAAGGTCGAGCGGTTCCTTGAGGCGGGGGCGATTTTCATTGTCGACGAAATCCAGCGTCGTGCCGATCAGCGCCTCCATCTGGCGGATTTCCTCCTCGGCTGCGATCCGCACCGGCGCGGGCGCGGCGGTGAGGTGGAAATGGAGGCGCGACAGCGGCGTGCGTAGATCATGGGCGATCGCGCCGACGACCGAGGTGCGTTCGCGCACATAGCGGGCGATGCGCGCCTGCATTTCGTTGATCGATTGCGCCGCCAGCCGGATCTCGCTCGGCCCGTCGAGCGGGATCGGCTGTTCCTCCTGCCCTGCCCCCATCCGCTCGGCCGAGGCCGCGAAGGCGCGGATCGGGCGGGTCAGCCGCGCGCTGAACCAGAGGCTGAGCGGCACCACCAGCAGGATGCCGACGAGGAAGGCATATTGGCCGAGCAGCCGCCAGAGCGACCGCCCGCCCCGCGCTTCCCGCGTGATCATCCGCCACTGACCGTCGGGCTGGCGGATCGCGGCGGTGAAGGTGCCCAGGATGAAGGGATCAGCAACGCCATCGGGGCCGTAGAGCTGCATCTCCTCGACGAACTGCCCGATCCGCTCGCGATCGCCGGGGTCGAGGCGGATGCGCACATCGGCGGCTGGCAGGGCAAGGCGCCGGGCCAGCAGCGCGGCGATCAGCCGATCGGCCGGGTCGGTCGATGCCGGCGGCGCGGCCGCCTGGCGCACCTCATGCACCACCGGCTCGTCGCGCAGCAGGGGCTGGCCATGGACGATGCGGGCAATCTCATAGACCGACAGCGGCACCCGTTCGGGCGGAATGAAATAGAGCAGCAAGGTGAGGCTGAAGGCGGTCAGCGTCAGGATCACGACCAGGGCCAGCGCCAGCAGATGGGCGTGGATCGAATTGGCCCAGCGCAGGAAGCCCGCCTTCATCCGCGCTGCACCGGCGCCTGGAAGATATAGCCTTCGGACCGGACGGTGTGGATCAGCTCACCGCGCGCGCGGGTGCCGAGCTTGCGGCGCAAGCGGCTGACCTGGGTGTCTATCGCCCGGTCGAACACATCGGCATCCTCGCCGCGCGCCAGTTCGACCAGCGCGTCGCGGTTCAATATCTGCTGGGGATGCTCGATGAAGGCGAGCAGCAGGGCGAACTCCCCCTCCGACAGGCTGATGATGATGCCGGCCGGATCGCGCAGCACCCGGCGCACCGGATCGAGCTGCCACCCTTCGAAATGATAATGGGCCAGCACCGGCTGGCGGGTGTCGGCGACCGGGCGACGGCGGCGCTGCAGCGCACGGATGCGGGCGAGCAGTTCGCGCGGCGACAGCGGCTTGGGCAGATAGTCGTCGGCGCCCATTTCCAGGCCGGTGATCCGGTCCCCTTCCGTCCCCAGCGCCGACACCATGATGATGCCGGCATCCTGCTGCCCCGCGAGCGAGCGGGCGATCGACAGCCCGTCCTCGCCCGGCATCATGACGTCAAGGACGATGATATCGACCGGCTGATGGGCAAGGATGGCGCGCATCGCCGGGCCATCGGCCGCTTCGCTGACGACATAGCCTTCCTGCATCAGGAAGGCGCGGACCAGCGCGCGCAGCGACGGATCGTCATCGACGATCAGGATATGCGTGTCGCCCGGCGCGCTGTCGCCTGTCAGCTTCGCTGTCACCCTCATCCCTCCTCTTCCCATTCCGCCCCTTCTAGCCGCCGGCCCGCGCCGGATTTTGTCAGGCCCGACACAAAGGACGGAATAAGCGCCTGCATTCTGCGCCGATTTTGTCGGCGCTGACAAATTAATCCGCCGCCCCCCTGCTAGAAGGATCGCACAAGAGGACCGGAGCAACCGGGCCGGCAGGGAAGAGGAGTGGGCCGCATGGCGGCAAGCCATCATCATGTCCGTCACTGGAGCCGTCGATCGGCATTGGGCCTGATCGCCTGCGTGCCGCTGGGGCTGGCGAGCATGGCCAATGCCGCCGAGTGCATCGATCCGGCCAGCCTGTCCGCCGCGCAGAAGAGCATGCGCAAGTCGCTGGGCTTTCGCACGTCGAGCGATGCGACCAAGCGCTGCGGCCTGTGCGCCTTCTTCACCGCCGCCCAGCCGGGCTGCGGCAAATGCGCGCTGCTGAGCGGCGGCATCGTGCCGGCCGAAGGCGTGTGCGACAGCTGGGCGAAGAAGAGCTGATGGAGAACCCCGCGCGCCAATATGTCTGGGATTTGCCCATCCGCCTGTTTCACTGGGCGCTGGTCGGCCTGATCGGCTTTTCCTGGTGGAGCGCGGAAACCTATCACATGGACTGGCATCGCCTGTCAGGTCAGGCCGTGCTGTTCCTGATCGTTTTTCGCCTGATCTGGGGCCTGATCGGGTCCGGGCCAGCGCACTTTGCCCAGTTCCTGCGCGGGCCGCGGGCGATCTTCGCCTATCTGACCGGCCGCGCGCCTGCGACGCCGGGCCATAATCCGCTGGGCGGCTGGAGCGTGGTGGCGATGCTGCTGGCGCTGTCGGTCCAAGTCGGCACCGGCCTGTTCGCGGTCGATATCGACGGCATCGAATCCGGGCCGCTGTCGCATCTGGTCGATTTCGATCAGGGCCGGCTCGCCTCCGACATCCACGGCATCAGCTTCACCATCCTGCAGGTGCTGATCGGCCTGCATGTCCTGGCGGTGCTGTTCTACCTGCTGGTGCGGCGGCGCAACCTGATCGGACCGATGGTCAGCGGCCGGGCGAAAGTGAGCGGCGAGCCGGTGGCGGTGCGGCGCGCGTCGCCTGTCGCCTTCGCTGTCGCCATCCTGCTGGCGGGCACGCTCGCCTGGTGGGTCTTTGCCGATCCGATGCTGTGACAGACATGAAAGGGACGAGGATGAGGATACACGATACAGCCCGGATGAAGCGGCCGGCCGCCATGCTGGCACTGCTCTGCGCGGCGCCGCTGGCGGCGGCGCCCGGCGATATCGTCGCCACCCGGATCGCGGGTTTCCGCGAGGTCGGCGCGGCGTTCAAGAATATCAATGACGAGCTGAAATCGGCCACGCCGCAAACCTATGTGATACAGATTTCGGCGCGGCAGATCCGCGATTATGCCCGCCAGCAGCAGGGCTGGTTCCCGGCCGGCAGCGGCCCGAAACCGGGCGTCAAGACGGCGGCCAAGCCGGAAATCTGGAGCCAGCCGGCCGCATTCAAGGCGGCGCAGGACGGCTTCACCGCGCAGGCCAGCAGCTTCGCCACCGTGGCGGCGAGCGGCGACGTGGCGAAGATGCGCGCCGCGGCCAAGACGCTGGGGCAAAGCTGTGGCACCTGCCACCGCAGCTTCCGCGTCGAGGAGAAGCGCTGATGTGGCGCCGGGCGGCCGCGATCCTGTGGCTGGCGCAGCCCGAAGCGCTCTGGGCGCAGGCCGCCGACCTGCCGCCCGAGGCCGCAAGCGGCGAGCCGCTGCCGGCCGGTGTCAGCATCCGCAAGGTCGGTGCGCAGAGCGTCTATGTCGATGCCCATGGCCGCACCCTCTATGGCATGGATATGCGCGCCGTGACCGGGCGGACCGGGCACCAGCCGCTCTGGTGTTCGGGTGATTGCCTGACGCGATGGACGCCGCTGGCCGCGCCGGCCAAGGCGGAGATCATGCCCGCACCGCCCGAGTTCGGCGGCGATCGCAAGGCGCCCCGGCTGAAGCAGGATGGCCCCGACTGGATCGTGATGCAGGGACCGAGCGGGCCGCAATGGGTCTATAAGCGGGTCAATCTGGTCTTCACCCGTGCCGGCGAGCGGCCCGGCACGATCGGGCATGAGGGCGAGGACGCTCTGGTCTGGAACAGCCTCAAATATGTGCCGGCCGCGCCCAAGATCGACGCGCCGGCCGATGTGACGGCGCGGCTGGTGGACGGGCGCTATCTGCTGGTCGATGGCCAGGGCAATTTGCTGGTAACGCATAAAGGCAAGGCCTGTGGCACGGCCTGCGCCGACTGGCGCGTCTTCCCGGCGGGCATGGCGCGACGGGGCATGGGCGCCTGGACCGTGCGGCCCGATGGCGACCGCGCCCAATGGGCCTATCGCGACCGGCCGGTCTTCACCATCGCGGGCGACGACCCGGCGGACATTCCCGCCGAGGCCGAACCGCTGATCCCATGACATTTCGCAAGGAGAAGATGATCGTGCAGAATCATCGCAAACTGATCCTGCTGCTGGGCGCGCTGCCGCTGGCGGCGTCGGTGCCGGCATCGGTGTCAGCGCAGGGCGATGCCCCCGCGAAACCGGCCGCACCCGCAGCGCTGCCCGCGCCGCCCGCCAATGGCGAGATGGGTTTCGTCGTCAGCCATTTCGCGCCGGCCATCTATCAGGGGAAGGAGGATTGCCCGCAGGGCCTGGCCGCCACCCTACGCGAAAATTACCTGCAGACCCAGCCGGCGGGCGAGCGGACGCGGCTGCTGGAAAAGGCGAACGAGAAGGAACTGACCGCGCGCTGGACCGGCTATGCCTTCGGGCCCGACAATCTCAACATCTGCACCCATCCCGACAAGTTCGACCGGCCGCCCCAGCGCATGGTTCAAGGCAAGGTCGCACAGGGACTGAACCTGGACGATGATGCGGGTGGCGCGGCGGCGGACGACAGCTGCGGCCATGCCAATTTTACCGGGCCAGCCGGCGAGCCGGGCGTCGACAACCAGATGTGGCGGGCGATGGGCTGCGTGCGGACCTGGCGCGGGGTCGACGGCATGGGCGGTGATATCGTCAAGGGCCTGACCCAGTTTCTGGTCAGCGGCGAACATAGCCAGCTGCTGTTGCTGACCGGCGTCGACAGTCTGGAAAATGATCCCGACGTGACGGTGATCTACGCCAATACCGAGGATCGGGCGGTGGTGGATTCGCGCCAGAATTTCATCCCCGGCGCCAGCTACAGCGTCACCGCCAATGCCGCCCATCGCAATGTGCTGAAAGGGCGGATCGTCAATGGCGTGCTGACCACCGAGCCGGCCCATATCCGCCTGAAGCAGAATTGGGGGCAAGGGTCGGAGCGGGACATTCGCGGCCGGCGCAACGAATATGATTTCACCAGGGCGCGGCTGCGCTTCACCTTCCAGCAGGACGGATCGATCAAGGGCATCGTCGGCGGCTATCAGCCGATCTGGAACGTGATGGCCAGCGCCTCGGTCGGTGGCGAGGGCGCGGCGACCACGGCGGGCTATGACTGCGCCGCCATGTATGCCGCGCTCAAAGCCATGGCCGATGGCGATCGCGATCCGGCGACCGGCCAGTGCCGCCGCATTTCCAGCGGTATGGAGGCCCGGGCCGTGCCCGCCTTCATCACCGACCGCCTGCCCCAGGCCAAGGTGGCGCAGCGATGAGCCGGCCGTTTCGCCACAGGGCGCGCTGGGCGTTGTTCGCCGGGCTGATGCTGAGCGCCTGCACGGTCGAAAAGGCGCCGCAGACCGCCGCCATGCCCGAGGCCAGCTTCGCACCCTTGAAGACGCCGCTGGGCCAGGTGGCGGGGATGCGCCGCCTGACCGAAGCGCAATATCGCAACAGCATCGCCGATATCTTCGGCCCCGACATCAAGGTCGCCGGCCGGTTCGAGCCGATCGTGCGGCCGGTGCATGAGCTGATCGCGACCGGCGCCAGCGCATCGACCATCTCGCCCGCCGGGCTGGAGCAGTTCGACGCGATGGCGCGCAACATCGCCGCGCAGGTCTTCGCGCCGGATCGCCGCGCCCAGTTCATGCCCTGCACGCCGCGCGATGCGGCCGCGCCCGATGCCGATTGCGCCGCGCGGACGCTGATGCCGATCGGTCGCTACCTGTTCCGCCGGCCGATGACGCAGGAGGAGATCGGCGCCTTCGTCATGATGGCGGGCAAGGGCGCTGGCGATGGTCAGGGCTTCTATGACGGGATGCAGCTGGCGCTCGCCGCCATGCTGGTGTCGCCGCAATTCCTCTACATCATCGAGAGCGCGGAGCCCGACCCGGAAGCGCCCGGCAGCCTGCGGCTCGACAATCATGCCCGCGCCGCGCGGCTGAGCTATCTGCTGTGGAATACGACGCCCAATGAGGCGCTGCTGCGCGCGGCCGACGAGGGCAAGCTGACCGATCCGGCTCAGCTCGCGGCGATCGCGCAGAAGATGGTGCGTTCGCCCCGGCTGGAGGATGGCGTGCGCGCCTTCTTCGCCGACATGCTGTTGTTCGAGAAGTTCGACGAGATGGCCAAGGACCAGATCGTCTATCCCCGCTTCAATCCCGATGTCGCGTCCGCCCTGTCCGAACAGATGCTGCGCATGATCGTCGACCAGTTGGTGACGCGGCAGGGCGATTATCGCGACCTGTTCACCACCCGGCGGACCTTCATCAACCGGGCGCTGGGGCCGCTCTATCAGGCCAAGGTGTCCAGCATGCAGGGCTGGGTGCCCTATGAATTTGCCGATGGCGACGATCGCGCCGGGCTGCTGGGCCAGGCCGGTTTCCTGGCGCTCTATTCCCATTCGGGGCGCAGTTCGCCCACCCTGCGTGGCCGGGCGATCCGCGAGCTGCTGCTGTGCCAGCCGGTGCCCAACCCGCCGGGCAACGTCAATTTCACCGCCGTCCAGGATGTCGGCAACAAGGCGATGCCGACCGCGCGCATTCGCCTGAACGCCCATAATAGCGATCCGGTCTGTGCCGCCTGCCACAAGATCACCGACCCGCTGGGCCTGCCGCTGGAGCGGTTCGACGGCATCGGCGCCTTCCGCCCGACCGAGAATGACGCGCCGATCGATACCGCCGGCGTGTTTGAGGGGACGGCCTTCCAGGGCAATATCGGCCTGGGCCAGGCGCTGGCGGCGAGCAAGTCGACCACCGAATGCGTTGCCGGCCGCGCTTTCCAATATGCGACCGGGCGCATGCCGGAGGATGAGGAGGCGACCGCCATCGCGCTGGAACAGGGCTTCGCCGCCGATGGCTATCGCATCCAGGCGCTGTTCCTGCGGGTCGCGACCATGGCCGATGCCTATCGCGTCAGCACCTTGCCGCTGGCCAAGCCGCAGGTCGCGATGATGACCAGCCCGCATATCCGAGAAGGAGACCGCCCATGAGCTTCACCCTCGATCGCCGCACCGCGCTGCGCGGCATGGTCAACGGCATGGCCGTGGCCGTCGGTCTGCCGCTGCTCGACATCTTCCTCGACGGCAACGGCACCGCCATGGCGGCAACCGGCGCGCCGATGCCGATCCGCTTCGGCACCTGGTTCTGGGGGCTGGGCGTCAATCCGCCGCGCTGGTTCCCCAGCGCCGCCGGCAAGGATTATGAGCTGAAGGTCGAGCTGGCCTCGATCGAGGCGCTCAAGCACAAGGTCAATATCCTGGGCGACTTCACCCTGCCGCTCGACGGCAAGCCCAACCTGCCGCACATCACCGGCGGCATCGGTATCCGCACCGGCATGGCGATCGATTCCGACCGGGGCCTGCCGGGGCCGTCCTTCGACGTGTCGATCGGCGACGTGATCGGCACCCGCACCCGCTTCCGCTCGATCGAACTGTCGGCGACCGGCGATCCGCGCAATTCGCTGTCCGGGCGCGGCAATGGCAATCTCAACCCGGCGGAAGTGTCGCCCGCAGCCCTTTATACAAGGCTGTTCGGTGCCGGCTTCCATGATCCCAACAGCGCGACCTTCACCCCCGATCCGGCGGTCATGGCGCGGCGCAGTGTCCTGTCCGGCGTGTCCGACCAGCGCCAGGCGCTGGAGGCGCGGCTGGGCGCGGCCGACAGGCAGCGGCTCGACCAATATTTCACCTCGCTGCGGCAGCTGGAAAACCAGCTCGACGTGCAGCTGACCAAGCCGGCGCCGATGCAGGCCTGTGTCGTGCCGCCCAAGGTGCCCGACCTGCCGGTCAATGCCGAGATCGAGAATGTGATGCGCAATCACGAGATCATGACCGACCTGCTGGTAATGGCGATGGCGTGCGACAATGTCCGCCTGTTCAACATGAACTTCAACAATGGCGCATCGTCGCTGACGCGGGTCGGCAGCACCATCACCCATCATCAGTTGACCCATGAGGAGGTGCTGGACAACCGGTTGGGCTATCAGCCCGAAGTCACCTTCTATGTCGACAAGTGCATGGAAGCCTGGACCTATTTCATCAAGGCGATGGACGCGGTGAAGGAAGGCGACCGCACCCTGCTGGATAACAGCCTGGTCTTTGCCCATAGCGAGACCGAGTTCGCCAAATTCCACACCATCGACAATATCCCGATGATGACGGCAGGATCGGCCGGCGGGCGCATCCATACCGGCCAATATATCACCGGCGACGGATCGCCGGTCAGCCGGGTCGGCCTGACCCTGCAACAGGCGATGGGCGTGCCGGTCGACCGTTGGGGCACGGGCAGTCTGGAGACGAACAAGATCATCCCCGGACTGATTGTTTGATCCCCTATTCCACCCGCGCCGCGTAGAGGCCGTGGTGCGACAGCATGAACAGGGTCTTGCCGTCCGGGGCGCCGAACAGCAGTTGTAGCGGCCGTTCGGGCACGTCGATCCGGCCGATCGGCTTGCCGTCGGGCGCGTAGACGAAGACCTGACCATTGGCGACATAGACCCGGCCCTGCGCGTCGCTGACCACGCCCTCCCCGCCACGATCGGCGAAGGGCTTGAGGTCGGTCAGCGTACCGTTGCCCGCGACCAGCGCGCTGTAGGTGCGGTTTTCCGATCCGTTGGTGACATAGATGCGCTGGCCCGGCTTGCCCTGAACGAAGCCATAGCTGTCGAGCGTGTGGGAGAAGCGCAGGCCGCGATGGTCGACCGGTCCCTGGGCGAAGACGCGCCAGGCCGGCAGGGCGATGCTGCCGTCGGGCGAGACATAGGCCTGCGCATTGGACTGGGCGGTATCGCGGGCGAACATGTCGGCAAGCGTGGTGAACTGATAGGTCTTGGGATCGATCTGGTCCCTGAACTCGCCATTCACCCACCAGTTGACCGGGAAGATGGTGGCGGCAGCGCCCTGCCCCGCAGCCGTCGCCGGGATGACGCTGACCTGCGTGTCCGGCGCGCCGGGGGTGACGCTGTAGACCGTGCCGTTGCGGCCATAGGAGGAGAGGACGAGCAGATTGCCCGACTTGTCGATGGTCAGGTTCACCGGATCGAGCGCGGCGTCGCGGATCATCTCCAGCCGGCCCGCGTCGGACCAGCGCCAGATGCGCTGGAAGAAACGGTCGATGAAATAGAGCCGGCCCTGTGCGTCCACCGCGCCGCCGCCCAGACCATAGAAACCGTCAGCGAGCTTTTGAACGCTGGCGCCGCCGAAGGTCGAGGGGGCGACCGGATCGGGTTTCGCCGGCACATCCAGTACGGCGAATTCGCGCTCGCGCACTTCCAGGCCGTGGGTGATGTCCTGAATCGCATTCTCGAACGGATATTTGGTGAGGCGCAGGAAGGTGCCACAGCCATTTTCGTCGCAGGTGCCGACCCCGCTTTCCGCGTTCACATGGACGTTGCGGAAGCGGATATCGTGCGAATTGTAGAGCGACACGGCGGTCGGCGCAGGCTTGCGCGTGCGGGTGACGCGATAACCGTGGAAATTGGCGACCAGGATGTTGCGGGAATCGCGGATTTCGAGCGCGACGGCATCGCCGCTCTCGCCCGCCTCCCCCTCGGTCTGGGGCGCCAGCAATTCCCAGTTGGCGACGCGGTTGAGGCCGATTTCGGTGCGGACATGATGTTCGACCGAGGCCTGGATCAACCGGCCCGGCGTTTGCGTGTCGGAGATCAATATGCCCGGATGGCCGAAGGTGCTGGGGCTCCAGATATTGGCGAAGGTGCCCCCGCCGCCCTGCGTCACCCAGAGGCTGGCATATTGGCCACCCCAGCGGCGCGATGCGTCGGGATCGGCGGTGGCGTTGTTGTTATAGGGATTGCGCCGGCTGCCATCGAAGGCATCGGTGCCATGGCCGCCCTGGAACTTGACGTCGTTGACCATGGAACTGGCGCCGGCCTTCCATAGCAAGCCGGTCGCGCGCGGATTGGCGCCATTGGTGTCGAGCGCCAGGCCAGCGACGATCGCGTCGCCACCCTGCGCGCTTTCAATGAGCGCCTTGGGCGCGCCAACGCCCTGAAAGGCGGGCGTGCCATCGGGCAGGACGATCTGGGTCAGGCTGGGGTGGAGGCCGATCAGCACCGTATCGGCGCGCAGCCGCAACGTATCGCTGACCTTGTAGAAACCGGCGGGGAGGTAAACGACACGATGGCTGTCGATCGCCTTCTGCAGTACGGCGGTGTCGTCCGTGACATTGTCGCCCTTCGCCCCCAAGGCGCGGACATTCACCCATTCGGCGACGGGCGGCAGCGGGCGAATGGCAGGCGCGCCGGGCGCCGGCAGGCTGGCGATCGGCTGCGCCTGCATGTCGGTCTTGTAGTCGCCGATCCGGCCAAGGCCCGGCAGGGTCAGGCCATGGGTGAAGGAGGAGACCTTGTAGGCATTCCCCTGCCCAGCCACCGTCCGGCCGCTTTCGCGGAAACGGGCGAAGGTCGGGGTGTTGGCGGCCAGCACATTCTGGAAGCCGACCTGGGTATAGACATTCTTCTCGTTGGAGATGATGACGCCGGCCTTCGACACATTTTCGAACCGGACATCCTGGCCCCAGAGCCAGTCGCCATAGCCCCGGTCGATCTCGATCCCGACCGGCACGTTGCGGAAGGCGACATTGAGCAGGGTCAGGCCCGCTTCATGCTCGCGAATGGCGGCGTCGCGCTGTCCCTCGAACGTCGCGTCGACCAGGGCGAAGGGCCAGGCCGGCGAGGTCTTTTCCGCGAGGATGCCATAGCGGCCGCCCTTGAAGTGCAGATCCTCCGCCTCGTTGGCGACATGGTAAAGGCCGGCGAGGCCCGAACCGATGTCGAAATCGACATGGCTGACGAAACTGTGTTGGGCGGAATGGAAGCGGATCGCGGTCGCCGCCGGATTGCCGTCCATGATGCTGAAATCGATATTGCCGAGCGCGGAATAGAAGGTGCCCGGATTGGCGTCGGCAATTGCCTTGTCGAATGGCACGCTGCCGGCCGGCGGGAAGGCGGCGGGCCAGCTTTCCTTGTCGGTCTGGCGCTTGCCGCCGGTGAAGATCAGCATATGGGCGACGCCGCGCTGGAAGCCGGGCGTGTTGGCGCCGAGCAGGATCACCGGACGCTGGGCGCCAATGCCGAAGATGCGCACGCCCGGCCATAGGAAAAGGGTGCGGCTGATGCGATAGGTGCCCTGGGGCAGGAAGACGATGCCGCCGCCGGGCGTCGCGGCGGCGGCGTCGAGCGCCTGCTGGATCGCGGCGCTGTCATCGGCGCGGCCATCGCCCACGCCCTTCACCGTCACGGCGCGCGCATCGTCGGGCATGGCGGTATAGACGGACGGGGACGCGAAAGCCGGCTGCGCCGCCGCCAGACATAGCAACACCGACGCACAGGCTCCACTCAATCCACGATACATCAGCCAGGCTCCGTAAAAAGAAGATGTCCCGGCCGTGCAGGACCGGGACAAGTTTGGGGGGAGAGATGTTATGTTTTATCAGAAATTGAAGCGGACACCGGCGCGATAGATGCGGCCCAGCGTGTCGTAGAGCGCCGGGTTGATGTCGAGACCGGTGTTGGTCTGGGGCGAGGCGACCGGATCCTTGTCGAACAGATTGTCGACCTTGCCATAGAGGGACACACGGTCGCTGAACTTGAAGGTGGCGCCGATGTCGACATAGAAGGCCCCCTTCATCTTGTTGTAATCGATGGTCGGGTGGTTCGCGGTCGAGGCCGGGCAGGACGACTGGCAGACGACATATTGGTTGCCGAACGTGCCGTCGCTGATCCAGCGTTCCTGCACCGTCAGGCTGAACTTGCCGCTGTCATAGGTCTGCACCGCCAGCCATTTCCAGTCGGGCGTGTTGCCGTTGTTGGCGCCCGCCTGGTCGACCGGATCGACACCGGCAATGCCGGCGTTGACGATGAACTTGCGGATATGGGTGCCCAGCGCGCGGACGGTGAAGTTGCCCGGCAGGCCCAAGGGCTGCTGCCACTGATAGCTCGCCTCGATATCGAAGCCGCTGGTCCGCCAGGAGGCAAGGTTGAACGGCTGGACATTGATATAGTTGAGGCTGGGATTGGCATTGTCGAGGCTGAAGCCGCCGCAGAAGGCCTGATTGCCGTCATAGCAGAACTGGACGATCTGCTGCGCCGACAGGCTGGAGACGACGCCCTTCAGCTTGATGTCATAATAGTCGAACGACAGGCTGAGGCCCGGTAGCCAGGAGGGACGCGCCAGCACGATGCCGATTTCGGTGTTGCGGGCGATTTCGGGCTTCAGATTGGGGTTGCCGATGGTGTTCTGGAATGCCTGAACCGCTGCGCCCTGGAAGGGATCGCTGAAGTTCGGCAGGGTCGTGACGGTCGGCGCGGCGAACAGTTCCGACAGATTGGGCGCCCGGACATCGCGCGAGGTGACGGCGCGCAGGCGGATGCCGTCGAGCGGCGTATCCCAGGTGCCGCCGACCTTCCACGCCCAGACCGTGCCCGACGTGCTGTAATGGGTACCACGGCCCGCGGCGTTCAGATTGGCGCGGCCGACCGCTTCGCTGTCGAACAGCGGCATGTCGATTTCCACGAAGCCTTCATAGACTTCATATTTGCCGCGACCATTCTTGTAGTTGCCGGCTGCCCAGTTGCTGCCCTGCGCACCGTTGAGCAGCGGGTCGGCCGGATAATCGGCGCTGTTGGGGCTGAGGTCGGACACGCCCGCGCCATAGGGGTCGGCGTTCACGCGATAGAATTCGCGGCGATATTCGGCACCGAAGGCGACCGAGAGCGGGCCTGCCCACAATTCCACCGGATTGCCCGAGAAGTTGAGGCTGGCGACGTCCTGGGTCAGCTTGGTGTGCTGGAACGGGCCATTGTCATGCGGCGCGACATAGGCGAGCGCGGCCGCCGAGGGGGTGAAGCCGCCGAAGATGTTGATCGGCTGGCAACCGAGCGCGCGAGCGGCCGGATCGGCGCAGACGATCGCACCGTTGAGGGTGATCGCATTGGCCGCTGCGGCATAGCGGTTCTGCAGCACGATATCCTTCACCCGGATGTCCGAGATGGTGATGCCATGCTCATAATAGGCGTCATAGTTCCAGTCGGTGCCGGCCGCGCCGAACTTGCCCTTGGCGCCGGCGACGAAGCGATATTGCTTGCGATCGGTATAGACCTGCGGATCGGGGAAGGCGGCGTTGGACGAGCCGAAGCCGAAGGAGGTGATGCCGGCCGTGGCGCACTGGTCGCGCACCGACTGGGGCAGATAGGGGTTGGAGCATTGGACGGTCAGGTTGGCGCGGCCATAGCCGGGGCTGGGCTGGTTGTTGGTCTTCACCTGCGCGACATTGACCGTGACATAGGCTTCGTTGTTGTCGGCGAAATCATAGCCGATCCGGCCATAGCCGTTGATGCGTTCCAGCGAGGATTTGAGCGAGGCGCCCGAGCCGGGTGCGCCCGACAGGTCGCCGCCCTCGCAGAAGCTGTTGCCGCGATAGCAGTTGGTGACCGCGCCGGTGCCGGTCGGCGTGCCGTTCGATCCATAGTTGAACTGATAGGGATTGCCATTCTGGTCGAAGGCGATGCCCTGCAGCGGGCCATTGTTGATCAGGCCGTAGCGGGCATATTGATAGGGCTGGGCGTAATCGCGGTAATTATATTGTGGCAGGCCGTTGTTGGTCTGGCCGGTGTTCATCAGCGTGGTGGCGCGATACCAGTTGCGGCTGCCGGCCAGATCGGTGCCGAAGTCGCCGGCACCCACGCCGCCTTCATGGTCATATTCGCCGCTGACCACCAAATGCAGACGATCATCCATGAAGGATTTGCCATAGGCGGCCTGGACCAGCGCGGTTTCGTCATCGCCATATTTGGTGATGCTGCCAAGGATATTGCCCTTGAAGCCTTCGAAATGGGTGTCGGTGATGAAATTGACCACGCCGCCGACCGCGTCCGAGCCGTAGGAGGCTGAGGCACCGCCGGTGACGACGTCGACGCGCTTCACCAGCAGCTGCGGGAACATCGAGATGTCGGGCACGCCGGTGACATTGGCGCCGACGACGCGCTGGCCGTCGAGCAGGGTCAGGGTGCGGATCGCGCCCAGGCCGCGCAGCGAGAAGGAGCTGAGGCCCTGCTGGCCGCTGGAGGTGGAGAAGGTGCCGGTGGCGGCGCCGGTCGACCCCTGGAGCGAGGGCAGCTGGGCAATGGTGTTGAAGATGTTGGGCTGCGCGTTATTGGCGATCTGCTCCTCACCGATGACGGTGGTGGGCGTCGGCGCATTGAAGCCGCTGGTGGTGATGCGCGATCCGGTGACGATGATGTCGGCGCTCTGTGCGGCCGGCGCATCGCTCGTCTGGGCCTGTGGCACGGGTTCGGCCGCCGGTTCGGTCTGGGCCTGGGCGGTGCCGGCCAGCGCCATGATGGCGACGGCGGCCAGGCTGACGCCCGCCATATGCCGATGGATTGCGATCTGCACGTTCATTCCTCTTCCCCTCTTGTCACCAGGCGCCCTCCCGGCGTCGGCGCGCCCATGGCGGGCTATTGTGTGAGTATTAATCCCGAGCGGTCGCCACCGCACTTACGACATAGGTCGTAGGCGGCGGCGAACCGTCGCTTTTTCAGGGCTTTGCGGCGTAGAGCGCGTGGTGCGTCAGGATGAAAAGCGTGCGCTTGTCGGGGCCGCCGAACAGGATCTGGAGCGGCCGGTCGGGCACGTCGATGCGGCCGCTTTCCTTGCCGTCCGCGCCGTAGACGAAGATCTGGCCATTGGCGACGAACACCCGGCCCTGCCCGTCCACCGCGACGCTCTCGCCACCGCGATTGGCGAAGGGCTTCAGCGCCGTCAGCGTGCCGCCCGGCCCCACTGTGCCGCTATAGGTGATATTCTCCGACCCGTTGGTGACGAACAGGCGATCGCCGATCTTGCCGGAAACGAAGCCGTTGGCGTTGAGCCCGTCGGACCAGCGCCAGCCGGTATGATCGATCGGCCCCTGCTGCCAGACGCGGAAGGCCGGCAAGGACAGGCTGCCGTCGGGCGAGACATATTCCTTTGCCTTGGGCGTGCCGACATCGCGGGCGAACATCTGGGCCAGCGTGGTGAACTCGTAGGTCTTGGGGTCGAGCTGGTCGCGAAACTCGCCATTATTCCACCAGTTGACCGGCAGCAGCGTCTTGCCCGCGCCAGTGCCGCGCACCGGGGTCGGCTGGATCAACGTCAGCGCATCCTTGGGACCGGCGGGGTCGAACGAATAGGCGCCGCCCTTCGCGCCGAGCGAGGAGAGGACCAGGACATGGCCCGAGGCGTCGATGGCGAGATTGACCGGATCGAGCGCATGGTCGCGGACGATCTCCAGCCCCTTGCCCTCGCTCCAGCGGTGGATGCGCTGGAAACGGCGGTCGATGAAATAGAGCGCGCCCTGTGCATCGACAGCCGCGCCGGAGATCGACCAGAAGCCATCCTCCAGCTTCTCGACCTTGGTGCCGGACGGTGCGACCGCCGGGACCGCGCTGCCGGCCGGACCAATATCCAGCGCAGCGAACTCGCGTTCGCGCACCAGCAGCTTGCGGCTGACATCCTCGATCGCATTGTCGAACGGATATTTGCTGGCGCGCAGGAAGGTGCCGCAGCCTTCATCGTCGCAGGTGGCATAGCCGCTCTCGCCATTCACATGGACGTTGCGGAAGCGGATATTGCCCGAATTGGTGATCTTCACCGCGCTCTTTTCCGGCGCATAGGTGCGGGTGACGCGATAGCCATGATAGTTGGCGAACAGCAGGTTGCTGGAGTTGCGGATGTCGAGCGAGATGGCGTCGGGGCCGTCATCGACCTCCTGCTCGGTCTGGGGTGCCAGGAACTCCCAGTTGTGGACGTTGTCGAGCACGAATTCGTTGCGGGCATGATGTTCGACCGACATTTCATAGACATGGCCGGGCGTGTCGGTGTCGGTGATGTAGAAGCCCGCCTGGGCAAAGCTGTTGGGGCTCCAGACGTCGGCGAAGGTGCCGCCACCGCCATCCGTCACCCAGATGCTGGGATATTGGGCATCGAGCCGGCTGTCGGTGACCGGGTCGCCGGTGTTGACGCGCAGCGTGCCGAGCATCTTGCCATCGGCGGTGGGCGTGCCGCCGCCGCCCATGATCTTGACGTCCTCGACCAGGCTCTGTTCGCCAGACCGCCAGAGCAGGGCGGAAGCGCGCGGGTTCACCCGGCCGGTGAAGAGACCGAGGCCCGAGAGGATATTGTCGCCACCCTTGCGGCTTTCGAGGATCGGCAGGACCGGACCGAGGCCGGCATGATTGGGGTTGTTGTCGGGAATGAAGAGCTGGGTGATGGCCGGGTGCAGGCCGATGAGGATGCTGTCCGGGCGCAGGGTCAGCTTGTCCGTCACCTTGTAGAAGCCGGTCGGGAAATAGAGGATGCGGTTTGCGTCGATCGCCTTTTGCAGGGCGGCGGTGTCATCCGCCTTGCCGTCACCGACCGCGCCCAGGGTGCGGACATTGACCCACTGGTCCATCGGCGGCAGGTCGCGGATCGCGGGCGCGCGCGGCGCCGGCATGGCGGAGAGCGGCTGGATGTCGGCGGTGGTGGCGTACTCGCCCGTGTGGCCAAGTGCCGGGACAGCGAGGCCATAGGAGAAATTGGCGACCTTATAGGCCTTGCCCTTGCCGTCGATCGTCTTGCCGCTGTCGCGGAAGCGGGCGAAGACCGGGCTGTTCACGGCAAGCGCATTGTCGAAGCCGACCTGGGTGAAGACATTCTTCTCGTTCGAGATGACGACGCCGGCCTTCGACACATTCTCGAACCGGACATCCTTGCCCCAGAGGCTGTCGCTGTAGCCGCGGTCGATTTCGATCCCGACCGGCGTGTTCTTGATCGCGACATTGACGAGGGTGAGGTCGACCTCATGCTCGCGGATCGCCGCGTCGCGCTGGCCGTCGAAGGTCGAATCGAGCAGGGTGAACTGCCAGGCGGGCGAGGTCTTTTCGGTGACGATGCCGTATCGGCCGCCCTGGAAATGGACATTCTCGATCACATTGCCGGCCTGATAGACGCCGGCAAAGGCGGTGCCGAGGCGGAATTCCATATGGCTGAGGAAGGCATGCTGGGCCATGCGGAAGCGCACGCCGGCGGCGGCCGGATTGCCCGCGCCGATCTCGATATCGACATTGCTCATCGACGAATAGAAGGTGCCCGAATTGGCGTCGCGAACGATCTTGTCGCGGGGCACGACGGTCGGCACCGGGACCGGCACCTTGCCGACCTGATATTGATCGCCGCCGGCGAAGATCACCATGGTCGACACGCCCTGCTGGAAGCCCGGCGTATTGGCGCCGAGCAGCAGCACCGGCCGGGTCGGGCCGACGCCATAGACGCGCACGCCCGCCGGCACGATCAGCGAGCGGGTGATGCGATAGGTGCCCGACGGCAGGAAGACGATGCCATGGCCGGTCGTATCGCGGGCCTGGTCCAACGCCTGCTGGATCGCGGCGCTGTCGTCGGCACGGCCGTCGCCGACCGCCTTTACCGTCACCGCATGGGGCTCGGCCGGCGCGACCGGGAAGACCGAGGTCGTCGCGGCGAAGGCCGGTGCCCCAAGCGTTGTTGCCGCCAGCAAAGCCGCGATCATGCTGCGTCCGATCATGTCCGCCTCCCATCCTCATTTTTATAGATGGTGCATGGCTAGGGGAGCGGTCGCGGCTTGGCACTTGCGACAAAGGTCGTAGTTTTCCTGTGGGGTGGCGCGGCCTTATAGCGGGGGAACCAATCCCCCTGCCCCAGCGACCAAGGACGCCCGCTTGCCGATTTCCGCCGACCCTGCCCCCGTTTCGCCCAAAGCCGTGGGACGCGCCATCATCGTCATGGGGGTCAGCGGCTGCGGCAAGTCGACGCTGGGCGCGATGCTGGCGCAGGCGCTGGACTGCCCCTTCCTGGAGGGGGACAGCTATCATTCGGCGGCGGCGGTGGAAAAGATGCGCGGCGGGGAAGCGCTGACCGACGCGGATCGCTGGCCCTGGCTCGACCGGCTGGGCGCGGCGATCGCGGGCACGGTGGCGGCGCAGGGCGTGGCGGTTGCCGCCTGCTCGGCATTGAAGCGCACCTACCGCGACCGGCTGCGCGCGGCGATCGGCGTGCCGGTGCATTTCATCCTGCTCGACAATGACCGCGACGAACTGCTGGCGCGACTGGGCAACCGGCCGGGCCATTATATGCCCGCCAGCCTGCTCGACAGCCAGCTCGCCACGCTGGAACCGCCGCTGCCCGAGGAAGGGGCGATGATCCTGACCACCAATGTCCCGGCGAGCGAACTGCGCGACCGGGCGCTGGCCTGGCTGGGATAGGGTCACACCGACGCGACAGTTGAAAGTTCATAGTGTCGATAGCCAGCGCTGGCGGGCCGAAAATGAGCGTAATGCGCCTGTCACGCGCCGACGAAGCGACAGTGACGCGACACTGGCGCGCTTCCGACGCGACAATCAGGCGACAGTGAAGCGACAGCAAGGCGACAGTCGGACTGGCGCCGGGCGGCGCGCGCGACGCCGAATAGCGAAGCGGCGAAAGGCGTGATGGCGGAAGAGCGGCCTGTTCCATCCGGCAGGATAGATCAGAGAAAGACCGAGTAGGAAAGCGCCGCCAGACGACCGCAGGCGATCAATGTCGGACATTCCTCCCCGGAACGGGGAGGTGGCAGCGCGAAGCGCTGACGGAGGGGCAGGAGCCTATTAGTGCTGCGCTATTGGGCTTGTGCCCCTCCACCGCCTGCGGCGGTCCCCCTCCCCAAGCAAGCTTGGGGAGGAATTGGGTCGCGTGCGGTTCAGCGATAGCGGCCCATCGTCACCTTGAGCCAGACTGGCTTGTCGATGATGTTGAGGCCATAATCGGTCTGGTCGCCGTTCCAGATGCGATCGAACACCCAGTTATCGCCTTCGAAATGGCCTTCCTCGACCTTGACGATCATGCCGTTGGCCGGGGCGCCTTCGCGCGCGCCGAACTGGACGCGGACATGGTCGCCGGTGAAGAGAAATTCATTGGCCGACAGCTGCGCCACGACCATGCCGCCGACCATCGCCTTGTCCCAGGCCGGGGTGTCGGCATTGGGGAACCATTCGCGCTGGCCGAACTGCCACTGGCCAAAGCTGGCCGTGACCGTCCAGTCGCCCATGGTGGTGCTGAGCGGGGTGCCGTCGTCCGGCCGTGCCGCGCCCCAGGTCGGATGGGCGAAGGCGATCTTGGCCCAGGGACGCATGGCCGCGCCGAGTACGCCGAATTTCGAGGCGAAGGCGTGGATGGTCGCATCGTCGAAGCTCTTGGCGCCGAGCGGATAGTTGAAATAGTCGGCATCATCCATGCCGAAGGGCGCGAAGCCGATCGCGCCGCGCCCCAGCGCCGACCAGAAATAGCGGGCATATTCGGCGGCATTGCCGATTTCCGGCACCATCAGCGCATTGTCGGGCCGGGTGTAGAGATCGAGATGCTTGAAGACGTTGCGGCTGCCCCGGTCATAGATGTCGGGCGCGGCGAGATCGAGCGAGGGGGCCGCCGCCTTCCAGATGTCGATCACGTCGCCCTGCGGCCCGCCGCTCGACACGCTCATCGGATCGACCGGCTTGTAGGGATCGGTCAGCGAGGCGTTCACATACATGGGCAGCGGCTTGATCGCCTTGCCCGCCTTGGCCAGTTCCTCGATATAGCGGGCGGTGTACCAGGTGTTGAAGCTGCGGTCCGCGGTATCGCCGAACACGCTCTTCCAGTTGCCCGCCGGCTTCCTGAGCGCACGGGTCAGTTCGGCCGGGACCGGGCCGTCGAACAATTTCTGCGCGGTGGCGCTGAAGTCGCGGGGATTCTGGTAGCTGCCGACCTCATTTTCGGGCTGCACCATGATCACCGTATTCTGCGCATCATGATCGCGCACATAGGTCATGAGCTTCAAAAAGGCGCGCTTGTCCGCCGCCAGCGTGGCCGCGCCATGGGGCGAGAGCACGCCATGATCCTTGCCATCGGCGGTCTTCATGCGCGGGAAGCGGCGATTGTCGAGCTTCACCCAGTCGGGGGTATAGGCAAGGCCGGTATTCTTCCAGGCGCCGAACCAGAGGAGGACGATGCGCTTGTCATGGGCGCGGGCCTCGTCGAGCAGGGTCTGGACGAAGCTGTAGTCGAACTGGCCTTCCTTGGGTTCCAGCTGTTCCCAGGCGACCGGCACTTCGACCGTATTGGCGTGGATGCTGTCGAGCCGGTCCCAGACCTGCTTCAGCGGGGCGGCATAATTGCTGCTGTTATTGACCTGGCCACCCAGCATCAGGAAGGGCGCGCCATCGACGATCAGGGCGTGGCGGCCATTCTTGCTCTCGATATGCGGCACTTGCCCGCCATTCTGGGCCAGCGCGGGGGTGGCGAGCAGCATGGCGCCCGTGAGCAGGGGAAGAAGATTGCGCATCAGATCGGGTCTCTCAGGGCTGTTCGTCTAGGGAAAATATGCGGGTGGCGGCGGTCCATTTGGCGCCGGGGACGGACCAGGGCAATGGCCGCTGGACGCCGTCCATCTGCGCTTCCCAGGCCTGCACCGCCGGATCGGCGGCGTCGGCCGCCGCCTTGGCCGCCGGGTCGAAATCCGGGCCGGTCTCCATCAGCATGACCAGCCGGTTGCCGCTGCGATAGATGTCCATCCCCCGGACATCGGCAGCGCGGATGCTGGCGCCGATGGCCGGCGGCAGCGCGCCGGACGCATGCCATGCCTCATATTGGGCGATGGCGGCTTCATCGTCGGCGAGGTCGATCAGCAATACATGACGCATCACATCACCCAGCCGCCGTCGATCACATGGACCGCGCCGGTGGTGAACGCCGCGTCGTCGCTGGCGAGATAGAGGACCAGACCGGCAATCTCCTCGGCCTTGCCGAGGCGTCCCATCGGCTGGCGCGCGACGAAGGCGGTCTGGGCGGCTTCATAATCGCCGGTGTCGTGCAGACGCTGCTGCAGCGAGGGGGTGTCGACGGTGCCGGGACAGATGCAGTTGCAGCGAATGCCCTGCCCGACGAAATCGGCGGCGACCGCCTTGGTCAGGCCGATCACGCCCGCCTTGGTCGCGCCATAGGCGAAGCGGTTGGGGATGCCCTTCACCGAGCTGGCGATGGAGGACATGTTGACGATCGCGCCCGCGCCCTTTTCCACCATGCCCGGCAGGAAGGCCGAAATGGTGTGATATTGGGCGGTCATGTTGAGCGCGACGGCAAAGTCCCAGTCGGACTGGCTGCATTCGAGGATATTGCCGGCATGGACGACGCCGGCAATGTTGGCGAGGATGTCGATCGGGCCGATGTCTGCGGCCAAAGCGCGCACGGCGGCGCCGTCGGTGACATCGAGGGCAAGGCGCTCGCAGCCCTCCAGCCCGTCGAGCGCATCGAGATCGCGGTCGGTGGCGAAGACGCGGGCGCCTTCCGCCACGAAACGCTCGACCGAGGCGCGGCCGATGCCGCGGGCGGCGGCGGTGATGAGCGCGGTCTTGCCGGCGAGACGGCCGGCGCTCATGCGCGCGCCACCATCGGCAGACATTCGGGACCGATGGGATCGAAAGCCTTGTAGGTCAAAATAAACTCCTGATGGCCCAGTTGTTCGGAAAGGCTGCGCTCGCCCGCCGCCACGGCGAGGATGGCATCATAGATTTCCTGGCCGACCTGATCGAGGGTCGCTTCCCCCTCCAGGATGCGGCCGGCATTGACGTCCATGTCGGCGGCCAGGCGGCGGCCGGTTTCGGGATTGGCGCAGATCTTGATGACCGGCGAGATCGCCGATCCGACCACCGATCCGCGCCCGGTGGTGAACAGGGTGACATGCGCGCCACAGGCGATCAGCTCGACGATCTCGGCATTGTCGGAGATATTGGGGAAGCCGAAGCGCGGCTCGCCATCGGGCACGACGTCGAGCAGATAGAGGCCGCCCATTGGCGGGATATCGCCCGGCTTCAATATGCCGTCGATCCGCGAGCTGCCCGACTTGCTGTAGGCGCCCATGGATTTTTCCTCCTGGGTGGTGAGGCCGCCTTCGGCATTGCCCGGCGCGAAGCTGCCAAAGCCCATGACGGTATAATAGGCCTCCGCCTTCTGCACGCAGGCCTCGATCGCGGCGGCGAGTTCGGGCGTGGCGGCGCGGTCAGCCATGATCTTCTCGCAGCCGACCAGTTCGCCGGTCTCCTCGAAGATGCAGGCCGCCCCCTCCGCCACCAGCCGGTCGAAGGCGCGGCCGACCGCCGGATTGGCGGTGATGCCGCTGGTGCCGTCCGACCCGCCGCAGATGGTGGCGACGACCAGTTCCTCGACGCTCATCGGCACGCGCTCGACCGACGCGATCTGTGCCCGCACCCGATCGACCGCTTCCAGCCCGGCGGCGATGGTGGCGGCGGTGCCGCCCTTTTCCTGGATCACCAGCAGTTCGGCCGGACGGCCGCTGGCCTCCACGACGGCGCGCAGCTTTTCTCGGTTGAAGCTTTCGCAGCCGAGCGAAACGATGACGAGGCCGCCGACATTGGGATGGGTGGCGATCGCCTCCATCACCTTGGCGGCATAGGCGTTGGGATAGCAGCCGGGGAAGCCGATCAGCTGGACATCGGGATCATCGGCCTTGTCGACGATGCGGCGCGCGACATGGTGCGCGCATTCGACCAGATAGGCGACGGCGACGACATTGCGGATGCCCTTGCGCCCGTCGGAACGGAGCCAGCCCTGGATCATGCGCCCTGCTCCAGCGCGGTGCGGGTGTGGCTGCTGATATAATCGCTCTTCATATTGTGCATATGGACCCATTGGCCGGCGACGACCGGCGCAGTCATCGAGCCGATCGGCGCGCCATATTTGATGACCTTGTCGCCCTGCGCCAGCGCCACGCGGGCGATCTTGTGGCCGATCGCGATGCCTTCGCGCGCGGGGATGGTGCCACCGGCGACGGGAAGGATATCGCCCGCCTCGATCGCGCTGACGCAGATCAGCACATTGTCGTTAGGGTGCAGCAGGATGAGGCGGCTGTCATGTTCAAGCATGGCTGTGGGCCTTGGCAAGAGGATGGGCACGGGCGGCGGCGTCGAGCGCCGGCCAGAGCGTGGCTGGAATGGAGGCGCCCAGGCGGGCGATCGTGTCATGGACCTGATCCGCGCCGACCAGGCCGGGGATCACGGCCATGACCTGCGGATGGCGCAGCGGAAATTGCAGCGCGGCGGCGGGCAGCGCGACGCCGGCTTCGCGGCAGAGCGCCGCCATGGCCTGGGCGCGGGCGAGGATCGCCGCGTCCGGGGCGGCATAGTCGAAATGGAGCGGGCCGCTGAGATCGCGGGCGAGGATACCGCTATTATAGGGGCCGCCGACGATGACCTGCACATCGGCGCTGGCGCAGCGGTCGAGCAGTTCCTCCGCGCCGCGATCGAGCAAGGTGTAGCGGCCGGCGATCAGGATCGCGTCCAGTTCCACCCGGTCGAGCAGGTCATGGCAGATCGCGACCTCGTTGACGCCGATGCCGATCGCCCCGATCGCGCCCGCATCCTTGAGGTCGCGCATCGCCCGATAGCCGCCGTCGAGGAAGGCGGCGAGATGATCATCATGCGCGTCGCCATGGGTCAGGCGGCCGATATCATGAGCGAGCAGCAGGTCGATGCGGTCGCGGCGCAGGCGCTTCTGGCTGCTCTCGAAGGACCGCAGCACGGCGTCATGGCCATAATCGAAATGCGGCTCGAACGGGTCGGCATCGACGAAGCCATGGCGTTCGCCCTGCGCATCGGTGGGCCGCAGCAGGCGGCCGACCTTGGTCGAGACCCGCGCCCTGCCCTGCGGGTCATGCTCAGCGAGTGCCGCGCCGAGCCGCCTTTCGGCAAGGCCAAAGCCATAATGGGGGGCGGTGTCGAAATAGGCGATGCCGGCGGCGAAGGCGGCGTCGAGGGTGGCGCGCGCCTCCGCATCGCTGACGACGCGATAGAGATTGCCGATGGGCGCGGTGCCCATGCCCAGGGTCGGGAAATCGATCATGCGGCGGCTCCCTGCGTGACGCGATAGAGGCGTGCAGCATTGTCGGCGAAGATGGCGCGATGCGCCGCGACCGGCACCGAGGCGCAGGCGAGGTCGAGCCAGGCGGCATAGTCGGACGCGAGCGTCAGCACCGGCCAGTCGCTGCCCCAGAGCAGGCGATCCGGGCCGAACAGGGCGACCAGTTCGGCGATGAAGGGGGCGGCCGCGCCCTCCCCTGCCCCCGGCGCCAATTCGGTGAGCAGGCCCGACAGCTTGCACGCGACATTGGGGCAGGCGGCGAGATCGGCCATGGCGGCGTGCCAGTCGGCCGGGATAGTATCGCCCACCAAAGGCTTGGCGGCATGGTCGATGATGATGCTGAGGTCGGGCTGGCGCCGGGCCAGCCGGGCGAGCGAGACGAGATGCTGCGGCCGCACCAGTGCGTCGAGCACCAGGCCATGCCGGGCCAGTGCCGCGAAGCCGGGTGCCAGTTCCGGATCGTCGAAACAGTCGGGTGCGCGGCCCTGCATCATCGGACGGATGCCGACCAGCGGCCCGGCGACCTGCATCGCGGCGACGCGAGCGGCGACGTCTCCTGTAAGATCGACCCAGCCGACGACGCCGGCGATGCGATCGGTTTCGGCCGCCAGCGAGAGCAGCCAATGGGTGTCGGCGTCCGATTCCTGGCTCTGCACCAGGATCGCGGCGTCGACCTTATTGGCATCGAGCCGCGCGAGCAGATCAGCCAGCCCATAGTCGCGATGGATCGCCGGCAGGTCGGCGCCGGGCCAGCTGCAGTCGTTGCGGCCGAGCTGCCAGAGATGGACATGGGCGTCGATCATGCCACCCCGCCCTTGCCACGCATGCGATGGGCATAGGCCGCGACCACCAGGAAGCAGAGTGCGGGCACCACCATTGCGGCGTTGATCGTGCCGGCCATGTCGGAAATCAGGCCCATCAGCGCGGTCAGCACCGCGCCGCCGATGATGGCCATGACGATCATTGACGCGCCCGGCTTGGTCAGCGGACCGAGGCCGTCGAGCGAGAGGACGAAGATGGTCGGATACATGATCGACATGAAGAAGCTGGCGGCCACCAGCGCGACGACGCCGGGCAGGCCGAGCCAGACCGAGCCGACCAGCGCGAGGCCGAGATTGACGAGCGCGAACAGCCGCATCAGCCGCGCACCATCGAAGCGGGAGAGCAGCGCCGCGCCGGCAAAACGGCCGGCCATGAACAGGCCGAGCGACAGGGTCAGCAGCCAGGCGGCATGCTGGGCGGTGATGCCCGGCAGCGCCGCCTGCGCATAGCGGATGAGATAGCTCCAGATGCCGACCTGGGCGCCGACATAGAAGAATTGGGCGGCAACCCCGGCCAGATAGCGCGGACGACGCAGCAACTGGCGATAGCCGGCCAGCGGCGAGGCGGCGCCGGCATGGCCCTCCACCGCCGCCTTCGGGAAGGGTGTTCGCGCGAGCAAGGCCGCCCAGGCCAGCACGACCAGCGCGATCAGCAGATAGGGCAGGCGCACGGCCGAGGCGGCAGCGGCGCCCTGTGCCGGGGCATCGGACAGGATCAGCGTTGCGCCGAGCGCCACGCCGGTGATCGAGCCGAGCGGATTGAATGCCTGGGCGAGATTGAGGCGGCGGGCGGCGCCGGCGGCATCACCCAGCACCGCAACCATCGGATTGGCGGCGGTTTCGAGGAAAGCCAGGCCACTGGCGATCACGAACAGGGCGAACAGGAAGAAGGGATAGCTGACCGCGGCGGAGGCCGGCAGGAACAGCAAGGCGCCGAGCGCAAACAGCAGCAGGCCCAGGATCACCGTCGCCTTGTAGCCGAAGCGCTGCGCCGTCAGCGCGGCAGGAATGGCGAAGCAGAAATAGCCCAGATAAAAGGCCGACTGGACCAGGCCCGAGGCGAAGTCCGAAAGGGCGAAGGCGTGCCGGAAATGGGCGATCAGCACGTCGTTGAGATTATTGGCAAGGCCCCAGAGGAAGAAGAGGCCGATCGTCAGCATGACCGCCATCTTTGTGGCGCCGCTATCTTCCTGTCTGTCTACCCTGGCATCTGCCTGCATCACCCATCCTCTCTATTGGCGAACATGGCAGGCCCGTCCCTGTTGGGATCGGGCCTGCGCAGTCGGGGGAGGTTATACGCCTCCCATGCGGATCAGTAGCTGATCCGGGCCGTCAGGCTGATGCGACGGTCATTGACCACCACGTCACGCGGACGGCTGTCGATGCCGAAATAGGTCGCACGACGGGTGTTGGTCAGGTTGGTGCCGTCCAGCGCCAGCGCGAACTGCGGCGTCACATTGTAGCTGATCGACGCATCGAGCTGACCGAAGGGCTTGTTGAACACCGGCAGGCTGCCGGTGCCGTTGCCCGCCGTGGTCACGACATATTTGCTGCGCCAGTTATAGGCGACGCGGGCCGACAGGCCGCCCTTCTCGTAGATGCCGACGATGTTGTAATTATATTTCGACAGCAGTTCGAGCGGAACGTTGGTGACCGGGCCGCTGGTGGCGGGCGACGGCGCCTGCGAGTCCACATAGGTGAAGTTCGCCTGCATGCCGAGACCGTCGAACGGACCGGGCAGGAAGTCGAAGAACTGCTGATAGGCGAGTTCGAAGCCCTTCACCTTGCCCTTGGCGACATTGTTGTAGGACGTCACTTCATATTCATAGCTGTTGCCATTGTCGAAGGTCACGTCGCGATAGGACACGGCAGTCTGGATGTAGTTCTTGATATTCTTGTAGAAGGCCGCTGCGGTCAGCGAGCCGGTCCGCGAGAAATACCATTCCACCGTGGCATCCAGATTGTCCGACTTCATCGGCTTCAGATACGGATTGCCGCCGCTGGCCGTGTGGATCTGATCCTGCTGCGCGGCGCCCGGTTCGCTGATCGTCAGGCTGGGGTTGAGCTGCGTGAAGGTCGGACGCGAGATGTTCTTCGCGGCGGCAAAACGCAGCTGCAGATTGTCGGTCAGGTGGACGCGCAGGTTCAGGCTCGGCAGGACCGAGGTATAATCCTGCGACACGGCGATCGGGTTGAACACGGTCGGGCCGCTGACTTCATTGCCATTTTCGTCCAGCACGATCGGGGTCTGCTGATAATAGCCCGACACGTCGAGATTGGTGCGGACCACGCGGACGCCGATATTGCCGTCGATCGGATCGGCCTTGAAGAAGGCGGTGGCATAGCCGGTGAAGGTCTTCTGCCGCTGCTGGTTCGTGCCGCTCTGGGTATAGGCCGGCGCGCTGGCGATGCCCAGCGTGTCGAGCGTGTTCTGATAATTGCGGATGATGCCGCGGTTGAAGGCGATGATGTTGCCGAACAGGTCGGCGTCGCCGCGGAAGAAGTCGCCCAGATCAACCGTTTCCAGTTCGCTGGGGATGCCCGACAGGCCGGTATAGCGATAGCCGGTGTCGATCGTGCGGTTCTTGCGGTCGGCGTAGCGGAAGCCGGCCTTGATCGACGACAGGATGCCGGCATCGAAGCGATATTCGGCGTCGAGGCGCGCGGTCTTGTCCGACGCCTTCGATTCATTGAGGTTATCGAGATAGAAGGCGCTGGTGTAGGTCGCCGGGTTGGTGAGGCCGGTTTCCGAACCGATGTTCACGACCGGGACCGAACCGGAAATATCCTGATAGAGGGTGTCGGCAACGCCGTTCAGGCCGAAGATCGAGCGCAGATTCTTGGTCTTGGCATCGACATACTGGCCGTCGGCGGTGATCGTCAGATTGTCGACCGGCTTCCACTTCAGGTTCAGCGAATAGTCCGTCGTGGTCGAATGACGGGTCTGGGCGCTGGTGTTGTTGCCGACCGGCACGTCGATGAAGGTGCCGCTCTCGAAATCGCCATTGTCGGCATAGGTGAAGGCCGCGCCGGGCTGCGGGATGATCGCGCTGCCCGAGCTGTAGGCGAAGAAGCTATAGTCGTCGAAACGGAACTTATAGTCCGAACGGAAGACTTCGGCGGTCAGCTCCAGCGTGTCGCTGGGGCGCCACTGGAGCGCGACATCGGTGCCGAGGCGACGACGATCGCCATAGACTTCGCCGATACCGGTACCATGCGGCAGGGTCGTGGTCTGGCCGGTGCGGCCCAGGCTCGCCAGCACTTCGGCGTCGGTCGCGTTGGTCGGATCGAGCGTGTAGAAGGGCTCGGTCGAGATCGTGTCCTGACGGAAGGCGGTCTTCTGGAAGGAGACGCTGGCGAGGATGCCGATTTCACCGATGCCGGTGTCCCAGCGGTCGCTGACCATCAGCGAAGCCGAGGGCTTGAACTTGTCGGTCAGGTCGAAATAGCTCTGGGTCGCGGTGGCGGCGACCTTCAGACCATCGAAGTCGAACGGCTTGCGGGTGCGGAAGTTGATCGTGCCCGACAGCTGGTCCTCGATCAGGTCGGCCGACGGGTTCTTATAGACATCGATGCCCGACAGCAGTTCGGACGGGATGTCTTCCAGGTTCAGCTGGTTGGCGCCCGAGGCGGTGAAGATGTCGCGGCCGTTGAGTTCGGTGCGGACCTGGGTCAGGCCGCGGATCGCGACCGAGCTGCCTTCGCCATATTGGCGCTGGACCTGGATGCCGGTGATGCGCTGCAGCGCTTCGGCGACGTTCCGGTCGGGCAGCTTGCCAATGTCTTCGGCGACGATGGAGTCGACGATCACGTCGCTGTTGCGCTTGATCGACTGGGCGCTGGAAAGGCTGGCGCGGACACCGGTGACAACGATGCCATCTTCGGACGCAGGAGCATCGCTCGACTGTTCCGCAGCCACATCCTGGGCGTGTGCCTGCACGCTGCACCCCAGCATGACGCTGGCGAGCGAGATACCGGCGAGCAATTCCGCACGCGACGGCACGTTAAAATTCTTGAACATTTGGTCCCTTCCTCTCCCCTGGCCCCTGGTCGGAGCACTGATCGATTCGGCGCCGCGATGCCGCGGCAAAACATATTCCCCTGCCGTGATATTTCCCTATTGGGAGCGATACCAACGCGGCGCCCTATTACTCTCCGTTTCCAATTTGTGAAATATAAAAATTGATTTCACCTGTAGATGGTGTGTAGGGAAGGACCAACAGATGATGGCGCTACCAAAGGCGAGATAGCGCCCGATTGGTGAGGGGATCGGGATGGAAGGCAAGGCGCGCTACCAAGCGCCGGCCCTGAAGAAAGGGCTGGAAATTCTGGAGCTTCTGGCCGGTTCCAGCGAGCCGCTGATCATGTCCGACATCTCTGCCGCGCTAGGCCGGTCGGTCAGCGAGATTTTCCGCATGCTCCAGGTGCTGGAGGAACATGGCTATATCGCCCGCGCCGAGGATGGCTATCGCCTGACCAACCGGCTGTTCACCCTGGGCATGAGCCAGCCGCCGATTCGCGACCTTGCCTCGACCGCCCTGCCGGTGATGCAGGAACTGGCGCGCCAGGCCGGGCAAAGCTGTCACATGGCGGTGGTGTCGGGCGCGGAAATGGTCGTCATCATCGCGATCGAGGCGCCGGGCCTATCCGGCTTTGCCGTGCGCGTGGGCTATCGCCGGCCGCTGCACCGTTCCAATTCCGGCCGCATCCTGCTCGCCTTCCAGTCGCCCGAAAATCGCGAGGCGATGCTGAAGGACATCCGGGCCAGCGATCCGCAATTGGAGGAAGGCGATCTGGTCGCGCGGCTGGACGCCGCCGTCGCGGCGGGCGGCGCGGTGTCGCCCAGCCCGATGCTGACCGGCATCACCGACCTGTCGGCGCCGATCCTGGTCGGCGGGATCGCCCGCGCATCGCTGACCATGCCCTTTGTCGACGGCGCCGCCAACCGGGCGAGCATCGAGCAGTGCAATGATCTGGTGCGCGCCGCCGCGCAGGCGATCGGCGCGGCCATGTCGCCGATCAAGGATGCGCCGTCCCGCGCCACCGCCATGGAGGAAGAGCAATGACCCTGCTGGATCGCCGCAGCGCGCTGATCGCCGCCGCCGGCCTTGCCGCCCTGCCCGGCCTTGCCGCCGCGCAGACGACGACGGCCGACGAGGTGATCGAACTATGGCCCGGCCCGCCGCCCGGCGACACGCGCGCGCGGATCGTCCGCAAGATCGACGACCAGTCGAAAGACCCGGCCAAGCCGGATCGCTGGGTGACGGGGATCGCCCGCCCCGTGCTGGTGGTGCGCCGCCCTGCCCGCCCCAATGGCGGGGCGATGCTGGTAGTGCCGGGCGGCGGCTATGGCTTCCTGTCCTATGACAATGAGGGCACGAGCCAGGCCGCCTGGCTCAACGAACGGGGCATCACCGCCTTCATCCTGCTCTATCGCCTGCCGGGCGAAGGCTGGGCGCAGCGGCAGGATGTGCCGTTGCAGGATGCCCAGCGCGCGATGCGGCTGATCCGCGCGCGGGCCGTCAACTTCGCTGTCGACAAGGGCCGCATCGGCGTGCTCGGCTTTTCGGCCGGCGGCCATCTGGCCGGGTCGCTGGCGACGCGCCATGGCGAGCGCGTCTATGCCCCGGTCGATGCCGCCGATCGGGAAAGCGCGCGTCCCGATGTCGCCGGCCTCATCTATCCGGTGGTCAGCCTGGACGCGCCCTTCACCCATGGCGGGTCGCGCGACATGCTGCTGGGTGAAGGCGCCAGCGCCGATATGCGCCGGGCGCGATCGGTGGAGATGCGGGTGGACGCCGACACGTCGCCCATCTTCCTGGTCCATGCCAGCGACGACGGGCTGGTGCCGCCGGCCAACAGCATCGCCCTGTTCCAGGCGATGGAAGTCGCCAGGCGCCCGGTCGCGCTCCATATCTTCGAGGATGGCGGCCATGGTTTCGGCACGCGCCTGCCCAGGACGATGCAGGCGTCGGCCTGGCCCGGCCTGTTCATGACATTCGCCGCCAAGCAGGGATTGCTGGCGCAATGAAGACAGCGCTGTCGATAGGCCTGCTCGCGCTTGTCGCCAGCACTGCGTCCGCGGCACCGGTCTCCTATCAAAGCTCGCCCGAACGGCGCACCGTCGCGGAAAAGGATTGGGGGCCATGGCTCGGCCCGTTCCGCGCCAAGCTGGTGCCCAGCCTGATGCAGGATTTTGGCGAACGCTATCTCTACGCCCCGGCCAATGCCGCCCTGCCCGCGCCAAAGCCGGGCGAGCAGCGCGTCGTCTTTCTGGGCGATTCCATTACCGATCGCTGGAACCTGGCCGCCAGCTTCCCCGGCAAGCCCTATGTCAATCGCGGCATCGGCAGCCAGGTGACGGCGCAGATGCTGCTGCGCTTCCATCAGGATGTCGTGGCGCTGAAACCGAAGGTCGTGGTGATCCTGTCCGGCATCAATGATGTCCAGGGCTTCCTGCAACAGGAAAGCCCCGAGCAGATCGAGGCCAATTGGGAAGCGATGGCCGACATCGCCACCGCCCATCATATCAAGGTCGTGTTCGGATCGATCCTGCCAGTCAACAACTACACGGATGCAGCGAAGGATGTCGTGGCGGAGCGCAAGCCGGCCGAACTGGTGGCGCTCAACCAGTGGCTGCGTGCCTATTGCGCGCAGCACGGCCATGTCTTTGCCGATTATCATGCCGCGATGGTCGACCAGAATGGCCTGATGGCCGCCGCCTATACCCAAGACGGCGTGCATCCGCTGGACAATGGCTATGCCGTGATGGCGCCGATCGCGGCCAGGGCGATCGCGCAGGCACTAGGAACAAGGAAATGAGGACGACGATGCTGCGTTTCACCGCCCCCCTTCTCGCCGCTGCCTGCGCGATGGCACTGGCCGTGCCGGCCCTCGCCGAAACCAAGGTGCCGGGCGATCCGCATGCCGATGATCCGGTCGGCATCGTCGCCGATCCCTGCCCCACCCATGAAAAGCCGAGCGACGAGGCTGGCTGGAAGCTGTGGAACCTGCACATGCTGACCCGCGATTTCGGGCAACTCTGCCGCTATGCCGCCGCCAACAAGGCGATCGAAGGGCAAAAGGTCCGCGTCGTCTTCATGGGCGATTCCATCACCGACAACTGGATCAACCTGGACCCGACCATGTTCCAGAACGGGCTGGTCGATCGCGGCATCAGCGGCCAGACGACGCAGCAGATGCTGGTGCGCTTCCGCAATGACGTGATCGCGCTGAAGCCGCAGGCGGTCCACATCATGGCGATGACCAACGACATCGCCGGCAATACCGGCGCGGCGACGATGGAGACGGTGCTGGGCAATATCCAGACCATGGCCGACCTGGCCCGCGCGCACGGCATCAAGGTTATCATCGCCTCCGTGCCGCCCGCCGCCGCTTTCCCCTGGAGCCCCGGCATGACGCCCGCGCCGCAGGTCGCCGCGATCAACACATGGCTGGCCGACTATGCCCGCGCCAATGGGTTCACCTTCGTCGACTATCACAAGGCGATGGCGCAGCCCGATGGCGCGATGAAGCCGGGCCTGTCGAGCGACGGCGTCCATCCGACCAAGGAAGGCTATGCCATCATGCGTCCGCTGGCCGAGGCCGCGATCGCCAAGACATTAGGAGCCAAGTGATGCAGGATTTCGGACGCCGTTCCTTCCTGGCGGGCGCGGCTGCGCTGGGCCTGGCCAATGCCGCCCGCGCGGCTAGCCCGATGGGCACCGCCAAGGGCCCGGTGCAGGCAAGCTGGCCCTCGCTGGTCGACAATTACCGCTATCCCGACTGGTTCCGCGACGCGAAGCTGGGCATGTGGTCGCACTGGGGGCCGCAATCGGTGCCGGCGCAGGGCGACTGGTATGGCCGCTTCATGTATATGCAGGGCCACCCGATGTACGAACATCACCTCAAAACCTACGGCCATCCGTCGGTCGCGGGGATGAAGGACATCCAGAATCTCTGGACCGCCGACAAGTGGGATCCCGATGCGCTGATGGCCAAATATCAGAAGGCCGGCGCCAAATATTTCATGGCGCTGGCCTGCCATCACGACAATCTCGATTGCTATGACAGCCGCTATCACGCCTGGAACAGCCTGCGCGTCGGGCCGAAGAAGGACATCGTCGGCATCTGGGAAAAGGCGGCGCGCAAGGCCGGCCTGAAATTCGGCGTGTCGAACCATGCCGCCCATGCCTGGCACTGGTATCAGCCCGCCTATGGCTATGATCCGGTCGGCCCGCAAAAGGGCGTGCGCTACGACGCGTTCCGGCTGCGCAAGGAAGACGGCAAGGGCCAATGGTGGGACGGCCTCGACCCGCGCGAACTCTATACCGGCGGCCATGCCGTGCTGCCCGACGGCATCGACACGATCGAGGCGATGGACAAGTGGCACGACGTCCATAACGGCCAGTGGATCGAGACCGGGCCGAAGGACGACCCGGCCTATGTCACCCGCTGGCTGCTGCGCCAGACCGACCTGGTCGCGAAATACAAGCCCGACATGGTCTATATGGACGATCATGAACTGCCCTTCGGCCCGGTAGGGCTGGAAGCGGCAGCGGACTATTATAACCGCTCGATCGAATGGCACGGCAAGATCGACGTGGTCATGACCGGAAAGCAGCTCAAGCCCTACGCCCGGTTCGGCATCGTCCAGGATGTCGAGCGCGGCTATACCGACCATATCTGGGACGAGCCCTGGCAGACCGACACCTGCATCGGCGACTGGTTCTACAATATCGCCCGACTGACCGACAAAAGCTACAAGAGCGCCGAACAGGTGATCCAGCGGCTGGCCGATGTCGTGTCGAAGAACGGCAATCTGATGCTGTCCATTCCGCAGCCCGGCGACGGCTCGATCGACAGCGAGGCGGAGAAGATACTGGACGCGATGGCCGGATGGATGGTGCATGGCGGCGAGGCGATCTTCGGTTCGCGGCCGTGGAAGCGCTATGGCGAAGGGCCGACCCAGGCGATCGTGGGCATGCAGAATGAGGAGAAGGCCAAGCCCTTCACCGCGCAGGACATCCGCTTCACCACCAACAAGGGCGCGCTCTATGCGCTGTTCCTGGGCAAGCCGGCCGGATCTACGACCATCCGCTCACTGGCGCGCGGCCAAGGGACTGGCACAATCGAGCGGGTAACGCTGCTCGGCGGCGGCCAGCTTGCCTTCCGTCAGGATGGCGCGGGCCTCCACTTCACCATGCCGCACGGCATCGATTTCGTCCCCGCCGTCCGCATCGACGGCCGGGGTCTGGTTTAATGCAAGTACAGGGAATGACTGGGATGATCGCAAAGGGCTTCAAGGCAAGACTGGCGGGGATCGCATTGGGTGCATCCTGCATCGCCATCGCCGCACCGGCACTGGCCGCACCGATGGCGCTGCTGGATCGCAATGGCAGCCGGGTCGCGATCGAACCCTATGCCCCCAATATCGTGCGCGTCACCATCGCGATGGACCCGGACCTGGCGCAGGCGGCACCGGGCGAAGGCCCCAATGCCAAGGCCGATGCCAGCGGCTGGACCCATAGCAGCGACGCGAGCGGCGATATCTTCACCTCCTCGGCGATCTCACTGACGATCGATGCCCAGCCCTGGCCCGGCGCGCCGACCCAGATGCAGCGCTATTTCGCCCCGGCCCTGCCGCCGGTCAGCCTGTCGGTGAAGGATGCCAGCGGTACCGTCCTCACCAAGATGACCGGCTGGGAAATGGCGCCCGTGACCGTCAATGGCGAAAAGACCTTCAAGGTCGGCGCCAGCTTCGACGCGCCGCTGGACGAGCATTATTACGGCCTGGGCCAGAACCAGGAAGGCTATATGGATCTGCGCGGCAAGCAGATCGACTGTTCGCATAGCTATGACGCGCCGGCCGGCGAGACCGTCTGCGTCCCCTTCCTGGTCACCAACAAGGGCTATGGCATCGTCTGGGACAATCCGGCGCGCACGCTGGTGTGGCCGGGCCTGCACAATTCGACCCGCTTCCAGAGCCAGGTCGGCGAGCGCGTCTCCTTCTTCGTCATCACCGGCAAGACGACCGATGACCTCTATGCCGGCTATGCCAAGCTGACCGGCGCGACGCCGCTGCCGCCCAAGGCCGGTTTCGGCCTGATCCAGAGCAAGGCGCGCTACGAGAGCCAGAAGGAATTGCTCGACGTCGCCAATGGCTATCGCCAGCGCAATCTGCCGCTCGATATCATGGTGCTGGACTGGTTCTACTGGACCCGCATGGGCCAGCTCGACATCGACCGCACCTATTATCCCGACCCCAAGGGGATGAACGACCAGCTCAATGCCATGGGCATGCGGTCGATCATCAGCGTGTGGCCGCGGTTCGAGCGCGAAGGCCGCTATTTCGAGTATCTCAAGTCCAAGGGCTGGTTCCTGAAGGACAAGGACGGCAATCCGGTCGATGGCCTGCCGATGCGGTCCGACCGGGCCGGCGCGCTGATCGACAGCACCAATCCGCAAGCGCGGGAATGGTTCTGGGGCAAGCTGCGCGACAATATTGCGAGCCAGGGCTTCGACTGGTTCTGGCTGGACGAGACCGAGCCGGATCTGGTGCCCGACGGCTATTTCTACTCGATCGGTTCGGGCGACCGCTATCATAACCTGTTCCCGCTGGTGCATACGTCGGGCGTGGCCGAAGGCTCGGAGCGCGACCGCCCCAATTTCCGCAACATGATCCTGGCGCGCGCCGCCTATCTGGGCTCGCAGCGCAATGGCGGCCTGTTCTGGTCGTCGGACATCAAGTCGACCTGGGAAGCGCTCGACCGGCAGGTGCCCGCCGGCCTCAACTTCACCGCGTCGGGCCTGGCCTATTGGGGCAGCGATATTGGCGGCTGGCAGTGGCCGAGCGGCCCCAAGGCGCAGCATCCGGTGCTGCTCGATCCGGCCGGCATGACGGCGGCGGGTGCGGACTATACCGATTATCCCGAACTGTTCGTGCGCTGGTTCCAGTATAGTGTGTTCACGCCGACGCTGCGCATCCATGGCCAGCGCCCGGACACGGAATTGTGGACCTATGGCAAGGCGGCCGAGCCGATCCTGGCCGACTGGCTGCGCCTGCGCTACACGCTGATCCCCTATATCTATGCGCTGGGCCGCCACACCTATGACACCGGCGCGCCGTTCATGCGCGGCCTGTTCATGGACTTCCCGAACGATCCCAAGGTGTCGGATATCGGCGACCAATATATGTTCGGCCCCGCCTTCCTGGTCGCCCCGGTGACCAAGCAGGGCCAGACCAAGCGGTCGGTCTATCTGCCCGCCGGCACCGCCTGGTATGATTATTGGACCAACCAGAAATATGAGGGCGGCCAGACGATCGAGGTGGATGCCCCGATCAACCGCATGCCGCTGTTCGTGAAGGCCGGTTCGATCGTGCCGATGGGCGTGCAGGTGAAGAGCACGGCCGAGAAGCAGGCCCTGGAAAGCATCCGGGTTTATCCGGGTGCCGATGCGCGCTTCACCCTTTATGACGATGACGGCACGACCAATGCCTATCGCAAGGGCGGCATGAAGGCCGAACTGGTCTGGGACGACAAGGCAAAGACGCTGACGAGCAAGACGAAGCTGCCCACCGGCCAGGCCATCAGCGGTCTGGTGCAGATCGTCGGTCAATAAGGAGACAAAGAAGATGACGGGTATCAATCGCCGCGAACTGGGCCTGGGCCTGGGTGCCGCCGCGCTGGGCGCGGGCCTGGCCGGCAGCACTGGTGCGAACGCGCAGGCCGCCGCCGCGGCCGCCGGCGCGCCGCAGGGCAGCCTCGCCTTCCCCGCCGACTTCCTGTGGGGCTGCGCCACCGCATCCTATCAGATCGAGGGCGCCGTGAACGCCGATGGCCGCGGCCAGACCAACTGGGACGTGTTTTCTCACACGCCCGGCAAGGTCGCCAATGGCGACACCGGCGACATCGCCTGCGACAGCTATAACCGCTATCAGGACGACATCGCCCTGCTCAAGGCGCTGGGGGTCAAGGCCTATCGCTTCTCGATCGCCTGGTCGCGCATCTTCCCCAATGGCCGGGGCAAGCCCAATGCCAAGGGGCTGGACTATTATAACCGTCTGGTCGACGGGCTGCTGGCGGCGGGCATCACCCCGCATGTCACCATGTTCCACTGGGATCTGCCCCATGCCCTGCCGGGCGGCTGGCAGAATCGCGACACCAGCTACGCCTTTGCCGACTATGCCGGCTACACCGCCGGCAAGCTGGGCGACCGCGTCAATCACTTCATGACGGTCAACGAACTGCGCTGCTTCACCGATTTGAGCTACATGACCGGTGGCAAGGCGCCGGGCCTGAAGCTGCCGATGAAGGAAGTGAACCAGGTGCGCCACCATGGCGTGCTGGCCCATGGTCTGGGCGTGCAGGCGATCCGCGCCGCGACCAAGTCGGGCACGCAGGTCGGCATTGCCGACAATCCCAACATCTATGTCCCCGCGATCGAGACGCCCGAACATATCGAGGCGGTGAAGAAGGCCGTGCGCGAGGAGAACGCCATGTTCCTGACCGCGATCATGGAAGGTCGCTATATCGACAGCTACCTGACCGCGCAGGGCAAGGACGCCCCGGTGGTCAAGGAAGGCGACATGAAGCTGATCGGCGCGCCGCTCGATTTCCTGTCGGTCAATGTCTATACCGGCAACACCGTTCGCGCCGACGAAACTGCGCCGTCGGGCTACAAGATCCTGCCCCATCCGGGCCAGGCACCGCGCATGCCCTCCCCCTGGCTCTATGTCACGCCGGAGGTCATCTATTGGGGGATGCGTGCCATAGCCGAGAACTGGAAGCCCAAGGGCCTCTACATCTCGGAAAATGGCTGCTCGGCGGACGACAAGCTGGCCGAAGACGGCAAGGTCTATGACACCGACCGCGTCATGTATCTGCGCAATTACCTCACCCACCTGCAGCGCGCGACCCGCGAGGGGCTGCCGGTGAAGGGCTATTTCGTCTGGAGCCTGATGGACAATTTCGAGTGGGAGGATGGCTATACCAAGCTGTTCGGCATCCACCATGTCGACTTCAAGACCCAGAAGCGCACGCCCAAGCTCAGCGCCGACTGGTATCGCGAACTGGTGCGCACCAACAAGCTTGTGTGACCCGAGCGCCGCCGCCGTCCCCTTGCGGATGGCGGCGGCGACCTAAAATTCCACGCCATATCGACATATGGCGTCGCATGGGCATTATCCCCTCGCATTGCCGGCCGCTGACTCGCGCCGCGCAATATCCAAGAGAGATAAGGAGTTACCCATGACGATGTCGCCGCTGTCCCGTGCCTCCCGCGCCGCATGGCGGACGCTGGCCTGTGCCGGGCTGCTGTCCGCTTCCGTCCTGGCCGTGGCGGCCACGACCGCGCCGCAGTTCGACGTCGCGCGCATCGTCAACGATATCAAGATCCTGGCCAGCGACGAGTTTGAAGGCCGTGGCCCGGCGACCCGCGCCGAGACCAAGACGATCGACTATATTGCCAAGCAGATGGCGGCGGCCGGGCTGAAGCCCGCCGGCGACAAGGGCACTTGGTTCCAGGACGTGCCGCTGCGCATGTCGAACATCACCGGCACGCCCAGCCTGTCGATGACCGTGGGGGGCGCGGCCCAGCCGCTGACCCAGGGCACGGAAATCGCCGTGCGCGCGGCCGAGACCGGCCAGTCGGCGGTCAAGTTCGCGAACCTGCCGCTGGTCTTCGTCGGCTATGGCGTGAAGGCGCCCGAGCGCGGCTGGGACGATTTCAAGGGCGTGGACCTCAAGGGCAAGATCATGGTCGTGCTGGTCAACGACCCCGATTTCGAGGGCGGCGAAGGCGATTTCGGCGGCAAGCTGATGACCTATTATGGCCGCTGGACCTACAAATATGAAGAAGCCGCGCGCCAGGGCGCGGCCGGCGTGCTGGTGGTGCATGAAAGCGAGCCGGCATCCTATGGCTGGGCGACGGTCAAGAACAGCAACACCAACACCATGTTCGACATCGTCCGTGCCGATCCCAAGAGCGCCCACACCCAGATGGAGGGCTGGATCCAGAAGGATCTGGCCGCCAAGCTGCTGGCCGCGTCGGGCGTCGATTTCGAGGCGGCCAAGGCCGCCGCGCGCAAGAAGGACTTCAAGCCCATTCCCCTGAAGGCAACGATGAGCGCCGACTATGCGGTGAAGTCGGAAATCATCACCTCGCACAATGTCGCGGGCATCCTGCCGGGCAGCAAATATCCCGACGAGACCGTCATCTATTCCGCGCACTGGGACCATCTGGGCATCGGCGCGCCGGACGCGAAGGGCGACACCATCTATAATGGCGCGCGCGACAATGCGTCGGGCACCGCCGCCCTGCTGGAACTGGCCCGCGCCTATGCCAAAGGACCGAAGCCCGAGCGCAGCGTGCTGTTCCTGGCGGTGACGGCCGAGGAGAAGGGCCTGCTGGGATCGGAATATTATGCCGACAATCCGCTGCGCCCGCTGGCGACCACGGCCGGCGTCATCAACATGGACGGTCCCTTCGCCGCCGAGAAGACGGTCAATTTCTCCATCTCCGGCGCGGCGAAGCTGGACCTGCTGACCCTGCTGACGCAGGAAGGCGAGAAGCTGGGCCGCCATTATACGCCGGATGCGCGCCCCGAAGCGGGCAGCTTCTACCGCTCCGACCATTTCCCGATGGCCAAGCGCGGCGTACCCGCCATCTCGTTCAATCCGGGCCGCGAACTGGTGAATGGCGGCGCGGCGCGCGGCAAGGAACTGGGCGATATCTATACCCGCGATCGCTATCACCAGCCGGCCGACCAGTATGACGACAGCTGGAACACCAGCAGCTGGGAGGGCGACATGACCCTGCTCTACAATGTCGGTCGCCGCGTGGCCGACGGCCATGACTGGCCCAACTGGTCGAGCGACAGCGAATTCCGCGCGGCCCGCGACGCCAGCCAGGCGCAGCGCAAATAAGATGTGAGGTGTGGCGGCCGGTGCCTACCGGCCGCCATGTCATATCGGCAGTTCGTGGGTCGACTTGATTTCGGACAGGGCGACGGTCGAGTTGATTTCCTGGACGCCGGGCAGCTTGCTCAGCCGTTCGAAGAAGAAGCGTTCATAGGCCTCGATATCCTTGGCCACGATGCGCAGCATGAAGTCCATCGTGCCGAGCAGCACGAACGCCTCCAGCACTTCGGGAAAGCCGCCGATCGCGGCGCTGAATTCGTCCAGATTGGCGCGGCCATGGGCGTTGAGCTTTACCTGAGCGAAGACCTGGGCATTGAGGCCGACCTTGCGCCGGTCGAGCAAGGCCACCCGCTTGCGGATCAGCCCTTCCTTTTCCAGCCGGTCGATGCGGCGCCAGCAGGGCGACGGGGTCAGCCCGACCTTGTCCGCGATCTCCGCCGTGGTCTGGCTGGCATCGCGCTGCAATTCGCGGAGAATCTTCCGCTCGAAATGGTCGAGTTCGATCATATTTTCCTACATATCGTCGATGAGGGGATAATTCATCCTCATATTGGCGATAACGGGCTTCAAATCAGGCAAGATTCTTCTCTGGCGACCGGCGATAAGGCGGCATCATCCCGAGGAGAAGAATATGGTTTCCCGTCCTGCCCGCCTGAACCCGCCGATGCAGTCGGTGCGGCTGCTTGATCCCGCCAGCGGGCTGGACGGCGTGATTGCCATCCACAGCACCGCGATCGGGCCGGGCGCCGGCGGCTGCCGCTTCTGGCATTATGCCGACATCGGCGCGGCGCTGGACGATGCCTGCCGCCTGGCCGAGGGCATGAGCTACAAGAATGCAATGGCCGGCCTGCCCTTTGGCGGCGCCAAGGCGGTGCTGCGCCGGCCCGAAGGCGAGTTCGACCGGGTCGCGCTGTTCCAGGCGTTCGGCCGCGCGGTCGAGGAACTGGGTGGCACCTATGTCACGGCCGAGGATGTCGGCACCAGCGTCGCCGACATGCAGGCGGTGGCCAGCCAGACCCGTCATGTCGCGGGCCTGGATGTCGCCGAGGGCGCGGCCGGCGGCGATCCGTCTCCCTGGACCGCGCTGGGCGTGTTCGAGGCGATGCAGGCGGCCGCCCGCCAGTCGCTGGGCGCCGAACTGTCCGACCTGACGGTCGCGGTGCAGGGCACCGGCAATGTCGGCGCGGCGCTGTGCCGTCGCCTGGCCGATGCCGGCGCCCGTCTGGTGATTGCCGACATCGATCCGCGCCGCCGCAACACGCTGGCCGCCGTGCTGAACGCGAATGTGGTGGACGTGGCCGACATCGCCGCGGTCGAGGCGGACATCTTTGCCCCCTGCGCCCTGGGCGGCGCGCTCGATCCGCAGAGCGTGGCGGCGATGCAGGCGCGCCTGGTCTGCGGCGCGGCCAACAACCAGCTGGCGACGCCCGATGTGGCGGAGTTGCTGCGGGCGCGCGGCATCGTCTATGTGCCCGACTATGTCGCCAATGCCGGTGGTATCATCAGCGTGTCGGCCGAATATCTGGGCGAGGACCGCGCCAGCGTCGCCGCCCGCGTCGACCAGATCGGTGGCCGGGTCGCCCAGATACTGGACCAGGCCAAGCGCGAGGAGCGCTCCCCCGCGCTGGTCGCCGACGAAATGGCCGAGGCCATCATCGGCGAGGCCGAACGCCAGGCGGCGTGATTGCAAGCCGCAATGATGCTGCGCATCAGCGGCTTGAAACGCTCAGACGCCGCGCGGGCTTGATCAAGGCGTGATGTGGAAAACCCATCACGCCTTGATAGTCCCCCTTCCCCTCTGCGCTGCCGGTCAGTCCCGGCAGCGCAGGGTAGCGAGCGCGGCCAGCAGCATGACGGCGCCGGCAAAGGCCATGGTCCAGATCGGTTCGGTCGGGAAGAAATGGCGCATGATCGTGCCCATCACCGTCGCCACCAGCAATTGCGGGATGACGACGAAGGCGTTGAACAGCCCCATATAGATGCCGAGCTTGGTCTGCGGCACGCTGGAGGCGAGCATCGCATAGGGCATGGCGAGGGTCGAGGCCCAGGCGATGCCGATCGCCACTTCCGACAAGAGCAGCGCCTGTGCATCGCGCAGGACCAGGAAGGACAGGAAGCCGAACGCGCCCAGCGTCAGCGCCAGCGCATGGGTTTGGGCCTGGCCGATGCGGCGGGCCAGCGGCTGGAGCAGGAAGGGCGCGGCGAAGGCGGCGACGCCATTATAGGTGGCGAACAGGATGCCGACCCAATTGCCCCCTTCATTATAGGCGGCGCTGGTCGGATCGGCCGATCCGAAGACATATTGGGCGACCACTGGCGTGGTGTAGATCCACATGATGAACAGCGCCGACCAGGTGAAGAACTGGACCAGCGCCAGCTTCTTCATCATCGCCGGCATGGTCGCGAAATTGCCGACCACATGGCTGAGCAGATTGTCGGTCCGGCCCTGCGCATGAAGGCCGCGCGCGACGATGCGAGCGATGCCATAGGCCGCGAGCAGCCCACCCAGCAGATACAGCTCCTTTTCCAGTGCCCAGCCCCAGACGGCGGCGATGATGGCGAGGCCAGCGACGATCCAGAGCGGACCGCCGGCGGGGACCGACGGCGCTTCCGCTTGCCTTGCCGCTTCGCTGGCCTGGGCAAAGCGGGCCATCTGATCGGGCGAATATTCGCGGGTGGTGAGCACGGTCCAGAGCACGGCGAGGAACAGCGCGGCGCCGCCGATATAGAAGCTGATGCGCACCGTGTCGGGGATCATGCCGGCGGGCGCGACATTGGAGACGCCCATCTGGTCGAGCAGCCAGGGGGTGGAGGAGCCGATCACCGCGCCGGTGCCGATGAAGGCGGTCTGGATCGCATAGCCGGCCATATGCTGTTCCTTTGCCAGCATGTCGCCGACAAAGGCGCGGAACGGCTCCATCGAGACGTTGAGCGAGGCGTCGAGGATCCAGAGCATCAGCGCGGCGGCCATCAGGCCGGGCGCATTGGGCATGCCGAACAAGGCGAGCGCGGCGAACAGCGCACCGGCGAAGAAATAGGGCCGGCGGCGGCCGAGGCGGCACCAGGTGCGATCGCTATAATGGCCAATCACCGGCTGCACCAGCAGGCCGGTCAGCGGCGCGGCGATCCACAGCAAGGCGAGATTGTCGAGATTTTCCCCCAGCGACTGGAAGATGCGCGACATGTTGGCGTTTTGCAGCGCGAAGCCGATCTGGATGCCGAAGAAGCCGAAGCTGATATTCCACAGCCCCCAAAAGCCCTGGCGCGGCCGACCGTCGGACGTCGTCGCGCCCGTTTCCAGCCCCATCTCATTCATTCCGGCCATCCCCATCCTTCGCCTTAACTTCGCACATTTCCCGCACATTTTGACATTAAGTTGCGAGCGCCTGATCCTATCGGAAAGTCTGCCTTCTGCGGGGCCCTTGCAATCCGCAGCATAGAGGAGCGCCTTCCTGTAGGACAGGCCATAGCCGCTTCGTCATTGCGAACCCGACGATAGCCGGGTGAAGCAATCCACTGGATTGCCGCGGGCCTGCGGCCCTCGCAATGACGAGGTTCACTGGACTGTCACCGCTTGCGCTTGCCGCCGCTGGCGACGAAGCGGATTGCCTGGCCGCCGCCGGGCGCAAGATCGAGGCTGAGGACATCGCCCTTCTTCACCTGCTTCTTTTCGATCACGATCGCGTGGCGTCCCTCGGTGCGATAGTCGGCGCCGGGGCCGTCGCGGTAGATTTCGGCGGTGTAGCTGCGCCCGGCATCGAGGAAGTCGAGCGTCACCTTGCTGGAGCGCGCCTGTTCATCGCCGACCGCGCCCAGATACCAGTCGTCGCTGCCCTTCGCCTTGCGCGCGATGGTGACATAGTCGCCAACCTCGCCATTCAGGGCGCGGGTGTCGGACCAGTCGGTCGGCACATCCTTGATGAACTGGAAGGGGCCGGGATATTTGGCGTAATTTTCCGGCGTGTCGGCCGCCATCACGACCGGGGAATAGAGAACGACATAGAGGGCGAGCTGCTTGGCGATGGTCGAGTGGATCGTGCTGCCTTCCGAACCCGACAGGCTGAGCACGCCGGGGGTAAAGTCCATCGGGCCACCCAGCAGCTGGGTGAAGACCAGGTTCGCCTCATGCTCGGGCGGGTTCTTTCCGCCGACCCAGGCATTATATTCCATGCCCCGGCCGCCTTCGCGCGCGACCCAGTTGGGATAGGTGCGGCGGAGGCCCGTGTCCTTTACCGGTTCATGGCTGTCGATGCTGACATGATATTTGGCGGCGGTCTGCACGACGCGCAGATAATGATTCACCATCCACTGGCCCTCATGCCATTCGCGATGCTTCGCGCCATCGGCATCGACCCGCTCGATCTGGCCGGCATCGGTGACATAGCCGGTCTTCACCACCTGCTCGCCATGGTCAGCCGCCCATTTGAAGGCGGTGTCGAGCTGGCCGTCATAATGGCTGGCCGAGCCGCCGGTTTCATGATGGCCGATCAGGGTGACGCCCTTGGACCTGGCATAGACGGCCAGGCCGTCGGCGTCGAAATCTTCGGTCGGCTGCGAGAAGTTCATATCCTTGCCATTGCCGAACCAGTTGCCGTCCCAGCCGACATTCCAGCCCTCGACCAGCACGGCGGGGATGCCGCTGGCAGCAGCGAAATCGATATAGCGGCGGACATTGGCGGTGGTGGCGCCATGTTTGGGGCCGCGCGCCCAGCTCCATTCGCCCTTGATCATGTTCCACCAGACGCCGACGAACTTGCCCGGCTTGATCCACGAAACATCGCCGAGCTTGTTGGGCTCGTTCAAGTTCAGGATCATGTGGTTCATGTAGAGGCCGGCGGCATCGTCGGCGACGGCGATGGTGCGCCAGGGGGTGGAGAAGCCGGCGTCGCGCGACACCTTGGGCGCGCCTGCCCCCGGCGTCAGATCGGCGCGGAACGTGTTGCCTTCGGCGCGGGCGAGATTCATGCCCGCATAATCGACCAGCGCGGCTTCATGCAGGGCGACATGGGTGCCGTCGGCCAGCTTCACCGTCATCACCGTCTGGGCGGTCCCGACCGCGTCGAGCGGGGTGCGGTTGTAGAGATATTCCTCGCGGTTCCACCCATAGGCGGGCTTCCACCATGCTGTGCCGCCCTGCGCGAAGGCGAACTGGGTCAGTTCTTCGGCAATATTGGCGTGATGGAGGTTGGCCTGATCGGGCAGGCTGTAGCGGAAGGCGACGCCATCATCGAACAGGCGGAAGGTCACATCCATCTCGCGCTGGAGATCGCCCTTTTCGCGGAAGACCAGCGTCAGCTCATTATGATGGTCGCGGATCCTGCTCCATTCGCCCCAGGGCTGGGTCCAGCTCGTGTCGCTGCTCGCCTGCTTGCTATCGGCCAGCGTCAGGTTGCGCTCGATCTTGGGCGCGTCGGTGAACATGAAGCCCAAACGGGAATCGGCGATCAGCGGCTTGCCATTGCGCTGCACGGCGTAGCTGGGACGCCCCTCGCCATCGAGGCTGATGGTGAGGGTGATATGGCCGTCGGGCGAGGCGGCCCTGGCCACCACATCGGCGCGCGCGGCGGTGGGCGCGAGCGCCAGGGCAATGAGCGGGAGGGCGAGCGCGGTCAGTCGCGTCATGGAAGAATCCTTGTCTTTCGGCGCGTCATTGCGAGCGCAGCGAAGCAATCCATGGGCAGTCCATTTGGATTGCTTCGCTACGCTCGCAATGACGAGGGAGAATGTCATTCTGAATGGTCAAAGGCGGCGACGAGGCCGGATGCGGGGGCGAAATTCCAGTCGGCGATGCGGCCGGTCGACAGCTGGCCCTGCCAGCGGTCCGCATCGGCCGGGCGCCAGGCGACGGGGCCGGTGCCGAGGTTGAAGACGCAGAGGCGCTGTTGCCCGTCCTGCGTCCGTTCAAAGGCGAGCAGATCGTCCGGCGTATCGAGAAAGGTGATCGTGCCGCTGCGCAGTGCCGGGGTAGCGTTGCGCAGGGCCAGCACCTGCCGCGTCCAGTGGAGCAGCGAGGCAGGGTCGGCTTCCTGCGCGTCGACGGCGAGCGGGCGGTGCGCTTCCCCCACCGGCAGCCAGGGCCTGGCATCGGAGAAGCCGAGCCAGGGCGCCGCGCCGGTCCAGGGCATGGGCGTGCGGGCGCCGTCGCGCGACAGGGTCAGCGGCCAGTTGGCGATCGCTTCGGGATCCTGCAGATCCTCGAACGCGATATCGACCTGCGGCAGGCCCAGTTCCTCGCCATAATAGAGGAAGATGTTGCCGCGCAGGCAGGCGAGCAGCAGCATCTTCATCCGGCAATAGGCATGGGCGTCGATGTCACCGGCCCAGCGCGAGACGGCGCGCGGCGCGTCATGATTTTCGAACGCCCAGCTTGGCCAGCCAATCCCCTGCTCCGCCGGCCAGCGCGACAGCGCGTCTTTCAGGAACGGCGCGGTCAATTTGGGGGCGTAGAGGAAGTCGAAGCCATAGGCGGTGTTGAGGCGATGATCGCCCTGGGTGAAGGCCTTCATCTCCGCATCGCTGTCATCCCCGCCGACTTCGGCGACGGTGAAGCGATCGGGATATTCGTCGAACACCGAACGCACCTTTTCCAGGAACAGCGGAATGTCCGGGTGGCTCTGGCTGTAGCGCTTGATCTGGAAATCATAGGGGCGCGTGCGGATGCGGCCGTCTTCGGGCGCGGGCGGATTGTCGCGCAGTTGCGGGTCAGGCATCGAATGGTTGATCGCGTCGATGCGGAAGCCGTCGACACCGCGGTCCAGCCAGAAGCGCACGATATCCAGCACCGCCGCCTGCACCTTTCCATTGTGCAGGTTGATCTGCGGCTGCTCCTTCAGGAAATTGTGCATGTAGTATTGGCCGCGCCGCGCGTCCCAGGTCCAGGCCGGGCCGCCGAACACCGACTGCCAGTTGTTGGGCGGCGTGCCGTCGGGCTTCGCATCGGCCCAGACATACCAGTCGGCATGGTCATTCTGGCGGCTGGAGCGGCTTTCGATGAACCAGGGATGTTCATCGGAGGTATGGGCCCAGACCTGATCGACGATGATGCGCAGGCCCAGATCATGGGCGCGGGCGATCAGCGCGTCGAAATCGGCGAGCGTGCCGAAGATCGGATCGACATCGCAATAATCCGACACGTCATAGCCGAAGTCGCGCATCGGGCTCTTGAAGAAAGGCGAGAGCCAGATGGCATCGACGCCGAGCGAGGCGACATAGGGAAGATGGGTGGTGATGCCGGCCAGATCGCCGATGCCGTCGCCATTGGAGTCGGCGAAGCTGCGCGGATAGATCTGGTAGATGGTGGCGCCGCGCCACCAGGGAGTCAGTGCGTCGGTCATTGCGGATTAGCGCTCCGTACAGCGCAGACGCTGTAGCCAAGGGGAGGAAGGTCGAGGGCGAGGCTGCCGGGCGCGGACGCGCGCGGGGAACAGGCCGCGCCGGCAAGGGTGTCGAAGGCGGTGGAGGCGGTATCCACCTGAACCTGCGCCCTGATCGGCGCGGTCGATGTGTTGAAGGCGATCAGATATTCCGCGCCCGTGTCGGGATCGAAGCGGGAGACGGCGAACAGGCCCGGTTCGTCGCCGCGCGCGCGGATCGTCTCGCTGCCCCGGCGCAGCGCGGCATGGCCGGTGCGCAGGCGGGCGAGCGCCGCAATCTCGCGATAGAGCGGATGGGCAGGATCGAAGCGCGCGGTGGCGGTAGTGGCAGTGCTGCCGAGCAGGCGATTGTCGTTATAGCTCGCCACCTGGCTGCCGAACATATCCTCGCGCGCGTCCTGATCGCCGCCGTCGCCGACGAAACCCTGTTCATCGCCATAATAGATGGTCGGCACGCCGCGCAGCGTCAGCAGCATGGCGTTGGCGAGCATCACCCGGCGCAGCACTTCATCCTCGCCCGCCTGCGGGAAGGCGCGGCGGACGAAGGTGGCGAAACGGCCCGCGTCATGATTGCTGACGAAGGTCGGCAACTGGCGCGCAGTGGCGGCGCCGCCCTGATAGAGGGCATCACCGGTCAGCATGCGTTCCCAGGTGGCGGTCGCCGCCTTGCCCGCGACGGTTTCCAGCGAGGCCTGGCGGAAGGCGAAGTCGAGCACGGCGGGGAAGCCGCCTTCGCGGGTGTGCCAGGCGAGCGGGCCGGCATCGACCGTCTCGACATAGACTTCGCCGAAGACATGGAAATTGGGGATGCCGCGCGCCCTGGCCCGCGCCTGCATGGCGGGGACGAACTGCTGCCAGAAATGCGGGTCGACATGGCGGGCGGTGTCGATGCGGAAACCGTCAATGCCGAAGCGGTCGATCCAGCCGCCGAAAATGTCGATCATGCCGGCGATCACGCGCGGATGTTCGGTCATCAGATCGTCGAGCCCGGCAAAGTCGCCCATGGTCGCGCTCTCGCCCGAATAGGTCGTCTCGCCGCGATTATGATAATAGCGCACATCGTTGAGCCAGGCCGGGTTCTTCGCCGCCTGCTCGCCCTTCGGCACGAACGGGGTATAGGCATAGGCCGGGTCGGTGAGCTTGTCGAAATTGGCGGCGCTATGATCGGCGTCGCCGGCAAAGCCCGGATTGATCGCCGGGCCGGCCACGCCGCCGCGGCGCTGATAGGGATAGTCGGCGCGCGAACGATAGGGACAGGGCCGGTCGGCGCATTCGCGATAGCGGATCACGTCGGCCGTATGGTTGGCGATGATGTCCATATAGACTTTCATCCCCCGGCCATGGGCGGCCTTCACCAGCGCGGCGAAATCCGCGTCGGTGCCGAAATGCGGATCGACATGCTCGAAATCGGTGATCCAATAGCCGTGATAGCCGGCGCTTTCCTGCCCCTTGGGGCCCTGTACCGGCTTGTTGCGGAAGATCGGCCCGACCCAGATGGCGGTGGCGCCCAGCCCCTGAATATAGTCGAGCTGGCGGATCAACCCCTGGAGGTCGCCGCCATGGTAGAAGCCCTTGGACGCGGGATCATAGCCGGTCTGAAGCCGGTCGCCCTTGAGGCCGCCCTTGTCATTGGCGGGGTCGGCATTGTCGAACCGGTCGGGCAGGACGAAATAGATGACTTCATCTTCGGGCAGGCGGGCGCGGAAACCGTCATCCTGCGCCATCGCCGGAGCGGGAAGCGCGCAGAGCGCAGCCAGCAGCATTGCCGTTCGTCCGCGCATGGCCTTCATCCCTCCCCTTGCCGCTTGTGCCCGATTGCCGCGGCTTGGCCCCTTCTTAGTCGGCGGGGACAGGGCGGGCCAAGGGAGCGGCATACGTATTCAGACCGGTTTCAAACCCTTCTATTCCCAATGGAGACTCGCTGGCGTAGGGTCGCGCCATGGCCGCCAACGACAAAGTGACATCCTTCGACATCGCCACGCTGGCCGGCGTGTCCCAGCCGACCGTGTCGCGCGCGCTGCGCGGCGACAAGACGGTGAGCGAGGCGACGCGGCTGCGGGTCGAGGCGATCGCCCGGCAGCTCAACTATACGGTGGACAAGAATGCATCCTCGCTGCGGCGGGGCAAGAGCAATACGCTGGCCCTTTTGTTCTTCGAGGATCTGCTGCCCGACGAAAGCTGGATCAACCCCTTCTTCCTGTCGATGCTGGGGCCAATCCTGCAGACCTGCGCCAAGCGCGGCTATGACCTGCTGACCAGTTTCCAGCAGCTGTCGACCGACTGGCATGTCGATTATGAGGATAGCCGCAAGGCCGACGGCATCATCCTGCTGGGCTATGGCGACTATGAAATCTATCGCACCCGGCTGGAGCAGCTGGTGGCGCAGGGCACGCATTTCGTGCGCTGGGGATCGGTCGACCAGCATGCGCTGGGGATGACGATCGGCTGCGACAACCGGCGTGGCGGGCGCGACGCGGGCGCGCATCTGATCGCGCGCGGATGCAGCCGGATCGCCTTTCTGGGCGACGCATCGAGCCATTATCCCGAATTTCGCGATCGTTATGCCGGCCTGTCCGACGTGCTGCGCGAAGCTGGCCATGCAGTCGACCCCGGCCTGCATGTCGATGCGCTGTCGACCGAGCAGTCGGGTTATGAGGCAGCGAGCCGCCTGATCGCGCGCGGCGTGACGTTCGACGCGATCTTTGCCGGGTCGGACCTGATCGCGATCGGTGCGATGCGGGCGCTGGACGAACATGGGCTGTCGGTGCCGGGCGACGTCGCCCTGATCGGCTTCGACGATATCCCGGCCGCCAGCCTGACGCGACAGCCGCTGACCACCGTGGCGCAGGATTATCTGCACGCGGGCGAGGTGCTGGTCGACGCGCTGATCGGCCAGATCGACCGCAAGCCGGTGACGCCGACGCTGCTGGCGCCTCGGCTGGTCACGCGGATGACGGCTTAAAACTTCCCTCCCCTCCCTCTCAGGGAGGGGTTGGGGGTGGGTAGGCGAGCGGAGCGAGCCTTGCTAACCTGGCCTCATGCGCCGCGTTCCTGAACATATGACGGCCAATGCCCGCGCGCTGCGCAACGGCCAGACCGATGCGGAGCGGATGATCTGGTTGCGCATATCCTGCTATCGCCCGCGCTTCACGAGGCAGTTGGTCATCGGCCCCTATATTGTCGATCTGGCATGCCGTTCGGCGAAACTGGCGATCGAGTTCGACGGGAGCCAGCATCTGGATGCGCAGGCCTATGACGAACGTCGCTCCCTGTTTCTAAGGGAACAGGGCTGGACGATGTTGCGCTTCTGGAATGGCGACGTGATCGAGAATCCGGATGGTGTGGTGGAAGCTATCTTGAACAGGGCCGCCGAGTGCCTCGGCGGCACCCACCCCCAACCCCTCCCTGGAAGGGAGGGGAGACGAAAGACCTGATCCCCCTCCCCCCAAAGAAAAACGGACCGCCCTCCCCTCTAAGGGGTGGCGGTCCGGGGAGGGGGATTGCCCGCGTGCAGTCGGGCAATCCGGGGAGGAATTTCAGGACTTGCCCGACCGGCCCGGAGGCCGATCAGAACTTGCCCGGTCGGCCGCAGGCCGATCAGAACTTGTAGGTCAGGCCCAGATAATAATCGCGGCCGTAGCGCTGATAGTCGATGACCTGGCGCTTATCGCCATTCTGATAGGTGACGAAGGGCTGGTCGGTGAGGTTCTTGCCCTGCAGCAGGATCGACAGGCCGGTGAGCGGCCCCGACTGGAATTCATAGCCGATCTGCGCGTCGAGAATGCCCTCTGCCTTGGCGGTGCGGAAGGTCGGCGCGGCCGAAAGGCCGGCGACTTCGCCCAGGAAGGAAGAGCGATAGCGATAGGAGACGCGCGCCTGGAAACCGCTCTTTTCATAATAAGCGGTGCCGCTGGCGACCCATTTGGACAGGCCCGGCAGGGTGACGACATCGGTCGGGTTGCTGCCATATTTGACTTCGCTGTGGGTGTAGGACCCGCTGGCGAAGATGCCGAAGCCGTCGAGCGTTTCGCTGAATGCCTTGAACGGCAGCGAGACGGTGCCTTCCGCCCCCATGATCGTGCCCTTGCCGGTGTTGGCCGGGGCCTTCAGCAGGCCGATATAGCTGCCGTCAGCGATGATCTGGTTGCGGATGTCGGCAGGCAGCGAGGCCAGCACGTCCGAGAAATCATAGGCGATATTGTTGTTGGGATCGACGAAGTCGGTCAGATTCTTGAAATAGCCCGCGAGCGAGACATAGCCGCCGCCCGGAAAATATTTCTCGATCGACAGGTCGATATTGGTCGACTGATAGGGACGCAGCGCGATGTTGCCGCCGTTCGAGCTGAACGGGCTGTACTGCGGGTCGGAGCCGAGGCCGACATTGGCCAGGTTGAAATTATATTCCTGGTTGATCCGTTCCTGGTCCATGCGCGGACGGACCATGGTCTGGGCCGCACCCATCTTCACGAAGAAGCCGGGCTCCAGCTCGACCGAGAATTGCGCGCTGGGCAGGAAATTGGTGAAGCTCTCCTTGCCCGAGGCCGGGACGACGGTGACGACGCCGTTGGAGAAGTTCGAGATGGTACCGGTCGACGCCTGGCGGGTGTGGATCACCTGCACGCCGATCGCGCCCTTGAGCGGCTTGCCGCCCAGATCGCCGTCCAGCGTCATCTTGGCATAGCCGGTGAAGACATCTTCCTTCACGACATTGTCGCGCACCAGCGAGGACGGCCGGTTATCATACACGGCATCCAGAACATTGTTGTAGAGATAGAGCGGGTCGAGCGTCAGCATCGCCGGCACGCCCAGATAGTCGAGCGAGACATTCTTGCCGAGCAGTGCCTCCTGCGGCACCGGCGCCGAGCCGGGCGTGCCATTGGCGATGGTGCAATCCGTGCCGCCGGTGGGGCAGAGGAAATAGCTGGTATAGGCGCTGGTCTTCTTGCGCCGGCTGTAATTGCCGCCGACTTCCCAGTTGCTGAAGATGCTGCCCGAAATGTCGCCGACCAGGTTGGCGCGGAACGACTTCATGTCGTCGATGAACTTGGGCCGGTTGAGGAAGCCCGCCTGCACGACGGCGGTGGTGCCATTATAGCCCCAGCCATTGGGGTCGGTCAGGCTGATGACGTTGGTGTCGGTATAGTCGAGCGTCGGCACGATGCTGAACAGGCCGTTCGACTGGCGCTCGACACGCACCGTGTCGGACACGCCCGACCGCAGATAGCCGGTGCCCGAATAGGTTTCGAGCAGGAAGTCGGTGCGCTTGGCGCGCGACCAGCTGGCATCGACATTGAGCTTGAGCCGATCGTTCAGGCGGATGTCGTTGTTCCAGCCGAGCGAGATGGTGTCGGCCTTGCGCTTGTTATAGTCGTTGCGCTGGACGCCATAGACGTTGGAGAAGGTGGCGCCGGTGACGAAGCCATTTTCGACCGTCACGTCGCTGACGCCGACGTCGGTGCCCCAGACGAGCGGGAATTCGATGCCGCGCAGGCGCTGTTCTTCCTCGAAATGCGAGGCGAGGACGTCGAAGGTCGAGTGGAAATTGTCGCTCGGCTGCCATTCCAGCGTGCCGACCATGCCGTAGCGCTTCAGCAGGTTCGACTGCACATAGGGCTTGGCGCCGCCGATGATCAGATTGCCGTCGGCATCGGTGGGATAGCCCCAGGCGTTGAAGCGCTCATTCTGCGACGGGGTCTGCGAGGCGGCGAAGCCCAGCGACAGGCCCAGCGTGTCGTCGGCGAACTGATCGACATAGGTGGCCGAGGCGCGATAGCCATAGCGTTCGCCATCGGGATTGAGCTTGTCCATGCCGTTCATCTGGCCGCGCAGCGACACGGCGAGGATGCGGTCATTCTTGTCGAGCGGACGCAGCATGCGCAGGTCGACCGTGCCGGAGATGCCGGCGGCGATCAGCGCGGCGTCGGCGCTCTTGTAGACATTGACGTTCTGGAAGAATTCCGACGGATACTGGTCATATTCGACGCCGCGATTGTCGCCGACGGTGACCTGTTCGCGGCCATTGAGCAGGGTGGTCGAGAAGTCCGGGCCAAGGCCGCGGATCGACAGGCGCTGGTCGCGCCCTTCGAGGCGCTGGGCGGTGACGCCGGGCAGGCGGGCGAGCGAGTCCGCGATCGACACGTCGGGCAGCTTGCCGACATCTTCGGCCGAGATGGAATCGACGATCAGCACGGAATCGCGCTTCACCTTGGCGGCGGAGGCGAGCGAGGCGCGGATGCCGGTGACGACGATGCCTTCGGATTCGCCGGCGGCGGGTGCGGCGGGCGTCGCGGTTTCGGCGTCGGTCTGCGCATGGGCGACCGCGGCGAGCGAGAAGGAAGCCCCTGCCAGCAGCGCAGCGCGCAGGACGGTATGACGGAATTGATGCATGACAGTGATCCTCCCCAGGACGCATCTTGAGCGTTTCTTGCCGACATGTGTCGGTCTGGTTCAAATAGCGCCGCCCCCGACCCTCTGCACAGATTCCAGCATACGTATTCAGCCATATTCACGACATGGCCGGTTACCGTAGCGGAAATGGCCGAAATAGCGGGTTCAGCCGTGCGATAGGACCGATGGCATGGGCGCAGCCGCCGACAAAAATATGCGGCTAATGCTTGAAAGCCACGCGCGCTTTCCTAGATTGGTCCTGTCACTCTTCCCCCCCTTTGGAGTGACACCTCCCTGAACCTGGCCCCGTCGTCGAGCTTGCTCCGGCGGGGTTTTCTTTTGCCCGCCAGATCGGGGCGGGATGCGGGTCAGGATGCGGGCAGGAAGCCGGCGCGTTGCAGCCGGGCAACCGAATCGCGCGCGACGGGGACGCTGAGCCCGCCATCCAGGGTGATGAGCCAGCTGCGCCCGGCGGGATCACAGCGCAGGATGGCCCGATGGGCGATCCACCAGCTGCGATGCACCTGCGCGCCGGCCACCCCCTCCATCTCCGCAATCGCGTCGCGCAACCGCATCAGCAGCAATTCGCTGCCGCCCGCGCCATGGACGCGGACATAATGATCCTCGCTCTGCAGCGCCAGGATCGGCCCGGCAAAGCCGGCCGACAGGCGATGGCGCAGGGCGGGGTCTCCGGACGATGTGGCGGCGGCGTCTTCGGCAGGCGGGGCATCGATGGGCGGCGGCAGGATGCCCCGCTGGGCCAGCCGCCGGTCGGTCTGTTCGGCCCAGTGGGTGACGACCAGCACGGTGAGCGCGCAGAGGAAGGAAAAGGGCAGCAGGCCGGTAAAGCCGTCCAGATCGCGAAAGGCGGTGCGGCCGACATTGCGCCAGAGGAAGGCCAGCGGCACGACGCAGAGCGACACGCCGGAAAAGACGGTGATCGACACCGACAGGTCGATCCGCCGCGCCAGCCGGCGCAGCAGCCAGATCGCCGGCCGGACGAGAATATAGGCGCCCATCAGCAGCAGCCACCAATGGCCGATCCGCCCCGGCAGACCGTCGCGCATATAGGTGCCGAACGGCCCCATGAAGCCGATGATGCCGGCCAGCAGCAGCATCGCCCACAGCTCCAGCAAGATGCGTCGGTTGAAAATCGGCTATTCCCCTCTCCGCCTCGCTTGTCGCCCTGCCCATTCGCGAAGCGCCGGCTGGAAAATGCCCGGTTTTGCGGGACATTGGCAAGCCCTCTTTCCGCGTAACGGATTGGCGCTTGCCGGCCGGCGGGCAGGTGCCATCAGCAGAGCGGACGGCCGCGCCGCGCCCCTGGGCGACGGCCGAGACGAGGAGAGAATCTGGTGACCAAGCCCCCTTCCCGCCGGCTGCCTATCTTGGCCATGCTGCCCGTCCTGATCGGCGGACTGGCGCTGGATGGCGCGCCGACCCTGGCGCGGCCCAGGGCGGATGGCGCGCTGTTCGGCCAGCCGGTGATCCGCACCCTGACATTGCCGGCCGACATGCGGCCGCAAAGCGCCACCTACACGCCGTCGGGCCGGATATTGCTGACCTATGCCCGGCCCGGCGAGAGCGATCCGCGGCAGATCAACCTCGCCATCATGGACGATGATGGCAGCCATATCCGCCCGATCTTCAGCGGGACGATCCCCGCCCGGCCGAAGGATAATGGCATCCGCTACATGGTGTTTGCCGACAATAAGCGCATCTTCCTGGGCGATTTCGTGATCGAATGCCCGACCAGCCTGGACGATTGCACGCAGGCGCAACTGGTGCCCGTCACCTATCCGCCGCAGGTGGCCGATGGCGCGCATATCTGGCATCGCTGGTCGGAAATGGTGGTGGCGCCGGACAATCGCCATATCGCCTGGACGACCCTGCTCGCCAATTATTCCGCCGCGGTGCTGACCGGCGAACTGACGCGCGGCCCGGATGGCTATGTCGTCACCCGGCCGCAGATCATCAGCAGCAGCGATCCCTTCCGCCCCGATCCGGCCCATGCCGATGGCGTCATCCCGGCGCCGATCCGCGGCGGCGAGGTGAAGCAGTTCGTCCATGGCGGCAGCGCCCTGTCGCTGGTCGGCGCGGTGAAGCGCGACCTGCCCGATTCGGTGGTGATGGACCTGGCAAGCGGCAAGGTGACGCCGATCACCGACACGCCGGGCTATACCGAGACGACGATCTTCTCGCCCGACGAGCGGCTGGGCATGGTGATGACCACCCGCTTTTCGCAGACCGACCCGGCGATATTGGGGCTGATGCCCCGCCCCTATCCCGACAGCCTGAACATGGGACTGAGCATGTTCGCCTATACCTATGCCGTCACCGGCGTGCGCACGGCACGGCCGGGCAATGTCGGGCCGGCGCTGATCGACATCGCTCGGTCGCAGCGCGAGGACGGCTATCTGGGCGCGAACCTCAGCAGCCAGGCCGACTGGGTGTTTCATTCGCCCATGTCCTGGCATCCCGACAGCCGCCGGGCGACCTGGATCGAGGGGCTGCGCGGCAGCGAGACCAAGCGGGTCCAGATCGTCACCCTGCCCGGATACAAGGCCGGACCGGCGGTCGCCCCGCGCGCCGTGCCCGACAGCCTGCCCTATGGCGATACCGACCTGTCCACCCTGCCGGCGCTGGCGGGCAAGAGCCAGAATATCGACGTGAAGGTCTATGGCCGGCGGTCGGGCCATATCCAATATCGGCGCACGAGCGGCGCCATCGAGAAAATCTATGTCGATTTCAGCGACGACGGGAAGCAGGTCTATAGCGGGCGCGAGACGACGCAGATCAACATGCGCGGCCAGTCCAGCTACGAAGCCGACATCCGCCTGACCGGCCCCAAGCCCGGCATCATGAAGCTGCAGATGACCTTCGGACCGCTGGGCGGCCCCAAGCCCGCCGCGATCGACTTCACGCCCCAAGCCGATGGCCAGCCGCGCAGCCGGGGCTTTGCCGAATATGGCGGCCAGCGCCTGAGCGTGGACCGGCTGGCGCCATGAAGAGCCGCCGGACGATCAGGCCATGGCGCTGATCGTCCGGCGGAAGCGGGCGAGCGCGATCAGGAAGAAGGCGATGCCGATCGCGGCGGTGGCGGCGAATTGTGGCCAGACGACGCCTATGCCGGCGCCCCGGAACAGGATCGCCTGACCCAGTTCGACGAAATGGGTGGTCGGCGCGAACAGCATCACATCCTGCACCAGCTTTGGCATGGATTCGCGCGGGGTGGTGCCGCCCGAGAGCATCTGCAGCGGCAGCAGCACGAGGATCATCAGCATGCCGAATTGCGGCATGTTGCGCGCTAGCGTCGCGAGGAAAATGCCCATCGAGGTTGTGGAAAACAGCACCAGCGCGGCGCCTGCGAAGAAGAGCGCCAGCGATCCGGCGACGGGCACGTGCATCAGCCCCTGCACCACCAGGTTGATCGACAGAGACGAGGCGAGCAGCACGACCAGCCCCATCGACCAGACCTTTGACAGCATGATCTCGAACGGGGTGACCGGCATCACCAGCAGATGCTCTATCGTGCCATGTTCCCGCTCGCGGATCAGCGCCGCGCCGGTGAGGATGATCGACAGCATCGCGATCTGGTTGATGATCTGTGCCAGCGCGCCGAACCAGGTATGGTTGAGCGTCGGGTTGAAGCGCGCCCGCACCGCCAGGTCGACCTTGGGCACGCTGTTGGCGCGATAGCGGTTGACGAATTCATTCACCTCGGCGGTCGCGATCTGCTGCACATAGCTGCTGCCCGAGAAAGCCTGGCTCATGCGCGTGGCGTCGGTGTTGAGCTGGATTTCCGCCGTCCGGCCGGCCAGCACGTCGCGCTGGAAGCCGTAGGGAATATGCAGGACGAAGGTGAAGTCGCCCGCGTCCATGCCCGGATCGATCTGCGCCGGCGCAATCATCCGGGGCAGCGTGAATTGCGGCGGATAGAAAGCGGCGACGATCCGCTGCGACAGCGGCGATTCATCCTCGTCGACGATTGCGATGGCTGCATTGTGCAGCGTTTCCGGCTTGGAATTGGCCGAGGTATAGATGGAGACGGTGAAGACGAACAGGATCAGCACCAGCATGATCGGGTCGCGCCACAGGCTCCACAGCTCCTTCACGCCCAGCCGGTAGATGTTGGAAATCGTCGCGAGCATCGGCGTCAGGCCTCCTGCTTCTTGAGCAGCATGATCGCGATCCCGACGATCAGCGGCGCGGAAATGGCGAGCGGCAGGAAGGAGCCGGCCAGATCCGAAAAGCCCAGCGCCTTGGCAAAGACGCCGCGGCTGATGGTGAACATGTGGCTGGCGGGATAGATGTCGCCGATGATCCGCGCGCTGCCCTCCATCGAGGAGACGGGGTCGGTCATGCCGCCATAGGTGGTGGCCGGGATCATCGTGCCGATCATCGCCAGGAACATCGCGGCGATCTGGCTGCGCGTCACGGCCGAGGCGAGCAGGCCCATGCCGGTCGCAGTGACGCAATAGATGGATGCGGCGAGCAGCAAGGTCGGGAAGCTGCCCTTCACCGGCACACCGAAGATGAAGATCGCCATCAGCACCATCAGCAGGAAGTTGACAAGCGCCAGCACGACATAGGGAAGCTGCTTGCCGAGCAGGAATTCGCTGCGGCTGACCGGCGTCACATAGAGGTTGATGATCGATCCGATCTCCTTTTCGCGCACCACCGCCAGCGCGGTCAGCATAGCCGGCAGCATGAGCAGCAGCAGCGGGATCACGATCGGCACCATCGCCGGCAGGCTCTGCACATCGGGATTGTAGCGATAGCGGTTCTCGATCGAGAAGCTGCTGCCGACCGCGCTGCCGCGCGCGGCCGCCTGCTGGCTCAGCCAATGCTGGTGCAGCCCCTGGATATAGCCCTGCACCGTTTCGGCGCGCTGCGGATTGGCGCCGTCGAACCAGGCGCCGACCGTGACCTGTCGCCCGGCCGCGATATCCCGGCCGAAGCCCGGCGGAATCTCGATCACCAGCGCCAGTTCGCCATCCTTCATGCGCCGGTCGAGATCATCATAATCGCGGATCGGCGCATGTTCGACGAAATAGGAGGAGCCGGAAATGTCGAGCGCATAATTCTGGCTGAGAATGCTGTTGTCGCGGTCCAGCACGGCATAGTTCAGCTCGTTGATGTCGGTGGTCATGCCGAAGCCGATCACCAGCATCAGGATCAGCGAACCGATCAGCGCGAGCGTCGCACGGACCGGATCGCGCTGCAGTTCCAGCGTCTCGCGCCAGGCATAGGTGAGCGCGCGTTGCGGGCTGAAGCCGCGCCTTATCGTGCCATGTTCCGCCTGCGCCATGTCCTTGAGCGCGCTTTCCTCGTCGGGCGGGCGGGTGTCGCCGCCGGCATCGACCAGATAGCCGATGAAAGCCTGTTCCAGATCAGGCGCGCCGCGCTTCTCGATCAGGCGCGCGGGCGCATCGCTGTCCAGCACATGGCCGGCGTGCATCATCGACATGCGGTCGCAGCGCATCGCTTCGTTCATGAAATGGGTGGAGATGAAGATCGTGACCTTGTCGCGCCGCGACAGTTCCGCCAGCAATCGCCAGAAGCCGTCGCGCGCCACCGGATCGACGCCGGAGGTCGGCTCGTCCAGGATCAGCAGTTCCGGCTTGTGGACCATCGCCACGGCAAGGCTGAGGCGCTGACGGATGCCGAGCGGCAGGCTGTCGGGCAGTTCCTCCATCACCGGGCCAAGATCGAACCGATCGGCCATTTCCGCGACGCGGGCGGGAATATCGTCGCGCGCGACATGGAAGAGATGAGCGTGGAATTCCAGATCTTGGCGGACGGTGAGTTCGGTGTAGAGCGAGAAGGCCTGGCTCATATAGCCGACCCGCTTGCGCGTGGACATGTCGTCCGGGTCCACTGCATTGCCGAACAGCCAGGCCTTGCCCTCGGTCGCGGGCAAGAGGCCGGTCAGCATCTTCATGGTGGTCGACTTGCCGCAGCCATTGGACCCCAGGAAACCGAATATCTCGCCCCGGCGAATGCGGAAGCTGACATGGTCGACCGCGGTGAAATCGCCAAAGCGCATGGTCAGGCCCTGCGCCTCGATGGCGATATCATCCTCGCTGGCTTCGAGCGGCGGGATGACGACCGGCTCGTGGCCGCGCTTCTTCTCCTCGGGCAACAGCGCGATGAAGGCCTCCTCCAGCGAACTGGTGCCGGTGCGCGCGAAAATCTCGGCCGGGGTGCCGGTGTCGAGGATCTGCCCGTCATCCATCGCCACCAGCCAGTCGAAACGCTGCGCCTCGTCCATGTAGGCGGTGGCGACGATGACGCTCATCTGCGCCTGGGTCTGGCGAATGTCGTTGATGAGATCCCAGAATTGGGCGCGGGCCAGCGGATCGACGCCGGTGGTCGGCTCGTCCAGGATCAACAGGTCGGGATCATGGATCAGCGCGCAGCACAGGCCGAGCTTCTGCTTCATGCCGCCCGACAGCTTGCCCGCCGGCCGGGCAAGGAACGGGTCGAGGCCGGTCGCGCGGGTGAGCGCATCGATCCGCCGTCGCCGCTCCGCCCCGTCATGGCCGAACAGGCGGCCGAAAAACTGCAAATTCTCCTCGACCGACAGGGTGGGATAGAGATTCTTGCCCAGTCCCTGCGGCATATAGGCGATGCGCGGGCAGACATCGCTGCGATGGCGCTTGTCGCGCATGTCGCCGCCCAGCACATGGACATCGCCATCCTGGATGACATGGGCGCCGGCGACGAGGGAGAGCAGGCTGGACTTGCCCACGCCATCGGGTCCGATCAGGCCGATCATCCGCCCGCCCGGTATGTCGAGATCGATGCCGCGCAGCGCCTGCGTCTTGCCATAATGGAGGCGGACGCCGGACAGGCGGACGACCGGATCGACCGTCGGCGCGCCGATGGGGTCGGCCTGATTCACTGGACCGCCCGCGATCCTTCGGGAAGGGCGCGGACCGCAAGCGAGGCGGGCCAGGCAACGCCCGGATCGATCCGGACATAGGCCATGCCGGGCAGGCCGGTCTTCACCTGGGCGATATGCTTGCGCAGCAGCGCCGGATCGATCCGGGCCTTGACCCGAAACATCATCTTCTCGCGCTCGCTCTGGGTTTCCACCGTCTTGGGCGTGAACTGGGCGACGTCGGCGACGAAGCTGATCCGCGCCGGGATCGGATAGTCGGGAATGGCATCGAGCACGATCCGCGCCTCGCTGCCGATGGCGACACGGCCGGCGGCGGTGGCGGGCAGGAAGAAGCTGATCGTCACGTCGGACAGGTCGACCAGGCTCAGCACCCGGCCACCGGCCGTCACCACCTCGCCGGGCTGGGCGACGCGATACTGGACGCGGCCGTCGCGTGGCGCGCGCAGGCTGCTGTCGTTGATGTCCGCCTCGATCCGCTGGATGGTGGCGCGGCCGGCCTCCACGCGCGATCGCGATCCGATCACCTGATTGCGGGCATTGGTGATGGCGACCTCGGCCGAGGCGAGCTGGGCACGGGCCGCCTCCACGGCGGCGGCGGCGCCTTCGGTCTGGGCGGCGTCGTCATCGCGCTCCTGCACTGCGGTCGCACCTTCGCGGGCCAGGGTTTCGGACCGGGCAAGGCGCTTGCGCGAGGCGTTGAGCTCGGCGATGCGCTGGCGCACCACGGCCTGGGCCGCGGCCTTCTCGCTCTCGCGCTGGGCCACCTGGGTCTGGGCGACGAGGACGGCATTCTGCGCCTCGGCCAGTTGCGCGACGGCCTCGGTCCGCTGTGCGTCCAGCACGTCGACATCCATATGGGCGACGATCTCGCCGGCCTTCACCAGCTGCCCTTCATCCGCGACGATATCCTTGATCCGTCCGGCGGATTTGGAGGCGACGTCGATCTCGGTCGCTTCCAGCCGGCCATTGCCGCCGACAATGCCTTCGGGCAGGCCGGCCGGCTTCAGCAAAGTCCAGAGCAGGAAGGCAATGCCGGCCACCGCCGCCACGATCAGCCCCCTGACGATCCAGCGCTTGTTCATGCTCATGGTTCCCCCTGGTTCCCGGACGGGGCGGCCGCGATGCCGCGATTGACCACAAAGCCGCCGCCCAGGGCGGCATAGAGGCTGACGATGCTGGAGAGTTCCCCCCGGCGAAGCTGGACCAGCGCCTGTTCCGCATCGAACAGGTCGCGCTGGGCATCGAGCACTTCGAGATAGGTGGAGCGGCCATTGTCGAACCGCAACTGGGCGAGGCGCGCCCGTTCCCGCTGGGCATCGACCAGTTGGCGCGTGGTGCCGATCTGCAGGGCGATCTGGCGCCGCCGGACCAGCGCGTCGGACACGTCGCGAAAGGCGGACTGGATCGTCTTTTCATAGGTAGCGACGGCCTCGTCCCGGCGCGCCTGCGCCACGTCCAGATTGCCCTTCAGCCGACCGGCGTTGAACAGGGGCAGACGGATCGTCGGCGAAAAGCTCCACACCTCGCTATTGCCGCCGAACAGGCCGTCGAGGTCCGGGCTGGTCGTGCCATAGGCGCCGGTCAGGCTGATATTGGGGAAGAAGGCGGCGCGGGCGGCACCGATGTTGGCATTGGCGGCGCGCAGCTGATGCTCGGCCGCGACGATGTCCGGCCGGTTGGTGAGCAGTTCGGACGGCAGGCCGGCGGGCACCTGATAATCGCCGCCCGGTCCGGCCAGCCGCAGCGATCCGGGCGCGATCTCCACCGGCTGGCCGACCAGCAGCGCCAGCGCGTTGCGATTGACCGCGCGGTCGAGGTTCAGCACATGCATGGTGGTGTCCGCCTGCGCCAGCAGCACCTGGGACTGGGCCAGGTCCAGCTTCGACCCAGACCCCACCTCATAGCGGCGGCGCATGATGCGCAGCGTTTCCTGCCGGGTGGTGATCGACTGCTGGGTAAGGGCGGCGCGCTCCTCATATTCGCGCTCCAGCAGATAGCCGAGCGCCACCTGCGCGATCAGGTCGGTCGCGACCGCCCGGCGCGATTCCTCGGACGCCAGAAACTGTTCGCGGGCGGCCTCCTTCAGATTGCGCAGCCGGCCCCAGAAATCGATTTCCCAGCTGGCGCTCAGTTGGGCGGTGATCGATTTCACGTCGACGATCTGGTCGCCGATCACCGGCAGGCTGTAGAAGGCCTGACCGCGCGTGCCCGTCGCCACGGCATCGAGCTGGGGATAGAGCGAGGCACCCTCGATCCGCCAGGCGCCGCGCGCCTGCGCCACGCGGGCGGCGGCGATGCGAATGTCCCGATTATTGGCCAGCGCCTGGGCGACCAGCCTGCGCAATTCGGGATCGGGAAAAACCTGCTCCCAGTCGCGCCCGGCCAACGAAGCCCCGTCCGGCGTCGCTACGGCATAGCTGTCGGGCACCGGCAGGGATGGCTGGACATAATCGGGCGCAAAGGAACAACCGGTCAGGGAAAGAGCCAGAAGCATCGTCAAGGCCTCAGGGACAACCCTCCCCTTCGCGCCATGACCTATCGCAAAATCGGAATTGCCAAGCGACACCAAGCACCCCTTTTCGAGCAACATGGACCCCTATTCAATCGATATAGCATCGACCGACTTCATCTATTCTCGATTTTGTGAGACATGATGTTTCAGAACATCACAAGGACTCACGAATAACTTATGCCTTTAATATATTTGTGTTTATCCACCACAACCAGTATCGTCAATCGCACCTGACCTGACCGCTCGCGCCGTTGCGAGGGGCGCAACGCGACAAGGGACGCAGGATGATCCGCAACCGCCGCGCGCAACCACGACACTTGCCCGCCCCCTGGTCGAGCCTGGCATGGCTGCTGGTTGTCCTGTCGCCTTCTTTTGCGACAAGCGCCCTGGCCGGGGAACCCGTAGAAACCCTGATAGGGCGGATCGCCCTGCCCGATGACCAGAATATGGCGAGCGTGGAACTGCGCTTCCTCAACATGGGCACGGCACCCGCCACCATGCCGCTGCCCGACCGGGTCGAGGCGCTGGTGGAACAGGATGGCGCGGCGCGCCGGCTGTGGCTGCGCCGGGCGCCGGGCGTGCCGGAGACGGTGGAGATTGCGCCGGGCGGCTTTGCCCAGGCGCGCTATCAACTGGCCGCGAGCGACATGGCCGAGGGGGCATTGCTGTCGATCCCGGCCTGGAATTCGCCGCAGGTGGCGCTGCATGGCGCGGCGGCCGCGCGGATGGCGGCCGCTTCGCCTGTGCCTGTTCCACCGCCGCCGCCGCCACCCGGAACCCCGGTGCCGCCGCCGGTCGCGCCGCCGGCCGATCGCAGCGCGGGCAATGCCTTCATCGGCAATCTGGCGCCCTATGAGCCGATCTATGCAGTCTATGGCCCCGGCACCAATACCGATGCCCGGCTGCAGCTGAGTTTCGAATATCGGCTGTTCGGATCGCGCGATGCCGCGCACCTGCCCAGTTCCTGGCGGGACGGCCTGCATTTCGCCTATACCCAGCGCATGTTCTGGGATCTGGGTGCCAATTCCATGCCCTTCCGCAACATCGATTATCAGCCCGAGCTCATCTATGTGACGCCGACCCGGATGCTGAAGAACGGCATGTCGCTGGCGCTGCAGGGCGGGCTTCGGCACGAATCCAACGGCCGGGACGGCGATGCGTCGCGCAGCATCAACAGCGTCTATGTCGCGCCGATGGCGGCCTTCTCGCTGGGCGAGGAACGGCGGCTGCTGGTGGCGCCGCGCCTGACCTTCTATGTCGGCGACAAGTCCGACAATCCCGATATCGTCCGCTATCGCGGCCATGCCGGCCTGTTCCTGCAGGTCGGCGATGATGACGGGCTGCGCCTGTCGACCAACAGCCGGTTCAATTTCGGATCGGGCAAGGGCGCGATCAACGCCGACCTGTCCTATCCGCTGCCGCACCTGCTGGGCGGTGGCCCCGATCTCTATTTGTTCGCTCAGGGATTTGCCGGATATGGCGAGAACCTGTTGGACTATAATCGTTCCATAACAAGATTGCGGATCGGCTTCGCGCTGGTGCGCTAACCGCCGGGTGGCTTGCCCCCGGCCGCTCGACGCGACTGAAAGGGAAGCCGATGTCCTCTGCCCCGCCCGTTGCCTGGCATGCGCTGCCGCCCGAAGAGGCGCTGGCAACGCTGTCCGTCGAAGCCACCGGGCTGGACCAGCGCGATGCCGAGGCCCGGCTGCGGCGCTATGGCCCCAACGCCCTGCCCGAAGCGCCGCGCCAGCATCCGCTGCTGCGTTTCCTGGCGCATTTCAACAGTGTGCTCATCTATTTCCTGATCGGCGCGGCGCTGGTCGCGCTGCTGCTGAATCATGGCATCGATGCTGCCGTGATCCTGGCCGTGGTGCTGGTGAATGCGGTCGTCGGCTTCATCCAGGAAGGCAAGGCCGAAGAAGCGCTGGGCGCGATCCAGGACATGATCGCGCCGCATGCCATGGTGCTGCGCAGCGGCGAACGGCGGGTGGTGGCGGTGCCCGATCTGGTGCCCGGTGACATCGTGCTGCTGGAAGCGGGCGACCGGGTGCCGGCCGACATCCGGCTGCTGCGCGCCCGCGGCCTGCTGATCGACGAGGCAGCACTGACCGGCGAATCGGTCGCTGCGGAAAAGCATCAGACGCTGATCGCCGCCGACGCCGGCATCGCCGATCAGAGCAACATGGCCTTTTCCGGCACGCTGGTGGCCGCCGGCCAGGCGACCGGGCTGGTGGTCGAAACCGGCAGCCATACCCAGATCGGCCGGATCAGCGGCATGCTGAAGGCGGTCGAGGTCGGCAAGACGCCGCTGGTGCGGCAGATCGACGATTTCGCCCGGCTGATGACCTGGTCGGTGCTGGCCGGCGCGGTCGTCCTGTTCCTGTTCGCGGTGCTGGCGCGCGGTTTCCACTGGATCGATGCGCTGATCGCGATCGTCGCCCTGTCGGTCGGCGTGGTGCCGGAAGGGTTGCCCGCCGTCATCACCATCACGCTGGCGATCGGCGTGCAGCGCATGGCCGCGCGCCAGGCGGTGATCCGGCGCCTGCCAGCGGTCGAGACGCTGGGGGCCACATCGGTGATCTGCACCGACAAGACCGGCACGCTGACCCGCAACGAGATGACCGTGCGCCACCTGTTGCTGCCGGGCGGCGACCTGCATGTCAGCGGATCGGGCTATGCGCCGACGGGCGCCATCAGCGCGGCCGAGGGCGGCGACGATGCCGAGGCGCTGGCCGATGCCGCGCCAATCCTGCGCTGCGGCCTGTTGTGCAACGATGCCCTGCTGCGCCAAGCGGATGACGGCTGGACCGTGCAGGGCGACCCGATGGAGGGCGCTCTGGTGGCGCTGGCGATGAAGGCGGGGCTGAGCGCCGACCATGTGCGCGACGAATGGCCGCGGATCGACGAAATCCCGTTCGACGCCGCCTATCGCTTCATGGCGACGCTGCACCGCGCGCCCGATGGCAGCAGCGCCATCTTCGTCAAGGGTGCGCCCGAAGCGCTGCTGGCGATGACCGGCGCGGATGTCGCCGCCTGGGACGCGCGGCTGTCGGCCGCCGCCGACCGGGGCGAACGCCTGCTGGGCTTTGCGGTCAAGCGGATCACGGGAGCGCCCGACCGGATCGGCTTCGACGATCTGAAGAGCGGGGTCGAGCTGCTGGGGCTGATGGGCTTCATCGATCCGCCACGCGACGAGGCGCGGCAGGCGATCGCCCAGTGCCGGTCGGCCGGCATCGCGGTCAAGATGATTACCGGCGACCATGTCGGCACCGCCATCGCCATCGCCCGCCAACTGGCCCTGGACGATGATCCCCAGGCGATGAGCGGCGCCGAGGTCGAGGCGCTGGATGATGAGGCGCTGGCGGCGCGGGTACGCGATGTCGACGTGTTCGCCCGCTCCTCCCCCGAGCACAAGCTGCGCATCGTCCGCGCGCTCCAGTCGCACGGGCTGGTCGTCGCCATGACCGGCGACGGCGTCAACGATGCGCCGTCGCTGAAACAGGCCGATGTCGGCACGGCGATGGGGATCAAGGGCACGGAGGCCGCCAAGGAAGCGGCCGAGATGGTGCTGCTGGACGATAATTTCGCGTCGATCGTTGCGGCCGTGCGCGAAGGGCGCACCGTCTATGACAATATCCGCAAGGTCATCAGCTGGACCTTGCCGACCAATGGCGGCGAGACGCTGGCGGTGGTGATCGCGATCATCGCCGGCTTTGCCCTGCCGATGACGGCGACGCAGATATTGTGGATCAATCTGGTGCTGACGGTGACGCTGGGGCTGGTGCTGGCGTTCGAGCCGACCGAGCCGGGAACGATGGAGCGGCGCCCCCGTGCCGCCGGCGCGCCGCTGCTCTCCCCCTTCCTGCTGTGGCGCATCATGCTGGTATCGGTGCTGATGGGGGCGATGGCGCTGGGGATATTCTTCTATGCCCAGCATGTCGGCCACGACATCGATACCGCCCGGACCATGGTGGTCAACATGCTGATCGTGGGCGAGATATTCTATCTGTTCAATGTGCGCTTCCTGCACATGCGATCGCTGACGCTGCGCGGCGCGATGGGCACGCCGATCGTGCTGGCGGCGATCGTGGCGGTGGTGATCGCCCAGTTGCTCTTCACCTATGCGCGGTTCATGCACGATATTTTCGACAGCCGGCCGCTGTCGCTGACCGACGGGCTGATAATCATCGGCCTGGGCGCGGCGATGTTCGCCGTGCTGGAACTCGAAAAGCTGGCCGCCCATCGGCTCGCCTGGTTCGAGGATATCTGACCGCCATTATCCACAGTCCCACAGCCGCAGAAGAAGGAGGAAATCATGCCGACGACCATGCGAGCCGCGATTGCCCGGACGTTCAAGGCGCCGCTGACGATCGAGGAGATAGCGATACCCGAGCCGGGGCCCGGTGAGGTGCTGGTGAAGATCGTCGCCAGTGGCGTATGCCATACCGATTTGCACGCGATCGATGGCGACTGGCCGGTGAAGCCGACCCTGCCGCTGATCCCCGGCCATGAGGGCGTGGGCCATGTCGTGGCGCTGGGCGCGGGTGTCACCGACCTGAAGGAAGGCGACGCCGTCGGCATCCCCTGGCTGCACGATGCCTGCCGCGCCTGCGAATATTGCGAGACGGGCTGGGAAACGCTGTGCGAGCGGCAGCATAATACCGGCTACAGCGTCAACGGCACCTATGCCGAATATGCGATCGCCAGCGCCCCCTTTGCCGGCCGCCTGCCCGACAGCGTCGATTTCGTGACGATGGCGCCGATCCTGTGCGCGGGCGTCACCGTCTACAAGGGGCTGAAGGAGACCGAGGCGAAGCCGGGCGAATGGGTGACCATTTCCGGCGTCGGCGGGCTGGGCCATGTCGCCGTGCAATATGCCAAGGCGATGGGCCTGCATGTCGTGGCGCTGGACATTGGCGAGAGCAAGCTGGAGCTGGCCCGGTCGCTGGGCGCGGACCTGGCGCTGGATGCGCGGGCCGACAATGTCGTGGCGGAAGTGCAGAATGCGACCGGCGGCGGCGCCCATGGCGTGCTGGTGACGGCGGTGTCGCCCCCCGCCTTTGCCCAGGCGATCGCCTGCACCCGCCGCCGCGCGACCGTCAGCCTGGTCGGCCTGCCGCCGGGCGATTTCCCGACGCCGATCTTCGACGTGGTGCTCAAGCGCGTGACCGTGCGCGGTTCGATCGTCGGCACCCGGCGCGACCTGGCCGAAGCGATCGCCTTCGCGGTCGAGGGCAAGGTGAAGGCGCATGTGACGCCCCGGCCGTTCGACGATGTGAACGCCGTGCTGGACGAATTGCGCGCCGGCAAGGTGGACGGGCGCATCTCGCTCACCCTGTAACGGGCGGCATGGCCGGGCGCGGGCGGTGCATGCCGCCCGCGCCGCCGGTCAGCGGCGCGCTTCGAAGATGGAGATGCGGCGCGGCTGGCGCGGCTGCACCGCCTGGCCCAGTTCACGTTGCAGCATGGCCAGCATCCAGGCGCGGTGCCGGGCCATGAATTCGGCGAATCCCTCTGCCCTGGCCGGATCGAACACGGGCACCTGCCAGTCGGCGGGCTGATCGAGATAGGGCGGGATCACGTCGCCCGCCGCCTCGGCCGGCAGGTCGACATGGCTGCCCCAGTAGCGATTGTCGCGGAAGCGGATAAATTGGGCCGGGGCGAAGCCTGCCTTGATGAGATAATCGGGGCCTGACCGGCCGCTCTCGCTGCCATAACGAGCGGTGCCGGCGACCTTGAAGTCATTTTCGACGATGCGGACATCCTGCGCCCAGCCATCCCAGTTGGTTGCCACCACCATCTGCACATCCATGCCCTTGCCGACATGGATCACATTCTTCTCCACCAGCACGTCGGAGACATTGCCGGCGAGCTGGAAGATGCGCAGCGCGTCGTTGCGGCTGACATTGTAGCGCGCGACGGTGCCGCGATTGCCCAGATTATCCTTGTCGTTGCGGCCGGGCGAACAGATCAGCAGGAAGCCGCCGGCATTGTCGTGGCTGTAATTGTAGAGCAATGTCGTGCGACGCGAATTGAAGTCGCTGTCAAAGCCCTGCCCGTCATAGCGGGTGCGGGTATAGGCGGCCTCGTTGAGCTGGATCAGACTGTTGTCGGTGCTCCACTGCCAGATGCCGGCATTATAGCCGGGTGCTCGGGCACCGGCATAGCGCACGATATTATGTTCGATCAGGGCGCCGTCGGTGCCGCGCGGGACGATGCCGTCGCCGCCGATATCCTCGACCAGATTGTCGCGAATCACGATCTTTTCGCTGGGGAACCAGTCCTTGGCGCTGATCCGGTCGGCGATGCCGGCAATGCCGGACCGGTCGACCTTCCAGACGATATTGCGTTCGATCACCAGATCTTGAAAGCGGGTCGGCAGCTTCTTGCCGGTCGCGCTGAAGACGATGCCACCATTATCCTTGCGATCATTCACGCCGCGCACGTCGTGAATATACATGTCGCTGATGCGGATACCGCGCGTCACGCCCCGGTCGACCGCGGAGACCAGCACGCCGAAACGCTGGGCCGGGGCGGAATTGTCGTTGGTGACTTCCAGCCCGCTGACGCTGACATATTCGGCATTGATGACGCCCACGCCATGGGGCGAGACGCCGCCGACATCGATGCGCGGCCGCGCGCCGGTGCCGAAGGCGGCGACGCTGATCGGTGCGCCGGAGCGGCCCGATCGGGTGATGGTGAGCGGCTCCTGCCAGCGCGATCCGGCCATCAGCAGCACCTGATCACCCGGCATCAGCGGATAGTCGCGCACCCGCGCCAGGCTGCGCCAGGGCTGGTCGGCGGTGGTGCCGGCGGCGCGATCATTGCCGGTGGCGCTGTTGACATAATAGGTCGTCGCCTGCGCCGCGGATGTCGCACCCGCGGTCAGCACCAGGAAAGGCAGGAAGATTGTCAGCGCCCGGCCATGCCGGCTTTTACCCATGATCATATTGCGCGCCATTCTATCGGTCGCGCGCTGAATGCAAGGTGAAGTCGCCTCAGCCGGGTGTGCGGCAGGCCTGGCGCAGGTCGATTTCGGGTGCCGGGGATGGGGCAGCGGGGAGAGCGATGCCCTGTGCCTGCGCCACCCGTTCGATGATGCCACCGCCGCCCGGCAGGGCTTCGGCCTGGGCATAGGCCGGGTCGGCCTCCGCCTTTGCCAGCGGAATATAGCGCGCGCCGGCGGCATCGAGCCGGGCCATGACATCGGGCAGGGTGTCGGCGGTCCAGGCGCCGACATGGAGCAGCAGCACATGCGGGATCGGGCGGCCATGAACGCGCTGGGCATTGGCCTTTGCCCGCGCGATCGCCTGATCGACCACGGCCAGATAGTGGCGCTTCATCGCCGCGATCATGCGATCGTCGCCCTGCGCGCGGCAGCGGGCATAGGCGTCGCTATAATCCCAGTCCTCGAAAGCCAGGCTGACGCTGGCGATGCGATAGCCGCGCCGTTTCAGGAAGGCGGCGGCGCCGTCATGGCGGGTCGCGTCCTTGCCGCTCGACAGGTTGGGGAAGCGCAGCCAGTGCCAGTCCCCTTTCCCCATATGCTGTTCCAGCGCCGGCTCGCCAGCGATCACGTCCGCCTGCCAGGCGTCGAGCGAGGGCGCGCCGTCGAGATTGAGGTGGCTGTAACTATGGTTGGCGAGTGGATAGCCGGCCTGACGCCAGAGCGTCAGCACCGCGTCCGACGCCGGATCCTCCGCCAGTCCGCGCGCATTGACGAAGCCATAGGCCTGCGCGACATGATGCGCCTTCAGCGTCGCGAGGAAGCGGCGGGCGATGTCGGCGCGGGTGGTGCCGGGCGGCAACTGGCCATGGGCAGGCAGATCATCGACCGTGATCGCGACATCGAACCGGGGCGGATCGCCCGCCTGCGCCGCCGCTGCGCTGCCCAGCAGCAGGCAAAGGGCCATGGCCCGCTTCATCATTCCTGCCTCTCCCGCTGAATGTCCGCAGCGGTCCTAGCCGGGTCGCGGGGATCATTCGAGCAGTTTCAGCACATCCTGTTGCCGGGCATTGGCCTGGGCCAGCATCGCCGTTGCCGCCTGCGACAGGATCTGGCTCTTGGCGAGAGCGGTGGATTCGGTGGAGAAGTCCGCATCCTCGATCCGCGAGCGGGCGTCGGTCAGGTTGACGATATTGGTGTCGAGCTGGCTGGAGATGGATTCCAGCCGGCTCTGCGCCGCGCCCAGATTGACGCGGGCGGTCGAAATCTGCGCCAGCGCGGCGTCGATCACCGTCAGCCCCTGCTGCGCGGTCACGCCGATCTGGGCGTAGGATTTATAGTCGGAATCGGTGAAGGCGACATAGCCTTCCGGGTCCATCCAGCCGGTGCTGCCCAATTCATTGGTGCGATGGACGGCGGCCACACCGACATCATAGTCGAGCGTCAGGTCGATATTGCTGATCCCCACGAAGCGCATCGTGCCGTTCACCGCAAGGTCGGTGCCCAGCAGGGTGAAATCGTCGCCGTTGCTGCGCAGGGTCGGCAGGGTGATGGCGACATTGTCGGTCGCATTGGCACCGGCCTGGACATTGATGACGGTGCTGCCGGCACTGTGCATGAGTTCATCGCGATAATACCCATAGCCGCTGTAATCGAGCAAATCGCCATCCGCATTATAGTCGCGGGCCGCCGTCCCTTGCGCCGTGTTCGAAAACAGGTTCACGCCGTTGAACTCGCTATTCTGCAGCAACGCGTTGATCTGGGCGACGGTCTGATCCATTTCGGTCTGGAGCGCGGCGCGATCCTCCGGCCGGTTGACGCCATTGGCCGCCTGCAACGTCAGTTCGCGCATGCGCTGCAGGCTGTTCTGGACCTCGCCCAATATGCCTTCGGCGGTCTGGGTCAGCGATATGGCGTCGGCCGCGTTGCGCTTGGCCACTTCCATGCCACGCAGCTGGCTGGTCATGGTCTGGGCGATCGCCATGCCGGCCGCATCATCCTTGGCCGAATTGATCCGCTTGCCGGTCGACAATTTCTCGCTTGCCTGGCCCTGGGCCTTGGTGGCCGCCTCGATCGCCCGCTGCGCGCGCAGCGCCGCGCTGTTGGTTCCGATCACGCTCATGGGATGTCCTCCATCCATGCCAGGCAGGAAGATGCCGGCGTCTGTGGGACCGGGCGACGCGGGTCGCAAAGCGCCGCCCGGCAACCGAAAGGCGTTGCCCCCAAACGGTCGCCCCCGTGATGGCCGCGCCACAGCGCCCGGCCTATCCGGTTAATTCCCGGATAAGATTGAAACGGCAGGGAATTTCCCGGCTTGGCAGGCGGGTGATCCGGGCTAGGACAGGGCCATGGCCACCCTGTCCCCCATGAGCGCCCGGCCGCGCCCTTTTCGCCTGGAGGCGCGCGCCATCGACTGGCGGCTGGTGGCGCTGCTGCTGGCCTATCCCTTCGCGTTCAAGCTGGCGCATATGGCGGCCAGCCCGTGGGGTGGCGCCCATTTCTTCAGCCTCTGGTATCCCGCCGCCGGCGTGCGGCTGGCGCTGCTATGGCGGATCGGCGCGCGCTACACGCCGGTCCTGATCGTCGAGGAATGCGTGATCCAGTTGCTGACCGGCACGATCGTGTCGGACGGCCCCGAATTTCTCAACCAGCTGGGCGGGGTCGCGCGCGCGCCCGCCGCCTATGGCCTGATGATCGCGCTGGTGCGCTTCATCGAACGGCGCAGCCGGTCGGAACTGGCGATCGCGCCGATGCCCTTCGGCCTGGCCGCGGTGCTGGCGCCGACGCTGGTGTCCTTCACCGCCGGCTTCTGGGAATGGCTGTGGCCCGGCGTGTCGGGCACCCTGCCCAGCCAGCCGATCGCCACCACCATCGCCGCCTTCCTGGTCGGCGACCTGCTGGGCGTGCTGCTGGTCGCGCCGCCCCTGCTGTGGATCGGCACGCGCCGTGAAGAAGCGCGGCGGCTGATGCAGATCGGACGCGGCCGTGCGGTCGAGGCCGCCGCCGTCTTCGTCTTTGCCTGGCTGCTCGCCTGGGGGCTGGCGCGGGTCGAACCCCAGATCGCGGTCACGCCGGTGCTGATCGGCGCGATCTGGGTGGGGCTGCGCTGCGGCCGGCTGGGCGCGTGGATCGCGATCATCCTGTCGGCCGCGATCATCCTGCCCTGGTCGGCACCATTGTCGGCCAGCGCCACCCGCTTCGCGCTGCACATGGGCCTCGCCGCCATGGCGATCGCCACCTATCTTGCCGGCAGCTTTGCCGAGGCGCAGATTCGCGCCCGCGAGGATATCGCCCGGCGCGATCGCATCCTGTTCCAGGCCGAACGGCTCAAGACGCTGCGCGCCATGTCGGTGGCGATCATCCACGAGATCAGCCAGCCGCTGTCGACGCTGGCGATCGAGACCCGGCATCTGTCCGCCCTGTCGCGCGATCCCCAGCCCGACCCGGCGGAGATGCGCGAGAGCATCGAACTGGTCGATCGCAAGGCGGCTTTGCTGGCCGACATGGTGCGACGGCTGCGCAGCTTTGGCGGGCGCGCCGTCGATGAGCCATCGCCGATCATCGTTGGCCAGATGCTGCGCGACTGTGCCGGCATGGTCGGCGGCGAGGCGCGCAGCCTGGGCTGTGCCATCAGCCTGCCGCCGATGGATGCGCGGTTGCAGGTCACCGGGCATGAGATCGAACTGACCCAGATATTGCTCAACCTGCTGCGCAACGCGATGCTGGCGGCGCCCGGATCGACCATCGAGATTGCCCTGGAAAGCCGGGCCGATCAGGTGACGATCCATGTCGCCAACCCGGTCCCTTCCCCCTCCCCCGACTATGGCGGGATGGGCATCGGCCTGCTGGTGGCGCGTGCCATCGCCGACGCCCATGGCGGCACGCTGAGCCGCGACATCGCGCAGGGCCGCGCGCGCGCCAGCCTGTCGCTGCCCCGCACGGAGCCCAGCCATGACTGACCCGGCCGATCCCGCCATCATCCATGTGGTCGATGACGATCCTGATCTGGGCCGGGCGGTGGCGCGGCTGCTGGGGCGGCACGGCTATCGCACCCAGGCGTTCGACACACCCCGCGCGATGCTGCGCGCCCAGGCCGACGAGCCGGCCCATTGCCTGGTCACCGACGTGATGATGGCGGACATGGACGGCTTTGCCTTTGCCGAGCGGATGCGGGCGCAGGATCCGGCGGTGGCGATCATCTTCATGACCGCCTGGCCGACCACCAGCAGCGCGGTGGATTCGGTGCGCCGCTATGGCGGGTTCGACTATCTGGAAAAGCCGATCGACGAGGGCCGGCTGCTGGCCGCCGTGGCGGAGGGCGCGCGCTGGAGCCGGCAGCGGCGCGGGGCGCTGGCCCGGCTGGCGCCGCTGACCCCGCGCGAGCGCGAGGTGCTGCACTGCCTGGCCCAGGGGATGAGCAACAAGATGGTCGCCGCCGCCCTGTCGCTGAGCCCCAAGACGATCGAGGATCATCGCGCCGCGATCGTCGCCAAGACGGGCGCCAGCAGCCCCGCCGCCCTGATCGCCCTGGTGCGGGAGGCGAGCGGCACCGAGGGCTAGATTGTCTTGTTGTGCGCGGCGATGGTCGGGCTATCTAGGCCGATGATCGATCCCCGCGCGCTTCGCACCTTCCTCGCCGTCTGCCGTGCCAACTCGATCAGCGGCGGCGCGCGGCTGCTCAACATCTCCCAGCCATCGGTGTCCAATGCGATCGCGCAACTGGAACAGTCGGTCGGCGCAGCCCTGTTCGCCCGGTCGCGCAGCGGCATCAGCCTGACGCCGGAGGGCGAAGTGCTGCTGCGCCGGGCGGAGGCGGTCGACAGCCTGATCAGCGGCGCGGAGGAGGAATTGCGGCTGGCGCGTGCGGGCGTGACCGGGCCGCTGCGGGTCGGCGGCACGCCGGGCGCCCTCGTCAGCCTGCTGCCCGACGCGGTGCGGCGGCTGGAGGACAAGATGGGCCATTTCGCGCTGCATGCGGTGGAACGGCCCGACCATGACCTGGCCGACATGCTGCACCGGGGCGAGATCGAGCTGGCCTTCGTCACCACGGGGCTGGAGGAGCCGCCCGAGGGGATCGAGGAAATCACCTTCGCGCAGGATCCGTTCGCGCTGGTGGTCGGCCGCCGCAACGATCATCTGCCGGCCGAGGTCTCGCTGCGCGACATGATGGCCAAGCGCTGGGTTTTGCCGGAAGCACGCGGCGCCTTCCGCCGGCAGATCGACGCCCTGTTCATGTCGGCGGGCGTGCCGGTGCCGCAGGATGTGATCCGGTGCGATTCGCTGCTGACGACCAAGGCGATGGTGCGGAACAGCAGCCGACTGACCATCCTGCCGATGAAGGTGGCGGCAGCCGAACTGTCGATCGGCGTGCTGCGCGCGATCGCCATTCGCGAAGCGACCTTCCAGCGCAGCATCGGCATCCGCAAGCTGAAGGATGCCCGCCTGTCGCGGCTGGGCGAGGCGCTGCTGGACATCATGATCCATAGCTCCAAGCTATGACGTTCCCAAAAATCATTATTATTCTTGCGTATAAATTCGGCGCATAAGGGCATTCAACAAGAGACTTCGGGAGAGCCCTCGTGCGGCAGCTGATCCGCAATATTGCGATTTTCGACGGGACCGGCAGTGCGCCCTTCCCCGGCGCGGTCATGATCGAGGGCGATCGCATCGCCGACATTCTGCGCGACGAAGCCGCGATCGATGCGGCGCAGGCCGACATGGTGATCGACGGCCAGGGCGCGACGCTGATGCCCGGCATGGTCGACGCCCATACCCATCTGACCTGGGGCAGCTCGGTCGAGAAAATCTATCATCAGTTCATCCTGCCGCCCGAAGAGCTGAAGGTCGCCGCCTGGCGCAATGCCCGCGTGCTGCTCGACCATGGCTATACCAGCCTCTATTCGGCCGGCGCGCTGGGCGACCAGATCGAACCGGAACTGGCCCGCGCCATTGCGGCCGGCGAAACCCCCGGCCCGCGGCTGGTGCCCTCCACGCTGGAGCGCAGCCCGGAAGGCGAGGAAGGGGTCGAGACCGGCGATGTGTTCAACGGGCGGGGGCCCGAAGCGATGCGCGCCTTCGTCGCCTATTGCGCGGCGGAGGGCGTCAAATCGCTCAAGCTGGTGATTTCGGGCGAGGATGCGCTCAAGCCTGGATCGTCGCAGGATATCCTCTACACCGACGCGGAAATGATCGCGGCCGGCGAGGCAGCGAAGGAGGCAGGCCTGTGGATCGCCACCCATGCCTATAGCCCGCGCGCCATCAATCTGGCGCTCGAAGCGGGTGCCCGCATCCTCTATCATTGCTCCTTCGCCGACGATGCGGCGGTCGACGCCATGGCGGCGAAGAAGGACGCCATCTTCTACGCCCCCGGTCCCGGCGTATCGGTCGCCGCGCTGGAGGCCAATCCGCCGCCCCATATCAATATGGCGTCGATGAAGGCGAGCGCGGCCGAGCGGCTGGAACTGGAAAAGACATTGGTGCCCAAATTGAAGGCGCGCGGCGTACGCGTGCTGCCCGGCGGCGACTATGGTTTCCCCTTCAATCCCCATGGCCGCAACGCCCGCGACCTGGAACATTTCGTCACCTATTATGGCTTCACCCCGGCCGAGGCGCTGCATGCCGCCACCATGCTGGGCGGCGAGCTGATGGACCAGCCCGTCGGCCAGGTGAAGCCGGGCTATCTCGCCGACCTGCTGCTGGTGGAGGGCGATCCGACGACGGACGTCCGCCTGCTGCAGGATGCGGCCAATATCAAGATGATCATGCTGGGCGGGCGGATGCACAAATCCCCCGTGCCCGAGCCCCTGACGGTCTGACCGGAAAGACGCTTTCATGTTCGACGTTGCGATCATCGGCTGCGGGCCGGTGGGGGCCTTTGCGGCCAATTTACTTGGGAAAGCGGGCGTCTCGGTCCTGGTGATCGAGCGCGAGGCCAACCCCTATCCCCTGCCCCGCGCGGTCCATCTGGACCATGAGATGATGCGCCTGTTCCAGTCGGCCGGCGTCATCGACCGGGTCGCGCCGGGCATGCGCGATACCGAAGGCCATCTGCATGTCGGCGCCGATCATGGCGTGATCCGCTACATGGGCACGGTGGGCCGTCCCCGCCCCTATAGCTGGTCCAACGACTATTTCTTCTACCAGCCCGAACTGGAAGACCATCTGCGCGACGCGCTGGACGTCTATCCCAATGTCGAGCTGTCGCTTGGCACCGCGTTCGAGGCGCTGGCGCAGGACGAGGACGGCGTCACGCTGACGCTGCGGTCGGACGCCGGCGAGGAACAGGTCCGCGCCCGCTATGTCATCGCCTGCGACGGCGCGCGCAGCGCGGTGCGCAAGGCGCTCGACATCAGCCTGGATGATCTGGATTTCGAGGAACCCTGGCTGGTGGTCGATGCCGAAGTCGACGGCCCGGTCCGTTTCCCCGACCTGTGGGGCGTGCCGCAAGCGGCCGACCTGCAGAAATTGTCGGTGATGATGTGCGATCCCAAGCGCCCGGCGACCATCGTGCCGGGACGCGGCAATCATCGCCGCTGGGAATTCATGCTGCTGCCCGGCGAAGACGATCAGGCGATGATGCAGCCCGATGCCGTGGCTGCGCTCGTCGCCCCCTATCTTGACGGCGTGCCGCACAGGATCGTGCGCGCGGCCACCTATTGTTTCCATGGACTGATCGCCGAGCGGTGGCGGCAGGGCGGCGTCTTCCTGGCCGGCGATGCCGCGCACCAGACGCCGCCCTTTTTCGGCCAGGGCATGTGCCATGGCCTGCGCGACGCCGCGAACCTGGCGTGGAAGCTGGAACTGGTGCTGGCGGGCAAGGCGCCCGAAAGCCTGCTCGACAGCTATCAGCCCGAACGCGATCCCCATGTCCGCGCCGTCATCTCCGCTGCCGTGGGCGCGGGCCGCTATATCTGCGTGCTCGACCCCGACGCCGCCGCCGCGCGCGACCATCAACTGCGCGAAGCTGCCAAGGGCGCCCAGAGCGGCACCGCTGCCGACCTGATCCCCGCCATCGCCACCGGCATCATCGCCACCGGAACGCCGGGTGCGGGCGAACGCTTCATCCAGCCGCGTGTCGGCGACCGGCTGCTGGACGATGTGACCGGCGATGGCTGGCGCCTGTTCACCCGCCAGCCGGTTGTCGGCGGTGACGTGACCGTGATCGATGTCGCGGACCTGGGCGATGACGGCCATGTCGCCGACTGGCTCGATGCGCGCGGCGTCGAGGCGGTGCTGGTCCGCCCCGACCATTATGTCTTAGGCACTGGCGCCCCCGCAGAACTGATCGCCCGACGCGACGCGCTGATCGCCGGCACCGCCCCGCAGGAGATTGCGGCATGACCCTCTCGCTCGCCCAGGCCCGCGCCATCATCGACGCCGCGCTTGCCAAGGCACGCGCCGATGGCGCCCAGCCGCTGGCCGTCATCATATTGGATGCCGGCGCCCATCCGGTCGCCTTTGCCCGCGAAGATGGCGCCAGCCTGTTCCGTTTCGACATCGCGAAGGCCAAAGCCTCGGGTGCGCTGGGGATGGGCGCGGATACGCGGGTGCTGGCCACCCGCGCCGCGTCCAACCCTGTCTTTTTCCAGAGCATCGCGGCGGCCACCGGCCAGATGGCCTTCTCGCCCGGCGGGGTGCTGATCCGTGATGCGGACGGCGCGCTGACCGGCGCGGTCGGCATCAGCGGCGACACCGGCGAGTGCGACGAAGCCTGCGCCATGGCCGGCATTCAGGCCGCCGGCCTCTTCCACGGAGACACGAAATGAAGCTGCGCAGCATCGAACTGGCGCTGCCCCATGCGGCAGAGGCCGCCGCCTTCCTGACCGACATCTGGGGCATGGCCCCGGCAGCGCAAGAAGGCGAAACCCATTATCTGCGTGGATCGGGCAGCTATCCCTATCTCGTGGCGCTGACGGAAGCGGCGGACGCCTATGTCCGCTCCACCACCTTCGTCTGCACCGCCGACCGGCTGGAGCAGCTGAAGCGCAGCGTCACTGCCGCCGGCCTGCCCGCGACTCCCACCGTGTCGAAAGATTTGGGCGGCGGCCATGGCATCATCGTCGAACTGGCCGAGGGCGAATTGCTGCGCTTCCTGGTCGATGCCGAGGAGGTTGCGCCGATCGTCGGCGCCGACCTGCCGGTGAAGTTGACCCATGTCGTCTTCAACAGCGCCGATGCGGAGGCGACCGGCCATCTGGTCGAGGAGGCGCTGGGCTTTCGCGTGTCGGACCGGACCAAGGGCATGGTGTTCGTGCGCTGCAATGACTCGCATCATTCCACCGCTTTCGCCCGCGCCGGCTTTGCCAGCCTCAACCATATCGCCTTCGAAATGGCGGACATGGACGCGGTGATGCGCGGCATCGGCCGGTTGCGCGACCATGGCATGGTGCCCGCCTGGGGGCCGGGCCGCCATGGTCCGGGTGCCAATGTCTTCGCCTATTTCATCGCCCCCTTTGGCCCGGTGATCGAATTTTCGACCGCCGTGGAAAAGGTGGCCGAGGATTATCAGGCCGGCGCGCCGGAGGACTGGACCTGGCCCGAGGGCCGGATCGACCAGTGGGGCATGTCCGACAAGGATTTCGCCGGGCTGCGCGCCGCCGAGGAGAAATTCCGCCATCGCCGCGACTGGGATGCCCAATCGCTAGACCTGATCAACGAGGAACAAGCCTGATGCGCTATGTCAGTTTCCGCCGTCCCGACGGCACCCCCAGCTTCGGCCGGATCGAGGGCGAGACGATCGTCGAGCTGGCAACCGATGGGGCGCCGAGCCTGAAGGCCGCGCTGACCGACGGCAGCCTGTCGGGCCTGGCCAATGGCGCATCCTATGCCGCCGCCGATGTCGTACTGCTGCCGGTGATCCCCGATCCCGCCAAGATCCTCTGCGTCGGCCTCAACTATGCCGAGCATGTCAAGGAAACCGGCCGTGAGCAGAAGGCGCATCCGGCGATCTTCGTGCGCTATGCCGACAGCCTGATCGCCGACGGCCAGCCGATGGTGAAGCCGGCCGTGACCGAGCGTTTCGACTATGAAGGCGAACTGGCGCTGGTGATCGGCAAGCCCGCGCACAAGGTCGCGGCCGCCGACGCCTGGGACTATGTCGCCGGCTATGCCGCCTTCAACGACGGCAGCGCGCGCGACTGGCAGCGCCACAATATCCAGTTCACGCCGGGCAAGACCTTTCCCGGCACCGGCGGCTTCGGCCCGGCGCTGGTGACGCCCGACGAGATTGACGATCTTGCCGCGCTGCGCGTCCAGACCCGCCTCAATGGCGAACTGGTGCAGGACCAGCCGGTCAGCGACATGATCTGGGATATCCCCACGGTCATCGAATATGTCACCGCCTTCACGCCCTTGAGCCCCGGCGACGTGATCGCCACCGGCACGCCGGGCGGCGTCGGCGATAAGCGCACCCCGCCGCTCTACATGAAGGCCGGCGACAAGGTCGAAGTGACCATCGGCACCATCGGCACGCTCAGCAACCGCATCATCGACGAACAATAACAATCATCAACCCGCATACCGGGGGAGGACAGACCATGCGTAACATCCACATCACCATTGCGGCCCTCGCCAGCGCGAGCGCCATCGCGATCGCCGCGCCGGCCTTCGCACAGGACGCGCCCGCGCCCGAACAGGCGGCACAGCCGGCGGACAATTCCGACATCATCGTCACCGCCCAGCGCAAGGCGGAGAAGGTGACCGAGGTGCCGATCTCCATCACCGTGGCCAATGCCGCCCAGCTGGAGCGGCAGCAGGTCAACACGATGAACGACCTCAACCGCATTGCGCCGAGCCTGGAAATCCAGCAGGCGCCGGGTCAGAATACCGGCGGCGGCGGGTCGATCCGCGGCATCGGCACCCAGACCTTCTCCGCCGGCGCCGTCGCATCGGTCGGCGTGGTCGTCGACCAGGTGAGCCAGGGCAACGCCAATATCTCCGACCTGTTCGACGTCAGCCGGATCGAAGTGCTCAAGGGGCCGCAGGGCACGCTGTTCGGCCTCACCACCTCGGCCGGCGTCATCAACATCACCACCAATGCGCCCGATCCGACCGGCTTTGTCGCCCGCGTCCGCACCGAATTGTCCGACGCCGGCACGCTGGGGTCGAAGTTCGGCAACCAGGTCGTGCAGGGCATGATCAACGTGCCGCTGGCCACCAACGCCGCGATCCGCCTGTCGGGCGTCGCCAATTTTCGCCAGGGCCCCAACCGCAACGCCAGCACCGGCGACTATAATGACACCGATCGCTACGGCATTCGCGGCCGCTTCCTGTGGGAGCCGACCGATCGCCTGACCGTCAATGTCATCGGCGACTATACCAAGAGCCGGATCGAGAATGGCGGCGACTTCTTCACCTTCGTCAAGACCAGCGGTCCGGGCACGGCGCTGGGCGGCCTGCTGGCCGACACCACCGGTATCACCGCCCGGCTTGCCAGCTGCGGCGTGACGCCGGGCGAAGGCAATCGCGACTATTGCAGCGACGACAGCTATGTCGGCCATACCGAAAATTACGGCGGTTCGCTGCAGGTCGATTATGAGGCCGACCCCTTCACCCTCACCTCCATCACTGCCTATCGCAAGTCGAACGAGACTGGCTATGGCGCGGCGAGCAACGTGTTCCGGGCCGATCCGCTGGAATTGCAGGTCGCCAACGGCCCGACCAACCGGCGCCTGAGCCTCTTCACCCAGGAATTGCGGGTCAGCTCGCCTGCCGACCAGTTCCTCGAATATACCGCCGGCGTCTTCTACTCGAACCAGAAGCAGACCCGCGATCCTGAAACGCTGGCGGTGTCGGTCGTGCCCTTCCCCGGCCTCGTCATCCCGATCGTGCGCAATCCCGGCGCCGACATCGACATCCAGGATGAATCGCTGGCCGTGTTCGGCCAGGGCACCTTCCACCTGTCGCCCGCGCTGCGGCTGATCGCCGGCGGCCGCTACACCACCGACCGGCTGTCGATGGACCGCTACGACTATTTCACCCCGGCCGATCCGTTCAGCCGCACGGTGCTGGACGTCCAGAAATTCTCCTGGCGCCTGGGCGCACAATATGACTTGGCCAACGACACCATGGTCTATGCGACCGCCTCGCGCGGGTTCAAGGGCGGGCAGATCGCCATCCCCTCGGCGCCGGCCAAGCCCTTCGTCGTGCAGCCGGAAATCCCGACCGCCTATGAACTGGGGCTCAAGAGCACGTTGTTCGGCGGCTGGGTCGCGGACCTCAACGTCTTCTACAGCAAGATCAAGAATTTCCAGGCGCAGCAATGCACGGTGGACAGCACGGCGGTCATCTCCTGCGTCCAGACCAACATCAACGGCGTGAAGTCGCGTGGCGCGGAAATCAACTTCTTCGGCAAGGTCTTCGACGGCCTGTCGCTCAACACCGGCTTCATCTATGCGAAGGCGACCTATCCGGGCGGCTTCATCGGCACCGATGGCACCAATATCGGCGGCAGCCAGCTCGCCTATGCGCCCAAATACAAGTTCACTTTGTCGGGCGAATATGAAGCGCCCGTCACGAGCCGCCTGAAGGGCTTCCTGGCAGCGGACACGGTGTGGAAATCGAAGGTGCGCTACGAAGCCAATTCGAACGACGAAACCACCTTCCGTTCGCACTGGCTGGTCGGCGGCCGCATCGGCCTGCGCACCGATGACGATCGCTACAGCGTCGCGATCTTCGGTCGCAACCTGTTCAACGTGCATGAGCCCTCGCTGATGCAGAGCGACTTCCCCTACACCACCGACCAGGGCGAACAGAATATCGGCGCCATCTATGGTCCGCAGTCCTTCCGCCAGATCGGCATCAGCCTGGACGCGAAATTCTGATCCTCCTGAGGCGGGGCGCCGCTGGTGGCGTCCCGTCTTTTTTCCTAATCCTTCTGGCCAGAGGGGACATATGAAGCCGATCAGGGACGCCATCGCCGCACTGGGCACCGATCTGGGACCGGACATACTCGGCCAGTGCCGGGCGCTGTTCGATGCCGAGCAGGCGGCGCTGGCGGCGGCGATCCCGGTGTCGCAGGCGGACATCCCCTATGGTCCGGACGCCCGCCACCGGCTCGACCTCTATGCCCCCAAGGGCGATGCCCCCGCCCCCATTCTGGTCTTCGTCCATGGCGGCGGCTTTCTGAAGGGCGACAAGGGCAGCGCCGACGCCTGGCCCAATGCCAATGTCGGCCGGATGGCGGCGCAGGCCGGTTTCCTGGGCGTCGTCATCAATTATCGCCTTGCCCCCGACCATGGCTGGCCCGCCGGGGCGGAAGATGTTGCGGCCGTCGTCGCCTGGCTCAAGGATCATGCCGCCGAGCATGGCGGTGACCCCGATCGCATCGTCCTGATGGGCACGTCGGCCGGCGCCGTCCATGTCGCGGGCTATCTGAAACTCGCCGGATCGGACGCCGTGCGCGCTGCCGTGCTGCTGTCGGGCCTTTATGGTTATACCCCGCTCGATCCGCGCGACATGCTCTATTATGGTGAGGCTTCGCTCTACCCGGAACGCATGCCGCTGGAAGCCATTGCTTCGACCGACCTGCCGCTGCTGATCGCCTGCGCCGAGTTCGACCCGCCCCGCTTCCAGGCCGAGTTCCTGAGCCTGTTGCAGGACCGGCTGGCGCGCCATGGCGCCATGCCGCGCGCCTTCATCCAGTCGGGCCATAATCATTATTCCATGGCCATGCATCTGGGCACCGCCGATCGGCGGCTGTTGCAAGAAATCTGCGCCTTCGTGCGCGAAACCACTGCCTGACAATTATAATAGGAGAGACGGAACATGCTGGATCGCCGCACCCTTCTGGCTACCGGCGCCGCGCTGATGGCCGCCCCCGCCATTGCCGCGCGCAAGAGCGCCAACCCCAATTTCCCCAAGGGCTTCTACTGGGGCGCGGCCACCGCGCCGCATCAGGTCGAGGGCAATAATATCGCCAGCGACCTGTGGTTCGTGGAGAATCAGCAACCGACCGTCTTCTCCCAGCCCTCGGGCGATGCCTGCAACAGTTTCGCGCTGTGGGAAACCGACCTCGACCTCGTCAAGGCCATGGGCCTCAACGCCTATCGCTTCGGCATCGAATGGGCGCGGATCGAGCCGGAAAAGGGCCTCTTCTCCCAGGCGATGCTCGATCATTACAAGGCGGTGATCGACGGTTGCCATGCCCGCGGTCTGGCCCCGATCGTCACCTTCAGCCATTTCACCGCGCCGCGCTGGTTCAGCGCGCAGGGCGGCTGGACCAACCCGGAAAGCGCGCAGCTTTTCGCCCGCTATTGCGACAAGGCGATGCGCGCGCTGGGCCAGGGCATCGCAAGCGCCATCACCCTCAACGAACCCAATATCCTGCTGCTCCTGAAGCCGATGCTGCCGCCACAGGTGTGGGACATCCAGAAACTGACGCTGGAAACCGCGGCCAAGCGGCTGGGCGTGCCCAAATATGTCTGCGCTAATGTCGCCGGCTTCGACGATCTGCCCGCGCTCCAGACCGGGCTGGAAGCCGCGCACAAGGCGGGCAAGGCGGCGATCAAGGCGGTGCGCGGCGACCTGCCGGTCGGTTTCTCGCTGGCGCTGATGGACGATCAGGCGGTCGGTGCCCATTCGGTGCGCGATGCCATGCGCAAGCAGCTTTATGGCAACTGGCTGGAGATCGCGAAGGGCGACGATTTCATCGGCGTCCAGAATTATGAGCGTGCCCTGTGGGGCGACAAGGGCCGCCTGCCCGCGCCCAAGGGTTCGGCCGTCAACTGGTCCGGCACCGAAGTCTGGGCGCCCTCGCTCGGCGGCGCGGTCCGCTTTGCCCATGAAGCGACCGGTGTGCCGATCCTGGTGTCCGAACATGGCGTGGGCAGCGACGATGATGCGGTCCGCGCGAAGTTCATCCCGGAGGCATTGGCGGGGCTCAAGGCCGCGATCGACGATGGCGTGCCGGTGCTGGGCTATTGCCACTGGTCGCTGCTCGACAATTTCGAGTGGATCTTCGGCTACAAGCCCAAATTCGGCCTGCACAGCGTCGATCCGGTGACCTTCGCCCGCACGCCCAAGCCCAGCGCCGCCGTCTATGGCGCGATCGCCCGGCGCAACGCGCTCTGACGGGGGAGGATCGCCATGAAGCGCCTTGTGCTGCTCCCGCTGCTGCTGGCCTCGCCCGGCATCGCCCAGATGCCGACGCCCGTGCCCGCCACGGCCCCGGCCGAACCCGATGCCATCCCGCTCTATCCCGATCTCAAGGCGCCCAAGGGCATAACCGAAAATTGGGTGCGCTTCGGCGACGATCTGGCGGTACGCAACGTCACCGTGCCGACCATCACCCCGGTCCTGCCCGATCCGGCGAAGGCAACTGGCGCGGCGGTGATCGTCGCGCCCGGCGGCGCCTTCATGCTGCTGTCGATGGATCATGAGGGCTGGAATGTCGCGCGCTGGCTGGCCGATCATGGCGTCGCCGCCTTCGTCCTCAAATATCGGCTGAACCAGACCCCGGCCGACACGGCCGAGGCATCGGCCTATATGGGCAAGCGCATGGCGGAATCGCTCAGCGATCCCAGCGTCCCGCCGACGATCAGCGAGCCGCGCGCCACGCTGGATGCACTCGCGGCACTGAAGCGGGTGCGGGCGGGCGCTGGCCAATGGGGCATCGATCCCCGGAGGGTCGGCATGATCGGCTTTTCCGCCGGCGCCATGACCGTGATGAACGCCACGCTGGAGGGCAAGGGCGCGGATCGCCCGTCCTTCATCGGCTATGTCTATGGCCCGATGCTGGCGCGCGACGTGCCCGCCGACGCGCCGCCGATGTTCGCGGCGATCGCCAATGACGACAGCCTGTTCCCCAATCCCTCCTATGCGCTGGTCGAAAGCTGGCGCCGGGCGCATGTGCCGGTCGAACTCCACGCCTATGAGCGCGGCGACCATGGCTTCGGCATGGGTAAGCCGGGCACGACGACCATGGGTCTGCTGCCGCAATTTCTGAGCTGGATGGACATGCGCGGCCTGCTCACGAAGGCGGGGCAATGACCGGCGCCGTCTCGATCCGGCGGGAGGCGGCGATCAGCGTCGGCATCAATGGCGCGCTGAGCCTGGCCTTCTTCCTTGCCTTGTTCGGCACCCAGCCCCGCCTGCTCGCCTGGGCGGCGCCGGATCGGCTGGCGCTCGATTTCGTGCCGCAGAGCATTGCCGTTGCACTGATGAGCGCGCTCGTCCCGGCACTGATCGCGCGCAAACGGGTGGGTGGCGCCCTGCGCCCGATCCTGCTGCGCGCCGCCGGCTTTGCGCTGGCCGGTGCCGCGCTGGGCGGGCTGCTGTCGCTCGCGACCGGTGGCCTGCCGCCGATCGGCTGGGGCGCCGCGCTGGCCATCAAGATTGCCTATGGCGGCGCGCTCGGTGCGCTGGTCGCCAGCCTGGCGCTGCGGCGGATGCTCTCGTCCGCCCCAATCATCTGACATGAGGATCGCCCCGATGACCTTCCGTTCCCTGCGTCTCGCCATGCTGCTGGCCGGCACTGTTCTCGCCATGCCGGCCCAGGCCGACGATCTGGCCGACGGCTTCAACAATCCGCCCCAGTCGGCCCGGCCGCGCGTGTGGTGGCACTGGCTGAACGGCAATGTGACAAAGGACGGGATCGACAAGGATCTCGACTGGCTGGCGCGCATCGGCATTGGCGGGGTGCAGAATTTCGACGCCAATCTGCAGACGCCGCAAATCGTCAAGGAACGGCTGGTCTATATGACCGACGGCTGGAAGGACGCCTTCCGCCACGCCGTCCAGACCGCCGATGCCAAGGGGCTGGAATTCGCCATCGCCGCCTCGCCGGGCTGGAGCGAGACTGGCGGCCCCTGGGTCAAGCCGCAGGATGCGATGAAGAAGCTGGTCTGGGCGCAAACCGAGGTCGAAGGCGGCAAGCGGATCAAGGGCACCCTGCCCGCCCCGTCCAATGTGACGGGCGCCTTCCAGAGCGCGAAGTTCAGCGATCCGCTGGCGGGCGACGCGGAGATACCGGACCAGCCGCGCGCCTATGGCGAGGCACGGGTGCTGGCCTATCCGATCGCCGAGGCCGCCCTGCCGACGCCGCATATCCTTGATGCTAATGGCCAGCCGATTGCGGGCGCCGCGGCGCTGGACGACAGCGATCTGGAAAGCGTGGCGCAGATGGCCAAGGGCGATGAAGCGCATCCCGGCACGCTGATCCTTGATTATGGCAAGCCGGTCACGGTGCGGTCGGCAAGCCTGTTCGTGCCCCATGCCCGCCCGCCCTTCGGCGACCCCGCCTATCGCCCGACGATCGAGGCGGAAACGGCGCAGGGCTGGCAGCCGCTCGGTCGCTTCTCGCTGACCGAAGTCGCCTCCACCACCAGCTTTGCGCCGGTCACGGCGCAGCGCTTCCGGCTGGTCCTGTCGCCCAATGACGCCGCCAAGTCGCCGGGCCTGGGCGATGGCGCGCCCGGTGCGGTGATGATCGACGTGTTCGGCCGCCCGGCCAGCCAGACGCTGGGCATCGGCGACCTGCGCCTGTCAGCCGAGGCGCGGATCGACCAGTTTGAAGCGAAGGCCGGCTATGCCATCGCATCCGATTATAACCGCCTGAACATGGGTCTGGCCGATGCGCCGGCGATCGATCCGGCCAGGGTTATCGACCTGACCGACCGGCTGCGTCCCGATGGCACGCTCGACTGGACCGCACCCAGGGGCACGCGCTGGCGCATCGTCCGCATGGGCTGGTCGCTGACCGGCAAGACCAACCATCCTGCCACGCCCGAAGCCACCGGGCTGGAGGTCGACAAATATGATGCGGCGGCCGTGCGCCGCTATCTCGAAACCTATCTCGCCATGTATCGCGATGCGGTCGGCGCCGACTGGATCGGCAAGAAGGGCATCAGCGCGCTGCTGACCGACAGTATCGAGGTGGGCGCGTCCAACTGGACACCGCGCATGGTGGAAGAGTTCAAGGCGCGGCGCGGCTATGATCCCGTCCCCTTCCTGCCGACCCTGACCGGCGCAGTCGTGGGATCGGCCGCGCGCAGCGATGCCTTCCTGCATGATTATCGCCAGACCCTGGCCGATCTGCTGGCCGACGCCCATTATGGCACGGTGGCGAAGGTCGCGCATGAGCATGGCCTGACCGTCTATGGCGAGGCGCTGGAAAATGGCCGGCCGGTGCTGGGCGACGACCTGGCGATGCGGTCGCATACCGATGTGCCGATGGCGGCGATGTGGACCTTCAATCGCGGCAGCGCACCGCGCCCGACGCTGATCGGCGACATGAAGGGCGCGGCGTCGGTCGCCCATATCTATGGCCAGAATATCGTGTCGGCCGAAAGCATGACGTCGGCCTTCGCGCCCTGGGCCTTTGCCCCGGCCGACCTCAAGCGCGTGATCGACCTGGAATTCGTGTCCGGCGTCAACCGGCCGATCGTCCACACCTCCGTCCACCAGCCGGTGGATGACAAGGTGCCGGGCCTCAGCCTCATGATCTTCGGCCAATATTTCAACCGCCACGAAAGCTGGGCCAATATGGCCAAGCCCTGGGTCGACTATATGGCGCGCACCGGCTTCCTGTTGCAGCAGGGCCGCGACCATGCCGACATCGCCTATTTCTATGGCGAGGATGCGCCGATCACCGCGCTGTTCGAACATGGCGTGCCGGCCGACCTGCCCAGCGATTATGCCTATGACTTCGTCAATGCCGAGATTTTGGCGACCAGGGCGTCGGTGCAGGATGGCGACCTGATCGCCGGCAAGGCGCGCTACAAGGCGCTGTATCTGGGCGGATCGAGCAAGGTGGTGACGCTCGCCACCCTGCAGCGCATCGCCGCGCTGGTCGAGGCTGGCGCTACCCTGATCGGCACCGCACCCGACCGCGCGCCCGGCCTGCAGGATGATCCCGCCGCCTTCCGCGCGCTGGTGGCGAAGCTGTGGAGCGGTCAGCCGGTCGGCAAGGGCAAGGTGATCGCCAGCGCCGATGTCGACGCCGCGCTTGCCGGCACGGGCATCGGCGCCGATTTCCGCGTGACCGGCAGCAGCGATGCCGGTGCCTATCGCTTCCTCCACCGCGCTTTGCCCGATGGTGACCTCTATTATGTGACCAATGGCAAGGCGCAGGCCGAGCATGTCGAAGCGCGCTTCCGCGTCACCGGCCGCCAGCCCGAAATCTGGCGCGCGATCGACGGCAGCGCCGCGCCGCTGTCCTACCGAACCGAAGGCAGCGACACGGTCATCCCGCTCGATGTCGGGCCGGAGGATGCCGTCTTCATCCTGTTCCGCAAGCCGGCGCAGGCCCCCAGCCGGACGATCGCGCCGGCGGCCGTAAAGCAGGTCGCCACCCTGTCGCAGCCCTGGACCGTGCGCTTCCAGTCGGGGCGCGGCGCACCGGCCGAGATCGCGATGCCGACGCTGACGGCGCTCGACAAGAGCAGCGATCCGGGTGTGCGCTATTTCTCGGGCGAGGCGACCTATGCCAGCAGCTTTACCCTGCCCAAGGGCGCCAGGCCCGGCGCGCCGCTGTGGCTTGATCTCGGCAGCGTCGGCGATGTCGCAGAGGTGCGGGTCAATGGCCAGGTCGCGGGCACCAGCTGGTTCGCGCCCTATCGGCTGGACGTCGGCAGACTGGTGAAGCCCGGCCGCAACGCGATCGAGGTGAAGGTCGCGAACCTGTGGGTCAACCGCCTGATCGGCGACCAGCAGCCCGGCGCGGACAAGATCACCTTCACCGCCGCCCCCACCTATCGTCCCGATGCACCGCTGCGTCCGTCGGGCCTGATCGGGCCGGTCACGCTGTCAACCGAACAATAAGCAAAGCGCACACGGATGCTCGCTTGAACGCGCGAAAGTCGCCGCCTATCAGGCGGTCATCATGACCGACGATCAGCAGAGCATCCGCGCCATCCTCGACCGGCTGCGCGCGCCGGCGGGCAATCCCGTGGCCCGCGCCCGCTGGCTGGTCGAACGGCAGGTGCCCGAAGCGCGGCGCGGGCCCGGCTGGGACCGGCACTGGCGCGAGCTGGAAGCCTATCTGGACAGCCCGGTCAGCTGGTCGGGCAATCGCGATGCGGACGGGATCGAAGGGTGGGACGATGACGTCTGACCGGCTGATCGACATGATGATCGCGCGGCTGGTGATCGCCCATGGCAAGAGCAAGCATCATTGGCGCAAGGCGATCGGTCCGGTCCGAATCTACAGCCGCGCTACCCATCCCCATTGCAACTGGGCCTTCACGCCGAGCGGCACGCCGGGCGAGATATCGGTGATCGAAACGCTGCTGGACGATCTGCACCTGCGCCATCCGCTGATCGATCGGTAACACCAAGCCCGCGCGGCGCTTGAGCGTTGCAAGGTGCTGATGCGCCAGCATCACTGCACCTTGTCAAAAACAAAGAGGCGCGGACGGCCGGTCGCCATCCACGCCCCCTTGCGACCCCGAAGGGATCGGAATCAGCCGGCGAGCTGCGTTTCCAGTTCGCCCAGCACGCGATAGCAGTCGAACACCTTGGCGACCGAGCTGTTGGGCTCACGGCCCTCGCGGATCGCGCTGATGAACTCGCGGTCCTGCAATTCGATGCCATTGTTCGAGATGGCGACGCCGGCCAGGTCGATCGGCTCTTCCTTGCCGTTCACCAGATCGTCGTAGCGCGCGATATAGGTGTCGGTATCGCCGATATAGCGGAAGAAGGTGCCCAGCGGTCCGTCATTGTTGAAGCTCAGCGACAGGGTGCAGATGGCGCCGGTCTCGCTCTTCAATTGGATCGACATGTCCATGGCGATGCCCAGTTCCGGATGGATCGGCCCCTGCATCGCGTGAGCGGCGACGATCTTGCCCGCCTGATAGGCGAACAGGTCGACCGTGTGCGCGGCATGATGCCACAGAAGATGGTCGGTCCACGACCGCGGCTCGCCCTTGGCATTGATATTCTTTCGGCGGAAGAAATAGGTCTGCACGTCCATCTGCTGGACGTTGAATTCGCCCGCCTGGATGCGGTTGTGGACGAACTGATGCGACGGGTTGAAGCGGCGGGTATGGCCGACCATGCAGACAAGGCCGGTTTCCTTCTGCTTCGCGAGCACCGCCTGCGCATCGGCCCAGCTGTCGGCGAGTGGGATTTCCACCTCGACATGCTTGCCCGCATTCATGCAGGCGATCGCCTGTTCCGCGTGCATCTGGGTCGGCGTACACAGGATCACCGCATCGACATCGTCACGCGCCAGCGTCTCGTTGAGGTCGGTCGTCACATGGCCGATGCCATATTTCTCGGCGACCTTCTTCGTCGCCTCCAGTTCGCGGCCGATGATCGAGGTGACGGTGACGCCGTCGATATTCTTGAGGCCATCAAGATGCTTTTCGCCAAAGGCGCCGGCACCGGCGAGGGCAATACGCATGGAATTTTCTCCATCTAAAGCCCCTCCCTGGAAGGGAGGGTTGAATAGAGACACCTGTCTCTATTCAAGGGTGGGTGCCTCCGAAGGAGGCTCGCTACGCTCGCACCCACCCCCGGCCCCTCCCTAGAAGGGAGGGGAGGCAGGAGTGCGAACCGAAATTCAGTCCATCGGTTCGAGCACCAGGTGCCCGACCGCGGTGTTGGAAGCAGGAACATGATAATGGCGGTGCAGCGGCCGGACCTTGTCGCCCAGCGCCCCGCGCATGATCAGCCACATGACCATCTCGATCCCTTCGGACCCGGTCTCGCGCAGATATTCGATATGCTCGATCGCCCGCAGCGCCTCGCCATCGTCGCTCTGGCTCATCAGGTCGAGGAAGCGATTGTCCCACTCGGCATTGATGAGACCGGCACGCGGGCCCTGAAGCTGGTGGCTCATGCCGCCCGTGCCCCAGATCTGCACGTTGAGATCCTCGGGGAAGCTCTCGACCGCGCGGGCGATCGCCTCGCCCAGCCGCCAGCAGCGATTGCCCGATGGCGGCGGATAGGTGACGACATTGACCGCGACCGGGATTACCCGGCACGGCCAGGCGTCGGGCTGGCCGAACATCAGGCTCAACGGCACGGTCAGGCCATGGTCGACATCCATCTCGTTGATGATGGTCATGTCGAATTCGTCGAGGATCAGGCTTTGGGCGATGTGCCAGGCCAGGTCCGGCTCGCCGATCACGTCGGGCACCGGGCGCGGCCCCCAGCCCTCGTCGGCCGGCTTGTAGCGTTCGCCACAGCCGATCGCGAAGGTCGGGATGATCTTCATGTCGAAGGCGGAGGCATGGTCATTATAGACCAGGATCACGACATCGGGCTTTTCCTGCGCGATCCATTGCCGCGACCAGTCATAGCCGGCGAACAAGGGCTGCCAGTAAGGTTCGGCGGTCTTCTTGAGGTCCATGGCAGCGCCGATGGCGGGCACATGGCTGGTGGCGACGCCGGCAGTGATGCGGGCCATCAGCGTTTCTCCTTGATGGAGCGGACGCCCTGAGGCGAGCGGCCGCCGGCGATCATCATCGCCTGATAGTCTTCCGGGCTCATCCCGGTCATGGTGCCGACCGCCTGCAGGAAGCTGAGGCCGTCGGTCGAGAACACCTTGGCGAGGAAATAGATGTTCCCGCCCAGGTCCAGGCAGCGATTATAGTCGCGGTCGAGGATCGCCTGTTTCTGCGCCTCGGTCATCGGCCATTCGTCGATATAGGCGCGCTCGCCGGCCAGCCAGCGGACGCGGTTTTCCGCCTTCATCAGGCTCATCGCGAACTGGTTCATCCAATAGCCCTGTCGCGCCCGCGCCGCCGTATAGACGCGGGTGCCGGGGATATCGTCGAACTCGGCGAGATATTCGTGGATATCGATGCTCATCTCATCCTCTCTTGGCATCCATCCCCCGGCCCTTCCTTCCAACAAAGGACCGGGGGATGAACGCGCCCCTCCGCGGGGATAGGGTTACAGGCTGCGGTTACAGGCCGCGCGCCTTCAATTGCGCGTCGAGCCGGGGGAAGACCCGGCGGGCATTGCCCTCGAAGATCGCGGCACGCTCGCCCTCGCTGATGTCCAGCGCATCGACATAGCGCTTGGTATCGTCGAAATAATGACCGGTGGTGGGATCAATGCCGCGCACCGCGCCGACCATTTCCGACCCGAACAGGATATTCTTGTTGTCGATCACGTCGGCCAGCAGGTCGACGCCGGGCTGATGATAGACACAGGTGTCGAAGAAGATGTTGTTCATCAGATGGGTCGACAGGTCGGGCTTCTTCAGCATGTCGGCCAGACCGCGATAACGGCCCCAATGATAGGGCACCGCGCCGCCACCATGCGGGATGATGAACTTGAGGGTCGGGAAATCCCTGAACAGGTCGCCTTCCAGCAACTGCATGAAGGCGATGGTGTCGGCCGCGATATAATAGCCGCCGGTCGCATGCATCGCCGGATTGCAGCTGCCCGACACATGGATCATCGCCGGCACGTCCAGCTCGACCATCTTCTCGTAGAAGGGATACCAGTAACGGTCGGTCAGCGGCGGATGCTGGAAATGACCGCCGCCCGGATCAGGATTGAGGTTGCAGCCGATGAAGCCCATGTCGACGCAGCGTTCCAGCTCGGCAATGCTGTTGGCCATGTCCGCCTTGGGCGACTGGGGCAGCATGCACACGCCGACGAAGGTTTCGGGGAACAGGCCGACGACGCGCGCGATCAGGTCGTTGCAGCGCATCGCCCATTCCTTCGCCACCGCCGCGTCGCCAACATGAGGGGCCATGGCCGAAGCGCGCGGCGAGAAGATGGTGAGGTCGGCGCCGCGTTCCTTGATCAGGCGCAACTGGTTCGCCTCGATCGTCTCGCGGATTTCGGCATCGCTGATGTCGGGATAGGCGGGGGCAGGCACGCCCGCCTTGAACGCCGCCTTCTGCTCCTCGCGCCAGGCGTCATGCCCCTTGGGCAGCACGGTATAATGGCCGTGGCAGTCGATAATCATGGTCATGCCGGGTCGGCCTTTCCTGTCTGTTCTGCTTTTGCTTGGATGATGCTGTCGATCTTGGCGCCCAGTCCTTCGGGCGGCGCCTTCAGGCCGAGCGTGCCGATCGCCTGCTGGCGCTCGACCGTGCCGCGCGTCATCGCGGAACCGGTGCCAAGGCCGTCGAGCGTCTTGACCACCTCCGCCATCTCGGCCGCGCGGCGCAGCCCGTGGACCATCATGCGGTCGAGATTATAGTCGGCGCGGATATCCCAGGGACGCGGCTTCTCGCTGGCGTCGAGCGATCCGATCACCTCGTCCAGCACACCCGCCGCATCGGCCGCCAGCATGCATTCGGCGGTCAGCGCCTCCAGCCCCTTGACCATCACCGACCGGATCATCTTGATCGCCGACGCCCGACCGACGGCTTCGCCGACGACGCGGATATTGGTGAATCCCAGCCGGGCCAGCCCTGCCCGCGCGGCATCGGCATGGCCACCGCTGACCAGCAGCGGCACGTTCAGCCGGGCCGGATCGACCGGCGCCATGACGGCGACATCGACATAATGGCCACCGGCCGCCTCGATCGCGCGGGCTGCCGCCTGCTTGGTTTGCGGCGCGACGCTGTTGAGATCGCAATAGAGCGCGCCGGGCGCGATATGGGCGGCGGCGGCCTGCGCCACGGCGAGCGCCTGGTCGGCGGTGACGAGCGACAGGATGACGGTGACGGGCGTGACGGCATCGGCCAGCGTCGGCACGGCCCGGACGCCGGCCCTGGCACAGCGCGCCAGCATCGCATCGCGGGTGGCGCCGACATCCGTCTGGATATCATAGACGCGGGCCGCGTCGATCCAGTCCCCCGCCATCGCAAAGGTGGACCCTGCCTCGCCAAATCCGATCAGACCGATTTCCTGCTCCATGGCGGGTTGGATGACGGATCATGTCTGATGCCGCCAATCGAATCCGCTGGACCAGTATAAGATTTTACGAATTCATATGTGCCGCAGCCTGATCGATCGCGGCCATGAACTGCTGCTGCAACCGGGTCGGGCGCCAGTCGGCCCGCGTCGTGAGGCCGATGGTCCGGCTGATCGCACCGGGTGCCGGGCCGATATCGATCAGCAGCCCCGCCTCCAGCTCCAGCGCCAGCTGATCGTGCGACAGCAAGGTCAGATACTCGCCGCCGACCAGCAATTGCCGGATCGTCATCACCGATCCGCATTCGATCGGCACCGCCGGCAGATCCCCGCCGAGCGCCGCAAACATCGCCTGCCACAATTGCCGCAGCGGCGTTCCCTCCGGCGGCAATATCCAGGGATAGCAGCGCAGCGCATCGGCGTCCCAGCCCGCCGCCAGCGCATGGCCGCGCCGCGCCAGGATGGTCGGCTGATCCTCGAACAAGGGCCGTTGCGCCAGGTCCAGCGCCATGGCGGGATCGCGCAGCGCACCGACCATCATGTCGATTTCGCCATCGCGCAGCGGGCCGACCAGTTCGGCATGCGATCCTTCATGCACGCTGATGTCGACCTGCGGAAAATCGGTGCGGAACCGGGCGATCGCATCGGGGATCAGGCGCGCGCGCGACAGCGGCATCGCGCCGACCAGGATGCGCCCGCCCTCCTGCCCGCGCAGGTCGGCCAGATCCTCCAGCCCCTGCCGCAATTCCGCCAGCGCCAGCCGCAGCCGCTGCGCCAACACCGTCCCGGCCCTGGTCAGCATCACGCCACGCCCGCGCCGGTCGACCAGCCTTTGCCCCAGCGCCAGCCCCAGATCGCCGACCGCGCGATGCAGCGAGGGTTCGGCCACGCCGGTCGCCACCGCCGCCGCCGCATAGCTGCCGCCGCGCGCCAGCGCGACGAAGGCGCGCACCTGCGCCGCCGTCACCCGGTTGCTGCCGATCAGCCGCAGCGCCGCATCAATCCGGGGCTTCAGCCGTTCCGCCGGTTCCAGCGCGACCATGCCGCCGGGCTGACGCGCGAACAGCGACAGGCCCAGTTGCGCCTCCAGCTTGGCGATCCCCTGGGTCACCGCCGGCTGGGTCAGATTGACCGCGCGCGCCGCCAGGCTGACGCTGCCAAGCTCCACCACGGCCGCCATCGCGGCGAGATGACGGATATTGAACTGGTCGGGGTTCATGTCCAACACTTAGCAAAAATTTATGCACTGGTTCCAGTTCGGATTTGAGCATCGCGCTGCACCTGTCCACATCGCTGTCAACTTATGCGCTAGGAGAAGGCTTGATGTCCGGCATTGTCGTCCAGAATATCGAACGGGCGGACCTCGCCGTCATCGATGGCCTCGCCAAGGCGGGCGTCGCCACCGTCCACGAAGCCCAGGGCCGCAAGGGCCTGCTCGCCCCCTATATGCGCCCCATCTATCCGGGCGCCCGCATCGCCGGCAGCGCGGTGACGATCTCCACCCCGCCGGGCGACAACTGGATGGTCCATGTCGCGATCGAACAGCTGAAGGAAGGCGACATATTGCTGCTCGCCCCGACCAGCCCCTGCACCGACGGCTATTTCGGCGACCTGCTCGCCACCTCTGCCCAGGCACGCGGCTGCCGTGGCCTCATCATCGACGCGGGCGTCCGCGACGTGCGCGACCTCAAGCAGATGAACTTCCCGGTCTGGTCCAAGGCGGTCCATGCCCAGGGCACGATCAAGGGCACGCTGGGATCGGTCAATATCCCGGTCGTGTGCGCCAATGCGCTGGTCAATCCGGGCGACGTGATCATCGCCGACGATGATGGCGTGTGCATCGTGCCGCGCGCCGACGCCGCCGCCGTGCTGGAAAAGGCGCAGGCCCGCGAGGCCGCCGAGGAAGCCAAGCGCGTCCGCCTGGCCGCCGGGGAACTGGGCCTCGACATCTACAATATGCGCCCGCGCCTGCAGGAAATGGGCCTCAAATATGTCTGACGTCCAGACCTGTGCCCGCGTCATGTGGATGCGGGGCGGCACGTCCAAGGGCGGCTATTTCCTTTCGGAAGACCTGCCCGCCGACAGTGCCGCGCGCGACGCCTTCCTGTTGCGGGTCATGGGGTCGCCCGATCCGCGCCAGATCGATGGCATGGGCGGCGCCGATCCGCTGACCAGCAAGGTTGCGGTCGTCAGGAAATCCGATCGGGAGGGCGTCGATGTCGACTATCTCTTCCTCCAGGTCTTCGTCGATCAGGCGATCGTCAGCGATGCGCAGAATTGCGGCAATATCCTGGCCGGCATCGGCCCCTTCGCGATCGAGCGTGGCCTCGTTGCCGCGCAGGACGGCGAGACCCGCGTCGCCATCTTCATGGAAAATACCGGACAGATCGCGATCGCCACGATGCAGACGCCCGGCGGCACGGTCCGCTATGATGGCGAGGCCAGGATCGACGGCGTGCCCGGCAGCGCCGCGCCGATCCCGCTGGAATTTCGCGATACCGCCGGCTCCTCCTGCGGCGCGCTGCTGCCGACCGGCAACGCCTTTGACGAGGTCGAGGGCGTGCGCGTCACCCTGATCGACAATGGCATGCCCTGCGCCGTCATGAAGGCGCAGGATGTCGGCATCACCGGCTATGAGGACCGCGACACGCTGGACAAGGATGTTGCGCTCAAGGCCCGGATCGAGGCGATCCGATTGGCTGTCGGCGAACGGATGAACCTGGGCGACGTCAAGGAAAAGTCCGTTCCCAAGATGATGCTGGTCGCCCCGCCCCGCGATGGCGGCGCGGTCACGGTGCGCAGCTTCATCCCGCATCGCGCCCATGCCTCGATCGGCGTGCTCGGCGCGGTCAGCGTCGCCACCGCCTGCCTGATCGAGGGGTCGCCCGCAGCCGAAGTCGCCTCGATACCTTCGGGCAACCGCAAGACACTCTCGGTCGAGCATCCCACCGGCGAGACGACCTGCGTGATGGAACTGGACGAGAGTGGCGCGGTGATCAGCGCCGCCATGCTGCGCACCGCGCGCAAGCTGATGGATGGAGAGATTTTCGCATGACCGCCCCTGAACCTGGCCGCATCATCAGCTGGCACGGCAATCCGTCCAAACCGCGCTACACCCCGCCGGCCGGCGCGATCGACGCCCATTGCCATGTGTTCGGCCCGATGGCGCAATTTCCCTTCAGCGCGAAGGCGAAATATCTGCCGCAGGATGCCGGTCCGGACATGCTGTTCGCGCTGCGCGACCATCTGGGCTTCGCCCGCAACGTCATCGTCCAGGCAAGCTGCCACGGCACAGACAATGCCGCGACGCTGGATGCCATCACCAAGTCGAACGGGAAGGCGCGCGGCGTCGCCGTGGTCGATCCGGCCATTTCGGAGGCCGATCTCGCTGCCCTGCATGAGGGCGGAATGCGCGGCATCCGCTTCAATTTTTTGAAGCGCCTGGTCGATGACGCGCCCAAGGACAAGTTCCTCGAAGTGGCCAGGCGCCTGCCCAAGGGCTGGCATGTCGTCATCTATTTCGAGGCCGACATTCTCGAAGAACTGCGCCCCTTCATGGACGCAATCCCGGTGCCGCTGGTGATCGACCATATGGGCCGCCCGGACGTGACCCAGGGGCCGGATGGCGCCGACATGAAGGCGTTCCGCGCCTTCCTCGACAGCCGTGACGACATCTGGTTCAAGGCGACCTGCCCGGATCGGCTCGATCCAACGGGCGATCCGTGGAACGCCTTTGCCGAAGCGGTCGCGCCGCTGGTCGCCGATTATCAGGATCGCGTGTTGTGGGGCACCGACTGGCCGCACCCGAACATGCAGGATGTGATCCCCGACGACGGCCATCTGGTCGACATGATCCCGCGCATCGCCCCGACGGTGGAATTGCAGCGCAAGCTGCTGATCGACAACCCCATGCGGCTCTACTGGCCCGAAGAATTATAAGGCCACAGCCGGTTTCCAATCAGCACACGGCCGCTCCGTCTGGGGCGGCCGGTTGCATTTGCGCAACAGGCTTCTCGCAAATGCAAGTCAACAGAATTGCGAACGAATATCAATATCGCTATGGGCGCCCCATAAACGAGTCACGGGGGATCCCATATGAAGAAGTTCATCGCATTGAGCGGCGCGGCCCTGATCGCGCTGTGCCATGGCACTGCCTGGTCGGCAGAGGCGGCCGCTGCGGACGCCCCCCGCACTGACGAAGACAGCATCGTCGTCACCGCCGCGACCACCGGGTCCAAGACCGATACGGCGCTGGTCGAACTGCCCCAGCCGATCAAGGTCATCACGTCCGAACAATATCTGTCGCAGGGCGCGATCAGCATCAGCGACACGGTGAAATATGCCGCCGGCGTGCTGGCCAACCCCTATGGCCGCGATACCCGCGTCGATGGCTTCAACGTCCGTGGCCTGGACGCGCTGCAGTTCCGCGACGGCATGCGCGACATCTTCAGCTATTATGCGTCGATTACGTCCGACCCCTATAATTTCTCGCGCGTGGAAATCCTGCGCGGCCCGGCATCGGTGCTGTTCGGCCAGGGGTCGATCGGCGGCCTGGTCAACCTGGTCAGCAAGACGCCCGATTTCACCACGCGCGGCGAACTCAACCTCGTCTATGGCAGCTATGACCGCAAGGAGGCGATGGGCGACGTCAATGTCGCGCTGGCCGACAATCTGGCAGTGCGCTTCGTCGGCCGCGTCCGCGACGCCGACACCTATGTCGACCATGTCCCCGACGACCGCGTGATGTTCGCGCCCTCGATCCGCTGGCAGCCGACGCCGGATACCGACATCGTGCTGACCGGCCTGTATCAGGAGGATGATACCGGCTCGACGTCGCAGTTCCTGCCGATCGTCGGCACCTTCATGCCCAACAATGTCGCGGGCGAGCAGCTCGATCGCTACACCTTCGTCGGCAAGGCCGGCTGGGATCGCTATGATGGCCGGTCGCTGCAGGGTGGCGGCTCGATCACCCACCGCTTCTCCGACAATGTGAAGCTGAGCCTCAAGGCGCGCTATATCGACAGCGACCTCGAATATAACACCCATTATGCCGACAGCTATACCAACCCGCAGGATCCCTTCTCGGTCTATGGCACCGACGGGCGCACCATCGCGCTGACAGCCGACGCCAGCGACGCGCGGATGAACGTCTTTTCGACCGACAACAACGTCCAGTTCAATTTCAACACCGGCGCCAATATCGAGCACAAGCTGCTGGTAGGCATCGACTATAGCTGGAACAAGGTGTCCAAGCGTTATGCCGGCGGCTATGAACTGGTCGACCTTTACGACATCGATTATGATGCGCTGGCGACCTATGATCCGACTGGCCCCTTCACCAGCGACAGCCAGAAGCAGTTGGGCGTCTATGTCCAGGACCAGATCCGCTTCTATGACCGGGTATCGGTCGTGCTGGGCGCCCGCCGCGATCGCGTGACCGGCTCTTCGGGCCAGAAGGACAACGCCACCACCTTCCGCGCCGGCATCATCGGCGAAATCGGTGCCGGCATCTCGCCCTTCTTCAGCTACACCGAAAGCTTCCTGCCGGTCGCCGGCCGGATCGACAATGGCGATGGCAGCTATGGCGATGCCTACAAGCCGCAGACCGGCACCCAATATGAAGCCGGCGTGAAGTGGCAGCCCGCCCCCAGCACCCTGGTCACCGCCACCGTGTTCAAGATCAAGGAGCGCAACCGCGTCCTCTATCTCGCAGCTGGCGGCACCGAACAGTCGGGCGTGCTCAACACCAAGGGCTTCGAGATCGAGGCGAGCCACACCCTGCCCGGCAATTTCGAACTGCTGGCCAATTATGGCTATTCGAAGCTGAAGTCGGAAACCAACACCAGCCTCGACTATATGCCACGCCACACCGCGTCGCTCTGGTCCACCAAGACCTTCGGCCTGGCCGACGAGGCGCAGCTGCGCCTGGGCGGCGGCGTTGTCTATAGCGGCAAGAGCGTGTCGACCAGCGCGATCTGGTCGATCGTCACGCCGTCGCGCACCACCGTCGATGCGCTGGCGGAAATCACCTGGCAGGACTGGCGCTTCGCGCTCAATGCGACCAACCTGCTCAACAAGAAATTCTACGCGTCCTGTCTGGCGCGTGGCGACTGCTTCATGGGCGCGCCGCGCAACGTCATGGGCACGGTCGGCTTCCGTTTCTGAGGAGAGAGACTATGCTGAAATGGACTAGTGCGCTGCTGGCGATCGCCTGCCTGCCCGCAATGGCGCAGGCGCATGAAGTGTGGGTCGAACGGGACGGCGCCGGCCCGGCGCGCATCTATCTGGGCGAACCGGGCGATCCGCTGCCCGAGGGTGGCGATCCCGAGTTCGAGAAGCTCAAGGCGCCCAAGCTGGTGCCCGCCTCCCCCGCCGCGCAGGTGCGCAAGGCCGGCTATATCGAAGTCGCCGTGCCTGCCGGCGACGTGCGCGTGATCGACGACAGCGTGTTCGATCCCTGGGGCGAGGAAGGCAAGAAGGAAGGCGTGATCTATTATGCGCGCGCCGGCCGCAGCGAGGCCAAGGCCGGGATGCCGCTGGAAATCGTGCCGACCGCTGCGGGCGCCAACAGCTTCACGCTGGTCCGCGACGGCAAGCCGCTGGCCGGGGTCAAGGTAACCGCGATCTCGCCCGACAAATGGTCGAAGGGCTTCGTCACCGACGCCCAGGGCCGCGTGACCCTGCCGATCAGGGAAAAGGGCCGCTATATCCTGACCGCGACGCAGGAGGAAAAGGGCGACCTCAGCCTGCGCGGCGCCAAGGTGGCGACGCTCTACAACATCGCCACGCTGACCTTCGTCAATAACTGACACTGGAGCGGCGCGGGCCATCGACCCGCGCCGCCGCCTCATGCGGCGAGCGCCGCCAGATCCGCGTCCAGCGCGTCGAGCGCCGCATCGGTGAACTGCGACGGGGCAAAGGGCTGGATCGCGCGGAGCGTCATGCCCCTTGCCATCGCAATGCGCTGGTCATCCGCCACGCCGGGAAAATAGCGATCGAGCAGGCTGCGCGTCTGCGGATCGGCCAGCAGCACGCCGATCTTCGTGTGCGTGGTCGACAGCATTTCGTCCTGTGGTTCCACCTGCGCTTGCGGCGTCTGCCCTGCAACGGGGAAAGCGCCCGCCTCACCCCGATCGGCCAATGCGGTGGTCGATGGCGTCAGTATCAGGTGCAGGTCGGCCAGCCCGCGAATGATGAAGCTCGGCTCGAAATGCAGGTCGCGGGCACCGGGCGGGCCATGGCGGGTCGGGTCGAGTTCGATCGCGCTGCTATGCTCCAGAAACTTCTCCAGGATGATCCGCACCTCGACACGGGCGAGCGGCGCGCCGGCGCAGACATGCTTGCCCCGGCCGAAGGCGACATGCTCGCGGATGCGGGGGCGATCCAGTTGCAACTCTGCCGGCGCGTCCCAGCGCGCAGGATCGCGATTGGCCGCCGCCAGTGCCAGCAATATGCAGGTACCCGCCGGCACCAGCCGATCGCCGATCCGGGTATCGCGCCGCGCGACCCGCGCCGTCTGCTTGCTCGATCCCTCGATCCGCAGCACTTCCTCGATCAAGGCCGGGATCAGCGCCGGGTCGGCGCGCAATTGGTCCTGTAGCCCCGGCTGATCGACAATATGGCGCATGGCGTTGCCCAGCAGCTTGGCGCTGGTGTCCTGCCCGGCGCCGAACAGGAAGGTGGCGAGATTGACGATCTCCGCCACGCTGGGCGTGGTCCCGTCGGCATATTTGGCCAGCGCCAGCTCGGTCAATATATCCTCGCGCGGATGACGCCGCCGATCCTCGACATAGGCGGCGAAATAGGAACCCATGACGATCAGCGGATGCCCCTCCCCCGCATAGTCATTGTCCGCCGCGTCCAGGCTGCCGGGCGGCGGCGCCGCATCGATCACATCCATGAAGCGCTGGCGATCCTCCGCCGGCACGCCCAGCAGATCGGCGATCACCAACGTGACGAAGGGCGTGGCGATGTCCCGGATCAGTTCGGTCCGCCCCCGCGCCACCGCCTGGCGCACCAGATGGTCCGAATAGTCCGATATGAAGCGCTCGTTCGCCTTGAGGCGGGACGGGGTGAACAGCCGGTTGACCAGCCCGCGCAGCATTGTGTGGGGCATGTCGTCCAGCCCGACCAGCATCGTGCCGCCGGGAAAATCGGGCCGATGCGCTTCAAGCTGCGCGCTGATGTCGCTGCCTTGCGGGTCAAAGGGCAAGGGCGCCGCGGCCCCCTGCAGCGCGTTGACGGCGGAAAAATCCTGGGCATTGGCGAGGACTTCGAGCGTTTCGTCAAAGCCCGTGACGATCAGATAGTCCCGTCCCGGCGGCTGATAGACCGGGCCATGTGCCCGGACCGCCTCGAAAAAGGCATAGGGATCCTGCAATATGCCGCGATCGGTAAAATAATCGCGCGCCTCCAGTGCCACCATCATCTCTCTCCCATGCTGCCGTCACGCGCGCAGGAGCGATCGCGCAACCACATATGATACACAGTAGATCATATGTGGTTGCGGTCAAGTCAGGGATGTTAGGCCGCCGCGCCCTTGAGGAAGCGGATCATGGACGAGAAATCCTTGCCCCCGGCGCCGGCATTGACCAGCGCCTGATAGAGCGATTCCGCCGCCGCGCCCATCGGCACGCTGGCGTCGACGCCATGGGCGGCCTCCACCGCGAGTTTCAGATCCTTGAGCATCAGCGCATTGGCGAAACCGCCTTCATAGTCGCGGTCGGCCGGCGTTTCCGGACCGACGCCGGGTACCGGGCAATAGCTGGTCATCGACCAGCTCTGCCCCGACGCCTTGGACGAGATGTCGAAGAAGGTCTGGAGATCGAGACCCAGCTTTTCGGCGAGGGCGAAGGCTTCGCAGGTGGCGACCATGGTGGCGCCCAGCAGCATGTTGTTGACGATCTTCGCCGCCTGCCCCGCGCCCGCCGCGCCGGCATGGATCACCGCCTTGCCCATCGCCTGCAAGATCGGTTCGGCGCGGGCGAAGGCGGCATCCTCGCCGCCGACCATGAAGGTCAAGGTGCCGCCATTGGCCGCCGCGATGCCGCCCGACACCGGCGCATCGACCATGGCGAGGCCATGCTCGGCCGCCTGTTCGATGACGGCGCGGGCCGATGCGACATCGATGGTCGAGCAATCGATCAGCAGCGTGTCCGGCCCGACCGCACCCAGCAATTGCTCGCCATAGACGGCGCGGACATGCTTGCCGGCGGGCAGCATGGTGACAACGATGTTGACAGCTTTAACGGCTTCCGCGGCGGACGCGGCGCGGGTGCAACCGGCCGCCTCGGCGCGGGCCAGCGCGGCTTCGGACAGGTCGAAGGCGGTGACGTCATGCCCCGCCTTCACCAGATTGGCGGCCATGCCGCCGCCCATATTGCCAAGGCCGATGAAGCCGATGCTGCTCATGTCTGTCCTCTCCTATTATTCTATCAGAACCTGTCTGGAAAATGCGCGGAAGAGCGCATTTTCGATGCGGCACCAGCCCGCACCCCCACCCGACCGCCCAGACATGGTACCCTGATGGGTGGTCGGGTGGGGGTGCGGGCTGGTGCGGATGCGCCAACGGCGCATTTCCAAATACATTCTCAGGCGTCGACCGCCGCCTGGGGCAGCGGGGTCCAGCGCTCGCCGTCCGGCAGCGGCGCGAAGATCGCGTCGACCAGCTGGTCGGTCACCGCCTCCACCGTCGGCGGATTCCAGCGCGGCTGGTTGTCCTTGTCGACGATCAGCGCGCGCACGCCTTCGACAATGTCGGGCCGGGCGATGATGCGGCAGGCGAGATCATATTCCATCGCCATATTGTCGACGAAGCGGGTCAGGCGGCTGGCCTGCGCCAGTTGCCGCAGCGCGACCTTCATCGTCTGGGGCGATTTGGTGTCGAGCGCGGCAAGCTGCGCCTGCGCCCAGTCCGATCCGTCGGCGCGCAAGGCGGCATAGATATCCTCCAGCCGGTCGCTGGCGAACAGCCGGTCGATGTCCGGCAGGCGGTTGGCGAAATGGCTGTCGGGCGGCATAGCGGCGAAGCGCGCGAGCGCGGCGCCGATATCGGACGGGTCGGCGATGATCACGGCCTTCGCCTCCTCCAGCCGGTCGCTCGGCAGATAGTCGGTGGCAAGGTCGAGCGCGATCGCGTCCGCGCCGTCGATGCGCGCGCCGGTGACGGCGAGATAGCGGCCCGACCGGCCCGGCAGGCGGGAAAGATACCAGCCGCCGCCGACATCGGGGAACAGGCCGATGCCGGTTTCCGGCATGGCATAGACGGTGCGTTCGGTCGCGACGCGATAGCGCGCCGGCTGGGCGATGCCGACGCCGCCGCCCATGGTGATGCCGTCCATGAAGGCGATCACCGGTTTCCCATAGGTGAAGAGCAGATGGTTCAGGCGATATTCGGTCGCGAAGAAATCGCGTGCCGCCAGATTGTCGCCGGCCGCGCTTTCCGCGATCAGGCGGATGTCGCCGCCGGCACAGAAGCCGCGCCCTTCGGCATGGTCGATCATCACCGCGCGGATCGTCGGATCATCCTGCCAGGCGAGCAGCGCATCGGTCATGGTCGCGCACATGGCGCGGGTCAGGGCATGGATCGCCTTGGGCCGGTTCAACCGCAGGCGGCCGACGCCGCCCTCCACCGCAATCAGCACGTCGTCGGTCATGGTCGTCCCCTTCAGGCCTTGAGCAGTTCGCGGGCGGTGATCATGCGCATGATCTCGTTCGTGCCCTCCAGGATGCGGTGGACCCGCAGATCGCGCCAGATGCGCTCGACCGGATAGTCCATCAGATAGCCATAGCCGCCATGCAGCTGCAGCGCGCGGTCGGCCACGGCCGATCCGGTGTCGGTCGCGAAACGCTTGGCCATGGCGGCGAATTTGGTCTTGTCGGGTGCGCCTTCGCTCACCTTGGCGGCGGCGAGATAGAGCAGCGCGCGGGCGGCCTGAAGCTCGGTCTCCATGTCGGCCAGGGTGAACTGCGTATTCTGGAAATCGGCGATGGCGCGGTCGAACTGACGCCGGTCGCGGGTATAGCCGACCGCCTCGTCCAGCGCACGCTGGGCACCACCGAGCGAGCAGGCACCGATGTTGAGACGGCCGCCATCAAGCCCGGCCATGGCGATGGCAAAGCCCTGCCCCTCTACCCCGACCCGGTTGGCGACCGGCACGCGGACGCCGTCGAAATTGACCTGGGCGGTGGGCTGCGAATGCCAGCCGAGCTTGCGCTCCTGCGCGCCGAAGCTGACGCCTTCCATGTCCTTTTCGATCACCAGGCAGCTGATGCCCTTGGGGCCATCCTCGCCGGTGCGGACCATCACGACATAGATGTCATTTTCGCCGCCGCCCGAAATGAACGCCTTGGAACCGGTGACGACATAATGGTCGCCGTCCCGCATCGCGCGGGTGCGCAGCGACGCCGCGTCGGAGCCGGCGGACGGTTCGGTCAGGCAGTAGGAGGCAATCGTCTCGCAGGTGACGAGCGACGGGAGATAGCGCTGTTTCACCGCATCGTCGCCGAAGCGGTCGATCATCCAGGCCGCCATATTGTGGATCGAGATGAAGGCCGAGGTGGAGGGGCAGCCATAGGCCATCGCTTCCATGATGAGCGCGGATTCAAGCCGGCCAAGACCGATGCCCCCGCTCTCTTCCGACACATAGATGGCGCCAAAGCCCAGTTCGGCGGCCTGGCGGATGGTGTCGCGGGGGAAATGATGATCCTCGTCCCACCTGGCCGCATGGGGCGTGATCGCATCGGCGGTGAAGCGCTGCGCCAGTTCCTGCACGGCGCGCTGCTCGTCGGTGAGGTCGAACTGGGTCATGGGGTTTGTCTCATTTTTTTCCATTCGTCATGCCGGACTTGATCCGGCACCCATTAGCGCGACGGGGGCATGCAGCGTCAACCTGCAGCGTCCTGTCCGGGGAGGCTTCATCGCCTCCCCGCTTCCCATCACCCCATGGTCGGGATGACGAAGGCGCTGTCGCCAGTCGCGCCGCCGTCGGGCCAGCGCTGGGTGACGGTCTTCACCTTGGTGAAGAATTTCACCCCTTCCATGCCATGCTGGTTGGTGTCGCCAAAGGCGCTGCGCTTCCAGCCGCCGAACGTGTGATAGGCGACCGGCACCGGGATCGGCACGTTGATGCCGACCATGCCGACATTGACCCGCGCGGCAAATTCGCGCGCGGCATGGCCGTTGCGGGTAAAGATGGCGACGCCATTGCCATATTGATGGTCGCTCGGCAGGCGCAGCGCGTCCTCGAAGCTGTCGGCGCGCACCATCTGGAGCACGGGGCCGAAAATCTCCTCCTGATAGCTGCGCATCTGCGGCGTCACCCGATCGAACAAAGTCGGGCCGACGAAGAAGCCCTGTTCATGCCCCTGCAGCGTGAAGCCGCGGCCGTCGACCACCAGTTCGGCGCCTTCATCGACGCCCATCTGGATATAGCTCTCGATCTTCGCCTTGTGCGCGGCGGTGACGACCGGGCCATAATGGGCGTCGGCATCGGTCGAGACGCCGACCCGCAGCGCGTCGATCGCCGGGATCAGCTTTTCGCGCAACGCGATCGCCGTCGCCTCGCCCACCGGCACCACTACCGGCAGCGCCATGCAGCGCTCGCCGGCCGAGCCGAAGGCTGCGCCGGCAAGATCATTCACCACCTGGTCGAGATCGGCGTCGGGCATGACGATGCCATGATTCTTGGCGCCACCCATCGCCTGGACGCGCTTGCCCGCCTCGACGCCGCGGCGATAGACATAATGGGCGATGTCGGAGGAGCCGACGAAGCTGACCGCCCGGATCTCCGGATGATCGAGGATCGCATCGACCATTTCCTTGTCGCCATGGACGACCTGCAACACGCCGTCGGGCAAGCCGGCCTCCCGCATCAGTTCGGCTAGGCGCACGGGGACGCTGGGGTCGCGCTCGCTGGGCTTCAGGATGAAGGCATTGCCGCAGGCGATAGCGACGCCGAACATCCACATCGGGATCATCGCCGGGAAATTGAACGGGGTGATGCCGGCGACCACGCCGAGCGGCTGGCGCATCGAATAGACGTCGATGCCGGGGCCGGCGCCCTGGGTATATTCGCCCTTGAGCAGATGCGGGATGCCACAGGCGAATTCGATCACCTCCAGCCCGCGCTGGATATCGCCCTTTGAATCGGCGATCACCTTGCCATGTTCGGAACTGAGCAGATGGGCGAGTTCGTCCATATTCTGTTCGACCAGCGTCTTGAACGCGAACATGACGCGGGCGCGGCGCTGCGGATTGGTCGCGGCCCAGGCCGGCTGGGCGGCAAGTGCGGCGGCCATGGCAGCGTCCAGGTCGGCCTGTGTGCCGAGGCGCAGCTGCGCCTGCACGCCGCCATTATTGGGGTCGAAGACGTCGCTGGTGCGGCCGCCGTCGCCCGCCCCATCACTGGCCTGACCGCTGATGACATGATCGATGATACGCATGGTCCATCCTCTCCAATATGCTTTGGAGCGCGCTGCGATCACCCTGACGCAAGTCGCGCGCTCCAACTTCTTTTGTCGCATCGTTTGAAGCGGAAAACCGGTTCCCACTTTTCCGCACGATGCTTTCACCCCGCCTTGCAGGATATCATAAATGCAGGCAAGCTGACGGATATGCATATCTATCCTGCAAAAACGCCGCACCGATGAACTGGGATGACTTGCGCCTGTTCCTGGCGGTGGCGCGCACCGAGCGACTGAGCGCGGCGGCGGCGATGACCAGGATGGACGCCACGACCATCTCGCGGCGGATCAAGCGGCTGGAGCAGGCGCTGGAGCAACGCCTGTTCGAGCATACGCCGGCCGGCCATGTGCTGACCGACCATGGCACCCGCCTGCTGGAACAGGCCGAGCGGATGGAGGCGGCGGCGCTCGGCGTGCAGCGGAGCGGCAGCGCGGCCGGCGCGCAGATGGCCGGAACGATCCGGCTGAGCGCGTCGGAAGGCTTTGGCAGCCGGGTGATCGCGCCCCATCTGCGCAGCTTCACCGCCGATCATCCCCGGATCGAGATCGACCTGGTGGCGTCGAGCGGCTTCCTCAACCCCTCCCGGCGCGAGGCGGACATCGCGGTGATGCTGGCCCGGCCCAAGACCGGCCCGCTGATCACCCGCAAGCTGACCGACTATCATCTGGGCCTCTACGCCACGGCCGCTTATCTGGACGGCGCGCCGCCGTTGAAGGCCAAAGGCGACCTGCTGCGCCATGTGCTGGTCGGCTATGTCCCCGATCAGATCTATGCGCCCGAACTACGCTATCTGGCGGAGGTCGATGCCCGGCTGGAACCGGCGATCCGGTCGAGCAGCATCAATGCCCAGGCGGAGATCATCGCCAGCGGCGCGGGCTGCGGCATATTGCCCTGCTTCATCGGCGACGCCATGCCGGGGCTGGTCCGCGTGCTGCCTGAGGCGGTCGATATCCAGCGCAGCTTCTGGCTGGTGGTGCCCCGCGACCTGCGTGGCATTGCCCGGATCGACCAGTTTGTCGGCTGGCTGGTGGCGACGAGCGAGCGGCTGCGGCCGGTGATGCTGGGCACGGGTTAGGACTTCGGGGCCGCCGCGCGGCCGATCCGGGACCGCTCGAACCACCAGAGCAGGGCGCTGGCGATCAGCCAACCGAGAAGCCAGGGCCAGGACGGGCCGGGAACGGCGCGCGCGGCTGTGGCAGGATCGCTCTTGTCGTCGGCGCCCTGCAGCAGGGCCATGGCCTGATGCATCTGCGCGATGCGCAAGGCCGGCAGGGCATTGGCGGGATGGATGTAGAAGGCGGCGAATGCGCCATCCGCCCGGCGCAACTGGTGCCATCCCGCCCGATCGGGCCACCAGGCGGCGCAATCGCCGGTCGCCGGATCGGTCGCCAAGCGCGCGCCATCGACACGGGCGCCGGGCTTCAGGCCGCACAGGCTGATCCGCTCGCCGACCCAGGCCGGGCCGGTGAAGGCGGGAACAGACCCCGGTGCCGGGCGCACGACGGCGGTCATCATCCGCCCCCACCAGTCGCCGTAAAGATCGCCCCGGCCGCTCAGCACCAGGCCAAAGCTGTCGAGGCCGGTCCAGACCGCGACGCGACCCGCGCCCAGCGCGCGCCAGGCGGCGAGCGGCGTGCCGGCAGCGTCCTGCGCCAGCGGAACCGCGTCACGGCCGGCCGGGACGCCGTCCATGCGGGTCGCTTCGGGCAAAAGGTCGTCGCCGATATTGAGGTCCGCGGGTATGTCGGCGCTGCCGATGCCGGCACGGGTGCGGGCGCGATCGGCGGCCAGCGGCGCCGGCAGGGCGATCGGCGCGACGCCATTGCCGCCGGACAGATCGAAACCCAGCGCGCGCCACTGGCCGCGCAGCGCGCCGTCGGCCGGGCCGCTGCCGCGTAGCAGCAGGCCCATGCCGCCGCGCACCGCTTCCAGCACCGCGCCGCGTCCGCCGCCCAGACCGGCCCAGGCGCGGTCATCGGCGACCAGCAGGTCATAGCGGCGCAGGCTGGTGGCGTTGATCGCCACCGGTGCGTCGCCCAGCGCAATGCCGCCGCCCGCGCTCATGTTGACGGTGACGGCATAGCCGGCGTCGGTCGCCCAGCGGCGCAGATATTTGACTTCCGGCCCTGGCGCCCCGGCCAGGATCAGCAAGCGCGGCGCGGCATCGCCCTCGATCCGCAGCGGCACCAATGCCTGTTCGACCAGCCCGCCATCGGCGCGGCGCAGACGCAGGGTGAATTCGGCGGTGCCGGCGGCGCGCGCGGTGCCGGTCAGACTGAAGCGGCCATCGGCATCCACAGCGGCGGCATCAGTGACGCGCCCGGCGGGATCGAGCAGTTCGACCTGCGCCTTGGAGAGGCCCGCCACCTGTCCACCCACGGCGAAGGTTGCGCCCGGCGCGATCCGGTCAGGCCGGGCTAGCGCGATCAGTCCTGCGGCGGCGGCCGGCGGCGTATAGTCGATCGCAAGCCCCCTCGCCGCATCGCGGTCGCGGGCGACGAGGCCCTGCCCCAGGATGATCAGGCGGCGCGTGTCGGGATAGCGGCGCAATGCGGTCGCCAGATCCGGCATCGCCTGCGCGCCCGCCACGTCCGGCGCTTCGGGCAGCGCGACCAGATGCGCGCCCTTGCCGGCCGAGGCGAAGCGCGAACTGCCCTGGGTCGCGACGGTCAGCGTGCCGCCTGCCACCGGCAGCGTGGGCGGGAACAGCCCGAAATAGAGAAGCAGCGCGACAACCGGCTGGAGCAACAGCAGGGCGGCGAGGCGCCAGGGCCGTGCGCCCAGATCGCCGGCGGCGCGCTGCCACAGCAGCAGCCTTGCCCAGCCGACCAGCACGGCCGCGCCCAGCAGAAGCGCTGTGATGAGTTGCGCGTTCATGGCCGTCCCCCGATCGTACCGAGATAGCGGGCGCCGGTCGCGTCGGCCGGGCGGCGCCGCGCCACGCCACCGGACGGCCGCTCCATCGCCATCCACAATTGCGCGCGTAGCTTGTCGCGACAGGCGGTGCAGCCCGGTTCACGACGGACCGCGTCGATCGCACCGCTCAATGCCAGGGGATCGGGCAGGCGCGTGGCGTTGGTGCGGGCCCAGCCCTCCAGCGCGTCGAGCGGCACCGGTCCTTGCGCCAGCCCGCGCCAAGCGGCGGCGGCCGGGCCGTCATCGCCCTCGACCGCGACCAGCGGCTCGAAATGGCCGGCTATCCCCTCGCGCTTGCCGGTCATGCGCCGGGCGGGATCGATCGGCGGCAGTTCCGGGCCGACCCGCGACAGGAAGATGCGGGTCGCCTGCTGCACTTCCTTGATGAAGCGCAGCGCCTTGTAGGCGAAGGGCAAGGCCAGGTCCGGTCGGCCCTGCTTCAACTGCATTTCCGACTGCCACATCTCATCCACCGCCTGTTTCAGGATCGCGCGGGTTTCCGGGGCCAGGCTGGAGGCGGGCGATTCATCGTGCGGATGGCCGAATTCGGCGAGCACATCCTCCTTCTCGCCAAAGACATTGGGGGTCGCGACCGGCGGACCATGATCATGGCCGTCACCCTCGCCATGGCCATCCGCATCGGCGGTCGACAGGCTGGGTTCGCCTTCGCTCTCGCCGCCCAGGAACTGGCTGTAGCGGCCGCGCAGGATTTTCTGATCATTACCGATGCCGTTGGATTGCGACAGATATTTGTCGGCCGACAGGCTGCGCTTGCGCTTCAGCAGCGCCTCGGCATCGATGATGATCTGGCGCTGGCTGCGGAAATAGGCCGGCAAAGTGGTGTTGACCATGCCCTGCAGGCCGCCGCTTTCGGGCGCCTTGGCCGCGGGCCAGCGCAGGATGACGCTGGGGCCGCGCACCTCCTGCGGCGACGGTGCGCGATTGTCGCGGATGATGATCTGCACCACCATGTCGCCACCGGCCGAAAAGCCGAGCGCGCCGAAATCGATGCGCGGGGCGAAGCGCCGGTCGCGCGCCAGGCCGGTGCCGGACACGGCGATCTCGCGCTCGGTGAAGCGGATATTCTCGCCCTCGCCAATCGCCAGGGTGATGCGCAGCCGGGCGGTGGCGGCGACGCCATAATCGTCGCTCGCGGCGAAGACCGGCGTCCAGCTGCGCTGGCCCGGCGTCACCATGTTGAGGCTGGCGGCGGGCGCGATCAGCTTCACCTGCGGCAGCGCATCGGCGACGCCGTCGATCCGGTGCAGCGGCGGCAGCGGCCCGCGCCCGGATGCCGGATCGACGCGGTAGAGGAAGGAGGCATCCAGCGTGCGGCTGGCGATCCAGTGATCGCCGTCACGGCGCAGCGCCACGGCGGCGCCGCCCAGCGGCAGCAACGCCGGCGCGCTTGCCTGCGGATCGAAGCGGAAGGTCCATTCGAGGCGTGATCCGAGCGGCGCGCGGGCGTCGAGCTTGGCTTCGTCGCGCAGCGGCAGGCCGGTATAAGCGGGCGGGATGATGCGCAGATTTTGTGCGACCAGGCGCGGGATGCCGGGTTTGGCCGCGATGCCCTCGGCGGCGGGCGCGAGCACGACCGGCTTGGTCGCGCTACGCGGCCAGAGCAGCAGGGCCGCGATGCCGAGCAGGGCCACGGCCCAAAGCGCGATGATCGCGCGGCGCGACCAGTCCGGCGCCAGTTCCTCCGGCATGCCCTGCCCCAACCGCTGGTCGAGCCGAGCGCGTTGCAGCCGTTGCAGCGGCCCCAGCGCTTGCGGATCGGCGAAGAGCAGCGCACTGCTATCCTCCAGATCGGCGCGGCTAGCATCGAGACGGCGGACCAGCCAGGCCTGATCGAAACGCCGGGCGCGGCGGATGACGAGGGTGCCGAGCAGGCCAGCGCCGAGCAGCAGCAGGATGGCGGCCGGCACCAGTCCGGCGGAACGCCAGACCAGCGCGCCCGCCAGCAGCAGGATCGGCAGGCCGAGCAGCAGCGTATCAAACCGCACGCGCCGGCGACTGGGCGTCAGCCAGGTGGAGAGCAAGGCGTCGGCACTCATGGCGCGATCGCCCGCTTGCGGCCGGTGGCGAACCAGCGCTCGACCAGCAGCAGCGCCGCGATCAGCAGCGCCAGCCAGGGGCGCAGGTCGGCCGGCGTTTGCGGATAGGCACGTCCGCCGGTGAGTGGCGCATAGGCGGCGGCATCGGCGCGCTGTGGTGCAACGCTCGGCGGTTGAATCAGCGCGCGCAGGCGGACGGGGAAATCCGCCTCCAGCAATTGCGGCATCTGCGCGGGCTGCAACGGGCGGGTGAAGCGCAGCAGCCGGCCCTTGCCGATCGGCATCGCCTCCACCCGCGGCCGGGCAAGATCATCCTGCCACAGAGGCGCGGGCGTCGTCCCCTGGGGCAGCAGCGCATCGGAGGCGACGATCGCCTGCCCGCCCTGCGCGATCCAGCGTTGCAGCGCTTCCGGCAAAGTGCCGGCGCTCATCCAGAACAAGATCTTGTCCGACGGCGGCAGTGCGGCGTTGAGCGGGCCGCTGTCGACATCGGCCGACTTGCCCGCCGGCTGCCAGGCAAGCGCGGCGGCATTGAGGTAACGCAGCCCCGCAGCATGGCTCGCATCGGCTCGGATCGCGATCCGCGGCACCATCACCGGCACAGGCTTGCCCGCCGACATCGCGCCGGGGACGATGCGCCAGTCGACCTTGCGCGACAGGCGCGGCCGCTCCGCATCGGCGCCCTGAATCATCTGCGGCACGATGATGGTGAGCGGCGCGTCCTGCGGCAGCTCAGCGTCGAGTTGGCGCACCAGACTGCCGATCGGGATGGCCTCGGTCATGATCGGCTTGCCCGGTTCGACGCGGGGATAGCCCGGGGCCAGCCAATGCGCCCTGCCATCGGCCAGTGCCTTGTCGTTCACCACCGCCGGATCGAGGCCGGGCGTCAGCGCCACATAAGCCTGCTTGCTCGCCGCGCCGAACAGCACCGGATGGGCGAGCCACAGCGCGACCAGCGCCAGCAGGGCGAGGCGCATGGCAAGCAGCAGCCATTCGTCGAACCGTAACCGGGACCGGGGCTTGGGCTTCTGCCGCAGCCAGCGCAGCGCAGCGAAATCGGTCGGCAACTGCTCGCTGCGCCGGGCGATATGGATCGCGAGCGGGATCAGCAGCGCCAGCAGGCCGGCCAGCGCGGCGGGGAGCAGCAAGGCGGGCGTCATGAATATTCGGCCGCGTCATGGGCGCCGAACAGGCGGCGCAGCGGCATATCGATCGGCTCGTCCAGCACATGAGTCGCGCGGCGGATGCCGACCGCATCGAGCCGGGCATGCAGTTCCGCCCGTGCCTCGCCGAAGCGGCGCAGAAATTCGGCGCGCAGCGCGGCGCCGTCGCCCAGCAGTTCCTCGCCCGTCTCCGGGTCGCGGAAGCGATAACCGCCGTCGAACGGGAAATCGCGCTCGCCGACCGTCAGCATCTCGATCACCAGAACCTCGCGCCCGGCGGCTGACAATTTCTCGACCAGCTCGATCGCGCCCGGCTCGAAACAGTCGCTGAGCAGGATCACCAGATCATGCGCGCCGATCCGTTCCCAGACCGGCCCCAATTGCGCTTCGGCGGCAAAGCCCCCTTCGGCCCGCAGCGGCAGCATGTCGAGCAGCAGCCGGTCGCGCTGGCGCAGGCCGGTGGCGGGCGGCAACAGCCGCAGCCCAGCGTCGGACAGCGCCATCCAGCCGAAACGATCGCCCTGCTGCATCGCCAGTTCGGCGATGCTGGCGGCAATCCCCTTGGCTGCATCGAGACGGCTGTAATCGGACCGGATCGCGTCCGCCTGCCCCATTGAGGCGCTGGCATCCATCATGATCCAGACCGCGACCGGGCTTTCCCGTTCAGCTTCCCGGACAAAGAATTTGTCCGACCGAGCATAGAGTTTCCAGTCGATCTGGCGCAGCTCGTCGCCCGGCTCATAGGCACGATATTGCGCAAATTCGAGGCCCGCGCCCCGGCTGTGACTATGATGCAGGCCCAACCCATGCGATCCCACCGCCCGGCGCGTGATCAGGCGCAGGCTTTTCAGCCGGCTCCGCACGTCTGGGGGGATGAAATCGGCCATGATTGCGCGTCCGGATCAGCCGAGCGGCACGGCGCGGACAAGCGCGGCGACGACATCATCGGCACTCTTGCCTTCGGCTTCGGCGGCGAAGGACAGCAGCAGGCGGTGGCGCATCACCGGCCCGGCCAGCGCAACGATATCCTCGCGCGTCGCCGCCAGACGGCCCTGGAGCAAGGCGCGCGCCTTGGCCGCCAGGATCAGCGACTGGCCGGCACGTGGCCCCGCGCCCCATTTCACATATTTGCGGATCTCGTCCGGCGCGCCCTCGCCGGGACGGCTGGCGCGCACGATCCGCGTCACCCAGCGCAGCAGATCCTCGCCGAAATGCACGTCGCGCACCAGTTTCTGCAGCGCCAGCACCTCCTCACCCTGCATCACCGCCGGCACCGCGCCCGGCTTGGCGCCGGTGGTCTGGGCGAGAATGTCATGCTCCTCCTGCTCGGTCGGATAATCGACCCGGATATGGAGGAGGAAGCGGTCGAGCTGCGCCTCGGGCAGCGGATAGGTGCCGGCCTGTTCCAGTGGATTTTGCGTCGCCAGCACGAAGAAGGGCGAAGGCAGCTTATAGGTGGTGCCGCCATAGCTGACGGTCCGCTCCTGCATCGCCTCCAGCAGCGCCGCCTGGGTCTTGGGCGGGGTGCGGTTGAGTTCGTCGGCCAGCAGCAGGTTGGTGAAGACAGGCCCTTGCTGGAAGCGGAAGCTGCGATGGCCGGTGCCATGATCCTCCTCCAGCAATTCGGTGCCGAGAATGTCGCTGGGCATAAGGTCCGGCGTGAACTGCACCCGGCGGAAGTCGAGCTTGAGCGCTTCGCCGAGCGAGCGGACCAGCAAGGTCTTGCCGAGGCCCGGCACCCCTTCGAGCAGGCAATGGCCGCCGGCAAGCAGGCCGATCAGCAACTGCTCGACCACGGCCCCCTGCCCCACGATCGCCTGGCCGATCGCCCCGCGCAATTCGCCCAGGCGCGCCAGTTTCTGCTGGATTTCCGCTTCGCTGATATCGGTCATGATAGTTCCTAGCAAATGCCGTCATCCCCGCGCAGGCGGGGATCCATCTCCGACGCTCTCCACGGGTGCGAGGTTGGGAGGTGGATTCCCGCCTTCGCGGGAATGACGTAGAAAAGGCGGCGGACGGCAGGCGTCACGATGACAGCGCGTACATCACGATATTGACCGCGAACCTGGTATTATCCTCGGCCAGGAAGCGCTTGTTGCGCCAGTCATAGTCCCACTCGCAGCCATAATCCTTGTTGCTGTAGAGAACGCCCAGGCGCCCGTTCACCTCTATCCCCTTGAGATAGTCGTGGACCAGATCGTCGCCCCAGCCGTTCAGCTCCAGCGCGGTATTGGGCGGCCCGTCAAACTTGAAGAAGCTGCGATAGACCGGGTGGGTCCTGGGCAGCGTCTTCAAGCCCTTGGGGCCGAAAATCTTGGCCATCTGCGCCTCGAACGAGCGAGCGAAGAGGCCGTCTATGTCATGGTTGCAATCATCCACCAGGACGAAGCCGCCATTGCGGACATAGCGTTCGAAATTGCGCCGCTCGGCCTCCGAAAATTCGACCAGCTTGTGCCCCGCCATGTAGCAGAAGGGCGCGGTCAGCATCTTCGGGTCCGAAAGGGCGATGACATGCTCCTTCGGATCGACCCGCAGCGTCGTATAATCGATCAGCGAGGTGATGAGGTTGGACGGCATGCGCTGGTCGACGTCCCAGTCGCCCGAGTCATAGCGCAGCCGCGTAAACCAGAAATCATAGCCTCCCGCGGCGGCAAGCGGACGGGCCAGCATCGCGCCAGCCAGACCGCCCGCCATCAACCGAAGAAACTCGCCGCGTGTCATCAAAGCTAATCGAACGCCCAATCTGCATAATCCTCCCCCATTGGGGGAGGGGGACCATTTGCGCAGCAAATGGTGGAGGGGTGTCCCGCCATCGATATGGGGTGACACCCCTCCGTCTGGCCTTCGGCCAGCCACCTCCCCTTCACAGGGGAGGATTATGGGTTGCTTCCTGCCTTACACCGCGTCCGAGAGCGAGGTGAAGGTGAAGTCGCGCAGCTTCATCGGCGGCACGACGATGTTCATCGACACTTCGTCCGGCGGCACGCGGACCGGGCGACCCAGCTCTTCGACATTGTTGAGCATGATCACCGGGCTCTCGTTGAACCGGAAATTCTTGATCGGATATTTGATCTGGCCGTTCTCGACATAGAAGGTGCCGTCGCGGGTCAGGCCGGTCAGCAGCACGGTCTGCGGATCAACCATGCGGATATACCAGGTGCGGGTGACGAGCACGCCGCGCTCGGTCGAGCGGACCAGATCGGCGGTAGTCTTGGTGCCGCCGGTCATCAGGATATTGCCCATCTGGCCGATTGCAGGCTTGCCCTGCTTGCTCGCCCAGTAACGGCTGTAATTGAGGTTGGTGACCTTGCCGTCCTTGACCATGTCGACGCGCTGGCGCGCGAGGCCATCCTCGTCCCACGGCAGGCAGGGCGCGACCGGATCCCACGGGTCGGTGTAGAAATTGACCTGCGGTCCGAACACCTGTTCGCCCAGCTTATTGCCGCCGCCCTTCTTCGACAGGAAGCTGCGGCCCTCGTCCGCCTCGCGCGCGCCGAAGAAGTAGAACATGAAGCCGATCAGGCCAGCGGCCGCCATCGGTTCCAGGATCACGGTATATTTGCCCGGCTCCAGCGCCTTCGCCTCGGACGAGGCCGATGCCTTGCGCATCGCGATCTGGATGTCGCTGTCCGCCTTGAAGCGGGTGGCCTCCTGCGTGTCGGTGCCGACCCAGCCGGAACCCCGGCCATCTTCGGTACGGACGGTGCAAGTATAATCCAGCATGGTCGAACGCTGATAGCCGAAATTGCCCTTGCTGTTGGCGATCGCGACGAAGCTCTGATTATCCTCCAGATAGCCGGCCGCGATCAGCTTCTGCGACTTGCAGGCGCTGATCGAGGTCGACGCCACCTGGGCGCGATATTCCGGCGTAATGTCGGCGGTCGACTGGGCGAAGGTCGGGCTGGCCTTGTAAGCCTGCCTGTCCACCGCCGGCATGAACTCCGGATTGTCCGGGGCCAGATTGGCCAGCGTTTCGGCCCGGCGCACCACCCGTTCCAGCGAGGCGTCGTCAAACTGGTTGATGGTGGCGGTGCCGACCTTCTTGCCAAAGGCAACCTGGACCGCCAGCTCGATATCGTCGGTCAGCCCCGCGGTCGACACGTCGTTGCGGGCAAAGCGGATATTGCCCTGGATCTTGCCGGTCAGTTGCGCGGTGCACTCGTCGGCCTTCGACAGGGCGACGACCTTGGTCAGGATGGCCTTGGCCTGCGCTTCGGTAAGGATGCTCATGTTCTTGTCTCCCTAAGCGATCAGCCGAGCGAACGCGCGGTGTTGATGACGTTGATACCGTTGAAGCGCGCGGTCGAAGACCCGTGCGACACGGCGGAGACCTGGGCCGGCTGGCCCTTGCCGTCGAAGAAGGAGCCACCCAGGCGATAGTCGCTCTGGTCGCAGACGCCGACGCAGGCATTCCAGAATTCCGGGGTGCGGATCTGGTAGGCGACATCCTCGATCTGCTGGGTGATCTTGCCGTTCTTGATCTCGTAGAAGAGCTGGCCGCCAAACTGGGCGTTGTAGCGCTGCTGGTCGATCGAGAAGCTGCCGTCGCCGATGATGTAGATGCCATCCTCGACACCTGCGATCATGTCGGCGACGCTCTGCTTGGTCTTGCCCGGTTCCAGGCTGACATTGGCCATGCGCTGGAACTGCACATTGGACCAGCTGTCGGCATAGGCGCAGCCGTCCGATTCCTTCTTGCCCTCGATATGGGCCTGGTCACGGATCGCCTGGTAACCGACCAGCTTGCCGTCGCGGATCAGATCCCACTTCTTGGTCTTCACGCCCTCGTCATCATAGGCGACGGCGCCCAGGCTGCCGGGCTGGACCTTGTCGGCGACGATGTTCACCTTGTCGCTGCCATATTGGAAATGGGCCTGCAGCTTGTCCATCGTGGCGAAGCTGGTGCCGGCATAGTTCGCCTCATAACCCAGCACGCGGTCCAGTTCGAGCGGATGGCCGACGGATTCGTGGATGGTCAGCCAGGTGTGCGACGGGTCGAGCACCAGATCATATTTGCCCGGCTTGACCGACGGCGCCTTGAGCTTGGCGCGCGCCTGCTTGGCGGCGGCGATCGCGTCTTCCTTCATGTCATAGCTGTTGCCATAGACGGTGACGCCATTGGGCAGCACGGTCTTGCCGCTGGCCGCGCCATCGAGATATTCGAAGCCCAGGCCCATCGGCGAGGACAGCCCCTCGCGCGTGCGGAACTTGCCGCTGGTCTTGTCGACCGCGGTGACCGTCATCGGCGCCCAGATGCGGTGAACGTCCTGGTCGATATAGCTGCCATCGGTGCTGGCGAAATATTTCTGCTCATTGACCAGGAACAGGATCGAATTGACGAAGTCGGCGCCCGCCTCCATCGCGGCAGCGTTCACGCCCATCAGCAGTTCGACCTTGTCCTTGATCGGCACGGCCATGCTGTTCTTGACGATCGGCGTCTTCCAGCTGACCTCGCCCGCGCCCTTGACCGGGGCGAGCTGGACCGGGGCGCTCTGCTGCGGCGCATTGGCCTTGGCGATGGCGACTGCCTGCTGCGCGGCCTTGGCAACCGCTTCCTTGCTCAGCTCGTTGGTGGCGGCAAAGCCCCAGGCGCCATTGGCCAGAACGCGGATACCGACACCGGTGGATTCGGTGTTGACGATATTCTCGACATTCTTTTCGCGGGTGATGACGAACTGGCGCAGATAGCGGCCAACGCGCACGTCGCAATAGCTGGCGCCGGCGCTCTTGGCCGCGTTCATCGCGGCGTCGGCCAGCCCCTTCTTGAAGCCGACGTCGAGCGCGCTGTTCAGATCCTCTGCTGCAATGACCTTGCCGAAAAAGGACGGCAGGACGAGCCCGCCGACACCCATGGTGCCAAAGGCCAGGAAGTCGCGTCTATGCAAGATAGCCTCCACTGGAATGCCCGCAGATCGCGGGTCTGTCTTGTCGCGAAGGCCACCCCCTTGGCACCCTCCGCGTGGATGGCGCGGATCATTGCGAGCCGGACAGATGAGGTCAAACGGCTTTTCCAAGCGACAAGGCGTGGCATGCAGGCTTTCGACCAAAGGGCAACCAGTGCCGACGAACGACATGTGCGGCGAGCCAGCGCCTGCACGCACGGCGCGACGACTATAGATTCGCTATAATTGCCAGTCAGTTAGCCATAGTCACAAGCTGACAGCAGGCTCAGGCATCGGCCCAGCGGCGCAGCAGATTATGATAGACGCCGGTCAGGCGGATCACCTGCGCATCGTCATGGCCGCGATCAAGCGCCAGTTGCTGGATCGAACTGTCGAGATCGAACAGCATCTGGCGCGCGGCATCGTCGCGGATCATCGACTGCATCCAGAAGAAGCTGGCGACGCGCCGGCCCTGCGTCACCGGTTCGACCCGATGCAGCGAGGAGGAGGGATAGAGCACCGCCTGCCCCGCCGGCAGCTTCACCTGCTGCACACCGAAATGGGTTTCGATCGTCAGCTCGCCGCCCTCATAGCTTTCCGGCTCCTCCAGGAAGACGGTGATCGACAGGTCGGACCGGACGCGGAAGCCGGTGCCGGCCTGGATGCGCACGGCATTGTCGACATGGGTGCCGAACGCCTGCCCCCCGGCATAGCTGTTGAACAGGGGCGGAAAGATCTTGAGCGGCAGCGCGGCGGCGATGAACAGGGGCGATCGACCGAGTGCATCGAGGATCATCTGCCCCGCCTGGCGGGCTTCCGGCGCGCTTTCGGGCAGTTGCAGGTTGCGCTTGGCCAGTGCCGACTGATGGCCGGAGGTGACATTGCCATCGACCCATTGCGCCGCATCAATGAGCGCGCGGATGTGGGCGACGCCGTCGGCGTCGATCAGGTCGGGAATGACGATCAGCATGAAGGATACTCCGGGGCGGGATGGCCTGGGCCTGCGGTCGCGCAAGGCGCGCCGGTGAGGCGCTGTCTATCAGGCCTTGTCGGTGCGGATGACGAAGGGGATTTCGACCACGCCCTTCACCCGCACGGCCTGACCGTCGCGGATGATCGGGCGCCAGCGCCAATGCTTGACCGCATCGCGCGCGGCATCATCCAGTCGCGCGAAGCCGCTGCTGCGGGCGATGCCGATGCTCTCGACGCCGCCATCGGTGCCGACCACCAGCGCCAGAACGACCGTGCCCTGCTCGCGCTTGCGCCGGCTGTCGATCGGATAGCGGGGCGGCTTGCCCGACACCATCTGCGCGCCGATATCGCCGGCTTGGACGACCGAAGGGGCGGCGGCAGCCATGACCGGCGCGGCAGGGGCCGGCGGCGATGGCGGGGCCGACACCGCGACCGGCGATGGCGCGGGGACCGGATCGGGCGTGGTGGCGATCTGCACCGGCGGGACCGGCGTCTGGACGATCGGCGGCGGCGCCACGACCTGCGGTTGGGATGGCGGCGGCGGAGGCGCTTCGGCGGCGGGCGGCGGCGGGGGTGGCGACAGGTTCACCACCGTCAGCTTCGCCTCTTCCGCCCGGACGACATGATTGCGCACCTGGATCAGCGCGCCGATCAGCAGCGCATGCACGACCAGGATGGCGGCAATGGCGGGCAGGTTCGGACCGCGCCGGGCGCCATAGCGTTCGGCTGGAACAGCGATGGCATGGCCGCTGGCAACGGGCATCGGACGATCGTCACCGACATCGGCGAAATCGGTCGCATAGACCTCCGCCCTGCCCTGTGCCGCCTGCAGCATTGCCCGTCCTCCGTCCGTCAGCCCCGGTCCGCGATACAGCGGACCATAATGCGAATCAATTTCATTCGCAGCGCCCTAGCCTATTTCGCCCCGGCGCAGAAGTGCGGAAGAAACGCTATAGCAATAAGGGGAAAGCGGCGGGAGACGCTCAGCCCGGCGGCGAATCCTGTGTCCGGACGCGGGCGAAAAGCCAGCAGCGGATCGCGCTGGCCAGATTGGGGGGATCGTCGGCCGCCATCCGCGTCACGTCGATGCGGGCGATCAGCGCATTGATCGGCAATTCGGCCTCGGCCGCGGCATCGCGCAGCGCCTGCCAGAAAATCGGCTCCAGGCTGATCGCGGTCTGGTGCCCGGCAATGGTCACGCTGCGCTTGACCGGAGGGGCAAAGGGCGACGCCCCGGACGCGGCTGCGCCATCGGAAGCATCGCCCTTGGCCATCAATACATGTGCTGGCCGCCGTTGATCGACAGCGTGCTGCCGGTCACGAAGCCGCCCTCGTCGCTGCAGAAGAAGGCAACGCCACGGGCGATCTCATGCGCCTGACCCAGACGGCCGACCGGGATCTTGGCGACGATCTTTTCCAGCACCGGGGCCGGTACGGCGGCGACCATGTCGGTGTCGATATAGCCGGGCGCGATCGCATTGACGGTGACGCCATATTTGGCGCCTTCCTGCGCCAGCGCCTTGGTGAAGCCGTGAATGCCCGACTTGGCGGCGGCATAATTGACCTGGCCATATTGGCCGGCCTGGCCGTTGATCGAACCGATATTGACGATCCGGCCCCAGCCGCGCTCGCGCATGCCGCCAAAGGTCGCCTTGGCCATGTTGAAGCAACCACCAAGGTTGATGCGCATGACTTCGTTCCAGTCGTCGAAGCTCATCTTGGCGAGCACGCCGTCACGGGTGATGCCCGCATTGTTGACGACGATGTCGACCGGGCCGAGCGCTTCCGCCACCGCAGCGCAACCGTCCAGGCAGGCCTGATGATCGCCGACATCCCATTTGAAGCTGGCAATGCCGGTGGCGTCGGTGAAGGCCTTGGCCTTTTCCTCGTTGCCGGCATAGTTGGCGGCAACCGTATATCCCATTTCCTTGAGTGCCAGGCTGATGGCTTCCCCGATACCGCGGGTTCCGCCGGTCACGATCGCTACTCTCGACATGCGCCTGTCCTCTCCTGTGCTAGACCCTCTGGTCCACCCATCCTGAAAGCTCGCGGCCGACCAGCCGCTGGTAGAGGGTGATAGCTTCGGGGGATGCGTTTAGACAGGGCAAAAAGGCAAATTTTTCGCCACCTTCCGCTAAAAAAACTTCTTTCGCGCGAAGCCCGATTTCCTCTAGGGTTTCCAGACAATCTGCCGAAAATCCGGGTGTCACGACAGCAATGTTCCGGACACCTTCCTTCACCAATCTGGTGAGCGTCGCTTCGGTCTCCGGTTCCAGCCATTTGGCCCGGCCGAAACGCGACTGGAAGCTCATATGGACGGGCAGGTCCATCGCCGCATCGAGCAGCCGGACCGTCTCCACCGACTGGTGATAATAGGGGTCGCCCAGTTTCCGCGTCCGTTCCGGCATGCCGTGGAAACTGGCGAGCAGCGCATCGGGCCTGAAGTCGAGCGGCGCCAGATGGCCGTCGATCGATGTTTTCAACGCGGCGATATAGGCGGGATCGGCATAATAAGGCGGCAGGGTGCGGATCGCCGGTTGCAGCCGCATGTCGGCCAGCGCGGCAAAGGCCTTGTCCAGCGCGGTCGCGGTCGTCGCGCCGGAATATTGCGGATAGAGCGGCGCCAGCAGGATGCGCTCGCAACCCTGCGCCATCATCGCCTGGAGCCGGCTGGCGATCGACGGATTGCCATAGCGCATCGCCCAGTCGACGATCAGGTCCGGGCCCATCGCCTGCTGCAACGCCTCCGCCGTCTCGCGGGTATAGACCGCCAGCGGCGATCCGCCGGGCATCCACACCTGCTGATAGGCATGGGCCGACTTTTTCGGCCGCGTCGTCAGCACCGCGCCGCGCAGGATCGGCTGCCAGATGATCTGCGGAATTTCCACCACGCGCGGGTCGGACAGGAATTCCGCCAGATAACGGCGCACCGATGCGGCATCGGGCGCGTCGGGCGTACCGAGATTGATCAGCAGCACGCCGACGCGCGATGGCATGCGAGTGTCAGCTTCGCTGCCAGGCATCAGCCATTTCCCATGATCGGCAGGCTGCGGAATCGCTGCCCGGTGACGGTGAAGAGCGCATTGGCGATCGCCGGCGCGGCAAGCGGTGCGCCAAGATCGGTGACGCCGGCCGGATCGGCCGTGCTGCGGATCAGTTCCACGCTGATCTCTCCTATGTCGCCCAGCCGCGGCAGGTTCATCCGCCCCAGCATCGCGCGCGTCGGCATCCCACTGGCATAGGGCACCGACGCCCCCATGGCGAGCGCCAGGCCATGGATCAGCCCGCTTTCTATCTGCTGCCGCGCGATATCGGGATTGACCTGATCGCCGCAATCCACCGCCGCGACCATCCGCCGGACGCTGAGCTTGCTGCCCTCGATACCCGCCTCGACCATCACGGCGGCATAGGCGCCGTTCATCATATGCGCGGCGATCCCCTGCCCGCTGCCGGCAATGCCCCCCTGCCAGCCGCCCATCGCTGCCGCCGTGGAGAGGCAATGGGCGAGGCGCGGGTTCCCGCCCAGCATCTGGATGCGGAACGACATCGCCTCGATCCCCGCCAGGTGGGCGAGTTCGTCAAGGAAGCATTCGGTGAAGAAGGCGCCATGGAGATGCGCATTGCCGCGCATGAAGCCGAGTGGCAGGCCAACATCGGCGGGATAATGATCCACCGCCCAGTTCGGAATGGCATAGGGCGGCACCATGCCGGCCACCGCCAGCCGGGTCGCCTTGTCACCCGCTTCGGCTGCAGCCTCATGCGGCAGCTTGCCATGGGCGATGCGCGACCAGGTCTGGGTCATGGCACAGGGGCACGCGACCTTGGCCAGCCAGCCTTCGACCATGCCACCACGGCCCAGCTTGGCCGCCATGCGGGCATGGGCCGGCGCGCCCGGCCGATCCTGGATCACATCCTCCAGCCGCGACCAGAGCAGTTGCACCGGACGACCGACATCGCGCGCGATCAGCGCGGCCTGCACGCCCGCCTCCCAATCCATATGCCGTCCGGTCGCGCCGCCGGCATGGAGCGGGTAGAGCGTCACCGCACTGTCCGACAGGCCGAGCGCATCGGCGATCGCGGCGCGGGCCAGCGCGGGCGCCTGCGTCGCCATCCAGACTTCGGTGCCCTCCTCCGTCACCCGCGCCGTCGCGCACATCGGCTCAAGCGCCAGGTGCAGGCCGGGATCGACCTGATATTCGCTGGCCAGGATCGTCGCCTTCTCGAACACCGGCAGCAGATCGCCCTGCACATAGAGACGCCGGCCGGCATCCCCGGAAAAGGCATCCTCCAGCGCAGCATCGATGCGACCGCTGTCGACCGGCGTGCCGCGCAGGGTGAAGCTGGGATCGATCAGGTCGAGCGCCCGGTTCGCCGCCCACCAGTTGGTGCCGACCGCCGCGATCCAGCGCTCGGTGCGCACCAGTTTCAGGAAACCGGTGACCTTCTGCGCCTCGGCATCGCGCGCATCCTTCAGCACGGCGTCGCCGATCGGCCCCTGCCGGATCGAGGCGAAGACCATGTCGGGCAAACGGATGTCGGCGGCGAAATTATGGCTGCCGTCGATCTTGGACGGGGTATCGAGCCGCGGCAGATCCTGCCCGGTCAGCCGACCGTCATTGCCCTGACGATAGGGCAGGATGTCGGGCAGGGTGAAACCGGCCGCATCCTCCACTACATCGCCCAGCCGCAGCTTGCGCTCCGCCCCGTCGGTGATGATGCCATTCTGGATGTCGCAGCTTTCCCAGGGCACGCCCCAGCGCGCCGCCGCCGCCTTGCACAGCAGCACGCGCGCCGCCGCACCAGCCCGGCGATAGGCGTCATGGAACATCGGCACCGACGTGCCCGCCCCGGTCAGCATCAGCGCGCTGCGCGTCGCATATTGGTCGATCGCCCAGGTGCCGGCATCTCCCGCCACGCGGGTCCAGTCGCTCGCCAGCCAGTCACGCGCCAGCAAGCCGTTGGCATAGAGCGGGCTGATCGGCGCGCTCTGCACCGCGACGGTGCGCCAGTCGGCGCCAAGTTCGTCCGCCAAAATCTGCGGCAGGATGGTGGACACCCCCTGCCCCATTTCGGTCTGCGGCACGATGGCGATCACCTGCCCCGCCCGGTCGATCTTGAGGAAGGCGTCGAACAGTTGTTCGCCCGGTCCGACATTGAGATTGGGCCGATAGCTGCGCGGCCATGCCGCCCAGGCCAGAACCAGTCCGGCTGCCGCACCGCCACCGACCAGCAGCGTGCGACGGCTCACACCTGTGTCGCTCAAACCTCTGTCTTTGCGTCGTTTCAACGGTGCCCGCGCCATGGCCTTGCTGATAGAGGCGCGGAGCCGTGCTGCCTAGGGCTAATCCGCCGCGATCGGCGCAAGGCCAAGCCGCCGGATCTCGATCGCCGGGCAATAGTCCATCACGACCTTGAGGCCTGCCGCTTCGGCCCGCGCCGCGGCATCGGCATCGACCACCCCCAACTGCATCCAGACCGACTTGGCGCCAGCGGCGATCGCCTGGTCCACCACCTCGCCCGCGGCCTCGCTGCGCCGGAAGATATCGACCATGTCGATCCGCACGCCGATGTCGGACAGCCGATCCCAGACGAACTCGCCATGGACATGTTCGCCGGCGATCTGCGGATTGACCGGCAGCACCCGATAGCCATGATCCTGCAGCGTCTTCATCACACTATAACTCGGCCGGTCGGGGCGATCGGAAATGCCGACCAGCGCGATCGTCCGGGTTTCGTTGAGCAGATCGGCAATATCCTGCGCGGCGGTGAGCGGCATGGCGGTCCTCCTGTCCTGGCCCCCGATATGGGCAGGGCGATGACGCGAACAAGGGGCCTGGCGCGCGCCGGCCCTAACCAATTCCTAAGCAGCATCCGGCTAGGTCCGGCAATGCGCGATTCGCGCCGGCCGGTGGGGACGGGCCGTATCCAGGGGGTCTGTTATGAAGTCTGTCGTCATTGCCGCGCTTGCCATCATGTCCGCGACTGCCCAGCCGCTGCTGGCACAGGCCGATGCGCCGCTGCCCGTCATGCAGGCGCCCGAGGCCAGTCCGGCCATGGTCCTGCCCGCCAACACCGCCGTCATGCTGCGCATGAACAGCGAATTATCCAGCAAGACCGCCAAGGAAGGGTCGATGTTCGACCTGTCGGTCGCCGACCCGGTGATGGTCGATGGCTATGTCGTCATCCCGATGAATGCCCGCGCCGTGGGCGAAGTGACCTGGCTGACCGGCAAGGGCGCGTTCGGCAAGTCGGGCAAGATGAATATCGAACTGCGTTATATCGAAGTGGCCGGGCGCCGCATCCCGATCAAGGGCAGCTTCCGCCAGGAAGGCGAGGGCAATACTGCCGCAACCATCGGCGGCGTGATCGCGGCCGGCGTGTTCGCGGGCTTCATCACCGGCAAGACGGCGATCATCCCGGCCGGCCGGGAACTGCAGGCCTTCACCCAGAATGAGATCGCGCTGGCACCGCCACGCCGCCCTGCGCCCATGCTGGGCCAGCCGGCACCGATCCCCGCCAGCTACACGCCCGCGCCCCGCGCCGCGCCGCTGCCGGCCGCCCGGCCAGCACCGCGTCGATCGATGGTCGACCCGTCGCTGGAGATCAACGTCAAATAAGGCGGACTTGATCGTGGCGCACCGCACGCGCCACGGCTAGACCCTGCCCCATGTTCGATATTCGCGAAGACGATCTGAGCGGCGCGCCGACCCGCGCGCTATTGGCCATCCATCTGGCCGGCATGCAGGCGGAATCGCCGCCCGAAAGCGTCTTCGCGCTCGACCTGTCAGGATTGCAACGGCCCGACATTTGCGTCTGGACCGCCTGGGATGGCGACGAGATCGCCGGCGTTGTCGCGCTGCGCGATCTGGGCGGCGGTCAGGGCGAACTCAAATCGATGCGCACCCATCCCGATCATCTGCGTCGGGGCGTGGCTGCGGCGCTGCTGCGCCATATCATCGGGCAGGCACGGCAGCGCGGCATGACCCGGCTCAGCCTGGAAACCGGCAGCGGCGCGGCCTTCGATCCGGCGCTGACGCTCTATCGCAGGCACGGCTTCGGCAATGGCGAGGCGTTCGGCGATTATCGCGCGAGCGCCTTCAACCAGTTCCTGCACCTCGGCCTCTGATCAGGCCGCCTTCGCCAGCCAGGCCGCGACCTTTTCGGCAACAGCGCGGAAGGCATCGGCATGCGGCCCTTCGCCGGCCGCTGGCGGATCACCCGCGTCGGAGCGCTTGCGAATGTCGATCGCCAGCGGAACGCGGCCGATGAAGGACAGGCCAAGCTCGCCCGCGGCTGCTTCCGCGCCACCGCAGCCGAACGGATCGGACACTTCGCCACAATGCGGGCAGGCATAGCCGGCCATATTCTCGACCAGTCCGATCATCGGCACCTGCGCCTGTTCGAACAGGCTGATCGCGCGGGTCGCATCCATCAGCGCCAGATCCTGCGGCGTCGAGACGATGACGGCACCGGCCGGCTTGTGCTTCTGGAGCATGGTCAGCTGGATATCGCCAGTGCCCGGCGGCAGGTCGATGACCAGCAGGTCGGTGTCGCCCCAGTCGGCATCGATCAACTGCCCCAGCGCATTGCCGACCATCGGCCCGCGCCAGGCCAGCGCCTTGCCCGGATCGACCAGATGCGCCATCGACAGCATCGGAATGCCGAGCGGGCTTTCGACCGGGAACAGGCGCTTCTCGCGCGCCTGCGGCTTCTGGTCCTCGCTGGCGAGCAGGCGGGCCTGCGACGGGCCGTAGATGTCGGCATCGACCAGACCGACCTTATGCCCCAGCCGCGACAAAGCGATGGCGAGATTGGCCGACAGGGTCGACTTGCCCACCCCGCCCTTGCCCGACGCCACGGCGATGATGCGCGGCGCGCGGCGTTCGGCCGTCATGGCGATGCGCACATCGGTAACGCCCGGCAGCATCAGGCCGCCCTCGCGGATGGCGGCGGCCACGGCATCGCGCCGTTCGGGTGCCAGACCGCCCACGTCGAGCGCCAGCGTCATGACGCCATCCTTCACCCGCGGCGCGCTGGCACGGCCATCGGTCAGCGTCTTCAGGCGGGCGGCAAAATCATCGATATCGGTCATGACTGGGCCCTCTAGGCAATAATCGTCGTTAAGGGCACTGTTTTTCGCGTGCAGCCATTCCTATAGAGATGACATGAGAAGATTATTCGGGTGGATGCCCGGCATCGCGAGCGCCATGGCCCAGGGTCCCTGGGGCGGCAAGGGTGACGGGCCTGAGGGCAATGACGGACCGGGCAAGAACGGGTCCGGCGGGGGCAGTGATGGCCCGCGCAATCCCTGGACCCAGCCCGGCAAGCCGGCCGGCGGCAAATCCCCTTCCGCGATCGAGGAATTGCTTCGCAAGAGCCGCGAAAGCTTTGGCCAGGGCGGCGGCTTCGGTGGCCTGCCGCCGCGCGCGAACGGCCGGGCGCTGTGGCCGATCGCCGTCGGCATTGTCGTCGTCCTGTGGCTGGTGCTGACCAGTTTCCACCGGGTCGGCCCGCAGGAACGCGGCGTCGTCACCCTGCTCGGCAAATATAGCCGCACCCTTTCGCCCGGCATCAGCCTGACCCTGCCCGCCCCGTTCGAGGCGGTGCGCACGGTCGATGTCGAGGAAATCCGCACGATCGATATCGGATCGGCCAGCGCGGAGAGCGAAAATCTGGTGCTGACCGGCGACCAGAATATCGTCGACCTGGCCTATTCGGTGCGCTGGAACATCCGCAATCCGGAACTCTATCTGTTCCAGCTGGCCGACCCGGATGCATCGATCCGCGAAGTCGCGGAAAGCGCGATGCGCTCGGTGGTCGCCAGCGTCAGCCTGGACGATGCGCTGGGCGCGGGCCGCACCGAGATCGAGCAGCAGGTCGAACAGCGGATGCAGGAGATTCTCGACGGCTACAAGTCGGGCATTCGCGTGCAGGGCGTGGCGATCAAGCAGGCCGATCCGCCGGCCGCCGTCAACGACGCCTTCAAGGAAGTGTCGGCCGCGCAGCAGACCGCCCAGACCTATCTGAACGAGGCGCGCGCCGCCGCACAGCAGGTCACAGCCAAGGCGCAGGGCGAAGCCGCAGCCTTCGACAAGGTCTATGAACAATATCGGCTGGCACCCGACGTGACCCGCCGGCGCATGTATTACGAAACCATGGAGGGCGTCCTGTCCACCGTCGACAAGACGATCGTCGAAAGCGGCAACGTCACCCCCTTCCTGCCCCTTCCCGAACTCAAGCGCCGCGCCCAGGGGACACCCCAGTCGGCTGCCAATGCGACGGAGGAAGGCCAGTGAGCTTGCGCAATCCCATCGCCCTCGCCATCGGCGCGATCATCCTGCTGATCCTGGTCGGCAGCACCGTCACCATCGTGCCGGAAACCCGGCAGGGCGTGATCGTCCGCTTCGGCGAGCCCAAGCAGATCATCAACCGCTATCGCCCGAACGAGGATTTCGGCAAGACCGGCGCCGGCGTCATCCTGCGCGTGCCCTTCTTCGACCAGATCGTCTGGATCGACAAGCGCGTGCTCTCGGTCGAGATGGAGCGCCAGCAGGTGCTTTCGACCGATCAGTTGCGCCTGCAGGTCGATGCCTTTGCCCGCTATCGCATCGTCGATCCGCTGCGCATGTATATTTCGGCCGGCAGCGAGGAGAAGGTGTCGGACGCGCTGCGCCCGATCCTGGGCTCGGCGCTGCGCAACGAACTGGGCAAGCGGCCCTTCGCCGCGCTGCTCAGCCCCGAACGCGGCCAGGTGATGCAGAATATCGAGGCCGGGCTTGACCGGGTCGCCCGCCAATATGGCGCCGAGATCGTCGACGTGCGGATCAAGCGCGCCGACCTGCCCGATGGCACGCCGCTGGAAAGCGCCTTCACCCGCATGCGCACCGCGCGCCAGCAGGAAGCGCTGACGATCCGCGCCCAGGGCCTGAAGCAGGCACAGATCATTCGCGCCGAGGCTGACGCCAATGCCGCCCGCATCTATGCGGAAAGCTTTGGCAAGGACGCGAATTTCTATGACTTCTATCGCGCCATGCAGGCCTATCGTTATACCTTCGCCCCGGATCGGGCGGGCGGCACGACGATGGTATTGTCGAAGGACAATGAGTTCCTGAAGCAGTTCCAGGGCCGCTAACAGCAGGTTTCAGGATCATTACGGAACCAGTGTCATTCAATATCGGTTAAGGCAGGGCGGCGCATCGATAAGGCTCCCCGAGAGTCCCGCCCTTCCCGCTCCCGAATTTCTGAAGAGGACCGTCACGAGTGCGTTACGCTTATGCCATCACCGGCGCCCTGCTGCTCGGCGGCACCGCCATCGCCGTCACGACCAGCTCCAATGTCGGCGCGCAGACCGCCCAGAATGAAGGCCTGCAGGCCGCTGCCCCCGCCGGCGCACCCGCCAGCCTGGCCGACATGGTCGAAAAGCTGCAGCCGGCCGTGGTCAATATCTCGACCAAGCAGCGCGTCACCGTGCAGAATCCCTTCGCCGGCACGCCCTTTGGCGACCTGTTCGGCCAGGGTGGCGGCGGCAAGCCGCAGACCCGTCAGGCCCAGTCGCTGGGCTCGGGCTTCCTGATCTCGGCCGATGGCTATATCGTGACCAATAATCACGTCGTGTCGGCCGGTGCGGAAGGCGCCAGCGTCGACAGCATCACGGTCACCATGACCAACAAGGAAGAATATCCCGCCAAGCTGGTCGGCCGCGATCCCGCTACTGACCTCGCCGTGCTGAAGATCGACGCGAAGAAGCCCCTGCCCTTCGTCAAGTTCGGCGACAGCACCAAGGCGCGCGTGGGTGACTGGGTCGTCGCGATCGGCAACCCCTTCGCCCTGTCGGGCACCGTCACTGCCGGCATCATCTCCGCCGTGCATCGCGGCACCGGCGGCACCTATGACAAGTTCATCCAGACCGATGCGTCCATCAATCAGGGCAATAGCGGCGGCCCGATGTTCGACATGCGCGGCAATGTAATCGGCATCAACAGCCAGATCCTGTCGCCCTCGGGCGGCAATGTCGGCATCGGCTTCGCCATCCCCTCGGAACAGGCGGCGCCGATCGTCGACACGCTGCGCCAGGGCCAAAGCATCAAGCGCGGCTATCTGGGCGTGCAGATCAGCCCGCTGGGCGAGGATATGGCGGACTCGCTGGGCCTTGCCAAGAATCGCGGCGAGTTCGTGCAGGGCGTCGAGCCTGGCAAGGGCGCCGAAAAGGCCGGCATCAAGGCAGGCGATGTGATCGTCAGCGTCGCCGGTCAGGAAGTGACGCCGGACCAGAATCTGTCGTCGATCGTCGCCAACAGCAAGATCGGGTCGAGCGTGCCGATCGTGCTGCTGCGCAACGGCCAGCGCATGACCCTGAACGCGATCGTGGGTGAGCGCCCCAGCGAAGACGAACTCAATAACTTCGCCCAGCAGCAGGATGATGATTTCAGCCAGCAGGGCGACCAGGGCAGCGACACCCAGGCGGCCCAGAAGTCGCTGGGCATCTCCGCCATCCCGCTGACCCCCAGCATCACCCGCCAGTTGGGCGTTGCCGGCGACACCCGCGGCATCGTCATCACCGCCGTCGACGGGTCGACCGACGCCGGCGCCAAGGGCCTGCGTCGCGGCGACGTGATCCTGTCGGCCAACAACCGGCCGGTGCTGACCCAGGCGGATCTGGACGCACAGGTGAAGGCGGTGTCGGCCCAGGGTCGCAACGCCATCCTGCTGCAGGTGCTGCGTCGCGGCCAGGCGCCGTTGTTCCTGCCCATCCGCCTGCGCGACAAGTAAGTCAGCGAAAGCGACAATCGTTACGGGCCGCGCTTGCCGGATTGCCTGCCTCCCTTCTAAGAAGGAGCAGACAGTCCGGCGGGCGCGGCCCGACCCGTTTTTGAGGAGCATAAGCCCATGAGCGACGGCATCTTCCTTGGTCTGGGCGCGCCCGAAAAGGACGGCGGCATCCCCCAATATCTGAACCTGCGCCGGGCCAATCGCCACGGCCTGATCGCCGGCGCGACCGGCACCGGCAAGACGGTGACGTTGCAGGGCATCGCCGAAAGCTTCTCCGCGCTTGGCGTCCCGGTGTTCGTGGCCGATGTGAAGGGCGACCTGTCGGGCATTTCAATGGCCGGTTCGCCGACCGCCAAGAATGCCGACAAACTGGTGTCGCGCGCCAAGGAAATCGGCATCGCCGATTACAGCTATGCCGACAATCCCGCGATCTTCTGGGATCTTTACGGCGAACAGGGCCATGCGATCCGCACCACGGTCAGCGAGATGGGGCCGCTGCTGCTGGCCCGGCTGATGGGCCTTAACGACACGCAGGAAGGCGTGCTCAACATCGCCTTCAAATATGCTGACGAGGAAGGGCTGCTGCTGCTCGACCTGGGCGATCTGCAGGCGATGCTCGCCTATTGCGCGGAAAATGCCGATACGCTCTCGGCCCGCTTCGGCAATGTGACCAAGGCCAGCGTCGGCGCGATCCAGCGCCAGTTGCTCCAGCTCGAAACCCAGGGCGGCGACCATTTCTTCGGCGAGCCCGCGCTCGACATCCACGACTTCCTGAAGGTGGATGACAAGGGGCGCGGCTATGTGAACATCCTTGCCGCCGACAAGCTGATGCAGAGCCCAAAGCTCTACGCCACCTTCCTGCTCTGGCTGCTGAGCGAATTGTTCGAGACGTTGCCCGAAGTGGGCGACCCCGAAAAGCCGGTGCTGGTCTTCTTCTTCGACGAGGCCCATCTGCTGTTCGACGACGCGCCAGCGGCATTGCAGGACAAGATCGAGCAGGTCGTGCGCCTGATCCGCTCCAAGGGCGTCGGCGTCTATTTTGTGACCCAGAACCCGATCGACATTCCCGAAGCCATTGCCGGCCAGCTCGGCAACCGGGTCCAGCATGCGCTGCGCGCCTTCACCCCGCGCGACCAGAAGGCGATCAAGGCCGCGGCCGACACCTTCCGCATCAACCCCGATCTCGACATCGAAACCGCGATCACCGAAGTCAAGACCGGTGAAGCTTTGGTATCGCTGTTGCAGGAAGATGGTGCGCCGGGCGTGGTCCAGCGCACGCTGATCGCCCCGCCCCGGTCACGTCTGGGTCCGGTCGATGCCAAGGAGCGGGCGATCATCCAGTCGATCTCGCCCTGCGAGGGCAAATATGACACCGCCGTCGACCGCGAGTCCGCCGAGGAAATCCTGGCTGCGCGCGGCCAGGCCGCCGCTGCCGCCGCGCAGGCGGCCAAGGCCAAGGCCGAAGCCGACAAGGCCGCCGCCGCCCAGGCCAAGGTCGAGGCCAAGCAGCGCGAACAGGAGTTGAAGGAGCAGGCCCGTCGCGACGCCGCCGCCGCACACGAGGCGGCCAAGCCCAGCGGCTTCGACAAGGCGGTGCAGTCGGCGACCCGCTCCGCCGCCTCCTCTGTCGGCCGCCAGGTCGCCAATGAACTGGGCCGCGCCGTATTCGGCGGATCGAGCCGCAGATCCTCGGGCGGCGGCATCGCCGGCCAGCTGGTGCGCGGCATATTGGGCAGCCTGTTCAAATAAGGATAGGAAGGGGCCGGTCGATTATGTCCGGCCCGTTGCTATCCGCCACGGGATAAGGCTAGAGCGCGGCCATGTCTTCCTCTGCAGCCGCGCCCCACCCGCTCCATTTCGGCAATTTCCGCGCCTATCTGGTCGGCCGTTTCTGCGCCACGCTGGCGCAGTACAGCATGATGATCCTGCTCGCCTGGCAGGCCTATAATGTCGCGCGGGAGACGATGAGCACGGGCGAGGCATCGGCGCAGCTTGGCCTCATCGGCCTGGCGCAGTTTCTGCCGCTCTTCTTCCTGACGCCGGTGACCGGCTGGGTGGCCGATCATTTCGACCGGCGGATCATCACCCGGCTGACGCTGGCGCTGCTGATGCTCGCCGCAGCCGTGCTGGCCTTTGCCACCTATGAAGGCTGGGTCAGCCTGCCGCTGATCTTCGGTATCGCAGTCATCGTCGGCATCGCCCGCGCGTTCAACGGGCCGGCCTATGGGGCATTGGCACCCAATCTGGTGCCGCCCGCCGTGCTGCCGACCGCCATCGCCCTGTCATCGGTCGCCTGGCAGACCGGCGACATCCTCGGCAAGGCGGTGGGCGGCTATGCCTATGCGATCGAACCCTGGGCCGCCTATGCGCTGTCAGCGGCCTTGTTCGGCGTCGGCCTGATATCAATGATGATGATCGGCCCGGTGCCCCAGCCGCCACGCCAGCAGGGCCGCCATCCCATCCGCCAGATGATCGACGGCTTCACCTACCTCAAGAGCAACCGGCTGGTGCTGGCGACGATCACGCTGGACCTGTTCGCGGTGCTGCTCGCCGGCGCCACCGCGCTGCTGCCCGTCTATGCCCGCGACATCCTGCATGTCGGGTCGACCGGCTATGGTCATCTGGCGATCGCGCCGGGGATCGGCGCGGCGCTGACCGCGCTCTGGTTCTCGTTCCGCCCGATGAAGACGCAGGTCGGCCTCAAGATGCTGGCGGCGGTCATCCTGTTCGGCCTGGCCACCATTGCCTTCGGTTGCACCGCCTTCCTGCCGCGCGACATCGCGGTGGAGGCTGGCATCGCCGCGCTGATCGTCCTGGGCGGCGCCGACATGGTGTCGGTGTTCGTGCGCCAGTCGCTGGTGCAGTTGCACACGCCCGACGCCATGCGCGGCCGCGTCTCCAGCCTGTCGCAACTGACCATTTCCGCTTCCAATGAATTGGGAGAAGCGGAATCGGGCTTCCTTGCGGCGCTCGTTGGGCCTATCGCTGCGGTCATCGGGGGTGGCGTGGGCGCCATTCTCGTCACGATATTCTGGGCGCGGCTCTTTCCCGAACTGCGCCTTGCACGCACTTTCGACCCACCCGACTTAAGGGAGGCGGACATCAGCCAGGAGACGGCCCAATGAAAGCTGCCACTATTCTCGATACCATCGGCAATACTCCCCATGTCCGGGTCAACCGGCTGTTCGGGGACGCCCCTGAAGGCACCGAAGTGTGGATCAAGTCGGAACGGTCGAACCCCGGCGGATCGATCAAGGACCGCATCGCGCTGGCCATGATCGAGGCGGCCGAGGCATCGGGCGATCTGAAGCCGGGCGGCACGATCATCGAGCCGACGTCTGGCAATACCGGCGTGGGCCTGGCCATGGTCGCCGCGGTCAAGGGTTACAAGCTGATCCTGGTCATGCCCGAAAGCATGTCGATCGAACGCCGCCGGCTGATGCTGGCCTATGGCGCCAGTTTCGACCTGACCCCGCGCGAAAAGGGCATGAAGGGCGCGATCGAACGGGCGCTGGAACTGGTGTCGCAGACGCCCGACAGCTGGATGCCGCAGCAGTTCGAGAATCCTGCCAATATCGACGTGCATGTCCGCACCACCGCGCAGGAAATCATCGCCGATTTCGCCGATGCGCCGATCGACGTGCTGATCAGCGGCGTGGGTACGGGCGGCCATATCACCGGCACTGCCGAGGTGCTGAAGAAGCAGTGGCCGAACCTCAAAGTCTATGCGGTCGAGCCGACCCTGTCGCCGGTCATCAGCGGCGGCCAGCCCGGCCCGCACCCGATCCAGGGCATTGGCGCGGGCTTCATCCCGGCGAACCTGCACACCCAGATTCTCGATGGCGTGATCCAGGTCGATCCGGCCGATGCGAAGGACTATGCCCGTCGCGCCGCCAGCCAGGAAGGCATGCTGGTCGGCATCTCGTCGGGCGCCACGCTCGCCGCAATCGCGCAGAAGCTGAAGGAACTGCCCGCAGGCAGCCGCGTTCTGGGCTTCAATTATGACACCGGCGAACGCTATCTTTCGGTGCCCGACTTCCTGCCCGAATAAACGGCACAAAGCCTAGGGCATGATCGACGGCACTTTCCCTGACCGGCCACATCGCGCGATGTGGCTGATATGGCTGTTGCTGTTCGTCGGTCTGCCCATGGCGGTCGCCGGCTGGGAAAGCCGGCCGCGCGCAGGCGACGAGGCGGCGCAGGGCCGCCGGCTGACGGCTGTTGCAGCCGCCCGCCAGCGCCGGCCCGCAACCCCGCCGCCCGCCGTCGAACCCGTCGCGATTTTCGCGCTCGGCCCCGAACAGGCCCGCGACCTCAACGCCCAGATTCCCTTTTCCCGCGATCCCAATCCGTCGGCCCGGCCGTTCCTGTTCCGCGGATCGGAAACCGACCTGGCCCGTGCCACCGACTGCCTGGCGGCGGCCCAGCTTTACGAAGCGGGCGACGATGCGGTCGGCGAGCAGGCGGTGGCACAGGTCGTGCTCAACCGCGTGCGCCACCCGGCCTTCCCCAAGACGGTCTGCGGCGTAGTCTTCCAGGGGCAGGAACGGACCACCGGCTGCCAGTTCACCTTCACCTGCGACGGCGCACTGGCCCGCACGCCATCCACCAGCGCCTGGGCGCGGGCGCGGGAGATTGCGCGCGGCGCGCTGGCCGGCAAGGTGTTCAAGGCGGTCGGCTATGCCACCCATTATCATACCGACTGGGTCGTGCCCTATTGGAGCGGCAGCCTGGACAAGATCACAGCGGTCGGCACGCATCTGTTCTTCCGCTGGCGCGGCTGGTGGGGCACGCCGCCCGCCTTCCGCCTGGGCGAAGCCGGTGGCGAACCGCTGATCGCCCGCATCGCTCGCCTGTCCGCCGCGCATCAGGGCCTGCCGGGCAGCGGCCTGCCGGGCATGCCGCCGGTGCTGGCGACCGAAGCCGCCGCCGCGCTGGCCGCCAGGCCGGAACGCGCGATCGGATCGGACTCGCTGGGCAAGACGATCGGCGGCGTCCGGCTGATCGCGATCGCACCGGGCGGGCGCAGCTTCCTGGTCGAACTCAATCGCAGCAGCCCGCCGGAAAGCTGGCCCGCGCTGGCCGAGACCTTCTGTGCCGGCCGGCCCGAATGCCGGATCATGGGCTGGCGCGGCGGCGCCGTCCCGACCGGCCTGCCGCTCAACGACGCCCAGCTTGAGGCGATGAGCTTCGCCTATATCCATTATGTCGGCAACGGATTGCAGCGCGCTCTGTGGAACTGCAGCCAGTTCCCCCGCCCGACCAAGGCCGAATGCATGCGCCAGCGCGTGCCGACTGTCACGCCAGCCTCTCCGCCCGCTGCCGTCATCGTGCCTTCGCTGGACGGGGTGCGGCGCAAGGAGCGGTTCGAGACGGTCAGGATTGCCCCGCCCCCACCCGCCGCGCCACCGATCGTGACACCGAAGGTGACACCTGTAACGCCATCCGGCTCCTGATGCGGACGGCGCTGGCGGATTTCACGCGCGATTGCGTTATGGTATAAAATCACGACATTCTTCGGGGGCAAGATGGTTACGCGGCGGGGCTTTATCGGACGGGCGGGCGGCGCCCTGGGTGTCACTTTCGGTGTCGGCCTGGGGCTGGACGGCGCGGTTGCGGCCACGACCGGGCCGCCGGATGGCTGGCCCGACGAGGCCCCTTTCAGCTTCAGCGGCGACATGACGGATTTCGAGGCTGCGCAGCGCGCACTGCTCCCCCTCTATGATGTGGAGCGGGATTTCGCGACCTTCGACGCGGCCTATTATGGCGCGATGACCCGGCCGGTGGCGGCCAGCTATCGCGCCTATTCGCAATGGGTGAACCGCAACAATTCGCTGTTCCTGCGCAATGCCGCACCCGGCCATCCGCGCGACGCCGAACTGGATCGGTCGCGTGCAGCCGTGGCCAAGCTGCTCGGCGCGCAGACCGAGGAGATCGCGCTGTCGGGCGGCGGCACCGAGGCGCTCTATGCGCTGATCGCCAACTACGCGCTGCTCAAGGCCGGCGACGCGGTGATCTATGCCGATGTCGACTATGACGAGATGCAATATGCCTGCGACTATCTGGAGCAGAGCCGGGGCGCCCGCATCGTCCGCTTCAGCTTGCCCGAGCCGCATACGGAAGCGAATATCCTGGCGGCCTATGACAGGATATTGAAGGAAACGCCGCGCGCGAAGCTGCTGCTGCTCACCCATTTGTCCAACCGCAACGGGCTGGTGCCGCCGGTCAAGGCGATCGTCGCCATGGCCAAGGCGCGGGGCGTCGACGTGATCCTGGACAGCGCCCAGGCCGTCGGCCACCTGCCCTTCACTGTCGAGGACACCGGCGCCGATTTCATCGGCTTCTCACTGCACAAATGGCTCGCAGCACCGCTCGGCACCGGCGGCATCTATATCCGCAAGGATCGGCTGCAGGACATTTCCCCCTGGCTCGGCAACCGCATCCATGGGCCGGAAGATATTCGCGCGCGCATCCCGACCGGCACGGTCGACTTCGCCGCCCGCCTGACCATCCCGGGCGCGATCGCGGTGCAGGATGCGATCGGACTGGAGGCGAAATATCGCCATCTCGTCGGGCTGCGCGACTATTGGGTCGAGCGGGTTCGCGACATCGCCGGGCTGGAGATATTGGTGCCGCAGGAGGCCGGCCGCTTCGGCGCCGTCACCGGTTTCCGCCTGCCCGGCATGAAGGGGCCGGATGGCGCCAAACAGGCCGCCAAGCTGTTCCTCGACAAATATCGCCTGCTGGTGGTGGCCAAGGCCGGGCTCGCATCCGGACCGGTGCTGCGCGTGACGCCTGCCCTGTTCAACAGCAGCGCCGAACTGGACCGGCTGGTCGCGGCGATCAGGGCGGAGCGGCATCTCTTCACCTGACCCCCTTCACAAAGCCGCCCCCTTTTCCTATATGGGCGGTTCGAAATCGGTCCGTTCCCCTCCTCCCCGGATGGGATGGTCCGTCCCCCTCATCGCTCGGGGTCCGGTTCGCATGGCGCACGAAACCGGCGGAATTGGGCGAGTTTGGCGGGCAACAAGACGCTGACAGTGCGGATCGGACAGTCCCGGCCCGCACTTTTTTGCGTGGAATATGGGGTGCGAATCACCCCGGATTCCAGAGCATCCGGACTGAATTTCCGCTGCAATGCGGAAAAACACGACGAACAGACGACAGGCAGGAACCGCATGGCGACCAAGGCTCTCCCAACGATCAACACCGGCGCTAAGAAGCGCATCCGCAAGGTGTTCGGCGACATCCACGAAGTGGTGCAGATGCCGAACCTGATCGAAGTTCAAAGGGAGAGCTACGAACAGTTCCTGCGCTCCAACCCGGCGATCGGCTATGTGTCGGGCCTGGAAAAGACCCTGCGCAGCGTCTTCCCGATCCGCGACTTCGCCGGCACCGCCGAAATGGACTTCGTCCATTATGAGCTGGAAGACCCGAAGTTCGACGTCGAGGAATGCCGCCAGCGTGGCATCACCTATGCCGCGCCGATGCGCGTCACCCTGCGCCTGATCGTGTTCGAAGTGGATGCCGACACCGAAACCCGTTCGGTCCTCGATATCAAGGAGCAGGACGTGTACATGGGCGACATGCCGCTCATGACGCAGAACGGCACCTTCATCGTCAACGGCACCGAGCGCGTCATCGTGTCGCAGATGCACCGTTCGCCGGGCGTCCTGTTCGACCATGACCGTGGCAAGACCCACTCGTCGGGCAAATATCTGTTCGCTGCCCGCGTCATTCCGTACCGTGGTTCGTGGCTCGACTTCGAGTTCGACGCCAAGGACATCGTCAACGTGCGTATCGACCGCAAGCGCAAGCTGCCGGTCACCGCGCTGCTGTACGCGCTCGGCCTCACCGCCGAGGAAATCCTGGGCCAGTTCTACAACAAGGTCACCTTCGTCCGTGGCGAAGGCGGCTGGCAGATCCCCTACACCGCCGAAGCCTGGCGCGGCCTGAAGCCCGCGTTCGACATCGTCGACGCCAAGTCGGGCGAAGTCGTGTTCGCCGCCGGCCACAAGATCAGCCCGCGCGCTGCCAACAAGGCGGAAAAGGATGGCCTGGCCACCCTGCTGATCCCGACTGAGGAAGTTTATGGCCGCTACAGCGCCTATGACCTGATCAACGAGAAGACCGGCGAGATCTACATCGAGGCCGGCGACGAAGTGTCGCCTGAAAACCTCGAAAAGCTGGACAAGGCGGGCATCGACCGCCTGGAGCTGCTGGACATCGACCATGTCACCACCGGTCCCTGGATCCGCAACACGCTCAAGGCCGACAAGGCCGAAGAACGCGACCAGGCCCTGAGCGACATCTATCGCGTCATGCGCCCCGGCGAGCCGCCGACGAAGGAAACCGCCGAAGCACTGTTTGCCGGCCTGTTCTTCGATCCGGAACGCTATGACCTGTCCGCGGTCGGCCGCGTGAAGATGAACATGCGCCTCGACCTCGATGCCGAGGACACCGTCACCACCCTGCGCGTCGAGGACATCCTGGCGGTCGTCAAGGAACTGGTGAACCTGAAGGACGGCAAGGGCGAGATCGACGATATCGACAATCTCGGTAACCGTCGCGTCCGCTCGGTCGGTGAGCTGCTGGAAAACCAGTATCGCGTCGGCCTGCTGCGCATGGAACGTGCGGTCAAGGAACGCATGAGCTCGGTCGACGTGTCGACCGTGATGCCGAACGACCTGATCAACGCGAAGCCCGCCGTGGCCGCGGTGCGTGAATTCTTCGGCAGCTCGCAGCTGTCGCAGTTCATGGACCAGACCAACCCGCTGTCGGAAGTCACCCACAAGCGCCGCGTTTCGGCCCTTGGGCCGGGTGGTCTGACGCGTGAGCGCGCCGGCTTCGAAGTCCGCGACGTTCACCCGACCCATTATGGCCGCATCTGCCCGATTGAAACGCCCGAAGGCCCGAACATCGGTCTGATCAACTCGCTGGCCACCTTCAGCCGCGTCAACAAATATGGCTTCATCGAAACGCCGTACCGCAAGGTGATCGACGGCAAGGTGACCAACGACGTCGTCTATCTGTCGGCGATGGAAGAAGCCAAGCACACGATCGCGCAGGCCAACGCCGAAACCAATGCCGACGGCACGCTGGCGGAAGACCTGATCTCCGCCCGTGAAGCCGGCGAATTCCTGATGGCGCCGCGCGACAACATCACCCTGATGGACGTCAGCCCCAAGCAGCTGGTGTCGGTCGCGGCCTCGCTCATTCCGTTCCTGGAAAATGACGACGCCAACCGCGCGCTCATGGGATCGAACATGCAGCGTCAGGCGGTGCCGCTCGTCCGTGCCGAGGCGCCGTTCGTCGGCACCGGCATGGAAGGCACCGTGGCCCGTGACTCGGGCGCGGCGATCGCCGCCAAGCGCGCCGGCATCATCGACCAGGTCGACGCGACCCGTATCGTGATCCGCGCCACCGGCGATGTCGAACCCGGCCAGTCCGGCGTCGACATCTACACGCTGCAGAAGTTCCAGCGCTCCAACCAGGACACCTGCATCAACCAGCGTCCGCTGGTGAAGGTGGGCGAACTGGTGCAGGCCGGCGACGTCATCGCCGACGGCCCGTCGACCGAGTTCGGCGAGCTGGCGCTGGGCCGCAACGTGCTCGTCGCGTTCATGCCCTGGAACGGCTACAACTACGAAGACTCCATCCTGATCTCCGAGCGGATCGTGAAGGATGACGTCTTCACCTCGATCCATATCGAGGAGTTCGAGGTCATGGCCCGCGACACCAAGCTGGGGCCGGAAGACATCACCCGCGACATTCCGAACGTCGGTGAAGAAGCGCTGCGCAACCTCGACGAGGCTGGCATCGTCTACATCGGCGCCGAAGTGGAGCCGGGCGACATCCTGGTCGGCAAGATCACCCCCAAGGGTGAATCGCCGATGACCCCGGAAGAAAAGCTGCTCCGCGCGATCTTCGGTGAAAAGGCGAGCGACGTGCGCGACACGTCTCTGCGTCTGCCGCCGGGCGTTGCCGGTACCGTCGTCGAAGTCCGCGTCTTCAACCGTCACGGCATCGACAAGGACGAACGCGCCATGGCGATCGAGCGGGAGGAAATCGACCGCCTCGCCAAGGACCGTGAAGACGAACGCGGCATCCTCAACCGTGCGACCTTCAACCGTCTGCAGGAAATGCTGATCGGCCAGACCGCCACCGCCGCCCCCAAGGGCGTCAAGAAGGGCGTTGTGATCGACGAGGCTCTGCTGGGCGAAGTCGAGCGTCACGAATGGTGGAAGTTCGCAGTCGAGGACGATGTCCGCCAGACCGGCATCGAAGCCGTCAAGGCGCAGTATGACGAAGCGGTGAAGCTGATCGTCGAGAAGTTCGAGGATCGCGTCGACAAGCTGCAGCGCGGCGACGAGCTGCCCCCGGGCGTGCTGAAGATGGTCAAGGTGTTCGTCGCGGTGAAGCGCAAGCTGCAGCCGGGCGACAAGATGGCCGGCCGTCACGGTAACAAGGGTATCATCAGCCGCATCCTGCCGGCCGAAGACATGCCCTTCCTGGAAGACGGCACCCCCGTCGACTTCGTGCTGAACCCGCTGGGCGTGCCGTCGCGCATGAACGTCGGTCAGATCTTCGAAACCCATCTGGGCTGGGCCGCACGCGGCCTGGGCGCCCAGATCGGCCAGGCTCTGGACGCATGGCGTGAAGCCAATCCGAACCCCGAGGCGGGCCAGCCCCCCGAGGCGGTGAAGGAACTGCTCAAGACGATCTATGGCGACAATTATGTCGCCGAAATCGAGGCGCGCAGCCCCGAGCAGATCGTCGAGCTGGCGCAGAATGTCCGTGCAGGCGTGCCGATGGCGACGCCGGTGTTCGACGGTGCCGTCGAATCCGACGTGTCGGCGATGCTGAAGCTGGCGGGCCTGGACGAATCCGGCCAGGTTTCGCTGTTCGACGGCCGTACCGGCGACGTGTTCGACCGCAAGGTGACCGTTGGCTACAAGTATGTCCTGAAGCTGCACCACCTTGTCGACGACAAGATCCACGCACGTTCCATCGGCCCCTACTCGCTCGTCACCCAGCAGCCGCTGGGCGGTAAGGCGCAGTTCGGTGGCCAGCGCTTCGGTGAAATGGAAGTGTGGGCGCTCCAGGCCTATGGCGCCGCCTACACGCTGCAGGAAATGCTGACGGTGAAGTCGGACGACGTGGTCGGCCGCACCAAGGTCTATGAGGCGATCGTCAAGGGCGACGACACGTTCGAGGCCGGCATTCCCGAAAGCTTCAACGTGCTGGTCAAGGAAATGCGTTCGCTGGGCCTCAACGTCGAACTCGCCGCGATGGACGAGATTGACGACGACGGCATGGCGGCTGCGGCGGAATAAGGGATGCGCGGGCGCTGCTCCGGCAGCGCCCCCTCCCCTGCTTCGCCCGAAAATTACACCCTCTAGAGGGACTTGAGATATGAACGAACTGACGAACTTCGCCAATCCGATCCAGAAGCCGGAAACCTTCGACCAGATCCAGATTGGCCTCGCCTCCCCGGAGCGCATCCGCAGCTGGTCCTTCGGCGAAATCAAGAAGCCGGAAACCATCAACTATCGCACGTTCAAGCCCGAGCGTGACGGCCTGTTCTGCGCCCGCATCTTTGGTCCGATCAAGGACTATGAGTGCCTGTGCGGCAAGTACAAGCGCATGAAATACAAGGGCATCGTCTGCGAAAAGTGCGGCGTGGAAGTGACCGTGTCGAAGGTCCGCCGCGAGCGCATGGGCCATATCGAACTGGCCGCGCCGGTTGCCCATATCTGGTTCCTGAAGTCGCTGCCCTCGCGCATCGGCCTGCTGCTCGACATGCAGCTCAAGCAGCTTGAGCGCGTCCTCTATTTCGAAAGCTATATCGTCACCGAGCCGGGCCTGACCCCGCTGGAGAAATATCAGCTGCTGACCGAGGACGAACTGCTCGACGCGCAGGACGAATATGGCGAGGACGCCTTCTCGGCCGGCATCGGCGCCGAAGCCGTCAAGCAGATGCTGATGGATCTCGACCTGGAAGGCGAGAAGCAGGCGCTGCTGGACGAACTGGCTGTCACCAAGTCGGAACTGAAGCCCAAGAAGATCATCAAGCGGCTGAAGGTCGTCGAGAGCTTCCTGGAATCGGGCAACCGTCCCGAATGGATGATTCTGGACGTCGTGCCGGTCATCCCGCCGGAACTGCGCCCGCTGGTGCCGCTGGACGGTGGCCGCTTCGCGACCTCGGATCTCAACGATCTGTATCGCCGCGTCATCAACCGCAACAACCGTCTGAAGCGCCTGATGGAGCTGCGGGCGCCGGACATCATCGTCCGCAACGAAAAGCGCATGCTGCAGGAAGCCGTCGACGCCCTGTTCGACAATGGCCGTCGCGGCCGCGTCATCACCGGCGCGAACAAGCGTCCGCTCAAGTCGCTGTCCGACATGCTCAAGGGCAAGCAGGGCCGCTTCCGTCAGAACCTGCTCGGCAAGCGCGTCGACTATTCGGGTCGTTCGGTCATCGTGACCGGTCCGGAACTCAAGCTGCACCAGTGCGGCCTGCCCAAGAAGATGGCGCTCGAACTGTTCAAGCCCTTCATCTACGCCCGTCTGGACGCCAAGGGTCTGTCCATGACCCTGAAGCAGGCCAAGAAGTGGGTCGAGAAGGAGCGCAAGGAAGTCTGGGACATCCTCGACGAAGTCATTCGCGAGCACCCGGTCATGCTGAACCGCGCGCCGACGCTTCACCGTCTGGGCATCCAGGCGTTCGAACCCGTGCTGATCGAAGGCAAGGCAATCCAGCTGCATCCGCTCGTCTGCTCGGCCTTCAACGCCGACTTCGACGGTGACCAGATGGCCGTCCACGTGCCGCTCTCGCTGGAAGCCCAGCTGGAAGCGCGCGTGCTGATGATGTCGACCAACAACATCCTGTCGCCTGCCAACGGCAAGCCGATCATCGTTCCCTCGCAGGACATGGTCCTGGGTATCTATTACCTGTCGATGGAACGCGAAGGCGAGCCGGGCGAAGGCATGCTGCTGTCCGACATGCAGGAGGTCCATCAGGCCCTCTATGCCAAGGCGGTCACCCTGCACTCGAAGATCATCAGCCGCGTGCCGCAGACCGACGAAAATGGTCAGCAGTATATGAAGCGCTTCGAGACCACGCCGGGTCGTATGCTGCTGGGCGAATGCCTGCCCAAGTCGCACAAGGTGCCCTTCGACGTCGTCAACCGCCTTCTCACCAAGAAGGAAATCGGTGACGTCATCGACCAGGTCTATCGTCACACCGGCCAGAAGGACACGGTGCTGTTCGCCGACGCCATCATGTCGCTGGGCTTCCGCCACGCGTTCCAGGCCGGCATCAGCTTCGGCAAGGACGACATGGTCATCCCCGACAGCAAGGTGACGATGGTCGACGAGACCAAGGCGCTGGTGGCTGACTATGAGCAGCAGTATCAGGACGGTCTGATCACGCAGCAAGAAAAGTACAACAAGGTGATCGACGCCTGGAGCCGTTGCGGCGACCAGGTCGCGAACGCCATGATGGACGAGATCCGTGCCCAGCCCAAGGATCCCAAGACCGGCCGTCTGGCGCCGATCAATTCGATCTACATGATGGCGCACTCGGGTGCCCGTGGTTCGCAGGCCCAGATGAAGCAGCTGGCCGGCATGCGCGGCCTGATGGCCAAGCCGTCGGGCGAGATCATCGAAACGCCGATCATCTCGAACTTCAAGGAAGGTCTGACCGTTCTCGAGTACTTCAACTCGACCCACGGTGCCCGTAAGGGTCTGGCCGACACCGCGCTCAAGACGGCGAACTCGGGTTACCTGACCCGCCGTCTGGTCGACGTGTCGCAGGACTGCACCATCGTCGAGGATGATTGCGGCACCGAAAAGGCGCTGGAGATGAAGGCCATCGTTCAGGGTGGTTCGGTCATCGCCTCGCTGGGCGAGCGCATTCTGGGCCGTACCACGGCGCAGGATATCGTCGACAGCAAGGATGGCACCGTCATCATCCCGATCGGCACCCTGCTGGACGAAGCCATGATCACCCAGATCGAGGCGATCGGCACGCAGGCCGTGAAGATCCGCAGCCCGCTGATCTGCGAAAGCCGGATGGGCGTTTGCGGCAAGTGCTACGGCCGTGACCTCGCCCGTGGTACGCCGGTGAACATCGGCGAAGCCGTCGGCGTCATCGCGGCGCAGTCGATCGGTGAACCGGGCACGCAGCTGACCATGCGTACCTTCCACATCGGCGGCGCGGCGAACTTCAACGAAACGTCGAACCTAGAAGCCCTGTCGGACGGCACGATCGAGCTGCGCGACATGCCGACCATCACCGACAAGAATGGTCGCCGGCTGTCGCTCGCCCGTAACGGCGAAGTCGCGATCATCGACAGCGAAGGTCGCGAACGCGAAACGCACCGCCTGCCTTATGGCGCCACCATCCTGTTCGCAGATGGCGATGCCGTGAAGAAGGGCGATCGCTTCGCCGAGTGGGATCCCTTCACCATGCCGGTGATCACGGAAAAGCCGGGTATCGTTAAGTATGTCGACCTGATCGACAACAAGACGCTGACCGAACAGACCGACGAAGCCACCGGCATCGCCCAGCGCGTCGTCATCGAGCATCGTGGTGCCGCCCGGACGAAGGAAGATCTGCGTCCGCGCCTGACCCTGATGGACGACAATAGCGGTGAAGCCGCCCGCTACATGCTGGCGGTCGGTGCGACCCTGTCGGTCGACGATGGTGCCGAGGTTCAGGCCGGTGACGTGCTGGCGCGTGTCAGCCGCGAAGCGGCCAAGACTCGCGACATCACCGGCGGTCTGCCGCGCGTTGCCGAGCTGTTCGAAGCCCGCAAGCCCAAGGACAATGCGATCATTGCCAAGGTCTCGGGCCGCGTGCAGTTCCTCAAGGATTACAAGGCGAAGCGCAAGATCGCCATCAATCCCGAGGATGGCGGCGAGCCGGTCGAATATCTGATCCCCAAGAGCAAGGTGATCGACGTTCAGGAAGGCGACTACGTGAAGCGTGGCGACAACCTGATCGGTGGTTCGCCCGATCCGCACGACATTCTGGAAGTGCTCGGCATCGAGCCGCTGGCCGAATATCTGGTCGCCGAAATCCAGGAAGTCTATCGCTTGCAGGGCGTGAAGATCAACGACAAGCACATCGAGACGATCGTTCGTCAGATGCTGCAGAAGGTCGAGATCATCGAGTCTGGCGATACCACCCTGCTGGTGGGCGAGCAGGTCGACCGCGAGGAAATGGACGAGATCAACAGCAAGCTGCAGCCGGGCTTCGCCCCCGCTGCCGGCAAGCCGGTGCTGCTCGGCATCACCAAGGCCTCGCTGCAGACCCGTTCGTTCATCTCGGCGGCGTCCTTCCAGGAAACCACCCGCGTCCTCACGGAAGCGGCGGTCCAGGGCAAGAAGGACACGCTGGTTGGCCTGAAGGAAAACGTCATCGTCGGCCGCCTCATCCCGGCGGGCACCGGTGCCGGCATGAACCGCCTGCGCGTTGCCGCCTCGTCGCGTGACGCGGCGATGCGGGCCGCGCTGCGCGCTTCGGCCCAGGTCGACCTGATCGCGCCGAAGAGCGCTGCCGAGGAACATGCGGCCGAACTGGCCCAGGGTCCGGAAGCCGCGATCGGCGACGATCCGCTGGGTGCCGTGCAGGGTGATGATTTCACCACGCAGGACATGGACTGACTTTGAAAAGGCGGGAGCCGCTTCCTACATCGGGAGCGGCTCCCAGCCCGGTTTTGAGAGAGACCGACATATTGCCCGCCGGATCAGCGATGATCCGGCGGGCTTTTCTTTGTCCGGTGAAGGCAGCCGGTCAGCGATCGGGAGGATCGACAAAAAACTGCGGAAAGGCTGCACAAAGCGCTTGACCGACTCTGAATCCCCGCCTATCTGCGGCCTCCCAAGCGGGGCAAGCCCTGCTGATGATGCCCGATCCTCTAATGGTAAGAGAGCGGACTCTGACTCCGTCAATCAAGGTTCGAATCCTTGTCGGGCATCCAATTCTTCCCCATCAGATAAAAACTGACCAGCGATGATGTCGCGCGCCCTATGGACGTAGGCGGTCATCATCCCTATATACCGATCGGTATGGAAATCACGGCAACACAGAGTGGCAGGGGCCGCCCGCGGGAGTTCGATCCCGAGGAAGCCCTAGCGGCTGCGCTTCAGGTCTTCTGGCGGCGCGGCTATGAAGGCGCATCGCTGGCGGAACTGACCGAAGCGATGGGCATCACCAAGCCCAGCCTCTATGCCTGTTTCGGCAACAAGGAAGCCCTATTCCGCAAGGCGCTCGACCTCTATGAGCGCGACAAGCTCTGCTATGTGAAATCGTCGCTGGAGGCACCGACCGCCAAGGCCGTGGCCGAGCGCATGCTGCGCGGATCGCTGGCGATCCAGACCGGCAACAAAGATCCCCAGGGATGCATGGGCGTCATCAGTTCGGTCGGCGGCACCGCCCATTCCGAATGTATCCGTGATGAGGTATTGGCCCGCCGCGCCTCGTCCGACCGCGCCCTGCTCGACCGGTTTGAACGCGCCCAGGCAGAGGGCGACCTGCCCGCCGGAGTCGAGCCCCAGGCCCTCGCCTGTTACCTCTCTACCGTGATCCAGGGCATGGCCGTGCAGGCCGGTGCTGGTGTGCCGCGCGATCGGCTGGAACAGTTGATCGACACCACCCTCACCATGTGGCCGAGCAAATAGCGGATTTTATTTCGCTTTTGCGAGCCTCGGCCTCTTGAAATTGCCGCACTGCAAATAAAATACCTCCCGGTACAAAAAGACGGTTGACGGGACAGCCCCCGTTAATATATACCATGCGGTACACAATGATGCTGGGTGTATAGCCCAGGGAGGTCATCATGCAGCAATTCCACCATCGGCGCTGTCGACGATAGCGTCACCTAAAGGGGCGGTTTCCCGGTAACGGGTTCCTCCTGATTCACCATCTTTGCGCCCTCTTCGCGACGGTTTGTGCCGTTCGCGCCGCAAGGACGCATGCCCGCATCTTCGGGCGCTTATTCCGGGACGCGATCCGCGCTTTTCCGCGTGCGGCCGTGTGCCCGCTTCAGACAGCAGGAAGGAACAGGCCATGGCTTTCCTTGATTTCGCCCAGGCACTTGCCGGTCCGCAGATGGCGGTCGGCGCCGCCCGCCCCGCCCCCGCCGTGCCCGCCATCCGTGTCGAGGCCCAGGCGACCGACTTTTCTGCCCAGGAATGGCAGATTGTCGACCTTGCCCGCACCGACGGCTTGCGCTCGCTGCGCGGTCCCGGCCGCTTCGCTCGCCTGCGCAAGTGGATCTGGGGCGAGGAACATAGCCCAACCCTGGCCAGCGAACGGCTGGAAGCGCTCCGCCGCCTGGCCGTCGAGGCCTGGCACAAGGGCTATGCCGTGTCGCTTTCCGCCCTCGCCGCCTTCCGTGCGGCCGGCTTTTCCACCGCGCAGCTCGAATTGCTGCTCGCCACCATCAGCGCGGGCCGCACCGCCCGCGTCCCCCGGAGCTAATCCATGAACCAGTTCACCAAGATCACAGCCGACGGCACCGCGTCGGACATTCACGCGCCACCAGGAAGCCGATGGTCGCGCAAGCATGGCGGCATCGCCGCCGTCGCCCTCATCGCCCTGTTCGGCATCGGCTGGAAGCTGGTCGACCGCCCGTCGGCCCAGGCTGCGGCCGCCCCGCTGGCGGCGGTCGGCGTATCCGCGCCGCTCGCCCGCAGCGTGACCCAGTGGGATGATTATGTCGGCCGCTTCGCCCCCAGCCAGACGGTGGAAATCCGCCCGCGCGTGTCGGGCGCGGTGACCGCCATCCACTTCCGCGACGGCGATTTCGTCCGCCAGGGGCAGTTGCTCTTCACCATCGACCAGCGCCCGTTCCAGGCGGCTCTGGCCGAAGCGCGCGCCAGCGTCGCCTCCGCCCGCAGTGCGCTGCTGCTGGCCCAGAATGACTATGGCCGCGTCCAACGGTTGACCGGCGACGAAGCCGTGTCGGCCAGCGAAGTGGATTCGCTCCGCTCGCGTCTGCAAGCGGCGCAGGCCGCCCTAGCCGGCGCGCAGGCCCGCGAACGCAGCCGGGCGCTGGACGTCGAGTTCACCCAGGTGCGTGCGCCGATTTCCGGCCGCGTGTCGGATCGCCGCGTCGACATCGGCAATCTGGTGTCGGGCGGCGAAGGCAGCACCGCGTCGCTGCTGACCACGGTCAACAAGCTCGATCCCATCTATTTCAACTTCGATGCGTCCGAAGCGCTCTACCTCAAGTCGCAGCGCGACAAGGAGAATGGCGGCGCGGTGGAAGTGCGACTGCAGGATGAGGCGGACTATAACCACAAGGGCCGGCTCGACTTCACCGACAATGGGCTTGATCCCCGGTCGGGCACGATCCGCATCCGCGCCATATTCGACAATCCGGGCAATTTCCTGACCCCCGGCCTGTTCGGCAATATGCGCCTGGCCAATGGCGGCAAGGCCAATGCCCTGCTGGTCCCGGACGAGGCGATCCAGTCCGACCAGGCACGCAAGACCGTGCTGGTGGTGGACAAGGATGACAGCGTCGCGGTGAAGCCGGTCGAGCTTGGTCCGATCGTCGACGGGCTGCGCATCATCCGCAGCGGCCTCGATCCCAAGGACCGGGTGGTCGTGACCAATATCCAGGCGGCGATGCCCGGTGCCAAGGTTGCGGTGAAGCCGGCCCGGATCACCCCGACCCCGGCGCCCGTCACCCCGGTCGACAGCGCCGCCCCGGTCGCTGCCCAGGCCACCTTCGCCCGGTAAGCACTGACCCCACCCTTCACACGGGTGGGGCCAATCAAACGAAATCCCAAGCCCGTGATCCGGCCCGGCCGGATCGCGCGGTATCCCTTTCGCTCGTTCGCAAAGGATGATCCGATGCGTTTCTCCCGTTTCTTCATCGACCGGCCGATCTTCGCCGCCGTCATCGCGGTGGTCATCACCGTGGTCGGTGCGCTCGCCTTTATCGGCCTGCCGGTGTCCCAATATCCCGACATCGTGCCCCCCACGGTCACGGTTTCCGCCCAATATCCCGGCGCATCGGCCGAAACGGTCGCGTCGACCGTGGCCGCGCCGATTGAACAGGAAATCAACGGCGTCGACGACATGCTCTACCAGAGCAGCCAGTCGACCGGCGACGGCAAGGTCGTCATCACCGTCACCTTCAAGATCGGCACCGACCTGGATGCCGCGCAGGTTCTGGTGCAGAACCGCGTCGCCGTCGCCATCCCCCGCCTGCCCGAGGAAGTGCAGCGGCTGGGCGTCGTGACCCGCAAGACCACGCCCGAATTCCTGATGGTCGTGAATTTGCAGTCGCCCGACGGCACCTATGATCGCGACTATATCTCCAACTATGCCCTGACCCAGGTGCGCGACAGACTGGCTCGTCTGGATGGCGTGGGCGACGTGCAGCTGTTCGGTTCGCGCGACTATGCGATGCGCATCTGGATCGATCCCGATCGCGCCGCCGCACTGGACCTGACCGCAGGCGAGATCGTCTCGGCGCTCCGCGCACAGAATGTCCAGGTATCGGCCGGCTCCATCGGCCAGCCCCCCTATGACCGGGGCGAAGCCTTCCAGCTTGGCGTCGAGATGCAGGGTCGCCTGACCACGCCCGATCAGTTTTCCGACATCGTCATCCGTTCCGACGCCGATGGCCATCAGGTGCGCGTGCGCGATGTCGCCCGCGTCGAACTGGGCGCGCAGGATTATGGCACCAACACCTATCTGTCGAACAAGCCGACGGTCGTCATCGCGACGATGCAGCGCCCCGGCTCCAACGCGCTCGACGCGGCGGAGAAGGTCAAGGCGGAGATGGAGCAACTGTCCAAGCGCTTCCCCAAGGGCCTGGAATATAGCATCATCTACAACCCCACCGAATTCATCAGCCAGTCGATCGACGCCGTCTATCACACGCTGTTCGAAGCGGTGATCCTGGTCGTCATCGTCATCCTGATCTTCCTGCAGAACTGGCGCGCGGCGGTCATCCCGATCATCGCGATCCCGGTCTCGCTGATCGGCACGGCAACGATGCTGGCTGCGGTCGGATACTCGCTCAACAACCTGTCGCTGTTCGGCCTGGTGCTGGCGATCGGCATCGTCGTCGATGACGCGATCGTCGTGGTCGAGAATGTCGAACGCAATATCGAAAATGGCATGAGCCCGCTGCAGGCAGCCCGCGTGTCGATGGACGAAGTGTCGACCGCGCTGATTGCGATCGTGCTGGTGCTGTGCGCCGTGTTCGTGCCGACTTTGTTCATCACCGGCATTTCCGGCGCCTTCTACCAGCAGTTCGCGGTCACCATCTCGACCGCGACGGTCATCTCGCTGATCCTTTCGCTCACCCTGTCGCCGGCTGCTGCCGCCCTGCTGCTGAAGCCCAAGCACGGTACCCATGATCTCGACAATGCGCCGCGCTGGCGCCAGGTTGCGGCCAGGGCGGCGGATCGCTTCAACCAGGGCTTTGATCGGATGAGCGCGGGCTATGCGCGCCTCACCCGCTTCCTCGTCGCCCGGCCCAAGAAGATGCTGCTGACCTATGCCGGCCTGATCGCCGCCACCATCGCCCTGTTCTGGGTGACGCCCGGCGGCTTCATCCCGGCGCAGGACCAGGGCTATTTCCTGGCCGTCGTCCAGCTGCCTTCGGGCGCGTCGCTGGAGCGCACCGACAAGGTGACGCGCGAGGTCGCAGCGAAGATCCTGCCGATCAAGGGCCTGCGCGGTGCGGTGATGTTCGCCGGCTTCCACGGCCCGTCGCAGACGCAGGCGCCCAACAGCGCGGCGATCTACTTCCCGTTCAAGAGCTTTGCCGAACGCAAGGCCGAAGGCGCCACCTATGCCGGGATCATGGATCAGGCGAACAAGGCGGTTGCGGGCTATGACAAGGCGCGCATCCTGCTGGTGCCGCCGCCGCTGATCCAGGGCATCGGCTCGGCCGGTGGCTATCGCCTGATGCTGGAGGACCGGGAGGATCGCGGCTATGCGGAACTCAACAAGGTCGCCGGCGAACTGATCGGCAAGGCCAATCAGAGCCCCAGCCTGGCGCAGGTCTATACATTGTTCGACGTCGGCACCCCGCGCATCTTCGCGGATGTCGATCGCCGCAAGGCCGACCTGCTGGGCGTGCCGCCCGAGCGCGTGTTCGAAGCGATGCAGGTCTATCTCGGCTCTGCCTTCGTCAACGACTTCAACCTGCTCGGCCGCACCTATCGTGTGACTGCCCAGGCCGATGCCGAACATCGCGGCACCGTGGCCGACATCGCCAACTTGAAGACCCGGTCGAACAGCGGCCAGATGGTGCCGATCGGTTCGGTCTCCACCTTCCGCGACAAGACCGGCCCCTATCGCGTGGTCCGTTACAACCTGCTGCCCGCGGTGGAAATCGATGGCGACACGGCGCCGGGCTATTCGTCGGGCCAGTCGCTGAGCACGATGGAGAAGCTCGCCGACGCGGCCCCCGCCGGCTATGCCAGCGAATGGACCGGCGTTGCCTATCAGCAGAAGATTGCCGGCAATACCGCAGGCATCGTCTTCGGCATGGCGGTCTTCTTCGTCTTCCTGGTGCTGGCGGCGCAATATGAAAGCCTGACCTTGCCGCTGTCGATCATCCTGATCGTGCCGATGTGCCTGTTCGCGGCCATGCTGGGCGTGAACCTGCGCGGGATGGACAATAATATCCTGACGCAGATCGGTCTGGTCGTGCTGATCGCGCTCGCGGCGAAGAACGCCATCCTCGTGGTCGAATTCGCCAAGCAGGCGGAAGAGGAACAGGGGCTGAGCCCGGTCGAGGCCGCCGTTCAGGCAGCGCAAACCCGTCTGCGCCCGATCCTGATGACCAGCTTCGCCTTCATCCTGGGGGCGGTGCCGCTGGTGATCGCCAGCGGGGCCGGTGCCGAACTGCGCCAGGCGCTGGGCACGGCAGTCTTCTTCGGCATGACCGGCGTGACGGCCTTCGGCCTGCTCTTCACCCCCACCTTCTATGTCGTGTGCCGCGCGCTGGGCGATCGTTTCGCCCGTCGCCGGCGCCCGGAGGCTGACGATGCTGCGGCATTGCAGCCGGCCGAATGAGGACAAAAGCCATGACAAGGAACCTGATTGCCCTGTTGCTCGGCGCCAGTGCGCTGACGGCCTGCGCCGCCGGGCCCGATTACAAGGCGCCCGCCACCCCGACGACAGCCGCCGCCCCCTTCATCGGGGCGGCGAACCCGGCGGTCGCACAGAGCGCCGCCGACGATCATTGGTGGCGGCTCTATAATGACCCGCTGCTCGACGGGCTGGTCGGCGATGCGCTGAAGGCCAATACCGACATCCGCGTTGCCGTCGCCCGGCTGGAACGCGCCCGCGCCCAGCTGCGCGGCGCCCGCTCCGACCGGTTGCCCAGCACCAATATCAGCGGCTCCCCGACCTATGGCCGGGTGTCGCAGGCCCAGACCCTGCCCGGCATGGACCGGGAAAACTGGACCGTCGATATGGGGCTGGACGTCGCCTATGAGGTCGACCTGTTCGGCCGGGTGAAGCGCAGCATAGAGGCCGCGCGCGGCGATGTCGGTGCGGCGCAGGCCGACGCCGATGCGGTCCGCGTTGCCGTCGTCGCCGATACGGTGCGCGCCTATGTCGACGCCACCGCCTCGGCGCAGCGGCTTGCCGTCGCGAAGGAGACGGTCGACCTGCTCGACAAGTCGATCCGTATCACCGGCGCCCGCTTCGATGCTGGCCGGTCCGACCGGCTGGACGTGATCCGGGTGACCACCCTGCGCGAACAGCAGCAGGCGCTGATCCCCAATCTGGTTGCCGATCGCAATGCCGCCCTGTTCCGGCTGGCAACGCTGACCGGGCGCACGCCGCAGGAGCTGCCCGCGTCCGTCCAGAACGCGACCGTGACACCGAATGTGACACAGCCGATCCCGGTCGGCGACGGCCAGGCACTGCTCGCCCGGCGACCGGACGTGCGCGCGGCCGAACGGCGGCTGGCGGCCGACACCGCGCGTATCGGTGTCGCGACGGCCGACCTCTATCCGCGCATCACGCTGGGCGGATCGATCGGCACCACCGCAGTCGGCGGCGGCAATCTGTTCGGCGCCGGGCCGCTCAACTTCCTGCTGGGGCCGCTGATCAGTTGGGCCTTCCCCAATCAGGAAGCCAACCGCGCGAAGATCGCGGCAGCCAGGGCGGATGGCGACGCATCGCTCGCCGCCTTTGACGGCACGGTGCTGCAGGCGCTGGAGGAAACCGAGACGGCGCTGTCCGCCTACGCCAATGCGCTGGAACGGCGGGCGACGCTGCAGTCGGCGCGGGACGAGGCGGCTCGGGCTGCGCGGATCAGCCTGGCACGCCAGCGCGAGGGGCAGATCGACTTCCTGACCGTGCTGGATGCGCTGCGCACCCAGGCATCGGCGGACGCGGACCTGGCGACCGCCAACCGCGCCGTTGCCTTTGCCCAGGTGGACCTGTTCCGCGCCCTGGGCGGCGGCTGGACCACCACCTGATACGGAAAGGGCGGCGTTTCAAAACGCCGCCCTTTTTTTTCAGACGATGAAATTGCCCTGATGGGCGAATGTCTCGATCTCATGCCGGCCGCTCGGCGCCTCGCGCGCCTGCAGCGCTTCGGGCAGGACCGCCTTGTCGCCCTGACGCCCGATCGCGATCGCCGCCTCGATCCGGAAACGCTCCGGCACGGCCAGTTCGGCGCGGGCCTTGTCGAAATCGACGCCGGTCATGGCATGGGTATGATAGCCAAGCCGCGTCGCCTGCAGCGCCAGCGTCGCCCAGGCGGCGCCCGCATCGAAGCTGTGGCTGTGCGAGGGCTTATAGTCTTCCGATCCCGGCGCGGCCATCAGCGTGTCGGAAATGACGAAGACCAGCGCCCCGGCATGCTGCACCCAGCCCTGATTGAACGGGAAGAGCAGGTCGAGGAAGCGCGCCCAGTCAGCGCTGTCGCGATGGGCATAGAGGAAGCGCCAGGGCTGGTAGTTGAAGGCCGAAGGCGCCCAGCGGGCGGCATCGAACAGCGTATCGATATCGGCCTGGGGGATGGCGGAACCGTCAAAGGCGCGGGGCGACCAGCGCTCCAGGATCAACGGATCGACGGGACGGGTAACTTCGCGCGGGCTGGTGGCCATCTGGATCTCCTTCAAGGCGATGGCGCGATCGGCGCGCCATGCTGTTGGAAATCTATCTAGCGGATGTTCCGCCGCTGCGAAGAGGCGTTTGGCTTTCGCCCTGGAAACACAGGGTTTCCTTCGATCAGGCGCAGGCATCCTGTGGCTGGCGTTCGCGATCGGCACGCGACACCGGTGCGCCACGGTCGTCCGCATCGCGCTCGAACAGCACGACGGCAGGCTCCCTGAAAAGGGCCTGCGCCAGCCGATCGCGCAGGCGCGTCAACGGTCCGTCCTGATCCTGATAGGCCATAATGCGTCCTCTCTGCCGACTCGAGCGGCTTATCTACTGATCGTATAGAGAATCGTCGCTCAAGCAATGCTGCCAGATCGGCAAGAAAAGCTTTCCATCGCTCTCCAGCGGCACCCCGGCTCGCCAATCATACGCAAATACTATGCAGCCGCCCCGCCCCGCGTCTCGCATTCAAACGGAAGAGGGGCCTAATCGGGCGCTCGCTAACGACCCTGTCCGCCTCCCGCGGCGGGCGTGATGCGGGAGTTACCCCCATGCAGGATCTCTTGTGGATCGGCATCATCCTGACGCTCACGGCGGCTAGCCTCGGCTATGTCCGGCTGTGCGGCGACGCCTGAAGGAGGGATGCCATGACCATCGACCTCTGGCTCGCGGCGATCACCGCCGCCGGGCTTCTCGTCTATCTCGTCGCCGTGCTCGCACGGCCTGAACGCTTTTAAGGGGGGCCGCACATGACCTTCCAGGGATGGCTGCTGATCGCAGCCTTTGTCGGCATCTTGCTGGCGCTGACCAAGCCGATGGGCCTGTGGCTGTTCGCGCTTTATGAGGGCCGCCGCACGCCGCTTCATGCCGTCTTCGGCCCGATCGAACGGGGCTTCTACCGCTTGTCGGGGATCGATCCCGATGCCGAGCAGAGCTGGCGCCGCTACGCGGTCCATATGCTGCTCTTCAACGTGGCGCTGCTGCTCTTCACCTATGCGGTGCTGCGTCTGCAGGGGCTGCTGCCGCTCAATCCGCAGGGCTTTGCCGGCACCAGCAGCGACCTCGCCTTCAACACGGCGATCAGCTTCACCACCAACACCAACTGGCAAAGCTATTCGGGCGAGTCGACCATGTCGAACCTGGCCCAAATGCTGGGCCTCTCCATCCACAATTTCCTGTCGGCCGCCACCGGCATTGCCCTGGCCTTCGCCCTGTTCCGCGGCTTTGCGCGGCGCAGCGCAGCGACGATCGGCAATTTCTGGGCCGACGTCACCCGCGTGACCCTCTATCTGCTGCTGCCGATCTGCATCGTCTATGCCCTGTTCCTGATCGCGAGCGGCGTGCCGCAGACGCTGGCCGGGTCGGTCGACGTGACCACGCTGGAAGGCGTGAAGCAGACCCTGGCGCTTGGCCCCGTCGCCAGCCAGGAAGCGATCAAGATGCTGGGCACCAATGGCGGCGGCTTCTTCAACGCCAACAGCGCCCATCCCTTCGAGAATCCGACCGCGCTCACCAACCTGGTGCAGATGCTGTCGATCTTCGTGATCGGCTTTGGCCTGACCTGGACCTTCGGCAAGGCCGTTGGCAACCCGCGCCAGGGCTGGGCCATCCTCGCCGCCATGCTGCTGATCTTCCTCGCCGGCGTCACCGTCACCTATTGGCAGGAAGCGGCCGGCAACCCGATACTCCACAATCTGGGCATCGCCGGTGGCAATATGGAGGGCAAGGAAGTCCGCTTCGGCATCGCTGCCTCCTCCCTGTTCGCGGTCGTCACCACGGCGGCAAGCTGCGGCGCGGTCAACGCCATGCATGACAGCTTCACCGCGCTGGGCGGCATGATCCCGCTGTTCAACATCCAGCTGGGCGAAGTCGTGGTCGGCGGCGTCGGCGCAGGCATCTATGGCTTCCTGCTGTTCGCCATCCTGGCCGTGTTCGTCGCGGGCCTGATGGTCGGCCGCACGCCGGAATATGTCGGCAAGAAGATCGAGAGCCGCGAAGTGAAGCTGGCCGTGCTCGTCATCGCCGTGCTGCCTTTGATCATCCTGGGCTTCACCGCCATCGCCAGCGTCACCGACGCGGGCCTGGCCGGGCCGCTCAACAAGGGACCGCATGGCTTCAGCGAGATCCTCTACGCCTTCACCAGCGCCGTCGGCAATAATGGTTCGGCCTTTGCCGGCCTGACCGCCAACACCCCCTTCTATAACGGGATGCTGGGCGTCGCGATGTGGATCGGCCGCTTCTTCATCATCATTCCCATGCTGGCCATCGCAGGCAGCCTGGCCGCGAAGAAATATACGCCCGAAACCGCCGGCAGCTTCCCCACCACCGGGGCGCTGTGGACCGGTCTGCTGGTCGGCATCGTGCTGATCGTGGGCGGCCTGACCTTCCTGCCCAGCCTCGCCCTTGGCCCCATCGCCGATCATCTCGCGATGATCCGTGGCCAGCTTTTCTAAGGATCCATGCACATGGCCCGATCCTCCAACAAATCCGAACAAAAATCGCTCTTCACGGCGGACCTGATCGTCCCGGATTGTCGAGACGCCTTCCGCAAACTCAATCCCAAGGAACTGATCCGCAACCCGGTGATGTTCACCACCGCGATCGTTGCGGTCCTGCTGACCGTCCTGCTCCTTGTCGGGCAGGACAGCCTGGCCACCGGCTTCAAGCTGCAGCTGGTGATCTGGCTCTGGCTCACGGTCCTCTTCGGCACCTTTGCCGAGGCGCTGGCAGAAGGCCGTGGCAAGGCGCAGGCCGCCTCGCTGCGCGCGACCAAGGCGGACCTGACCGCCAAGCGGCTGAAGGGCCATGGCGAAAGCTATGAAAATGTCGCCGCCAGCGCGCTGAAGCTGGGGGACGTGGTGCTGGTCCAGACCGGCGATCTGATCCCGTCCGATGGCGAGGTCGTCTCCGGCGTCGCCTCCGTCAACGAAGCGGCCATCACCGGCGAATCCGCGCCGGTGATCCGCGAGGCAGGCGGCGACCGTTCGGCCGTGACGGCGGGCACCCGCGTCATTTCCGACGAGATCCGCGTCCGCGTCACCGTCAATCCCGGCCAGGGCTTTCTCGATCGCATGATCGCGCTGGTCGAGGGTGCCGAGCGCCAGAAGACGCCGAACGAAATCGCCCTCACCCTGTTGCTGGTCGGTCTGACCATCATCTTCCTGATCGCGGTCGGCACCATCCCTAGCTTCGCCAGCTATGCCGGCGGTGCCATTCCGGTGGCGATCCTGGCGGCCTTGCTGATCACCCTGATCCCGACCACCATCGCCGCCCTGCTGTCGGCGATCGGCATTGCCGGCATGGACCGTCTGGTGCGCTTCAACGTGCTCGCCAAGTCGGGCCGCGCGGTCGAGGCAGCGGGCGACATCGACGTGCTGCTGCTGGACAAGACCGGCACCATCACCGTGGGTGATCGTCAGGCGACCGAATTCCGTCCCGTCGGCGGCACCACCCCGGTCCAGCTCGCACAGGCCGCGCTGCTCGCCAGCCTGGCCGACGAGACGCCCGAGGGCCGTTCGATCGTGCTGCTGGCCCGCGAAGGCTTCAACCAGTCGGTAGACGCCCTGCCCGCCAATGCGGAGGTCATTCCCTTCACCGCCCAGACCCGGATTTCCGGCGTCACCATCGATGGATCGACGATCCAGAAGGGGGCGGTGGATTCGGTGCTGAAGGCCAATCCGGGCCTGGGTTCCACCCCGGTCGCCAACGAACTGCGCCGCATCACCGACGAGATCGCCCGTGCCGGCGGCACCCCGCTGGCGGTGGCCAAGGACGGCAAGCTGCTGGGCGCGATCTTCCTGAAGGATATCGTCAAGGCGGGCATCCGGGAACGGTTCGGCGAACTGCGCCAGATGGGCATCCGCACGGTGATGATCACCGGCGACAACCCGCTGACTGCCGCCAGCATCGCGGCCGAGGCCGGGGTCGACGACTTCCTGGCGCAGGCCACGCCGGAGGACAAGCTGGCCCTGATCCGCAAGGAACAGCAGGGCGGTCGCCTGGTCGCGATGTGCGGCGACGGCACCAACGACGCCCCTGCCCTTGCGCAGGCCGATGTCGGCGTCGCCATGAACACCGGCACCCAGGCGGCCCGCGAAGCCGGCAACATGGTCGACCTGGACAGCGATCCGACCAAGCTGATCGAGGTAGTCGGTCTGGGCAAGCAGTTGCTGATGACGCGCGGCGCGCTGACGACCTTCTCGGTCGCCAATGACGTGGCCAAATATTTCGCGATCATCCCGGCCATGTTCGTCGCGCTCTATCCGGGCCTTGGCATCCTCAACGTCATGGGTCTGGCCACGCCGGAAAGCGCGATCCTGTCGGCGATCATCTTCAACGCGCTGATCATTCCCTGTCTGGTGCCGCTGGCATTGCGGGGCGTGACCTATCGCCCGATCGGCGCCGGTCCGCTGCTGGCCCGCAACCTCGCCATTTATGGCCTGGGTGGCCTGATCGCGCCGTTCGTGGGCATCAAGCTGATCGACCTTGCCGTCAACGGCCTTGGCCTCGCCTGAGGAAGGACAAATCCATGTTTACCGATTTCAAATCCGCTCTGCGTCCGGCCCTGACCATGACTTTGCTCTTCGCCCTGCTGCTCGGGCTTGCCTATCCGCTGGCGCTGACCGGCATCGGCCAGGCAGTGTTCCCGTCCCAGGCCAATGGCAGCCTGGTCGAGGATCAGGGCAAGGTCGTCGGTTCGACCATCATTGGTCAGGCCTTCACCTCGGACATCTATTTCCACAGCCGTCCGTCGGCGGCGGGCAAGGGCTATGACGGCCTTGCCTCCTCCGGCTCCAATCTTGGTCCGACCAGCCAGGCGCTGGCCGACCGCGTCAAGACCGACGTCGAGACTCTTCAAGCTGCTACACCTGGTCGTTTTGTTCCGTCCGATCTGGTGACCACCTCTGCCTCGGGGCTTGACCCCCATATCAGCCCCGAGGCAGCTTTTTATCAGGTCGATCGCGTCGCCGCCGCGCGCGGGATCGATGCGGCGCGCGTCCGCAGCCTGGTAGAACAGAGCGTCGAGCAGCCCCTGCTGGGCTTCATCGGCGAACCCCGCGTCAATCTGTTCGATCTCAATCGACGGCTGGATGCGATTGGCGCTAAACGGACCCAGTGAACGAACCGCATCGCCCTGATCCAGAAGCCTTCCTGCGCGCCGCCGCGCAGGAAGGCCGTGGCCGCCTGAAGGTCTTTCTCGGCGCTGCGCCGGGGGTGGGCAAAACATGGGAGATGCTGACCGAAGGACGGCAGCGGCGCGAGGCAGGCGTCGATGTCGTCGTCGGCGTGGTGGAAACCCATGGCCGGCGCGAGACCGAAGCGCTGGTCCATGGCCATGAGATCATCCCCCGCCGCACCGTCGATCATCAGGGCCACAGCCTGGGCGAGATGGATATCGACGCGATCCTCGCGCGCCATCCCCAGCTGGTGCTGGTCGACGAGCTGGCGCACAGTAATGCGCCGGGCAGCCGCCATCCCAAACGCTATCAGGATGTCGAGGAATTGCTGGCCGCCGGCATCGACGTCTATTCGACGATCAACATCCAGCATGTCGAAAGCCTCAACGACGTCGTCGCCTCCTTCACCCGCGTTCGCGTGCGTGAGACCGTGCCCGATTCGATCCTGGAACATGCCGAGATCGAAGTGGTGGACATTCCGCCCGACGAGCTGATCGAGCGGCTGAAGGACGGCAAGGTCTATATCCCGCAGGAAGCCAGCCGCGCCCTCAACCATTTCTTTTCCAAGTCGAACCTGACCGCACTGCGCGAACTGGCGCTGCGCCGCGCCGCCCAGGCGGTCGATGCCCAGATGCTCGACTATGTCCGCGCCCATGCGCTGGCGGGCAGCTTCGCGGCGGGCGAGCGGGTGATCGTGGCGGTGAGCGAACAGCCCAGCGCCGCCGGCCTTGTCCGCTCCGCCAAGCGGCTGGCCGATGCGCTGCGCGCGCCCTGGACCGCCATCCATATCGAAACCCCGCGTGGGCTGCAGCTGTCGGACGAGGACCGGCAGCGTCTGGCCGACACGCTTGCCCTCGCCTCCCGCCTCGGCGCCGAGACCGCGTCCATTCCGGCCCCCAGCGTCGCCGATGGACTGCGCAGCTTCGCCGCCGACGCGCGCGCGACCCAGATCGTGATCGGCAAGTCGGCGCGCAGCTGGTGGTTCGAATTGCGCCATGGGTCGGTGGTCGACCGGCTGGTGCGCGACATCGGCCCGGTCGCCGTCCATGTCATGCCCGGCGAGGAAAGCGCGCCGCGGACCAAAGTCACCCGTGGCGGCCATTGGGGCGACCCGATTGGCTATGTCTGGTCGATGCTGGCGGTGATCGGCATGACCGTGCTCGGCCGGCTGATGCTGGAGGTGATCGACCTCGGCAATATCGCGCTTCTCTATCTGGTTCCGGTGATGTTCGCGGCGGCCAGTCATGGCCTGCGCACCGGCCTTGCCACCGGCCTCGCCTCCAGCCTTGCCTATAATTTCTTCTTCCTGCCGCCCACGGGCACGCTGACCGTCAGCAATCCGGAAAATGTCATTTCCATCCTCGTCTTCCTGGGCGTGGCAGTGGTGACCAGCCAGTTTGCCGCGCGGATGCATGCCCAGTCGGTGCTGGCCCAATCCAGTGCGCGGCAGAATGCAACGCTGGCCGGCTTCTCGCGCCAGCTGACCGCCTCCCCCAGCCTGGAGGAAATCCGCCACGCCATCTGCGCCGAGATCGCCCGGCTGTTCGACGTGCGAGCCGTGCTGATGATCCCGTCGGATGAAGGGCCGCAATTGCGCGCCGCCTATCCGCCCGAGGATCGGCTGGACGAGATCGAGCGCGCCGCCGCCCGTTGGGCGATGGAGCATGGCGAGCCGGCCGGGCGCGGCTCCTCCACCCTCACCGCGTCGGACTGGCTGTTTCTGCCGGTGCCCACCAAGGACGCGGTGCTGGCGGTGATCGGCCTGGCCCGCGAGGACGCCGGCGAACCGGTCCGATCCGATCAGTTCCCGCTGCTGATGAGCCTGATCGACCAGGCGGCGATCGCGCTCGACCGCATGGCGCTGGAGGAGGCGATGATCGAAGCCGGGCAGATCCGCGAGCGCGACCGGTTGCGCTCCGCCCTCCTCTCCTCGGTCAGCCATGATCTGCGCACGCCGCTCACCACCATCATTTCGGCCACGCGCGAACTGCGCACCCATCCCTCGCCCGAGCTGATCGATACGCTGGATGGCGAGGCCCAGCGCCTGTCCCGGTTCGTCGCCAATCTGCTCGACATGGCGCGGGTGGAGGCCGGCGCACTGCCGATGCGAGCGGAGGCGACCGACCTGTTCGATGCGGTCGCCAGCGCCGCCCATGACAGCCGCAGCGCGCTGGCCGATCGCCATCTCGACGTGCAGATCCCGCCCGACATCCCGCTGGTCCGGGTCGATCCGGTGCTGCTGCACCACATCCTCATCAACCTGCTCGACAATGCCGGCCGCTATGGCGATCCCGGCACGCCCGTGACCGTGCGCAGCCTGCGCGAGCCCGACGCCATCAGCCTGTCGGTGATCGACCAGGGGCCGGGCATCCCGGCCGGCATGGAAGCGCGCGTGTTCGACACCTTCACCCGGTTGGAAGGATCGGATCGGTCGAAGACCGGCACCGGCCTTGGCCTCGCCATCGTCAAGGCCTTTGCGGAAGCAATGGGCCTTACCGTATCGGCCCGCACCGTTGCCGCCCCGCCCGGCGCCTGTTTCACCCTGCACATTCCCCAATCCCTCATCCTCACCGACATCATGGAAAAGGACATCGCATGAAGCCGCGCCACAGCCTGCTGATCGTCGACGACGAACCGCAGATCCGCCGGCTGATCCAGGCCGCCCTCGCCCGCGCCGATTATGCCACGATCGAGGCGCAGACCGCGCGCGAAGCACTGGACAAGCTGCGCAGCGAGCGGCCCGACATCACCCTGCTGGACCTGGGCCTGCCCGATCGCGACGGGCTGGAGCTGGTGCCGATCATCAAGAAGGAAAGCGACACGACGCTGATCATCGTGTCGGCGCGTGACGCCACCGATGAGAAGGTCGCCGCGCTGGACCTGGGCGCTGACGATTATCTGACCAAGCCGTTCGATACCGACGAACTGCTTGCCCGCGTGCGGGTGGCGCTCCGCAACCGGATGACGCGCGACGGCGGATCGACCAAGGTGACGGCCGGCGACCTGACGATCGACCTGGTCGCCCATATCGTCACGAAGGGCGGGGTCGAGGTGCATCTGACGCCCAAGGAATATGGCGTGCTGGAGCAGCTGGCGCGCTTTCCCGGCCGGGTCATCACCCACAAGCAGATCATGGACCATGTCTGGCCCAACGAACATGCCCATCATGTCGAATATCTGCGCGTGCTGGTGCGCGGCCTGCGCCAGAAGCTGGAGGCCGACCCGCAGCGGCCGCAGATCATCAGCAATGAACTGGGGATCGGCTACCGCCTGAAACAGGGTGCGGACTGACATCAAAATAGAGCCTGATTCACGCCATCGGTGAAAGCGCGGAGCGCTTTCGCCTCAGACGATCAGGCTCTAGATCTCGATCTGCGACCCCAGCTCGACCACGCGGTTGGTCGGCAGGTTGAAGAAGGCCATCGGACTTTCGGCATTGCGGATCATCCAGGCGAACAGCTTTTCGCGCCACATCGCCATGCCCGGCCGCTCTGACGGGATCAGCGTCTGACGGCTGAGGAAATAGCTGGTGTCCTTGACGCTGATCGGCCCGCCACAGTCGTGGACCGACTTCATCGCCGCCGGAATATCCACATCCTCCATGAAGCCATGGCGCAGGATCAACCGGTAGAAGCCCGATCCATGATCCTCCACCGTCGTGCGCCCCTGCAGCGGCAGATGCGGCACGCCCTGGGTGCGCACGGTCAGGATGATGACCCGTTCGTGCAACACCTTGTTATGCTTCACATTGTGCAGCAGTGCCGGCGGCACGCCGTCGGTGGTGGAGGAGAGGAAGATCGCCGTCCCCGGCACGCGCTTGAGCGAGGCCAGCGTCGATCGCACGAACAGGTCCAGCTCCATCGCCCCTTCGCGCAGATAATGGCGCATGATGCGCCGCCCGGTCGCCCAGGTGGTCAGCACGGTGAAGACCACCGCCGCGACCAGCAGCGGGAACCATCCGCCATCGGGGATCTTGGTCACGTTCGACGCGAAATAGGCGCCGTCGATGATCAGGAACAGGCCGGTGACACCCGCCGCCGCCGGCAGCGGCCAGCGCCATACGCTGAAGGTCAGCAAGCCCAGCATGCAGGCGGTGATAACCATCGTGCCGGTTACTGCGATGCCATAGGCGGCGGCCAGGTTGCTGCTGTTGCCAAAGCCCAGCACCAGCAGGATGACGAAGATCAGCAGCAGCCAGTTGATGAGCGGCACATAGATTTGTCCCGCCGCCGACGCGCTGGTGTGCAGGATGCGCAGGCGCGGCAGGAAACCCAGTTGCACCGCCTGTTGCGTGACGGAGAAGGCCCCGGAGATCACCGCCTGGCTGGCGATGATCGTCGCCATGGTGGCCAGGATCACCAGCGGCAGACGCGCCCAGTCCGGCGCCATCAGGAAGAAGGGATTTTGTGCCGCCGCCGGATTGTCGAGCAGTAGCGCCCCCTGCCCCAGATAGTTGAGCATCAGGCAGGGAAAGGCGGCATAGAGCCAGGCGATGCTGATCGCCTTGCGCCCGAAATGGCCCATATCGGCATAGAGCGCCTCTGCGCCGGTCACCGCCAGCACGACCGAGCCGAGCGCCAGGAAAGCGAGCCTGGGGTCGATTGCGAAGAAGCGGATCGCCCAGAGCGGATTGACGATGCCGATGATTTCGGGGTGCTGGACGATATTGGCGATGCCGAGCGCGGCGAGCGTGATGAAATAGATCGCCATGATCGGGCCGAAGGCCATGCCGACCATCGCCGTGCCGAAGCGCTGGATCAGGAACAGCGCGATCAGGATGACGATCGCGATCGGCAGCACCATATCCGCCAGGCTCGCCTGCACGATGGTCAGGCCCTCGACCGCAGACAGCACCGAAATGGCCGGCGTGATGATCGCGTCGCCATAGAAGAGTGCGGTCGCCAGCACCCCCAGCATCGCGATCGCCGGGGTCCAGCGCGTCTCGCCCAATCGCCGGCCGATCAGCGCCAGCAGCGCCATGCTGCCGCCTTCGCCATCATTGTCGGCGCGCATGACGATGAACACATATTTGACGGTGACGATCAGCGTCATGGTCCAGAAGATCAGCGAGAGGACGCCATAGATATGCAGCGGATCGACCGTCAGCGGATGATGGCCGACGAAGCTTTCCTTGAGCGCATAGAGCGGCGAGGTGCCGATATCGCCGAACACCACGCCCAGCGCACCGAGCGCAAGCGCAGCCGGTCGGCCATGCGGCGTGCGATCCTGGCCTGCGGCCGGATCCCCCTGTTCAGTCATCTATGCGTGCCCTTCGTCTTTCTATCGGGCCGCCATGCCATGAAAGGCCATTTGAAAACCATAGGGGTCTGCCCTCCCCGGCATAGGATTCGCATATGATTCCGGCCCGGACGGCCCGTATGCGCCTCAAATGCTATGAAATCCCTACGCAATCTGCCGGTTCCCTGTCTCGCATCCCTATGCCCGTCCGCTTAATTGCGATGCCGCCGCAACGGAGGCGGCACATGATGCACAATTGGCGTCCCCGCTGGACCTTGAAGATCGGCCTGCGCCTGCTCGGCCTCGCCTTTCTGGCCACGCTCTGGCCCGAGGGCCGTGCCCTTACTGCGCTCGCCCATGGCCATCCATCGGTCACCATCGGCCAATTGTCGCTCGCCGCGCTGGCCTTTCTATGTGCCAGCGGCGGGATGGCGCTGCTGTTGATGGGCCCCGACCTATGGAAGCCGGTACGCCTGGCCGATCGCTGGACCGCGCGATGAGGTTCATGACCAAGATTTCATGATGGGATCATCCGGCGGGAAGCCGGGCCGGCCTATTGCCGCGTCATCGTCGCAGAGGAGTAGCGACGCGCGGACCACAGGCCATGACCAGACCCATTTTCTTCGATCCCACCGGCCGGCGCGGCATCTGGGCGCGGCGCGCCCTCGCCGCCCTGCTGTGCGCCATCATCGCCGCCACCATCGCCTTTGCGACGACGCTGATCGCCGTCCCGTCGGAAGGCGACCTGGCGTTGCCCCTGCCCCAGCCCCGCGCCGCGCATCTGACCGGCATGTCGCGGCTGCGCCATGACCTGTCCAAATGGCTGCCGCGCTGGCCCGGCCATGTCGCACAGGCCCGTCCGCTCAATGTCGGCTTCTATGTCCCCGATGACGAAAGCAGCATCGCCTCGCTGCGCCGTCATGTCGGCCAGCTCGACTGGGTCGTGCCCGCCCTGGTGACCGTGCCGGGCAGCGATCCCGCGCCCCGATTCCATGCCGACCCGCGCCTAGACCAGATGATCGCCAGCATGGGCCGACCGCCCAAGCTGCTGCCGATGGTCCAGAATCTCGACGCCCATGGCTGGAACGGCGCCGGCACCGCCCGCCTGCTCGCCAATCCGGCCGCCACCCGCCAGTTGGCCCAGCGGCTCGCCGCCTCGGTCGCGGCGCATCATGATGCCGGGCTGGTGATGGACTTTGAATCGCTGCCGTCCGGCGCGCTGCCCGCCTATCTCCATTTCCTGCGCCAGTTGCGCAGCGACCTGCCCGCCCGCGCCAAGCTGGCCGTCACCGCCCCCGCCGGCGAGGAATGGCCGCTCACCCGCCTCGGCCAAATTGCCGACCATGTCATCTTCATGGCCTATGACCAGCATTGGCAGGGCGGCACGCCCGGCCCGATCGCGGCGCAGGACTGGTTCGCCCGCGCGGTCGAGGATGCCAGCCGCCGCGTCGGCCGCGATCGCATCATCGTTGCGCTCGGCAGCTATGCCTATGACTGGCATGATGGCGGCGCCGACGCCCTGTCGCTCGACGAGGCCTGGCTCGCCGCCCATGACAGCGACGCCCCGGTCAGCTTCGATCCCGCCAGCGGCAATGCCGGCTTCGCCTATGATGATGACGGCCATCGCCATCAGGTCTGGATGCTCGATGCCGCCGCCAGCTGGAACGAGCTGCAGGCGCTGCGCCGCCTCGGCATCCAGGGCGTGGCGCTGTGGCGGCTGGGCAGCGAGGATCCGGGCATCTGGTCCGACCTCACCGCCTTCCGCAACGGCAGCCGGCCCGACCTGCGCCAGGTCGCGAGCAAGCTCGACACCGATGTCGAGGGATCGGGCGAGATATTGCGCATCACCGCCACGCCGACCGACGGCAGCCGCTCGATCGCCTTCGGCCCGCAGGGGACGATCCTGCGCGAAACCTATCATGTCCTGCCCACCCCCTATCAGGTGCGGCGGACCGGCGGCGCCCAGCCCAAGATGCTGGCGCTCACCTTCGACGACGGCCCGGACGCGACCTGGACGCCGAAAATCCTGTCGGTGCTGGAACAGCATCATGTGCCCGGCACCTTCTTCGTCATCGGCGAAAATGCGCTGGAGCATCCCGGCCTGTTGCAGCGGATCGTCGCCGACGGCGACGAGATCGGCAACCATAGCTACAGCCATCCCAACCTTGCCACCTGGTCGGACGAGAGCACCCGGCTGGAACTCAACGCCACCCAGCGGCTGGTCCAGGCCTATACCGGGCGCAGCATGAAGCTGTTCCGCGCACCCTATTTCGGCGACGCCGAACCGACCACGGCGGACGAACTGGGGCCGGCGCTGGCGGCGCAGAAGGCCGGCTATACCGTCGTCGGTCTGCACGTCGATCCCAATGACTGGCAGCGGCCCGGCACCGATACGATCGTCCGCCAGGTGATCGACCAGGTTCATGCCGCCGATGCCGAGCGGTCCGGGAATATCATCCTGCTGCATGATGGCGGCGGCGAACGGTCTCAGACGGTCGCGGCCCTGCCGCAGATCATCACCACCCTGCAGAAGGAAGGCTATCGCTTCGTGCCGGTGTCGCGCCTTGCCGGCCTGTCGCGCGAAGCGGCAATGCCGCCGGTCCGTGCCGGCGACCTGACCGCCGTGCGCGTCGATGTCGGCATGTTCATCACACTCGCCGTCATCTCGGCCCTGCTCGGCTGGATCTTCTATGTCGCCATCTCGCTCGGCATCGCGCGCGCGCTGCTGATGACCTTTCTCGCCTGGTTCCAGACCCGGCGCGACCGCCCGGCGCCGCCCGTCTATCAGCCGACCGTCTCGGTCATCATCCCCGCCTATAATGAGGCACGGGTGATCGAGGCATCGGTGCGCCGCGTGCTGGCCAGCGACTATCCCGCGCTGCAATTGATCGTCGCCGATGACGGATCGAAAGACGAGACCAGCGCGATCGTCGCCCGCGCCTTTGCCGACGATCCGCGCGTCACCCTGCTGACCTTGCAGAATGGCGGCAAGGCGGCGGCGCTCAACCGCGCTCTCAAGGATGCCACTGGCGAGATATTGATCGCGCTCGACGCCGACACCCAGTTCGAGCCGCTGACGATCGCGCGGCTGGCGCGCTGGTTCGCCGATCCGGCGATCGGCGCGGTGGCTGGCGACGCCCGTGTCGGCAACCGGGTCAATCTCGTCACCCGCTGGCAGGCGCTGGAATATATCACCGCGCAGAATCTGGAGCGGCGCGCGCTCGCCGGCTTCGACGCCATGACGGTGGTGCCCGGCGCCGTCGGCGCCTGGCGCCGGACGGCGCTGGACGCGGTCGGCGGTTATCCCGAAGATACGCTGGCCGAGGATCAGGATCTGACCATCGCGATCCAGCGCGCCGGCTGGCGCGTCACCTTCGATCCCGAGGCGGTCGCCTGGACCGAGGCGCCCGAAAGCTTCAAGGCACTGTCGAAGCAGCGCTATCGCTGGGCCTTCGGCACGCTGCAATGCCTGTGGAAACATGCCGCCATCCTGCGCAGCCGCAAGCCGACCGGCCTTGCGCTTGTCGGGATGCCGCAGGCCTGGCTGTTCCAGATCGTCTTCGCCGCCATCTCGCCGCTCATCGACCTGGCGCTGATCCTGTCGATCGCGGGCACGATCCTGCGCGTGCAGCAGCATGGCTGGGCCCAGACCAGCGGCGACGTCGCGACCATGGCGCTCTACTGGCTGGTCTTCACCGGCATCGACATCGCCTGTGGCTGGATGGCCTATCGGCTCGACGGCAACAAGGTGCGCTACCCCGCCCATCTGCTGGTTGCCCAGCGCTTCGTCTATCGCCAGATCATGTATTGGGTGGTGGTGCGCGCGATCGCATCGGCCATTGGCGGCTGGGTCGTGGGATGGGGCAAGCTGGAGCGGTCGGGTCGCGTCTCGGTCGCGCCGGCTGCGGCGGTCCCCGGCATGAACAAAGTGTAACATGACACGCAACCCCGCCTCGCCCATTCTACCCGCAAAGACAGCTCAGGACATGGCCAGGAACATGGAGGCCCCGCGCATAGACAAGACCGCAACCAGCCGCCTGCTGATCGGCCTGGCGCTGTGTGCGGCGTTGATGAGCGGCGCCTTCTTCCTGCATGTCCGCCGCGATGCGGAGGATCATGGCTCCGTGTCGGGCGCCAGCGCCCAATTGCTGCCGGGGCTGACGCTGGAAAATGCCGAGCCGGCCGGCACCGGCCTGATCGTCACCAGCATGGAATCGAGCGGCCCGGCGGCCCGCGCCGGCATCGCCGTGGGCGACGACCTCATCCGTATCGACGGCACGCCGATCGCCTCGCTGGACCAGGCCAATGCCTATCTCAGCCAGCATGGCAACGCCCATCTCATATTGGGCTTGCGGCATCAGGATGCCGTCCGCATGGTGGCGCTCGACCGTTCGCCAGATTAGGGGCCGCGCGCATGAGCCACAAGATCCTGGTGGTGGAGGATGATGCCGCCACCGCCGCCTATATCGTCAAGGGCATGACCGAGGCGGGCTTTACCGTCGATCAGGCCGATAATGGCCGCGACGGCCTGTTCCTCGCCAGCGACGGCAGCTATGGCGCTATCATCCTCGACCGGATGATGCCGGCGATGGACGGCATGGCGATGCTGAAGGCGCTACGTGCCGCGAGCATCGAAACGCCGGTCATCTTCCTGTCCGCGCTCGGCACGCCCGAGGATCGGGTCGAGGGTCTCACCAGCGGCTCCGACGATTATCTGACCAAGCCCTTCGCCTTTGCCGAACTGCTGGCGCGGGTGCAGTTGCTGCTGCGCAAGGCCGGCGGCAATGCCGCGGTCGTCACCAGCCTGCGCTATGACGATCTCGACATGGACCTGCTCGCCCGCCGGGTGAAGCGCGCCGGCAAGGCGATCGACCTGCAACCGCGCGAATTTCGCCTGCTCGAATTCTTCCTGCGCCACCCCGATCAGGTCGTCACCCGCACCATGTTGCTGGAAGGCGTGTGGGACTATCATTTCGACCCCGGCACCAATGTGATCGACGTGCATATCAGCCGCCTGCGCCGCAAGCTGGACGACGTATCGGACCGGCCGCTGCTGCATACGGTACGCGGCATGGGCTATCGCCTGGGCCTCGATGGCTGAGGCTGGGGCGCGGGCCGGGGCTGCGGCCGGCTGGCGCGGCTTTGCCCGGTCGACCATCGGCCGCTTCGTCGGCCTCGCCTTCCTCTGCCAGTTCCTGGTCACCGGCGGCGTGCTGCTGTTCGTGCAGCAGGCGAGCCAGCGCACCGTCGTCGCCGCCGACCGCGATGCCGTCCATGACCTGCGCGACGAATTGCTGCGGGTCGCGCGGGAGCGCGGGGCGGCCGGACTGCGGCAGGATATCGAGCGGCGCCTGCCCACGGTGCGCAGCGAACGCATCGTGCTGCTGCTGACCGACCCGCAGGGCCGGATCGTGGCGGGCAATCTGGGCGCCTGGCCGACGACCATAACCGACAATACCCCCTGGCGCACGATCGAGCTGTATCGCATCGGCGGCGAACAGCCCGAGCCGATCGGCGTCAGCACATCCCGCCTGCCCGATGGCGGCCGCCTGCTCGCCGGCATCGTCACGTCCCACAGCCTGCAACTGACCCGCATCTATGAAGAGGCGCTGACCATCGCCTTCCTGATGAGCCTGCTGCTCACCCTCATCATCGCGATCCTGCTCGGCCGGGTGCTGACGCGCCAGATCTCCGCGATCGCCGACACCGCCAATGCGGTCGCGGTCGGCGCCTTCCATCGCCGGGTCGCCACCGACGGCAGCGGCGACGCCTTCGATCGGCTGGGCCTGTCGATCAACGCCATGCTGGAACGGATCGACGCGCTGGTCAGCCAGTTGCGGATGATGACCGATGGCCTCGCCCATGACCTCAAGTCCCCCGTCACCCGCCTGCTCTCGGTGGTCGAACAGGCCAGCACTCAAACCCGCGACGACCAGGCGCTCGACGCGCTGGAAAAGGTCCATCGCGAGGCGCAGACGCTGCAGGGGATGCTCTCCACCGCCCTGCTCATCAGCCGTACCGAGGCAGGCTTCGGCAGCGACCGGATGCGCGACACGGCGATCGCCGAACTGCTGGAGGATCTGGCCGAAGTCTATGGCCCGCTGATCGAGGATAGCGGCTTCACCCTCCATGTCGCCGCCCCCGCCGGCCTCGCCTTCCCGCTCCACCGCGAACTGGTGAGCCAGGCGATCGCCAATCTGATCGAGAATGCGCTGAAATATGCCGAGGGCGGCGATCGTATCGCGCTTGAAGCCGCGATGGATGGCGACGCGCTCACCATCAGCGTCAGCGACAATGGGCCGGGCATTCCCGCCGACCAGCATGAGGCAGCGATGAAACGCTTCGGTCGACTCGACCCGTCGCGCACCAAGCCCGGATCGGGGCTGGGCCTGTCGCTGGTCGAGGCCGTGGCACGGCTGCATCATGGCGCGCTGCTGCTGGGCGATGCCGCACCCGGCCTGCGCGCGACATTGCGCCTGCGCCGCCCCGCCTGAGCGGCGCCCGATTTTCCAGCGATTTCAGGGGAAAGGCACATCCCGGCCGACAGCGTAGCGCGTGCAGTCGCCGGCCATCGACCGGGATGAAGCATTGCCACCCTTTTGGAGAGGGGAGTGACAACGTTGTCCTGCGCATTAGCGCGTAGCCGCAGGGGTTGCAACAGCGATTTGCCACGGCTCGTCGCAGGACATGAAAAAAGCCGCCAAGCCCTTGCAGGCCGGCGGCTTATTTTCTGTCGGTGGCTTGTATCAGCCGCCGTAGAGATTGGTCGGCAGGCCCTTCACGCCGCATTCCACCTCGAAAAAGGCGCCGTCATAGTCGGATTCGGGCAGGCCGATCGCGGCCGAGCTGACGAACATGCGGTCGAGGTCGGGACCGGCGAAGGTGATGTTGGTCACTTGCCTGGCTGGCAATTCGATCGCCCGATCGAGCTTACCCTCGGGCGAGAAGCGGCTGATCCGCGAACCGCCCCAATGGGCCACCCACAAATAGCCTTCGGCATCCACCGTCATGCCATCGGGATGGCCATCAGCTTCGGTGAAGGTGATGAAGGGCTGGCGATCATGAATCGTTCCGTCCGGGCCGCGGCGGAAGCGATACATGATCCGGCGGCCGGTATCGCTATGATAGAGATATTCGCCACAGGCCGAGAAGGCCGGGCCATTGGGCACGCGATAGCCATCGTCCATCACCGTGACCGAACCATCGGGATCGAGGCGATAGAGCGCGCCGACATCCTGCCCTTCGGCCATGTCCATCGTGCCGCACCAGATGCGGCCATCCTTGTCCGCCTTGCCATCGTTCATGCGATTGCCGGGCAGATGCGGTTCGGGATCATGGATCGGCGTGATCGCCAGCGGGTCCAGCGTGAAGCTGGCAAAGCCGCTCTGGAAACCACCGATGAAGCCGCCCTGCGCCCGCTCGGCCACCCAGCCAAGCGGTTCGGGCATGGCCCAGCGCGACACCTGGCCATCGTCGAGCGACAGCCGGTTGAGTGCCGGGGCCAGGATATCGACCCAATAGACGGCATTTTCACGGGCGGACCAGAGCGTCCCCTCCCCCAGCGTGTCGCGGATCTCGCCGCGTTCGATCTTGCGCCAGGCGGTCATGTCAGCGCTTCACCGACAGGCGATAGACCATCTGATGATGATAGGGCTTGCCCGGATCGACCCGCGCCGAAACGAAGCTCGGCTGGTTGGGCGAGTCGGGGAATTTCTGCGGTTCCAGCGCGATGCCGTCACCCATGCGATACACATGCTGGTTCTTGCCGATGAAGGTGCCGTCCAGGAAATTGCCGGTATAAAATTGCACGCCCGGTTCCGTGGTCAGCACTTCGAGCACGCGGCCCGATGCCGGATCTTCCAGACGCGCCGCCAGGCCCGGCGTCTTGGTCAGTCCCTTGTCGAGCGCGAAATTATGGTCATAGCCGCGGCCCGCGATGATCTGCGCATCATGGCCATCGCGGATGCCGTCGGCGACGCGGCGGCCATTGCGGAAATCGAACACGCCGCCGTCCACCGGCTTCAGTTCGCCGGTCGGGATCAGATTGGCATCGACCGGGGTATAGGCCTTGGCCGGAATCGTCAGCACATGGCCCAGCGCGCCGTCGGTCGAGCCTTCGCCGCCCAGGTCGAAGATCGCATGATTGGTCATGTTGACGATGGTCGGCTTGTCGGTCTTCGCGTCGAACGCGATGCCCAGATTGCCGCTCTCGTCCAGCGTATAGGTGACGGTGACGTCCAGCTTGCCGGGATAGCCCGAATCGCCATCGGGGCTGACCAGCGACAGCACCAGCGTCGCGACCGGCCCGCTCTTGACCGACACGACCTTCCACACCTGCTTGTCGAAGCCCTTGCCGCCGCCATGCAGCGAATTGACCTTGTCGTTGAGCGGCAGCTGATAGGCCTTGCCGTCGAGGCTGAACTTGCCGCCGGCGATGCGGTTGGCATAGCGGCCCACGGTCACGCCGAAGAAGTTGGGATGGTCGACATAGCCGGCCAGATCGTCATAGCCCAGCAGCACGTCGGCGTTCTTGCCGTCCTTGTCCGGGCCGGACAGCGACTGGAGCGTCGCGCCATAGCTCAGGATCTTGGCCGACACGCCCTGGCTGTTGCTCAGCGTGATCATCTCGATCGCGGTGCCGTCGGCCAGCTTGCCGGCCGGGGCGCGGCTGGCATCCGCCGCCATCGCCGTGCCGCTTGCGAGCGACAGGGCCAGTGCGTATGACAGCGCTGTTTTCAAATCGACGACCTTTCGCATGGACTTCCTCTCGTGAAACCTACGCCCATTGACGGGCGGTTACGGGGGATATACTCCGACAAAATAAGCGGACGCAACCCTAGATCGGTCTCGTCAGCTAGTGGAACTGCACTGGAGAAGGATGAATGGCAGGACCGATTTCCTCAGGCGCTGCGCCGGTCGCAACGCATAACCCCGGCACGCGTTATGGGCCCGCGCTCGCGCTGCTGGCCAGCCTCTTCTTCATGTGGGGCTTCATCACCGTCATCAACAACACGCTGCTGCCGCATCTGCGCAGTGTGTTCGAGCTGAGCTATACCCAGACGACCTTGATCGAATCGGTCTGGTTCATCGCCTATTTCGTCGCCTCGATTCCCTCGGCCAAGTTGATCGAGCGGGTCGGCTACCAGAAGTCGCTGGTGATCGGCCTGCTGATCATGGCCGCCGGCGCGCTGGGCATGACGGTCGCCGCCTCCATCCCGTCCTATGGCGTGACCCTGGTCATGCTGTTCGTGATCGCCAGCGGCATCACCCTGCTGCAGGTCGCTGCCAACCCCTATGTCGCGGTCGTCGGCAAACCGGAAACCGCCTCGTCGCGCCTCAATCTGGTGCAGGCGATGAACTCCGCCGGCACGATGCTGGCCCCGATGTTCGGCGCCTATCTGATCCTCGGCCGGTCGAAGGCCGGCACGGCGCAGGGCGAAGTCGTCCTGACCCAGGCCGAACGCCTGGCCGACGCCCAGTCGGTGATCCTGCCCTATGTGCTGGTCGCGATCGTGCTGGTGGTGCTGGCCTTCGTCATCGCCCGCTTCCCCTTGCCCGCCATGGGCAGCGCAACCTCGCGCCTCGCCAAGGAAGAGCGCAAGAAGCATTCGCTCTGGTCGCACCGCAACCTGGTGTTCGGCATCCCGGCGATCTTCATCTATCTGATCGCGGAAATCGGCGTCGCCAACCTGTTCGTCAATTTCGTCAGCCAGCCCACCATCGCCAACCTGACCCATGAGCAGGCCGGCAATTATCTGTCGCTGCTGTGGGGCGGCATGATGGTCGGCCGCTTCGCCGGTTCGGCGATCATGCAGAAGTTCGACGCGGGCCATGTCCTCGCTGCCTTCTCGGTCGGTGCCTTCATCGTGATGATGGTCACCGTCTTCACCACCGGTCCGGTCGCCATGTGGTCGCTGATCCTGGTCGGCCTGTTCCACTCGATCATGTTCCCGACCATCTTCACCCTTGGCATCAAGGGCCTTGGCCCGCTGACCGAAGAAGGTTCGGGCCTGCTGGTGATGGCGATTGCCGGCGGCGCACTGGTCGTGGTGCAGGGCTGGATGGCCGACCATTATGGCCTGCAGACCAGCTTCCTGCTGACCGCCGCCTGCGAACTCTATGTCCTCTTCTACGCCCTGTGGGGATCGAAGACGACGCAGGCGCTGCCGGAACCGGAACTGCACTAAATATTCGGGCATCCGCCCAACAGAAAAGGCCGGGGTGGTGATCCACCCCGGCCTTTTTCTTTAGGTTGTTTGTTAGGCGCCTACGGCGCCTCCCGCTCAGCGCCCCATCGTGCTCGCCGTATCCTCGAGCGCCAGGTCGACCAGCACGCCCATCGCCTCGGCCGCCGCGACCGGATCGCCGGCCGCGATCGCGTCATAGACGCGCACATGGTCGGGAATCGGGTTGCGCGGCAGGGCGCGGGCGCGCTGCTTGAACTGTGTGGTCCAGTTGACCGCAGCGCCGATGCTGGCGGTCAGCGTCAGCAAGGCATCATTGCGCGTCGCGTTCAGGATCGCATTGTGGAAATCGCGGTCGGCCGCGCGCCCCGCTTCGGTCGCCAGTGTATGGCGGCGCATCGCGGTCAGCGCATCCTTCATGATGCGCAGATCCTCCTTGTCGCGCCGCATCGCCGCCAGCCGCGCCGCGGCCGGCTCGACAATGGCGCGCAGCTCAAACAGGTCGCGCACGAACTGGATGTCGGGTTCGCCGGCAAATGCCCAGGCCAGCACTTCGGGGTCCAGCAAATTCCAGCGATTGCGCGGCAGCACGCGGGTGCCCGCCTTGGGCCGGCTTTCCACCAGCCCCTTGGCGGTCAGCACCTGGATCGCCTCGCGATAGGCGCTGCGCGATACTTCCAGTTCCTCGGCAAAGGCGACTTCGCCCGACAGCGTGTCGCCGGGCTGATATTGGCCGGACAAGATCGCCATGCCCAGCTTGTGCGCGATCGCGCCATGCAGCCGGCGACCGGGGCCGCGCGTCGGCTTGGCCGCCCCTCCGCCATTGTTCGCCCCTGCCCCATTTCCGGGCGGCTTCCCCTGTTCCATTCACGCTCCTCTCGGCCTGCCCCTCATCAGGCATGGCTCTTCTTAAAAGACAATCATTGCCATTACCATCTTCCTGTAATATGTCGGAGTAATTAAGGGATGGAAAGGGAAAAGGCGGCCGCCATTCGGCTGATTGCCCGACCTTTCCAGGCAGCGCGCCAGCATGGCGCAAAGCGGGATTGTCTAGCCAATACCAGCGCCACGGATCGGCGCGCGGGAGGAGAGTTTTTCATGACATTGCGTCTGTTGCAGCACCGCGCCGAAAATGGCGTCCGGTCCGTGATCGCGGCCGAAGGTGACACCGCCCATTTCGTTCCCGGTTTCGACAGCATCCGCGCGCTCGCGCTGCATGCCATCGACCGCAAGATCAGCCTGGCCGAAGCGGTCGCCGCCGCAGGCAAGGGTGATGCTGTCAACATCGCTGTCGCTTTCGAGGCCGGCGAACTGCTCGCCCCGATCGACCATGAGGATGGCGCCCATATCCAGCTGACCGGCACCGGCCTCACCCATCTCGGCTCGGCCGAGGGTCGCGACAAGATGCACCGCGAGGCGGCCGCCGTCGAAAAGCAGACCGATTCTATGCGCATGTTCCTGGAAGGGCTGGAGGGCGGCAAGCCCGCCGCTGGCCAGACCGGCCAGCAGCCCGAATGGTTCTACAAGGGTGACGGCTCGCAGCTCGTCGGCCCGACCGATCCGCTCACCATGCCCGCCTTTGCCAAGGATGGCGGCGAGGAACCGGAAATCGCCGGCATCTACATCGTCGGCCCCGACGGCATGCCCTATCGCCTCGGCCTCGCGCTCGCCAACGAGTTCAGCGACCATGTGACCGAGCGTCACAATTATCTGTGGCTCGCCCATTCCAAGCTGCGCCAGGCCTCGCTCGGCCCGGAACTGCTGGTCGGCACCCCGCCGGAGCATATCGAGGGCACCAGCCGCATCCTGCGCGACGGCCAGACCATCTGGGAAAAGCCGTTCCTGTCGGGCGAAGGCAATATGTCGCACAGCTTCGCCAACCTGGAACATCATCATTTCAAATATGATCTGTTCCGCCGCCCCGGCGACGTCCATGTCCATTTCTTCGGCACCGCCACCCTGTCCTTCAGCGACGGCGTGCAGACGCAGGAAGGCGACGTGTTCGAAATCATCGCCGCGCCCTTCACCCTGCCGGTGCGCAATGCGCTCAAGCGCGCCGAACCTGTCGAAGTGACCGTACAGGCGCTCTGAAGCGATGGACCCGATCCGCATCGCGATCATCGGCATCGGCAAGATTGCACGCGACCAGCATGTTCCCGCCATCCGTGGGAACAGCGCGTTCAGTCTTGCCGCGACGGTCAGCCCGCATGATGCCGGGCTGGACGGCGTGCCGCACCATGCCAGCCTGGACGAATTGCTGGAACAGGGCCCGGCCGTCGATGCGGTCGCGCTCTGCACCCCGCCCCAGGTCCGTTACGACCTGGCGGCGCAGGCCCTGGCCAAGGGCATCCATGTCTTCCTGGAAAAGCCGCCCGGCGCGACCCTGGCTGAAGTGGCCGCGCTCAGCGCCCGTGCCGACAAGGTCGGGGCCAGCCTGTTCGCGGCCTGGCATTCGCGCTTTGCCGCCGGCGTCGCTCCGGCCCGCGCCTGGCTCGCCGAACGGCGGATCGACAAGGTGTCGATCATCTGGCGCGAGGATGTGCGTGTCTGGCATCCGGGCCAGGCCTGGATCTGGCAGCCCGGCGGCCTCGGCGTGTTCGATCCCGGCATCAACGCCCTGTCGATCGCGACCCATATCCTGCCGCGCCCCTTCTTCCTGAAGGACGCGACCCTGGTGCTGCCGGAAAACCGCGCAGCGCCGATCGCCGCCGACATGCTGTTCCGCGACACCGCGGGCGCCGAAATCCACATGGATCTCGACTGGCGCCAGACCGGCCCGCAAAGCTGGGACATCATCGTCGAAACCGATGCCGGCCCCTTGAAGCTCAGCCATGGCGGCGCCGTGCTGTCGCTGCCCAGCGGCACCGAACATGGCGAGGATATCGAATATGCCGGCCTCTACAGCCGCTTCGCCACATTGATCCGCGGTGGCCGCAGCGATGTCGACACCGACCCGCTGCGCCTGGTCGCCGACGCCTTCCTGCGCGGCAAGCGGGAAACCACCGACGCATTTCACGACTGACATTCGAGAGGAGAGAGGAATGTTGAAAGCCCTGCGCCGTACCACGGCCGCGCTGCTGCTGTGCGCCACCGCGCTCGCCCCGGCCGCGCACGCCCAGACCGGCGGCAAGCCGACCACGGCGACAATCCATGCCGACCAGCCCGGCGCCGTCTATGACAAGCGCGTCTTCACCCAGTTTGCCGAGCATCTGGGCAATGGCATCTATGGCGGCCTGTGGGTCGGCAACGACAAGTCCATCCCCAACACCAACGGCTTCCGCAACGACGTCGTCGCCGCACTGCGCAACCTGTCGGTGCCGGTGATCCGCTGGCCCGGCGGCTGCTTCGCCGACGAATATCACTGGCGTGAGGGCATCGGTCCCAAGAAGGACCGCCCGGTCAAGGTCAACACCCATTGGGGCGGCGTGACCGAACCGAACACCGTGGGCACGCACGAATTTTTCGAGCTGCTGCGCCAGGTCGGCGCCGAAGCCTATATCGCCGGCAATGTCGGCAATGGCACGCCGCAGGAAATGGCCGAATGGGTCGAATATATGACCGCGCCCGCCGGCAGCCTTGCCGAACTGCGCGCCAAGAACGGCCATAAGGAACCCTGGGCCGTCCCCTATTTCGGTATCGGCAACGAGCTGTGGGGCTGCGGTGGCAACATGCGCCCCGAATTCGCCGCCGACGAAACCCGTCGTTACGCCACCTTCGTCAAGGCGCCCGCCGGCACCAAGATCATGAAGGTCGCCGCCGGCGCCAATGTCGACGACTATAACTGGACCGAAACCATGATGCGCGTCGCGGGCGACAAGCTCGATGGCGTCTCGCTCCATTATTATGTCCACCCCGCCGGTGGCTGGCCGCCGCGTGCGCCCGCCGTCGACTTCGACGAAAATGGCTGGGCCGACGCCCTCAACGGCGCGATGCACATGGACGAGCTGATCACCAAGCACAGCGCGATCATGGACAAGTACGATCCCAAGAAGCGCGTCTTCCTGGCGGTCGACGAATGGGGCAGCTGGTATGCCCAGGATCCGGGCACGCATCCCGGCTTCCTGCGCCAGCAGAACACGCTGCGCGACGCGCTGATCGCCTCGATCCATCTCGACATCTTCGCCAAGCATGCCGACCGCGTCCGCATGACCGCGATCGCGCAGATGGTGAACGTGCTGCAGGCGATGATCCTGACCGACGGCAAGAAGATGGTGCTGACGCCCACCTATCATGTCTTCGAGATGTACAAGCCCTGGCAGGACGCCACCGTGCTGCCGATCGACATCCAGACGCCCTGGTATGCGAAGGATCAGTACACGATGCCGGCGGTCAGCGGCTCGGCGGTCAAGGGCAAGGACGGCAAGGTCCATGTCGGCCTGTCGAACCTCGACCCGAACCAGACCAACACCGTCACCGTGAAGCTCGATGGCCTGAGCGCCAGCGGCGTCACCGGCCGCATCCTGACGGCGTCGGCGATCAATTCGCACAACACGTTCGACGCGCCCGAAACCGTCAAGCCCGTCGCCTTCACCGGCGCACAGGTCAGCGGCGGCACGCTGACCGTCGCGCTGCCGCCCAAGTCGGTGGTCGTGCTCGAACTGCAATAAGGCTTTTCGCCAACTGGGTGGGCGGCTCTTCGGGGCTGCCCACCCATTTTTTCGTTTTCGATAATTTGGGGAGAGGCCGGCAGATGCGGCAGACCATCATCACCTTGGCAAGCCTTGCCCTGCTGGCCGGCAGTGCGATCGCGCAGGCACCAACCGAGCAGCCCGCCACCACGCTCAACGACCGGCTGACCGGCGACCTCGTCCCCACCCATGATCCGGTCATCATCCGCGAAGGCGGCACCTATCATGTCTTCAGCACCGGCCATGGCGACCGGCTGATCGAGACGCGGACCTCGCCCGACCTTGTCCACTGGACCGCCGGCAAGCCTGTCTTCACCGCCCTGCCCGACTGGGCCAAGCAGGCGATCCCCGGCAGCAACGGCATTTGGGCGCCCGACATCTCCTATGTGAACGGCCGCTATCGCCTCTATTATTCGGTTTCGACCTTCGGTTCGAACCGCTCGGCCATCGGCCTTGCCACCAGCCCGACACTGGACCCCAAGGCGAAGAATTTCGGCTGGCGCGACGAGGGGCTGGTCGTCATGTCGACCAGGGAGGATGATTATAACGCCATCGATCCCAATTTCATCATCGACCGCGATGGTCGCCACTGGCTGAGCCTCGGCAGCTTCTGGACCGGGATTAAGCTGTTCGAGCTGGATCCCACGACCGGCAAGCCCAAGGATGCCAAGGCCAAGCCCTATTCGATCGCACGCCGCCCCGCCCCCGCCGGCGGCCCGGCGCCGGTGGAAGCCCCCTTCATCGTCGACCATGGCGGCTATTATTGGCTGATGGTCAGCTATGACTATTGCTGCAAGGGCGTGAACAGCACCTATTACACCGTGATCGGCCGTTCGAAGGCGATCACTGGCCCCTATCTGGGCAAGGACGGCAGCCCGCTGATGGAAGGCGGCGGCAGCATCTTCCTGCGCGCCGACCTGCAGGAACAACAGCGTTTCCGCGGCCCGGGCCATGCCGGCTGGCTGCATGACAAGGACGGCAAGGAATATGTCGTCTACCATGCCTATGACAAACAGGCGAACGGCGCCCCCACCTTGCGCATCGCGCCGGTGCGCTGGGGGGCTGACGGCTGGCCCGTTGCCGATTATTGATCCAATTGTCTGACTATCGCCGCGTCCCGCCGCGGCATCAGGAGAGAGAAGAATGAATTTCGCCCTGTCCCGTCGTGGTTTCCTTGCCAGCACCGCCGCCTTGTCGGCCGCGCCGATCGCCGCCCGTGCCGGCGCCGCCGCTCCGGCCGTTGCTGCCCCGGTGCCGGTCAATCCGCTGGTCAAGCAGCGCGCCGACGCGCAGGTCTTCCAGCACGACGACGGCTATTATTACATGACCGGATCGGTGCCCGAATATGACCGGCTGGTGCTGCGCCGCTCCAAGACGCTGGCGGGCCTTGCCACGGCCGAGGAAGCGGTGCTGTGGCGCCATGAGGCGAGCGGTCCGCGCTCCGGCTTCATCTGGGCGCCCGAACTCCACCAGATCGACGGCAAATGGTATATGTATTTCGCTGCCGGCCCGAGCGGCGGCGGCGACGACGTGTTCCGCATCCGCACCTATGCCGTGGTGTGCGACGGCGCCGATCCGATGACCGGCAAGTGGAGCGTGCTGGGTGAATTCCAGGCGCCCTGGGACAGTTTCAATCTCGATTCCACCAGCTTCGTCCACAAGGGCGTGCGCTATTTCGCCTGGGCCCAGAAGGAACCGGGCATCGACACCAACAGCAATCTCTACATCGCCAAGCTCGAATCGCCGCTGAAGCTGGCCGGCAAGGCGACCCGCCTGACCGTGCCCACGCTCGACTGGGAAGTGCGCGGCTACAAGGTGGCCGAAGCCCCCGCCGTCCTGCATCGCAATGGCCGTCTGTTCATGACCTATTCGGCCAGCGCCACCGACGCGCGCTATTGCCTGGGCATGCTGACCGCGGACGAGAATGCCGACCTGCTCGATCCCAAGAGCTGGACCAAGTCGCCCCAGCCGGTGTTCAAGACCTGCACCGAAACCAGCGTCTATGGCCCCGGCCACAACAGCTTCACCGTGGACGAGAAGGGCCGCGACATCCTCGTCTATCATGGCCGCGACTATGAGGCGATCCAGGGCGACCCGCTGTTCAACCCGGACCGCCACACCCGCGTCCAGCGCCTCTATTTCCAGGCCGACGGCACCCCGGACTTCGGCGTGCCCGTGGGCAATGGCGCGACGCCGGAACGGTTCGTCTCGGCTGCCGATCCCAAGGCGCTGCTGGCCCATCAGGGCACGGACCTGATCGCGGGCAACCCCGCGCTCGCCCAGACCCAGTTCCGCCAGTCGCCCGGTCGCGCCGGCGCGAAGAGCGTGATGCTCTCCCCCATCCTGCTGCCCGACCATTATCTGGTCGCGGCGAAGGACGGCACGGTCAGCCTGATGAAGGATGATCGCAGTGCCGATTTCGCGCTGCGTAGCCAGTTCGTCCGGTTCGAGGATGCGGCCCAGGGAACGGTGCGCTTTGCGACCATCGCCGTCGCCGGCAAGCATCTCGCCGCAATCGACGGGCGCATCGGCCTCGCGCGCAGCAAGGATCCGCGCACGCAATGGTATGCCGACTGAGCGCGACTCGCCGAGTCTGACAAATAGGGCCATGGGCTCGCGCCGCCAAAAGCCGCGCAAGCCCATGGCCTTTCGGCTTTTCACGCCCTGAAACGCCCGAAAAACCGGGCCAAAATCGCTGCGGCAAAATTGCAACATGGGTGCCACGTAGCGCAACCCCGACCCAATATTTCACTTGCGCTTCTCAGCATGTGGAAATAATTAGTCCGAGTAATTCGTGGGCATGGCAACGGGCCAGCCCCTTGGGGAGGACTTGAAAATGGCTATCCGGCCGATCGCACTCTGTTCTGCGTCGCTTGTCGCGCTGACCCTGTCGGGCGCCGCCTTCGCGCAGACCGACGCCGCTCCGCAGACCATCGCACAGGACGCACCGGCAGATGAATCCGCCGACATCGTCGTCACCGGCGTGCGCGCATCGATCGTCGGCGCCCTGAACGTCCGCAAAAACTCGACCCAGATCGTCGACTCGATCGTCTCGGAAGATGTCGGCAAGTTGCCGGACAATAACGTCATTGAAGCGCTCCAGCGCGTGACAGGTATCCAGGTTACCAACCGCGCTGGCGGCGAAGCGGCCGGCATCTCGATCCGCGGCCTGCCCGACGCGCTGACCACCCTCAACGGTCGCAACATCTTCACCGCCGCCGGCCAGTCCTTCTCGCTGCAGGATATCTCGGCCAACCTCGTCAACCGCGTCGACGTCTACAAGACCCGCTCGGCTGACCAGATCGAAACCGGCCTTGCCGGTCAGGTCGACGTCCAGACCCGTCGCCCGTTCGATTTCGACGGCTTCGCCATCTCGGGCCTGGCCCGCGGCATCTATAATGAGCAGGCCGACACCTATAATCCGAACGTCGCACTGCTGGTCAGCGATCGCTGGGAAACCGGCATCGGCGACATCGGCATTCTGGTGAACGGCAGCTACACCCGCACCAAATATCGCGACCAGACCGTCACGGCCGGCGCGCTGGTGCCGTTCGCCGCCGAAGCCGGCAACGGCTTCTCGCGTCTGGAACGTATCTTCCCCGGCCCGGACAATGTGAACTGGCAGCCTGGCCTCGACCGCGGCCTGCCCACCGCCGCCGGTTCGACGCTCGACATCAACGGCGCGCAGGTTCCCTACCTCCTGTCGCGCGACGCCGTGTTCAGCTCCGACCTCTATGGCAAGCGCGAGCGCCCGTCCTTCAACGTCGCCCTGCAGTGGGCGCCGAACAGCAGCTCGGTCTACACCGCTGAAGTCTTCTATGCCGGCTATCGCGGCGAAACCTTCAACAGCCTGCAGTTCAGCTTCGTCGACTGGTGGGGTAACCCCGGCACCGTCGAAACCTATGAAGGCACCAACATCGTCAAGTCGCGCACCGGCGTGGCCGACGTCTATGGCTTCAACAGCGGCGACTTCAACAAGTCGAAGACCGACAGCTTCGTCTATGCCCTGAACGGCAAGTGGGATCTGGGCGATCGCGGCAAGATCGTCGGCGACCTCGCCTACCAGACCAGCAAGGTGAAATCGTCCTTCATCGCGATGCGCACCGACCGCGTCGCCAGCTCGATCGACGTCGATTTCAACGCTGGCGGCGGCATCCCGTCCTACCATTTCAGCGACGACAGCCTGCTGAACGACCCCAGCATCTGGAATGTCGTGCAGATGTACGACAATGCCAACCGCGACAAGGGCAGCGCCATCACCGGCACGCTCGATGGCTATTACACCTGGGACGAAGGCTTCATCCGCCAGTTGAAGGCCGGCATTCGCATCGACCAGCGCAAGGCATCGAACGCCGTGCGCACCCAGGATCGTGGCGCGCCGCTGGTGGCGACCACCCTGGCCGGCCTGGGCGAAGGCGCCACCTTCACCAACAAGGATTTCTATCAGGGTCGCGCCGACGTGCCGTCCAGCTGGACGCTGGCCAACGGTTATTGGCTGCATGACAATGCCGATCTGGTGCGTGGCCTCTATGGCCTGCCGACCTCCGACCAGTTGTCGCTGCAGAAGACCTTCGACATCGATGAAAGCACCATCGCCATGTATGTGCAGGCCGATGGCGAGGTCTCGATCTTCGGCCGTCCGCTCAAGCTGCAGGCTGGCGTCCGCTACGTGACGGTCGACACCGACTACAACTTCTTCGACCGCTATAATGGTGGCGCGCATACTGGTGTGTCGCAGGGCTCGGACAAGTGGCTGCCCAGCTTCACCGCCCGCTACGAAATCTTCGACAATCTGCGCCTGCGCTTCAACTATGGCGAAACGCTGCGTCGTCCCAACTTCGGCGATATCAACCCGAACTATAACCTGACCGGTGACCTCACCAATGTCGGCTATGGCAGCGGCAGCGCCGGCACGGCCAGCCTGGCGCCGACCCATTCGAAGAATTTCGACGTGGCGCTGGAATGGTATTTCGAACGCAACAGCGCGATCACGCTGACGGGCTTCCGCCGCGAGATCAGCGGCCTGGTCGTTCCGCTGACCGTCATGGAATATATCCCGAACAACGGCATCGAAGCCGGCGCGACGGACTATTTCGCCATCACCCGCCCGGTCAATGCGTCGGACGGCGTGCTCAAGGGGCTGGAACTGGGCCTGACCTACTTCCCCAGCTATCTGCCGGGTCCGCTCAAGGGTCTGGGCTTCGTGGGCAGCGTCACGGTCCTCGACTCCAAGCAGAATATCCCGCTCACCAATTCGGCCGGCGAAGTGACCGGTCAGGCAAGCTCGTCCTTCTTCGGCGTGTCTGACCTCAGCTACAACGCCACCCTGGCCTATGATAATGGTCCGATCGGCGCGCGCCTGTCCTATATCTGGCGCAAGGAATTCCTCGCCAATAACGAGGCACGCCTGTTCGCCAATCCGATCGGCGTGTGGCGTAACCCGGAGGAAAGCCTGGACCTCCAGCTCACCTGGAACGTCAATGATCGCCTGGGTGTGACCTTCGACGCGGTGAACCTCACCAAGTCGAAGCAGCAGACCTACTATAAGTTCGAAGATGTCGGCGGCCCGGATCAGTTCAACCTGGGCACCACCCTGTTGTCGCGCACCTTCGCGCTGGGTGTCCGCTACACCTTCAAATAAGTGCCCGATGGGGCGTGGCGTCTCCTCGCTGCGCCCCATTTTCATGGCGGTCGTTCCGGGAACCCTCTCCAACTCCCCGGAACGGCCGCCATATTTGTTTCAGGATACAGGGAGACGGACGATGCGCGCGATGAGGATGCTTCTGCTGGCAGGGGCTGCCATGATCGGCATGGGCGCCGCCTCGCCCCCTCCCCGCTCCGCCGGCCTCGATACCCATGCCATCGCGGTGCAGCGCTTCGGCAATGACGCGCCCTGGTATCAGGATCGCATCCCCTTCTTCGAATCCGCCGACCCGAAGATCGACGCCGTCTATTATTATCGCTGGCAGCTCTATCGCGGGCATCAGCGCGATCTGGGCGAAGAAGGGTATATCACCACCGAATTTTTCGACGATGTCGACTGGCAGCGCCATCCTTATGCCAGCCTCAACGACGCGACCGGCTTTCATCTGGCCGAAGGTCGCTGGCTGAACGACCGGCGCTTTGCCGACGACTATATCCGATTCATGTATCGCGGCGGCAATGACCGCCACTTCACCGACTATATGGCGGACTCGGTCTGGGGCCGTTACCTGATCGATGGCGACAAGGCGGGCGTGCTCGAACATCTGCCGGTAATGCGCCACATCTATCGCCTGTGGGACGAGAAGTTCGACTTCGACAAGGGCCTCTATTTCGTCGAGCCGCTGCTCGACGCGACCGAATATACCGTATCCTCGATCGACGCCTCGGGCGGCAAGGACGGGTTCCGGGGCGGCGATGCCTTCCGCCCCTCGGTCAACAGCTACATGTATGCCAATGCCCGCGCGCTGGCGAAGATGGCGACCATGGCCGGCGACACCGCCATGGCGCAGGAATATGAAGCCCGCGCGCAGGCGCTGAAGGACCATGTCCTTGCCGACCTGTGGAGCGAGAAGCTCGGCCATTTCATCGACCGGCACCAGAGCCGCAAGAATCCGCACGTCAAATATTGGGATCCGATCCGCAACCGCGAACTGGTCGGCTACCTCCCCTGGATGTTCGACCTGGTCCCGGACGAGGCGAAATATGCCGGCGCCTGGGCGCATCTGCTCGACCCCGCCTCGCTCGCCGGCAAAGCGGGCATGCGCACGGTCGAAGCGAACTACGAATATTATATGCGGCAATATCGCTATCTGGGCGACGCGCCCGAATGCCAGTGGAACGGCCCGATCTGGCCCTATCAGACGACACAGGTGCTGATCGCCATGGCCAATCTGCTCGATCATCACAGCCGCCGCGGCCCGGTCACCCGCAGCGACTATATGCGCCTGCTGCGCCAATATACTGCGCTCCACTATCAGGGGAACCGGCTCGATCTGGAGGAGGATTATCATCCCGAAACCGGCAAGCCGATCGTCGGCCTCGATCGCAGCCATCATTATTTCCATTCGGGCTATAATGACCTGATCCTCGGCGGGCTGGTCGGCATCCGCCCACGCGCCGACGACGTGCTGGAGGTGAACCCGCTGCTGCCCGACGCCGGCGATCCGCAGGCGCTGGCCTGGTTCCGGGCGCAGGACGTGCCCTATCATGGCCATCGCATCGCCGTGACATGGGACGCGGACGGCAGCCATTATGGCCGGGGCAAGGGCCTGTCAGTCGAGGTCGACGGCAAGGAAGTCGCCCGGCGCGAGACATTGGGCCGGATCGAGCTGCCGGTGGCGCGCGTTGCCAATGCACCCGTCGCCCGGCCGATCAACCGCGCCGTGCAACTGGTGCGTAGCCAGTTCCCGATGGGCAGCGCATCCAGCAACACCGACCCCGAAAATGTCCATGACGCGATCGACGGACGCACCTGGTTCTTCCCCGAACTGCCCAATGGCTGGTCCTCCGCGCCCGGAGAGGCCAACCAATGGTATGCCGTTGACCTGGGCAAACCAGTGTCCATCGGCCGCGCCGAACTCGCCTTCTTCGCCGACGGCAAGCAGTTTACCGTGCCGCAATCCTATCGCCTGCAGGCCATGATCGATGGGCAATGGCGCGATGTCGCGACACCCAAGGGCGCGCCGCTCGCCAATGGCGTGACCGACCTGCGCTTTGCCGGCCGCGCCGCGCGCCAGTGGCGGGTGCTGATGCGCCAGCCCCAGGGCAAGGCGATCCGGCTGGCGGAGATCAAGCTGTTCGACCGCTGAATTGGCTATGGCCCTGGATCGTGACGCAGCCTAAACGGACCGTCGCCCTGTTCAGCAAGCTGTGTTAGGGCGGATCGATCGGCGGCTCGGCACTGCAGGCCGCCAGCAATAAAGGGCATGATGGTGACAGCGGCTGGCGAGCTTCGGTTTCGCTTTCGATTGCTCGGCGATTTCCGCCTGATCGACGAGGCGGACGGACGCGACCATAGCCCGCGCAGCCGCAAGGCCTGTGCCCTGCTCGCCCATCTTGCGCTGGAGCCCGACCGCCGCGCCAGCCGCGACCGGCTGGTCGGCCTGTTGTGGAGCGACCGGGGCGAGGTGCAGGCGCGCGCCAGCCTGCGCCAGGCGCTGACCGACCTGCGTGCGCATCCGGCCGCCCCGCTCATCCATATCGAACGGCGCGACCTGCATCTGGCGGAGGGCGGCTTTTCCAGCGACCTGGGCGAGATACTGGCCTGCGCCGCCGCCAACGACCTGGCCGGACTGGCCCGTATTCTGGATGGCGCGGGCAGCGCGATACTGGACGGGCTGGAGGGGCTGGACCGCAGCTTCGACGACTGGCTGATGATCGAACGGCAACGCTGGCGCGAGCGCATCGTCCAGGATGTGCTGCACGCCGTCGAGCGCAATGGCCAAAACGATCTGCTCGACCTGCGCCGGGCAATTCTGACCCAGTTGCAGCGGCTCGACACCGGCGATGAACGGATCGCCCGGCTCGGCATGGCGCTCGACCAGAAGGCCGGCGACCATGTCGGGCTCCACCGCCGCTACCGCCAGTTGGAGACCGGGTTGCAACGCGATCTGGATGCCCGCGTGTCGCCCGACACCGAAAGGCTGCTGCGCGAACTGACGACGGTCGGATCGGTCATCGCTCCCGCCCCGCGCGCGGCCGCCGTGCCCGCTATCGCCACCATCCCGCAGGCCAATGTCGAGCCGCCGATCCTGGTGATCGCGCCGTTCAGCCTGATCGGCGATGGCGGCCCGGATGGCGCCCTGCTCACCAGCATCTGCCATGACGATCTTCAGACCGCCCTGGGCGGCATGCGCGACCTGCGCATCCTGTCGGTCGACGCGCCATCGGCCGAGCGGATGAAGGCAGCCGCCCCCGCCTCGATCGCCAGCTATGCGCTGGACGGGTCGGTCCGCGCCGACGGCGATGGCTGGCGCATCAATCTGCGCATGACCCGGATCGACAGCGGCTTCCTGGTCTGGACGCGCCAGTTGACCGTGCGCCAGGGCGAATTGCTCGCCGCGATCGACGATCTGGTCGCCCGGATTGCCGGTGCCATCCTGCCGGTGGTCGAACGCGATGTCGGCAAGCTGATGGAAGGACGCGTGCCCAGCGGGTCGGACGCCTATCCGCTCTATTTCACCGCCCGTGCCAAGATATTGGCCGCCGCCAGCCTGGCCGAGGTGCAGGAAGGCGCCGACCTGCTGGAACGCGCGATCCTGCTGGAGCCGCGCCTGACCAACGCCTATCTGCAACTGGCGCGCCTCTACAACACCGACTTCATGCAGTTGATGGCGGGCCATGATGCCGCACCGCTGCGCGCCCGCGCCTTCGATCTCTGCACCCGCGCGGTCGCGCTGGAACCCACCCATGGCGGCGTGCAGTCGCGCCTCGCCTGGTGCTATTTGCGGCGCGGCGACATGAAGCAGGCGATGCAGGGCTTCATGACCGCACTCGACCTGACGCCCTTTCACGCTGACGGCATCAACGAGATCGGCTTCGGCCTCGTCCATCTGGGCGAGATGAAGGAGGCGCAGCGCCTGATCGCCCGCGCCTTCGAGCTGAATCCCTTCCCGTCGGACGAATATTTTTCCGATCTCGCGGTGCTTTACGCCCTGTCGGGCGAGCATGAGGCGGCGGAAACCCAGTTCGAGATCGGCCGCAACCGATCGATCCATTATCTGGCGGTGCGGGGCGCCAATCTGGGCATGCTGGGCGGCGCAAAGCGCGCCGCGCCGGTGATCGACGAACTGCGCCAGCGTTTCGCCAGCCTGTGGCAGGGCGACACCCCGGCCCGAGACACCGATCTGGTCGACACCATGATCCAGTTCCTGCCGCTGCAGGGTCCGGCCGAACGCAGCCTGTTCCTGACCGGACTGGAACAGGCCGGATTGCGCATCACGCCGCGCTGATTTCCGCGCGCAGGCTGCGCAGGAAGAAGCTTTGCGGCGGCGGCGCGACACGCGGCGCGGCCACCGGCCCCGCTATCGTCCGCAGCAACAGCTCCGCATCCTTGCGCTTGAGGCTAAGCCCCTGATCGATCGGTGGCAGGTCGCGCCCGGTCGCCTGCCGGAAGGCGTCGCCGATCAGCGCCCAGCTGCGATCGCGGAAATTCATCCGCCGCGCCAGCCGCAGCAACAGCGCGCGGTCGCCGGCCGCCATCTCCACCTGCGCAATCGCATGTTCGGCATCGACCAGCGCCAGCGTCATCGCGCGATGTCCCAATGCTGCCGGCGCATGGCTGACCATCACCGCATCGTCCCGCTCGATCTGCCCCGTCCCGTAAGCCTGCGCGATCGCGCCGATGCCCACCATGCCGAACGGCGCCAGTTCCGCCGCACGCAATGCGCCCAGGCTGGCCGCGCCATAGACGGCGATCCCCTCGGCCATCACCTGGATGATTTCCTTGTGCCAGACCGATGGCGTTGTTTCGAACAGTCCGTCGATCAGGCCGATCGCGGCCGGTCGTTCGATCGCCGCGCGCAGCATGTCGCCGCGCCGCGCCGGTCCGCGCAACGCGACGCCATCGGGCAAGGCCATCGCGGAACCGCCCAGACTCGGCCCGGCAAAGACGATCGCATGCAGGCTCACGCCGGCTCCATCGCCGCCTGCATCGCGCCCGTGCGCGATGGCCGATCATGATCGCCAAAGGCCGGCACCAACAGCTTCACCACATCGATGCCGAGGTCGAGCCGGGTCAGGTCATGACAGGCGACCGGCCCTGCCCCCGCCCTCGCACAGCGATCGAGCAGCCAGGCCAGATCATCCTCCGCCCCGTCATGCGCCACGGAGGGCACCGCCGACCAGGGCCGGGTGGCCGGCGCGAAATCGAGCATCGCCAGCAGGAAGCCCTGCCGCTGTTGCCCGGCATCGCGATAGCGCGCCGGATCGATATCGTCGCGCGCCCCGGCGATCAGCGCGGCACGGGTCTGCGCCGCCTCGCAAATGGCGCGGGCGAGTGCGACGCCGGCATCGGGATGGCATCCCGCCCCCATTGCCGGCGGCAATTGCACGCTGCGGGCGGCGCCGCGTTCCGTGATGGCGCAGCCGATCACCGCTGCGCCGATCGGACCGGTCATGTCCCACAAGGATAGCGACAGGCCCGCGCGCCGCACCCGTGCGATCAGGCTGCGGCCCAGCCGATCGGTCACGCTATCCGGGTCGATCGCGCTTGCCCGGCGCGCGCGCAACCCCTGTTCCAGCCAGCGGGCATGATCCTCGCGCTCGATCAGTTCGCACAGCGCCGAACAGCGCGCCTCGGCCGGGGTGTTGCCGGATGCCAGCCCATTGCTGTTGGGCCACAGATCGGGTTCGGCGGGCACGGTGAAATCCATCGTCACCAGCCCATGGGGTATCCGCATGGGTCGGCCGCTCAGCAGGTCGATCGCCTCGACCCAGCCGCGCGGTCGGGCCGGATCGAAGGATGCGCCCTGCTGGTCGGCCCGCGCCATCTGGCTCCAGAGCCGGGCTTCGCCGGCCTCCGCAATGCCATGGCTGCTGGCGGAACAGGTTTCGGCATGATGCAGTTCGATCGCTTCCATCAGCGCGGAGACACGCGCGGCATCGGGCGTGGCGCCCTTGCCCTGCGACACGGACAGCGAAAGTGACAGGGGACGCACCGCCTGGAACACGGGAATGCCGATGCGATCCAGACCGGTCACATCGGCAAGCCGCGTGACACCCAGCGCACGGGCCACAGGCGCGATCCGTGCGAGGGTGTCGGCAGGACGGCGGGAGCGATGCGCCCCGCGCCGGAACATCTTCATGGGCGCGATCGGCCTCAGGCGAAGTCGGCCTTGCCGGACCCGATCTCGGCAAAATAGGCGCGGGTGGCGCGCTGCTGCCCCGGCAGGGCGACCGCGTCCAGAACCGGGCCATCGGTGAACAGGCCGGCCACGCCGGCGATCGCCGCCTTGGCATCATCGCTGTCATCATCGGCGGCCAGATAATGGACCTGCTCGACAAAGGCATAGCCAACGACCTTGGCCGGGTCGGCCGGGTCGGTCAGCTTGATGACATAATTGGCGTCGGTGTCGTAGGATTCAGCCATATATACCCCCACAGTTCGTGATGGATCCAAAGTAGGTTGCGGGACCGTAATGACAAGCAGGGCGAGGACAATAAGGGAAAACCCTATCAACGTCGCACGGAGCATATCAGACATAAGCGAAGGGCTCGACTGAGCGCTTCACATACATGGCCTTGCCGTTTGGGCTGACCGACACGCCCCAATAGCATGCCTCCCCCATCCCCGGTTCGATCGAGATGCGCACATCCTTGCTCGGCAATTCCACCTGCACCGGATCATTGCCGGCCGGCAGGCTCAGCTCCAGCGTGTGGGCGACGCCGATCTTGGCGCGGGTCTTCACATGGTCGAGCCAATGCACCAGCCGATCGCCGATCGAGATACGGACGCTGTCATCCTTGAATCCCTGTTCAAGTGCGATGGTGATTTTGCGAAATTCCGACATTGTTGGTCCCCTTTCGGAATGATGGGGCGCACCGCCATGACAGGCGATACGCCTGCATGGATCAGATACTGAGGCCGTTCGCCTTGAGGGCCAGCATGCGCTGCATGTCCTGGCCGAGGTTGAAGCCACCGATGACATCGCCCGCGCGCACCGCGTCGAAGCCCAGCCCCGTCTGGCGCAGCGCCGGGGCAACCCCGCCATCCAGCGCGCGGGCAAGCTTGCCCGCCTCGCGCAGGAACCGGGCATGGCCGACGGCATTGACGGCGGCATCGGCGCTGCCCTCGGTCGCGATCGCCAGCAGGTGGCGTGCTTCCTTGAGATCGGCGTCATAGACCTCGATGCGGCGGGCGGCCGCAGCAGGGGTTTCGCCGGGCCGTGCCCGCTCATCCACCTGCAGCAGCTTATATTCGTCGGCCAGCGGACCGGCGAGCGCGATCGCCGCCTGGCGTGCGAGCGGATGCTGGCGCATCCGCGTGGCCGCCCGCAGCGCATCGACCGCCGACCCAACCCCGCGCGTACCGTTGACGGCCAGCACCTGGCCGACTTCCGGGGTGAAGATATCCTGCGCCAGCCGCTCTTCCTCGCGGTTTTCGGGCGGCTCCACCTTCACCTCCAGCGGGTTGGAGATGACGGCCCGGCCGTCGACGACCAGCATCGCCTGGATGGTGTAACGGCCCGGTTCGGCCATGTCCCAGCCATTGCGGCCGGCGCCGACCAGCACGCTGTCATAGAGCGCCTCACCCTGACCCAGGATGATTTCCAGGCTCTCGCCGCAATGGCGCGAATAGGGCGACCATTGGCGCGCGGGCCGGCCATCCTTGCTGATGATCAGGGTCAGGCCCGCCCGTTCCGACAGGCGCGCCGCCGATGCCAGCTTGGGCCGGCCACTGCGGTTGACCAGTGCCATCTCGACCACCGGCGGCAACAGATAGGGCAGGCGATTGTCGCGGGCGTTGACCGACAGGGTCAGGCCGAACTCCTCATTGGGGTCCAACGCCACCTGCGAGAAGCCATGCTGGTCGAACCAGTCGGCATTGCCCATCTGCACGAAGCGTTCGGGGCCATGGCGCATGAACAGCAGTTCGGGATCGGAAAAGCGGAAGTCGAAATCGGCAAAGAAGGCCGCCTGGCCGCCCGCCACCGCATAGGGATAGTTCATGAAGCTGCGCGCTTCGGGATCGTCGGCCAGCGGAATCCAGGGCGTGCCCAGCGACTTCTGCCAGCTATGCGCCAGGTTGAAGGCGTGGCCGACCTCATGCGCGGCGGTCCAGAAGCGCATCCGCCGCACCCAGGCGTCGGGATCGGCATCGCCCGCCGGCGGATGAGCGATGAAAGCATCGGTGAAGATCGCCGTCCCCTGGCGATGGTTCGACCCGATATCATCGAACATGATGCCGCCCAGGCTGCTGCCCTGCACATGGAGCGAAGCGAACAGCACCCACAGCGACCATTGCGGCTTGTCGGCAAAGCGCGACCAGTAGATCTGCATCGCATCATGCATTTCCTGGTCGGTCCAGCGCTGGTCGGCGCCGGCCGCACCGAGCGGGATGGCGCCATTGCCGGGCACATCGCTGACGTTGAATCCCGCCCGCCGATAGACGGTGTCGAGGCTCAGCGTCTCGCTGGCCATGGTCGCGGGATGATTGGGATGATCGTGCGTGCCGATCTCCGTCACGCGGGTCGCACCGGCCACCGTGTCATATTCGAACTCGGCCGGACGGAAGCTTGCAGAGCTGAACTGATAGGTGCGCACGAAGCTCGCTGCGCCGCCGCCGCTGAAGGTCGCCTCCACCTTGCGCTGGGCGGCCAGCAGGCTCTTCGTCACCTTGAGGCTGATCTGGGTATGGGGGATGGCGCCGACCTGGCCATCCTTGAACCAGATCTGGCCGCTATAATGATTGGCCCCGGTCCGGGTCAGCGCCGCAACCCAGCTGACCAACGGCCCCAGCGGGCCGGCGCGCGTGCCGCTGACCGTCATCTGCGGATAGCGGCCATCGACGTCCAGCCGCAATTCCTCGCGCGTGTAGAGCGTCAGCGCATTGATATCGTCGTCGAAGCGATCGACCGCACCGGGCAGCGCGCGCGGCATCGGGAAGCGCGGCGAGCGCACGAAATTGTAGCGGCCGCTGGCCTGCACCAGCAGCGGCAGGTGCCGCACCGGCCGCAGCTTGGGGTCGATGTCGAAACCGGCCATGTCGGTATCGAGCGCGCTGTCGCCGTCAAAATCGGCGGGATCGAAATCGGCAGTCATCATTCCCTCCTGTCGGCGCGCGTCGGATGCCCGCGCTCGCAGGATCGGGAATGGCATGGCCAGTGTGAGGCCAGGCGTCGGTCGAACGTGAAAAAAGCGTCAATCCGACCGGAAAATCGCTTTCCGTAGCGTCAATATCAGGAAAATCGCACCACATCCCGCCGCAATCCCGGCATGCAGCAGCCAGAAGGCGGTGGCCGGCATGCCGGCGTAGAAGCCTCCCACCCAGCCGACCAGGATATTGCCCAGGAAGAAGACGAGATAATAAAGGCCGATCGCCAGCCCGGCCTGGCGCGGCGGCGCGGCGCGGGTGAACAGCGCCAGGCTGACCGGCAATATATGGGCAAAACCGATGCCATTCAGCAGATGGAAGGCGATCGCCCAGCCCAGCCCCGTCCTGCCGTCCGCCCCCGCCAGCGCCGATCCCAGTGCCAGGCAGAGCATGCCCCCGGTCGCAAAGAGCGACCCAATCGTCAGCTTGGCAAGATCGCCGGGCTCGGGCCGATGGCGCGCATAGCGGCGATAGACGAAAGGCAGGCCGGCAAGGATCGTCAGGCCCAGCCCCGCATCGAGGGTGATGAGCCAGCTCGTCGGCACGCGCAGCCCGCCCAACGTCAGTTCCAGATGCGCGTCGCCCCAGATCAGATAGGCGTTGAATATCTGATTGTTGGGTAGCAGCGCCACCGCCAGCAGCGGGATCAGCAGGATGATGCCCAGCAGGCCGCGCAAATCCTGCCCGGTCATGCGCATGCGCCCCTCCGATCGTGGTCCGCGCTCATCAACCGGCAGATGCCTGCGTCCGGCAAGGTAGATGATCGTGGCAATCGCCATGCCGACGCCGGCGACGGCAAAGCCGACATGCCAGCCGCGCGTTTCCGCCAGCGTGCCGATCACCAGCGGCGCGGCGATCAGGCCGATATTGATGCCCAGATAATAAAGCTGGAACGCGCCGTCGCGACGCGGATCGTCACGACCATAGAGCGCGCCGATCTGGCTGGCGAGATTGCCCTTGAACAGGCCACTGCCCAGCACCAGCAAGGCCAGCGCCGGCAGGAAGGCGACCTCGACCGCCATCAGAAAATGCCCCGCCATCATCGTCAATGCGCCCAGCAGCACCGTGCGATGCCGGCCCAGCAACCGGTCCGCGACCAGCCCACCCAGAATCGGCGTCACATAGACGCTAGCGAAATAGGTGCCGACAATGGCGGAGGCGAGCGGCTGGCCGTCCAGCCCGCCATAAAGCTGGCGAAAGGCATCGAAGAAGAGCAGGCCGTCGGCCTGTCCCGGCTGCAGCAGATGCTTGACCAGATAGAGGGCCAACAGCGACTGCATGCCATAATAGGAGAAACGCTCCCAGGCTTCGGTGAACAGCAGATAGGCCAGGCCCCGCGGATGGCCCAGGAAAGCGCGATCGCCCTGGTTCATGGCTGCGCGCCCGGCCCCTTGTAGATGACGCCGTCCTTCATCACGAAGCCGACCTGGCGCAGCGCGCCGATGCTGCGGGTCGGATCGCCCTCGACCGCGACCAGATCGGCGAGCAGGCCCGGCTTCACCGCGCCCAGCCGGTCGGCGATGCCGAACAGTGTCGCATTGCCGCTGGTCGCCGCAATCAGCACGTCGCGGGACGCCATGCCGGCGGCCGCCATCAACTCCGCCTCGCGGGCATTGTCGCCATGGGCAAACACGCCGACATCGCCGCCCAGGCAGATGGCGACGCCCGCCGCCCGCGCGCGATCCAGCGCCTGGCGCGCCTGCGTCACCGCCGCCGGCGCCGGTTCCGCCCCGGTCCAGCCACGATAGCGCGCGGTGGCATCGGACGCCGCTAGGGTCGGGCAATAGCCGACATTGTGCGCCTTCATCAGCGCGAAGGTCGATGCGCTGCCCTCATAGCCATGCTCGATCGTGTCGACCCCGGCCAGGATCGCCCGGCGCATCCCCTCGTCGGTGGCCGCATGGGCCGCAACCTTCCGCCCGGCGCTGTGCGCAGTCTCCACTGCCGCTGCCATTTCCGCCTGGGTGAAGGTCGGCCGGCTCGGCTCGCCCTTGCCCCAGCGATAATCGGCATAAAGTTTCACGACATCGGCGCCGGCCGCGATCTGTCGCCGCACCGCCGTCACCAGATCGGGGCCGCCGGCTTCCTCCGCGCCCAGCGGCACGACGACGCCCGGCTCGAACCCGCGCGGGCCATAGGCGCCCGGTGCCACCAGCGCGCGGGTCGCCACCAGCATGCGTGGCCCGGCGATGATCCCCTGCTCGATCGCCTGCTTGAGGCCGACGTCGGCATAGCCCGCCCCTTCGGTGCCCAGATCGCGCACGGTGGTGAAGCCCGCCATCAGCGTCGCCCGCGCCGACACCGTGGCCCGCGCGGTGCGCAGCGCCAGCGGCTCGTGCAGCACCTGATCGTCCCAGCTCGTCTCGTTATAGGGGTGCAGGAACAGGTGCGAATGGCCCTCGATCAGGCCGGGAAGCAGGGTCTTGCCGGGCAGGTCGATCACCCTTGCCCCAGACGGCACCGCGATGCCCGGTCCTGCCGCCTCGATCCGGTTGCCGCGCACCAGCACCGCCCATCCGCGATGCGACGCCGCGCCGTCGAACACCGCATCGGGGCGCAGCAGATAGAGCGCCGGCGCGGCCTCCTGTGCCACGGCCGGCATCGGCGCGACGAACAGAAAGGCCAGCAGGATCAAAAGCCTGTGCATCGATATCATCCCCCTTGACGGGAGGCTGCTTGCGCCGCCCCGCCCCCTTCATTACTCCCCCTCTCTATGACGAAATTCCTGCCGCGCGCCACCTCCCTTGCGGGGGCATTGGTCGCTCTTGCCGCCTGCCCTGCCCTTGCCCAATCGCCGACCGCGCTCTCGCCGGCCAAGGTCACCATCACCCGCGATCAGTGGGGCATCGCCCATGTCCATGGCGCGACCGATGCCGATGCCGTGTTCGGCATGGTCTATGCCCAGGCCGAAGACGACTTCAACCGGATCGAGACCAATTATCTGGTCAACTTGGGCCGCCTCGCCGAAGCCGAGGGCGAAAAGGCGATCTGGCAGGATCTGCGCCAGCGCCTGTTCATCGATCCTGCCCGGTTGCAGGCCGACTATGCCCGCAGCCCGGCCTGGCTCAAGAAGCTGATGCAGGCCTGGGCCGATGGCCTGAATTATTATCTCTCCACCCATCCGATGGTGAAGCCGCGCGTCATCACCCGGTTCGAGCCGTGGATGGCACTGAGCTTCACCGAAGGCAGCATCGGCGGCGATATCGAGCGGGTGCCGCTGACCCAGCTCCAGGCCTTTTACGAGAAGAAACCGGTGGCGCTCACCATGCTGGAACAGGGCCTCGCCTATCGCGAGCCGCAGGGATCGAACGGCTTTGCCATCGCGCCGTCGCGGACGGAAGGCGGCCATGCCCTGCTGATGATCAATCCGCACACCAGCTTCTTCTTCCGGTCCGAACTGCAGATGAGCAGCGACGAGGGGCTGGACGCTTATGGCGCGGTCACCTGGGGCCAGTTCTTCATCTATCAGGGCTTCAACCGTCATATCGGCTGGATGCACACATCGAGCGGCATCGACAATGTCGATGAGTTTGCCGAAACGATCGTGCCGCAGGGCGATCGCCTCTTCTACCGCTATGGCAAGGAATTGCGCCCGGTCACCGAAAAGACCATCGCCATTTCCTACCGCACCGAAGACGGCAAGCTCGCCCAGCGCGCCTTCACCGGCTACTCCACCCATCATGGCCCGATCGTGCGGACCGAGGGCGACAAGTGGATCGCCTTCGCGCTGATGAACAAGCCGGTGCCGGCGCTGGAGCAAAGCTATCTGCGCACCAAGACCAGCGATTATGCGAGCTTCCTCAAGGTCGCGGAGAATAAGGCGAACAGCAGCAACAACACGCTGCTGGCCGACGACAAGGGCGAGATCGCCTATCTCCACCCGCAATTCGTGCCGATCCGCGACGATCGCTTCGACTATACGAAGCCGGTGGACGGCAGCGACCCGGCGACCGACTGGCGCGGTTTGCATGACCTGTCCAGCCTGCCCCAGGCGGTGAACCCGAAGGGCGGCTGGGCGATGAACACCAATAACTGGCCCTGGACGGCCGCCGGCGCGGATAGCCCACAGCGCGCGGCCTTCCCTCGCTACATGGATCAGGCCGGTGAGAATCCGCGCGGCCCCCATGCCCAGATCGTGCTGTCGGCCAATGAGCATTTCACCCTCGATAGCCTGATCGGCGCGGCCTATGATCCCTATCTGACCGGCTTTGCCCGGCTGATCCCCGGCCTGATCGCGGCGCAGGACAGGGCGCCCGATCCGGCGCTGGCCGATGCGGTGCAGAGCCTGCGCGGCTGGGACTATAAATGGAGCCTGACCTCGACCCAGACCTCGCTCGCGGTCTTCTGGGGCGAGGCGCTGTGGAAGGCGGTGGCTCCGGCCGCCAAGGAAGCGGACCTGTCCACCATCGACTATATGGCGACCCGCGCGACCGACGCGCAGAAGCTGGCGGCGCTGCGCGAGGCGGTCGAGCGGCTGACCGCCGATTTCGGCAGCATCGCCGTGCCCTGGGGCGAGATCAACCGCTATCAGCGCAATGACGGCGCGATCGTCCAGACGTTCGACGATGCCAAGCCCAGCACCCCCATTCCCTTCGCCTCGTCGCAATGGGGATCGCTCGCCGCCTTCGGTGCGGCGCGCTATCCGGGCACGAAGCGCTATTATGGCACCAAGGGCAACAGCTTCGTCGCGGCGGTCGAGTTCGGGCCGAAGGTCGTCGCCCGCGCGGTCAGCGCCGGCGGCGAGAGCGGCGATCCCCACTCGCCCCATTTCGCCGATCAGGTCGACCTCTATGCCAAGGGCGATCTGCGCCCGGTCTATTTCTACCCCGAAGACATCAAGGCCCATGCCGTGCGCACCTATCGGCCCGGCGAATAAGGATAGATGATGAGAAGCGCCCGCCTTGCTGCCCTGATCGCCTGCGCCCTGCCCTTCGCCACCTTCGCCCAGCCGCCCAAGCCGGCCGAGGAAGTGGTGCTCTATAGCAGCGCGACCATCATCGACGGCACCGGCGCGGCGCCGCGCGGCAATCAGGACATGCTGGTGCGCGGCGAGCGGATCGCCGCATTGGCGCCGCATGGCAGCCTGCCCGCCGCCGATGTCGCCGGCGCCAAGCAGGTCGATCTGGCCGGCCGCTATGTCATCCCCGGCCTGATCGACAGCCATGTCCATATGGCGACCCCGCCCAACGCCACCCAGGCCAAGGCGATGCTGCGCCGCAATCTCTATGGCGGGGTGACGGCAGTGCGCGACATGGCCGACGATCTGCGATCGGTCGGCGAACTGGCGCGCGAGGCGCGCATGGCGGAGATCCCTGCGCCCGACATCTACTATGCCGCGATCATGGCCGGCCGGCCCTTCTTCGCCGATCCGCGCGTTGCCGCCGCCAGCCAGGGGGTGACGCCGGGCACCGCGCCCTGGATGCAGGCGATCGACGACAGGACCGACCTAAAGGAAGCCATCACCCTCGCCCGTGGCACATCGGCCAGCGCGATCAAGGTCTATGCCGACCTCACTCCGCGTCAGGTGAAAGCCGTGACCGCCGCCGCCCATCGCCAGCATATGCTGGTCTGGGCGCATAGTTCGGTCTTCCCCACCCGCCCGGCCGACGTGATCGCCGCCGGCCCGGACGTGATCAGCCATGTCTGCTATCTCGCCTATCAGCGCGAGCCGGTGATGCTGGCGGCTTATGAGGACCGGACGCCGGTGCATGAAAATCTGCTGGCGCCGGGCGATGATGATCCGGTGATGGCCGACCTGTTCCGCGCGATGCTGAAACAGGGCACGATCCTCGACGCGACCGGCGCGCTGTTCGTGAAATATGAGGCCAGGCGCAAGGCCGATCCCAAGGCGAAGCCGCTGCGCTGCACCGGCGACCTCACCATCCGCCTGACCCGTCAGGCGTGGAAGATGGGCGTTCCCATCTCCACCGGCACCGATTTCGTCGGCGAGGTCGAGAACCCGTGGCCTGCGGTTCATGAGGAACTGCTCTTCCTCGCCCGCAATGTCGGCATGCCGCCGGTCGAGGTGATCCGGTCCGCCACGCTGGTCGGCGCGCAGGCGGCGGGTCAGGGCAAGGAAATGGGCTCGATCGAACCGGGCAAGCTTGCCAATTTCGTGGTGCTGAAAAGCGACCCGGTCGCCGACATCGCCAATATCCAGACGATCGAGACGGTGGTGAAGCGCGGCAAAGCCTATGCCCGCACCGCCTATGTGCCGGTGACCAAGCAAGAGATGGGGGACGACGAATGAAGCTGGATCGGCGCAATTTCATGGGCGTATCGGCCGCGATGCTGGCCGCCGGCAGTGCCCGCGCGGCGGGCGTGGACGCCGATCCGATCAAGGACATGATCGTCATCAATGCGCTGGGCGGCCTGGGCGATCCCAACCAGCCGGCCGATTCCCTCGTTCCGCAGTTCAGCCCGCGCGTTCTGGCCGAAGCCCATGCCTCGGGCCTGACCGCGGTCAACATCACCATCGGCTATGTCTCCGGGTCGGCGGACCCGTTCGAGCAGAGCGTGCGCGAAGTCGCCGAGACCGATGCGCAGGTCCGCGCCAACAGCCGCGACCTGATGAAGATTCTGACCGCCGCCGATATCCGTCGCGCCAAGGCGGAGGGGAAAGTGGGCCTGATCTACGGATTCCAGAATGGCGCGATGATGGGGCAGGATGCCAGCCGGGTCGACATTTTCGCCAATCTGGGCGTGCGCATCTTCCAGCTGACCTACAATCCCGCCAACCAGTTGGGCGACGGATCGATGGCACCGGGCAATCGCGGCCTGACCCCGTTCGGGCGCGAGGTGGTGGCGCGTTGCAATGCGCAGAGGGTGATGGTCGACCTGTCGCACAGCGGCGAACAGACCTGCCTGGAGGCGGCGCGCATCTCGAAACAGCCGATCTCGATCAATCATACCGGCTGCCGCGCCGTCACCAACCTGCCCCGCAACAAGACCGACGCGGAATTGAAGCTGGTCGCCGATCGAGGCGGCTTCATCGGCATCTATTTCATGCCTTTCCTCGATATGTCCGGCCATGCCCGCGCCGAGCATGTCGTCGCCCATATCGACCATGCGGTGAAGCTGTGCGGCGAGGATCATGTCGGTATCGGCACCGACGGCACGGTGACGCAGATCGACGATCTCAAGGCCTATGAGGCGGTGCTGGCGAAGGAAATCGCCGCACGTCAGGCCGCCGGCATCAGCGCCAAAGGCGAACGGCCCGACACCTATCCCTTCGTCGTCGACCTGCGCGGCCCGGACCAGTTCCGCAAGCTCATTGGGCTGCTGCGCGCCAAGGGCTATTCGACGGCCCGGATCGAGAAGATATTGGGCGGCAATTTCCTTGCCTATGCGCAAACCATCTGGGGAGCATGAACCGATGCTGGCAGGCGTAGAACTGGGCGGCACCAAGTGCATCTGCGTCCTGGGCACCGGACCGGACGATATCCGGGCGCAGGTGGAAATTCCGACCACCACGCCCACCGAAACCCTGTCGGCGGTGGCCGGGACATTGGCCGGATGGGATTTCGCCGCGCTGGGCCTTGGCAGCTTCGGACCGCTTGATCTTGATCCGGCGTCGGCCAGTTTCGGCTCGATCGTCAGCACGCCCAAGCCGGGCTGGAGCGGAACGGACATCACCCACCTCGCGGCCGGACGCCCCTTCATGGTCGATACCGACGTCAATGGTGCGGCGCTGGCCGAAGGTCGCTGGGGCGCGGCGCAGGGGTTGACCAGCTGGGCCTATGTCACGGTCGGCACCGGCATCGGCGTGGGCAGCATCGTGTCCGGCATGCCCGTGCGCGGACTGGGCCATAGCGAGGCCGGGCATATGCGCGTGCCGCGCACCGCCGGAGACGATTTTGCAGGCAATTGCCCCTTCCACGGCGATTGTCTGGAGGGACTGGCCAATGGTCCCGCGATCGAGGCGCGGACCGGCCAGCGCGGACGCGATGTGTCCGCTGATGATCCGCAATGGTCGTTCGTCGCCCATGCACTGGCGGCGATGTGCCATAATCTGGCGCTGACCAGCCTGCCCCAGCGTATCCTGATCGGCGGCGGCGTCGCCATGGGCCAGCCCCAGTTGATGCCGTTGATCCGCGATCGACTGACCGCCAGCCTGGCGGCCTATGGCGCGGCCGCGACGATCGCATCGATGGACGACTATGTCGCCCACCCGGCACTGGGCGACCGCGCCGGGCCGCTCGGGACGATCGCCCTTGCCGACATGGCCCTGGCGGCATCGCAGCGCTGATCGCCACACGGATGCTGCGCCCCTGGACCCTGCCGCTCAAGGAACGGGTGCGGATCGCGCCGGACAGCCCGCGCTACATGCAGATCGCCCATGGGCTGATCCACGAGATCGAGCGCGGCCGGCTGTTGCCCGGCGAATTCCTGCCAAGCAGCCGGGAGCTGGCCGCCGCGCTGGAGGTCAATCGCAAGACCATCGTCACCGCCTATGAGGAACTGATCGCGCAGGGCTGGCTGGTGAGCGCAGGCACGCGCGGCACGATCGTGTCGACCTCCCTGCCCAGCAGCGACGATGCCCCTGCCCCGCCGATCGCCCCCGACACGCGCCAGCCGGACGAAACCGAATATCCCTTCCTTGCCGCGCCCGACCGGCTGATCGCCATCCCGGCGGGCAAATGGCGCAAGCTGGACGAGGGCGTCGCCGACGGGCGCCTCTTCCCCGCCGACCTGCTGGCCCGCGCCTATCGCAAGGCGGCGGAGGGGGCCTCGCGCGCCAATGCGCTTCACTATCGCGACCCGCGCGGGTCGCCACGGCTGCGGCAGGAAATTGCCAGCATGTTGCGGCGCCAGCGCGGGCTGATGGTCGGCGCGGAAAATATCTGCATCACCCGCGGCAGCCAGATGGGCGTGTTCCTGACCGCGCGCATCCTGATCCGGCCGGGCGACGCGGTGCTGGTCGAACGGCTGACCTATGAGCCGGCGGTCGCCGCCTTCCGCGCCTGTGGGGCCAAGATCGTCACGGTCGGGCTGGACGAAGACGGGGTCGATGTCGCCGATGTCGAGCGGGCCTGTCGCAAGCATCGCGTCCGCGCCATCTTCGTGACGCCGCACCACCAGTTCCCGACCACCGTGTCGATGCGGCCCGAAAGGCGGCTGCGCCTGCTGGAACTGGCGCGGCAATTCGCCTTCGCGATCATCGAGGATGATTATGACCATGAGTTCCACTTCGGCGCGCAGCCGCTGCTGCCGATGGCGAGCTACGCGCCGGCGCGGGTGATCTATGCCGGGTCGATGTCCAAGCTGCTCGTGCCGGCGCTGCGCATCGGCTATATCGCTGCCGCGCCCAAGGTCGTCGACGCGCTGGCCTATCAGATCTCGCTGATCGACGGCATGGGCAATACCGTGACGGAGGAGGCCGCCGCCGAACTGCTGGAGAGCGGCGAGGTGCGCCGCCATGTGCGCAAGACGGCGCAGATCTACGCCCGGCGGCGCGATGCCTTCGCGCGCAATCTTGACAGCGAAATGGACAGGTTGATCGATTATCGCCTGCCCGATGGCGGCCTCGCCTTCTGGTTGCAGTTCAAGGACATGGCCGCGTTGGACCGGCTGGAAGCGCGGGCACCCGAGATCGGCCTCAGCTTCGCCTCCTCGCACAGCTATGCGGCCGAGGAAGGGACCGAGCGGGGGCTGCGCATCGGCTTTGCCAGCCTGACCGAGGAGGAGGCGAAAGAGGTGTTGCAGGCGTTGCGCCGCTGCGCCGAACCCTGATCCTTACTTGGACCCCTTCACTTTCCTGAATTGGATGTTTCGGGCGGGTCCAATGCCGGCGCAGTGTCATGCATATGAAATATGCGCCCCGCTCCCCGGACGACATCGTCACCCTGATCGGCGACCATCCGCTCTGCTGGATCGTCTCCCATAGCGAGGCCGGCTTCGGCGCGACGCCCCTGCCACTGCTGGCCGAATGCGACGCGGACGGTGCGCTGGTGTCGTTGCTGGGCCATTTTGCCCTGTCCAACCCGCAGGTCGCGCAACTGCGCGCGGCGCCCCGCGCCACCGTGCTGGTGAACGGGCCGCAGGGCTATATCTCGCCCGAAATGCAGTCGAACCCCACATGGGTGCCGACCTGGAACTATGCGATGGCGGTGCTGACCGTCGATGTCGAGCTTCTGCCGGAAGCGACGCGCGAGTCGATCGAAACGCTGACCGACCGGATGGAGGCGGGCCGCGCCGCCCCCTGGCATATCGATGATGCCGGCGCGCGGCTGGAGCCGATGATGAAGCATATCATCGGCTTTCGTGCCCATGTCCGCGCGATCGACGGCCGGTTCAAGCTGGGCCGCGACGAAAGCCGCCAGGGCATCAACGAGATTGTCGGCAGCCTGTCCCCCGGCGGGCTGCGCGACTGGATGCAGATCTACAATGAGGACCGGCTGGACGAAACCAGCCACGAGGGAGCAGAGCAATGATGTTCAGCCGACGCGAAATGCTGGCCGGGGGTGCGACCGGCCTGGCCGGACTGGCATTGAGCAGCAGCCTGTGGGCGAAGGGACAGGTGCTCGACACCGCCTATGTCAACGCGACGGTCTGGACCGGCGAAGGCATGCCGGCAGCGCGATCGGCGATCGGCATCGCCGGTGGACGCATCGCCGCGATCGGCGCGGCGGCGGTCAAGGCGCAGTCGGCCAAGACCACCCGTATCATCGATCTGGGCGGCGCCTTCGTCATGCCCGGCTTCACCGACGCCCACACCCATTTCCTCACCGGCTCCTATCTGCTGAGCCAGCCCAATCTGCGCGAGGCGAAGAGCCCGCAGGAATTTGCCCGCATCGTCGGCGAGGCGGCCAAGGGCCTGAAACCCGGCCAATGGTTGCAGGGCGGCAGCTGGGACGCGGAATTGTGGGGCGGCGAATTGCCCGACCGCAGCTGGATGGACCCGGTGACGCCCAATACCCCGGTCGCGGTGCAGCGGCTGGACCTGCACATGCTGGCGCTCAATTCGCTGGCGCTGAAACTGGCCGGGATCGACCGCAACACCCCCGACGTGCCCGGCGGCATGATCGTGCGCGACAAGGATGGCAACCCGACCGGCATCCTGAAGGATGCGGCGATGGATCTGGTCAAGCGCGCCATCCCCGCGCCGACCGACGCCGACAAGGAAGATGCCGCGCGGCAGGGCATCGCCCATGGCCTGTCCAAGGGCGTGGTCCAGGTCCACACCACCGAACTGGACTGGATCACCCATGACACGCTGCGCCGCCTGCGTGCCAAGGGCGAGACCGACATGCGCTTCTATTCCTTCGTGCCGTTGCAGGACTGGGCGAAGCTCAAGGCGCTGATCGAGGCCGAAGGGCGCGGCGACGACTGGGTGCGCTGGGGCGGGCTCAAGCTGCAATATGACGGGTCGCTAGGGTCGCGCACGGCGATGTTCTATCGCCCCTATGACGACGCGCCCGACAATGTAGGCTTCCCGATCCACAAGCGCGCCGATGTCCAGCAATGGACCAATGATGCCGATGCGGCGGGCCTGCAGATCACCATCCACGGCATCGGCGACAAGGCGAATGACGAGGCGCTGGACATCTTTGCCGCCGCCGCCGCGAAGAATGGCCGGCGCGACCGCCGTTTCCGCATCGAACATGCCCAGCATCTGACCCAGGCCGCGATCCCGCGCTTCGCGCAGCAGCAGGTCATCGCATCGGTCCAGCCCTATCATGCAATCGACGACGGACGCTGGGCGATCCAGCGCGTCGGCGCCGAGCGGCTGAAAGGCACCTATGCGTTCAAGTCGCTGCTCGATGCCGGGGCGAAGGTCGCCTTCGGATCGGACTGGCCGGTGGCGCCGCTCGATCCGCTGACCGGGGTCGCCGCCGCCGTGCTGCGCCAGACGATCGACGGCGCCAACCCCGGCGGCTGGCTGCCGCAGCAGAAGATCAGCATGCTCCAGGCCCTGCACGCCTACACCGCGACCAACGCCTTTGCCGGTTTCAGCGATGACCGGATGGGCCTGCTGAAGCCCGGCATGCTGGCCGATTTCGCGGTGCTGGATGCGGATCTGTTCGCGATCGATCCGGCGAAGATCGGCGCGACCAAGGTGCTGCGCACGATCGTCGGCGGTCGCCAGCGCTTCGGCGAAGGGAGCGACATCTAACAACAGAGCAAGGGAGAAAGCCGGCCGGAACAAGGTCGGTTCTCACATCATAAGGGGAATGACAATGAACAGACTGACGCATCTCAAGACTGTGAGTTTCACCGCCATGGCGGCCGCGACCATCTTGTCCGGCACCGCCCTTGCCCAGGCCCCGGCCGCCAGCGACAGCGAAACGATCATCGTCACCGCCGGCAAGCGCGACGAGGATATCCGCCAGGTCGCCCTACCGATCAGCGCCGTCACCGGCGAGCAGCTCAAGAAGATGAACGCCAACAGCCTGTCGGACTATATCGTCCGCCTGCCCGGCGTCGTGTTCAACGATTATCAGCCCGGCATTTCCGAAGTCGTGATCCGCGGCGTCGCCGCCACCACCTATCATGAGCAGGGCCAGACCACGGTCGGCTATTATCTCAACGAAGTGCCGGTGGTGGAGCCGGGCTTCCCGATCGGCATCCCCGACGTCGACACGTTCGACCTGCAGCGCGTCGAAGTGCTGCGCGGCCCGCAGGGCACGCTGTTCGGCTCCTCGACGCTGGGCGGCCTCGTCAACTATGTCGCCAATGTCGCCGATCCGTCCAAGGTCGACGCCGCCGCATCGGGCCTGATCGGTACCACCAAGAATGCCTCGGGCGAACTCAACTATGCCGCCAAGGCGATGATCAACATCCCGCTGGTCGCCGATCAGCTGGCGCTGCGCCTGGTCGCGCTGCAGCGGTCGGACGCGGGCTATCTCGACAATCCTGGCATCGGCGTGAACGGCTCGAACGATTATCGCACCCGCGGCCTGCGCGGATCGATCGTCGCCAATCTGGGCGAGACGACCAAGGTCACCTATCTGTCGAGCTGGCAGGACAGCAAGCTGGACGACCAGACCTATCTCGACCTGGGCAATCCCTATGTCCGCGACCTGCCGCGCGCCGAAACCCAGAAGACGAAATTCTGGATGAACAGCCTGCGGCTGGACCAGGAAGTCAGCGACATCGCCAATCTGACGGTGCTGGGGTCGATCACCAAGAAGACCAACACCACCATCTTCTCCTACCCCTATGCCTATGTGACCGGCGTCACCACCGGCGACGGCGCCGCCTATTCGCTGGGCGAGGCCGACGCGCTCATCAAGACGGTGGAGGCCCGCCTCGCCTCGGCCGGCGACGGTCCGTTCAAATGGCTGGTCGGCGTCAGCTATTTGCAGGCCAAGAAGAACAGCTATGACCAGATCTTCCAGGCAGGGGCAGCCGACTATATCGACGCCAATCCCGACCTGTTCGGCGGCTATTCCGGCGCGCAGCTGACGCCGGGCGACCGCCTCTATGGCTATTTCACCAAGAGCACGAACGAGGATTTCGGCGTGTTCGGCGAACTGTCCTACAAGCCGGTGGAGCAGATCGAGATCACGCTGGGCGGTCGCTATTATGACACCACCGCCAAGGCCGACGTGCTGAACCAGGCCGGCGCGCTGGGCGGCTATGAAGGCGGCTATACACCGACCGACAGCAGCGGCAGCGTCAACCAGAAGGAAGACGGCTTCCTGCCCAAGGCGACGATCGCCTGGCGCCCGTCGAAGGATGTCATGGTCTATGCCACCTATTCGCAGGGCTATCGCGTCGGCGGCATCAACCCCAATGCCGGCCTGCTGCCCAGCATTCCGGAAGCCTATGAGAGCGACAAGGTCAAGAATTACGAAATCGGCGTGAAGGCGCAGACCCCCGACGGCCGCTTCGCCATCGACCTGACCGGCTTCCACCTCGACTGGAACAATATCCAGGCGCGTCTCTTCGGTCCCGGCCCGTCCTATTATTCCTATGTCGTCAATGCCGGCGGCGCGCGCGTCAACGGCGTGGAATTTTCCGGCACGGTGAACGTCAACAAGATCGTCCACTTCACCACCAACGTCACCTGGCAGGATGCGGAGCTGACCGAGTTCCTCCCCTATCCGTTCGACGTCGCCGGGCTGGGCGGCTATGCCAAGGGCACGACGCTGCCGGGTTCGTCCAAATGGTCGATCGCCAATAATCTGACGCTCAGCTTCGCCGATGTGACCGGCGCGCCCAGCTTCGACATCGCCCATCGCTATCTGTCGTCGGCGCCGACCAGCTTCGACGATGTCTCGCGCCGTGGCGACTTCAACGTGTTCGACCTGCGCGCCTCGGTCAGCCTGGGCGAGAAGGTCCGGCTGATGGCCTTCGCCAACAATGTGTTCGACAAATATGGCGTGCTGAACGCGCCGTTCGCGAACGATGCGGCGACGCCGCAGGGCTCGATCATCCGGCCGCGCACCATCGGCCTGCGCGCCGACTGGAGCCTCTAACCGCCTTGAAGAACGGGGCCGCATCCGCAAGGCTGCGGCCCCGTTCCCTATCTGCCTTCCTAGCTTCTGACCGAAAGGCCGCAATGCGTTCTCTTGCCTCCCTGCTGCTGGGTGCGTCCCTGCTTTGTGCCCATCCCGCGCTGGCGCAGGACAAGAGCGGGCTGAGCCTGACGCCCACCCGGACGCTGCGCTATGACGCGCATGAGGCGACCTGGATGCAGCCGGACATGTCGCCGGACGGCAAGACGATCCTGTTCGACCTGCTGGGCGACATCTATGCGCTGGATGCCGGCGGCAGCACGGCGCGGCCGCTGCTGACCGGCATGGCGTTCGAGCGCAACCCGGTCTTCTCGCCCGACGGCAAGCAGTTTGCGTTCCTTTCCGACCGGTCGGGCGTCACCAATCTCTGGATCGCCAATGCCGATGGCACCGGCCTAAAACAGCTGTCGCAGGACCAGTCGCTGGCCATCTATTCTTCGCCCGCCTGGTCGCCCGACGGTCGCTCTGTCTATGTCTCGCGCACGGTCCATTCGATTCTGGCGTTCGAGCTGTTCATGTATGACCGTGACGGTGGCAGCGGCATCCAGATCACCAAGGCGGGATCGCCCGACAATTGGGACGCGAAGATGAACGCCATGGGCGCGGTCGCGACGCCCGATGGCCGCTATCTCTATTATGCGACCAAGCGCGGCCATACCTGGACCGAGAATGACCTGCCCAACTGGTCGATCGCGCGCCGCGACCTCAAGAACGGACAGGACGAGACGATCATCCAGTCGGCCGGCGGCGCGATGCGCCCGGCGCTGTCGCATGACGGCAAGCTGCTCGCCTATGCCAGCCGACAGGGTCAGAAGGACGGCCTGCGCCTGCGCAATCTGGAGACCGGCGAGGACAAATGGATCGCCTTCCCGATCGACCGGGACGGCCAGGATGGCGGCTATTATGCCGACCTGCTGCCGCGCTTCAGCTTCATGCCGGACGACAAGGCGATGCTGATGAGCGTCGGCGGCGGGATCAGGCGGCTCGACATCGCATCGGGCAAGATCAGCGACATCCCCTTCACCGCGCCGGTGCAACTGGGCCTAGGCCCGCTGACCCGCGTGCGGCAGACGGAAGAGACTGGGCCGGTACGCGTCCGCGTGGTGCAGGCGCCGCGCCAGTCGCCCGATGGCGGCAGCGTTGCCTTCACCGCTCTGGGCGGCCTCTATGTCCAGAAGCTGACAGCGAACATGACACCCAGAAGGCTGGTCGCGGCCGATGCCTTCCAGCCGAGCTGGTCGCCCGACGGCAAGAGCATCGCCTATGTCAGCTGGACCGCCAAGGAGGGCGGCCATGTCTGGACGATCCCGGCTACGGGCGGCACGCCGCGGCGGCTGACCCAGGTCGCGGCCTATTACAGCCAACCCATCTTCACCCCCGACGGCAAGGGCGTGGTGGCCTTGCGCGCGAACCAATATGACCGGCTGCGCACCGCGTCGGAGATCGATCCCGCGCGCCCGACCGACATCATCCACATGCCCGCCAGCGGTGGCGCGGCGCGGCTGGTTGCCCATGCCATGGGCGCACGCCAGCCGCAGTTCGGCAGCGAAAGTGACACCCTCTATTTCTATGGCGCCGGCGGCCTGTCCTCGGTGCCGCTGGAGGGGGGCGATCCGCAGCCGGTGCTGCGCGTGCTGGCCCATGGGCTGGGCCAATATTTCCCCGGCCCGGCACCGGTCGAGGACGTGCGGATCAGCCCGGACGGCAGCCGCGCGCTCATCAAGTCGTTCAGCCAGGCCTATCTGGTGGATATCCCGCCGGCCAATGGCGGTGAGCCGGCGACCGTCAATCTCGACACGCCGGCGGTGGCGCGGCGCAAGCTGACACGGGTCGGCGCCGACTTCATCGACTGGGCCGACAAGGGCGCGACCGTCACCTGGTCGGTCGGATCGACCTTCCGCCGCTTGCCGATCGATCAGGCATTGAACGCGGCACCGGGCGCGGCCGAGACGGCGGCGCAGAGCTTCGCCCTGCCGGTCGAGCTGCCGCGCGATGTGCCCCACGGCAGCGTCGTGCTGCGCGGCGCGACCGTCATGCCGATGACCGGCGGACAGGATGTGATCCGCAATGCCGATATCGTCATCACCGACAATCGCATCGTCGCGGTCGGCGCCAGTGGATCGGTCGCCGTGCCGCAGGGCGCGACGATCCGCGATGTCGGCGGCAAATATATCGTCCCCGGCTTCGTCGACACCCATGCCCACTGGTTCGAGATACGACGCGGCATCCAGGAGCGCGGCCATTGGGACTTTGCCGCAAACCTCGCCTTCGGCGTCACGTCGGCGCTCGACCCGCAGCCCTTCACCACCGACATCTTCGCCTATCAGGACATGATCGATGCCGGGATGATGCGGGGGCCGCGCGCCTGGTCGACAGGGCCGGGCGTGTTCGTGAACGCGGAAATCCACAGCAAGCAGGATGCGGTCGACGTCCTCACCCGCTATCGCGACCATTATCGCACGCGGAACATCAAGAGCTACATGATCGGCGACCGGGCCCAGCGCCAGTTTATGGTCGAGGCAGCTGCGGAACTGGGCATGATGCCCACGACCGAGGGCGCGAGCGACATGGTGCTGAACCTGACCCACGCGATCGACGGCTTTTCCGGCAATGAGCACAGCATCCCAGTGTCGCCGCTGCGCGAGGATATCGTCCGCCTGTTCGCGCGGAGCCGCACCAGCTACACGCCGACCATCCTGGTCGCCTATGGCACCACCCCGGCGCTGTTCGACTTCATCATCAACAAGCGGCCGCAGGACGACGCGAAATGGACCCATTTCGTGCCGGCCGGCATCGTCAGCGACAAGCTGCGCAACCGCCACTGGATGCCGCCCGAAGCGCAGAGCTGGCAGCAGATCGCGGCCGACGCGGCGAAGATCCAGCGCGCCGGCGGCCTCGTCGGCCTTGGCAGCCATGGCGAGATTCAGGGGCTGGGCTATCAGTGGGAGTTGCAGGCCTTTGCCGCTGGCGGCGCAACGCCGATGGAGGCGCTGAAGGCCGCGACGATCGGGTCGGCCGAGGTGATCGGCCATAGCGACGATGTCGGCAGCCTGGAGCCGGGCAAGTTTGCCGACCTGCTGATCCTGGACGCCGACCCGCTGGCCGACATCGCCAATGCGCAGAAGATCGGCGCGGTGATGAAGAATGGCCGGATCTATGATCCCGCGACGCTGGACGAAATCTGGCCGACGCCTGCCAAATTGGCCGAACCCTGGTTCGCGCAGGATGGTGCCACCCCGACGCCCTGAGCCATGTCAGCGCGCCGGGCTGTCTTCCAGCACGGTCGCGCGAAACGCCTCGGCCGGGGGCGACAGGGTGCGATGGTGGATCATCCATAGCGAACTGGTGACGGGCGAGGTGAAGCGGCGGTTGACGACATTGTCGACATGCAGCCGCGCCATCGACCGCGCGATCACGGTCGGGCCGAAGCCGCCGGAAACGAGCCCCAGCAAGGTCGCCAGGCTGCGCGCCTCATGCGCGATCCGCGGCACGAAGCCCGCCGCCTCGCACTGGGCGAAGAAATGCTCGGTAAAGCCCGCCCCATTGGGCGCGCCATAAAGGACCAGCGGCTCGCCGGCGAGATCGGTGATGCTGGGATCCTCCTTGCGCAGCGCCAGCGGATGATCGTCGCGCAGTGCCAGCAGCATATCCTCGGTCAACAGGCAGTGCGACACCATGTCCTCGGGCAGGACCGGCGGCAGGAAGTCGCGCACCAGGCCGATGTCGAGCTGATGGTTGCGCACATTCTCGATCTGCTCGTCCCGCCCCTGTTCGCGCAGGATCAATTCGACCTGCGGATAGGTCTGACGAAAGCGATAGAGGGCGCTGGCGATCTGCGGCACGAACGGGCCGGAGGCGGTGAAGCCCAGGCCCAGATGGCCGATCTCGCCACGCTGCGCCCGGCGCGCGGTCTGGCTGGCACGATCCGCCTGCACCAATGTCGCCCGCGCCTCCGGCTCGAACAGCCGTCCCGCTTCGGTCAGGCGGACGCGGCGGCTGGTGCGGTCGAACAGGCGCACGCCCAGTTCCTCCTCCAGCGCCCTGATCTGCTGGCTGAGCGGCGGTTGCGATATGCCCAGGCGCAGCGCGGCCCGGCCGAAATGCATTTCCTCGGCAACAGTCAGGAAATAGCGGAGATGGCGGAGATCCATTGATCCATTCGTTAGAAATATCGATTATGCCATATTATATATTAGACGCAGAATGTCCAAGGGCGCATGGCCCATCGCGGATGTGGCGGTGGTCCTCATCGTCCCATGGCATTGTGCGCGGATTCGCCCCCGATCCCGCTGCGCGTGTCATATTGCGGCCGACCAGCGGATTGCCGTCACATTCATGAATGCCGTTCATAGGCTCATGCCGCCATGCCGCTCTGGCAACCCGGCTGCAGAACCCGTAAAATAAGGGCATTCCTTCTGGAGAGGCGCCAAATTTTCGCACCCCGGCATCGTTCCGCCGGGAGATGCGCCGGGAGTCGTGAATGATCGGTATCGTCAAGGTTGCCCTGCATCGCCCGCTGACCTTCATTGTCATGGCGATCCTGATCGCGATCGTGGGCATCCTGTCCGCCGCGCGCACCCCGGTCGACATGTTCCCCAATATCCGCATCCCGGTGATCGCGGTCGCCTTCCAATATGCCGGCCTGTCGCCCGAGGACATGTCGGGCCGCATCGTCGGCCCCTATGAGCGGGTGCTGACCACCACGGTCAACGACATCGAACATATCGAAAGCCAGTCGCTGCAGGGCATTGGCGTCATCAAGATCTATTTCCAGCCCGGCGCCGACATCCGCACCGCCACCGCGCAGGTGACGTCGATCTCGCAGACCGTGCTGCGCCAGATGCCACCGGGCGTCACCCCGCCGCTGATCCTGAACTATAGCGCATCGACGGTGCCGATCCTGCAGCTCGCTTTGTCGGGCAAGGGCCTGTCGGAACAGCAATTGTTCGACCTTGGCCAGAACCAGATCCGGCCGCAGCTCGTGACCATCCCCGGCCTCGCCATGCCCTTCCCCTCGGGCGGCAAGCAGCGCCAGGTGCAGATTGACCTCAATCCTCTGGCGCTCCAGTCCAAGGGGCTGTCGGCGCAGGATGTCGGCAACGCCATCGCCGCGCAGAACCAGATCAACCCGGCCGGCTTCGTCAAGATCGGCGCGACCCAATATAGCGTCCGCCTGAACAATGCGCCGGAATCGATTGCCGCGCTCAACGACCTGCCGGTCAAGGTGGTGAACGGCGCGACCATCTACATGCGCGACGTCGCCTATGTCCGCGACGGCGCCGGCCCGCAGCAGAATATCGTCCATGTGGAAGGCAGCCGTTCCGCGCTGCTGACCGTGCTGAAAAATGGCAGCACCTCCACCCTCGCCATCGTCGACGGGGTGAAGCAGGCGCTGCCGAAGATTTCGGCTACCCTGCCCGACACGCTCAAGATCCTGCCGATCGGCGATCAATCGCTGTTCGTGAAGGCCGCGGTCGAGGGCGTCATCCATGAAGGCGCGATCGCCGCCGCCCTCACCTCGCTGATGATCCTGCTGTTCCTGGGCAGCTGGCGCTCGACCGTCATCATCGCGCTGTCGATCCCGCTCGCCATTCTGGCGGCGATCGCGGCGCTGGCGATGTTCGGCCAGACCCTCAACGTCATGACGCTGGGCGGCCTCGCGCTGGCGGTCGGCATCCTGGTCGACGACGCGACGGTGACGATCGAGAATATCAACTGGCACCTGGAACAGGGCAAGGGCGTGATCGAGGCGATCCTGGACGGCGCGGCACAGATCGTGACGCCGGCCTTCGTCTCGCTGCTCTGCATCTGCATCGTGTTCGTGCCGATGTTCTTCCTGCCCGGCGTCGCCGGCTTCCTGTTCGTGCCGATGGCGCTGTCGGTGGTGTTCGCGATGATCGCGTCCTTCATCCTGTCGCGCACGCTGGTGCCGACCATGGCGATGTATCTGCTGAAACCGCACCATGTCGGCGACGAGGACGAGCATCTGGCCGGCACCGCGACGTCCAGGAACCCGTTCGTCCGTTTCCAGCGCGGCTTTGAATATCGGTTCGAGAAGGTCCGCACCTCCTATGTCGGGATGCTTCACCGTGCCCTCAACGCCCGCAAGCCCTTCCTGATCGGCTTCATGGCGGTCGTCCTGCTGTCCTTCGGCCTGCTGCCGTTCCTGGGCAGCAACTTCTTCCCCTCGGTCGATTCCGGCCAGATCGCCATGCATATCCGCGTGCCGGTCGGCGCCCGGATCGAGGATACGGCCGCCCGCTTCGACCAGATCGGACGCGAAGTGCGCAAGATCATCCCGGCCGACCAGCTGGGATCGATCACCGACAATATCGGCCTGCCGGTCAGCTCCATCAACACCGTCTACAACAATAGCGGCACCATCGGTCCGCAGGACGGCGACATGCTGATCGCGCTCAACAAGGGCCATCGTCCGACCGACGAGTTCGTCTCGCAGTTGCGCCGCGAATTGCCGCGCCGCTTCCCCGGCACGACCTTCGCCTTCCTGCCCGCCGACATCACCAGCCAGATCCTGAACTTCGGCGCGCCCGCACCGATCGACATCCAGATCGCGGGCAAGGATGCGGAGGCGAACCGCGCCTATGCGCAGAAGCTGCTGGCGAAGATCACGACCATCCCCGGCCTGGCCGACGCCCGCATCCAGCAGCCCGGCCGTGCGCCGCAGCTGGACGTCGATGTCGATCGCTCGCGCGTCGGCCAATATGGCCTGACCGAACGCGACGTGACCACCAGCCTTGCCAGCTCGCTGGCCGGCACCTCGCAGACCGCGCCGGTCTTCTTCGTGAACCCGCAGAATGGCGTGCAATATCCGGTCGTCGCGCAGGCGCCCGAATATCTGGTCGGATCGATGAGCGACCTGTCCAACGTCCCGGTGTCGGGTGCGGGCGCCAGCGCGGTGCAGCCGCTGGGCGGCCTGGCCACCATCGTCCGCTCCAACACCGTGCCGGTCGTGTCGCACTATAATATCGCGCCGGTGCTCGACATCTTCGCCACCACGCAGGGCCGTGACCTGGGCGCGGTGGCGGGCGATATCGATCGGGCGATCAAGTCGCTGAAGGCGGAGGAGCCCAAGGGCGCCACCATCACCATTCGCGGCCAATATGCGACGATGAACACCGCCTTCTCGGGCCTTGGCTTCGGCCTCGCCGGCGCGATCGTGCTCATCTACCTGCTGATCGTCGTCAACTTCCAGAGCTGGGTCGATCCGTTCGTCATCATCACCGCCCTGCCCGCGGCGCTGGCCGGCATCATCTGGATGCTGTTCATGACCGGCACCACTTTGTCGGTGCCGGCGCTGACCGGCGCGATCATGTGCATGGGTGTGGCGACGGCCAACTCGATCCTGGTCGTCAGCTTCGCCCGCGAACGGCTCGCCGAACTGGGCGACGCGACCAAGGCCGCGCTGGAAGCCGGCATGGTCCGCTTCCGCCCGGTGCTGATGACCGCGCTCGCCATGATCATCGGCATGGGTCCGATGGCGCTCGGCCTGGGCGAAGGCGGCGAACAAAATGCCCCGCTGGGCCGCGCCGTCGTCGGCGGCCTGATCTGCGCCACCATCGCCACCCTCTTCTTCGTCCCCACCGTCTTCGCCTTCGTCCATAGCCGCAAGGCTGCGAAGGCCAACAACATGGAAATGCAGCCGAGCCATGTCTGACCATAACAGCATCGAAAATCCCGAGCAGGCCGGCCCCGACAGCGGCACGCTGAAGAAGATCGGCATCGGCGCGGCCGTGGTCGCGCTCGTCGTGGTCGGCGTGGGCGTCGCCTCGCGCATCAGCGCCACCAACGAACTGCGCGAAACTGCCGCCGACGCATCGGTGCCGACCGTCGCGGTGGTGAAGCCGACGGTGAATGGCGAGGGCAACGACCTGGTCCTGCCCGGCAATGTGCAGGCCTATAACAGCGCCGCCATCTATGCCCGCACCAATGGCTATGTCCGCCGCTGGCTGGCCGATATCGGCGACCGGGTGCGCGAGGGCCAACCGCTCGCCGTGCTCGATGCACCCGACCTCGACCAGCAGGTCGCCGCCGCGCAGGCCGATTATCAGACCGCGCTGGCCAACCAGCGCCTCGCCGAAACCACATCGAAGCGCTGGAGCGCGATGCTGGCGCAGGACGCCGTCTCGCGTCAGGAGGCCGACGAGAAGGCCGGCGATCTCGCCGCCCGCACCGCCGTTTCCAACGCGGCGCTCGCCAACGTCAAGCGGCTGAAGGCCCAGCAGGGCTTCACCCGCCTCGCCGCGCCGTTCGATGGCGTCGTCACCAGCCGCTCGGCCCAGATCGGCGCGCTGGTGGTGTCCGGCAATGCCGCCGCCCAGCCGCTCTTCACCGTGTCCGACATCCATCGCATGCGCATCTATGTCCGCGTGCCGCAGGGCTATTCCGCGTCGGTGCGTCCCGGCATGGGCGCGACCCTGACCCTGCCCGAATATCCCGGCCGCAGCTTCAACGCGACCCTGACCAGCAGTTCGGGCGCGGTCGATGCGCAGTCGGGTGCCGTGCTGGTCCAGTTGCAGGCGGAAAATCCCGACGGCGCATTGAAGCCGGGTGCCTTCGCCCAGGTCAGCTTCAAGGTCGGCGCCGGCCAGGGCAATGGCATGACCCTGCCGGGCAGCGCGATCCTCTACAGCAACAACGGCCCCAGCGTCGCCGTGGTGGGTGCGGACAATCGCATCACCATGAAGCCGGTCGCCATTTCGCGCGACGAGGGCGCCACGGTGCAGATCGCCAGCGGCCTCAGCCCCAATGACCGGATCGTCGACACCCCGCCCGATGCGATCCGCACCGGCGACACGGTGAAGGTGCAGGCGTCGGCGCCCGCCGGCGGAAAGGGTGCGACGCATGCGCGCTGACCGCCGGATCGGCGGCGCGGGCGTGACATTGGCGGCGGTCTTGCTGGCCGGCTGCTCGATGGCGCCGGCCTATCAGCCGCCCCAGACCAGCGCCCCCGCCGAATATAAGGAAGTGGCGGGCTGGACCGCCGCCCAGCCGGCCGACGCGACGCCGCGCGGCAATTGGTGGGAGGCGTTCAACGATCCCGTCCTCAATGACCTGGAAACCCGCGCCGAGCAGGCCAGCCCGACTTTGGCGGCTGCGCTGGCCCGCTATGACCAGGCGCGCGCCGCCGCGCGGGTGGAAAATGCCGACCTGTTCCCGCAGATCAGTGCCGGCGCCGATGCCGGCCGCCGCCGCGTGTCGGGCAACCGCTTCCAGGGCAATGGCAACGCCGTCACCTATAATGACTATGTCGTGGGCGGCAGCCTCGACTATGAACTCGATCTGTGGGGCCGCATCCGCAACAGCGTGAAGGCGGCGCGGGCCGATGCCGACGCCAGCAATGCCGACCTCGCCTCCGCCCGGCTCAGCCTGCAAGCCGCCGTCGCCGACGCCTATGCGCGGCTGCGCGGGCTGGATGCGCAGGCGGAGTTGCTGCACCAGACGGTCGAAGCCTTCGGCAAGGCCTATGACCTGACCGACCGGCGCCACAAGGGCGGCGTGTCGTCGGGCATCGACGTCAATCGCGCCAAGACGGTGCTGGACAATGCGAAGGCGGACATCTCCGCCATCGCCAACGAGCGCGCCGCGACCGAGCATGAGATCGCCGCGCTGGTCGGCGCGATCGCGTCGGACTTCAGCATCGCTGCTCGCACCCAGCCGCTCGCCGCGCCGGACGTGCCGACCGGCGCGCCCTCGCAACTGCTGGAGCGTCGCCCTGACATCGCGGCGGCCGAACGGCGCATGTTCGCCGCCAATGCGCGGATCGGCGTCGCCAAGGCGGCCTTCTTCCCGACGCTGACGCTGGGCCTGACCGGCGGGTGGGAAACCACCCATGGCGACCTGTTCTCCACCCCCAACAGCTTCTGGGGCCTGGGCCCGGCATCGGCGCTGCTCAACCTGTTCGACGGCGGCAAGCGCCGCGCACAGGTGAAGATGTCGCGCGCCGAATATGAGGAACTGGCCGCCGGCTATCGCGACACGGTCCTCACCGCCTTCCGCCAGGTCGAGGATGCGGTCGCCGCCAACCATCATCTGTCCGACCAGATCGGCCATCAGCGCAGCGCCGCCGACGCCGCCCAGCGCACCAGCGATCTGGCGCTGACCCGCTATCGCGACGGCGCGTCGGATTATCTGGAGGTGGTAACCGCCCAGACCGATGCGCTCGACGCCCAGCGCGCGGTGCTGATCGCGCAGACCCAGCGGATGCGCGCCAGCGTCGCGCTGGTGAAGGCTCTGGGCGGAGCAGCCTGACCAAGCTATTGGGTTGACGACAAAAGACAGGAGCGCCCCATGACCAAGACCGTCCTCATCACCGGCGCGACCGCCGGCATCGGCGAAGCCGCCGTCCGCGCCTTTGCCGCCGATGGCTGGCAGGTGATCGGCACCGGCCGTCGCGCCGATCGGCTGGAAAAGCTGGCCGCCGAAATCGGTGACGCCTTCTGCCCGCTGGTGTTCGACATGCGCGACGAAGCCGCAATCGATGCGGCGCTGGCCAGCCTGCCCGAAGCTTTCCGCGCGATCGACATGCTGGTCAACAATGCCGGCCTGGCGCTCGGCACTGCGCCGGCCCAGTCGGCCGACCTCGCCCAGTGGCAGCAGATGATCGAGACCAACATCACCGGCCTCGTCACCGTCACCCACAAGCTGTTGCCCGGTCTGGTCGCGCGCAAAGGCGGGATCATCAATCTGAGTTCGGTGGCGGCGACCTATCCCTACACCGGCGGCAATGTCTATGGCGGCACCAAGGCGTTCGTGCGCCAATTCTCGCTCGGCCTGCGGTCGGACCTGCACGGCACCGGCGTGCGCGTCACATCGATCGAGCCGGGCATGGTGGAGACCGAATTCACGCTGGTCCGCACCGGCAGCCAGCAGGCGTCCGACACTCTTTATGGCAATGCCAATCCGATGACCGCGGACGACATCGCCGCCACCCTGCTCTGGGTCGCGAACCAGCCCGCGCATCTCAACATCAACACGCTGGAACTGATGCCGGTGAGCCAGTCCTTCGCCGGCTTCCAGGTCGCGCGCGAGGGGTAAAAACTGCCGTTCGGGCTGGGCGAAACCGAAGCTCAGCCCGAACGGAATAGGCTAAGCCCGCACCTCGCCCGCCGGGGCCAGTTCGATCGCGTCATAGCCCTTCCAGCGATAGAAGAGCGCGCTGGCGATCCAGCAGGCGATGAACAGGCCGATGATCGCAAAGCCCAGATCGTTGAAATGCTCGCCCAGCGTCGCGGCGACATCCCAGATGCCGCCGGAGAGCCCCAGCTTTTCGCCCAGCAGCGCCAGCGTCTCGATCGTGCCGATGCCGATCGCCACCGCCGCCGACAAGGCGGTGATGACGATGTTGTAGTAGAGCTTGCGCAGCGGCTTCACGAACGCCCATTGATAGGCGCCCATCATCAGCATGCCGTCGACCGTATCGACCAGCGCCATGCCCGCCGCGAACAGCAGGGGCAGCACCAGCACCGGCCCCAACGCGAAGCCGTCGCTCGCCTGCGCGGCGGAGAGGCCGAGGATCGCCACTTCGGTCGCGGTGTCGAAGCCGAGGCCAAAAAGGAAACCGAGCGGCGCCATCTGCCAGGGGCGCGAGATCAGGCGGAAGACCGGGCGGAACAGGCGCGACAGCGGCCCGCGCCCGCCGGTCAGCATGTCGAGATCCGCCTCGACATAGGTGCCGCCCGCCTGCACCCGGCGGAAGGTCGCCCAGACCTGGCGCAGGATCACGAGGTTCATGATCGCGATGGCGAACAGGAAGGTGGCGGAGATCAGCGTCGCCACAACGCCCCCGGCAGCGCGGAACCGCTCCAGCCCGGCGAGCGCACTGACCGCATAGGCGAGGCCCAGCGCGGCGATCAGCACGATCGCGCTATGGCCGATCGCGAACCAAAGGCCCACGGTCAGCGGCCGTTGCCCATCCTGCATCAGCTTGCGCGTCACATTGTCGATCGCGGCGATATGATCGGCATCGACCGCATGGCGCAGGCCAAGGCCCCAGGCGAGCAGGGCCGTGCCCATCATCACCGGGCGATCACCGAACAGGGCGAAGGCCCAGCCCCAGACGGTCAGATTGGCAAGGACGAGCGCCGCGATCAGCGGCACGCTGCGTCGCCGAAGCGACGCCTGCAAAGGGGTGGCAGTCATGCGATTTCTCCGATCAGGGGCGGAAGGGCGCGAGCGCGCCGACGGCGATTGCGGACGCGGCGCAGGTCGCGCCGCAGCTTGGAAAGGCCCATCCACGTCCCCGTCCCGCAAACGAGCGTGACCATGGCGAGCAGCGGCAGGACGATCAGATCCCACCAGGGACGGGTGCGCAGCAGCGGGAAGTCGAGCCGGTGCAGCCCATCCTGCAACCAGCGGAAGGCGCGGCCATTGCGGTCGAAGGCGCGGATCAGGCGGCCCGACGCGGGATCGACATAGAGGCGTGTCGCCTGGTCATCGGCCAGGATGACACGCCACACCGGCAGGGCGACGCTGGCCTTGTAGCCATAATAATAGGCATCCTCCTGGCGCAGCAGGTCGAGCGAGGCGATCGCCGGACCATCATGGAGTGCGGCACGCAAAGCCGCTTCGGAGAGGGAAGCAGGCCGGCCAGCAGCGTCGAAGCGTTGCGCCTTGCCCGCGCGATCGATCGCCACCAGATGGACGGCACCGGCAAAGGGCACTGCCTCCAGCCGGACGACACCCGTCGGCAAGGTGGGCAGCGCCGCGATCGCCCGGCGCGCATCGCCCCAGGCGAAGTCACCGTTCAGCCGCTGGCGCTCCGTCATCATCGCCTCGCTGTCCAGCAGCCCCCAGGGGTTCATCGACAGCAGCCCGCTCGCCACCCAGGTCAGCGTCACTATGCCGAAGAACAGCCCGACCATATGATGCCACCACCACAGGCCCCGATAGGGCGATCCGATGCTGCCATCGCGACGGCGGCGCAGCCGGGCAATGCCGACCCACAGGCCAGTGATGGTCAGGAAACAGCCGATCAGCGAGGTCCAGATGACGACCTGGCTCCACAACGCGCCATCCTGTCGCAGGATGGTGGGATAGAGCCAGTGCGGCACCGCGCCGAGCCAGCCCCAGAAGCGCTGGAAGCGGGTGGTCAGCTGCACCACCTCCCCGCTCCTGCCCGAGACATAGGCCTGCGTCCCGGCCGCATCGGCATAATCGGCGCGGTAGAGCGGCGCATTGCGGCGGAAGGTCTGGACCGTCCACTGGTCCATCTCCGTCTGCGCGACCTGCCCGACCGGGCCGGCAATGGCGCTGTTGCGGCCGAATTCGCGCGCGATCCTGTGGATATTTTGCGGATCGACCTGCTCGACCGGTTTCCCCGTCGCCCAGTCATGGGTGCCGGCGGAGACCCGCATCTGCGGAATGGTGCGCGTCGGATCGAGCGCCGGCGTCACCCGCAGCACAGGTCGCCCCGCCATCATCTCGATCCGCGCGGCGGACAGCATCATGGCGTCGGGCAACATCCCTGCCTGCCCTGCCGACAGCTTGAGGGGCGTAAGCCCCCCAAGCTGCGCGGCCGGTGTCAGGCGCGGATAGTCGACATAGAGCATCACGAAGCCGGACAGGCACCACAGCGTCATGACGGCGCCGATGATGATGCCCAGCCAGCGATGCAGCAGCAGGACCGGCCGCAACATGGTCAGAAGCTCAGGCCATAGCTGACCCGCAGCGTGCGCGGCACGCCCCGGTAGAAATAGAGGAAGCGGCTGTTGCTGCCGTCCAATACCCCTGCGTCGCTGACCGCCGAGCGATAGCCGGTGGAGGCATAGTCGCGGTCGAACAGATTCTCGACATTGACGCCGAACCGGTTGCGCCGCGCCTGGTCCAGCCACAGATGCGCGCCCGCATCGACCACGGCATAATTGCCATAGTTCATCCGGCCAAAGCCCGACGCGGTCGACCAGACTTCGCCCACCCAATTGGCCGACAGATTGGCGCCAAAGCGGCCGGTCTGCGGCGCATAGACGATCGCGGCGCGGCCATATTGTTCCGGATTGCGATCCCGCTGCACCGAACTGCCCTGATTGCGAACACGCGAATAGGTGTAGCTGGCCGACAGGCCCCAGCCGCCGGTCAGGTCGGCGTTCAGCTCCAGCTCGGCACCCCTGGCCCGCACCTTGTCGCTGACGTTGATATAGGTGCCTTCCGGAAAGGCGGGATCATCATAGGTCGTGTCGATCAGGTCGGTGATGCGCCGGTTGAAATAGGTCGCCTTCCACCGGATCGCTCCGCCGGCCAGCGCGCCGCCCAGCGCGGCGTTGAGGTTCAGGCTCTCCTCGGGCTTCAAATTCGGGTTGCCGACCTCGCAACAGGGATCATTGCCATAAAGTTGCGAGGCGTCGGGCAGCACGAAGGAGGTGCCGCCATTGGCCTCCACGAACAGCGCGTCGCTGACATCATAACGGCCCGAGACGTTCCAGATCGTCTTTTCCGATCCCTTCGCCTTATTGTAGCGCAGGCCCGCGGCGATCCGTCCCTTGCTCGACAGATCATCATTGGTGCGCAGCTGGAAGATGCCGGCATGGACCTGTTCGTCGGTCGGTGCGATCAGCAGAACGTCGTCGCGGCCGTTGAAGCTCTGGAAATCATAGCCGATCAGCGTGTCGATGCCGCGCAGCATGTTGAGCTGCACCACCGCGCTGCCACCATAATCCTGATAGCCCCAGAAGGTGCCGGCCGGGTAGATGACCTGCGGCGGGCCGGCGGGCACGGGATTGCGGATCTGGACATAGGCGGTCTTCCAGTCGTGGAAATAGCCCTTGAGGAAGAATTGCACGCCATCCTCGCCGGTATAGTCGAGGCGCAGGCTGGCCACTTCCTCATTGCGGTCATTGCGGCTCTCCTTGGTCCGCGTCGCGCTGATATTGTCGAGATCGGCCTTGGTGTGCTGGTAGAGCGCGTTCAGGCGCAGGTCCGGCGCGATATCATATTGATATTTGATGCCCGCCGACCAGAGATCATAGCCGCGCGCGCGATCGGTGGCGCTGGGCTGCATCACGTCATAGGGGCGATAGCCGTCCGACTGGCTGCGATTGGCCCAGACCACGAAGCGGTGCTGGCCGATCGCGCCGCGCACATAGCCGTCGAGGCTGGTGCCGGCAAAGCTGTCGAGGCTGGCATTGACCTGGCCACCCAGATCGTCGCTGAAATCGCGGGTGACGACATTGATGACGCCGGCCGCCGCCTGCGTGCCGTAGAACAGGCTTTCGCCGCCTTTCAGCACCTCGATCCGCTCGATCATGCTGGCGGCCATGGTGTCGTTGGGAGACGTGCCGCCATAGAGGCGGTTGTTGAGGCGAATGCCGTCCATCGTCCACAGCACATCCTTGGTGCGCGATCCCTGCAGCGCGATGTCGACATAGCTGAACGGCCCGGACTGCGACCGGATGAACAGGCCCGGCACCGCTTCGAGCGCACGGGCGGTATCGATCGCGGCGGCATCGCGGATCTGCGTGTCGGTGACGATCTCGATCGCATGGCCATAGCGCGACAGCTGCTGCGGCAGCGTCTCTTCCAGGCTGGTGCCGGTGACGACGATGCTGTCGCCCTCTCCTTCATCGGCCAGAGCCGGCGATGCAAAGGCGAGCGAAAGGGCCAAGGCGGCCCGCGAAACGATAATCGACTTCATTTATTCCCCCATCCGGCGCCGCGTTCGACGGGCGGGGGCAACCTTCACGAGCGGCACGCGCGCGAACGTCCGACACACGCGCCGGCCGGGCGCCCAAGGGCAACCGACGCGCGTCGTCGCAGCGGCCCCAGCCGCTCGTTCGTCGCTCAGACGGAAGTTACCGTGCCGCGGCCATCCCCTGGACCAAGGCAAGAGCGACCAGACGCCGGCAGGTCTCCTGGCTCACGGGTCATCGCTTGATGCACGGCCTTCCCAGGCCTCGCAGGATTTAGCGTCCGGCCCAGTGGCTGGCGGATCGGTCATTCTGCCGTCCGCACATGTACATCGCGCTCACCGCTTACAGTTGCAGGGACAGCTGCGGATTTGGACAGTCACCCGTCCGCACCGCATTCCCTATTAAGCCCCTTTCGGGACACCGGCGCGATCATGATCCCAGGCCCTGCGGCGCGGGATCGGCGGGATCGATAATCGAATATCAGGCGGGCTGCAAGCGCCTCTCAGAACCAGGCGCGCAGGCCGATCACCAGGCTGGTGGCCGACGGCTTGTCGCCTGCGGCACGGGCATAATCAGCGGTATCGCCCAGCTTGCGTTCCCAATTGACGCCGACATAGGGCGCGAATTCGCGGGCAATCTCGTAGCGCAGCCGCAGCCCCAGCTCGATGTCGGACGGGCCGGCGCCGATCCCCAGTTCGGGCACGGCCTGCGCCGCCAGGTTGAACTCGGCGGCGGGCTGCAGGATCAGTCGCTGGGTGATACGCTGGTCATAGCTCGCCTCCAGCCGCAGATGGGCGTCGCCCCTGGTCGACAGGAAGGCTTCGGCCCCGACTTCGAACCAGTAGGGTGCCAGGCCATCGATGCCGATCACCGCATAGCTGCGGTCCGGCCCTTCGCCGAAATCGTGCCGCACGCCCGCCTGCAGGTTGAACCAGGGGTCGATCGCCCGGCTGTAGAGCGCCTGCACCTCGGCCCGTTCGAGCGATCCGCCGAACGCTCCCTCGCCCTCGCTCTTGACGGCGAAACGGTTGATGTCGCCGCCGATCCAGCCCTCGCCCTCCCAGGCATAGCCATCCGCGCCCTTGCCGGCGCGATATTCCAGCCGATCGAGCATCCATTGCGAATAGGTCATGCCGCCGCCTTCCGCGATCATCGCCGCGCGGGCGCGGGCCATGGCGGCGGGATCATAGAGCGCGTCGGCGGCATGATCGGTCGGCGCTGGCGGGGCCGTGCCCTGCGGGATGGCGGCGTCGGCAGCCGGCGCCATTGGATTTTGGGCATGCCCCATCGCCCCATGATCCATCTGGCTGTGATCGACAGTCTGGGCCTGAACCGGCGCAGCGGCGGCGAGCAGCAGGAGCGCGATCATTCTCATGCCGCGCCCTCCCCGTGGCGGACGGTCACCACCCGCATCATCCCGGCATGCATGTGCATCAGCATATGGCAGTGGAATGCCCAGTCGCCCAGCGCATCGGCGGTGAGGTCGAAACTCAGCTTGCCGCCGGGCAGCACATTCACCGTATGCTTGCGCGGATTATGCGTCGCCTCACCGGTCACCAGTTCGAAGAAATGGCCGTGCAGATGGATGGGATGGGGCATCATCGTGTCGTTGATCAGGGTCACGCGCACCCGTTCCATATGGCGGAAGGCGATCGGCTCCGCCCCTTCCGACAGCTTCACCCCGTCGAACGACCACATATATCGTTCCATGTTCGCGGTCAGATGAATGTCGAGCGACCGGGTCGGCGGGCGCAGGTCCGTGTTCGGCGTCAGCGACCGCAGATCGGCATAGGTCAGCACGCGATGGTCGACATGCTCCAGCCCCGTCGGCCTGTCAGCGGTGCGATCGGCCGGCATCGGCGACAGGGTGGCGACGCCCGGCCCCATTTTCACGCCCGGCGCGACCGACTTGTCGCGCATCTTCATGGCGTGGCCGCTCATGGCGTCATTGGCAGGCTGGCTGAGGTCGATCACCCCGCCGTGGCCCATATCCATGCCGCCCATGTCCATGCCCATGTCCTTCATGCCCAGCAGCGGCCGGGCGCGCCGGGCCGGCACGGGCGCGACCATGCCGAGCTGCGGCGCCAAGGTGGCGCGGACCAGGCCCGACCGGTCGATCGCCTCGGCAATCAGGGCATAGGGCTTCGCCTCGCCGGGCTGGACGATCACGTCATAGGTTTCGGCAATGCCGATCTGGAACTCGTCGGTCTCGACCGGCTGGACATCCTGCCCGTCGCACTGGACGACGGTCATCGGCAGGCCGGGCAGGCGAACATTGAAATTGGTCATCGCCGACGCGTTGATGATGCGCAGCCGCACCCTCTCGCCCGGCGCGAACAGGCCGGTCCAGTTTTCGGCCGTGCCCATGCCGTTCACCAGATAGCTGTAGGTGGCGCCGGTAACGTCGGAAATATCGGTCGGGTCCATGCGCATCGCGCCCCAGTCGATCCGGTCCTTGAGGCCCTGATCCTTCCCCGCCAGCAACCCGGCCAGCGTCTGGCGCTGCATGTTATAATAGCCGCCCATCTGCTTGAGCCGCTGCAGCAGCCTGTGCGGATGAACCGGGCTCCAGTCGGCGAGCAGGATCACATGCTCCCGGTCATAGGCCACCGGATCGGGACCGGCGGGATCGATGATGATCGGCCCGTAAAGGCCCATCGCCTCCTGCATGCCCGAATGGCTATGATACCAGTAGGTGCCCGCCTGCCGCACCGGGAAGCGATAAATGAAGGTTTCGCCGGGCATGATACCGGGGAAGCTGATGCCCGGTACGCCGTCCATCTGGAAGGGCAGGATCAGCCCGTGCCAGTGGATCGAGCTATCCTCCTTCAGCCGGTTGGTGACGGCGATGTTGACATACTGCCCCTCGCGCAGGCGGATGAGCGGCGCGGGCGTGCCGCCATTGACGCTGATCGCATGGGCGGATCGGCCGCCGGTCGCAAAATGCCCGTCGCCGATGCTGAGCGCGATCGTCTCGCCCGACAGCGCGCCCTGCGCCGCGTCCTGCGTGCCGGTGGCGGCCCAGCCGGGGAAGGCCTGCGCCAGTGCAAGGGCGGCGCCCCCCCGGATCAGGCTGCGGCGGTCGAGAGGGAGGGACGGCAGATCGGTCATGCTGCTCTATACGCGCGCGCCGTCGCTTTCCCTCAACATCTCCTGCAATTGCCGGCGGGCACGGTAAAGGCGGGTTTCCACCGCCTTTTCGGTGACGCCCAATATCTGCGCGACCTCGGCCTGGCTCATGCCCTCGATCCCGCGCAGCAGCACCACCTCGCGCAGCGCCACCGGCAGCGCCGCCACCGCCGCCTCGATCCGGGCGACGCCGGCGCGGGACTGGGCCGCCTGCTCGGGATCGGACGCGGCGTCCGCGACATGGGCGGCGTCCTCGATCGGCCGGGCGAAGCTGAAGAAGCGGCGGACGGCGCGGCGGCGCGCCCAGTCATGGCATTTGTTGATCGTGATCCGCGCGATCCAGCCGCGAAAGGGCCGGCGTCCGTCATAGCGGGCCAGCGAGGCGAAGGCGGCGACGAAGCTTTCCTGCACGATGTCCATTGCCGCGTCGGCATCGCCGACATGGCCGCGCGCCAGCCGATAGACGGCATCGCGGTGCCGCCGCATCAGCGCGCCATAGGCCGCCTGCCGCCCGGCCAGCGCCTGCGCCGCCAGACTGGCATCATCGGGATCGTCGGCTATCACCCGGCAGGCTGGGTCAGCGCCTTGACGACGGCGGCGTCGAACAGCGCGGCCTGATCGGGGCGTAGCACGCCGCGCATCGCGAAGATGTGCTTCAATGTTTCCTTCTGCAATTCGCCCATCGCCTGGTGCGACCGGTCGACCGCCTGGGCCACGCGCGGGCCATAGCCATGTTCGGCGGCGATCGCGGCGGCCAACCGCTGATTGTCGGCGCGCATTTCCGCGTCGAGCGCCGCCTTGCGCTGCGCGAAGGCGACTTCCAGATCGGCGATGCGCTGCTTCTGGCCGGCGTCCAGCGTCAGCCGATCATGGAGCAGGGCATGAACCTCATTCTCCACCGGCGGCGCGGGTGCGAGCCAGGTGCGCGCGACCAGCACGGCGGCCAGCGCCGCGGCAAAGGCGACCAGCGCCACCAGCCAATAGCGTTTGCCCATGCCTATCGCTCCAGCAGGCGCGAGGGCGCATAGTCGGACATGCCGATCAGCAGCGGGCCGGGAGCGGCCTGCGCCGGCTGCGCGGGCAAGGTGCTGCCGATCCAGCCGATGCCGATCGCCATCACGCCGGCCAGCATCAGGCTGCGCCGCGCGACGCTGCGTTCGCGGCGGCGGTCCAGCCCCTGCATCACCGCCGCCTCCAGCCCGTCGAAGCGCGCCGTCGCCGGCGCGTCGCGCAGTCCGGCCAGCATGTCATCCAGATCGTCCATCGTCCCGTCCTTCATGTCCTGCCTGACGATACGCATCCGGCCGGCCCATCCCTCGCACAAAATAGCGTGAGGGGTGAGGGATGCGACAGGACAATGCGTATTCCCCTGCAAGACGCGCATTTTTCCGGAGACATCCATGCCTCGCCTGCCCCTGATCGCCGCAGCCTTTGCCCTCACCGCCCTGCCCGGCGCCGCCTTCGCCAGGCCGCAGCTCGTTGCCGCCAATCCCGCCGCCAATGCGAGCGTCGCCAAGCCGACCCGGCTGACCCTGGGCTTTTCCGAGGCGCTGCAGGCCGACCATAGCAGCATCACCCTCACCATGACCGGCATGCCGGGCATGGCCGATCATCCGCCAATGCCGATCAAGGGTTTCACCACTGCCGCGGCCGCCGACGGCAAGGGCCTGGTCATCACCCTGCCCCGCGCCCTGCCGACCGGCAGCTATGATCTTCAATGGACGGTGATGGGCAATGATCATCAGCCGGTCAGCGGCACATATAGTTTCAAGGTGCGCTGAAGGGGCGAATGCGCGCCTCCACCAGCAGGTCAGATCTAACGCTGAGAGCGGCCTTGGCATCGATCGAGGGCGGGCATTATGTCCAATGTTCGCCACCGCTCCAGCGACATAAAACAAATCAATAGCTTCAAGAATTACACCGGAATAATTTGGGTGATGGATTCCTTCCCTGTCATATTCATAATATTCAAGGTTGCGGTCCTCGGCACCGGCATGTTCTTTGCCGTCAAATGGCATTATGATCAGGACAGGAAGGCACGGAAAGGTGATGTCCTGACCGCCGTTGGCAAGATAAGCGCGATCCTGGCACTCTTGCTCGTCGGCCTGCTGTTCGCCACTTTCAAGCTTGCCAGCTTGCTTGGCCTGGACATGCAATTGTCCCAATAAATTCGCAGCTTGCCTGCAAGCATGGCCCTCAGCCCGCACCGGCACCGATGTCAGGCGGGACGCTCTCGGCCACCCGCTTTCCTACTCGGCCTTTCTCTGATCTATCCTGTGGGATGGTCCGCCTCCTCCATGCCTCCCCGCGTTCACGTGCATCAGCGGCGCCAATCTGTCGCTTCCCTGTCGCCCAACTGTCGCGTCGGCGACGCGTCGGGACGACCCGCATCATGACCCAACCGACGCGTCGCTGTCGCGTGGCAGGCGCGTCATGGCGGCGTTTGCGGCGCATTTCGCCCGAATCCGCGCACGACACTGTGAACTTCGTAGGAGATTTGCCTGTCGCGTCGCCGCCCGCCCCGCAAGGCCAGCAAAGCCGCTTGGCATCGGCCCGCCACTCCTGTAGCCATATGCCCACATAGGGCGCCATAGCGCCACATAGTGGACATATTCTGGAGAGGGGGCCGATATGGCGACGGAACGGACCGCACGGATGCGCAGGATGATCGGGCGGAGTGCCGCCGGCCTGGCGCTGGCGCTATTGATCGCCCTGCCCGCCCCCACTCTGGCCCAGCCGACCGGCGCGCAGAATTTCGATGCAGGCTGGCGCTTCCATCAGGGCGATGTCGCGACCGCAGAACAGCCCGGCTTTGCCGATGCAGGCTGGCAGCCGGTCGACCTGCCGCATGACTGGGCGATCGCCGGGCCGTTCGACGAACATGCGCCAGCGACCGGATCGGGCGGCTTCCTGCCCACCGGTGTCGCCTGGTATCGCAAGCATTTCACCCTGCCGCCCGCCAGCACGGGACAACGCGTCTTCATCGAGTTCGACGGCGTGATGGAGCGGTCGGGCGTGTGGATCAACGGCCAGCATGTCGGCCATCGGCCGAGCGGCTATGCCAGCTTCCGCTACGAGATCACCCAGCATCTGAAACCCGCCGGACAGGAGAATGTGCTGGCGGTACGCGCCGACACCTCCGCCCAGCCGGCCTCGCGCTGGTATGCGGGCGGCGGCATCTACCGCCATGTCCGCATCCTCACCCTGGGCGATGTCCATGCCGAAACATGGGGCAGCACGGTGCGGGTCGCAAAGCTGGACGCGACGAGCGCGGACCTGACCATCGGCAGCAGCGTGATGAACCAGGGCAGTGCCCCGGTCGAGGCGCGGCTGGAGGCGGTGATCGAGGGGCCGGACGGCCGCAGCATCGCAACCTTCACCGGCCAGACCATCAGCCTGCCCGCCGGCCGCGCGACCCAGATGGATGTCAGCGGTACGATCGTCGATCCGCGCCGCTGGGACATTGGCGACCCGGCGATGCACCAGGCGCTGCTGCGCGTCCGCGCGACCGACGGGCGTCTGCTCTATGAGGAGCGCGTCCCCTTCGGCATTCGCGACGCCCGGTTCGAGGCGGCGAGCGGCTTCTGGCTCAATGGCCGCAACATCAAGCTGAAGGGCGTGGCGATCCATGCCGATGGCGGGCCGTTCGGCATGGCGGTGCCGCTGGCCGTCTATGAGCGGCGGCTCAAGGGGCTGATGGCGCTGGGCGTCAATGCGGTGCGCACCGCCCATCATCCCTTCTCGCCCGAATTTCTCGACCTGTGCGACCGGCTCGGCCTGATCGTCATGAACGAGGGCTTCGACATGTGGACGGTGGCGAAGAACCCGCAGGATTATCATCTCTATTTCACCGACTGGTCGTCGATCGACGCGCGCGATTTCGTGCGGCGCGATCGCAATCATCCCAGCATCGTGATCTGGTCGATCGGCAACGAGATTCACGACACGCCCTATCCGCTGGTGGCGCAGTCGATCATCACCCGCTTGCAGGACATCTTCCATGCCGAGGATCCGACCCGGCCGGTGACGATGGCGCTGTTCCGCCCCAATACCACCCATGATTATGACAATGGCACCGCCGACCTGCTGGACGTGGTGGGCCAGAATTATCGCGAGAATGAACTGGCCAAGGCCCATGCCGACAAGCCCAGCCGCAAGATCATCGGCACCGAAAACAGCAAGAACCGGTCAAGCTGGCTCGTGGTGCGGGACGACCCGGCCTATGCCGGCATGTTCCTGTGGACCGGCGTCGATTATCTGGGCGAGGCGGACCGGGCGGGCTGGCCGGCGATCAGCAACCCGTCGGGGCTGGTCGACCGGGTCGACGGGGTGAAGCCGATCGGCTGGGAACGGGCGAGCTGGTGGTCGGACAAGCCGGTCGTGAAGCTGGCCCGGCGCGTGACCGAAGTGATCGACATCAGCGAAATGCCGACCATGGTCGGCATCGCCCTGCCCCAGCCCAAGGGGCCGGGCGCGCTGGCCGACTGGTCGCCCGACAATCGCGCCGCGCACAAGGAAAAGGTCGAGGTCTACAGCAATAGCGACGCGGTCGAGCTGTTCCTCAACGGCAAGTCACTGGGCCGCAAGCCGCGCAACGCGGACGACAGCGCGATCACATGGGACGTCGACTATGCGCCGGGCGAACTGCGCGCGGTCGGCTATCGCGGCGGCGCGAAGGTGGCAGAAGACATGCTGCGCAGCGCCGGTGCGCCGGCCGCGATCCGGCTGGTGCCGGAGGCCAAGGCGGTCGGCGGCGGCTTCGACGATGTCGTCGCGGTGCGGGCCGAGGTGGTGGATGCCAGAGGCGTGCTGGTGCCCGGCGCCACGCCGCTGCTGAACGCGACGGTATCGGGGCCGGGCCGCGTCGTCGCCTTCGACAATGGCAGCGTCACCGATCACACCGCCTTTGCCGCGCCACAGCGCGCGGCGGTGGGCGGCAAGGCGGTCGCCTTCCTGCGCGGCACCGGCAAGCCGGGCGCAATCACGCTGCAGGTCAGCGCACCGGGGCTGAAACCCGGCCGCATCAGCCTGCAGGGCACAAAGGATTAGGCCGATCGCCGCCCGGTCGCGTCGATGCAGGGGACCGCGCCGCTGGACAGCGACAGGGCGCGAACCTTGTAGCGCAGCGCCAGTTCATTGTGCGCAGCAATCACGCACACCGCATCGCCGCGTTCACGGGCTTCGTCGGCTTTGCGCGTCTCGTCGCGCGACCGGCGAAACAGATAGGCAGCATCCGTGATCACGTCCATCGAACCGACTCCGCTTGATTGCCATGCAACCTATCAGCCGCCGGAAGCGCCGTCCTAGACATGGATCAATTTTCGCAGTCGCCGGTGCCCGTTTATCCGCCGAAGCGGAAGCGCAGGCGCGCGCCATACATTTGCGGCTCGCCCAGCGTCGCCGTCTCGAAATTGACGCTGGGCGAGCCCAGCCCGGCGATGAAGCTGTAATATTTTTCCTTGGTCACATTGGTCATGAACAGGCTGAGGTCGACGGGCGCGCCGGCGATATTGTTCCAGCTGGCGTTGAGGTTCAGCAGATCGAGTGGCGCCAGCGTGCTGAGCGCGGCGATCGACGGATCGGGATTGGTACGGTCGGTATAGTTGACCAGCATCGAGGACCGATGGGTGAAGGTCGCGCCGAAGGAGATGCGGCCGATCTTCTCCTCGTCCAGCGGCAGGGTGTAGGTGCCGCTGACCGTGACCTTGTGACGCGGCGACAGCACTTCGGGATCGCCGGGCTGGAACGGCGCGGCCAGGATATAATTGGGGTCGTTGAAGCTGGAGAAATCGGGCACCGATTTGATCTTGGTGCGCAGATAGCTGTAGCCGCCGGTCAGCACCAGTCCCTGGAACGGGGTCAGCGAGGCATCGGCCTCCAGCCCCCATATCTCCGACTTGCCGGCATTGACCGGCGCGGCGGTGGACGCCTGTCCCGACAGCGGCCGCGCGTTGAAGCCGACCTGCAATTGCTGGTTGGAAAAATCATTATAGAAGCCGGCCAGGTTGAAGGTGCCGCGCAGCGCCCCGCCAAAACTGGTCTTGAGGCCCAGCTCATAGCTGTCCACCTTCTCCGGCTCGACGATGTTGAGCGGCGCGGTGATATTGGGGACGATCGTGCCGGCACGATAGCCGCGCGCATATTTGGCGTAGAGCAATATGTCCTGGGTCGGGTTGTAATCCAGGTCGACCAGCCAGGTCGGCTTTTCCGACGACTGATAATAATGCGACACGCAATTGGTCGCCGCCGCCTGCGGATTGGTGCAGCGATAGGCCGCGGCCGGATTGAAGGCGCCATATTGCGGCGGATAGGCGACGATATAGGTGCGCTGGTCGCTGACATTGCGCGAATGATCCCAGGTGTAGCGGAAGCCGCCGGTCAGTTTCAGCTGATCGATCAGCGCATAGGTTGCCTGCGCATAGAGGCCGACATTGTGGAAATTGGTGCGGCCCGCCGTGTAATTGACGGTGCCGGCATGGATCGGCTTGGCGAACGCCGGGATGGTCGGATCGAGATTGGACAGGAAGCCAAGCGGATCGGTGCATTGCAGGGTGGCGGAATCGGTGCAGGACGCCAGGAAGGGCGACTGGCTGCCGCTCATGCCCAGCGGTTCGCTGACCTCCAGATAGGCCCCTGCCTGCCAGTTGAGCCGGCCATCGCCCGAGCGCCCCTGCAATTGCAGTTCCTCGGTAAAGGTCGACTGGTTGGCGGTATAGCCGCCCGGAATCGACGTCACCGTGGTGAAGGGCAGATGATAGCTGCCCAGCGCGGCGAGGAAGGGATTGATCGCGGCGAAATCGACGACGAAATCGGTGCCGAACAGCGGCGCGTTCATGCGCTGCTTCAACTGGGCGTAGCTGACGATATTCTTGACCGTCAGCGTGTCGCTCGCCTGCCAGCTTGTGGTGTTGATCGCCTGCCACTGCTCGGTCTGGGAATAGGGGTTTTCCAGTGACTGCATGACGTCGTAGAAGCCGCTGCCCTGGCGCAGCAACTGGCCATAAGCGAGCTGGCCCAGCCCCTCCGGCGCGGCCGCAACCAGCTTCTGGATCGGGCCATTGTTGCTGGAATCACTGTAGGACAGGATGGTGTAGTTTTCGAGATCGGGGGTCAGGTCGACGACAAGGCTGGCGCGCAGCGCGATATAGTCGACATCGCCGAACCGGTCGGGGCCGATGCCGCTGCCGTTGCGCATATAGCCGTCGCGCTTCTGCCGATCGACGCCGATGCGCATCCGCGCCCGGTCGCCGAGCGGCGCGTTGACCACCGCCTGGCCGCGCCACATGTCATAATTACCCACCGATCCTTCGACATAGCCGGAAAATTCGTCGGTCGGCTTCTGCGGCACCAGCAGGATCGCGCCGCCGGTGGTGTTGCGGCCAAACAGGGTGCCCTGTGGCCCCTTCAATATCTGGACATTCTGCAGGTCGAAAAAGGCGCCCGGCCCGGCGCCATCGCCCGAGGGCAGGCCGTTGGAGGCGCCGCGCGGCGCGACCACATCAGCGAAATAGACGCCGACCGAGGGCGCAGTGCCGATATCCTGGGCAAAGCCGCGAATGGCGAAACTGCTATTCTCGCTGCCGAAATTGCCATTGGCGGACAGCGAGGGGGTATAGGCGGCCAGATCCTGCGCATTGACGACATTGCGGTTGGCCAGTTCTTCCTGATTGAACACGGTGATCGAGATCGGCACGTCCTGCAGCCGTTCCTCGGTCCGGCGGGCGGTGACGATGATGTCCTGGGTCACGCTGGCCCTGTCCTGAGCCCTATCCTGCGCCTGGGCCTCGATCGGCAGGGTAGGCAGAGTCGCGCAGGCGCAGAAAAGCAACGTCCGGAAACGGCGTGTCATGGCATCCTCCCATCCAGACCGCGCGGCCCTTATATGCTGGATCGACCGTCACGGCGTCGAGCGCCGCACAGACGACGCCCATCCCTTCATCATCGTCGCACCTGTTGCCCCGGACACAATGATTGCAGGCGCACAGCCTCTTGATCGACGAAGATGTGATACAGGTTATTTCATAAATCCGGATGATGGGGCCTGTCAATCGGCACCGATCGCGCCGCGCAACAGTCCGGAAATGCAACGGGACTGGACCCTGACCAGACCGGCAGTTAAGAATGGTCCGCATTATCCTTAAGGAACGGACCGGTCCCTCTTGCTTGGCGGCGTGCATTTCGACCTCAACAGCCTGGTGACACTGGGCCTGTTGCTGCGCACGAAAAGCGTCACGCGCACGGCGCAGCAACTGGGCGTCAGCCAGCCGTCGGTCAGCCGGTCGCTGGCGCAGTTGCGCAGCCTGCTCGGCGACCCGCTGCTGGTGCGGACCGCCGGCGGCATGGAACTGACCCGGCGGGCGGAGGAACTGGCGCCGTCCTTGCAGGACTGGCTGGCGACGACCGCCGGCCTGCTGGAACCGCCGCGTTTCGATCCGGCGACGCTCGATCGCCGGTTCCGCGTCGCATCGACCGATTTCGGCGTCGCCGCCGTGGTGGCGCCGACCCTGCCGCATATCGGCCGCGCGGCGCCGCTGGCGGCGATCGACATCGTGCCTTTGACCGGCGACATGGTGGCGCGGCTGACCGCCGGCGAGATCGACCTCATCATCAGCGGGCTCGATCCCGATCCGGCCCAGACCTATGAGCGTTTCCTGTTCACCGAAACGTTCAGCTGCGTCGTCGATCGCCATCACAAGCTGGCGGCGCATCCGACCGACCGGTCCCTGTCGGTCGAGGATTTCCTGTCCTGCCCGCATATCAGCTTCGTCGTCAGCGACAGCGGCTTCGACCGGATCGAACTGCGCCTGGGCGAACTGGCGCCGCGACGGCGGGTGATCGCCCGCCTGCCCTATTTTCAGGCGGCACCGCACATGATCCGGGGATCGGACGCGCTGATGACGCTGCCGACCCGCGCGGCCGAAGCGATCGCCCGGACCCATGACCTGGCCTGCCTGCCCGCGCCGGACCTGGTCGGCACCTTCGGCTATCGGTTGCTGTGGAACGAGCGGTCGCATCGCGACCCGGCCATCGCCTGGCTGTGCGCCATGTTCGCCGACCATTGCGGCAGCGACGCAGCCCTGCCCCATAGCAAGGCCGCATAAGCCTTATCCGATATCGATATTTGGCGCCGCCCCGCGCTTCTGGCAACGGCCATTTGCAATTGACAATCGATCGCAAAATGAACCCGCCATGATATTCGCTCCACCGATCGGGCCCGGCCCGCACCACTGATTTCCGGCGCCCGTCCGGCCGGGTGGCTGGCGGGTGCCCATCTATCCAGAACAGGGGATTTCCATGCCATCCATCCATATGCTGCGGGCAACCGCGGCCCTTGTCGCGCTGACCAGCGCACAACAGGCACTGGCCGCCGAAGCCGACCAGGATTCCAACCAGATCGTCGTCACCGCCGCCGGCCGTGAACAGGAGGTGCGCGACGCGCCAGCCTCGATCAGCGTCATCACTCGCGAGACGCTGGACGCCATGCCCTATCGCGAAGTGACCGATGCGCTGATGGAAATCCCCGGCGTCACCGTCACGCCGGGCGAAGGCAATAGCCGCGACATCTCGATCCGCGGCATGGCGCCGCAATATACGCTGATCCTGGTCGACGGTAAGCGGCTGTCGTCGCGCGAATCCCGCACCAATGGCGGCAATGTCAGCGAAGGTGGCCTGCTGCCGCCGCTCGAAGCGATCGAGCGGATCGAGGTGGTGCGTGGGCCCATGTCCTCGCTCTACGGATCGGACGCGATGGGCGGCGTCGTCAACATCATCACCCGCCGGATCAGCGACCATTGGCGCGGCAGCGCGCGCGTCAACGGCACGATGCAGCTGGCGGACAATTTCGGCAATTATACCGACGGCAATTTCTATCTGTCCGGCCCGGTGACCAGCGGCATCGGTCTGCAATTGCAGGGATCGATGAACCGGCGCGAGGGCGACACGGAAATCGGTGGCACGCCCGAGCGGCATGATGACAGCCTGGCCGGCAAGCTGGGCTTCAACCTCAGCGCCAACCACCAGATCCTGCTGGAGGGCGGCTATTATCGGCAGAAGGTGATCGAGGTTGCCGGCGAGACGACCGAGACGTCGGCAACCGCGCCGCTCGGCACCGAAACCACCCAGACCCAGAAGCGCAAGGTCGCATCGATCAGCCATAGCGGCCAGTAGGGCTTCGCCAGTTCCGAATCCTATCTGCAATATGAGGATGCCGAACATGTCGAGGCGCAGAAGCGGATCAAGAACACGGTCGGCCAGAGCCTGTGGGTGGTCCCGCTGCCGTCCAACACGCTGACCGTCGGCGGTTTCTATCGCTATGAGGATCTGTCCGACCTGACCGGCAACCTTTTGTCGGGATCGACCACCACCGGCACCACCCGCACCAGCTGGGCGCTGTTCGCCGAAAATGAGCTGAAGCTGCTCGACGGGCTGGCGCTGACCGGCGGCATCCGCATGGACCATGACGAACAATATGGCGTCCACTGGACCCCGCGCGTCTATGCGGTATGGAACATCACCCCGTCCCTGACGCTGAAGGGCGGCTATTCGCAGGGCTTCCGCGCGCCGAGCCTGCGCCAGACGATTCCCGACTGGGGCCAGACCAGCCGTGGCGGCACCATCTATGGCAATCCCGACCTGGAAGCCGAAACCTCCCGCACGATCGAGGCGGCCCTGCTCTTCTCGCGGAATGGCTTCAACGCCAGCGTCACTGCCTATGACACCCGCTTCAACGACAAGATCACCCGTGTGACCTGCGAAGTGGCGGGGGCCTGGTGCGTCGATGAACCGCTCAGTTCGATCGGCCGTCCGCCCACGACCTATGTCAATGTCGACAAGGCACGGGTGCGCGGCGTGGAAGTCTCGGTCGATGTGCCGCTGACCCACACGCTGCGGCTCAACGCCACCGGCACGCTGACGGATTCGGAACAGCTGAGCGGTGCCAATATCGGCGCGGCGCTCAACGACACGCCCAAGCAGCAGGCCAGCGCCTCGCTCAACTGGCGCCCGGACAAGCGCTTCTCCGCCTTCGTGCGCGCCGTCTATCGCGGCGAGGAAGCCGTGACCGAGGCGCAGATCAGCGGCAATAATATCGTGTCGCCCGACTATATGGTGGTGGACATGGGCGCATCCTACAAGATCACGCCCGCCTTCACCTTCCATGCCGGTGTGCAGAACCTGCTCGACAAGCGTCTCAACTATGACACCTCGGGCTATCTGATCGACCCGGCCCGTGTCTGGATGGGCGTGGGCGTGCGCTTCTGATCCGACGTGCGATCGCCGGCCCGGCAGAGACCGGGCCGGCGATCAGACGGCGACGCTGAAGCGCGTTTCGGCCGGGCGCAGATAGGCGTCGAAACAGGCGGCGATGGACCGGGCATAAGGCGCCGCGCCGGGTTGCAGCATCAGTTCGTCCCCCTCCCGCCGGAGCAAGCCGATCCGCTCGAACCGATCGAGCAGCGCCGGTTCAGCAAGGTCGCCACAAGCCGCCCGGCCATCGCACAGCAGCCGTTCGATCAACGCGCCCCGCCGCTGGTCGTCGGCACTGCGCCGCACCCCACGAGCGGCGGGCAGCCGATGGTTCGACACGGCGTCGCGATAGGCACCGGCATTCTTCTCATTCTGGACGATCAGGTCGGGGAACTGGCTGATCGCGCTCGCGCCCATGCCGATCAGCGCATCGCTGTCATCCTCGGTAAAGCCCTGAAAATTGCGGCGCAGCCGTCCGGTTGCAGCGGCCACCGCGAGCGGATCGTCGGGCAGCGCGAAATGATCGAAGCCAATCGCCTGATAGCCGGCCGCCGTCAGCATCGCATGGCCAAGCTTCGCCATCGCAAAGCGCTGTTCGACACCCGGCAATTCGGTCGCGTCGATCCGCCGCTGGCGCGGCAGCAGGCGCGGCATATGGGCATAGCCGAACAGCGCGATGCGCGAGGGGGACAGGCGAATGCTGTCCTCCAAGGTCCGGGCCAGATCCGCCTCGCTCTGCCCCGGCAGGCCATACATCAGGTCGAACCCCACCTGGATGCGCGCACGCGCCAGCGCGCCCACCGCCATCGCCACCGTCTCGGCCGGCTGCACCCGGCCGATCCGCTGCTGCACATGGGTGGCGAAAGTCTGCACCCCCAGGTTGACGCGCGTCACCCCGACCTTGGCCATGGCGTCGATCCAGGCCCGGTCGATCCGGCGCGGGTCCAGTTCCACCGCCATCGCCGCCGCGCTGGCGTCGAAGCAGAGCAGCAACTGATGATTGAGCCGGACCCAATCGATCAGCGGCAGAGAATTGGGACTGCCGCCGCCAAAGGCGACATGGGTGACGCGGCCACGCCCGCCGAGCCGCGCCGAAACCAGCGCCATTTCCCGCTCCAGCGCATCGACATAGGCCGACAGGCGGCGGGGCCGGGTCGCCGCCCCGGTGTTGCACCCGCAATACCAGCAAATGTCATGGCAATAGGGGATATGGACATAGAGCGACAGGCGCGCGTCCGCCGGCATCGCATCCAGCCGCTGCGCCATGTCGGCCGCGCCGACATCCTCGCCGAACTGGGCGGCGGTCGGATAGCTGGTGTAGCGCGGCACCGGCGCGGCGAGCAGGTCGGGATGATAGCGGAACATGGCGTCCCGCCTGCCATGGCGCCCGATGCCGAACATTGCGCAGGATCAAATCGCCGATTGCGCCGCATCAAGGAAGGCCGCCCCGATCAGGAGCAGAGCGCCATCACTGACCCACGATCAGGGATGGAGAAAAGACATGCACTTGAAAAAGATGATGATTGTCGCCGCGATGGGCGCCATGGGCACGGCGCTGGCCGCTGCCCCGGCCCAGGCCAAGCAGGGCGACGTGCTGGTGCGCGTGCGCGGCATCATGGTCGCCCCCACCGAAAAGAGCGGCAGCATCCTGCCCGGCTTCCCCGGCGAGAAGGTGTCGGTGAACAACGGCATCGCGCCCGAAGTCGACGTCACCTACATGGCGACCGACCATATCGGCTTCGAACTGATCGCCGCGACCACCAAGCATAGCGCCAGCGGCCGCAGCGGCACCACCGGCGGGATCGGCAAGCTGGCCTCCACCTGGGTGCTGCCGCCGACGCTGACGATGCAATATCACCCGATCGTCGAGGGACATGTCCGCCCCTATATCGGCGCCGGCGTCAACTATACGCTGTTCTACAACGAGGATGCGTCGAGCGGGCTGGAGGATGCGGTCGGCAAGACCAAGGTCCATATGTCCGACAGCTTCGGCTGGGCCGGCCAGGTCGGCGTCGACATCGACCTCAACGACAAGATCTTCCTCAACCTCGACGTCAAATATATCGACATCGACACCAAGGTGCGGCTGACCACGGCTGCGGCCGGCACCCAGAACGTCAAGGTATCGCTCGATCCCTTCGTGTTCGGCGTGGGCGTCGGCATGCGCTTCTGATCCTCCGGGGGGTGGACCAGAAGGAAGGGGCCGGAGCGGATCGCCGCTCCGGCCCCTTCATCATTTTACCAGCGATGCGATCAGAAACGCTTTTCCAGGATCAGCAGCGACGGCTCGTCATCGACGCTGCGGGCGACAAAGCCCTGTTCGCGCTCCAGCTCGATCGCGGCATGATTGGCGCGGCTCTCGATCGCCTGCAGCAGACCGACGCCCATTTCCTGCGCCCGGTCGGTGGCGTGGCGCAGCATGCTCCAGCCCACGCCCTTGCCGCGATGGTCGGCGCGCACCGATATCGCGACTTCGGCGCGGGTCCGGTCGGGATCGGCGGCCAGGGTCGCCGCAGCCAGTATGGCCCCCTTCTCGTCGGTCGCCAGGAAGGTCTCGCAATTGTCGGGGTCGCCATGGATCAGATCATGAATCTGCCCGGCGCTGACACCCGGCGCACTGCTGAGAAAACGGAAGCGGCGATCATCATCGGACACGGCCGAAAAGAAATGGGCCAGCGCCCTGGCATCGCCATCCTGCGCCGGGCGCACCTGGACGCGAATGCCGGTGCGGGTTTCCAGAATATCCTTGTCGGTCATGAAGAAGGCATCCCTTGCTATGATCGTTGCCCCCCGAATGTGCCATCGGATCGGCGATCGAAATAGGGAAATTTGCGGATAGAGACGAGCCGAACGAGCTTCTAGTCAGGATGACGATCTTGCGGCGCTGCATCGGCGCCCTCTTGTCGGGACATGTTCGATGAAGACCATATTGCTGCATATCCGCGCAGACAACGGCATGGAAAGCCGGCTGCAGGCCGCGTTCGACCTGTCGCGCGCGACCGGCGCCCATATCAGTTGCCTGCAGATCGCGCCGCTGCCCGAACTGGTCGCCGCCGATCTTTATGGCAGCGGCTATCTGGTCCCCGAGGCGATCGATACGGTGCGCCGCCAGGACGAGGAGATGCGGCGCGCGCTGGAGGAAAGGCTGCGGCGCGAGGGCATGGCGTGGGACTGGCATTATCGCAGCGGCGACCTGGTCCAGGGGCTGCTGGAAACCGGTCGCCTGGCCGACGCGATGCTCGTTTCCCTGCCGCCGCCGGGTCGCCGGCAGGCGGATGATCCGGCCCCGATCGTCGCCGACCTGGCGGTCAACAGCCGCGCCCCGGTGCTGGCGATCCCGAGCATGGCCAAGGGCTTTCGCTGCACCGGCCGGGCGATGGTCGCCTGGGACGGATCGCATGAGGCGGCGTCGGCGCTGACCGCGAGCCGCACCCTGTTGCGGGTGGCGAGCGAAGTCCATGTCGTCACCGTCGACGAGCGCACGAAGCGCGATTTCCCGCCGACCGACGCCGCAGAATATCTCTCGCGCCACGGCATTGCGGTCGAGATTCACGAATGGCCGCGCAAGGATCGCAGCGTGGAAGAAGCGCTGTCCCATGCCTGCCAGGAACTGTCGATCGACTGGATGGTGATGGGCGCCTTTGGCCACAGCCGGCTGCGGGAAACCATTTTTGGCGGCGTAACCCGCTATATTCTGGCCGAAACACGGGTTCCGCTCTTGCTGGCGCACTGATTTACGGTCAGTGATCGGACATGGCGTTCAACGATGGCGATCCGCAGGATAATGCGACCAGCCGGGAACAGGCTCTGCTGGGATCGATCCTGGCAACGGTGCCCGATGCGCTGATCGTGATCGACGCGACCGGGCATATCGTCTCGTTCAGCCCGGCCGCCCAGCGCATGTTCCAATATGCAGAAGCCGATGTGCTGGGCCGCAATGTTGCGATGCTGATGCCCTCGCCCGATCGCGAGCGCCACGATTCCTACCTGCAACATTATCATGACACCGGCGAGAAGCGGATCATCGGCATCGGCCGACTGACCACCGCACGCCGGCGCGATGGCTCCACCTTTCCGATCGAGCTGGCGGTCGGCGAAGTGCAGGACCATGGCGAAAAGCTGTTCACCGGCTTCGTGCGCGACCTGACCGATCGGCAGAAGGCCGAACGGCGCCTGCAGGATCTGCAGGCTGAACTCAGCCATGCCGCCCGCGTCACGGCGATGGGCACGCTGGCCGCGGCGCTGGCGCATGAACTGAACCAGCCGCTGACCGCGATCGCCAATTATATGGAGGCAGGCCGCGACCTGCTGCGCACCGATGCGCCGGTCGACCGCGACTTGCTGGGCGAGGCGATGGACGAAGCCGCGCGCCAGGCGATGCGCGCGGGCCAGATCATCCGGTCGCTGCGGGAGTTCATCCGTCGCGGCGAAGCCGATCGCCAGGCCGAACCGGCGGCCACGCTGCTGGCCGAGGGGGTCGCGCTGGCCTTCATCGGCATCGACAGCCGGGGCATCGACATGGACATCGTCGTCGACCCGCGCGTCGGCCGGGTGATCGCCAATCGCGTGCAGGTGCAGCAGGTCATCATCAACCTGGTGCGCAACGCGGTCGAGGCGATGGACGGCCGCAATCGCCGCATCCTGCGCCTGTCGGCGGTGCCGGCCGAGGACGGACAGGTCGAACTCATCATCGCCGACAGTGGCCCCGGCCTCGATCCGGCGGTCGCGCGATCGCTCTTCACCCCGTTCAGCACGACCAAACCCGCCGGCATGGGCGTGGGCCTGTCGATCAGCCGCACCATCGTCGAGGGGCATGGCGGACGGATCTGGGCCGATGCCTCGCACTGGGGCGGCGTCGCCTTCCACTTCACTCTCGATTCTGCGGACCGCCTGCCATGAGCCTGCCCACCGACCAGCCCATCCATGTCGTCGATGATGACGAGGCGATCCGCCGGTCGCTCTCCTTCATGCTCAGGACCAGCGGCTTTGCGGTGCGGCTCTTCTCGGGAGGCATCGAGTTCCTCAAGGAAGTCGGGACGCTGGAGGGCGGCTGCGTGCTGCTGGACGTGCGCATGCCCGACATTGACGGGCTGGAAGTGCAACGCGAACTGCGCGCGCGCGGCATGATGCTGCCGGTCATCATCATGACCGGCCATGGCGATGTCGGCATGGCGGTCGCCGCGATGAAGGCGGGGGCCACCGATTTCATCGAAAAGCCGTTCGAGAAGGCGGCATTGCTCGCCGCGATCGAAGCCGCCTGCGCGCAGGCAAGCGCCGACCAGGGCCGCAACAGCCAGCGCGAGACTGCCCGCGCCCGGCTCAACATCCTGACCGATCGGGAACGCGAAGTGCTCAAGGGCCTGGTCGACGGCCTGCCCAACAAGACGATCGCCTATGACCTGGGCATCAGCCCGCGCACGGTCGAGATTCATCGCGCCAACCTGATGCAGAAGCTGCAGGTCCACAGCCTGTCGGAAACGCTGCGCATCGCCTTCCAGGCGGGGCTTGAATAGGACAGAAAGTCCCATAGGGGATTTACGGATAGTGCCCGCCCCGCCGCCGCGCCAAGCAGCGGTCATGAACATGCATTTTGATCTCGCGCAAACCCTGCCCGGCGGCATGCCCGTTCCTGCCCCCTGCTCCGACGCCAGCTTCTGCCAGCGCTGCGAGGTGCGCGACCGCGCCATCTGCGCCACGCTGGAAGAGGATGAGCGGGGCGCGCTCAATCGCCTGGGCCGGCGCGTCACGATCGCGGCGGGGCAGACGGTGATGTGGGAAGGCGACGACGCCACCATCGTCGCCAATGTGATCGACGGCACGCTCAAATTGTCGGCCTCGACCGGCGATGGGCGCGAACAGATTGTCGGCGTGGTCTATCCGTCCGACTTCATCGGCCGCCCCTTCGGCCGCAGCACGCCGCACAGCGTCACGGCGCTCACCGACGCGCGCCTGTGCCTCTTCACCCGTGGCGCCTTTGACGGCTTTGCCCGCGAGCATCCCGAGCTGGAGCATCGACTGCTGCAACGCACGCTCGACGATCTCGACCGGGCGCGCAGTTGGATGCTGCTGCTTGGCCGCAAGAATGCGCGGGAGAAGATCGCAACCTTCCTGCTCGACATGTCGCGCCGGCTGGCCCGCGAAGGCGAGGCCCCGCTCGACCGGTTCGACCTGCCGCTGTCGCGCCAGCAGATCGCCGACGTGCTGGGCCTGACGATCGAGACAGTGAGCCGGCAGCTGACCGACCTCAAGCGGATCGGCATCATCGCCCTGCCCGGCCGCCGCATGGTGGAAATCCGGGATCGCGCGGCGCTGCTGGACTGTAGCGAAGCGGCCTGAGCCTGCCGCGCCGGGCATGTCCGGCCTATTTGCCCCGATCATCCTGCAATCGGGATCGCCCCTCTTCATCTTGCCGGCCGCTTGTTCTATGGCCGCAGGCCTGATTGCCGAGGGAATGCCATTTTGATCCTGGACCTTGTCGCCGCCGCTTCGAGCGCCATCCGCTTCGACCAGCTGGGGCTCAGCCCCGTCGCCCTGGACCTGGGCTTCTTCACGCTCAAATGGTATAGCCTGGCCTATCTGGCCGGCATCCTGATCGGCTACTGGTATCTCCTGAAGCTCATTGCCCAGCCCGGTTCGCCAATGGCGCGGCGCCATGCCGACGATATGATCTTCTATGCGACGCTGGGCATCATCATCGGCGGTCGGCTCGCCTATGTCTTCTTCTACCAGCCCGAAATCCTCCAGCATCCGCTGGACATCTTCAAGCTGTGGAATGGCGGCATGTCCTTCCATGGCGGCGCGGCGGGCGTGTCGCTCGGCATCCTCTACATGGCGCGCAAGGAGAAGCTGAGCTGGCTGCGCATCCATGACTATGTCGCCTGCGTCGTACCCTTCGGCCTGTTCTTCGGCCGCCTCGCCAATTTCGTGAATGGCGAACTGTGGGGCAAGGAAACCGATGTGCCCTGGGCGATGATCTTCCCGACCGGCGGCCCCTTCGCCCGTCATCCAAGCCAGCTTTACGAAGCCTTTTTCGAAGGCATCATCCTGTTCTGCATTCTCGCCTTCGCCTTCTGGAAGACCAAGGCGCGCTACAAGCCGGGCATGCTGGTCGGCCTGTTCGTCTTCTTCTATGGCGTGTTCCGCTTCGGCGTCGAATATTTCCGCGAGGCCGATGCCCAGCTGATGGAATTTGCCGCCCGCACCGGCCTGCACATGGGCCAGTGGCTGTGCGTGCCGATGATCCTGGGCGGCCTCTACCTGATCGTCACCGCCAAGGGCCGGCGCGTGCGCGTGGAACCGATCGCGGGCAGCGCCAGTGTCAGCTGACGCCTTGCCCGGCGCGATGGGCCTGCCCGAGCGCCTGGCCCGCCAGATCGATGCCGGCGGGCCGATCTCCGTCGCCCATTATATGGGCGAGGCGAACCAGCATTATTATGGCACGCGCGATCCGCTGGGGCTGGAGGGGGACTTCACCACCGCCCCGGAAATCAGCCAGATGTTCGGCGAACTGATCGGCCTGTGCCTGGCCGATGTCTGGCTGCGATCGGGTCGACGCGCCGATCCGCTCTATGTCGAACTGGGGCCGGGTCGCGGCACGCTGGCGGGCGATGCGCTGCGCGCGATGGAGGGCGCCGACGTCACCTCGCGCATCCATTTCGTCGAGACCAGCCCGACCCTGCGCGAGCGGCAGCGCGCCCAGATTCCCCATGTCGTCCATCATGACAGCGTGGAAAGCCTGCCCGACCAGTCGCCGCTGCTGGTGGTCGCCAATGAATTTTTCGATGCCCTGCCCGTGCGGCAGATGATCCGCGTCGGCGACGAATGGCGCGAACGGGTGGTGATCCGGCGCGAGGAAGAAGGCCGCTTCATGGCGGTGCCGGGCTATCGCCGGATCGAATCGGGCCTGCCGCCGATCGCTGCACAGGCGCCCGAGGGCGCGATCATCGAAGTGGCACAGGCCGGCGCCACCGCGGGCTATGCCCTTGCCAGCCGGATCGCGCGCCAGGGCGGCGTCGCGATCATCATCGACTATGGCTATGAAGGCCCGGCCCTGGGCGACACGCTGCAGGCGGTGAAGAACCACCAGTTCACCGATCCCTTCACCGATCCGGGCGAAAGCGACCTCACCACCCATGTCGATTTCACGATGCTGGCCAATGTCGCGCGCCAGGCCGGGCTGCGCGTCCATGGCGCGGTGACGCAGGGCCATTTCCTCCAGCATCTGGGCATCGACGTGCGCGCGTCCGTGCTGGCCAAGGGCAGCCCGCAGCGCGCCGCCGAACTGGAGGCGCAGCGCCATCGCCTCACCGACGAAGCGGAGATGGGGACATTGTTCAAGGTGATGGCCTGGGTCCACCCCGACTGGGCCGACCCGGCAGGATTCGAGAAATAGCGGCCCCGTCAGCCGCTAGACCTCAATCTTCCTGATGATAGCGGCTGAGACGGCGGATGAAGCCAATGAGGCCGGTCTGGCGGCTGCGCTTCATCCGTTCGGCGTGCAGGATGGTGCGCACGCGCTCGAAACATTCCTCGACGTCGACATTGCACAGCACATAGTCATAGCCGTCCCAATGGGCGATCTCGCCGGCGGCGCGCGCCATGCGGCCCTCGATTACTTCATTGCTGTCGGTCGCGCGGCCACGCAGACGCTTTTCCAGCTCCTCCATCGAGGGCGGGAGGATGAAGATGCGGACCACGTCGCCGCCGGCAATCTGGTGCAGCTGCTGCGCGCCCTGCCAGTCGATGTCGAACAGCACATCCTTGCCGCTCTTGAGCATCGCCTCGACCGGCGCGCGCGGCGTGCCATAGCGCTGGCCGAAGACATGCGCCCATTCCAGGAACTCATGGTCGTTCGCCATGCGGCGAAACTCTTCCAGATCGACGAAATGATAATCCTTGCCATCGACTTCGCCCGGCCGGATCGTCCGCGTCGTCGCCGACACCGACATCGACAGGTCCGGTTCGCAGGCCAGCAATTTGCGTGCAATCGTCGACTTGCCGGCGCCCGAGGGCGAGGACAGGACAAAGAGAACGCCGCGGCGCTTGAAATCGGGGGTGTCGGTGGGAATGTTGTCGGCCATGGCCGCTAGTGGCGTCGTGGACGGCATTTTGCAAGAGGTTGGGGGAGAAGAGGCTTGGCGCGATCGCGTAAAGGAATGAAACAGCGGGGCTTTATCCTCGCTCTGCTGATCGCGCTGGGGGCAGCGGCGATCCTCTATCTGATGGGGCGCCCGCCGATCTGCACCTGCGGCACGATCGCGCTATGGCATGGGCCGATCGACAGCGGCAACAGCCAGCATCTGTCCGACTGGTACAGCCTCAGCCACATCATCCACGGCTTCCTCTTCTATGGCGCGACCCATTTGCTGATGCGGCGCAGGCCGCTCGGCATCCGCCTGTCGGTGGCGGTGACGATCGAGGCAGCGTGGGAAATCCTTGAAAATTCACCGATCATCATCGACCGTTACCGCACGGCGACGATCGCGCTCGGCTATTCGGGCGATTCCATCCTCAATTCGATGAGCGACATCGGCATGATGGCCCTGGGCTTCCTGTTCGCGTCGCGCGCGCCCGTCTGGCTGACGATTATCGTCGCGATCGGTTTCGAACTGCTCGCACTGGCGGTGACCCGCGACAATCTGACACTCAATGTCCTGATGCTCGCCTGGCCGGTCGACGCGATCAAGGAATGGCAGGGCGCGCTTTAGCCCGCCTTCTTGCGGGCGGCGCGCGCCTCGTCGATCAGGATCGGCTTGGCGCTGGCGTCGGTCAGCAGCTTGGTCGCCATCTTGCGGTCCGCCTCGCGCTTGGCCTCATAGAGCTTGCCCGCCAGATAGGCGCCGGTGAGGACCATGGCGCCGACCGGATAGCGCATGATGAGGCGCTTGGCGCCGGCCCCGGCGATCAGGCCGATCACGCCCTTCTTGCCCGTGTCGGCGGCGACCCGTGCGGCCACCACCGTCGCGCCGAGCCGCGCCGCCTTGCGAAACAGGCTCGACTTGCGAACGCGCGTCGCGGTGGACGGAAGCTTTGCGGCGGTCGGGGCGGGCGTTTTCTTCATAGGGGATTAATGTATCGCACCCGCCCCGGTTCCGCCAGTTGATCTGGATCAGACCATATTTTCCGGCCGCACCAGCCGGTCGAAGGTCGGCTCATCGACCAGCCCCAGTTCGAGGCCGGCCTGCTTGAGCGTCAGCCCCTTCTTGTGCGCATGCTTGGCGATGGTCGCGGCATTGTCATAGCCGATCTCCGGTGCCAGCGCGGTCACCAGCATCAGCGAGCGCTCGACCAGTTCGGCGATCCGGCCCTCATTGGCCTGCATCCCTCCGACGCAGCGTTCGGCAAAGCTTTCCATGCCGACGCTGAGCAGATGAATCGAGCGCAGCACATTGGCGCCGATCAGCGGCATGAAGACATTGAGTTCGAAATGGCCCTGCATGCCGCCGACGGTCACCGCCTGATGATTGCCGATCACCTGCGCCGCCACCATGGTCAGCGATTCGCACTGGGTCGGGTTGACCTTGCCCGGCATGATCGAGCTGCCCGGCTCATTGGCGGGCAGGTCCAGCTCGCCCAGGCCCGAGCGCGGGCCGGAGCCCAGGAAGCGGATGTCATTGGCGATCTTGGTCAGCGCCACCGCCAGCGTGTTGAGCGCGCCGGAGAAGAAGACCAGGCCATCCTTGGCGGCCAGCTGCTCGAACTTGTTGGGCGCGCTTTCGAACGGCGTGCCGGCAATGTCGCTGATCGCGGCCGTCATGTCGTCCGCCCAGCCATCGGGCGCGTTGAGACCGGTGCCGACCGCCGTGCCGCCGATGGCCAGCTTGCGGATATTGCCGTTCAGCGCGCCCTCAATGCGCGCCTTGCTGCTGACCAGTTGCGCAGCATAGCCGGAAAATTCCTGGCCCAGCGTCAGCGGCGTCGCATCCTGCGTATGGGTGCGGCCAATCTTGACGATATGCCCCCAGCCTTCCGCCTTGGCGGTCAGCGCGCCGGTCAGCTTCTCCAGCGCCGGAATCAGCTTGTCGCGGGTCGCCAGCACGGTCGCGACATGCAGCGCGGTCGGGAAGCTGTCGTTCGACGACTGGCTCATGTTCACATGGTCGTTGGGATGGACCGGGCTCTTGCCGCCGCGCGTGCCGGCCAGCTGCTCATTGGCATAGCCGGCAATCACCTCATTGACGTTCATGTTGGTCTGGGTGCCGCTGCCGGTCTGCCAGATGACGAGCGGAAACTGGTCATCGAGCGCGCCGGAGACGATCTGCTGCGCGGCATTCTCGATGCCCGCGACGATCGTCGCGTCGAGCCCATGTTTCGCATTCACCCGCGCCGCCGCCTGCTTCACGATCGCCTGCGCATGGACGATGCCGATCGGCATCCGCTCGGTCGCGCCGAAGGGGAAATTCTCGATGCTGCGCTGGGTCTGGGCGCCCCAATAGGCGTCGGCGGGCACCTCGATGGCGCCAATGCTGTCGGTTTCGGTGCGGGTAGCGGACATTCAGAACTCCCAGTTAAGAATCAATCGCAAAACTGGCTTCGATGTAGGGCCGGGGCGGGAAATTCCAAGGCGAAACTTGCGAATATCGCATATCCCCGCAGCCCATCCCCATGACAGGCCGCAGCCGTCATGCAGCCGCAGGATCTGCGCCTTTACCGGGGTTTACCGCAATTGATCGGCGCACGCGCCCCGATATCCTGCCTGGCATCCTGGAGGAAAACCGCATGTCCGATCGCCCCGTCCTTGCCCTCCTCCTCTGCCTTGCCGCCACGACCGCTCCGGTCCACGCAGAAGAGGAAAAATCGTCCGACGATCCCACCAAGATCGCGACCAAGGTCGGCATCACCCGCGCCTCCGACGAATTTTCACTGTCCGGATCGGTCGCGGTCGGCCCCAAGCTGAAATTCAATGCCCGCGTGTCGGAATCGGGCCTCTGGTCGGTCGGCGCATCCTATCTGTTTCCGGTCGCGATCCTGACCTTCTCGGCCGGCAAAAGTCATTTCGATTCGGGCGTGGAACAGACGCGCTATTCGCTCGGCGGCTTCGTGCCGCTGTCGCAAGTCGGCCTCAAGACCGGCAAATTGCAGATGTTCGTGCCGTTTGGCTACAGCTATACCAAGGGGCATGGCCCGGTCAGCGATATCGACCAGAGCGATGGCCTGCCGATCGCGCTCAGCAGCAACAGCGGCTATGTCGGGCTGTTCCTGTTGCGGCCGCTGGGACCGAAGCTGACCGCGATGGCGGGCGGCAATGTGACCAGGGGCACCCATGATTTTTCGGGCGTGGCGCTGGGTGGTGGCCTGTCCTACCATCTTACGCGTCGCGACACGGTCGGCGCCAATATCAGCTATGTCGACAATAGTTTCGGGACGAGCCAGAAGCTGCGCTTCTCCTATCGCCACGAATTTTGAGCCTGCGGCCGATGCCGGCCGCCCGGCTCACTTCTTCTTGCCGAAATCCACCGTGACGACGTTGGAGCCATCCTCGGTCGTGACCAGCGGCGCGTCATTTTCGGCCACGTCATGGGGTTCGGGCTCTTCATCGGCCTGAACCTGGAACTGCAGCGCGAAATTGACGGCGGGATCGACGAAGGCGGTGATCGCGCTGAAGGGAATGACCAGATGCGCCGCGACCTGGTTGAAGGTCAGGCTGACCTCGAAATGGCGGTCGCTGACCTTGAGATCCCAGAACTTGTTCTGGAGGACGATGGTCATCTCGTCCGGGAAACGTTCCGACAGATGCTTGGGGATATCCACCCCGGCGGCATGGGTCTTGAACGTGATGTAGAAATGATGCGCGCCCGGCAGGCCACCGGTCTGCTGCACTTCGCCCAGCACGCGGCCGACGACCGCGCGCAGGGCCTCCTGCACGATTTCGTCATAGGGAATCAGGCTGTCGGGCAGGTCTTCACTCATGGGGCATATGTCCTAACGACGCGAAAGCGGCGGTCAACCCCCGCCCGAGAGGTACATCATCAGATTGCATGGCGCGCGCGACACGCTATAGGGCGCGCATGCGCACGGCCGAGATTCACCGCAACACTGCGGAAACGCAGATCGACGTGACCGTCAACCTCGACGGCACCGGTCTTTACACCGTCTCCACCGGGATCGGTTTCCTCGACCATATGATCGAGCAGCTGTCGCGCCATTCGCTGATCGACATGACCGTCAAGACCGTCGGCGACCTGCATGTCGACCAGCATCACACCACCGAGGATACGGCGATCGCGATCGGCGAGGCGCTGGCCAAGGCGCTGGGCGACAAGCGCGGCATCAGCCGTTACGGCAGCGTCTATTCGCCGATGGACGAAACGCTGAGCCGCGTCGCGCTCGACATTTCCGGCCGCCCCTGGCTGGTGTGCAAGCTGCCCTTCACCGTCACCAAGATCGGCGAATGGGACACGGAGATGGTGGAGCATTTCTTCCACAGCCTGGCCCAGGCCGCCGGCATCACGCTGCACATCGAGCTGCTCTATGGCAGCAACAATCATCATATCGTCGAAAGCGCGTTCAAGGGCCTGGCCCGCGCGCTGCGCCAGGCGGTGGAGATCGACCCGCGCAAGGCCGACGCCATCCCCTCGACCAAGGGCATGCTCTAAGCATCACTTCCATAGAAAGGCCGACCCCATGTTCATCATTTCGCTGACCTATACGGCGCCGATCGATGTGCTGGACGGCCATCTGGCCGATCATCGGGCCTGGTTGGACCAGGGCATTGCCGATGGCTGGCTGCTGCTCGCCGGCCGGCGCGAACCGCGCACCGGCGGCATTTTGCTGGCGCGCGGCGAGCGTGACGAGATCGCGGCGAAGGCAGCGACCGATCCCTTCGTCGTCAACGGCGCGGCATCGTTCGACCTGATCGAGTTCCTTCCGGCGCGCGCCGCCAGCGTCAATCTGGACACGCTGCTGCCATGACCATCGCCCTGATCGACTATGGCGCGGGCAATCTCCACTCGGTCCACAATGCCCTGCGCAAGGCGGGTGCCGATGATGTGACCATCACCGCCGATGCCGATGTCGTGGCCAGGGCCGACCGCATCGTGCTGCCCGGTGTCGGCGCCTTCCGCGCCTGCCGCGACGCCTTGGTCGCGATCCCCGGCATGGTCGACGCGATGAACGAGGCGGTGAACAGCCGCGGCATTCCCTTTCTGGGCGTCTGCGTCGGCATGCAGTTGCTCGCCGACGCCGGCGAGGAGTTCGGCCGGCATGAGGGGCTGGGCTGGATTCCCGGCACGGTGCGGCTGATCGAACCGACCGATGCTTCGATCAAGGTGCCGCATATGGGCTGGAACGATGTGGTGCTGAACGGCCAGCCGCCCCTGATCGAGGCCGGCGAGGCCTATTTCCTGCACAGCTATCATTATGAGGCCGCCGACCCGGCCCATGTCGCCGCCGTCACCGACCATGGCGGGCCGCTGGTCGCCGCCGTCGCGCGCGACACCATCATCGGCTGCCAGTTCCACCCGGAAAAGAGCCAGCGCTACGGCCTGTCCTTCCTCGCGCGCTTTCTGGACTGGAAGCCGTGATACCACCCCTACCCCCGTTCGGTTCGAGCCTGTCGAGAACCGTTGCGCGTGGGTTCTCGACAAGCTCGAACCGAACGGAAATCGGATAATGTCCCTGATCGTCTTTCCCGCCATCGACCTCAAAGGCGGCCAGGTCGTCCGCCTGGCCGAGGGCGACATGGACCGCGCCACCGTCTATGGCGACGATCCCGCCGCGCAGGCGCTGATCTTCGCCGCAGCGGGCGCCCAGCATATCCATGTCGTCGATCTGGATGGCAGCTTTGCCGGCCATGCGGTCAATGCCGAAGCGGTCGAACGCATCGTCGAGGCCTTTCCCGGCCATGTTCAACTCGGCGGCGGCATCCGCAACCGGGAGTCGGTCGAACGCTGGTTTGACCTGGGCGTATCGCGCATCGTGATCGGCACCGCTGCGCTGAAAGACCCCGCCTTCGTCAAGGCAGCCGCGCGCGACTTCCCCGGCGGCATCGTCGTCGCGGTCGATGCGCGCGACGGCTTCGTCGCCACCGACGGCTGGGCGGAAAAGAGCGACATGCCGGTGATCGACCTCGCCCGCCGGTTCGAGGATGCGGGCGTCGCCAGCCTGCTCTTCACCGATGTCGGCCGCGACGGTCTGCTCAAGGGCGTGAATATCGATGCGACCGTCGATCTCGCCCGCGCCACCGACATGCCGGTGATCGCCAGCGGCGGCGTGGCAGGGATCGCGGATATACGCGTCCTCAGCCTCCACGCCGATGACGGGATCGAAGGCGTCATCACCGGCCGCGCCATCTATGATGGCCGCCTCGACCTCAAGACCGCGCTCGCGGTCGCGCAGGCGGCGGCGTGAACGGCGCCGGCCAGTTCCTCCCCGATACGGGGAGGGGGACCATGCGAAGCATGGTGGAGGGGGCTATCCCTTCACGCGTCCCTATGCGAAAAGCCCCCTCCACCACCGGCTGCGCCGGCGGTCCCCCTCCCCTTGCAGGGGAGGAAGCATGACCGTCCGCACCCGCGTCATTCCCTGCCTCGACGTTGCCAATGGCCGCGTGGTGAAGGGCGTCAATTTCGTCGACCTCAAGGATGCCGGCGACCCGGTCGAGCAGGCCAAGCTCTATGACGCGGCCGGCGCCGACGAACTCTGCTTCCTCGACATCACCGCCACCCATGAGGCGCGCGGCACCATATTGGACGTGGTGCGCCGTACCGCCGAAGTCTGCTTCATGCCCGTCACCGTCGGCGGCGGCGTGCGCAGCGCGGAGGATGCCCGCGCCCTGCTGCTGGCGGGCGCGGACAAGGTCGCGGTCAACAGCGCCGCCGTCGCCCGGCCCGAACTGGTGGCCGACATCGCCGACCGCTTCGGCGCGCAGTGCATCGTCGGATCGGTCGATGCGCGCAAGGTGGGCGAAGGCAAGTGGGAAATCTTCACCCATGGCGGCCGCAAGCCGACCGGCATCGACGCGCTGGAACATGCGCTGCGCCTGGCGGAACTTGGCGCGGGCGAACTGCTCGTCACCTCGATGGACGGCGATGGCACCAAGCAGGGCTATGACCTGGCGCTGACCCGCATGATCGCCGATGCCGTGTCGATCCCGGTGATCGCCAGCGGCGGCGTCGGCACCCTCGACCATCTGGTCGAAGGCGTGGTCGAAGGCCATGCCAGCGCGGTGCTGGCCGCCTCGATATTTCACTTCGGTCAACATACTATTGCTGAAGCGCATCAGGCCCTGGCCCGCGCCGGTATCCCCGTTCGGGGCCATTAAAGCGCGGAAAAGCGCCAAAATGTCGGGTTAATTGACATTAACCATATAGGGCTTTTGGCGGCCATCGGTCGCCAGCCGCAGAAAAACGTCACTTGGCAAAATTGGCACGGTTACTGCGTAGACAGGGCGCAGGGTCGTTTCGAAACGATTTGTCCATTTTGAAACAGGGTGACTTTTATGCAGATCAGCAAACTTCTTCTCGTAGCGGGTTCGGCCAGCCTGATGGGCCTCGCCATCCCCGCCCCCGCCAACGCCACCTTCTGCTGGTTCAAGTGCGGCGGCTCCAGCGGCGGCGGCACCTCGTCGGGTGGCAGCAGCGGTGGCACGCCGACCCCGGTGCCTGAACCCGAACAGATGGCGCTGTTCGGCATGGGCGCCGCCGTGCTGGCCGGTCGCGTCTTCTTCGCGCGCCGCAAGCAGAAGTAAAATTCATTTGACGGGTCGCGCGCGGGACGCTTGATGCAGCCCATGCGCGCGACCCTTCAAACCCTCGAACAGACCATCGCCGAGCGACGGAAGGCCGATCCATCGGCATCCTATGTGGCGAAGCTGACCGCCCGCGGCCGGGGCAAGATCGCCCAGAAGGTCGGCGAGGAAGCGGTCGAGGCGGTGATCGCCGCCATGGCCGACAATCGGGCCGAACTGGTCGGCGAAAGCGCGGACCTGCTCTTCCACCTGCTGGTGCTGCTGGCCGATTGCGGCATTCCCTTCGACGATGTGCTCGACGAACTGGAGCGGCGCGAAGGCCTGTCGGGCCTGGCCGAAAAGGCCGCCCGTCCAAAGGATTGATCCCGTCCACGGAAAGACATTGCCTTCCCGGCGTTTGTAGATCAGCCTCCAGTGTCGGAGCGCGTTGGAACGGGGAGTGAAGGCATGATGCTGCGGACCATCCTGGGCGGACTGCTTGGCGGTTTCGCCATGTTCATCATCGGCTTCCTCTTCTGGGGCACGCCCCTGAGCGCGCTGGCGCTCAGTCGTGCCGATCCGCAGGCAAGCGCCAATCTGCAGGCCGCAATGGCGCAGGCGCTGGCCCGCAGCGGCACCGGCGTCTATGTCATCCCCGATCCCGCCACGGCCCAAGGCACCATCCTCTATGGCAAGGGGCCGGTGGCGATGCTCTTCTACAATAATGGCGGCTTCCCGGTGATGGATGGCTCCAGCCTGATCGGCGGACTGCTGCTGGCGCTGGCGACCGGTGTGCTGATCGCGCTGGCGCTGCGCTTCGTCACAGGCGACTTCAACAGCCGGGCGCGGGTGTCGATCCTGTTCGCGCTCGCCACCGTGCTGTGGCTGCATATCGGCCAGGCCGTGTTCAACCATGCGCCCTGGGGCTACAGCCTCTATCTGGCGCTGAGCGATCTGGTCGCGCTGAGCGTGGCCGGGCTGATCGCCGCGAAGCTGATGGAAGGGCGCGCCGCAAAGCCCAGCGCCTCAGACAGCACGCTCCACTGACGCCATCCGCAACATGCAGGCGGCATGGCGCCGCGCGACCGCCATCCGGTCCGGGCCATAGCCGCCACCCATGCAACTGGCGACCGGGATGGCGCGCACCAGCGCCTGACGCATTACCAGCCCGTCGCGCGCGGCCAGTCCCTCGTCGCTGAGCGCCAGCCGGCCCAGCCGATCGTCCACATGACCATCCACCCCGGCCTGATATAGAATCAGGTCCGGCGCGAAATCATCCAGCACGCGCGGCAGCATCTCGCCCAGCGCCGCCAGATAGTCTGCGTCGCCGGTATCGTCGGCCAGCCCCAGATCCAGCGTCGAGCGCGCCTTGCGCACCGGGAAATTCTTCTCCGCATGAATCGACATGGTGAAGACATCGCCCCTCCCCGCCATCAGCGACGCCGTACCATCGCCCTGATGCACGTCGAGGTCGAGGATCAGGATACGGTTCACATCCCCCTCCGCGATCAGCCGGTTGGCCGCGATCGCCAGGTCGTTGAACACGCAATAGCCCGCGCCGCTGTCGGCCAGCGCATGATGGCTGCCCCCCGCCGCATTGGCGGCATAGCCATGGACCAGCGCCAGCTTCGCCGCCAACCAGGTGCCGCCGGGCGACAGCAGCGCCCGGCGCATCACCCGCTCGGTTACCGGAAAGCCGATCCGCCGTTCCTTGTCGGGCGGCACGGCCAGCGTCAGCACCTCTTCGACATAGGCGGGATCATGCACCGCCGCGATCCAGGACGCGGGCATCGGATCGGGCGCATGAACGGTCATCGGCGCGCCACTGTCGGCGAGCACGTCCATCACCAGCCCATATTTGTCGAAGCGCGCCTGCTGGCCGTCTGTGGCCGGGGAGACATAGGCGGGATGGTGAACGACGTGCAGCATGATCTTTTCCCGCTATCGCGATTTGATAGATGGCCGCTTTGCGCTATCTGGTCCAGCATGAACCGTCCCGATTTGATCCGTTTCCTCGCCCTGCCCCTGCTGGCCACCGCCGCCATCCCGGCCGTCGCGCAGCCCCCGGCCATGACACCGACCCAGAGCGCGCCGCCGGCCGGTCAGGTCGTGCTGCCCCCGCCGATGGCGGTGATGCCCCCGCCCGTGCCGTTGCCGGCCCTGTCGCAGGCGCAGGATGACTGGGCGAATGAATGGCTGAAAAGCGGCATGGCCGAAGGGCTGATGGCGCGCAGCAAGCCGACCGCGCCGATGCACGGGCAGCAATTGCTGAACGCCTTGCTGGATCGCGGCCGCGCGCTCAGCACCGGCCGGGTCGATACCGCCGATTTTCTGGAAGTCTGGGCGCTGCGCCCCGCCGCCTTCGATCCGCGCCCCTCGCTCGCCAAGGCGATTGCCGAGGATCGGCTGCCGCAATGGGCGGCCAGCCTGACCCCGCCCTATTCGGGCTATGACGGGCTGCGCAAGGGCCTCGCCACCTATGAGAAGATCCGCGACACCGGCGGCTGGTCCAGCCTGTCGGCCGGCGCCTCGGCCGATGTCGTGCGCGCCCGCCTGGCGCTGGAGGACAAGAGCGTCACCGGCAGCGAGCCGCTGACCGCCGCGCTGCAACGCGCCCAGCGCCGCTATGGCCTCAACCCCACCGGCCTGCTCGACGCGCGCACCCTGACCGCGCTCAACGTGTCGGTGGATGATCGCATCGCCGCGATCATGGCCAATATGGAACGCTGGCGCTGGATGCCGCGCGAATTGCCGGTCAACCGCGTCCAGGTGAACATCGCCGCCGCCGTGCTGACCGTGTTCCAGGGCGACGAACCCGTCACATCGATGCGCGCCGTCACCGGCAGCCCGACCAACCAGACGCCGATGCTGTCGTCGAACATCCATTCCATCGTGGTCAATCCGCCCTGGAACGTACCGATGTCGATCGCCAGGAAGGAATTGTTTCCCAAAGGCCGCGCGACCCTGGCCAAGCAGGGCTACAAGATCGTGAAGACGCCCGAGGGCGGCGAGCGCATCGTCCAGCCCGCCGGTCCCAACAGCGCGCTCGGCCGGCTGAAGTTCGATTTCAACAATCCCTTCGCCGTCTATCTGCACGACACGCCTTCGCGCGGGAAATTCTCCAGCTATGATCGGCTCGCCAGCCATGGCTGCATCCGCCTGGAAAAGCCGGTATCGCTGGCCGAACTGATGGTGGCGAGCGATCCCAGCCTGTCGGGCCAAATCCAGAGCCTGATCGACACCAACAAGACCCAGCGCGTGTCGCTGCCCTCGCAGGTCGCGGTCTATCTGCTCTACTGGACCGCCTTTGCCAGCAGCAACGGCACCATGAACTTCCGCGCCGATCCCTATGACTGGGACAAGCTGCTGGCCCAGAAGATCGAGGCCTCCAGCCGCCGCGTCGACCCCACTGCGGTCAATTCGACCGCCCCCGCAGCCAAGGACTGATCCCCATGCGCCATTTTGCCCGCCCCCTGACCTTCGCCGCCCTGTCGGGCGCGCTGCTTCTTGCCGCCTGCGGCAAGAAGGAAGAGGAAGCCCCGGCGACCAATAATCTGGTCGAACCGCCGGTCGAGAATGTCATCGTGAACGAGCCGGAAGCGCTGCCGCCCGAGCCGGAAAATGTCGTCACCCCGACTCCGGCACCGCCGCCGTCCGTGTCGGAACAGCAGCAGATTCTGGATGATGCCGAAGCCAGCGGCATGACCTCGCGCCTGCGCGAAAACGGCGAGGGGAGCCAGGGAGCGGACGAAGCGGGCAATAGCAGCCTGTGACGAAGGGCGCCCCCGTCTTGGAGCGGGGGCGTTGATTTGTTATAGACGGCACATGGATCGCCGCAAATTCACGAAGTTCGCTTTAAGCGGACTCGCCTTCTCGTTTTTGACCGACAGTGTTGGCAAGGCCGCACTTCCGGTAGCGCCTGAACCCGCGAACCGTCCTCCGGTTCCCGCGACTCCATCGGCCGCATCGATTTTTTCGCGCAAGCCCTATGCGCTGCTGCTGGAAGAGGCCAAGGCCGCGCTCGACCAGCATGCGCGCGACTTCACCCTGCGCGACCGCATCGCCATCGCCGACTTCAACGCGCCGTCGAAGGAATTTCGCTTCCATATCGTCAACCTGATCGGTGGCCAGGCCAACAGCTATCTGGTGTCGCACGGCCGCGGGTCCGATCCGGGCCATTCGGGCTGGCTGCAGAGCTTTTCCAACGAGCCCAATTCGCTCGCCAGTTCGTCGGGCGCCTACAAGACGCTGACCGTCTATGACGGCCAGCATGGCCGGTCGATGCGGCTGGCGGGGCTCGATCCGCAGAACAACAATGCCGAAATGCGCGCCATCGTCATCCATGGCGCCGACTATGTCAGCGAGGACCATGTCGCCGCCTGGGGCAAGTGCGGCCGTAGCGAGGGCTGTTTCGCGCTCGCCCGCCACATGGTGCCGCAGGTATTGGGCATGCTCGGGCCGGGCCGCATGGTCTATGCCAACAAGATTACCGGCATGGTCGAAGCCTGACCGGCAAAGGCCCCGCCCGGTGATCCGGGCGAGGCCTCTTCATGCTCAGCCGGCCTTGACGCCGCTCAGCGCCTGAGCGGCAGGCTTGTTCGACGCATCGACCGAACCGTCGGCCAGCATCGCCTTGCTCATCGTCGCCGCTTCGGTCTTGAGCGCGGCATCGTCGGTCGCCTGGCTGGCGCCGATCAGCGCCGACAGCAGGATATTCTTCGTCACCGGATCGGCCGCATTGGCGGCCGCCGACTTGCGGGCCAGGCCCAGCGCTTCCTGATAGAGCGGCGCAGAACCGGCCTTGTCCTGCGCGCCCAGCTTCTGGTTGCCCAGCTGGATCAGGATACCGGCCAGGATGTTGCGGCTGGTGGCATCGGCGGGCTTGGCCTCCACCACCTTGCGCCAGTGCGGCAGGGATTCGCCATAAAGCGCGATCACCTTGTCCATCTTGCCGAGCGCGCCTTGGGCAGCGGCATCGGCATAAAGCGCGTTGGCGAGGAAATTGACATTGTCGATCTTGGTCGGGTCGACCTCCACCGCGGTGCGGATGGCGGGCATCGCCGCCTCATATTTGGTCGCGGCGGTGGCATTGTCGCCCGCCTGCAGCGCGGTCTGGCCGGCGGTGAAATCGGTCACCGCCTGGTTGAAGGCGTTGATCTGTTCGGGGGTCATCTGGCCGGCGGCGGGGGCAGCGGTGGCTGCGGGGGCATCCTGTGCCAGGGCCGGTGCGGCGAGGGTGGAAAGGGCAAGAAAGGCAGGAACCAAAAGGCGGGACTGCAAGGTCAGGGTCTCCCTGGTCGTTGATCCAATGTGGCGGATGCAGTCAGGGCATCTGCCAACACAAGAATGAACGAACGAGCGGTCCCGTTCCCAGCCCTCTAGGCTCGTGCCATCCCGCAAAAGGCTCGACCCACGGCAAACTCGCCCGCGCGGCGCGCCGAACGGGCCAGCGCTTCGGCATCCTCGCCCCATTGTTCGGCCTGCCAGCGCTCGTCGATCTCGGCCGCTTCCCATACGGAATCCGCATCGAACGCTTCTTCCAGCACCGCCAGGCCGCAGACCAGCGATCCGCTCAAGGTCACCAGCCGCGACAGGCCGGCCAGGGTGAAGGGATCAAGTCCGTCCACCGCGGCCGCCAGCCGTTCCAGCGTCGCGTCAGGCTGGGCGACATGGATGATGCCCTGGGTGGTGACGAAAGCGACGTCGTAGCGGGCGCGCGCCCAATCGAGCAGCGGATCCCAGGCGGCGGCCTGACGCGCGACAAACGCCTCCGGCCCCTCGGCCCGATAGCAGAGCATGTCGGTGCCGCCATATTCGGCGATGTCGGCCGCGAATTTCGCGCGGTTGCCGGCGATATGGTCGATCGCCGCATTGGCAAGGCCGGTGAAGGCCATGGTCGCCGGATCGACCGTCTCGCCCTGGTCGCGCCATTCCTGCGCCACCGCCTCCGCCAGCACCGCATTGGGGAGCGCCAGTTCGGCACGGGCCGGCGTGCGCACCGGGCGGCCATCCAGCCGTATCGCGAAACCGGCTTCGACCGGTTCGACCGTCACATCCTTGTAGAAACGCTTCACGGGCGGCTCCGCTTGAACAGGGCCAGCATCAGGCGCGGCACGATGATGAACTGGAACAGGCCGGCGACGACCATGATCAGGCCGAACGCCTTGGCCTTGTCGCCCTGTACCCAGGAAAAGCGCTGCATGATGGCGAGGAAGCCGAACATGACGAGGAAAGCACCCGACAGGCGGAACAGGCCAAGCGCGAAATGGCGCTGGCGCGCGATCTTCTCCGGGTCGACCGGCGGGATGGGAGGCATGTCGTTCATGGCGCGTCGATATGGCGGCGCAACTCGTCGCTGTCCATCGCCACCGCATGAGCGCCAGCCTGCACCAGTTCGGCTGGCGCATGATAGCCCCAGCCGACGCCGATCGCGCGGGTGCCGGCGGCCAGCCCCATGTCGATGTCGAAATGGGTATCGCCGATCATCACCGTGGTTTCGGGCACCGCGCCCGCCTCCGCCATCGCCTGCAGCAGCATCGAAGGGTGCGGCTTGGACGGGTGGCGATCGGCGGTCTGCAGGGTCACGAAATGATGGGCCAGCTCATGATGGGCAAGACACAGGTTGAGGCCGCGATCGGACTTGCCGGTGGCCACGCCCAACAACCAGCCATCGCCGTCCAGTGCCCGCACCAGGTCTGCCATGCCGGAATAGAGCGGCTCGGAAACGGCATTGGCGCTGCGCAGGGCGTGGAAAGCCGCCTTGTAGCGATCGGTCAGCAACTGATGATAGTCCGGCTCCGCATCGGGCAGCAGCCGGGCCATCGCATGGGGCAGCGACAGGCCGACGATCGACAGGATCGCCAGCCGATCGGGCGGCACCAGCTTCTCGCCCTCGAAGGCATGGGCCATCGCAGTGCAAATGCTGTGCTGGCTATCGACCAGCGTGCCGTCGCAATCGAAGACGGCAAGGCGGTTGCTCATGCCCCCGCCCATTATTTCTCGCCGCGACCGCGCCGTTCGCCGCGGCGCCCCTTGCGGATCTGCTTGGCATGGGCGCGGGCCGCCTTCTTCTCATCCTCGCGGGTCGGCGTCCGGTCGATCTCGTCATCCAGCGGCATATCGCCCAGCGACAGGTCGAAGCCGAGCGCGATCAGGCTGTTGAGGAAATGTTCGGGCAGCTCCGCCTTCATGTCGATGCGGCCGCCATCGGGATGATCGACCCGGATGCGACGGGCATGGAGGTGCATCTTGCGGCTGATCGAACCGGACAGGAAACTGTCCTTGCCGCCATATTTGCCGTCGCCGACCAGCGGGTGGCCGATCGCCGCCATATGGACGCGCAACTGGTGGGTGCGGCCGGTATAAGGCTGCAACTCGACCCAGGCGGCGCGGTTGCCGGCCCGTTCGATCACACGATAGCGGGTGCGGGCGGGCAGGCCCTCTTCCTCGTCCACATGCATCTTCTCGCCGCCGGTGCCCGGCTGCTTGGTGATCGGCAGTTCGATCATGCCATCGTCGATGCTGGGCACGCCGATGACGATCGCCCAATAGACCTTCCGCGCGGTGCGGCTGGAAAATGCCTTGGCGAAATGCGCGGCCGAGCGGCTGGAGCGGGCGAGCAGCAGCGCGCCCGACGTATCCTTGTCCAGCCGATGGACCAGCTTGGGCCGGGATTCCGCGTCGAAGATCAGCCCGTCGAGCAGACGGTCGACATGCTCGTCGGTCTTGGTTCCGCCCTGGGTAGCGAGGCCCGGCGGCTTGTTGATGACGATCGCCTGCTTGTCGCGGTGGATCACCATGTCCTGGACATAGGCGATCTCGTCCTCGGTCAGGTCGATGACGCGGACGCGCTTGGGCTTGTCGGCCGCCGCCACCTTGGGCTCGGCCGGCGGCACGCGGATCATCTGGCCTTCGGCGATGCGGTCGCCGGGCGCGGCGCGGGCGCCATCGACACGCAACTGGCCGGTACGCGACCAGCGCGACACGATGTTGAAGCCGACATCGGGCAAATGCCGCTGGAACCAGCGGTCGAGGCGGATGCCATCATCATCGGCCTGCACGCGATATTGCCGCACGTCCAGGCTGACGCCCTTGGCCGGATTGGGCTTGGCCGCGACCGCCGGGGCCGGTGCCGCCGCCTTGGCGGCGGGCGCCTTGGTGCGGGGCTTACCCACTGACTTGGCGCCGGGCTTGAACGGCCGGTCGCCATCCTGCTTGCGCGCACTCGCCGCCTTGGCACCGCCACGGGCACGACCGGGCGCGCCGCTGCGCCCTGCGGGCTTGCTACCGCCGGGCTTGCCGCCCCGTGCCGGACCGCCGGATTTGCCGGGAGGACGCCCCTTCATGCCGCAACACTCCGCATAACCGTAAGACCCAGCGCCAGCGCGGCCACCGCGCCGACCAGCGAGAAGAGCGCATAGCCCAGCGCCAGGCCGATCTGGCCGCGCTCGATCATCAGCATCGTCTCCAGGCTGAAGGAGGAAAAGGTGGTGAAGCCGCCCAGCACGCCGACGCCGAGCAGCAGCCGCATCGGCTCACCCGATACGGTGCTGCCGCGCGCCAGCCATCCGGCGAGCAGGCCCATGGCGAAACCGCCGATCAGATTGGCGGCAAAAGTGCCCCAGGGCCAGGCCGCGCCGGGCGCCATCTGCCCGGCGAACCGCCCCAGCAGATAGCGCAGCGCCGCGCCAACCGCGCCGCCGCCCATAACAAGGAAGATATTGGTCATGATTTTCGCCCTATCGCGATTCCGCCAAAGGGGAAAGGACGCATTCAGGCGGCGATGCTGGCCTCTGCCGGGATCGGACGGCGATGGGCGGCGATGCAACTCAGCACCGAGAGGATCACCAGCACGAATGCCGTGCCCTCCAAGGGCGTCGGCAGCCGCGCTTCCCAGATGAAACCATAGGGCAGGGCAAAGCCGGTTTCGAACAGGATCATCTGTCCCACCATGGTGAGCGGCAGCAGCCGGGTCATGCGATTCCACAGCGCATTGCCGACGATCGAGGCGAACAGGGCGACAGCGATCACGACAGCCGCAAAGCGGGTCCAGTCGGCCGCGTCATGCGTGCCACTGCCGAGCCACGGCACCAACGGCAGGAACAGCAGCGCCTGCGCCCCGGTGGCAAGGCCGATCAGGAAATTCCAGTCCTGCGACGTGATACCGTCCATCCGCCGCAGCCAATGGGCATTGCCGATCGCAAAGGCGGTCCAGGAAATCAGCGCGCCGACCGCGCAGGCAAAGCCGATGATCCGCGTCGCCACCGCGCCCCCGCCCGGCATGACGATCGCCTGCCAGCCAATGCACAGCGCACCCGCGATACAGAGTAGCAGCGACGGCGCCAGATGCCGCAGCGGCACCGCGCCCGCCTGCCGGCTGCCGACGATGGTCACCGCCACCGGCAGGAAGCCGACCACCAGCGAGGTCATGGCAATGCCACCCATCTGCACCGCGCTCACCAGCAGCACATAATAAAAGAGGTTCCCCGCCAGCGCGAGCCAGGCCAGCGCCCACAATATGCGCGGCGTCAGCAGCGGCCGGATCGTCCGCCATCGCGGCGCGACCAGCAGCACGGACATCAGCCCATAGACCAGATAGCGACCGATCGCCTGTTCGAGCGGACTGAAACCGGGCACGATCTCGGGCGCCAGGAAGACGAGGCCCCAGAGCGCCCCCGCCCCCATGCCGCAAAAGATGCCGGCCAGGATCGCGCCGGATGCTCGTGACTGGTTCATGCTCGCATTCCGCCTGTCGAAAATTCAGGTGACGGGAAATATCATCATCGACATGAGAAAGGCGCTCTTGATTGACCGGTCAAATGCAACAATTACTCATTTCATGAACCAGACCACCAAGATCGACCTTTTCGACCGGGCGATCCTGCGCCTGATCCAGCGCGACACTCGCATGCCCCAGCGCGCAATTGCCGAGGCGGTCAACCTGTCGACCGCCGCCGTGCAGCGCCGCATCGCCGCGATGGAGCGCAGCGGCGTGATCGTGCGCAATGTCGCGATCGTCGATCCCGATCAGGTGGGCCTGGGCGTGACATCGATCGTCGAGGTCAATCTGGTCGATGAAAAGGCGGCGCGCGTCGACAAGGCCAAGCAATTGTTCCGCGACGCGCCCGAAGTGCAGCAATGCTATTATGTCACCGGCGGCCGCAGCTTCATCATGCTGATCGTCGCGCCCGACATGCGCAGTTATGAAGCGATCACCCGCCGCCTGTTCGCGGAAAATGAATCGGTCGCCAGCTATCACAGCTATCTGGCGCTCAACCGGGTGAAGGCGGGCATGGAACTGGTCATTCCCTGATCCGTGCGCCGCTTCGGGTTACGGATTCGCCTCGATCGGAACCTGCTGCCGATCGGGACCACTGACCGCGGGCGGCGGCATCAGTTCGCGGATCACCCCCCAATAGCCCTGCGTAACGTGCGCATCGCGCGCATAGCGCGGATCGGACGCCATCAGATGCCGGTGCAACCGGCGCAGATTATGCCAGGGCACCGACGGGAACAGATGATGTTCCAGATGATAGCTGACATTGAGCGGCCCGATCAGTATCCGGTCGATCAGGGTCGGGATGACGGTGCGCGTGCCACGTATTTCCGTCTCGTCCGTGACGCCATTATGCTCCGCCATCGCCCGCAACCGGTTGAACACATTGGCCCAGATGAACTGGGGAATCATGAACAGGCCCAATATCTGCCAGCGCCAGGGCGACCACAGGATCGCGCCATAGACCAGGACCGCCCAGACGATGTAGCGGATGCGCAGCGCCAGCCGGAAATCGAAGCCGAAGCGCATCGGATTGTGAAAATTGGACAAGGGCGACCAGATTCGCGCCGCCCGCGCCGCCCGATAATAGTTGAGGCCGGACAGGCTCCGCAGCAGCAGCACGACCATGGCGCGCCCGCTTTTGGGGAAATGCTGGTCGGCATCCTTGCGCTGCACCCGATAATCATAGTCGCGCATCGTGTTGGTATGGCGATGATGCACCATATGGGCGACACGGTAGAGATCGATGCTCAGCGCCAGCGGATAGGCGACGAACAGGTCGCCGATCAGGTCGTTGACGCGCCGGTTGCTGAACAGCATCCCGTGACAAGCCTCATGCATCATCACCGCCAGAACCTGAATCCGCGTGCCGATGACGATGCCGGCGATCAGATAGGCCGGCCAGCGATCGGCCCGGATCGCGATCACGCAGGCGGCGATCATCACCGCCCATTGCAGCGCCAGCAGCAGCGCGTTGCGCCAGTTGGGCACGACCGACAATTGCCGGATCAGCGGCAGGGTAGCACGCCGCGAGTAACGATAGCCGGGGCCACGTTCCTGGGCGATATCCTCCATGGAAACTGCCTCCCGACACCATGCCTGCCTGGGACGGAATGCTATGGTCGGCGCAGAACAGCGTCAAGCACGCCCCTTCTTTCCCATCAGCATTAACGGCTTGTTAGGCGCATGGCCGCAGAAGGATCGCTTCCAATCGGTGGGGATCGATGATGGTTGATATTGTTTTCGAATTTTCGGCGCGCATGCTGGCGCTCGGGCTGATCGTCGGCGGGCTGTACAGCCTGACCAAGGAAGCCGGCTTGCGCTAAAGGCCATTCAGGCCAGCGTGCTACCCGTCAGCGACGGAAAGCTTTCCGCGACATAGTCGATGAACGCGCGCAGGGTCGGCGACATGCCGGTGCGCGCGGTGAAGAGGACATGGACGATGCCCTCGCTGGTCCGCCAGTCGGGCAGGACATGCACCAGCCGCCCCTGTTGCAGCTCGACCGAACAGGCCGCTGACGACAGCAGCGCCACGCCCAGCCCGGCCACCGCCGCATCGCGCACCGTGGCCGAATCATTGCTGCAGAAACGGGGATGATGGGCGACGACATGCTGTCGCCCCTGCCCGTTCATCAACAGCCATTCATCATGTTCGACATGCTCACCCACGCTCAGCGTCGGCAACTCGGCAAGGCTGGCGATGGTCGTTGCCGCGACCTGCGCCGCCACCGCCGGCGCGGCCACCAGGATGCGGTCCAGCCGCCCCAGCTGATGCATCGTCAGCGCCTGATCATGCACGGTGTCGATATCCACGCGAAAGGCGGCATCGAACCGCTCCTGGATCAGGTCGATCCGCTGGCTGCTGATATGCATTTCCAGATGCACGTCGGGATAGAGCAGCAGGAACCGGGCAAAGACGTCGGTGCGCAGATAGCGGGCCAGCCCCGGCGGGCAGGCGATGCGCAGATTGCCGCTGATCTGCGACCGGGCACGCGCGGCGATCGCCTGGGTAGCGTCGATCCCCTCGGCGATCGTCTCGCACTGGCGATAGATTTCGCGGCCGACATCGGTCACGCGCAAATTGCGGGTCGATCGCTCGATCAGGCGGACGCCCAGCACCTGTTCCAGCCGCGCGACCCGGCGACTGAGCTTCGCCTTGCGTTCGCCGGTGGCACGCTCCGCCGCGCTGAAGCCGCCATGGCGCACGACCTGGGCAAAGCTGCGCAAATCATCCAGATCCATGGCGCCGTCCCGTCCGCTCTCCTGCCGCGTCGGACCGGTGCTACACGCTCCGCCCGGCTGGCGCCAGCCGGGCGCGGCATCCGCGATCACCGCGCCTGGCCGCTGACCATCATCGGCAGGAACAAGAGCGACGCCGCGACCGTCGCCACGAAGGATACCAGCAGATCATCGACCATGCCGTTGATGCCGCTGAACAAAACGATTTCCACGAACAGGATCAGGAAGAACAGCGCCAGCCGCGTGACGACGCGCGGATGCGCCAGATGGAATGCGCGCAGCATCTCCAGCGCCTGCATCGGCGGCTGGCGCAACGCGCTGCCGGAAGGATCAGGCCGCACGGACCACCGCCCGCCGGGCATCCCCGGTCATGTAGAGCACGCGCAGCAGGTCGAGTTGCTCGCGCGAGAAACCCGCCGCATCGAACGCATCCAGTTCCTCGCCGGTCAGCGACCGGCCGGTGCGCAGGATGATCGCGCTCTGGCGCAGCGTTTCCAGCCGCGGATTGGCCAGGGTGTAGGTCGGTTCCGGGCCGCGCAGGAAGCTGCGCAACCGGCCGAGCGGCGCACGGACCGAAGGCACCGAACTGGCCGGATCGCTGTCGGCCAGCCAGAGCACCTGGCGCTCCTGCGCGTCAAAGGGTTCGCCGACATTGTCATTGGCCGTATCGGCCCGGTTGAAGACGGAGTGTTGCATCGCCTTGATCCCACCTGTTGTTGCAGGCGATGTAGCGATGCACGGGTCGGGCTTGTAGCCGGCAAAAGGACGACAGATCGTTTCCGTTTTGGAAACAAAGCGCCCCTGTGCAGCAAAAGAGGGCGAAGCCCCCCCTTATCGGTCCCTTCTTATCGGCCGTGATCGGCGATGATGTCGACGCCCGTCTTGCCGCCCGGCGCATTGGTGAAGACGATGAAATAGGCGCTGCCATCGGCCTTGCGCGTGCCGCCCAGCACATTGTCGCCCTCGACGATGCGATGTTCCGCATCGAAGCCGGCGCGGCGCGCCTGGGTATAATAATAGTCGATCACGCCCTGCTTGGGCACCGCCGTCACGAAGCTCGCCGCGCGCAGGGTGCAGCCATCCTTCTCCGCACCCGCCGCCTCGGTCAGTTGCGCGCCGGGATAGAGGGTGAAGGGATCGGGCATACGGCTGGCCCATTGCATGCCATAGACCAGCTTCTTGGCGCAGCCGGCATTGCCGCCGCCGCCCAGTTGCGCCTGTTCGCGCGCCAGCCCGCCCAGCGTCATCGGACTGTTCTTGATCGGGCCGCTGACCGGTGCCGGCGCGGACAGCAGCTTGCCGCCGACCAGCTTGGCCGCTTCCGACTGTGCCTTGCCGGCGTCGCCACCCAGCACCGGCAGGGCGCCATTGGCGGCGCGATCGGCACTGCGCACGGCATTGCGGTTCGACTGGCCGACCAGATTGGGATCGACGACGATATCATCGGCCAGCGCGCCCTTGACCGCCGGGTCCGCGGCATTGTTGGTCAACTGGTCGTCCAGCGCGGCGAGATTGCCGTCCTTGCCGCCCTTGCCGCAGGCCGCGAGCGCCAGCAGCAACGCCATCACACCAACTTGTCTGGAAATCGCCATCCGCCTCGCTCCTTCATAACCCGGCACATAGAACGGATAGCGGGACTTTCCGTTCGCATTCAGGGTGCATAGACGCCCCTACCCCATCGCAGGGCCAGTTTCTGCCGGGTGGCATGGTCGCTTGTCTTGTTCCGGGACAGCAAAGCCGCCATCAGTCGGACTATGCTCAACCTTCTGTCAGCCCTGATCGGTCTTGTCACCCTTGTCCTGATGATCCCGGCGGTGTTTCCGCTGCTCGGCGCGCTCAACTGGCTGCTGGTGCCGATGGCGCTGTTCGGCGCCTTCATCGGCCTGATGTCGTCGAAAAAGGGCGGGCAGAATTTCTGCCTGATCGTCGCCGCCTTCGGCGCGCTGCGCCTGTTCCTGGGCGGCGGCATCCTGTGACCATGGCGGAAAACGAAGCCCGCAAGGGCGTCATCGCCGCGATCGGCACCTACAGCATCTGGGGGATGCTGCCGCTCTTCTTCCGCCTGCTGCATCATGTCGACCCGATCGAGATCGTGACCCAGCGGGTGATCTGGTCGGTCATCCTGATCCTGGTGCTGCTGGCCGCGCGCAAGGGGCTAGGCGCCTTCGTCGCGGCATTGCGCACGCCCCGGCTGGTCCTGCCGCTGATGGCATCGGCGGTGATGATCGCGATCAACTGGCTGGTCTATGTCTGGGCGGTCAATGACGGCCATGTCGTCGCCTGCAGCCTGGGCTATTTCCTCAACCCGCTGGTCAGCGTGGGCCTGGGCGTGGTCATACTCAAGGAAAGGCTGCGGCGCGGACAGATGCTGGCGATCGCGATCGCCGCGGTCGGCGTCGCCATCCTGGCTGCGGCCGCGCTCACCACCCTGTGGATCAGCCTGGCGCTGGCGATCAGCTTCGCCCTTTATGGCCTGATCCGCAAGCTCACCCCGGTCGCGCCGATGACCGGCCTGGGCGTCGAAACGCTGCTGCTGGTCGCGCCCGCGATCGGCTACCTGATCTGGCTGTCGGGCCATGGCGGCATCAGCTTTGGCCAGGACGTGCCGACCACCGGCTTGCTGATCCTGGCCGGCGGCGTCACCACCGTGCCGCTGGTGCTGTTCGCCACCGCCGCCCAGCGCCTGCCGTTGGCGACGCTGGGGCTGCTGCAATATCTGGCGCCGACGCTGCAATTCCTGTGCGGCGTGGTGCTGCTGGGCGAGACGCTGAGCCAGGGCCAGATGCTGAGCTTCGGCCTGATCTGGCTGGGCCTCATCCTCTTCGCCAGCGACAGCTATGCCGCCGCCCGCCGCAACCGGCTGGCGACGGCCTGACCCCGGTCTGGACAGGTCCGTTCGGGGTAGCGGATGGGCGTGCATGGTGGGCGAAAAGGCCCAAACAGCGGGATTACATGGTCGCAAGAGGCGAAACTATACCGATCAGGTGGTGATAGCGGCTGCCCGATGACGTTTCACCCCAATCATAACAACGTCTTTTCAATGCCTTAGCTGAAGGCGCGCGGAAGTTTACGCGTGTGCGCCATGAGGGATATTGGGCCGATCGGAAAAAACGGCCGGAATAGAATGGGTTGACGATAGGAAGGAGCCGGCCGGAAGTTTATACCGGGTGCATGGCTGTAGGACAGGACTTTTATCGGGGCGGCCGGAATGGGTGGGGAGCGGACAGGCGGGTTTTCAACCCAGCTATTGGAAAGCAGACGGCGTCAGCCTAGAGCATTTGACATGAATGTGAATGATTACGATCTTCAGCTGGAAGAGTTGCAACGTCGCTCGACGATGCGGCTGTTGGCATCGGAAACCTTCGATACTGAGGCATTTGCTGCTTTGAAGGCACATATTTGCCGGAAAGCCGAAGACCTTCGTAACGAGCATGTTATTTCAAAACAGATACTTAAATGTCTGCGCGAAGCTTCCGGGGCGATCCGCAACCAAGCGGAGCACGTCCCCGCTGCTCGTGAGAAACTGCACGTCGCAAACGACTTCGAGATGTTGCTCGACCTCTTGATCGCTGGTGAGGGCTGCGCTGATCGCCAACCAGGAGTGCCTCGGATCATTTAGCTTGTGTCTGATTTCGGGCTCTGCAAGCGAGATTGGAACGGCAAAAAAATGGTCGCTTCTAGACCATCCTCCCCTGCAAGGGGAGGTGGCTGGCCGTAGGCCAGACGGAGGGGTGTCGCCCTCTCGATAGGGCGTCACCCCTCCACCACTTCGTGGTCCCCCTCCCCTTGCAGGGGAGGAATTTACAGCCGCTTCTGCTCAGCCGTCAAAATCCGACATCCTCATTGCGAGCGCAGCGAAGCAATCCACCGGCGTGAGATGGATTGCTTCGCTGCGCTCGCAATGACGCTATTTGGTCGTATTCCCCCCTCTCTCGCAGGCGGGAGGGGGGCTGGGGGCCGTCCCTCGCGACGGCCTGACCCGGTCAGTTGAACTCGGTCGCCTCGAACCGGACCGGCTCGCCGACCGCCTGATTGGCGAGGCTGTCTTCCCACATCACGCGGTTGCCGCGGATGATGGTGCCGATCGCCTTGCCGGTCAGGTCCATGCCGTCGAACGGCGACCAGTCGCAGCGCGAGGCGAGCCAGTCCTTGCCGACGGTCCATTTCTTCTTGAGGTCGACCACGGTGAAGTCGGCATCATAGCCGAGCGCGATGCGGCCCTTGCAGGTGAGGCCGAACACGCGCTGCGGCCCCGACGAGGTCAGTTCGATGAAGCGGCGCAGCGTCAGCCGCCCTTCCGCCACATGGTTGAGCAGCAGCGGCACCAGCGTCTGCACGCCCGGCATGCCGCTGGGCGAAGCGGGATAGACCTTGGCCTTTTCCTCGATCGTGTGCGGCGCATGGTCGCTGCCCAGCACGTCGGGCACGCCCTGGTTGAGCCAGAACCACAGGCCGTCGCGATGCGCCGCGCTGCGGATCGGCGGGTTCATCTGGGCATAGGTGCCCAGCCGCGGATAGGCGTCTTCCCCGGCCAGCGTCAGATGCTGCGGCGTGACTTCGCAGGTCGCGACATCCTTGTTCTGGCCGATATATTCCAGCTCAGCCGGGGTGGTGACGTGCAGGATATGGATGCGGCGACGCGCCTTGCGGGCGAGCGCGATGATCCGCTTGGTCGCGATCATCGCGCTTTCATCGTCGCGCCAGACGGGGTGGGAGGACGGATCGCCCTCCACCCGATAATCCTTGCGCGCGTTCATGCGCGTCTCGTCCTCGGCATGGATGGCGACGCGGCGGGTGCCCGACGCCAGCACGCGGGCCAGCGCCGCGTCATCGTCCACCAGCAGGCTGCCGGTCGATGCGCCCATGAAGATCTTGACGCCGGACGTGCCGGGAATCCGCTCCAGCTCCTTCAATTGCTCGGCATTTTCCGCCGTCGCGCCAACATAGAAGGCATGGTCGCACCACATGCGGTGATGGGCGCGCTTCAGCTTGTCATGCACCCGCTCGGCGGTGTCGGTATTGGGATTGGTGTTGGGCATTTCGAACACGGCGGTGACGCCGCCCAGCACCGCGGCGCGGCTGCCCGATTCCAGATCCTCCTTATATTCCAGCCCCGGCTCGCGGAAATGCACCTGGCTGTCGATGCAGCCCGGCAACACGTCGAGGCCGGTGCAGTCGATCACTTCGCCCGCATCGCCCAGGCTGGTGCCGATGGCGACGATCTTGCCGCCGCGCACGCCCACATCCACCTGCTCCGCGCCGCCCGGCGTATGGACGGTGCCGTTCTTGAGGATCATGTCGAAGGTCTGGGTCATGGCGATATTCCTGTCTGCTGTTCGCGCGAACCGCTTGGCGAAGTCGTGCCGCCGTCCTACCTAAAGCCGATGACCGATACCACCCTTACCGACCGAGCGATCCTGCGCATTTCCGGCGAAGAGGCGCGCCCCTTCCTGCAGGGGCTGCTGACCCGCGACGTGCTGACGTTGAAAGACGGCGAAGCGCGCTGGACCGCGCTGCTGACGCCGCAGGGCAAGGCGCTGTTCGACTTCATCCTGTGGGGCGACGACGGCGATATATTGATCGACTGCGAGGCGGCACAGGCCGATGCGCTGGCGAAGCGGCTGACCATATACCGGTTGCGGCGCAAGGTGGTGATCGCGCGCGACGAGTCGCTGGCGGTGCATTGGGCGATCGATGCGGCCGACAAACCCCGCGACCCGCGCCTGCCAGACCTGGGCGCGCGCTGGCTGGCGCCGGCGAGCGATGGCGACGCCGCCGCCGCGTTCCGCGCGCATCGGCTGTCGCTTGGGGTGTTCGAAGGCGCGGCGGAACTGGGGCAGGACCAGACGCTGTGGCTGGAAACCAATGCCGAGGAACTGCACGGCGTCGATTATGACAAGGGCTGCTATGTCGGCCAGGAAAACACCGCGCGCATGCATTATCGCAACAAGGTGAACCGGCGGCTGGTCGCGGTGCCGCTGGAACAGGCCGACGAGAAGCGCCAGCGCGCCGCCCTGCCCGACCTCAATCTGTCGATCGAACTGCAACGGGTGGAGGCGATCGACCCCGCCACCCTGCCCGCCTGGCTCGCCACCGCGATCGCCGCGCAGGCCGCCGAATGAGGCAAGGGCTGCTGGCGCTCGCCTGCGCCCTCACCCTGACCATGCCGGCTCGGGCCGAAACGCCCTGGACACTGGTCAAGGCCTATCCGCATGACCCGGCGGCCTTCACCGAGGGCCTCTTCTACCTCGACGGCGCGCTCTATGAGAGCACCGGCCTCGAAGGCCAGTCGGAGATTCGCAAGGTCGCGCTCAAGACCGGCAAGGTCGAGCAGCGCCGCGTGGTCGAGCAGCCCTATTTCGGCGAAGGCATCGTCAACTGGGGCGGCAAGCTGGTCAGCCTGACCTGGCGCCACCGCCAGGGCTTCGTGTGGAAGCTGGACGATTTCTCGCCCCTCTCCACCTTCCGCTATGAAGGCGAAGGCTGGGGCCTGACCCAGGATGGCCGGTCGATCATCATGAGCGACGGCAGCGCGCAGCTGCGCTTCCTCGACCCCGAGACGCTGAACGAACAGCGCCGCATTACCGTCACCTGGAACGGCCGCGCGGTCGATCGGCTCAATGAGCTGGAATGGGTCAAGGGCGAGATCTGGGCCAATGTCTGGTACGACACGAAGATCGCCCGGATCGACCCGCGCAGCGGCGGCGTGATCGACTGGATCGATGTCGCCCCGCTGCGCAAGCAGGCCGGCGTCACCGACAGCGAAGCCGTCGCCAACGGCATCGCCTATGACGCGAAGAGCGATCGCGTCTTCATCACCGGCAAGAACTGGCCGAAACTGTTCGAGATCAGGGTCGGAAAGTAAGGCGACGATCCCGCCTTAAAGCCCTCTCCCGCAGGCGGGAGAGGGTTGGGTGAGGGTCTTCTTCTTTTCCCTTACCCCGCCCGAGTGGCAAGCAATTCCAGCCTGATCCGCTCCACCACGCCGTCGAAATTCTCGACCACATCATGATTCCAGAACCGGTGGATCACATAGCCCGCCGATTGCAGTTGCGCCGTGCGCGACGCATCTGTTCGCTCATCATGCTGCCCGCCATCGATTTCGACGATGAAGCGACATTCGGCGCAGAGGAAATCCACCACAAACGGCCCGACCGTCGCCTGGCGCCGGAACTTGAAGCCTTCAAGATGGCGATTGCGCAGGACGGCCCATAACCGTTGCTCACATTCGGTTGCGTTGCGCCGCAGACGTGCGGCGTTGGGACTGGTCGGGCCGATGCTGGGCATCGGCAGAGCCTATCATGAGGGTCGCCTTAGAAAAGCCCTCACCCAACCCTCTCCCGTAAACGGGAGAGGGCTTTAAATGGACGTTCCGTTTACCGCTTCCAGCGTGCCCAGATGGCGGTGGGGAGCAGCAGGCCGCGGGCTTCCTCGCGCACGGTCAGTTCGCCCGCTTCCACCTCACCGGGCAGGTCGGCAAAGGCCTGGCGCAGCAATTCGCCGATCGCCAGCGCCGACATGCGCACCGCATAGACGGTGAGGAACAGGAAGCGGCTGTCCGCGTCCAGCAACTGGCGGCAATTGGCGATGAGGCCCGGCAGATCCTCTTCCAGCCGCCAAACTTCGCCATCGGGGCCGCGGCCATATTTGGGCGGGTCGAGCAATATGCCGTCATAGCGGCGGCCGCGCCGCACCTCGCGCGCGACGAACTTGGCCGCATCCTCGACGATCCAGCGGATCGGCCGGTCGCCCATGCCCGACAGGTCCGCGTTCGCCCGCGCCTGCGCCACCGATTTTTTCGACGCATCGACATGGACCATGCGGGCGCCGGCCGCCGACATGCCCAGCGTGCCGACGCCGGTATAGCCGAACAGGTTCATCACCTCGGCCTCGGGCTTGTCGGCCGTGCTGGCGCGCATGAAGTCCCACACCGGCGCCATGTCGGGGAAGAAGCCGAGATGGCGGAAGGGGGTGCAGCTCGACTGGAAGGTCACTTCCTTCCAGTGCAGCGGCCAGCCTTCGGCCGGGACCGGCTTGTCATAATACCAGCGGCCGCCGCCATCCTCGTCCGATCCGGGGATGAATTCGCCGTCGGCGCGCCAGTCTTGCGTCGCCGGCGCCCACATCGCCTGCGGTTCGGGGCGGATGAAGCGGAAACGGCCATAGCGTTCGAGCTTGCGGCCGTTGCCCGAGTCGATCAGGCCATAGTCGGACCAGGGTTCGCCGATGAGAGTCTTGAGTTCCATTCCGGCCTCATCGTCTCTTGCACCGCTCCTGTCGAGAGGAGATCAACCCGCGATCAGCCGCGCGGCGTCGCCCGCTCCGCGACATAGGCGGTCACCGCCTCAAAGGTGCCGGGCAGCTTGGCATAGCTTTCCTCGCGCGCGAACAGGTCGCCGACCCGTGCGGGCAGCGGCGGCCGCGTGCCGGTCGCCCGTTCCACCGCGTCGCGGAACTTGGCGGCATGGGCGGTCGCCAGCGTCACCACCGGGATCGACGGGTCGATGTCCGCCTCGCGCGCGGCGGCGAGGCCGATGGCGCTATGCGGGTCGATCACCTGCCCGGCGGCGTCGAACGCCCAGCGCATCGCCATGGTCATGCCGTCGGCATCGATCCGGGCGGAGGTGAACAGGTTGGCCGCACCTTCGCGCTGGGCATTGGTGAGGCGCATCGCCTTGCTCGCCTCGAAACCCTGCATCTGCTGGGCGAGCGCAACGCCGTCACGGCCGCCGGCATCGAACAGCAGCCGCTCGAAATTGGAGCTGACCTGAATGTCCATGCTGGGCGTCGCGGTCGGCACGACCTGGCCCTGGCTATAGTCGCCCTCCGACAGGGCGCGGTGCAGGATGTCGTTGACGTTGGTGGCGACCACCAGCCTGGCGACCGGCAGGCCCATTTTCGACGCGACATAGCCGGCGAAGACATCGCCGAAATTGCCGGTCGGCACCGAGAAGGCGATCGGGCGATCGGGCGCGCCCAGCCGCACGGCGGCGTAGAAATAATAGACGACCTGCGCCATCAGCCGCGCCCAGTTGATGCTGTTCACCGCCGACAGGTTGAAGCGCGCCTTGAAGTCCGCGTCGTTGAACATGCGCTTCACCAGCGCCTGCGCATCGTCGAAGCTGCCGTCGATCGCGATGTTGTAGACGTTCGGCGCCAGCACCGTGGTCATCTGGCGGCGCTGCACGTCGGACACGCGCCCCTCGGGATGCAGCATGAAGATGTCGACCTTCTCGCGGCCGGCGACCGCGTCGATCGCGGCCGAACCGGTGTCGCCCGATGTGGCGCCGACGATGGTCAGATGGTCGTCGCGGCGCGACAGGAAGCGCTCGAACAGCTGGCCGAGCAGCTGGAGCGCAACATCCTTGAACGCCAGGGTCGGACCATGGAACAGCTCCAGCATCCAGTGGCGATTGTCGAGCTGCACCAGCGGCGTCACCGCGTCATGGCTGAACCGGCCATAGGCGGCGGTGCAGAGGTCACGCAGTTCCTCTTCGCTCAGCGATCCGGCGACGAACGGCGCCATGACCCGCACGGCGGTTTCGACATAGGAAAGGCCGGCGAGCGCGCGAATGTCGGCAGCGGAAAATTGCGGCCAGCTCTCCGGCACATAAAGCCCGCCGTCGGACGCCAGGCCCGCCAGCGTGACATCTTCAAAACCGAGCGCCGGTGCGCTTCCCCTGGTGCTGACATATTGCATAATGGGAAAGCGCGGTAGCGACGCGGGCGCGCCGGGGCAAGTGTTTACGACGGCCTTGGTGGCTCCGCATTGCGCCGGCGCAGGACAAGCAGATAGATTATTGCTGCCAGCGCGGCAAAAATGAACCATTGCACCGCATAGGCGAGATGATTGTTGGGCACGTCGGCGGTGCTGGGCGGCGCCATGGGTTTCAGGCCCGGCGGCGCGGCGCGCGCGACCAGCATCGGCCGCAGTGGCATGGTCTTGCCGCTGGCGCGCGACAGGAGCGAGCGATGATCGGGCTCCTGCGAAATCCAGCCTTCGACCTGTCCGCCGGTCCAGGCCGGCTTGTCATCCGGCTTCTGGCCGACGCCGACCGCGACCAGCGCGCCCGGCCCTTCGGCGCCGGTCGCGCATTGGGCGATATGGCGATAGCCGGTCGATCCGTCGGCGGCGCGCCCGGCCACCACCTGCCAGCCGACGACGCGCAGGCAATGGACCGAGGATGGGCGGAACAGCAGTTCGTCGGGCACCGGCGGCATTTTGGGGAAGGCGACGGCCGGGCGCGACACATTGCTGGCGGCCAGCGCCAGCATGGATTCCTTCTCGCCCCGGCGCTGCAACTGCCAGATGCCGAGCGCGATCATGACTACGATCGCGACACAGACCAGCAGGGTCGGGACAATCGGGATGCGCCGTCCGCTCATGCGTCCTTCTTCTCCACCACCCGCCCCTCGCGGGCATTTTTGCGATATTCGAGCGTCAGCAGCGCACCCTTGGCGACGCGCAGGCTGCCGACCACGGCGCCGGCGGTCAGCGGCGCCCACAGCAGCAGGTGCAGCCACAGCGGCGGATGGACCGTCAGTTCCAGCGTCAGCGCCAGCGCGACCATGACCGCGCCGATGATCAGCGTCAGGAAAGCCGCCGGCCCGTCGCCGACATTATATTGGCCATAGTCCAGCCCGCACTGGCGGCAGCCCGACGCAAAACGCACCGGCCCTTCGAACAGGGTCGGTGCGCTGCAACGGGGGCAAAGGCCGCGGGCGGAGGCCGCAAGCAGGTCCATGCCTGTCGCCTTCGCCGTCATCCCTGAACCATCAGCCGCCGTGGATCGGCGCGCCCCAGCCGCCCCAGACATAGATGGCGGCGAACAGGAACAGCCACACCACGTCGACGAAATGCCAGTACCAGGCGGCGGCTTCAAAGCCGAAATGCTGGCGCGGGGTGAAGTCGCCCTTATAGGCGCGGATCAGGTTCACCACCAGGAAGATGGTGCCGACCAGCACATGGAAGCCATGGAAGCCGGTCGCCATGTAGAAGGCCGAGCTATAGGGCGAGCCGCCGAACGGGAACGGCGCGTGCATATATTCATAGGCCTGGATGCAGCTGAACAGCGCACCCAGGATCACGGTGCACCACAGGCCCTTCTTCAGCCCTTCGCGATCGCCATGGATCAGCGCGTGATGCGCCCAGGTCACGGTGGTTCCCGAGCAGAGCAGGATCAGCGTGTTGAGCAAGGGCAGCTCGAACGCGTTCATCACCTCGATGCCCTTGGAGGGGAACATGCCCTCGATCGGCGCCAGTTCGCTGGGAAAGAGGGAGAAGTCGAAAAAGGCCCAGAACCAGCCGACGAAGAACATCACTTCCGACGCGATGAACAGGATCATGCCATAGCGCAGATGCAGCTGGACCACTGGGGTATGATCGCCGGCATGCGCCTCGGCAATCACATTGCTCCACCAGCTGAACATGGTGAAGAGGACACCGGCCACACCGATCAGGAAGATCCAGCCACCGCCGGCAGGCATCGCGTCGGGATGCATCCACATGATCGCGCCCATCGCCATCACCAGCGCCGACATCGAGCCGAACAGCGGCCAGATGCTGGGCGGAAGGATATGATAATCGTGGTTCTTGGCGCCTGCCATGACGGTTTCTACCTCTTCCCTGTTTTTCGGTTATTCTCGTCAGCTTAGCTTGGCTGCTTCCCCTGCTCAACAGGATAGAAGGTGTAGCTGAGCGTTATCTGCTGCGTGTCCTTGTTGTCGGGATCCTGCAATATCTTGGGATCGACATAATAGATGACCGGCATGCGCACTTCCTCACCGGGCTGCAGCGTCTGCTGGGTGAAGCAGAAACACTGGATCTTGGTGAAATAGGCGCCGGCCTGGGTCGGCGTGACGTTGAAGCTGGCGGTGCCGGTCACCGGCTTGTCGGACAGGTTCTTTGCAATGAAAATCGCCATGTCGCGGGCCCCCACGGTCACCGTGTCGGTGCGATGTTCGGGCCGAAATTCCCAGGGCATGCCGGGCTGGACATTGGAATCGAAGCGGATCGACATGGTCCGCCCGGCCACCGGGGTCAGCTTCACATCGGCCGCCGCGCGCTGGGTCGTGCCGCCAAAGCCGGTCGTCTGGCAGAAGATGCGATAGAGCGGGACCGAGGCGAAACCGAGGGCAAGCATCGCCAGGCCGATGCCCGCCATCGCCACCAGCGTCCGCCGGTTGCGGCGGTCGCGGTCAAAGGGCGAGGGCGGGAGCGAGGCCATCAGATATTATGGCTCGCGCCGATCTTCGCCAAAGTGATGGCGAAGAAGAGGATGGCAAGGAAGCCGAGCAGCAGCCCGGTCACCAGCGCACGGGACTTTTGCCGCGCGCGCACCTGATCCTTATCTTCCGGACTCATGCCAGCAGCCAGCGGTCGACGACCACTGCCCCGAACAGCAGGAAGAGATAGAGGATCGAATATTTGAACAGTCGCTTTTCCGGCGCCATGCGCGCGGGATCGGTTTCGCGGCGCAGATAGACCTGAAAGGCCATGGCGGCGAAGATCGCGGTGCCGACCAGCGCCGCCGTGCCATAGATCGCGCCAGTCAGGTGCAGCGCGACCGGGGCCAACGCCGCAACCGCCATGATGAAGGTGTAGAAGAGGATCTGGCGCCGGGTGACGACCTCGCCCGACACGACCGGCAGCATCGGAATGCCGGCGGCGGCATAATCGGTCTTCACGAACAGCGCGAGCGCCCAGAAATGGGGCGGCGTCCAGAAGAAGATCAGCATGAACAGCGCAATCGGCAGCGCGGTGATGTCGCCCGTCACCGCCGCCCAGCCGATCACCGGCGGGAAGGCGCCGGCCGCGCCGCCGATGACGATATTCTGCGCCGTCCGGGGCTTCAGCCAGATGGTATAGATGAAGACATAGAAGAGGATCGAGACGGTCAGCACCGCGGCGGCGAGCCAGTTGGTCGCCATCCCCATCAGGATCACCGAGAAGAAGGACAGGCCGACGCCGAAATGCAACGCCGTCTGCCGCTCCATCCGCCCGGCGGGCAGCGGCCGGCTGGCGGTGCGCTTCATCTTGGCGTCGATATCGGCTTCCCACCACTGGTTGAGCGCGGCGGCCGCGCCGGCGCCCAGCGCGATGCACAATATCGCGGTAAAGCCCAGAACCGGATGGATATGACCGGGCGCGGCGAGCAACCCGCACAGGCCCGTGAACACCACAAGCGTCATCACGCGCGGCTTGGTCAGCGCGACGAAATCGCGCCAATGAGCGGGCAGGACGGGGGCATTAGCCCCGGACGAAAGCGGCGAACTGGCCATAAACTCCTCTTCGATCAGCCGGCGCCCCATACAGGCCCTGACCGATTCCGGCAAATGGACAGACGGTCCTACCCATCTGCCCCGCCGCAGGGGGGACGGAGTGCCCGGTCCAGGCCGGGCACCCGCATGGCGATCAGTCGATGACCGGCAGGGTCTCGAACTGGTGATAGGGCGGCGGGCTGGTCAGCGTCCATTCCAGCGTCGTCGCGCCTTCGCCCCAGGGATTGCCCTCAGCGCGTCTGCCGGCGAACAGCGACCAGAAGACGTTGACCAGGAAGATCAGCACGCCGACCGCCATGATCTCATAGCCGTGGGTCGCGATCTTGTTCCAATAGGCGAACGCCTCGGGATAGTCGGGATAACGGCGCGGCATGCCGCTCAGGCCCAGGAAGTGCATCGGGAAGAACAGCAGGTTCACGCCGATGAAGAAGACCCAGAAATGGAGCTGGCCCAGCACTTCATTATACATGCGCCCCGTCATTTTCGGGAACCAGTAATAGAAGCCCGCGAACAGCGAAAAGACCGCGCCCAGCGAGAGCACATAGTGGAAGTGCGCGACCACATAATAGGTGTCGTGCAGCACGTCGTCGACGCCGCCATTGGCCAGCACGACGCCGGTCACGCCGCCCACGGTGAACAGGAAGATGAAGCCCAGCGCCCACACCATCGGCGTCTTGAAGCTGATCGACCCGCCCCAGATGGTCGCGATCCACGAAAAGATCTTGATGCCGGTCGGCACCGCAATGACCATGGTGGCGGCGGTGAAATACATCTTCACATTCACCGACATGCCGGTGGTGAACATATGGTGCGCCCAGACGACGAAGCCGACCACGCCGATCGCGACCATGGCATAGGCCATGCCGAGATAGCCGAACACCGGCTTGCGGCTGAAGGTCGAGACGATCTGGCTGACGATGCCGAAGCCCGGCAGGATCATGATATAGACTTCGGGATGGCCGAAGAACCAGAAGAGATGCTGGTAGAGTTCGGGATCGCCGCCACCGGCCGCATCATAGAAGGTCGTGCCGAAATTGCGATCGGTCAGCAGCATGGTGATCGCCGCGGCCAGGACCGGCAGCGCCAGCAGCAGCAGGAAGGCGGTGACCAGCACCGACCAGACGAACAGCGGCATCTTGTGCAGGGTCATGCCCGGCGCACGCATGTTGAGGATGGTGGTGATGAAGTTGATCGCGCCCAGGATCGAGCTGGCGCCGGCGATGTGCAGCGACAGGATCGCCATGTCGACGGCCGGGCCGGCCGACCCGCTGGTCGAGAGCGGCGCATAGACGGTCCAGCCGGTGCCAGCGCCATTACCGGTGCCGCCGGGCACGAAGGTGGAGCCGAGCAGCAGCAGGAAGGCGGGGATGAGCAGCCAGAAGCTGATATTGTTCATCCGCGGGAAGGCCATGTCCGGCGCGCCGATCATGATCGGCACGAACCAGTTGCCAAAGCCGCCGATGATCGCGGGCATCACCATGAAGAACACCATGATGAGGCCATGGGCGGTGATCAGCACGTTCCACAGATGATAGGCCTGGTCCAGCGTCGCGGCGGGACCGTCGCTCCACTGCGCCCAGATATGCAGGAACTGGATGCCCGGCTCGCGCAATTCCATGCGCATCAGGCCGGAAATGGCGCCGCCGATCAGGCCGGCCATGATCGCGAAGATCAGATAGAGGGTGCCGATGTCCTTGTGGTTGGTGGACATGAACCAGCGCTGGAAGAAGGCCGGCTTGTGGTCGGCATCATGATGATCATGGGCATGGTCGCCATGATGATCGCCATGATGGTCGGCGGTGATGGTGGTCATGACGTTCCTACCCCTCAGATCTTCTTTTCAGCAGTAGCGGCAGCGGCTTCAGCCGTCTTCTCCGCCGCTGCGCCCTTCAGCGTGCCGCCCTGCGACTGGACCCACTGGTCGAACTGGGCCGGGGGCAGTGCCTCGATCGCGATCGGCATGAAGCCGTGGCGCGCGCCGCACAGTTCCGAACATTGGCCATAATAGACGCCCGGCTTCTCGATGGTGAAGCTCTTCTCGTTCAGGCGTCCGGGCACGGCGTCCATCTTCACCCAGAGCGAAGGCACGGCAAAGCTGTGGATCACGTCGGCGCCGGTGATGATCAGCTTGACCGGACGACCGACCGGCAGGACCAGGCGATTGTCGGGCGCGAGCAGATAGGGCTCGCCATTTTCCTTCGCCTTGTCCTCGGGCAGCATGTTCGACACGAATTCGGGGATGCCGTTGTCGGGATATTCATAGCCCCAATACCATTGATAGCCGGTGACCTTCACGGTCAGCGCATCCTTGGGCGCGGGCTTATACTGGTCGGCCAGCAGGCCGATCGAGGGAATCGCGATCACCAGCAGGATGAGGACCGGGACCAGCGTCCACACCACTTCGATGACAGTGTTGTGGGAGGTCTTGGACGGCACCGGATTGGCGGAGCGGCGATAGCGCACCATCACGTAGAGCATCAGCAGCAGCACGAAGACCGAGATGATGGTGATGAGCGGCAGCAGCATCTTGTCGTGCAACCAGCGCGCGGTGTGGCCGGTGGAGGTGAACTGCTCCTGCAGCGTGATCTCGCCGGGCTTGGGCATGCCGATGCCTTCGGTCGGCTTCATCCGCGGCGGCGCGGCGACCTTGGCGGCGGGCGCGGCTTCAGCCGCAGGGGCCGTCGCATTGTCGGGTGATTCGGTCGATATAGCTGCATTGTCAGCAGCGGGGGCGGCAGCGGCGGCATTCTCCTGCGCCAATGCCATCGGGCTCATCACCGTTGCCGGCGCCATTGCCAGCAAGCCGGCCAGAATGAGCGATCTCACCTTTTTCATAGCCTCATCTACCCCTAACCCCTTGTTGCCGCTGCAACGGGAACGTCCACTTTCGCGTCGTGCCCGCCCGTTCGGTCTATGTGGCGGCTTATAGGCAACGAATTTTTCTGCCTCAAGTCAGTGTGGACCAGATTTTCTTCGCTGTTGCAACGCCTCCCGCTCCCGCCTATCTCGCACCTCGCGCACAGGTGCGCGATCATGGGCATGTCATGCCCGTGCGATATGGGCGGGCCGGGCGCCGTTTTTGCGCGACCTCCCGCAACGGAATAGTGGAACAGGGCGGAATGACCGACGAAGAAGTATTGGCAGAATTCCGGGCAGCAGGTGCGCTGCTCGAAGGACATTTCATCCTGTCGTCGGGCCGCCGCAGCGCCAATTACCTGCAGTGCGCCCGCGTGCTGATGAATGCCGAACGCGCCGGCAAGCTGGCCCGCGCCACCGTGCAGCAGCTGCCGCGCGAGCTGCGCCAGGAGATCGACCTGGTCGTGTCGCCCGCCATGGGCGGCCTGATCATCGGCCATGAAGTCGGCCGCGCGCTCGACAAGGATGCGGTGTTCCTCGAACGGCCCGAGGGCGTGTTCGAACTGCGCCGCGGCTTTGCCATATCGCCGGGGCAGAAAGTGCTGATGGTGGAAGACGTCGTCACCACCGGCCTGTCCTCGCGCCAGGCGATCGAGGCGGTCGAGCGTGAAGGCGGCATCGTCGTCGCCGAAGTGGCGCTGGTCGATCGTTCGGCCGGCGAAGTGGACCTGGGCGTCCCCTTCTACCCGCTCGTGAGCATCAATTTCCCGGTCTATGACGCCGATCAGCTGCCGCCCGAACTGGAAGCGGTGCCGGCGATCAAGCCCGGCAGCCGGAAGCAGTAAGATGGCCGCCGGTCCGCTGCGCCTGGGGGTCAATATCGACCATGTGGCGACGATCCGCAACGCGCGGGGCGGCGAACATCCCGATCCGGTCAAGGCCGCGCTGCTGGCGGTGAAGGCCGGCGCCAACGGCATCACCGCGCATCTGCGCGAGGATCGCCGCCATATCCGCGACGAGGATATCGCGATGCTGATGGCGGCGCTCGACGTGCCGCTGAACCTGGAAATGGCGGCGACGCAGGAAATGCTGGGCATCGCCCTCAAGCACAAGCCGCATGCCGCCTGCATCGTGCCGGAAAAGCGCGAGGAGCGCACGACCGAGGGCGGCCTCGACGCCGCCGGCCAGATCGCGGTGTTGCGCCCGATCGTCGCCGCGCTCACCGATGCCGGCATCCGCGTCAGCCTGTTCATCGAGGCCGACGCCGCCCAGATTGAGGCCGCGATCCAGCTTGGCGCGCCCGTGGTCGAATTCCATACCGGCGCCTATGCCCATCTGACCGGCGAGGCCCGCGCGGTCGAGCTGCGCCGCATTGCCGACGCCGCCGCGCTCGCCGCCAAGAACGGCATCGAGCCGCATGCCGGCCATGGCCTCACCTTCGACAATGTCGCGCCGATCGCCGCCATCCCGCAGATCGCCGAACTCAATATCGGCCATTTCCTGATCGGCGAGGCGATTTTCGGCGGGCTGGAAGCCAGCATCCGCGAAATGCGCCGCCAGATGGATTTGGCGCGATGACCGCCGCATGATCATCGGCCTCGGCTCCGATCTCTGCAATATCGAGCGGATCCAGAATTCGCTCGACCGCTTCGGGGACCGGTTCGTCCAGCGCGTCTTCACCGATGTCGAACAGGCCAAGGCGGAACGCCGGCCGTTCACGAAAGCCGGCACGCTGGCCAAGCGCTTCGCCGCCAAGGAGGCCTTTTCCAAGGCGGTCGGCACCGGGTTCAAGGCCGGTGTCTTCATGAAGGACATCGGCGTCGTCAACGCGCCCAGCGGCGCGCCCACGCTGGCGCTGACCGGCGGCGCGGCACAGCGGCTGGCATCGATGGTGCCGGCGGGCTACAAGCCGGTCATTCACCTGACGCTCACGGACGATCATCCATGGGCCCAGGCCTTCGTCATCATCGAGGCGCTGCCGCTTTGAGCGGGCCGCCCTCCCCATCCGAGCATAGCCCTTCCATGACGGCAGTCGACATGACCCAAACCGACCCCCTGCCCCCCGCCGCGCCCGAAACGGCAGCCGACGACAAGGAGGCAGGCACCAGCGGGGCCGGCGGCAGCGGGGTGAACTGGTGGCATGAGGTGAAGAGCATCGTCCTGCTCATCCTCGCCGTGCTGGCCTTCCACAGCTTCGTCGCCAAGCCCTTCTACATCCCGTCGGAATCGATGATGCCGGTGCTGCTGAAGGGCGACCGGCTGGTGGTCAGCAAATTCCCCTATGGCTGGTCCTATGTCAGCCCCAGCTTCCATCCGCTGCCCTTCCTGAAGGGGCGCATCCTGGGCCATCTGCCCGAGCGTGGCGACATCGTCATCGTCTCGCCCCAGAACCGGCGCGAGGATTATATCAAGCGGGTCATCGGCCTGCCCGGCGACATTGTCGAGGTGCGCGGCGGCCAGGTGATCCTGAACGGCGTGCCGGTGCCGCAGAAGGTGCTCAAGCCCCTGCGCATAGCGGTCGACGGCAACGCCCCCTGCCCGCCGATGCAGTTCCCCGGCGCGCTGGTGACCGACAAGGCGGGCAAGAGCTGGTGCGAACTGCCGGTGCGGCAAGAAGTGCTGCCCAACGGCAAGACCTATGTCACGATCGACATGGGGCCGAGCGCGCTCGACTGGTATGGCCCGGTCCGCGTGCCCGCCGACCATGTCTTCCTGATGGGCGACAATCGCGACAACAGCGCCGACAGCCGCGCGCCGCTGGAGGAAAATGGCCTGGGCGGCCCGGTGCCATGGGAAGCGATCGGCGGTCGCGCCGAATTCATCACCTTCAGCCTGGACGGCGATTCGAGCTGGAACCCGCTCAGCTGGTTGCATGCCTTCCGTGGTGGCCGTGCCGGGAACAGCCTGCGCCCCCAGAGCGTTACCGAGGCGAAATAGTTCACAGCGATTGATGGGGGTTCCGGGTTTGAGCGACGCGCAGCAGCATATCGAGCAACCCGGCCCCAGCGAATTGCGCAGCCCGCTGGTCCAGCATGAGATCAAGCGGGCGGGCGTCTGGTTCGCGATGGCGATCGGCATCGCCCTGATCGTGCTGCTGGCCCAGCCGATCATGCTGATCCTGGGCGCGCTGGTCTTCACCACCATGATGGATGGCGGCACCCGCCTGCTCGGCCGCGTGCTGCCGATCGGCCGGGGCTGGCGCCTGACGATCGTCCTGCTCGCCGTCGTCGCCTTCCTCGCCTATACCTTCTACCTCACCGGCTCCAGCCTGGCCGCCCAGGCGCAGGCGATGCGCACCATCGTCGAGGCGCAGGTGGAACGGGTCGGCGGCTGGATGCAGCAACTGGGCATCACCACCACGCCCGAAGACCTCAAGAGCCTGGCCCAGCAGGCGATGAGTTCCATGGGCCGGGTCACCGCCGCCGTCGGCACCGCCGTCGGCGCGATCACCAGCGGCGTCATGATGCTGGTGCTGGCCATCTTCATCGCGGTCGAACCCAAACTCTATGAACGCGGCGTCGCCTGGATGCTGCCGATGGACAAGCGCGCCCATTTCTACACGGTCGCCGACAAGATGGCCTTCACCCTGCGCCGGCTGATGTTTGGCCGACTGATCGGCATGGCGGTGGAGGGCGTGGGCGTATGGCTGCTGCTGTGGGCGGGCGGCGTGCCGATGGCGGGCCTGCTCGGCATCCTCACCGGCCTGCTCGCCTTCCTGCCCAATATCGGCGCCATCATCTCGGGCGTGCTGATCGTCCTCGTTGGCTTTTCGGGCGGCACCCATACCGGCCTCTATGCCTTTGGCGTCTACATGGCGGTGCAGATCATCGACGGCTATCTGATCGTGCCGATGGTGGCCAAGCGCGCGACCGATCTGGCCCCGGCGCTGGTGCTGGCGGCGCAGATCCTGCTCGGCGCGCTGTTCGGTATCCTCGGCCTGTTCCTGGCCGATCCGATCGTCGCGATGATCAAGGTCTATCTGGAGGAACGGTCCAAGGCTCTGGCAGGGTAGACCACCCTGAAAAGCGACGATAAAAACGGCGATTGACGAATGCGTCCCGGAACGTAACGATTGCTCCTGCGCTTCTATCCTAAAGCGAAAGGAGAGAATGGCATGACCGTGGCAATGGAGCAGCAGAAGAAGCTGCATTTCGAACTGACCAATGTCGGCATGCGGGCCCAGGCAACCGCCGCCGGCATGGTCCAGCTCTGCCGGGAACTGCATCGGGCCGGCATCCTCGACAATGACGCGCTGGAACGGATCAAGTCGGCGATCGCCGACGATATCGACATTGGCGCGCCGCGTTCGGTGTCCTGCGTCGAATATCGGCGCGACGTGAAGGCGCGACTCGACCGCCTGTTCACCGGCGAGGAAAAGATTGGCAGCGCCGAAGGCCTTGCCTTCCCGCCATCGGCCCCCGGCGACCAGGCCAGCCTCTGAGCATTTGTCCGGACTGCGCCTCTGGCGCAGCCGCACCGGTGGTCGGGTGTGGGCCGGTGCCGCATCAAAAATGCGCCCTTTCGCGCATTTTTCAGACAGCGCTCTGATCACAAAAGAAAAAGGGCCTGGAAACCAGGCCCTTCTCTACTCTCGGATCGATCGGATCAGTTGCCCGGCACGCCCTGCGGAACGGCGCCCTGCGGCATGCCACCCTGCATCTGCTGCATCCGCTGCTGCATCTGCATGATTTCCGCGCGCGACTTGAAGTCGTGCAGCTGGACATCGAACACCAGCACCGAATTGGCCGGGATCGGGCCGGCGGCCTGTTCGCCATAGCCAAGCTGCGGCGGGATCCACAGGCGGTACTTGCCGCCCTTCTTCATCTTCTGCAGGCCTTCGGAGAAGCCCGGCACCACGCCGTCGACCGGCATCGGCGTCTGCGGATTCTCGTCGAACACGGTGCCGTCGAGCAGCGTGCCCTTATAGCCCACCAGCGCAACGTCGGCGGTCGTCGGGCTCGGCCCGCTGCCTTCCTCCAGCACCTGGTACTGCAGGCCCGACTCGGTCGTCACCACGCCCTTGGCATGGGCGTTCTGCGTCAGGAAGGCGGCAGGCGATGCTTCCACGCCTTGCTGCCCTGCCCAGGCCAGACCACCGGCCGCCAGCGCGATCGCGGCGACACCGATCCAGAGTCGCGTCAGCGACCCCTTGGCGATAGGACGAAGGGGGACAGCCGTCGTGGACATGGGCGAACGCCTCGCAATGAAGAACGGGAAATCAGCAAAGAGTCAGGACGACCGCGAACCGGCCGTCCTGATATCGGCAGTCCTTAACGGACGCCGTCGCGCTCGGCGCGCTTGCGCTCCAGCTTGCGGGCGCGGCGGACAGCAGCCGCCTTTTCGCGCGCACGCTTTTCCGAGGGCTTCTCGTAGTGACGACGCAGCTTCATTTCGCGATACACGCCTTCACGCTGCAGCTTCTTCTTGAGCGCGCGGAGGGCCTGGTCGACATTGTTGTCGCGAACGATGATCTGCATAAGTCCGTCAATCTCCAATCGAAAACGGGCGGATCGCCAGGAATGAAACCCTCCCGACGGGCCGACCGAATATAAAAATCCGTGAGTCGCCACAGGTCACCCTGAGGCATGTGGGGCGCGCCCTACCAGCAGAGTCGCGCAAATTCAACCCCTGCAGGGCTTTCACGCCCTTTCCCTCGACAGAATGCGTCGAGCGGAGGATAGTGGCGCCCATAATATAGAGGATAGTGGCGCCCATAATATAAAGGAGGATGGCCATGGCAAGTGCCGCCAGACAGCCCGACATGTCGCCTGCCGAATGGGAGGCGCGCCAGCAGCTCGCCGCCTGCTACCGCATCTTCGACCATTTCGGCTGGTCGGAACTGATCTACAATCACATCACCCTGCGCGTGCCCGATGAGGAAAATGCCTTCCTCATCAACCCGTTCGGCCTGCTCTACAGCGAGGTGACGGCGTCCAACCTGGTCAAGATCGATATCGACGGCCATGTGCTGGACGGCAGCCCCTATCCGGTCAATCGAGCCGGCTTCACCCAGCATAGCGTGTTCCACCGCCACCTGGCCGACGCCCATTGCATCATCCACACCCATACCACGGCGGGCATGGCCGTCAGCGCCACGCAGGAAGGGCTGCGGCCGATCAATTTCTACGCCGCCGCCTTTGCCGGGCGGATCGCCTATCATGACTTTGAAGGCGTCACGATCCGGCCGGAGGAAGGGGAAAGGCTGATCGCCAACCTTGGCGAGCGGCGAATCATGATGCTGCGCAACCATGGCACGCTGGTGATGGCCAAGAGCCTGCCCGAAGCCTTCCTGATGCAATGGATGCTCCAGCGCGCCTGCGAGATTCAGGTCGCCGCCTGCGCCGCCGGCACGCCGGTGGAGATCCCGGCCGATGTCATCGCCGTGCATCAGCGCGATCTTGCCGGCGTGCAATTGCCGGTCGGCGTCGGCGTGCCCGATTTCCAGGCGATGGTCCGCCTGATCGACCGCACCGACAGGAGCTGGCGGGACTAGCGCCCTGCCTTCCCCGCCTCTGTCCGCTTGCCGCGGACGGTGGCGGATCAGCCCTTGCCGAATCCGCCGCCGCCCGGCGTCTCGATCACGAAGACGTCGCCCGGCGCCATCTGCGCCGATCCGGTCGCGCCCAGCCTATCGATCCGGCCATCGCCACGCTCGACCCAGTTGCGCCCCAGCCCACCGGGCGCGCCGCCGTCGAGGCCAAAGGGCGGCACGCTGCGCCGGTTGGCCAGGATGCCGGCGGTCATATCCTCCAGGAAGCGGATGCGACGCAGCCCGCCATTGCCGCCATGATGGGCGCCCGCGCCGCCCGATCCGGGCCGAATCGAAAATTCCTCCAGCAGCACCGGGAAACGGCTTTCCAATATTTCGGGGTCGGTGAGGCGGCTGTTGGTCATGTGGGTCTGCACCACATCGGCACCGTCAAAATCCGGCCCGGCGCCCGATCCGCCCGAGATCGTCTCATAATATTGGTGGCGCGCATTGCCGAAGGTGAAATTGTTCATCGTCCCCTGCGCGCCCGCCATCACGCCCAGCGCGCCGAACAGCGCGTCGGTGACGACCTGGCTGGTCTCGACATTGCCGGCGACCACTGCCGCGGGATAAAGCGGCCGCAGCAGCGATCCCTCCGGCACCACCAGAGTCATGGGCTTGAGGCAGCCGTCATTCATCGGCACGGCCTCGTCCACCAGCGTCCGCACGACATAGAGCAGGGCCGCGCGCGCGACCGACAGCGGCGCGTTGAAATTGCCCGGCAACTGGTCCGACGTGCCGGTGAAATCCACCGTCGCGCCGCGCGCCGCCCGGTCGATCGTCACGCGGACGACCACCTCCGCCCCATTATCCATCGCATAGCGATAGTGCCCGTCGGACAGGCGATCGATCAGCCGGCGCACCGCTGCCTCGGCCTGATCCTGCACATGGCCCATATAGGCGGCCACGACATCGGCACCATAATCGCCGCTGATCCGCTGCAGCTCGGCCGCGCCCTTGGCGCAGGCGGCGATCTGGGCGGACAGGTCGGCGATATTCTGGTCGACATTGCGCGAGGGCCAGCGGCCCGACCCCAGCAGGGCGCGCAGATCACCCTCCAGAAAGCGACCCTGATCCACCACCAGCACATTGTCGAGGACGATGCCCTCTTCCTCGATACTGCGGCTGTCGGGCGGCATGGAACCGGGCGAGATGCCGCCAATATCGGCATGATGGCCGCGCGCCGCGACATAGAAGGCCGGCGCACCCGCTTTCCCGTCGACGAATACCGGCATCACCACCGTCACGTCGGGCAGGTGGGTGCCGCCATCATAGGGCGCGTTGAGCGCATAGACGTCGCCCGGCAACATGCCGCGCCCGTCGATCGCCCGGCCATCGGCGCCGATCCCGCGCCGGCGCATGACCGCGCGGATGCTTTCCCCCATGCTGCCGAGGTGAACCGGCATGTGCGGCGCATTGGCGACCAGATTGCCGGCCGCGTCGAACAGGGCGCAGGAGAAATCGAGCCGCTCGCGAATATTGACCGAGGAGGCGCTGTGCTGGAGCGCGGCGCCCATTTCCTCGGCGATCGCCATGAACAGGCCGCCCATCACTTCCAGCCGGACCGGATCGACGGCGGTGCCGTCATCGGCGGCCGGCGCAGGGCGCGGCGCATGACGGGTCAGCACCAGATTGCCGATCGCATCGAGCCGCGCGCGCCAGCCCGGCTCGACCACCGTGGTCGACACCGGGTCGCTGATCAGTGCCGGGCCATCGACGATGCTGTCCAGCGTCAGCCCGGCCCGGTCGAACACCGGTGCCTGCGCGCCCGCCAGCATCACCTGCGCCAGCGGCGCGGCCGGCTGGGTCGCGATGGTCGCCACCTTGCCCATATCCTCGGCGGTCGGCGCGATCGCCTCGACCCGCACCATGTCGACCAATATGGTGCCGGTGCCGCCATAGCCGAAGCGGGCCTGATATTGCGCCTCGAAATCGGCCAGCATCGCCGCCCGATCGCCCAGCATCACGTCGAACAGGCTGTCGGTGCCATCATAGCGCAGCCGCAGCACCGTCTCGCTCCGCTCTGCCTCGGGCAGGTCGGCGCGCGCCTGCTCCGCCAGCTCGGCGATCGCCGCCGTCAGCGCGTCGGCGCCCGCATCGTCCAGCGGCAGTGCCAGCGTCCGCTCGCGCACCGCGCGCCGGTCGGCCAGGCCCATGCCATAGGCGGACAGGACGCCGCCCAGCGGATGGATCATCACCCGGTCCATGCCCAAGGCATCAGCGACCAGACAGGCATGCTGCCCGCCCGCCCCGCCGAAACTCGCCAGCGTATAGCGCGCCACATCATGGCCGCGCGCGACCGAGATGCGCTTGATCGCATTGGCCATGCTGGCAACGGCGACGGCGATGAAGCCCTGCGCCGCGTCCTGTGCGGTCATCACCCGGCCGGTCTGCGCCTCTACCTGCGCACAAATGTCGGCAAAGCGCGCCTCGACCGCGTCCCGGTCGAGCGGCTGGTCGCCCCTGGGGCCGAACAGGCTGGGGAAGAAATCGGGCTGCACCTTGCCCAGCATGACATTGCAGTCGGTGATGGTCAGCGGTCCGCCGCGCCGGTAGCAGGCCGGCCCCGGCACCGCGCCGGCCGATTCCGGACCGACGCGAAAACGCCCGTCGACCACCGAACAGATGGAACCGCCGCCCGCCGCGATGGTGTGGATGCGCATCATCGGCGCGCGCAGCCGCACGCCCGCCACCCGCGCCTCATTGTCGCGTTCATAGCTGCCGGCATAATGGGACACGTCGGTCGACGTGCCGCCCATGTCGAAACCGATCACCTCGCCGAACCCCGCCTGCTCGGCGGTGCGGGCCAGGCCGACGATGCCGCCGGCCGGGCCGGACAATACCGCATCCTTGCCGCGGAACAGGTCGCCGCGCGTCAGCCCGCCATTGGACTGCATGAACAGCATGTCGGCGTCCTCGCCCAGCGCCGCGCCCAGCCCGTCGACATAGGCGCGCAGCACCGGCGAGAGATAGGCGTCGGCCAGCACCGTGTCGCCCCGCCCGACCAGCTTGATGAGCGGCGCGACCTCATGGCTGACCGATATCTGGGTGAAGCCGATCTGCCGCGCGATCCGCGCCAGCGCCTGCTCATGGGCAGGATAGCGATAGCCATGCATCAGCACGATCGCGACCGCGCGCAGCCCGGCATCATAGCCGCGCTGCAACGCCGCCTGCGCAGCCGCCTCGTCCAGCGGCGTCAGGATGGTGCCGTCCTGCATCACCCGCTCGTCCATCTCCACGACATCGGCATGAAGCGGCGACGGCAGGTCGATCCGCCGCGCGAACAGGTCCGGCCGGTCCTGATAACCGATGCGGATGGCGTCGCGGAATCCCTTCGTAATCGCCAGCAGCACCGGCTCGCCCTTGCGCTCCAACAGCGCATTGGTGGCGATGGTCGTGCCGATCCGCAGCGTGCAGGGCGGGATCGGCCCGTCGCCCGCGCCGGTCAGCCGCCGGATCGCCTCGACCGCCGCGTCGGCATAGCGCTCGGGGTCGCTCGACAGCAGCTTGGCGGTGTGAAGAACCCCTTGCGGGTCGCGTGCCACCACGTCGGTAAAGGTGCCGCCGCGGTCGATCCAGAATTGCCATTGCATGCCCCGCCTGATGGCCGCGCCACGGGCGGTTGGCAAGCCGCTTGGCTCAATGGCCGGTCAGCGGCTCGATCGCCCCGGTCGCCAGCAGCGCGGCGTAACGCTGGTCGAAATCCGCCGCGATCTGCGCTAGCGTCACCTGCCCCAGCCGGGCGATCAGCATCGCCTCCGCCTCCTGCATCGCTGCCGCCATGGAGGCGTTGACCGCCTGTTCGACCAGGCATTGCGGATTGGGGTCGGCCGGCCCGATCGAAAAGATGCGCGGCTCGCCCACCGCGCGATAAATGTCGAGGATGCGGATCGCATCGAGCGGCCGGGCCAGGGTCCAGCCACCGCCATGCCCCTTTTCGGAGCGGACATAGCCCGCGTCGCGCAGGCCCGCCATGGTCCGCCGCACCACCACCGGATTGGTGCGCAGCATCTGCGCCGCCAGCTCCGACGTCATCGGGCCGTCCAGCCGATCCATGTGGATCAGGATATGCAGCATTCTCGACAGGCGCGCATCCAGCTGCATCGCAGGCGTCTCCTTTCCCGCCCGCCTATCACGCAACATCAATTGTTGCAAATCAGGTTGGCCGGATTATGTAACTTATCAAGTATCGTGATTCGACGCAGCCATTGAAAGGAAGACCCATGCATGACGTGATCGTGATCGGCGGCAGCTTTGCCGGCCAGTCGGCGGCGATGCAGCTCGCCCGCGCGCGGCAGGATGTGCTGCTGATCGATGCCGGCCTGCCGCGGAACCGCTTTGCCGACGCCGCCCATGGTTTCCTGGGTCAGGACGGCCGCACGCCCCGCGCCATCATCCGCGATGCCGAACGCCAGTTGCTCGCCTATCCCACCGCCCGGATGCTGGCTGGCGAAGTGCACCATGCCATCAAGACCAGCGACGGCTTCGCCCTGACCCTGGCCAGCGGCGAAACCCGACTGGCCCGGCGGCTGATATTGGCGACCGGCGTGAGCGACGAGTTGCCGCCGATCCCCGGCATGGCCGAACGCTGGGGCGAGACGGTGCTGCACTGCCCCTATTGCCATGGCTATGAAGTGCGCGACCATCCGCTCGGCATCATCGCCAACCACCCGATGTCCGCGCATCAGGCCGCGCTGATCCCCGATTGGGGACCATCCACCTATTTCACCCAGGGCCAATATGAGCCGGACGATGCCGAACGCGCCCGGCTGGAAGCGCGCGGCGTCGCGATCGAGCGGGTGCCCGTCGTCGCGCTGATCGGCGATGCGCCCGCGCTGAGTGCCGTGCAACTGGCCGACGGCCGGACGATCGAAATCGCCGCTGTCTTCACCGCCCCCAGAACCCGGCTCAGCAGCGATGTCGCGGTCCAGCTCGGCTGCGCGCTGGAGGATGGCCCGACCGGTCCCTTCATCAGCATCGACGCCTGGGGCCTGACTTCGGTGCCCGGCGTCTATGCCGCCGGCGACGCCACCTCCCCCATGCACAATGCGACCTTTGCATCCGCGTCCGGCGTCAAGGCCGGGGTCGGCGCGCACCAGTCGCTGGTCTTCGCCTAACAGGCGGGCGGGCTGGACGGCGGCGCTATTTCCAGAAGGCCGCCAGCTTGCGCACCGATGCCTCGGCGGCTTCGCGGTCGGGGGCTTCGTTGGCGTCGCCATAGCCGAACCAGTCGTCCTCCCCGACCTCCTGCACCACGATGCCGTCGCGCCGCGCCAGCATCGCCAGCTTGTCATGATAGACGCCATAGGTGGCGCCCGCCTGCGGGATCAGCCAAGCGATCTGGCCGCGCACCGGCACGATGCTCTCGTCCCGCCACAAAGCCCGCGCGCCATAGCCGGTGCAGTTGATGACGGTCTTCTGCTTCAGCCGCGTCACGTCCTGGGGTTCGTGCAATTCCATCGGCACGATCCGACCGCCGCCGATCAGGAAATCGGTGGTCAGCTGATGGGCAAGGTCTGCGACATTGAAGGTCAGCGAACTGCTGCGCCGGGCCCGCTCGGTGCGGAAAGGATGGGTGCCCGGTGCCAGCTCGACCGATCGCGGCATGATGTCATGCAGCCGGTCCTCCAGCCGGATGAAGCGATCGGGTCGTTCGGGCCTCACCCTCTCGACGGCGGGCGCCACAGCCGGACCGTCCGACAACATGTAACGGTCGGTCCATTCCACCGGATCGCCCGGCAGGCCGAGCAGGCCCTGATAGAAAGCGAAGGATCGCCGCGCCATCGCCTCCCAGCGATCGCCAAAGCCGGCATCCACGCCGCCCTCCATCGCGATCCGTGAATCGGGCGACCAGGTGCCGGTCGCCCGCGCCGATCGCACGTCGGGAAATTGCTCCTTGGCATAGATGGTCACCTTCGCCCCGGCACGCTGCGCCGTGAGCGCAGTGGTGAGGCCGATCGCGCCGGCGCCGATCACGGCAATATCCGTCATCCCCTCGGCCAGCGCCATGCCGACCGCAACCTCGGCCGATCCCCAGGACAGCGACCAGCCGCTGCCGCCATGGCCATAATGATGGACAACCCGCTTGCGCCCCACCTCTTCCACCGCGATGCGCGGCCCGGCGGCGCGGAAGGGCCGCAGGCAGACGGTGATGCGGAAGATGCGATCGGGCGTCGCGCGGATCGGCTCCAGCCCGGCCAGCGGATCGAACAGACTGGCTGCATCGGCCCCCGCCGCCAGCGACAGGGCACCCAGCCCGCCGAGGCCCCGCGCCAGAAAATCGCGTCTGTCCATCATCCCGCCCCCTATCTGCCGACCGGTTCAACGAAGTGCCCGGACATAACCGCAACGGCCCGTCGCACGACAGACACAATCGGGTTGCCCCACCCTTGTTAATTGCCCATTAAGACCAGATGAATGCGCTCCGCCCCGAACGATCCATCGTCGTTCTGCTGCTCGCGCTTGCCACCGTCGTCGTTGCGGTGAGCGGCACCATCTGGCTCTACCGCAGCCAGCAAGCCGAAATCGGCTGGGTCAATCATACGCTGCGTGTCGAAAACCGCCTGTCAGTCATCCTGTCGCGGGTGCAGGCCGCCGAAAGCGCCCAGCGCGGCTATATGCTGACCCGGCAGGATCCCTTTCTGGGGCCGTTCGACGCGTTCAAGACGGACTGGCCGCGCGAGATCGCGCAATTGCGCGAGGATGTGCGCGACAATCCGGAACAGGTGCAGGCGACCGATCGGCTGGGCCAGATGCTGGCGCAGCGCCTGACCCTGCTGGAGGGCGGGATCGAGCTGCGACGGCGCAACCGCCCGGTCGATCCCAACGCCTTCGCGCCGGGCCTGATGTCGATGGCCGGCATCCATGCCCATATCACCGCCATGAAGGCGCGCGAGACCGATCTGCTGCGCCTGCGCAGCATGGAAGCCAACCGGCTGACCTTCTGGGTCACCGCCAGCCTGTCGGTCAGCGCCGCATTGGTCATCATCCTGGGCCTGCTGGCCCTGCGCAACGCCCGCCGCCGCATGATCGAGGCGGTCGCGAGCGAACGGGCGCTCGCCGAGGCCAATGCCCGGCTGGTCAGCGAAGCGGAACAGCGCACGGCGATGGAGGCGCAGGTCCGCCAGTTGCAGAAGATGGAATCGATCGGCCAACTGACCGGCGGCATCGCCCATGACTTCAACAATATGCTCGCGGTCGTCATCGGCTCGCTCGACATGGCGCGGCGGCGCCTGCCCGCCGATATCGATCGGCGCATCAGCAACGGCCTCGACAATGCAACCGAGGGGGCGCAGCGCGCAGCGCAGCTGACCGCGCGGCTGCTCGCCTTCTCGCGCCAGCAGCCACTGGCGCCGCAATCGACCGACGTGAACAAGCTGGTGGGCGGCATGTCGGACATGCTGCGCCGGACGATCGGCGAGCGGGTGCGGGTGGAAAGCGTGCTGGCCGGCGGCCTGTGGCGGGCCAGCATCGATCCCGGTCAGCTGGAAGCGGCGATCCTGAACCTGTGCGTCAATGGCCGCGACGCCATGCCCGATGGTGGCCGACTGACGGTCGAAACCGGCAATGCCTATCTCGACGATGCCTATGCCGCCGCCCATGCGGAGGTGGTCCCCGGCCAATATGTATTGGTGTCGGTGACCGACAGCGGCACCGGCATGACGCCCGACGTGGTGGAGCGCGCGTTCGACCCCTTCTTCACCACCAAGGGCGTGGGCAAGGGCACGGGCCTGGGCCTCAGCCAGGTGTTCGGCTTCGTCCGCCAGTCGCACGGCCATGTGAAAATCTATTCCGAACCCGGTCAGGGCAGCACGATCAAAATCTATCTGCCCCGCCATTATGGCGTGCCGGTCGCCGATCCGGTCGCGCCCGCCATCGCCCTCGACCTGCCCCGTGCCCAGGGGGACGAGATCATCCTGGTGGTCGAGGATGAGGACCGGGTGCGCCACATGTCCGTCGATTCCCTGCGCGAACTGGGCTACACCATCGTCCAGGCCGCCGATGGCGAACAGGCGCTGGCGATGCTGGCGATCGAACCGCGGGTCGACCTGCTCTTTACCGACATCGTCATGCCCGGCATCAACGGCCGCATCCTGGCCGACCGCGCCCGTGCCGACCGGCCGGAGCTGCGCGTCCTCTACACCACCGGCTATACCCGCAACGCCATCGTCCATAACGGCATGCTCGATCCCGGCGTCGCCTTCCTGGCCAAACCCTTCACCATGGACCAACTCGCCGGCAAGGTGCGCCAGGTGTTGGACGAGGAACCGGCCTGATCTGGATTATGGACAAGGCGGTATATGGAACGTAACATGAACATATGTCCGCCCTGTCCACCCGTAAAAAGCTCGAAATCCTCGCCGATGCCGCCAAATATGACGCATCCTGCGCCTCGTCGGGCACGACCAAGCGGGATTCGCGCGACGGCAAGGGGATAGGATCGACCGAGGGCATGGGCATTTGCCATGCCTATGCGCCCGACGGCCGCTGCATCTCGCTGCTGAAAATCCTGCTGACCAACAGCTGCATCTTCGACTGCCATTATTGCATCAATCGCCGGTCGAGCGATGTTCGCCGCGCTCGCTTCACCGCGCGCGAAGTGGTCGACCTCACGCTCAGCTTCTACCGCCGCAACTATATTGAGGGGCTGTTCCTCTCCTCCGGCATCATCCGCTCGTCCGACTATACGATGGAGCAGATGGTCGAGGTCGCCCGCAGCCTGCGCGAGGATCATGATTTTCGCGGCTATATCCATCTGAAGACCATTCCCGACGCCGATCCGGAACTGCTGCGTCAGGCCGGCCTCCATGCCGATCGGCTGTCGATCAATGTCGAGCTGCCGACCGAACCCGGCCTCAAGCGGCTGGCGCCGGAAAAGGACGGCCGCCGGATCGAGGGAGCGATGGCGCAGATGCGCAGCCAGATGGACGATATGGGCGACGCCCGCCGCAAATATCGGCATGCCCCGCGCTTTGCCCCGGCGGGCCAGTCGACCCAGATGATCGTCGGCGCCGATGCCGCCGACGATCGCGCCATCATCCAGCGCGCGAGCAGCCTTTATGACCGGCACAGGCTGCGTCGCGTCTATTACAGCGCCTTCTCCCCCATACCCTCGCCCAGCAGCGTGCTGCCGCTCAAGCGCCCGCCGCTGATGCGCGAGCATCGGCTCTACCAGTCGGACTGGATGATGCGCTTCTATGGCTATTCCGCGGCCGAGGTCGCCGCCGCCACCGACCGGGACAGTGGCTGCCTGCCGCTCGACATCGACCCAAAGCTCGCCTGGGCCTTGCAGCATCGCGCCAGCTTCCCGGTCGACGTCAATCATGCGCCGCGCGAAATGCTGCTGCGGGTGCCGGGGCTGGGGGTGAAGGCAGTCGACCGCATCCTGGCCAGTCGCCGCCATCGCCGGCTGCGGCTAGAGGATGTCGCGCGCCTGACCACATCCATCGTCAAGCTGCGCCCCTTCCTGATCGCCGCCGACTGGCGCCCGGTGCAACTGGCCGACCGAGTCGATCTGTCCGCGCAGTTGCGGCGTCCCGCCGCCCAGCTCGAACTTTTTTAAGGGGAGCCGAGGCAATTTTGCGGTTGATCGCAAGCACGGTTCATGAAACTCTTGTAACACGATCAGCAAGGGGATCGGGACTTTGGCGACACTTTTCGACAATCAGGCCATTGAGCGGCAGGGCGCAGGCTTTGCCAAGCGCATCAGCACGCATCTTGCGGCCGCCCTTGTCGTCTTCTGCCTGCTTCAGATCTTCATCGTCGCCAAGATGGGCGGCTCGCTGGTCCTGCACCTTGGCGTCATCATCGCGATCGGCGGTTTCGCCATCGCCGCCCGCGCGCTCGAACATCGCTGGCAGATGCTGGATCATAGCGGCCTGTCCCATGCCGGCCTACGCCTGCGCTTCCGCCGCGACCTGCTCCAGCTCTGGGGCACCAGCCTGCTGGGCGCGCTGCTCTGGGTGCCGGTCGCGATCATCTTCCACGCGCTGTTCGGCTAAGCGCCGGACCCTTTTTACTGGGCCATCGTTTCCCCCTTCACCGCATGAAGGAGGATTGCCCATGGCCAAGGCCAGCATTTTCGATCGCCTGAAACAGGATCATGACGCCCATCGCCAGCTGTTCGACAAGATGGCGGCGGCGACGCGGGAAAAGGATGACGACCGGCTGGAAAAGCTGTTCGACCAGTTCAAGGTCGAAGTGACGGCCCATGCCGCCGCCGAGGAAGAGACGCTCTACGCCACCATGCTGGCCCAACCCGACCTGCGCGAGGATGCGCAGCACAGCGTGTCCGAGCACAAGGAAATCGACGATTTTCTGGAGGAACTGGACGGCCTCAAATTCAACGGCGATGCCTGGCGCCGCACCTTCGACCAGCTGAAGAAGCGCTACCTCCACCATATCGAGGAGGAAGAGGAAGAGATGTTCCCCGACGCCGCGAAGGAACTGAGCGCCGCCGAGGAGGAAAAGCTGGCGAAGCTGTTCGCCAAGCGCAAGCCCGCCGAACTGGCCCGTGCCGAGGCGGAGGACTGACCGGACGGCCATGCATCGGGTGACGCTGGCGGGGCCGGATGATTTTGAGGGCTGGCGCGATGCGGCCCGCGCGATGGCCCTGGCCGCCATTCCCGCCGACGCCATCCTCTGGGACGTTGCGGGCAGCGCCACGCCCGACCTGTTCGGCAGCGACGCGACGCCCCTGCCCCCGGCTCCGGCGGATGCCGTCTTCTCCGTGCCGCGCGCCTTTGTCGAACTGGCGCAAAGCGCGATCCTCCATCGCGACCCCGCCCGCTTCGCCCTGCTCTACAGCCTGTTGCTGGCGGTGCGCGCGGTGCCCGGCCGTATGGAGGATCGCGCCGATCCGCTGCTGCGCCGGGTCGAGGATCTGGCCAAGGCGGTGCGGCGCGATATCCACAAGATGCGCGCCTTCGTCCGCTTCCGTGAACTGGATGAAGGCGACGGCCCGCGCTTCATCGCCTGGTTCGAGCCGGACCATCATATTGTCCGCGCCAATGCCGGCTTCTTCACCCGCCGCTTCGCCTCGATGCGCTGGTCGATCCTGACGCCGGAAGTCAGCATCCATTGGGATGGCCACATATTGACCGAAGGCCCCGGCGCGCAGCGCGGCGACGCCCCGGCCGAAGATCCCGTCGAAGATGTGTGGAAGGGCTATTATGCCGCCATCTTCAACCCGGCCCGGCTGAAGACCGGGGCGATGCTGTCGGAAATGCCGCGCAAATATTGGCGCAACCTGCCCGAAGCTGCCCTCATCCCCGATCTGGTCGCCGGCGCCCAGGCGCGCGAGGCGGCAATGATCGCCACCGCTCCCCGCCCCGCAGCCCGCACCGGCAACAGCCGCGCCGCCTGGCAGGCGCTGCGCGACGAGGCGATGGCCTGCACCCGCTGCCCGCTGCACGGGCCGGCCACGCAGACCGTGTTTGGCGACGGTCCGCTCGACGCATCTTTGCTCTTCATCGGCGAACAGCCCGGCGATCAGGAGGATCTGGCTGGCCGCCCCTTTGTCGGTCCCGCGGGGCAATTGTTCGATGCCGCCCTGGCCGAGGCCGGCGTGGATCGGGCACGCGCCTATGTCACCAACGCCGTCAAGCATTTCAAATATGAACAGCGCGGCAAGCGCCGCCTGCACCAGACGCCCGACGTGCCGGAGATCAGGGCCTGCCGCTGGTGGCTGGAACAGGAACTGGACCTGATCCGCCCGCGCATCATCGTCGCCCTGGGCGCCACCGCCGCCCGTGCCCTGCTGGGCAAGCCGGTGACGATCAGCCAGATGCGCGGCCGCCCGATCCCGCTCGACGACGGCGTCGAAGCCTGGATCACCGTCCATCCCAGCTATCTGCTGCGCCTGCCCGACCCCGATCGTCAGGCGCAGGAACAGGCCCGCTTCGTCGGCGACCTGCGGATGGTCGGCGAACGGCTTGCCATCCGCGCCTGATATAAATCCGTTGACGGCCGGCCCGCTGCGCGCGACGCTGCCGCCATCAAATTTAACAGGGGTTTACATGATCTGGGGGAAGGCAGCGGCGCTGGCCGCATGCAGCATGGCGGCGCTGGTCGCAGTGTCGGCGCCGGCCGTAATGGCCAAGGATGTCGTGGTCCATGCCGGACGGATGATCGACGGCACCGGCGCCGCCGCGCGCGAGAAAGTGTCGATCCTGATCCATGACGATCGCATCACCGCGATCCAGTCGGGCTTCGTCACGCCCGCCGGCGCGGAGGTGATCGACCTGTCGGCCAAGACCGTGCTGCCCGGCCTGATCGACACCCATGACCATATCACCGCCGGCTGGCACAGCGGCGACCCGATCCGCAATGCGGTGACGCGCAGCGCCTATGAGGACGCGATCGAGGCGACCGGCTTCGTGCGCAACACGCTGCTCGCCGGCTTCACCTCGGTCCGCGACTGCGGCGCCGATACCCAGGTGATCGTCGCGCTCAAGAAATCGATCGACGGCGCCGTCATCCCCGGCCCGCGCCTGTGGGTGGCCGGCACGCCGCTCGGTCCCACCGGCGGCCATGGCGACGCGGTCAACGGCCTGCGCGTCGAATTTGCCGACATTCCCCACATCAGCGACAATGTGATCGACAGCCCGGAAGCCGCTCGCATCGCCGTGCGCCGGCTCAAGCGCGAGGGCGCCGACCTCATCAAGATCATGCCGTCGGGCGGGGTCATGTCGATCGGCGATGATCCCAAGCATCAGCTGATGACCGACGAGGAGATCAAGGCGGTGATCGACACCGCCCATAGCCTGGGCATGAAGGTCGCGGCCCATGCCCATGGCAAGGAAGCGATCGACCACACGATTGCGCTGGGCGTCGATTCGATCGAACATGGTTCCTATGCCGACGCCGGCAGCTACAAGATCTTCAAGCAATATGGCGCCTATCTGGTGCCGACCATGCTGGTGGGCGAGCGCGTCTATCAGCGCGCCAGGGAACATCCCGAACAGCTCAATCCCTCGACCGCCGAAAAGGCGCTGGTGATCGGCCCGCTGCTGCAGAAGAATCTGCGCGATGCCTATGCCGCCGGGGTCAAGATCGCTTTCGGTACCGACACGTTCGGCCTGTCCGACCATGGCGAAAATGCCCAGGAATTCGCGCTGATGGTGCGGGCGGGCATGCCGGCGATGGAAGCGATCAAGGCCGCCACCGCCAATGCCGCCGACCTGCTGGGCAGCGCCGATGTCGGTACGTTGCAGGCCGGCCGCTATGCCGACCTGATCGCGGTCGACGGCGACCCGCTGGCCGATGTCCGCCAGCTCGAAAAGGTCGGATTCGTGATGAAGGGCGGCGCCGTGGTGAAGGCCGATGGCAAGCCGATGATCTGAGCCTCGCCTGGGGCTGGCGTCAGACCAGCCCCAGCCGCGCCAGTTCGTTCAGCATGGCGGGCGGCATCGCTTCCAGATCGTCCGCCTCGCCCCCGCCCAGATCGGGCGGCGCATCCTTGTTCTCCAGATAGCGCCAGCCCTGATGCGCCCGCTTGGGCGCCGTCCGTACCGGGATCAGCCGCGGCGCCAGCCGGATCCAGTAGCGCCCCTGCCCGGTCTCCTGAAATCCCAGGATCGGGCTGCGGCCGACCAGCGCATGGCCGTGAATCCAGTAGAGCGATCCGCCCTCCATCTCCTCCAGTCGTTTGGGCAGGTAACGGGTGGTCAGGCGCGCCTCGTCCGCATGGCTTTCCAGCCAGGCCTTGAGGGTCGCGGGGCTTTCGCTCTGGAAGGCGATCTTGGTCAGGTGCAGCGGCATTGGCGTCTAGATGGGGCGGCGGTTCAGCCGGTCAATCCCGCCGCCGTCGCCAGCCCCAGAAAAGCGAAGAAGCCCATCGAGTCCGTGATCATCGTAACGAAGATGGACGATGCCACCGCCGGGTCGAGGTTCATCCGGTCGAACGCCAGCGGCACCGCCGCGCCCGCCAGCCCGGCGGTCACGATATTGGTCATCATCGCCGCGGCAATCACGCCGCCCAGCGCGACATTGTGGAACACCAGCCCCACGCCCAGCCCCAGCACCAGCGCCACGGTGCAGCCGTTGAGCAATGCCACGCGAATTTCGCGCAAGATGGTGCGACGGGCGTTCGACCCGGTAATCTGGTTGGTGGCCAGCGCGCGCACCGTCACCGCCATGGTCTGGCTGCCGGCATTGCCGCCCACGCCCGCGACGATCGGCATCAGCGTGGCCAGCGCCACCATCTTCTCGATCGTATGTTCGAAAATGCCGATGATGGTCGACGCCACCAGCGCCGTCAGCAAATTGGTCAGCAGCCAGCGCACGCGCGCGCGATAGCTGTCCATCACCGGCTCGTTGATGTCGCCTTCGCCCGCACCCGACAGGCGGAGAATATCCTCGCCCGCTTCCTCGGAAATGATGTGGACGATGTCGTCGACCGTGATCATGCCGACCAGCCGGCCGCTGCCATCGACCACCGCGGCGGAAATCAGCGCATATTTCTGGAAGCGCAGCGCCACTTCTTCCTGGTCCATGTCGACCGGAATCAGCGTCTGCTCGCGCTTCATCAGGTCGGCCATGGCGATGCCGCGCGGACAGGTCAGCACCCAGCTGAGCTGACAGGTGCCGATCGGCTTATGCCCTTCATCGACGACGAAGATTTCCCAGAAATCACGGGTCAGGTCGCCATTGTCGCGCAGATAGTCGATCACCTGGCCGACCGTCATATGTTCGGGCACCGCGACCAAGTCGCGCTGCATCATGCGGCCAGCGGATTCTTCGGGATAGGAAAGCGCGGACTCGATCGCGGCGCGATCCTCCGGCTCCATCGCCTCCAGCACCGCCTGCTGGTCGGCCTCCTCCATGTCCTCGATGATCGCGACGGCGTCGTCGGTATCGAGTTCGGAGGCGAATTCGGCGACCTGTTCGGGCGCCAGCGCGCCGATCAGGTCGTCGCGCACATAATCATTGAGTTCGGACAGAACCTCCGCGCCAACCAGGTCGCCCAGCGCGGCGGCCACTTCGCCACGCTGCTCGGCGGGCGTCAGTTCCAGAAGGTCGGCGATGTCGGCGGGGTGCAGCGGCGAAACCAACTCGCGCGCATGGTCGATATCGCCTTCATCCACCGCATCCAGCACGGCGGACAGGAATTCGGGCTTCAGCCGGTCATCCTCGTCCAGGCTCGACTCGGCCTGCTCCATACCGGCCGAGATCAGACTCTCGTCAGCAAGTTCCTCGTGCGGCCGCGGCTCGGCCAAATCGCCACGTTCGGTCATGGCGCGCGCAACTGTCCGGTTCCTGTAACATTTCGATGCTTTCGCCGATGCACAATATAATTGCAATGGGGTTGGACGCGCTTTGGCAACAGATGGGACAGGCTTTACCAAACAGCCGCTTCCATCCCCATCCCAAGCCTCTATATGAGGCGATCAACGCCTTCCCCAATGAGAGGATCTTTCATGGCCGACGAAACCCTTACCCTTTCCCTCGACAGCGGCGGCGACGTCGTGATCAAGCTGCGCCCCGATCTGGCGCCCGGCCATGTCGAACGCATCACCACCCTTGCCAAGGACGGCTTCTATGACGGCGTGGTCTTCCACCGCGTCATCCCCGGCTTCATGGCGCAGGGCGGCGATCCGACCGGCACCGGCATGGGCGGTTCCAAGCTGCCCGACATCAAGGCCGAATTCAGCCGCGAACCGCATGTCCGCGGCGTGTGCTCGATGGCCCGCGCGATGAACCCGAACAGCGCCAACAGCCAGTTCTTCATCTGCTTCGACGACGCCACCTTCCTCGACGGGCAGTACACCGTCTGGGGCGAAGTCACTTCGGGCATGGAACATGTCGACGCGCTGCCCAAGGGTGAGCCGCCCAAGACTCCGGGCAAGATCGTCAAGGCGACCGTCGCCTAAGCGACATTGTCCTTCCGGCCGCTGCCAGCCCCGCGACGGGACTGGCAGCGGGCCAAGCCCCGACACCGGTGCGGCCCCGCCGCGCCGGTGTCTGCGTTTCCGGGTCAGTGTTTCCGGGCCATGCCGTCGGTCACGGAAATCAGCTGCGCGGTCTGGGTCGCATTGTCCGCCTCGTCCGCCGGCGGCGCGACATAGGCGCCGATCGATTCGATATGCCAGCGCCGATCCGCCTCGCTCGCGCCCGGCACCGCATCGACCCGGCGCAACACCACTTGGCGCAGCCGATACCAGGGCTTGCCGTTCGCCTTCAGCCGGCCATAGACCTGCACCGGCACCGTCACGAAGCTTGATCCGGCCGCGCCCTCGATCTCGGCCGGGCTGCCGATATTGGCATGGATCTCACTGAAGCCACGGAAGCGCGCGGCGAAATGCGCATCATCCTGCGCGCCGATCGCGCTCTTGTCGTTCCACAGATCCTGCGCGTCGCTGAAGCGCTTTTCCTCCAGCAAGCCATAATAGCCCTGCACCACCTGGGCCGCGCCCTGCGCGCTGTCGGGGTCGATCGCGCCTTCCTCGGCCGGTGCCGGTTCGACCGGCAGCCCGCCGGGCGTGCCAGGCGCCGGCGGCGCCAGCGGCTCCATCAGCGCCTGCGCCTCGGCCCGGACATTATTCTCGACCTGGCTGGCATTGGCGCCATTGGCCAGATTGTCGATCGCGCTTTCCTCCCGCCCGTCACAGGCGGCCAGACTCACCAGACCCAGCAACAACGCGGCGCCAGCCATGCCCCTCATGAACGTCTCCCGCATTATTGGGGCCGGGTCCGAACCGGATCGCGACCACTGCCTCTTGTCCCGGCGTCCGACCGCATGCGCGGTGCCGGACGGGCGCTGCCGCCCATGTCGCGCGGCGGGCGGCTCGCCTGGGGCGGGCGCTGGCCGGGCTGCGGCACATAGCGCTGGTCGCCGCCGCTGGCACCGGGACGCCCGCGGCCGGGCGTGTCATTGCCGCGCGGCGGGCGCGGACGGCTCCAATTGCCGTCATTGGGTCGGCCATCGCCGCCATTCCAGCCGGGGCGACCGCCAGGGCGTCCGTCGCCCGGTCGATTGCCATCGGGACGCCCGTCACCCGGACGGTCCCAGCCCGGCCGACCATCCCCCGGACGTCCGTCACCGGGTCGCCCATAACCGGGCCTGCCGTCACCGGGCCGACCATTGCCCGGCCGGTCCTTGCGACGCGCTTCCCAGTAGCGGCGCTGGCTGTCATTCCAGCGATGCCGCGCACCGGCGCGGTCATAGACATAATAGCCGCGCCCCGGATAATAATAGTCATTGTACCAGCCGCCATAGCCGCCCGGCGCATAGCCATAAGGCCCGTAATAGCCGTCGCCATAATAGCCGCCACCGCCATAATAGCCGGTGCCGACGCTCACGCCGCCATAGCCATAGCCGTCATCATAGGCGCAGCCCCCCAGGGCCATCGCGCTCGCGAGACCAAGCGCAGCCAGGAATCGTGATCCGGTCCGCGTCATTGCCTGTCTCCTCATATGCTTCATGACCCCGGTTAACGCCGCGCGGTTGAATTGGTGGTGAATGAAAAGCGGTTCAAGATCGGGCATTTATCTGTGGTTCAGAAAAAGCGACTTTCGTTCATCCCCCTGACAGAAACCGTGTCGTTTCCAACACATAATCATGGCCCGGGCAATATTTCGCATTTCGTTCAGGAAACCTTCCGCCGGCCCCGACCATTGATGCCCCATGTCCTCGCAGACGCTTGCAGCGCACGGGACATGCCGGCGGGTCCACACCCCGGCCCAATTTCAGAAACAGATAAAGGGTCACCCCCATGAAGACACTGCTTTTCACGGCAGTTGCTGCCGCCACCCTGTTGCCTGCCGCCGCCATGGCGCAGGAAGACAGCAGCTCCACCCGCCGCATCGAACCCTATGTCGGCGTGATGGCGGGCGTGCATAATTATGACAGCGAGACCAGCAAGGAGGGCATTCCGCCCGTCGGCTACAAGGGCCGCATGGTCGAAGGCGTCGCGGGCGTGAACTATAATGTCGCCGGCCCGCTCGTGCTGGGCGTCGAAGGCACCGTGTCCAAGGGCGTCAGCGGCGACATCGACTGGGAATATGGCGCGGCCGGCCGCGTCGGCGTGAAGGCCGGCAAGGACAGCATGTTCTTCGGCAAGGTCGGCTATCAGTGGACCAATTTCGACGCGCTGGGCAAGGATAGCCGCGACTATCATGGCATGACCTATGGTGCGGGCCTGGAACTGTCGCCCGCCGACCTTGGCAGCTCGGCCGAGCGCAGCAATGTCCGCCTGCGCGTCCAGGCCGACACGACCGGCAATTTCCATTCGATCCGCCCGATGGCCGGCGTCGTCGTCAAATATTGATCGCATGAACGGGTGGGCCGGTCATTGATCGGCCCGCCCGCCCAGCCTTCATCCCTTTCCATAAAGGGATCTGGGGTGCGGGACGGCCATGGACTGCGGCCGTCCCGCATTCACCTGTTCCAATATAGTTGACTGCGTCAACAATCCATGCTGAAGCGTCGGCATGGAACAGGCCATTGCAACCATCCGCACCTTCAACCGCTTCTTCACCCGCCATGTGGGGGCGATCGACGCGCGCTTCCTCGACAGCGACGCCAACCTGCCCGAGGCGCGGCTGCTGTTCGAAATCGCCCGGCTGGAACCGGTCCTCGCCAGCACGCTCCAGGCCGAACTGGACCTGGATCGCGGCTATCTCAGCCGCATGATCGCCCGCTTCGAGAAGAAGGAGTGGATCGTCCGTGATCAGGAAGCCGCCGACGCCCGCGCCCGCCCGATCCGCCTCACTGCCGCCGGCCGCGCCGCCTTCGACCAGCTCGACAGCCGCCAGCGCGCCGTCGTCGCCCAGGATCTGGACCGGCTCGACAACGTCGAGCAGCAGGATCTGCTCCAGGCGCTCACCCGCGCCCGGCTGTTGCTCGATCCCGCCAGCGGCGGCCCCTTCATCATCCGCCCCTTCCGCACCGGCGAGGTCAGCCAGGTCGTCACCCGCCAGTCGATCCTCTACGCCGCCAGCCATGGCTGGGGCCGGCCGCTCGAAACGCTGGAGGCCGAAACCGTCGCCGCCTTTCTGCGCGACTTCAAGCCGGATCGCGAACAATGCTGGATCGCGGAGATCGACGGCGTCATGGCCGGCGCGATATTCCTGACCGACGAGGGCGACGGCCTCGCCCGGCTGCGCCTGCTCCATGTCGAGCCCTTTGCGCGGCGGCGCGGAATCGGCGACGCGCTGGTCGCCACCTGCCTGCAATTCGCCCGCGACAAACATTATCGCGCCGTCACGCTGTGGACGCACAAGATATTGGAACCCGCGCGCCGCATCTATGCCCGGCACGGCTTCGTCTGCGTATCGAGCGACGTCCACACGGTCTTCGGCGACCCGATCGAGGGCGAGACCTGGCGCATCGCCCTCCATCCCTGACCGCGCCTGTCCTATCCAGCGAAGCGATGCTATAAGGGGAATGGACCGGCTGGCTGCTCGCAACATGATTTCCCACAATTGATCGATACGATCAAAATGTGCGGGAAATGTGCGAAGTTAAGCGCGGCAAATCCTACAGAGCGGGTCGGCCATCCCCAACCCGCTCCGTAGCATTCCAGTTCAACCGCTGTTGCGCAGCGCGGTCGCGATCGCGTTGATCGACAGTTCGATGCCTTCCTTGATCCGGGCATCATCCTCGCCGGCGCGATAGCGCTTGAGCAGTTCGACCTGCAGCAGATTGAGCGGCTCGATATAGGGAAGCCGCAGCCGGATCGACGTCTCGGTCGTCGGGCTCCGTTCCAGCAGGCGCGACTGGCCGGTGGCCGCCAGCAGCCCGTCATGGGTCAGCGACCAGCCTTCGCGGATACGCCCGAACAGCGTTTCCGCCTTGGCCTGGTCCTCGACCAGCGGCAGATATCGCGCCGCAATGCCGAGGTCGGACTTCGCCAGCACCATCTCCAGATTGGCCAGCGCCGACTGCAGGAAGGACCAGTGCTGCGCCATGTCCGCCAGCAGCGCCTTGTCCTCGAACGCGGCGATCGCATGGCCGAAACCATACCAGCCCGGCAGCATGACGCGGGCCTGTGCCCAGCTGAACACCCAGGGAATGGCGCGCAGATCCTCGATCGCGGTGCTCTTGGTCCGGCTCGCCGGACGCGACCCGATCTTGAGGCCGGAGATTTCCTGGATCGGGGTGAGCTGGCGGAAGAATTCCTTGAACCCATCGGTGCCGTAGACCAGATCGCGATAGGCGGTGAAGGCGTTCTTCGACAGCTCGTCCATCGCCGCGGCAAAGCGGGCGGCATCCTTCGCCGACACGCCTTCGGGTTCCAGGCTGGCCAGCAGGGTCGCGCTGGTCATCGCTTCCAGATTGGTCATCGCCACGTCGCGCGCGCCGAACTTGGCCGCGATCACCTCGCCCTGCTCGGTGATGCGGATGCGCCCCTGCACGCTGCCGCGCGGCTGCGCCTGGATCGCCTTGAACGCCGAACCGCCGCCGCGCCCGACCGCGCCACCGCGACCATGGAACAGCTGCATCGCCGCCCCGGCCTCGGCAAAGACCGGCTCCAGCGCCTGGCTCGCCTTGTAGAGGCTCCAGGTCGAGGTGATATAGCCGCCATCCTTGTTGCTGTCGGAATAGCCGATCATCACTTCCTGATGGCCGCGCGCCTGCACCACCCCGGCAATTTCGGGCAGGCCGAAATAGGCGGTCATGATCTTGGGCGCGGCCTCAAGGTCGCCGATCGTCTCGAACAGCGGGATCGACATGATCGCCGCCTTGGCCGGGTCGCCATTTTCCGGCGCGCGCCACAGTCCCGCTTCCTTCAGCAGGATATTGACCTCCAGCATGTCGGACACGCTTTCGGCCTTGGAAATGATATAATGGGTGATGCACTGCGGCCCATAGGTGCGGTGCGCCTCGGCTGCGGCATGGACGATCGCCAGCTCCGACGCCGTTTCCTCGGAATATTCCGAAAAGCGCGTGCCGAGCGGCCGGTTCGTCGCCAGTTCCCTGCGCAACAGGGCGATGCGGGCAAATTCGTCCAGCCCGGCATAATCCGCCTCGACCCCGGCGACCTTCAGCAGTTCGGCGACCACGCGCTGATGCACGTCGCTATTCTGCCGCATGTCGAGCGTGGCGAGATGGAAGCCGAAGGTTTCGACCGCGCGGATCAGCCGGCCGAGCGCGCCGCCGGTCGACAGCGCGCCATCGCCCTCGCTCGCCAGCCCCTGCGCCACGGTGACGAGGTCGCGGCGGAAATCGCCCGGCGCGGCGTAGGGCTCGCCCTTCAGCGCCGACGGGCGCGGCGGGGCCTTGCCGACCAGATGGACATAGGTGGTCGCCAGTCGCGCATAAATGCCCGAAATGGCGCGGCGATAGGGCTCGTCCTGCCGGCTGGGCGATGCGTCGCCGCTCGCCTCCGCCAGCGCCAGCACCGCTTCGGGCACATGGGCGAGTTCGGTCGAGACCGACAGTTCCGCACCCAGCGCATGGATCGATTCCATATAATAGGCCAGCGCCGCCTCGCAGCCCCGGCCCAGCGCCGATCGCAGCTGCGGCGCCTGGACGAACGGGTTGCCGTCACGGTCGCCGCCGATCCAGTTGCCGACCCGCAGGAAGCTGTGCGGCCGTGCGCCCAGCACCCGCTCCCACCGGCCATAGAGCGCCGGCAGCGTGGGCAGGAAGATATCGCGGAAATAGGTCAGGACATTGTCGATCTCGTCCTGCACGAACAGCTTTTCGCGGCGCAGCGGGCGCGTCTGCCACAGCAGCGCGATCTGGCGGAAGATCGCCTCGTCCAGATTCTCGCCATCATCCGTCTCGGTCCGCCCGGCATCCTTCAGCTGCATCAGGTCGGCGATGCGATTCTTGTGGTCGATCATGCTTTTGCGCCGCACCTCGGTCGGGTGGGCGGTCAGCACCGGCACGATCAGGCTGTGCGACAGCAATTCCAGGACAGCATCCTTGCCGATGCCATGCGATTCGAGCTTGGCCACCGCCGACGCGACATCGGCGCCCGGTTCCGCCGCCACGCCCTGCCGATCCTCGGCCAGATTGGCGAGCATCGAGAACAGCATGAAGCCGCGGGTGAAGTTGAGCGTGTCGTCGAGATTGAGGGCATCGAGGCCCGTGTCTGTCAGGTCCGCCCCCTGCAGCCCGCGCGCGCGGTCGACCGAGGCGGAGCGGATATATTCGGTCTGCTTGTAGAGTTTCTCCCCGCCATAGGCCCGAATGACATCGCCCAGCAGGCGTCCCAGATAACGGATGTCGGGATTCTGCGTGATCGCAGGCGCGGATTGGGCGGGGTTTATGCTCTCCATGATGGATCGATGCTGCATCGCAACAATGCGATGGTCAAGATATTACGCGGCCAACGCTGGCAAACTGCCCAATACGGGTTGCGCGCAGGCCACAGGCTGGGCCAAAGGACGTTCGTGACCGCCAGCATCAGCATAGGAAATGACGGCACGGGCAATCCCGTGCTGGTCGATGTCGAGGAACTGCTTGCCACCCGTCTGCTCGTCCAGGGCAATTCCGGGTCGGGCAAGTCGCATCTTCTGCGCCGCCTGCTGGAGGAAAGCGCGCCGATGGTGCAGCAGGTGGTGATCGACCCGGAAGGCGATTTCGTCACCCTGGCCGACGAATATGGCCATGTCGTGATCGATGCCGGCGATTATAATGAGCGCGAGATCGTCAAGATGGCGGCCCGCATCCGCGAACATCGCGCGTCGGTGGTGCTGAGCCTCGAGTCGTTGGAACTGGAAGCGCAGATGCGCTGCGCCGCGACCTTCCTGTCGACCCTGTTCGATGCGCCGCGCGACCATTGGTATCCCGCCTTGGTGGTGGTGGACGAGGCGCAGATGTTCGCCCCGGTCGCCGCCGGCGATGTATCGGACGAGGCCCGGCGCCTGTCGCTCGCCGCCATGACCAACCTGATGTGTCGTGGCCGCAAGCGCGGCCTGGCCGGCGTCATCGCCACCCAGCGCCTGGCCAAGCTGGCCAAGAATGTCGCGGCCGAAGCCTCCAACTTCCTGATGGGCCGCACCTTCCTGGACATCGACATGGCCCGTGCCGCCGACCTGCTGGGCATGGAGCGCCGCCAGGCGGAGCAGATCCGCGATCTGGAGCGTGGCCGTTTCCTGGGGCTTGGGCCCGCGATCGCCCGCCGCCCGGTGGCGGTGAAGATCGGTGCGGTAAAGACCGGCACGCGCGGCGGCACGCACAAGCTGATGCCGCCGCCGATCACCACCGGCGAGGATTTTCAGGAATTGCTGTTCGCGCGGGTCGAGGAAGAATCGATGCCGCCGCCCCCACCCCGCGCCGAACCGCCGGCACGCCCGGCCGAGGAGATCATGCGCCAGCTTGCCGATGTGCCGTCGGCCAAGCCCGCCGCGCCGGAACTGGATTTCGGCGAGAATGAGCCGATCGTGATCGCCGTGCTGGACGAAATCGTCGCGGACCTGGGCGAAGCCGTCCCCAGCGTCGCCGCCCTGTTCCAGGATTTCGGCGTCCGCTGCCGGATGAAGGGGCTGCGCAAGCCGCCGCTCGACCTGCCCGCCTTCCGCAAGCGCTTCGCCATGGCGCTCGCCGGCATGAGCGATTCGGCCGACCCGCGCTGGGAAGAGCCGATCCGCGCCGCCGATCCGGTGCCCGAGGATATGCTGGCGCCCTTCCTGCTGATCGCCCGCGCGGCGATGGAGGGCGAGCCCTGCCCCGAGGATACGGTGCTGGCCCGCGCCTATGGCACCAGCTCGCCCGGCCGTGTGCGCCGGCTGATCGAATATATGGAGAAGCTGGGCGTGATCGTCGCGCGCACCGATTTCGGCGGCCGCCGCTCGATCGGCATCCCCGCTCTTGGCCTCAGCACGGCCGCCGCCGAATGACGCAGGCGTCGGTCCTGTTCGTCTGCCTCGGCAATATCTGTCGCTCCCCGCTCGCCGAAGCCGCGCTGCGGGCGGAGGCCGAACAGGCCGGACTGGACATAGTGGTGGATTCGGCCGGCACTGGCGACTGGCATGTCGGCGACGCGCCCGATCCGCGCGCGCAGGCGGTAGCGCGGCGCCATGGCATCGACATCAGTGGCTATCGCGGGCGGCAGGCGAAGCCGGCGGATTTCCACCGCTTCACCCATATCTTCGCGCTCGACAGCGACAATCTCGCCAATCTGCGCCGCATCCGCCCCGCCGACGGGACCGCCAGCCTGTCGCTGCTGATGGACCTGGTGCCGGGGCGCGAGGGCAGCGGGGTCACCGACCCCTATTATGGCAATGATGCCGGCTTCGACATCACCTGGGACGATGTCACCCGCGCCGCCAGGGCGATCGTGGCCAGGCTCCAGACCTGACCACCAACGCGATCAGGCCAGCGTCGTCGCGATCGGCAGGCCCTGTTTCAAGGTCAATGTGACCGGGGTCCGCTCGGCGACGTCGGCCAGCCGTGCCCGCTGTTCCGCGTCCAGCCCGACGATCGTCAGGGTCCGGTCGATCCGCTTCTCCTCCTTGCCCGACAGGCGCAGCGCGACGTCGAGCGATTCAAGCGCCCACCCCTTCTTCTCCGATACATGCGCAGCGTGATTGCGGTGCAGGCCCCCAGCGCCGCCAGCAGCAGGTCATAGGGCGCCGGGCCAAGATTGGCGCCGCCCAGCGCCTCCGGCTCGTCGGCGGTGATGGCATGACCGCCGACGACGATCTCCGTGCGATACCGGTCCTTGCCGATATGGGCGCTACCCTGGGCCATGATGCTGCTCCTTATGCCGGGAGGGGGATGAATTCATGCTCTTCCGGCACCGGGGCGAAGCGCTGGGCCTGCCAATCGGCCTTGGCCTGCTCGATCCGCTCGGGCGAGGAAGAAACGAAGTTCCAGAAGATATGGCGCTTCTCGGGCAGCGGTTCGCCGCCCATCAGCATCAGCCGGGTCGCGCCCCTGGCGCGCAGGATGATCTCCGCGCCGGGCTTGAACACCACCAGTTCGCCGCTCGCGAAGCCGCCGGTCTGGCCGATCACCTCGACTTCGCCCTGCACCACATAGATGGCGCGTTCGACATGCTCGGCCTTGAGCTGATAACGGGCGCCGTCCTGCAGCGCGATATCGGCGTAGACCATGTCGGAGAAGGTCTTCACCGGGGACACCAGACCATCGGAGCTGCCGGCGATCAGGGTCAGGCGCGTGCCCGCATCCTCGATCGTCGGGATTTCGTCGGCCTTGTGATGGGCGAAGCCCGGATCGACTTCCTCCGCCTGCGTCGGCAGCGCAACCCAGGTCTGCAGGCCGAACAGCTTGCCGCCCTTGGCGCGATTTTCCTCGCTGGTGCGCTCGCTATGGACGATGCCGCTGCCCGCGGTCATCCAGTTGACCTCGCCGGGGCGGATCGACTGGACCGATCCGACGCTGTCGCGGTGCAGGATTTCACCCTCCAGCAGATAGGTGACGGTGGCGAGGCCAATATGCGGATGCGGGCGCACGTCCAGCCCCTCGCCGCTGTTGAAGGTCGCCTCGCCCATCTGGTCGAAGAAGATGAAGGGGCCGACCATGCGGCGATGCGCGGACGGCAGCGCGCGGCGGACCGAGAAGCCATCGCCCAGATCGCGGACCGGGGGCAGGATGACCAGATCGACGCCGTCGACCTCTGAAGTGCGGATGGACATGGGACTTATCCTCTTTTCGGAAAATGGGGTCAGGCGCCGAGCAGCGCCAGCGCCTCGATCTGGGCGCGGCTATAGCCCTGCGCGGCGAGTGCGGGGACATGGCGTTCGGCGATCGCGCGGGTGCGGCCGGATTCGCAGAGAAATTCGCGGACATCGTGCAGATGCGGGGCCAGCGTCACCGGCTGGGCCTTTTTCGGTCCCAGGATCGCGTCGAGCGCATGGCCGATCCGCGAGCGGACCGGGCCGGCCGCCGCCGGTTCGCCACAGCCGCAATCGGCAACGGCGCTCAGGGTGGCCTTCACGTCCTGCCATTCGGCGGAGCTGAGGCGCGGGGTGGCGATGTTCAGCATGAGAAGGCTCCCTGTTCGTCTGGACCGTTTTCTTGCCTTCCTTCTAGCGCGATGGCGCTTTCAGGATCAGCCAGATAAAATCGGTCACTCTGTTCTATATTCTGGAAAAGAAGGGGCGCATTACCCGCGCCCCTCCCCTTTTATCGTCAGGCCGCGTCGACCAACACGATCTCGCTATCCTCGATCGCCGTCACGCGGATGACATCCAGATCCTGGATCGCCACGCCGTCGCGGGCATTGGCCCGCACATCGTCGATCTGGATCGCGCCGGTGGCCGGGACCAGATAGGCCTTGCGATCCTTGCCGATCGGATATTCGGCGCTCTCGCCCGCCTTCAGCGTCGCGGCGACAACCCGCGCATCGGTACGGATCGGCAGCGCGTCATTGTCATTCCCGTAACCCGACGCCAGCGTCACGAACTGGCCGCTGCGCTCGCCCTTGGGGAAGGGACGCGAGCCCCAGCTGGGTGCTTCGCCGTCGCGGGTCGGGATGATCCAGATCTGGAAGATCTGCGTCGTCACATCCTCGCGATTATATTCCGAATGGGTGATGCCGGTGCCGGCCGACATGACCTGCACATCGCCCGCCTCGGTCCGGCCCTTGTTGCCCAGATTGTCCTGATGGGTGATCGCGCCTTCGCGGACATAGGTGATGATTTCCATGTCGCGGTGCGGGTGCGGCGGAAAGCCGGTGCCCGGCGCGATCGTGTCGTCATTCCAGACGCGCAGATTGCCCCAATGGACGCGGGCGGGATCATGATAGCCGGCGAACGAGAAATGATGCTTGGCATCCAGCCAGCCATGATTGGCGCCGCCCAGGCTGTCGAAAGGACGAAGTTCGATCATCTTGTGTCTCCTGCGGGCGGTGCATCCATGATGGGGCCGCCCTGTCGAAGACCCAATTAGCGCTTGAACGCATTTCCGTTCAGATGGATAAAATCCATCGAAACGTTCCAGGAAATCGAACAGTGAACAATCCCGGCACCCCGACCTTCGACCAGCTGCGCATCTTCCTCACCATCGTCGACACTGGCAGCTTCGCCGCCGCCGGGCGCAAGCTCAATCGCGCCGTGTCGGTCATCAGCTATGGCATCGCCAATCTGGAGGCGCAGCTGGGCGTGCTGCTGTTCGAGCGTGAAGGCACGCGCAAGCCGCAGCTCACCGTCGCCGGCCGCGCGCTGCTGGCCGAGGCGCGCAGCATCGCCCATGGCATGGACGGGCTGCGCGCCAAGGTGAAGGGCCTGCTCGACGGGCTGGAGGCGGAGGTCAATCTGGCCGTCGACGTGATGTTGCCGGCCGAGCGGCTGGGCAAGGTGCTCCGCGCCTTTGCCAAGGAATTTCCCACGGTGCAGCTGCGCCTCCATGCCGAGGCGCTGGGCGCGATCGTGGCGATGGTGCTGGACCGGGGCGCGGTGATCGGCATTTCCGGGCCGCTGTCGGCCGGGGTCGAGGGGATTGAGAGCATGTCCGCCGGACTGGTGCCGATGGTCCCGGTGGCCGCGCCCGACCATCCGCTCGGCCGGATGGAGGCGATCGCGCCGGGTGCCGGTCGCGACTATACCCAGTTGGTGCTGACCGACCGGTCGCGCTTTACCGAAGGCCGCGATTTCTCGGTCGCCAGCCCCAAGACCTGGCGCCTTGCCGATCTGGGCGCGAAGCATGCGCTGCTGCGCGAAGGCATTGGCTGGGGCAATATGCCGCTGCCGATGATCGAGGCGGATCTGGTCGCGGGCACATTGGTGCGGCTCGCCATGCCCGATCATCCCGGCGGCACCTATCGCTTCTCGGGCATCTGGCGCCGCGACACCCCGCCCGGCCCGGCCGCATCCTGGCTGATCGAGCAGTTCGTCGCGCTGGGCGCCGACGATCGCGAAGCGGCCGGGATGAGCGACGTCTAGGCGTCCGCCAAAGACCGCGTCATCCCGACGATACGACGCTTCCCCTTGATGAATCATGTTTTTCTGGCACACCCCAAGGAGATTGCGGCGGGGTCCGACAAGATGGCGACCATGTATCGCCGACCGGGCTCACGCCGACAATGACAGGTGGGGGACAATAGAGTGAGTGCGGGTCGCGCATGAACAAGGTCAAGGAGGCGCCTGCCACGGTCGGCGCGCGCCAATATCGTGCTTTTCTGAGCTACAGCCATGCCGACGAGCGCGCGGCGGGAAAACTGCATCATTGGCTGGAAACCTACCGGATGCCCAGGCGACTGGTCGGCATACAGGCCGGCCGGGCGGCGGTCCCGCGCCGGCTGACCCCGATCTTTCGCGATCGCGCCGAATTGCCGGCCGCTTCCAGCCTCGACGAACAGGTGCGCCTGGCCCTGTCCCAGTCGGACGCCCTGCTGGTGCTATGCTCGCCAGCGGCGAAGGCCTCGCGCTGGGTCAATGCGGAAATCGCGCTGTTCCGCGAACTTCATCCCGACCGGCCGATCATCGCCGCGCTGGTCGCGGGTGAGCCGGCCGACAGCTTTCCCGCCGCGCTGATCGCGCGCGATGCCGATGGCATAGAGCGTGAACCGATCGCCGCCGATTTTCGCGCCGACAGCGACGGCCCCAAACTGGCCCGGTTGAAGATCGTCGCCGGCCTGACCGGCGTACCGCTTGACCAGATCATCCAGCGCGACGCCCAGCGCCAGTTGCGCCGTGTGATAGCCGTCACATTTGTTGCGCTTTTTCTTGTCCTATTGATGGCGGCAATGCTGGTCTTTGTCGCGCGGGCAAGGAGCGAGGCAGAAAGCCAGCGCCAGCAGGCAGAGGGACTGATCGAATTCATGCTGACCGATCTGCGGGAAAAGCTGGAGGGCGTTGGCCGGCTCGACGTGCTGCAGACGGTGAACAAGCGTGCGCTCGCTTATTATGCCGACCAGCCCGACCTGGAAACATTGCCGGGCGATTCGCTCGAACGGCGCGCCCGTATCCTGCAGGCCATGGGCGAGGATGATTTCAAACGCGGCGACACGCCCGAAGCCATCGCCCAGTTTCGCGAGGCCTATCGCGTCACTTCAACCCTGCTGGCCGCCGCACCGAACGATCCGCAACGCCTGTTCGCCCATGCCCAGAGCGAATTCTGGCTCGGCTATGTCGATTTTATCCGCGATCGGAACGACGCCGCCCTGACACGCTTCCAATCCTATCAGGCGCTGGCCGAAAGGCTGGTGCAGTTGCGTCCGGCGAACGACGCCTATTGGCGGGAACTGGGCTATGCGCAGGGCAATATCTGCACCATCGCCCTCGCCAGGAAGAATCCCGACAGAACATTGCAAAGCTGCAAGGGCGCGCTCGACACCATGATGCGGGTCCAGCGCCTGGCGCCCGGCGATCCGGCGATCGCCGCGGACCTCGCCAATCGCCATGCCTGGATGGCGGACGCGCTGCGCCTGCAGGGGGATGACCGGGCGGCACTGGTGCAGCGCGAAAAGCAGGACGCGATCCTGCGGTCGCTGCTCCGGCGCGATCCGAAAAATGCCGGTTATCTGCAGGACTGGATGCTCGCGCGCTATTCCATGTCGAACCTGCTCTATGATCTGGGTGAAACCGATCGCGCCAAGGCGTTGCGCGCCGAGGCCCGCGCCGACGTCGCCGACCTGGTGGCGCGCGATCCGGCGAACAAGGACTGGCAGGTCTGGCAGGGCAAGCTGGCCAAACCATTGACGAAGGGGAGCAAATAAGATGTCGACGCTGAATTATACCCAATATGGCCTGGCGCCATTGATCGAGGTCGAACTGGAAGATGGCGTCGCGCCGCTGCAGTTCAACGTCGCGCTAAGGGGTGAGAAGGGTTGGGTTTCGCTGCGCTATGAACAGCCCGGCGTCACCGATCATGACTATATCGCCATCACCGAAAATTCGATCGTGGAAATCAACCTGATCGGCGATCAGCTGTTCTTCTCGAAAAATTACGACGCCATCACGACCGAGGAGCCGCTCTCTTCCTTTTACGGCGGCTTGATCTATGATGATTATCACGCCGATCAGGACCGCTACAAGACCGTCCGGTTCCAGGCACGCTACAACCAGGGCGGCAAATATGGCACGCGGCACGGCTTCAACATCAATATCGACCTGCTGCAAAATCCCAGTGCCACCGAACCCAAATGGATCCCGCTGTCGATCGACCCTGACATCAAGAATCCACCGCCCAAGGAAGACTGAGCGCGGCGACGGGGTGGTGGCGACATGATCCTTCCGATCCTTGCGCAGATCCGCAGGGTCGCACGCAGCGGCGACACCGTTCGCGCCTGGACAATGTTCGGCGCGGCGGGCTTGCTGCCGTCACGCGACAGGGATGCGCTGACCCTCAAGGGCCGGCTGCTCAAGGATCGGGCGCTGCGCAGCGAGGGCGCCGAACGCGCCGCGCTGCTGGACGAGGCGCGACAGGCCTATCTCCAGGCGGCCAGCGACTGCCGCGCCACCTATCCGCTCATCAATGCCGCCACCCTCGCCTTTCTGAACGATCACCCCGCCGACGCGGCCGACCTCGCCCGCCAGGTGCTGACACTGCTCGACAGCGGCGATCATGTGCAGGAGACGCGCTACTGGCTGGCGGCGACAGCGGCCGAAGCCCATCTGCTGCTGGGTGACGAGGCCGCAGCGCAGGCCGCCCTGACACAGGCCATGACGGCCGCGCCGGATGCCTGGGAAGATCATGCCGCAACCCTGCGGCAATTCCACGAGATATTGACCAGGCAGGGGCGCTCGACCGCAATCCTCGATCCGCTGCGCCCGCCACCCAGCCTCTATTTCAGCGGCATCATCGGCCTGCCGGACAATGAGGAGGAAGCGCGCGGCAAGATCGAGGCGGCACTCGACCAGATTGCGCCGGGTGCCGCCTTCGGGGCGCTCGCCGCGGGCGCCGATATCCTGATCGCCGAATGCGCCCTTTTCCGGGGCATCCAGTTGCACATCGTCCTGCCGACAAGTCTCGACGTCTTTCGGCAAAGCTCGGTCGGCCGGTTCGGTGACCATTGGCTCGCCCGCTTCGATCGGCTGATCGACATGGCCGACAGCCTGGACGCGCCCGACGCCATCACCAGCCTGTCCAACGCGGCGATCGACAAGGGGTGCGAGATCGCCATGGGACTGGCGCTGCGCCGTGCCGACGCCTTTGCGACACAGGCCATCGCACTGCATATCGGTCGCGCCTCGGATCAGCCTGCCCCTGCCTATCGGCTGTGGCAGTCACGCACATTGCCCGTGCGCAAGATCATCCTCGAACAATCAATGCCTCCCTCTGGCGATGCGCTGCCCATGGCCGCCAACAAGGCTGTGCTGGCATCGACGACGCGCCTCGCGCCAACCATGCGCGAAAGCGCCAATGGCCTGCATTTCGAGGCATTCGACGATATGGCCACCGCCATGCTCCAGGCCAGCCTGATCCTGAAGGACTGGCCGGACCATGGGCTGGCGCTGGAATATCAAACGGTCATGCCGAACGATCCGATCGATGGCGAGGACTGCCTGGCGCTGCTCCTGGCGCCAGCCGCACCGGCCGGTAGCATCTGCATGCCCTGGCCACAGGCCGCCGCCATGGCGCTGCAAGGCCCCGGATATCGGTTCGAGATTGCCGGTGAAGTGATGACCCGCCAGGGCGATTGCCCGGTCGGCCATTATTATCCGCCGTCCAGCTGACGGCGCGCGCCTTCAGACGACCATGTCCGCCAGCATGCGCGGCGCATGGATCTGCATCTGACCATCTTCCCGACTGACGATGCCGCGCCGAATCAGCACGGCGATCGCGCGGGACGCGGTCTCGCGGGTCGTATTCGCGCTCAGCGCCAGGGTGGTGACCTGCGGCGCGGGCACGATATGATCGCGACCATCGGCCAGCGCGAGCAATTCGCTATAGACCCGCCCGGCCGCGCTATAGGTGGACCGGGTCGCCATTCTATCCAGCGCCCGATCGAGCTGGCGCGCCAGCAGCCAGGCCATGCCCGCGCCGATCTGCGCATCGCCCGCCACCAGCGCGGCCAGCGATTGTGCCTCCGCGCGCAACAGGCGGCTTTCGACCAGCACCTCTATCTCGGCCCGGTGCGTCGTGGGCGCTGGATAGGCGCCGAAAAACTCCCCCGGCCCATGACGCGCCAATTGCTGGCGCTGGCCGTCGATGCCAAAGGTCTGCACCGCCACGCAGCCGTCGACGATCAGCCAGCAATGGTGCGACGCTTCCCCTTGCCGGGCCAATATCTGCTTGGCGCCGACCTGCTGCGGAACCAGCACGCGGCGCAGCAGCTCCGCCGCCTTCCGATCACATCGGAAAACCGCTGCCAGCACCTCGACCTGTTCCTCGACCTGCAATCCTTCACTCCTCGGTGACGATCGATCGTTCCGTTACCGGCATAGCCTATGCGCTCCGGATGAACAGGAGGGCAGGATGATTCTCGGAAAATATGTGATCTGCATCACGGCCATGCCGAGGAGATTTCCCTATGGAATCAGCGCGACCCGAAGGAGGCCCCGGTGGGGCAACCTTTTCTTGGCCCGGAGCTTCATATGGCTTCGGGCCTTTTTTTTCGCAATCTCCATGCGGTTCGGCCATCAACCACAAGAGGGGGCGCCGCGCGTGGAAACCAAATGCCGGTGCGTGAACCGATCGGCAATATATGCTGCTGGATGGTCCCTGACAGGGAAAGGTTCGCTCTCAGAGCGATGCACCACCTTGTCATGAAGGTGGTGACCCCTACGGGAATCGAACCCGTGTTTCAGCCGTGAAAGGGCCGCGTCCTAACCGCTAGACGAAGGGGCCGTTCGTTGTCGCCGCCGTGGCAGCGCTGCGAAGCGAAGGCGCAATTAGGCGGGACCGGCGAAAGGGTCAACCCCCTAACGCCAAGAAAATTGCAATCTTTCTCAATCTGCCCACGCGGCGTCCTCCAGATGCAGCTCTGCGGCGGGTCGGCTGCCCCAGTCATCGATCTTCGCACGGCCCGCGACCCACAGGCGACGGTCACGCGGCGCACCCAGAATCGCCTGACCCAGTTCCGACTCGGCCTG